>NZ_BAABWM010000011.1:0-497 GCF_040369695.1 Pelagimonas sp. KU-00592-HH | reverse complement strand
TCGATGACGCGCGGGATGGCCGAGCCACCGGCGATGATCAGCTTGGGCTGGTGTTCTTTCGCCAGCGCCTCGACCTCGTCGTAGTCGATCAGGTTGTCGTCGCGACGCACGCCGTATTGCACGGCGTTGAACCATTTGCCCGACTGGTTGGGCGCGGCGCCGTGGGTCAGGTGACCGCCCGAGGCGAGGTTCATGCCGAGGATGGTGTCACCCGGTTGCAGCAGCGCCTGGAAGACACCCTGGTTGGCCTGCGAACCCGAGTTCGGCTGAACGTTGGCAAAGCCGCAGCCGAAGAGTTCCTTGGCGCGGTCGATGGCGAGGTTCTCGGCCACGTCTGCGTATTGGCAGCCGCCATAGTAGCGACGGCCCGGGTAGCCTTCGGCGTATTTGTTGGTCAGAACCGAGCCCTGCGCTTCCATCACCGCGGCGGACACGATGTTTTCCGAGGCGATCAGCTCGATCTCGTCGCGCTGGCGACCCAGCTCATCGGTGATCGC
>NZ_BAABWM010000010.1:0-710 GCF_040369695.1 Pelagimonas sp. KU-00592-HH | reverse complement strand
TTCGCCCGCATGCGCGAGATCGCCGACATGGTTGGCGCCTACCTGCACGTCGACATGGCCCACTTTGCCGGCCTCGTGGCCGCAGGCGAGCACCCCTCGCCCTTCCCGCACGCGCATGTCGCCACGACCACCACGCACAAGACCCTGCGCGGTCCCCGCGGTGGCATGATCCTGACAAATGATGAAGCAATCGCTAAGAAAGTGAATTCGGCGATCTTCCCCGGCATCCAGGGCGGCCCGCTGATGCACGTGATCGCGGCCAAGGCCGTGGCTTTCGGCGAGGCGCTGCGTCCCGAGTTCAAGGCCTACCAGAAGCAGGTACGCGCCAACGCGGTGGCCCTGGCCGACCAGCTGATCAAGGGCGGTCTCGACATCGTCACCGGCGGCACCGACACCCACGTGATGCTGGTTGACCTGCGCCCCAAGGGCGTGACCGGCAACATCGTCGACAAGGCCCTGGGCCGCGCCCATATCACCACCAACAAGAACGGCATCCCGTTTGACCCGGAAAAACCGACCGTGACCTCGGGCATCCGCCTCGGCACCCCGGCGGGCACCACCCGTGGCTTCGGCGAAGCGGAATTCCGCGAGATCGCCGACCTGATCGTCGAAGTCGTCGACGGCCTCGCCGCCAACGGGGAAGACGGCAACGCCGACGTCGAAGCAAGCGTCCGCGCAAAGGTCAAAACCCTCTGCGACCGCTTCCCGCT
>NZ_BAABWM010000009.1:0-1188 GCF_040369695.1 Pelagimonas sp. KU-00592-HH | reverse complement strand
ATCATGGCTAAGGAAAAGTTTGAGCGCAGCAAACCGCACTGCAACATCGGCACCATCGGTCACGTTGACCACGGTAAAACCACACTGACCGCAGCGATCACCAAGCAATTTGGTGACTTCAAAGCGTATGACGAGATCGACGGCGCGCCGGAAGAGAAAGCCCGCGGCATCACCATCTCGACCGCACACGTTGAGTATGAAACCGACGCGCGTCACTACGCGCACGTCGACTGCCCCGGCCACGCTGACTATGTTAAGAACATGATCACCGGTGCGGCGCAGATGGACGGCGCGATCCTGGTTGTGAACGCAGCTGACGGCCCGATGCCGCAGACCCGTGAGCACATCCTGCTGGGCCGCCAGGTTGGCATCCCGGCCATGGTTGTTTTCATGAACAAAGTTGACCAGGTTGACGACGAAGAGCTGCTCGAACTGGTTGAGATGGAAATCCGCGAACTGCTGTCCGAGTACGAATTCCCGGGCGACGACATTCCTGTTGTTGCAGGTTCGGCTCTGGCCGCTCTGGAAGACCGCAACCCGGAAATCGGTTCGGAGAAAATTGCCGAGCTGATGGCTGCTGTTGACGAGTACATCCCGCAGCCGCCGCGTGCGACCGACCAGCCGTTCCTGATGCCGATCGAAGACGTGTTCTCGATCTCGGGTCGTGGTACCGTTGTGACCGGCCGTGTTGAGCGTGGTGTGATCAACGTTGGTGACGAAATCGAAATCGTCGGCATCAAAGACACCCAGAAAACCACCTGTACCGGTGTTGAAATGTTCCGCAAGCTGCTGGACCGCGGTGAAGCCGGCGACAACATCGGCGCGCTGCTGCGTGGTGTTGACCGTGAAGCGGTTGAGCGTGGCCAGGTTCTGTGTAAGCCGGGTTCGGTTACCCCGCACACCAAGTTCGAAGCGGAAGCCTACATCCTGACCAAGGACGAAGGTGGCCGTCACACCCCGTTCTTCGCGAACTACCGTCCGCAGTTCTACTTCCGTACCACCGACGTGACCGGTACCGTTGAACTGCCGTCGGGCACCGAGATGGTGATGCCGGGCGACAACCTGAAGTTCAACGTTGAGCTGATCGCACCGATCGCGATGGAAGCGGGCCTCCGCTTCGCGATCCGCGAAGGCGGCCGCACCGTTGGTTCGGGCGTTGTTTCGAAAATCGTAGAATAATTTCTGACC
>NZ_BAABWM010000008.1:0-5881 GCF_040369695.1 Pelagimonas sp. KU-00592-HH | reverse complement strand
GCTGAGGCGCTGACGGGACGCCAGAGGGGCTGACGGAGCGGTGCTTCGGAGGGACTGAAGGCAAGGATTTTGAGGCAGCTTGGACAGGTTGCGCCAAAGGAAAAGGGCGCATCCGGTTGATTTTGTCTCTGGGGTTTTTGGCTCCGACGTTATTTGACATTGATAGAACACTGAAGAGATATGTGGGCGGTTTGGTTCATTTCGATGAACAAACAACTGCGCATATTGATCGCATCGGTAGAGACGCAAGTTTCGATGACCGATGTCAGCTTCACTGTTTGGCGTGGTTTTCGGTACCTTTGGTACTGAAGCACAACAAACAGTATGTTCAGGGTCTAGCCGACCCTGACAGTATGTGCAGAGGTTCGAACGTCAAGGATAAGCTGGTAACAGCTTTTCAACTTGAGAGTTTGATCCTGGCTCAGAACGAACGCTGGCGGCAGGCCTAACACATGCAAGTCGAGCGCGCCCTTCGGGGTGAGCGGCGGACGGGTTAGTAACGCGTGGGAACGTGCCCAGATCTAAGGAATAGCCACTGGAAACGGTGAGTAATACCTTATACGCCCTTCGGGGGAAAGATTTATCGGATTTGGATCGGCCCGCGTTAGATTAGGTAGTTGGTGGGGTAATGGCCTACCAAGCCTACGATCTATAGCTGGTTTTAGAGGATGATCAGCAACACTGGGACTGAGACACGGCCCAGACTCCTACGGGAGGCAGCAGTGGGGAATCTTGGACAATGGGCGCAAGCCTGATCCAGCCATGCCGCGTGAGTGATGAAGGCCCTAGGGTCGTAAAGCTCTTTCGCCTGTGATGATAATGACAGTAGCAGGTAAAGAAACCCCGGCTAACTCCGTGCCAGCAGCCGCGGTAATACGGAGGGGGTTAGCGTTGTTCGGAATTACTGGGCGTAAAGCGCGCGTAGGCGGACTATTAAGTCAGAGGTGAAATCCCGGGGCTCAACCCCGGAACTGCCTTTGATACTGGTAGTCTAGAGTTCGAGAGAGGTGAGTGGAATTCCGAGTGTAGAGGTGAAATTCGTAGATATTCGGAGGAACACCAGTGGCGAAGGCGGCTCACTGGCTCGATACTGACGCTGAGGTGCGAAAGTGTGGGGAGCAAACAGGATTAGATACCCTGGTAGTCCACACCGTAAACGATGAATGCCAGTCGTCGGATAGCATGCTATTCGGTGACACACCTAACGGATTAAGCATTCCGCCTGGGGAGTACGGTCGCAAGATTAAAACTCAAAGGAATTGACGGGGGCCCGCACAAGCGGTGGAGCATGTGGTTTAATTCGAAGCAACGCGCAGAACCTTACCAACCCTTGACATCCTGTGCCACTTCCAGAGATGGAACGTTCCCTTCGGGGACGCAGTGACAGGTGCTGCATGGCTGTCGTCAGCTCGTGTCGTGAGATGTTCGGTTAAGTCCGGCAACGAGCGCAACCCACATCCTTAGTTGCCAGCAGTTCGGCTGGGCACTCTAGGGAAACTGCCCGTGATAAGCGGGAGGAAGGTGTGGATGACGTCAAGTCCTCATGGCCCTTACGGGTTGGGCTACACACGTGCTACAATGGCAGTGACAATGGGTTAATCCCTAAAAACTGTCTCAGTTCGGATTGGGGTCTGCAACTCGACCCCATGAAGTCGGAATCGCTAGTAATCGCGTAACAGCATGACGCGGTGAATACGTTCCCGGGCCTTGTACACACCGCCCGTCACACCATGGGAGTTGGTTCTACCCGACGGCCGTGCGCTAACCTTTCGAGGAGGCAGCGGACCACGGTAGGATCAGCGACTGGGGTGAAGTCGTAACAAGGTAGCCGTAGGGGAACCTGCGGCTGGATCACCTCCTTTCTAAGGATGCATCTAGAATTTGAGCTTGCTCAAATCGTGATGCACTTAGCATAAGATCGGTACCTTTGCCGATCACATCAATCGGACCAGGCCGTCCTCATATCTCTTCAGTTCGCGAGGCCTTCTGCAGGTGCAGGGGGTTGCTAGCACGGGGCCTTAGCTCAGCTGGGAGAGCGCCTGATTTGCATTCAGGAGGTCAGGAGTTCGATCCTCCTAGGCTCCACCACTGGCCCGGTCCAGATAGAATGGGTCGGTAGCTCAGGTGGTTAGAGCGCACGCCTGATAAGCGTGAGGTCGGAGGTTCAAGTCCTCCTCGACCCACCATTCCCCGATTAGATCGCTAAGCACTTTAGAGTGTTTAGCCGTCCAATCGGACTTTGACTTCTTCGGAAGTTTGACATCGTTAAGAGAGATACCGTTATTTTGAGAGCAATCTCAAAATAACAATCAACACTGTTTGATCACCTCGAGTAGGAGGTTGATCTCAGTTCGGTTCCACTTCGGTGGAAGGCTTTTGGAAGGTCCCTTTCCTCGGACCCCCTCAGGTATCCCGGCTGAAACGAACAGAGTTGTCCAAGTCAAGTACACTAACCCGAGCAACAGCGATGTTGCTCACAAGTTCCTTATCCTCTGCGTGGGGCCGACCGACATCGGCAGCGCGGGTTCCAGGGTAGGGAGCGGGAAAGTATGACTTTTGGTTCAGAAACAGGATCGCCATGCATGCCAGCTACGGTGATCACGAAGGATAAGATGCACTCAAGTAGCGCTCCGCGCGGTAGTGCAAATATCAAGTCTTTCTCTTTCTGGATCAAATCAAGCGCGAGAAGGGCGTTTGGTGGATGCCTTGGCAGTAAGAGGCGATGAAAGACGTGATACTCTGCGATAAGCCATGGGGAGCTGAGAATAAGCTTTGATCCATGGATCTCTGAATGGGGGAACCCACCTGAAAGTTCATTATAATTACCTTGGTAGTTTATAATGTTCTTAACCAGGTACTTTTGACCTGAATACATAGGGTCTTAAGAGCAAACCCGGGGAACTGAAACATCTAAGTACCCGGAGGAAAGGAAATCAATTGATACTCCCCTAGTAGCGGCGAGCGAACGGGGACCAGCCAAGCCGAGATTGTGACTAGAACATGTTGGGAAGCATGGCCATAGCGGGTGACAGCCCCGTATAGGAAGCATGATCGGATGTATTAAGTAGGGCGGGACACGTGAAATCCTGTCTGAAGATCGGAGGACCACCTTCGAAGGCTAAGTACTCCTTACTGACCGATAGCGAACCAGTACCGTGAGGGAAAGGTGAAAAGCACCCCGACGAGGGGAGTGAAACAGTACCTGAAACCGAACGCCTACAATCAGTTGGAGGCCCCTTGAGGGCTGACAGCGTACCTTTTGTATAATGGGTCATCGACTTGGTCTATCTAGCAAGCTTAAGCCGTTAGGTGTAGGCGCAGCGAAAGCGAGTCTTAATAGGGCGCATGAGTTAGATGGATCAGACCCGAAACCGAGTGATCTAGGCATGACCAGGCTGAAGGTAAGGTAACACTTACTGGAGGGCCGAACCCACACCTGTTGAAAAAGGTCGGGATGAGTTGTGCCTAGGGGTGAAAGGCCAATCAAACTCGGAGATAGCTGGTTCTCTGCGAAATCTATTTAGGTAGAGCGTCATCCGAATACCCCGGGGGGTAGAGCACTGGATGGGTAATGGGGCCCCACAGGCTTACTGATCCTAACCAAACTCCGAATACCCGGGAGTACTAGATGGCAGACACACTGCGGATGCTAACGTCCGTAGTGGAGAGGGAAACAACCCTGACCTACGACTAAGGCCCCTAATTCATGGCTAAGTGGGAAAGCAGGTGGGACGACCAAAACAACCAGGAGGTTGGCTTAGAAGCAGCCATCCTTTAAAGATAGCGTAACAGCTCACTGGTCTAAATAAGTTGTCCTGCGGCGAAGATGTAACGGGGCTCAAGCCATGAGCCGAAGTCTAGGATGCCGTAAGGCATGGTAGCAGAGCGTAGTGTGACATAGTTCCTATCCTCTTTAGCCTTCTTCGGAAGGTCATGGAGGATCAAGGAGCTTTCGATGAAGCCGGGGCGTGAGCCATCCGGTGGAGAGATCACTAGTGAGAATGATGACATGAGTAGCGACAAAGAGTGTGAGAGACACTCTCGCCGAAAGTCCAAGGGTTCCTGCTTAAAGCTAATCTGAGCAGGGTAAGCCGACCCCTAAGGCGAGGCCGAAAGGCGTAGTCGATGGGAACCAGGTTAATATTCCTGGGCCAGATGGAAGTGACGGATCATGAAGGTTGTTCACCCTTATCGGATTGGGTGGGCCGCTGATTGGTCCCTGGAAATAGCTCCATCATGAGATCGTACCCTAAACCGACACAGGTGGACTGGTAGAGCATACCAAGGCGCTTGAGAGAACGATGTTGAAGGAACTCGGCAAAATACCTCCGTAAGTTCGCGAGAAGGAGGCCCAGTTTCTACGCAAGTATTGGCTGGGGGCACAAACCAGGGGGTGGCGACTGTTTACTAAAAACACAGGGCTCTGCGAAGTCGCAAGACGACGTATAGGGTCTGACGCCTGCCCGGTGCCTGAAGGTTAAAAGGAGGGGTGAGAGCTCCGAATTGAAGCCCAGGTAAACGGCGGCCGTAACTATAACGGTCCTAAGGTAGCGAAATTCCTTGTCGGGTAAGTTCCGACCTGCACGAATGGCGTAACGACTTCCCCGCTGTCTCCAACATCGACTCAGCGAAATTGAATTGCCTGTCAAGATGCAGGCTTCCCGCGGTTAGACGGAAAGACCCCGTGCACCTTTACTACAGCTTCGCACTGGCATCAGGCACAACATGTGCAGGATAGGTGGTGGGCTTTGAAACCGGGACGCCAGTTCCGGTGGAGCCTCCCTTGAGATACCACCCTTGTTCTGCTTGATGTCTAACCGCGGTCCGTTATCCGGATCCGGGACCCTGCGTGGCGGGTAGTTTGACTGGGGCGGTCGCCTCCTAAAGCGTAACGGAGGCGCGCGAAGGTTGGCTCAGAGCGGTCGGAAATCGCTCGTTGAGTGCAATGGCAGAAGCCAGCCTGACTGCAAGACTGACAAGTCGAGCAGAGTCGAAAGACGGCCATAGTGATCCGGTGGTCCCGAGTGGAAGGGCCATCGCTCAACGGATAAAAGGTACGCCGGGGATAACAGGCTGATACTGCCCAAGAGTCCATATCGACGGCAGTGTTTGGCACCTCGATGTCGGCTCATCTCATCCTGGGGCTGGAGCAGGTCCCAAGGGTACGGCTGTTCGCCGTTTAAAGAGGTACGTGAGCTGGGTTTAGAACGTCGTGAGACAGTTCGGTCCCTATCTGCCGTGGGTGTAGGATACTTGAGAGGAGTTGCCCCTAGTACGAGAGGACCGGGGTGAACGATCCACTGGTGGACCTGTTGTTGCGCCAGCAGCAGTGCAGGGTAGCTATGATCGGACAGGATAACCGCTGAAGGCATCTAAGCGGGAAGCCCCCCTCAAAACAAGGTATCCCTGAGGGCCGTGGAAGACCACCACGTCGATAGGCCGGAGATGTAAGTGCAGTAATGCATTCAGTTGACCGGTACTAATGGCCCGATAGGCTTGATTTGATCCAGTAAAAGAAAGATTTTACTGCGAAATCAAAAGCATACACACAACACATGTGAAAGACTTGGACAGACCTGAGCTATTTACTCGGTTTGGTGATCATAGCGCGAGTGAAACACCCGGTCCCATCCCGAACCCGGCCGTTAAGCACCGTTGCGCCGATGGTACTGCATCTTAAGGTGTGGGAGAGTAGGTCATCGCCAAACCTAGTAAATAACTCAGGTCCGTATCTCTCTAAACGATAAAACCAATACCTTCAGAACAAGCAAACGTCCTGAAGGGCGACGGATCTCAAATCCATACCGGTCAGAGATCAAAAAAGGGCTCAAGTAGCGCTCCGCGCCGAAGCCCAACAAAAGTGTCGCGGGATGGAGCAGCC
>NZ_BAABWM010000007.1:0-24800 GCF_040369695.1 Pelagimonas sp. KU-00592-HH | reverse complement strand
CGGTCAGAGATTAAGAAAGGGCGCCCCACCGGGCGCCCTTTTAACTTTGAAGTATTAGGTCAGTAGTCACAGGGATGTTCGAGGTTGTGCGTCTCCATGGACCCCAAGCCACCGTAGACAAAATAGGCAAACCTCAAGTCGACATTCACGTTGTCGCCATGGTCGCTGTCCAGAAAACGCCAAACGATTTTTACAACTTCGCTGTCGGGCGATGCCACGCGAACTGGATCTTCACGGTAACGGATTTCCGCGCCAATCCTTCCGTTGATCTTTCTTGCAAATTTGATCGCGTTTGATGCCACTACCGGTGGGTGGGTTTCGCCATATTTGATTTTCCCGATCGGCAGGATGTATGCGCTTTCGCCATAACCTACATCAAACTCCGCAATTTCGTTCCACCCGTCGTGCTTGAGTGCAGTGTCTGAGACCTCTGCGGTAAAAGAGATCAACTCACTGGCTGCGAGGGCCTTGTTTTTGAAATCGCGTGCGCAGGGAATTTCATGATTGATGCGAACGGTTTCTGCATGGCTCAACGAGGGCAGGGCATCTTTGATGTCATTCTTGATTACCCGCAGTATGTCAGAAACATCATTCGTCTCGGTCGGGGCGTCGCCTGCATAAAGTGTGTGCGGCAGGGCCGCGAATACGCAGGCAGAAAGAAAGTGCTTCAATTTCAACGTTACTTCTCCTGATTCAACTAAATGAATGCTGCAACTTTAATGCAGGTTCGCACGGTGCATAGGTTTTTCTGTTTTCGCAGCGTCTGATGCGCCAAGGTGGGATGAGACCTAGGTATTTTGGGTATCCACGTTGAAGATGTCTTTTGACTTAGCAAAACTGTTGCGAGGCTTTAAAGTTTAGAGAGGGTGCAACGTTGAGCGAAGCAACGGATTTCTCGGGCAAAGAATGGCAAAACTTCACCGCCGCGGACCTAGGTGAGGCCGCGCTTGTTCCCACTATGCTCAACATGGAAGAACAGTCTTTCTATGTCTGGCTGACCCGCGAATGGGCGCGTGGGGAGGGGGCGATTGTCGATCTCGGCTCTTTCGCCGGCGGATCGGCGGCCTGTCTTGCCGAAGGCGTGCGTCAGGCCGGGCGTCGCCAGACCGTGCAGGGATATGACAAGTTCGAGGTTGGCCAGTTCGATGCCTTCCTTGACCGCTACATGCGCTACATGTCGGTGCCGCCTGCCTCGGAAAGCCCCTGCACACCCCGACCCCTGCCAGAGTTCAAGGGGACCGACCTGTTGCCGCTGGCCGAATTCTTCCTTGCCCCCTGGGAGGAGGGTATTGCCCTGCACAAGGGGCAGATCGAGGAGATGTCCTGGGACGGGCCGATCGAGATTCTGGTGATGGATGCCTCGAAAACCGCCGCGACGATGGAGCGGATGAGCGAAACCTTCTTTCCCCATCTCATCCCCGGCCATTCGATCGTGGTGCAGCAGGATTTCCTCTGGTGGCAGCAGCCTTGGATCGCGGTGCAGATGGCGCGACTTTCGGACTACTTCGAACCCGTGGCCTATGTGCCCAATCACTCGGTCTCCTTCCTGTGCAAACAGGCGGTGCCGCTTGACGTTCTTAAGGCGCTGAACGTCGTCGAGATGTCCGACAAGGAGATGATCGCGGTCCTGCGCGACATGAAACAGCAGGTGAAAGCCTTCAAGATGGATTTCTACATGCGCCGCCTGATCTCGGCGGTCAAAGCCAACCCCGGCGCGCGCGCGGCCTACCGGTTCACAAAGCGTCCCTGATGGGCGCAGGGCTTTGGCAAAAAGTGGTTTTTGTCTCTTGAATTCCGGCAAGCGATTCCGTAACAGTCCCACCACCGCAGGGGTATAGCTCAGCTGGTAGAGCGACGGTCTCCAAAACCGTAGGTCGCGGGTTCGAACCCTGCTGCCCCTGCCATTTCCCAGAAAATCCGCGAATACAACCAAGGCACGAAATTGCCACATTTGCGCCGTTCGCACACCGGATTCATCCGCCATTTACGAGTCGTTGACCTGCTTCGTGAGTATGCACGGAGTCGAATCATCCCCGCTGTTCTGGGGGTGTGAACTTTCCGCCGAAGTGCGGGGCGGGTGTGTAATCCAAGTGATTTTGGTTAGATGGTGAGCGAGATGGCACAGAACTGGAATGCCCCCGATGAACGTGCAAGGGCCGGAATGGATCCGGTGCTGCCTGTGCGCGCCAAGATCGCGCGCCGTCGGGTTCCGGCTGACCATGCCCGTCTGAACGCCGAGCTCAAGCAGCGCATCGCCCATGTCGAACCGGCCAAGTCTCCCGTCAAAACCCTGTCTCCCGTTGAAAAAGTCATGCGCCGCAACGCGCCGGACCTTGCCGGGGGGAGCCAAAAAGAAATCCGCCGTGCCAACCGCCGCCGCCGTGCGCACCTCAAGGCCAAGTGGCCTCGACCGCGTGTCGCGCTTCTCGTGGCTGCGCCGATCATGATTGCGCTGCATCCCGACGGGTTCGTGCGTATGTGCCTCTGGGCGCTGATCCTGTTCCTTGTGGTCTCGGTGGTTATCGGACCCGAACGCGCCCGCGACGGGGCGCTCGGTATCGCACACCGCTTCTTGTACCTTTTCCGAAACGAGCTGGTTGTGGCGCGCAAGATCGTCTTCGGACTTTGGCACCGGATTGAGGCGCTGACGCGCGCCGCACTCTGAAACAAGACGTCCCGCAGTTGCGGGTAATTTTCCGGGGGTGAAACACGGTTGGTGCCGATAGAAGCCGACCGGGATCGTATGGGCCTTCACGTGTGTCCAGATGGATGCTGACGTGAATCACCGCCCAGGGAGGATCGCCATGACAAAGATTCGCGCATTGACCCATCCGGATGGAACGCCATTGCGGCAGTACGGGCAGGATTTTGTCGATGAAGGTGTTGCTTTCGACGACAACACGCTGGATGCAATACGTTCGCTTGTCGATGAGGAGGGCGCAAGCGTGCCTTTGCCATCCCGCACGGATGGCCGGTCGCGGCGTCATGCTTCCGAGGAGGCCGAAGACGATATTCAGGTCTCCGAGTCCGTCAGTCGAAAGATCACGGGCCTTCTGAAGTCAGTCGCCCGCAAGCCTGCTCCGGCCCCGCGCCGCGCGGATGTGTTTCCGGAACTTGCCGCGCAAGACGACGCCCTGCGCCCCTTGCCCCGTCCTTCCACTGTATCGCGGTTCGGCGGCTTGCTCGCACGTCTCGTGACGGGTTTCTTCGCGCGTGTCGCGTCTGCCTTGAAAGGGCTTTGGCGGATGACAGGTGCCGTTCTGCGCGGTCTTGCCAATACGCTTTTGTGGTTTGTCTGGCGCGCCGTCGTGATTGTGGGCGTCGCCTTTTTAGTGGCGGTCTGTGTCGGTCCCGACAAGGTCGCGACGAGCCTGACCTGGAGCTATGAGCGTTACCACGAAACGAACCCCCAGATCGCGGACCGTCTGCGCGGAGAATTCATTCGCGCCATGTCGCATCTGCCCTGGGCCTCGACCTACATGCCGCGCGACTGGGTGCGCAATTCGCCCCGGGGCAACCGCTCTTCCTGACCCAAGACCTGACAGATTGCCTCACACCTATGGGATGCGCCGGTCCAGCGGCCATTCCGGCCTTGAATTTGCCGCACACCCCGCGTATGTCAGCCTCTGATCCAAGCTGAGAAGACACATCATGGCAAAAACCAACCCACTTACGTTCATCCAGCAGGTCCGTGCCGAGGTTTCCAAGGTTGTCTGGCCGACCCGCCGCGAAGTGATGCTGACCACTGTCATGGTGTTCATCATGGCTGCGCTGACGGCCGTGTTCTTTTCGCTGGTCGACATCATCATCCGCAGCGGTCTCCAGGGCATCCTGGGGATGTTCGGCTGATCGGCGCCAGCCTCGAAAAGGCTTGAGTTCCGAGGCGTTCGGGAGTATCCGACGCCTTACTTCCGGAAATGGCGCGTGGCGATTCGAGTTGCGCGCCGATTTTTTGTTCCGGAAAGGTCTTTGCTGAAAGACCGCGTGAGTTAGAAAGAATGCGACCTTCGGGTCGGCAAGCAAGAAACGGGAAGAACGGGCAAATGGCGAAACGGTGGTATTCGGTAAGCGTGCTGTCGAACTTCGAAAAGAAGATCGCCGAGCAGATCCGTCAGTCGGTGATCGAGAACGGTCTCGAGGATGAAATCGACGAAGTTCTGGTTCCGACCGAAGAAGTGATTGAAGTGCGCCGTGGTAAGAAAGTCACCACCGAGCGCCGCTTCATGCCGGGTTACGTTCTTGTTCACATGGAAATGAGCGACCGTGGCTACCACCTCGTGAACTCGATCAACCGCGTCACCGGTTTCCTGGGCCCGCAAGGCCGCCCGATGCCGATGCGCGACGCCGAGGTGAACGGCATCCTGAACCGCGTTCAGGAAGGCGAAGAAGCACCGAAGCTGATGATCTCCTTCGAGGTTGGCGAGAAGGTCAAGGTCAACGATGGTCCGTTCGAAGACTTCGACGGCATGGTCGAGGAAGTCGACGACGACAACCAGCGCCTCAAGGTTACCGTGTCGATCTTCGGCCGCGAAACCCCGGTCGAACTGGAATTCACCCAGGTCACCAAGCAGGGCTAAGCCCGCAGACTTTCGAGAATTTGGAACGCCGTCCCGATGTTGGGCGGCGTTTTTCGTTGTGGGGCTAGTGGTGCGGGTGCAGGCGTTCTGCCAGGTCGGCAACCATTTCCCGTGTCACCGACGGGTCTTCTGCCCGCAGGGCATAGAAGCACAGACCAGCCAGATCCGCGCTCAACTGACGAGCCAGTTTTTCAGGAGAGCTTGTGGCGGGCAGGTCGCCGCGCGCTTTGGCCTCTGCAAAAACTTCGGCAAACAACGCATCGTTTTCCACCAGCAACTGGGTGATCTTTTCGCCGAACGCGGTGTCCCCGTCGCCCTCTTCCAGCGTTGCCTTCACCAGAAAACAGGCGGGCAGGGGGGCGTCACTGTCCGAGAGCGGGTGTGCCTGAAGGATGAACTGGGCCAACCCCTCCAGCGGCGATGACGCAGAGGCGAGAAGCGCCGCACGCCTGTCGTTCAGGCGGTGAGCATAGCGTTCGAGGCTCAGACTGTAGAGGTTCGCCTTGCTGCCAAAGGCGGCATAGAGCGAGCCGGGGTGCATGCCGGTTGCGCGCTCAAGATCCTTGAGCGACGTCGAGGCATAGCCCTTTTCCCAGAACAACGCGAGCGCCTTGTCCAGAGCTGCATCTTTGTCGTGGCTGACGTTCATGCCTCAAATGTACGTCTGCATCCGGATAAAGCCAAGATCACAGTTGAGTGATTGCTCAAGTGGGCATGTTGAGTGATCGCTCAAAGCCCCCATATCGCCGGTACGTTGAGGATTTGAAAAAGGATATGACCATGACAACGTTCCCGCGCCACACCGCTGAAACCGCGCCCGAAGCTGCCAAAGAGCGCCTGATCGCCTCTGAGAAAGCCTATGGTTTCCTGCCCGGTCTTTATCAGGTGATGGCCGATGCCCCGCAGCTTCTGGAAACCTATCAGCGCACCCATGAGGCCTTTGTCAGCACCAGCTTTGACAACACCGAACTGACGGTTGTCTGGCAGTCGATCAATGTCGAGCACGCCTGCCACTATTGCGTGCCCGCCCACACCGGCATCGCGCATTCGATGGGCGTCGATCAGGGCGTGATTGATGCGCTGCGCAACGAGACCCCGCTGGCCGATCCCAAGCTGGAGGCCCTGCGCACCTTCACTCTGGCCCTGGTACGCGGACGCGGGAATGTATCGCCTGCCGAATTCGAGGCCTTCTTTGCCGCGGGCTATGGCACCCAGCAGGTTCTGGAGATCATTCTGGGTTTGTCGCAGAAGATACTGAGCAACTATACCAACCACGTGGCGCAGACGGCTGTTGATCCGGCCTTCCAACAGTTCGCCTGGAGCCGGGCAGACAAGGCCGCGTAAGAGAGTATTTGGCAAAACACCCCAGCAGGTCACTGCGGGGGCTTTATTGTTTGGGGCAGGGTGCCGCCAATTTTGGCGAACATCTACACAGGTGGCCCGCGCCCCCTTGCCAACCCAAGGAAACAAGCGTAAACGCCGTCCATCGTCTTCGGGCGAGATTCTCTCGTGGGAGATTTGGGTGTCGCGACATCTGATCGAACCACGCAACATAAACCGGGCGGATCGCGTTCCGCCTACGTTGAAAGGAAAACCAAATGGCTAAGAAGCTTGCTGGTACGATGAAGCTGCAGGTTCCTGCAGGTCAAGCGAACCCCTCCCCGCCGGTTGGTCCGGCGCTGGGTCAGCGCGGCATCAACATCATGGAATTCTGCAAGGCGTTCAACGCCAAGACGCAGGACATGGAGCCCGGCGCGCCGTGCCCGACCGTGATCACCTACTATCAGGACAAGTCCTTCACCATGGACATCAAGACGCCGCCTGCGTCTTACTACCTGAAGAAGGCTGCCAAGCTGAAATCGGGCGCCAACAACCCCGGCCGTGAGACCGTTGGTTCGGTGACCGCCGCACAGGTGAAAGAAATCGCCGAAGCGAAAATGAAAGACCTGAACGCAAACGACATCGATGCTGCAATGCAGATCATCCTTGGTTCGGCACGTTCGATGGGCATCGAGGTGAAGTAATGGCTAAACTTGGCAAGCGTACTGCCGCAGCGCGTGAAGCGTTCGCAGGCAAAGACAACCTCACCGTCGAAGAAGCTGTTGCTCTGGTAAAAGGTGCCGCTTCGGCAAAATTTGACGAAACCGTCGAAATCGCTGTTCAGCTGGGTGTTGACCCGCGTCACGCAGACCAGATGGTCCGCGGCGTTGTTGGCCTGCCTAACGGCACCGGCAAATCGGTTCGCGTTGCAGTTTTCGCACGTGGCCCGAAAGCGGAAGAAGCCCAGGCAGCTGGCGCAGACATCGTTGGCGCAGAAGATCTGATGGAAACCGTTCAGGGCGGCACCATCGAATTCGATCGCTGCATCGCGACCCCGGACATGATGCCGATCGTTGGCCGTCTGGGTAAAGTCCTCGGCCCGCGTAACCTGATGCCGAACCCGAAGGTTGGCACCGTGACCATGGATGTTGCCCAGGCTGTTCAGAACGCCAAGGGCGGTGAAGTCCAGTTCAAGGTCGAAAAAGCCGGTGTTGTGCACGCAGGTGTTGGCAAGGTTTCCTTCGACGAGGGCAAACTGGTCGAGAACGTCCGCGCCTTCATGGAAGCGGTTCTCAAAGCCAAGCCGGCTGGCGCAAAAGGCGCTTACGTCAAAAAGATCGCTCTGTCCTCGACCATGGGCCCGGGCGTGACCATCGACGTCGACAACGCGGCTTCGGCATAAGATTTTTTCGAACCGGGCAGCGACAATTCGCTGCCCGGTTTGTTTTGACATTTTCGTCCCAACAATTCAGACCGGATTTCGCAAGGTTCCGCAGTGAACAGTCGGGACACATACGAGGGTCTGAATCGTGCTTAATCTTCCATTTACAAAATACCCTATCACCGGCGCGCAGGTTGCTTGCCCGCTTTGTAAATCGGAAGACACCATCCCCCTTGCCAACTGGGATCGTCGTTTCAAACGTCTGGCCCATGTGAAGTGCGGTGCCTGCGGTCTGATCCGCCACGATTACATGCCGTCTGAAGACGAGTTGTCGGAGTACTATCGCACCACGTACCGCTCGGACTACCAGCGCGTGCAGGATGGTCCCTCTGATCGCCACATCGCCAAGCGTCACAAAGAAGCTGCGGTGCGCCTCAAGCGCTTGACGCCGCACCTTAAGGATGGTGCGCGCCTTGTTGATTTTGGCTGCGGTTCTGCCGAACTGGTCGAGGATGCGATTGGCATGGGCTATGACGCCCGCGGTTTCGAGCCGGGTTCTGACTACGCGACCTATGCCCGTGACAAGAAGGGGCTGCCCGTCGAAAACTGCGGCTGGCAGGACTACAGCGTTGATGCTCCCGTTGATGTGGTCACCACCTTCCATGTTTTCGAACATTTGCTGGACCCGGTTCCCGCAGTTGAACGCATTCTGGAGTGGCTCGCAGACGACGGGCTGTTCTTTATCGAAGTGCCGGATATGAACAATGCGCTGCACAAGGGCTTTGGCTGCCTTCACATGGCTCACACCCTTGGGTTCTCGCGTTACAATCTCGAACTGCTTGGCGCGGTGTGCGGCCTCGAAGTTGTCGAGGTTTTCCAAGATTACGACATCGGTATCATCTTCCGCCGCGGTACGCCGCGCCCGATTGAAGAGATCAAGGCTGATGCGGTTCGGCAGATGGCTCCCTGGACCAAAGACGTGGTTCACAAGACTTTCTGGTCCTACACCGCTGGAAAGCTAAAAAGACGATAGACATTTCCCATTGGGCCCACTATGTGAGCCCTTGCCCAAGCCGTGAAGGATTCGCGTAAGCGATTCCATTTCGGTTTGGCCTGTCCAAGACGGAGGGTTCACGGCATCCGCCCTGAATAATTCCTTCCCGAGATGGGGTAAGAGACAAGAATTCTAAGAACGCCCCTTCCGGGCGCTTCAGCGATCTTGGTTCCCAACCCTTTGTATGGACCTAAACGCACGCCCTTCGGGGTTTGCAAAACTGAGCCGGGGTGAAAGCCCCAAAATTGGAGTGAAACTGTGGATAGAGCACAAAAAGAGAAAGTGGTCGAGGAACTCGGCCAGATCTTTGAAAGCTCTGGCGTTGTAGTGGTTGCCCACTACGCGGGTCTCACGGTTGCTGACATGCAAGACCTGCGCGCTCGTGCTCGCGAAGCGGGTGGTGCCGTGCGTGTCGCCAAGAACAGGCTCGCCAAGATCGCCCTGGAAGGCAAACCCTGCGAGAGCATGGGTGAGTTTCTGACGGGTATGACCGTTCTGACCTACTCGGAAGACCCCGTGGCAGCTGCCAAGGTCGCCGAGGACTTCGCCAAGACGAACAAAAAGTTCGAAATCCTTGGCGGTGCAATGGGCGAGAACGCTCTGGACCGTGCCGGCGTAGAAGCCGTGTCGAAAATGCCGTCGCGCGAGGAGCTTATTGCTACCATCGCAGGCATGATCGGCGCACCCGCTTCGAACATCGCTGGCGCAATTGGCGCACCTGCTTCGAACATCGCATCCATCCTGTCTACCATCGAGGAAAAGGCAGAGGCTGCGTAAGCAACTTTGGAACCGCGTAGGGATAATCCCCGAACGTTGGAACACATACCTAGAAACGGAAAGAGTCTAAAATGGCTGATCTGAAAGCACTGGCTGAAAGCATCGTGGGTCTGACCCTGCTGGAAGCACAAGAACTGAAAACCATCCTCAAAGACGAGTACGGCATCGAGCCGGCTGCTGGTGGCGCTGTTGTAATGGCAGGCCCGGCAGGCGACGCAGGTGGCGCAGCTGAGGAAGAAAAAACCGAATTCGACGTCATCCTGAAATCGGCAGGCGCATCGAAAATCAACGTCATCAAAGAAGTCCGCGGCATCACCGGCCTGGGCCTCAAAGAAGCCAAAGAGCTGGTCGAAGCCGGCGGCAAGGCTGTCAAAGAAGGCGTTTCGAAAGAAGAAGCCGAAGAGATCAAAGGCAAGCTGGAAGCAGCTGGCGCCGAGGTCGAAGTCAAGTAATTCGGGTTTTCCCGAGTTATTGCAGGCGTCCCTTCGGGGCGCCTGTTTTCGTTTGGGGGGCTGTCCTTCATGGGTGCCGATCCGGGCGTATCAAATCACCCCGCAAAGACGGCCTTGAAGGCGACAAGCCCAATCCCCATTTGTCAACCCTCGAGGGGTTGCCAAGGGGCAGTTGATTCACTATTCGGTAGTCTCTTGCGGTTTCGAGCGATTCGGGGCCGCTTTTGTTCTATGCGGTCTCCATATTGCGGTGCCTGCCTGGAACAAGCGAAGGCAGGCAGTCAGGCGGGCACCCCCGCGATCACAAGGAGCAGCAGGGCACGTTACACATAGAACCTTGATACTACCGCAAAATCCCCGGTTTGGTAAGCCTCCTGACAAGTTTCGCCAAAATGGCGCAGGAGATTTTCCAAGGCAGGGTTTGGAACGGGAGGCTCCCTTTGGGACGGGGGCCGGGAATTGTCCAAATTTTGACCCTCTCGTATGGGCGAGGCGCCGGGGACCCGACGGCACTCTCGCTCGGTGAGAAATGAAAGGTGACGATAGTCATGGCTCAAAGCTTTCTTGGCCAGAAACGTTTGCGCAAATATTTCGGCAAAATCCGTGAAGTTCTGGATATGCCGAACCTCATTGAGGTCCAAAAATCTTCCTACGATCTTTTCCTGCGTTCCGGAGATGACAGCCGTCCGACGGATGGCGAAGGCATCCAGGGCGTGTTCCAGTCGGTCTTCCCGATCAAGGATTTCAACGAAACCTCCGTTCTGGAGTTCGTCGGCTACGATCTGGAAAAGCCGAAGTACGACGTTGAAGAGTGCATGCAGCGTGACATGACCTTCTCGGCGCCGCTCAAGGTGACTCTCCGTCTCATCGTGTTTGATGTCGACGAAGACACCGGTGCGAAATCCGTGAAGGACATCAAGGAACAAGACGTGTTCATGGGCGACATGCCCCTGATGACCCCGAACGGCACCTTTGTCGTGAACGGCACCGAGCGTGTGATCGTATCCCAGATGCACCGTTCGCCGGGCGTGTTCTTCGACCACGACAAGGGCAAGACCCACAGCTCGGGCAAGCTGCTCTTTGCCTGCCGCATCATTCCCTACCGCGGCTCGTGGCTCGACTTCGAATTCGACGCCAAGGACATCGTGTTCGCCCGTATCGACCGTCGCCGCAAACTGCCGGTGACCACGCTTCTTTATGCGCTGGGTCTCGATCAGGAAGGCATCATGGATGCCTACTATGACACCGTCGATTTCAAACTGGAAAAGAACAAGGGCTGGGTCACCAAGTTCTTCCCCGAGCGTGTGCGCGGCACCCGCCCGACCTATGATCTCGTGGACGCGGCCACCGGCGAAGTCATCTTCGAAGCCGGCAAGAAAGTCACCCCGCGCGCGGTCAAGAAAATCATCGACGAAGGCACCATCACCGAGCTGCTGGTTCCCTTCGATCACATCGTTGGCAAGTATGTCTCCAAGGACATCATCAACGAAGAAAACGGCGCGATCTACGTCGAGGCCGGCGATGAGCTGACCCTCGAGTATGACAAGGACGGCGAAGTCATCGGCGGTTCGCTGAAAGAACTGCTGGACAACGGCGTCACCGAAATTCCGGTTCTGGACATCGACAACGTCAACGTCGGCCCCTACATGCGCAACACCATGGCGCAGGACAAGAACATGTCCCGCGAAACCGCGCTGATGGACATCTACCGCGTGATGCGTCCGGGCGAGCCGCCCACCGTCGAAGCGGCAAGTGCCCTGTTCGACACCCTGTTCTTCGACAGCGAGCGTTACGACCTCTCGGCCGTTGGTCGCGTGAAGATGAACATGCGTCTGGCTCTGGATGCAGAAGACACCCAGCGTACCCTGCGCAAGGAAGACATCATCTCCTGCATCAAGGCGCTGGTTGACCTGCGTGACGGCCGTGGCGACGTGGACGACATCGACCACCTCGGCAACCGTCGTGTGCGTTCGGTCGGCGAACTGATGGAAAACCAGTACCGCGTTGGCCTGCTGCGCATGGAACGCGCGATCAAGGAACGCATGTCGTCGGTCGAAATCGACACCGTCATGCCGCAAGACCTGATCAACGCGAAACCGGCCGCGGCTGCTGTTCGCGAATTCTTCGGCTCGTCGCAGCTGTCGCAGTTCATGGACCAGACCAACCCGCTTTCGGAAGTCACCCACAAACGTCGTCTCTCGGCGCTTGGCCCAGGCGGTCTGACCCGCGAGCGTGCAGGCTTTGAGGTCCGCGACGTTCACCCGACCCACTATGGTCGTATGTGTCCGATTGAAACGCCGGAAGGTCCGAACATTGGTCTGATCAACTCGCTGGCCACCTTCGCCCGCGTGAACAAGTACGGCTTCATCGAAACCCCGTATCGCGTTGTCAAAGACGCCGAGGTCACCGACGAAGTCCACTACATGTCCGCGACCGAAGAAATGCGTCACACCGTGGCGCAGGCGAACGCGACGCTGGACGAAAACGGCAAGTTCATCAACGAGCTGGTCTCGACCCGTCAGAACGGCGACTACACCCTCGCATCGCGCGAGCACGTGGACCTGATCGACGTATCGCCGAAACAGCTGGTTTCGGTTGCTGCCTCGCTCATCCCGTTCCTTGAAAACGACGACGCCAACCGCGCTCTGATGGGCTCGAACATGCAACGTCAGGCGGTTCCGCTCCTGCGCGCCGAGGCGCCGCTGGTCGGCACCGGCATCGAGGAAGTGGTTGCACGTGACTCGGGCGCGGCCATCATGGCCACCCGTGGCGGCATCATCGACCAGGTTGACGCACAGCGTATCGTTATCCGCGCCACCGAAGACCTCGAACTGGGCGACGCGGGCGTAGACATCTACCGTATGCGCAAGTTCCAGCGTTCGAACCAGAACACCTGTATCAACCAGCGTCCGCTGGTGAAGGTTGGCCAGCAGGTCACCAAAGGTGAAGTTCTGGCCGACGGTCCGTCGACCGACATGGGCGAACTGGCACTGGGTAAGAACGTCGTCGTGGCCTTCATGCCCTGGAACGGCTACAACTACGAAGACTCGATCCTGATCTCCGAGCGCATCGCGCGTGACGACGTCTTCACCTCGATCCACATCGAGGAATTCGAAGTCGCCGCCCGTGACACCAAGCTTGGTCCGGAAGAGATCACCCGCGACATCCCGAACGTCGGTGAAGAAGCGCTGCGCAACCTCGACGAGGCTGGCATCGTTTACATCGGTGCCGATGTTGAGCCGGGCGATATCCTTGTCGGTAAGATCACCCCCAAAGGTGAATCGCCGATGACCCCGGAAGAGAAACTGCTGCGCGCCATCTTCGGCGAAAAGGCATCCGACGTGCGCGACACCTCGCTGCGCGTGAAGCCGGGTGACTTCGGTACCGTTGTTGAAGTGCGTGTCTTCAACCGCCACGGCGTCGAGAAAGACGAACGTGCCCTCCAGATCGAGCGTGAAGAGGTTGAACGCCTCGCACGTGACCGTGACGACGAGCTGGCGATCCTGGATCGTAACATCTATGCCCGTCTCAAGGGTCTGATCCTCGGCAAGACCGCCGTCAAAGGCCCGAAAGGTGTCAAAGCAAACTCGGAAATCACCGAGGATCTGCTCGACAGCCTGACCCGTGGCCAATGGTGGCAGCTGGCGCTGGAAGACGAGAAGGACGCTCAGATCGTCGAGGCTCTGAACGAGCAATACGAGATCCAGAAGCGCGCCCTCGAGCACCGTTTTGAAGACAAGGTCGAGAAAGTCCGTCGTGGCGACGACCTGCCGCCGGGCGTCATGAAGATGGTGAAGGTCTTCATCGCCGTGAAGCGCAAGCTTCAGCCGGGCGACAAGATGGCCGGCCGTCACGGGAACAAAGGTGTTATCTCGAAAGTGGTTCCGATGGAGGACATGCCGTTCCTCGCAGACGGTACCCCGGTCGACTTCTGCCTTAACCCGCTCGGCGTTCCGTCGCGTATGAACGTTGGTCAGATTCTCGAAACCCACATGGGTTGGGCCGCACGTGGCCTGGGCATCAAGGTTGACGACGCTCTGCAAGAGTACCGTCGCTCGGGTGACCTGACCCCGGTTCGCGAAGCGATGCGTCTGGCTTACGGCGAAGACGTCTATGACGAAGGCCTCGTTGGCATGGACGAAGACCAGCTGATCGAAGCTGCGGGCAACGTGACCCGTGGTGTTCCGATCGCGACTCCGGTCTTTGACGGTGCCAAGGAAGAAGACGTCAACGACGCGCTGCTGCGTGCCGGCTTTGACAAGTCTGGCCAATCGGTTCTGTTCGACGGTCGCACCGGTGAGCAATTCTCGCGCCCCGTTACCGTGGGTGTGAAGTACCTGCTCAAGCTGCACCACCTGGTTGACGACAAGATCCACGCACGTTCGACCGGCCCGTACTCGCTTGTTACTCAGCAGCCGCTGGGTGGTAAGGCGCAGTTCGGTGGTCAGCGCTTCGGTGAGATGGAAGTCTGGGCTCTGGAAGCCTACGGCGCCGCCTACACCCTGCAGGAAATGCTGACGGTGAAGTCGGATGACGTCGCCGGCCGGACCAAGGTCTACGAGTCGATCGTCAAGGGCGAGGACAACTTCGAAGCGGGCGTACCGGAATCGTTCAACGTTCTGGTTAAAGAAGTCCGCGGCCTCGGCCTGAACATGGAACTCCTGGATGCGGAGGTGGACGAGTAAGGGCCCCGCGCCCTTACCCCATCATCCCTTCCGCTCTAAATTTGAGGTATCAAAATGAACCAGGAACTGACCAACAACCCGTTCAACCCGCTGACCCCGCCGAAGGTATTCGACGAGATCAAGGTATCGCTGGCGTCGCCTGAACGGATTCTCTCGTGGTCGTACGGCGAAATCAAAAAGCCGGAAACCATCAACTACCGTACGTTCAAACCCGAGCGTGACGGTCTCTTCTGTGCGCGTATCTTTGGCCCGATCAAAGATTACGAATGTCTCTGCGGCAAATATAAGCGCATGAAGTATCGCGGCGTTGTCTGCGAAAAATGTGGTGTTGAAGTCACCCTCCAGAAAGTGCGTCGCGAGCGTATGGGCCACATCGAACTGGCCGCGCCCGTTGCACACATCTGGTTCCTGAAATCGCTGCCGTCGCGTATCGGCCTCATGCTCGACATGACCCTGCGTGATCTGGAACGCGTTCTGTACTTTGAAAACTATGTCGTCATCGAGCCGGGTCTGACCGACCTGCAATACGGCCAGATGCTGACCGAAGAAGAGTACATGGATGCGCAGGACGCATACGGCATGGACGCTTTCACCGCCAACATCGGTGCCGAAGCGATCCGTGAGATGCTGGCCGCGATCGATCTCGAAGCCGAAGCCGAACAGCTGCGTGCCGATCTGGCCGAAGCAACCGGGGAACTGAAGCCGAAGAAGATCATCAAGCGTCTGAAAGTTGTCGAGAGCTTCCTCGAGTCGGGCAACCGCCCCGAGTGGATGATCCTGACCGTGATCCCCGTGATCCCGCCGGAACTGCGTCCGCTGGTTCCGCTGGATGGCGGTCGTTTCGCGACCTCGGATCTGAATGACCTGTATCGCCGCGTGATCAACCGGAACAACCGTCTGAAGCGTCTGATCGAACTGCGCGCCCCCGACATCATCGTCCGCAACGAAAAGCGGATGCTGCAAGAGTCGGTTGACGCCCTGTTCGACAACGGCCGCCGCGGCCGCGTGATCACCGGCGCCAACAAGCGTCCGCTGAAATCGCTGTCGGACATGCTGAAGGGTAAGCAGGGCCGCTTCCGTCAGAACCTTCTGGGTAAGCGCGTCGACTTCTCGGGCCGTTCGGTCATCGTGACCGGTCCGGAACTCAAGCTGCACCAGTGTGGTCTGCCCAAGAAGATGGCGCTCGAACTGTTCAAGCCGTTCATCTACTCGCGTCTCGAAGCCAAAGGCCTGTCTTCCACCGTGAAGCAAGCCAAGAAGCTGGTGGAAAAAGAGCGTCCGGAAGTTTGGGACATCCTCGACGAGGTGATCCGCGAACACCCGGTCATGCTGAACCGTGCGCCCACGCTGCACCGTCTCGGCATTCAGGCGTTCGAACCGGTTCTGATCGAAGGTAAAGCGATCCAGCTGCACCCGCTCGTATGTTCGGCCTTTAACGCCGACTTCGACGGTGACCAGATGGCCGTTCACGTGCCGCTGTCGCTTGAAGCACAGCTGGAAGCCCGTGTTCTGATGATGTCGACAAACAACGTTCTGTCGCCTGCAAACGGTTCGCCGATCATCGTTCCGTCGCAGGACATGATCTTGGGTCTCTACTACACCACCATCATGCGTGAAGGCATGAAGGGCGAGGGCATGGTCTTCTCGTCGATCGACGAGGTGCAATACGCCCTCGACGCCGGCGAAGTACACCTGCACGCCAAGATCACTGCGCGTATTCCGCAGATCGACGAAAACGGCATGGAAGTTCTCAAGCGTTTTGAGACCACCCCGGGCCGTGTCCGTCTCGGTGCCCTGCTGCCGCAGAACACCAAGGCGCCGTTTGACCTGGTGAACAAGCTTCTTCGCAAGAAAGAAGTGCAGAACGTGATTGACACCGTCTACCGCTACTGTGGTCAGAAAGAGTCGGTCATCTTCTGTGACCAGATCATGTCGATGGGCTTCAAGGAAGCGTTCAAGGCCGGTATCTCGTTCGGCAAAGACGACATGGTGATCCCCGATAACAAGTGGACCATCGTCGACGACACCCGCGATCAGGTGAAAGACTTCGAACAACAGTACATGGACGGCCTGATCACCCAGGGCGAAAAGTACAACAAGGTTGTCGATGCCTGGTCGAAGTGTAACGACAAGGTCACCGACGCGATGATGAACACCATCTCGGCTGCCAAGACCGACGACAACGGAGCCGAAGCGGAACCGAACTCGGTTTACATGATGGCCCACTCCGGTGCGCGTGGCTCGGTAACCCAGATGAAACAGCTGGGCGGTATGCGCGGCCTGATGGCCAAGCCGAACGGCGACATCATCGAGACCCCGATCATCTCGAACTTCAAGGAAGGTCTGACCGTTCTTGAGTACTTCAACTCGACCCACGGTGCCCGTAAGGGTCTGTCGGATACCGCGCTGAAGACCGCGAACTCGGGTTACCTGACCCGTCGTCTGGTTGACGTTGCTCAGGACTGCATCGTGCGCGAGCACGACTGTGGCACCGAGAACGCCATCACCGCCGAAGCCGCCGTCAACGACGGTGAAGTCGTGGCATCGCTGGCCGAGCGTATCCTGGGCCGCGTTGCTGCCGAAGACATCATGCGCCCCGGCACTGACGAGGTTCTGGTGTCCAAAGGCCAGCTGATCGACGAACGTATGGCAGACTCGATCGACGAAGCCGCGGTTCAGTCGGCACGCATCCGCTCGCCGCTGACCTGTGAGGCGGAAGAGGGTGTCTGTGCTCAGTGTTACGGTCGTGACCTTGCGCGCGGTACCATCGTGAACACCGGCGAAGCGGTGGGTATCATCGCGGCACAGTCGATCGGTGAACCTGGCACCCAGCTGACCATGCGTACCTTCCACATCGGTGGTGTTGCGCAGGGTGGCCAACAGTCGTTCCTCGAAGCGTCGCAAGAAGGCAAGATCGTCTTCGAAAACGCGCAGATCCTCGAGAACGCCAAGGGCGAACTGCTGGTCATGGGCCGCAACATGAAACTGCTCATCCAGGGCGAAGACGGCGACGAGCGTGCCAGCCACAAGGTTGGCTACGGTTCCAAGCTGTTCGTCAAGGAAGGCCAGGATGTTTCCCGCGGCGACAAGCTGTTCGAATGGGATCCCTACACCCTGCCGATCCTTGCCGAGAAATCGGGTACCGCCAAGTTCGTCGACCTTGTGTCGGGTATCGCCGTCCGCGAGGAAACCGACGATGCGACAGGTATGACCCAGAAGATCGTGGCCGACTGGCGCGCAGCGCCGAAAGGCAACGAGCTCAAGCCGGAAATCATCCTTGTTGATGGTGATGGCGAGCCCGTACGCAATGATGCTGGCAACCCGGTTCACTACCCGATGTCGGTTGACGCGATCCTGTCGGTCGAAGACGGCCAGGATGTCGAGGCCGGTGACGTTGTCGCGCGTATCCCGCGTGAAGGCGCCAAGACCAAGGACATTACCGGTGGTCTGCCGCGCGTTGCGGAACTGTTCGAAGCACGTCGTCCCAAGGACCACGCGATCATCGCAGAAGCCGATGGTTACGTACGCTTTGGCCGCGACTACAAGAACAAGCGTCGCATCAGCATCGAGCCGGCAGACGAGTCGATGGAAACGATCGAGTACATGGTGCCCAAGGGCAAGCACATCCCGGTGCAGGAAGGCGACTTCGTGCAGAAGGGTGACTACATCATGGACGGTAACCCGGCTCCGCACGACATCCTGTCCATCATGGGTGTCGAAGCTCTGGCGGATTACATGATCGACGAAGTTCAGGACGTTTATCGTCTGCAGGGCGTGAAGATCAACGACAAGCACATCGAGGTGATCGTTCGCCAGATGCTGCAAAAGTGGGAGATCCTCGACTCTGGCGAAACCACCCTGCTCAAGGGCGAGCACGTGGACAAGCAAGAGTTCGACGCTGCAAACGAGAAGGCACTGGCCGAAGGTCGTCGTCCGGCATCGGGCGAACCGATCCTGCTGGGTATCACCAAGGCCTCGCTGCAGACCCGTTCGTTCATCTCGGCGGCATCGTTCCAGGAGACCACCCGCGTTCTTACCGAGGCTTCGGTTCAAGGTAAGAAAGACAAGCTGGTCGGCCTCAAGGAAAACGTCATCGTGGGTCGCCTCATCCCGGCCGGTACCGGTGGCGCAACCCAGAGCGTGCGTCGTGTTGCTCAGGAACGCGACAACGTGGTTCTCGAAGCCCGCCGCGAAGAAGCAGAAGCCGCCGCAGCCCTGGCTGCCCCGGTGGATGATTTCGGCGCGGACGATGTGTTCGACAGCGGTCTGGTCGAAACCCCGGAAAGCCGCGATCTGGATTGATCCCCGGCAGACTGAAGACTTTGAAACCCCCGGCCATGCGCCGGGGGTTTTTCTTTGCCGAAAGGTCAAAAACCATCTTGGCGAAATCCAAGGCGCGGCCTAGGGTCTGCTGGTTTGAAGGCGTCGCGGGGGAGAGATGCAAAACCTTTCGGACAACATGAAGGGCGCTCTGCTGATGATGTGCAGCATGGCCGCCTTTACCTTCAACGATACCTGCATCAAGGCGCTTGGCCCCGAGATGCCCCTGTTCCAGCTTCTGGTCATTCGCGGCGCGATCACCTCGGTTCTGATCTATGTTCTCGCGCGGTCGATGGGCGCCATACGCCTGCGTCTGCCGGCGAAAGACTGGGGCCTGATCGCGCTCCGGACCACCAGCGAGATCGGCGCCGCCTTTTTCTTCATTACCGCGCTGATGAACATGCCGATCGCCAATGTCACCGCCGTGTTGCAGGTCTTGCCGCTCACGGTCACGCTTGGCGGCGCCCTCCTGTTTCGCGAAGCGGTGGGTTGGCGGCGTATGGTGGCGATCCTGATCGGGTTCGCCGGCATGTTGCTGATCGTGCGCCCCGGTCCCGACGGCTTTAGCGAACACGCCCTTTTCGCCCTTGCCGCCGTCGCCTGTGTCACCGCGCGCGATCTCTCGACCCGCCGCCTTTCACCAACGGTGCCTTCGATGACAGTGACCCTGGCGGCCTCTGTCGGGGTGATGCTCTTCGCCCTCGTGGCCACGACACAGGAAACATGGGTGCCCGTCGGCCCGCGCGAACTGGCTCTGCTGGGTGGCGCGTCGCTCTTTATCTTTGGCGGCTACCTGTTTTCGGTGATGGTCATGCGGGTGGGCGATGTCTCGTTCGTTGCCCCGTTCCGATACACAGGGCTGCTCTGGGCATTGCTTCTTGGTCTCGTTGTTTTTGGCGACTGGCCCGACCCGCTCACCCTTTTGGGGGCAGCCATCGTTGTAGCGACCGGTGTCTTTACCCTGATCCGCGAGGGCCAGCTGCGCCGCCGGCGTCAGTCTGCGAAAAGCGTCTGAACCCGGTCCACATCCACGTTGAACTCCTGCCGGAACAGGCGCTCGGTCTTCAGGTTAATCGCCGAAAGCTTGAACTGGCGGACATGTCCCACCTGCCGCGAGTCGTTGAAATCATTGTGGCCCCGAATGAACATGTTCTCCTGCGGCATGGTCACAACTGGCATGACATGCCCCATGCGCGAATGCCCGAAATTCATGATCGTGGCGTCGTCCTTGTGCTTGACCGACATGGCAAGGGCAGGGGTCCACAGCGCCTCGGTCACCTTTAGCGCGTCTATGCCCGTGGCACCGGGACGCGCAATCCAGCCCTGATTGAAGTCAAAGGCGACATTGGCGTGATGGCGGATCAGGGGGCGGCAATCCTGTGCCACATCACGAAGCCTTTCGACAAAGCGAACGGAGACCGCATCGTCATCATCAAGACGGAATTGCAGACAGGGATCCTTGCTATCGGTTCGGACCGAATTGATCGTCGCCCGCATGACCTCGCGGTGGCGTCCCGGCGCGCGCGCTTGGATCACGGCCTGCGGAATGTCTGCCAACAGGTCCTCAAGACGTTTGCGATAGACCTCTGGAAACGTCTCGCCGATCAGCACCACGAAAGTGAAATTCGGGTCTGTCTGCGCCCGGATCGACGGCAGGGTAAAGGCTTCCAGCGTCCGGAACCGTTCGTCCATGCGCACAGGGTCATAGAGAAAGGCCGCACGTTCATCGAGGGTTTCGTGTTCGACCTGAAAACCACCTTCCCCCAGATAGGAAAACCGGCACAGTCCAATCACCTGCATGTCTCGACTGTCCATCTGCCTGCCTCTCTGTTGTTGTGCTCACCATGTCACCCTCAAACGGCCGAGACAAGGTGGCCGAAAAACCGTCTGGTCATGTGCCTTCACAACAGTAATATGCGCGCAAATCTTCAACCGGGTCGCCCGGAAGCATTCGAAACGTATCCTAGCTATGACCAAGACCTTTCTATTCGGTGTCGGTGCCCAGAAAGCCGGAACCAGTTGGCTCTACCAATACCTGGTGGATCACCCCGAGTGCGAAATGGGGGTCCTGAAAGAGCACGGCGTCTGGGTCAGCCTCCTTGGGGCTAGGAAACCTTCGGTGCAATTCGCCAACAAGGCGACATACCTGACCAACACGCTGGAACGTATGAAGGCGCTGCAAGCGAAGGGAGAGCCCATTCCCGAGCGGATGCGCAACCGAATGCTAGGCTTGGCGGACAACCTCAACGCCGAGTTCGATGTCAGCTATTATCTGAACTACTACGAGCGGCTTGGGCGCATTTCTCCGAATGCACGCCTGTTCGCAGACATCACGCCGGAATATTCGACGCTCACGGTCGATCAGATGACGACGGTGCGCGAGACAATGGAGGAAGCAGGCTTTGCCGTCAAAGTCATCTACCTGATGCGCGATCCAGTCGAGCGGGCCTACTCGGCCATGCGGATGCGCGACCGTGATGTGGCGCTTGCGGGCAAGGAAGTCCAAAAGACGGCTCGGCAACGTTTCTCGGCGGCGCTCAAATCGCCCTACATAACAAATCGCACCAGCTATAACGAGACGCTTGAGACCCTGGATCAGGTGTTTGCACCGGAAAACATCTTTCACGGGTTCTATGAAACGCTGTTCACGACAGACACCGTGCAGCAGGTTTGCGATTTCCTTGGCCTGACCTATCACGAGCCCGACTTTGATCTTCGCATCAATGAATCGCCTAGAAACGAGGAACTCTGGCCAAAACAGATCGCCGCGGCCCGCAAGCATTTTGATGCGACCTACAGCTACTGTGCAGAGCGTTTCGGCGAGGAGACGATCGCCGGGATCTGGCCCCATTACCGCGCAGGGGAGGCCGATTAACGCCTTGGGTCGGCGTCAGACAGGGGCCGCTGTTGACAAGAGCGGCGACTCCCCCTATACGCCCGACCATCCGGCTGGGGGTCGCCCCAAATGCCGAATTCAAATCTGTAGTGGTCAAGGTCCGAGCTACTTTGAAGTTCGCACCCTCTGTTACAACACCGCGTCGTTTGCCTCGGAATGGAAACGATTGCGGTTTTTGCGCTTGCGGACGCGTAAGCCGAAAAATTCAACCGCATGGGGCTGCCGCTCTGTGCAGCACATGTAGGAAACGGGAAAGAGACCCAATGCCAACGATTCAACAGCTGATCCGCAAGCCGCGTCAGCCCAAAATCAAGCGCTCGAAGTCGCAGCACCTCGAGCAATGCCCCCAGAAACGTGGCGTATGCACCCGCGTATACACCACCACCCCCAAGAAACCGAACTCGGCGATGCGTAAAGTTGCCAAGGTTCGTCTGACCAACGGTTACGAAGTTATCTCGTACATCCCCGGTGAGAGCCACAACCTGCAAGAGCACTCGGTTGTCCTCATCCGCGGCGGCCGTGTGAAAGACCTTCCGGGTGTCCGTTACCACATCCTGCGCGGTGTTCTGGATACCCAAGGCGTTAAAGACCGTAAGCAACGTCGTTCGAAGTACGGCGCGAAGCGTCCTAAGTAAGAAGGATAAGAGAATATGTCTCGTCGTCACGCTGCTGAAAAACGCGAAGTACTGCCCGACGCCAAATACGGCGACCGCGTACTGTCGAAATTCATGAACAACCTGATGATCGACGGTAAAAAGTCGGTTGCGGAAAAGATCGTTTACAACGCGCTGGATCGCGTTGAAAACAAGATCAAACGCGCCCCCGTCGAAGTCTTCCACGAAGCCCTGGACAACATCAAACCCGCCGTTGAGGTTCGCTCGCGTCGTGTTGGTGGTGCAACCTACCAGGTTCCGGTTGAAGTGCGCCCCGAGCGCCGTGAAGCTCTGGCCATCCGCTGGCTGATCTCTGCTTCGCGCAACCGCAACGAGAACACCATGGAAGAGCGCCTCGCAGGTGAACTTCTGGATGCCGTGAACTCGCGCGGTACCGCTGTTAAGAAGCGGGAAGACACTCACAAGATGGCAGAAGCTAACAAAGCCTTCAGCCATTATCGCTGGTAATTCCAAAAAGGTATTAAACCAATGGCACGCGAATATCCGCTCGACCTGTACCGCAACTTCGGTATCATGGCGCACATCGATGCAGGTAAAACTACCTGTTCCGAACGCATCCTGTACTACACCGGTAAGTCCCACAACATCGGTGAGGTGCACGATGGTGCAGCCACCATGGACTGGATGGAGCAGGAACAGGAACGCGGCATCACCATCACCTCGGCTGCGACCACCACCTTCTGGGAACGCACCGAAGACGGTAAAACCGCTGACACTCCGAAACACCGCCTGAACATCATCGACACCCCTGGCCACGTTGACTTCACCATCGAAGTTGAGCGTTCGCTGGCGGTTCTCGACGGTGCCGTCTGCGTTCTCGACGCAAACGCAGGTGTTGAACCCCAGACCGAAACCGTGTGGCGTCAGGCTGACCGCTACAAGGTTCCGCGCATGGTCTTCGTCAACAAGATGGACAAGATCGGCGCAGACTTCTTCAACTGCGTTCACATGATCGAAGACCGCACCGGCGCACGTGCCGTTCCGGTTGGTATTCCGATCGGTGCAGAATCCGAGCTGGAAGGTCTGATCGACCTGGTCACCATGAAAGAGTGGCTGTGGCAGGGTGAAGACCTCGGCGCATCCTGGGTTCACGCGGAAATCCGCGACGAGCTGAAGGACATGGCCGACGAGTGGCGCGAGAAGATGGTCGAAGCGGCCGTCGAGCAAGACGAAGACGCCATGATGGAATACCTGGAAGGTAACGAGCCGGACGTCGCAACGCTCCGCGCGCTGCTCCGCAAGGGTACCCTGGCTCTGGACTTCGTTCCGGTTCTCGGTGGTTCGGCGTTCAAGAACAAAGGCGTTCAGCCGCTGCTCAACGCTGTGATCGACTACCTGCCCAGCCCGCTGGACGTTGTCGACTACATGGGCTTCGAGCCGGGCGACGAAACCGAAGAGCGTAACATTGCACGTCGCGCAGACGACGAGATGGCGTTCTCGGGCCTTGCGTTCAAAATCATGAACGACCCCTTCGTCGGTTCGCTGACCTTCACCCGTATCTACTCCGGTACGCTGAACAAAGGTGAAACCGTTCTGAACTCGACCAAAGGTCGTAAAGAGCGCATCGGTCGTATGATGATGATGCACTCGAACAACCGTGAAGAGATCGAAGAAGCGTTTGCAGGCGACATCATCGCTCTGGCGGGTCTGAAAGACACCACCACCGGTGACACCCTCTGCGACGCCAAGGAGCCGGTGGTTCTGGAAACCATGACCTTCCCGGATCCGGTTATCGAGATCGCAGTTGAGCCGAAAACCAAGAACGACCAGGAAAAAATGTCCCAGGGTCTGCAGCGCCTCGCAGCAGAAGATCCGTCCTTCCGCGTCGAAACCGACATCGAGTCGGGTCAGACCATCATGAAGGGCATGGGCGAACTTCACCTGGACATCCTGGTGGACCGTCTGAAGCGCGAATTCAAAGTGGAAGCAAACATCGGTGCGCCGCAGGTTGCTTACCGCGAGACCATCGGTCACGAAGTCGAGCACAGCTACACCCACAAGAAACAGTCGGGTGGTTCGGGTCAGTTCGGTGAGGTCAAACTCATCATCACCCCGACCGAGCCGGGTGAGGGTTACTCGTTCGAGAGCCGCATCGTTGGCGGTGCCGTTCCGAAGGAATACATCCCGGGTGTTGAAAAAGGCATCCAGTCCGTCATGGACAGCGGCCCGTTGGCCGGCTTCCCCGTGATCGACTTCAAGGTTGCCCTGATCGACGGTAAGTTCCACGACGTTGACTCCAGCGTTCTGGCCTTCGAAATCGCAGCACGTATGTGCATGCGTGAAGGTATGCGCAAAGCGGGTGCGAAACTGCTCGAACCGATGATGAAAGTCGAAGTGATCACCCCGGAAGAATACACCGGCGGTATCATCGGCGACCTCACTTCGCGTCGTGGTCAGGTTTCGGGTCAGGAACCGCGCGGCAACGCCGTGGCCATCAACGCATTCGTGCCGCTGGCGAACATGTTCGGCTACATCAACACTCTGCGTTCGATGTCGTCGGGCCGCGCCCAGTTCACCATGCAGTTCGACCACTACGATCCGGTTCCGTCCAACATCTCGGAAGAGATTCAGGCGAAATACGCATAATTGGCGAGGCGGGCTTGGTCCCGCCCCACCATTCAACTCTACGCCGGGCAGCAGCCCGGCAACCGCAAATAGGAGGCC
>NZ_BAABWM010000006.1:0-101315 GCF_040369695.1 Pelagimonas sp. KU-00592-HH | reverse complement strand
TCGTCAGGAATGATGAAAGGGCGTCCCACGGGGCGCCCTTTTGCTTTGCAGTCGCTTCCTTAACGTCATCTTCTCGTTGAACACGGGGTCTGAATGCCGCATAGAGGCTCTGGCCTGCTGGAGACGCCAGCCTGCCGTGCGCCGGTCATGACGCAGCCCCTCATGATCCTCCCCGTTTCGGGGCAATCATGAGGCGTTTTCCTGCGATGGCGACGGATCCCAATGCCAGGCCCTTGGCCCCCTCGACACCCGGCCCCGTCCTGCGCATCCTCAAGCGCTGTTTGCTTGTCCTGTTCGGCCCGTTCCAGTTTCTCTTCATTGCCTTCGTGCCCCTGCTTTGCGCACACCGTCCGGGGTTTCGGGGATGGTATTGGCGATTGGTGAAACGCGCCTGCTCGCGGCTTCTCTGGCTGCTGAGTATCCGGGTCGAGATCTCCGAGCAGGAACGCGTGGCACTTGCCGAGGACACCGGCAGCGTCATAGTCATCAACCACCGCAGCCATCTTGATGGGTTTACCATGATGGACGCGGTGCCGGACCGCAAATGGTTCACCTTTGCCGCCAAGAAGGAACTGTTCGACGCCCGTTTGCTGCGCACCGGTTTCAAGGCTGCGGGGCTTGTCGAGATCGACCGCAAGAGCGGCAAGGTCGCGATGGAAACCCTGAGTGATGCCGTGCGATCCATGCCTGACCGCCGCTCGGTTGTGCTGTTTCCGGAAGGCACCCGGACCAAGTCGGAAAGCCTTGGCCAATTCAAGGCAGGTGCCGTCGTCGTTGCCCGTGAAAGCGGCCGCACCATCCGGCCCATCGTCATCCTCGACAGTGATCGGCTGTTGCCGCGTGGACGTTTCTCTCCCTTGAGCGGAACCGTCCGCATTCGCGTGCTCGATCCCTTTCACTGTGATCCGCAGGTCAGCGTCGAAGAGGATGTCGAACGCTTGAGGGGACAGATGATGGCGGTGTTTGATCGCGGCTAGAAAGGTTCTGCCGTCACCCCGCCAAAGAGGTTGGCAGTAGGGCTTCAGGAATAAAGAAAGGGCGTCCCGCGGGGCGCCCTTTTGCCTATTGTCGCTTGTTCGAAAGCTGGATAGCACCTTCGAAAGGGCCGATTGTCAGAGAATGAGATCGCCCGGGTCTGGAAACAGGTGTTCTGCCGGATCACCCGTCGTCAGGTCTTCGTAGTCCACAAGGATCTTGCTGTCCTTGATGTTGCGCTTGGCAGCCACATAAAGTTCCTCGCCGGCGGCGGGCACACCGTGGCTTGTCAGGAAGGCAAAATAGTCATCCTTCGAGCCTTCCTGCTCGATCTCAACCAGCCTGTAACGTTTGCCGGCGCTGTCCTTCACCCAATAGTAGACCTCGCCGAAAATCTGACCTCCGTTGCCGACTTCCTCGCCATCCATGTTGATGACCGTCGCCGTTTGATAGGTTGCGTCATCGGCCTGTTCGTTGACCAGATTGTCGCCTGACAGGTTCCCCTCGTCATCCGTGACAGTAATCAGAAGCGTGGGCAGTTCGGGCAGGACAATCGTGTCGCCAACAAAAAGGTTCTTCTTGCCGCTCACGGTAAGGAGGTCGAACTCGTTAAAAGCCGTGAACTCGAACTCGTCAGCCGGGGCGGGGTCCGGGTCGGGGACATCAGCGGTAAGCGAGCTGTACTCGGGGATCAGGGTCTTGTTCTTGATGTTGACCTTGGTGTCCACGGTGAGCGCGGTGCCAGCCTTGGGGAGGCCATAGTCGGTCACGAAGGCAAAATAGTCATCACCGCCGCCTTCCTGTTCGATCTCGACCAGGGCATAGCGGTTGCCTTCGGCGTCGCTGACCCAGAAAAACACCTCGCCATAGATCTTGCCGCCATTGCCGATCTCGTTGCCCGAGGCATCCAGAATTGAAGCCGTCTGACCGCTCGCATCATCGGCACTCTCGCTGACGATATTGTCTCCGGACAGGGCGCCGTCGTCGTCGGTCACGCGAATAGAGAGGGTTGGTGCCGTGGGCACGACAATCGTGTTGCCAACAAAGAACTTCGACTTGCCACCTGTCGCGAGATCGCTTTCCCGGAACGCGGAAAATTCATAGGTTTCAAATGCCATTCGAGTCCCTCCACTCAGCACGGTCCTTGGCAAAATATGTCAGCCGTAGAGTGGGATGCTAGCAGGTTGGGGGGCGAGAGTCGAATATCCCTTGTTTTCCACGGTCCTGCGGCACGGTACATGAACCGGCAGAGGGGTACTGGCCCCCTTTTGCTTTGGGGTGCCGTCTTTGGCTGCGCAGCCAAAAAGGGGCGGAGGAATGTTGTTATAACGTGGAATTCGTCGAAACCCTGTGATGATAGAGTTGATATAGAGACTGTAAGTTCATTCCATTTTTGAGAGCATAAAACAAAAGAACTACGGAATTGAAAAAGAGAAATAGATGCCCGGATTACTTGCCTACACGCTGCTATTCATGACCGCTGGCAGCATGGCGCTGTCTTGTACATTTGATGGAAGCTTCCGTTTCGAGCCGGATCTACAAAATTGGCGTCCATTTGATGAGGCGGGTGAATACTTGGGGAGCCTTCCGGCTCCCTCGGTGCGGGTTCTCGAGGTAAAGCGCGGAAAAGAACCGGCTGGGATGACTTGTGATGATGCTGGAACGATTTCCGTTTCGGTATCTCTGCCTGAGGGGACAAGGTACTCCCTTAAGGATCTTGGGGTCTATTTTCGAACAATCGGCGGCACGGCACCGGATATCATTTTCCCTTCAAGTCCGGTGGTTGGAGAAATCAATGGCAGTGAATATCGGTTCTTGTTTGCATGGTTGGATGGGCATCCCTCACAGCAAATTCCGATTGATTTGGAAGTGGAAATCTTCTTCGTGGCAAAAGACCTTGCTCTCGGTGCTTCGGTATTGCAAAGAATCCGAGCCGAGATTGGGATAGCTCAGACCGAAGGAAGATAAGGTCGACACGATTCCTCTGAGGATCGCTGAAATGCCCTTGCCACATCCCCTAATCCCCTCTATATCGCGCGAGTTCTCATAAGGAACATGAAGGCGGGGTGATTCCCGCCTTTTCGGGTTCGATGAGGGTTTGCGGTGGTCGCGGGTCCTCCTCTCAACTCCAACGCCTAAAAAAGGCTGACGAAATGCAAAGTCAAAACATTCGCATTCGGCTGAAGGCTTTCGATTACCGCGTGCTGGATGCAAGCACCCAGGAAATCGTGAACACTGCAAAGCGCACCGGCGCGCAGGTTCGTGGCCCGATCCCGCTTCCCAACAAGATTGAGAAGTTCACCGTTCTGCGTGGTCCCCACGTTGACAAGAAATCCCGCGATCAGTTCGAGATCCGTACGCACAAGCGTCTTCTCGACATCGTTGATCCGACCCCCCAGACCGTGGACGCGCTGATGAAGCTCGACCTGGCGGCTGGCGTGGACGTCCAGATCTCGGTTTAAGGAGGGTATAGGAATATGCGCTCTGGTATCATCGCGAAAAAAGTGGGCATGACCCGCTTGTTCATGGAAGACGGCAAACAGATCCCTGTAACCGTTCTTTCGCTCGACGGCCTTCAGGTCGTTGCACAACGCACCACCGACACCGACGGCTACACCGCAGTGCAGCTGGGCGCTGGTTCGGCCAAGGCAAAACGCACTTCGCAAGCAATGCGCGGTCACTTTGCCAAAGCTGGCGTAGAGCCCAAGCGCAAGGTTGCCGAGTTCCGCGTTTCGGAAGACGCCCTGATCGAAGTTGGCGCCGAGATCTCGGCCGAGCACTTCCTCACGGGTCAGAAGGTTGACGTTTCGGGCACCTCGATCGGTAAAGGTTTTGCCGGTGCCATGAAACGCCACAACTTTGGCGGTCTGCGCGCCTCGCACGGTGTTTCGATCTCGCACCGTTCGCACGGTTCGACCGGTCAGTGTCAGGACCCGGGCAAGGTTTTCAAAGGCAAGAAGATGGCCGGCCACATGGGTGCCGTCCGCGTGACCACTCAGAACCTCGAAGTCGTGAAAACCGACGCCGAGCGTGGTCTCGTCTTCATCAAGGGCGCTGTGCCCGGCCCGAAAGCCGGCTGGGTTACCGTCAAGGACGCCGTTAAGAAAAAAGCCCCCGAAGGTCTGCCGTTCCCGGCTGCCCTGAAAGCGGCTGCAACCGAAGCACCGGCTGAAGAAGCCCCCGCGGAAGGTGGTGAAGCATGAAACTTGACGTGATCAATCTCGACGGCGGCAACGCAGGCAACATCGAACTGTCGGAAGACCTGTTCGGCCTGGAGCCGCGTGCGGACATCCTGCACCGCGTGGTCCGTTGGCAGCGCAACAACGCGCAGGCCGGCACCCACAAGGTGAAGACCCGTTCGGAAACCTCCTACTCGACCAAGAAGATCTATCGCCAAAAAGGCACCGGCGGCGCACGCCACGGTGACCGTAACGCGCCGATCTTCCGTAAAGGTGGTATCTACAAGGGCCCGACCCCGCGTTCGCACGGCCACGACCTGCCGAAGAAATTCCGCAAGCTGGGCCTCAAGCACGCACTGTCCGCCAAAGCGAAAGCAGGCGAGCTGGTGGTGATCGAGAACGCCGAAGCCGAAGGCAAGACCGCAGCTCTGGCCAAGCAGGTGAAAAACCTAGGCTGGAAACGCGCTCTGGTCATCGACGGCGCATCGGTTAACGAAGGCTTCCTGAAGGCATCGCGCAACATCGAAGGTCTGGATATCCTGCCGACGATGGGTGCAAACGTTTATGATATCCTCAAGCGTGACACCTTGGTGATCACCAAAGCAGGTATCGAAGCTCTGGAGGCTCGTTTGAAATGACCGCTAAGGCAGAACATTACGACGTGATCCGCAAGCCGGTTATCACCGAGAAATCGACCATGGCATCGGAAAACGGTGCGGTTGTTTTCGAAGTGGCAATCGACGCCAACAAACCGCAGATCAAGGAAGCTGTAGAAGCTCTCTTTGGTGTGAAGGTCAAAGCGGTGAACACCACCATCACCAAGGGTAAGGTCAAACGTTTCCGCGGCCAGATCGGCAAGCGCAAAGACGTTAAAAAAGCCTACGTGACCCTGGAAGAAGGCAACACGATCGACGTGACCACCGGTCTGTAAGATCTGTTTTCTTCGAGAAATCGAAAAGCCCCTCGGTGAAAGCCGGGGGGCTTTTTTTGTCCGAATGCAATGCGCTTCGGATAGAATTAGGGTTGCAGCCCGGAGCTTAGCCTTCCTCGAAGATTGGTTGGTTTACTTCTCGCGACTATCCTATCCGAGCAGCTGATGGTGGTGCTCTCGATCATAAGAAACTATTTTCCACAACAGACATTGGATTTTGAAGCAGAGATTTTTTGGTGAAATGAGCGAAGCGACGGTTCAGGTTTATAAGGAACCAAGTTTGGAGAACCTCCTCGAACCGGGAGAGCAGGTTCTTTGGACGGGGGTACCTTTTAGAGGGCAGGGTCTGTTCGAGCCGGTCGGACAAGAGCGCCTCATTCATCTGTCTCTGTTGGTGGGAACGGTCTTGATGTGGTGCAGTCTTCCCTTCATCGGCGCGGAGAGCCGGTTCGGGGTCAGAGATGCCTACTGGGTGTACGGCGTAGTCAGTATCGCATTCTTGGCGATAAGCTGTTCTCTGGCGCACCAGCGGCGTTATGTTCTTAGCAACTTTCTGTACTTCGTAACCGACGAGCGTACAATTTTGTGCCGTAGGGCGATGAACTGGCGTCTATCCGAGCGGCTCTACGTTGTGTCTTGCCCGCTCTCAACAACCTTCCCCTATGAAGTAGTAGAGACAAGGCCGTATCCCTCAATCAGAGTCGGCACGCTGCTTTCAGAAGATGTCGTGCAACCCTTTGGGATCGGCATTTCTCATCCTGGGCATTCGCCACTGTGGGGCCGTATCACGATGCAGGTGATGTTTGACTATCTCGAAGATGTCGAGGCGGTTCGCGCATTGATCTTGCAGCAAGCCGCGCAGGCTGAAGCTGCGCTGGCAAAACGGGGCTAACGGTTGCTCAATAAAAGCAACCCTTCCTATAGACACGCCACCCGTCCCCTGCTACTAGCACCCATCGCACTGGCCTCAGATTCGTTCTGGGGCCGGTTCGTTTTGAATTCGGGCACCTTCGGGGGCCTATACCACGGGCCACCTTCGGGGGGCTAAACATAGCGGGGATACCGGGCGAACCCGGTGCTTCGCACTGCTAAACGGAAGACAGAAAGCATGGCACTCAAGTCGTATAAACCGACGACGCCGGGCCAGCGTGGGCTGGTTCTGATCGACCGTTCGGAGCTTTGGAAAGGGCGTCCGGTCAAATCTCTCACCGAGGGTTTGACCAAGTCGGGCGGCCGGAACAACACCGGACGGATCACCTCGCGTCGTCGCGGCGGTGGCGCAAAACGCCTTTACCGTATTGTTGACTTCAAACGTAACAAATTCGATGTTGCGGCAACCGTTGAACGGATCGAATACGACCCGAACCGGACCGCCTTCATCGCTCTGATCAAATACGAAGACGGCGAGCAGGCCTATATCCTCGCTCCCCAGCGTCTTGCAGTTGGCGATCAGGTCCTGGCCTCGGCCAAAGCCGACATCAAGCCGGGCAACGCAATGCCGTTCTCGGGCCTGCCGATCGGTACCATCGTACACAACATCGAACTGAAGCCGGGCAAGGGCGGTCAGATCGCACGTGCCGCAGGCACCTATGCTCAGTTCGTTGGTCGTGACGGTGGCTACGCTCAGATCCGCCTCTCGTCGGGCGAACTGCGCATGGTCCGTCAGGAATGCATGGCCACTGTTGGTGCCGTGTCGAACCCCGACAACTCGAACCAGAACTACGGTAAAGCCGGTCGTATGCGCCACAAGGGCAAGCGTCCGTCGGTCCGTGGTGTTGTCATGAACCCGATCGACCACCCGCACGGTGGTGGTGAAGGCCGGACTTCGGGTGGTCGTCACCCGGTAACCCCCTGGGGTAAGCCGACCAAGGGTAAGCGCACCCGCAACAAGAACAAGGCGTCGCAGAAGCTCATCATCCGCTCGCGTCACGCCAAGAAGAAAGGCCGTTAATCCATGGCACGTTCTGTATGGAAAGGCCCCTTCGTTGATGCTTATGTCCTGAAAAAGGCCGAAGCAACGCGTGAATCGGGCCGCAATGAAGTGATCAAGATCTGGTCGCGTCGTTCCACCATCCTGCCGCAATTCGTCGGTCTGACTTTTGGTGTGTACAACGGCCAGAAGCACGTTCCCGTGCTGGTAACTGAAGACATGATCGGTCAGAAATTCGGTGAATATTCGCCGACCCGTACCTACTACGGGCATGCTGCCGACAAAAAAGCGAAACGGAAGTAAGTCATGGGCAAGGCAAAGAACCCCCGTCGCGTGGCTGAAAACGAAGCAATGGCGAAAACTCGCATGCTCCGTACCAGCCCGCAAAAACTGAACCTGGTTGCTGGCATGATCCGCGGCAAGAAAGTTGAGAAGGCCCTGACCGACCTGACTTTCTCGAACAAGCGTATCGCGCAGGACGTGAAGAAGTGCCTTCAGTCCGCAATCGCCAACGCCGAAAACAACCACAACCTGGACGTTGACGAGCTGATCGTCGCAGAAGCGTATGTGGGCAAGAACCTGACCATGAAACGCGGTCGTCCGCGCGCCCGTGGTCGTTTCGGCAAGATCATCAAACCGTTCTCGGAACTCACCATCAAGGTGCGTCAAGTTGAGGAGCAAGCCTAATGGGTCAGAAGGTTAATCCGATTGGCATGCGTCTTCAGGTCAACCGCACCTGGGACAGCCGCTGGTACGCAGATACCAAGGACTACGGCGATCTTCTTCTGGAAGACCTGAAAATCCGTGAGTTCATCAAGACCGAGTGCAAGCAAGCCGGTGTTGCTCGTGTGATCATCGAACGTCCGCACAAGAAGTGCCGCGTTACGATCCACACCGCACGTCCGGGTGTCATCATCGGCAAGAAAGGTGCAGACATCGAAGTTCTGCGCAAGAAACTTGCTTCGATGACCGACAGCGAACTGCACCTGAACATCGTTGAAGTGCGCAAGCCCGAGCTCGACGCTCAGCTGGTAGGCGAGTCGATCGCTCAGCAGCTGGAACGCCGTGTTTCGTTCCGCCGCGCAATGAAACGTGCCGTTCAGAACGCAATGCGCATGGGTGCCCTGGGCATCCGTGTAAACGTTGCCGGTCGTCTGGGTGGTGCCGAAATCGCACGTACCGAATGGTACCGCGAAGGTCGCGTTCCGCTTCACACCCTGCGTGCTGACATCGATTACGCACACTCCGAAGCGATGACCCCCTACGGGATCATCGGGATCAAGGTCTGGATCTTCAAAGGTGAGATCATGGAGCACGATCCGTCGGCGCGTGACCGTAAGGCACAAGAACTCCAGGATGGTCCTGCACCTCGCGGTGCCGGTGGCCGTCGCTAAGGGAGAACTGACAGATGCTTCAACCAAAGCGTACTAAATTCCGCAAGGTCCAGAAGGGCCGTATCAAAGGCGAAGCCAAGGGTGGTTCGACCCTGAACTTCGGCTCGTACGGTCTGAAGGCAACCACGCCCGAGCGTGTGACCGCCCGCCAAATCGAGGCAGCGCGTCGTGCCATGACCCGTCACATGAAACGTCAAGGTCGTGTTTGGATCCGTATCTTCCCCGACACTCCGGTCACTGCAAAGCCGATCGAAGTTCGTATGGGTAAAGGTAAAGGCTCCGTCGACCGTTGGGTTTGCAAAGTTAAGCCCGGCCGCGTGATGTTCGAAATCGACGGCGTTAACGACGATGTTGCTCGCGAAGCCCTGCGCCTCGCAGCGATGAAACTGCCGGTGAAAACCCGCGTCGTCGTCCGCGAAGACTGGTAAGAACGTCGAAAACGCCTTCGGGCGTTTTCTGACAAGCGCATAAGAGCGCACCAGTTCGAAAAACAAGAAACCCCCGCTGAGAGATCAGCGGGGGTTTTCCTTTATTCTCTCGATTGGCGTCTACCGGTATTTCGCCGCCGTGATGAACTCGCCAAAGGCCTCACACCAGATCAGCACCGTATCATAGGCCTCGATATCCACGCCCTCCGGCACTTCGAGGATCAGGCCGTCGAACGTCTTCACGTCGCTAACCTGCACAGAGCGCACCTTCACCGCTTCGAACGAGGCCTCGTCCTCGACGAACTCTGGCACGAGGTAAAGCTTGTAATCCGGCCCCGGCGCCAGCTTGCCCATGTGCACGATCTGTTTGGGCGACACGCTGACCGTGCCTTCGCCCCAATGCAGGAAATCGCTGCCCTTGAGATCGCGGGTGAAAGCGGCGGTATAGGTCGCGCCCTGCGCCTCTGCCTCGAGCACCGCCCGATCCGGCCCCTTGGGGGCAGTCAGGATCGGCAGGAAATACACCCCCAGCGCAAACCCGATCGCAAGGGCAATGGCATGGGTGACCAACAACAAAATACGCCGCATCTCGAACTCCTTTTTCGATCAGTCTAGGCGCGGGGCGCAGGTTTTGAAACCGCTTGAACGAGGCCGAAGGATCAAAGGAACCGGGGCACCACGCCGGGGCTATCCTGCACGACGATATCCCCGGCCGTGACGTTCTTCGCATTTGCAAGCGAGATCACCATCTCCCGCGTCTCGTCGCCCGACACAAAATAGGCCGTGACCTTGGTGTCATCCGCCAGTTCCTGCACCGTAATGTCGCTCAGCGCAAAGTCGGGATCGTCAATCTCAGGCACCAGAAGCAGCGTGTCTTCGCCCGGGGCAAAATCCTTAATGGTCCCGATGCGAACGCGCACGGTGTCTGCATCCGGCCGCGCCACCAGGGCCCCTGTCCAGCCTGAACTGTCTTCGCCGTGATCCGAAATCAATACTTCGGCCACATCGTTGCCCGCGCCGCCGGTCAGGTTGAACCCGCTCGAGCCCGTGTAGATCGGCAGCGACGCGGCCCGCAGCGTGTCGTCTCCCTCACCGCCATCCAGAACCATACCGTCGCTGGATAGAAGCACATCGTTGCCGACGCCGCCGCTCACCAGCCCGCCATTGCCCGCGCCGTACAGGGTGTCGTTGCCCTCGCCGCCTTCGATCGTGACAACGGAAGAACTGGCCCTAACGTTGATATCGTCGTCTCCGTTCCCGCCCAGGATCGTCCGCCCCAGAACATCGCCGGTGATCGTGTCGTTGCCGTCTCCGCCTTCGACGAGCCCGCCATCGTCAAACACGGTCAGGACATCATCACCATCGCCGCCAAGGATCACGCCGCCCTGTGCTTCGATGGTGTCATTGCCCGCGCCACCATCCACGGTGCCCTGGATCGTATTGCCCGGATCGTTTTCCACTGTTCCGTCCCAAGCCCGATCGGCTTCGTTGTCGAATAGGTCGATCATGTCGTTCCCCGCGCCGCCCTCGACCGTTACATGCGAATAGGGATCAAACGGGTCCACATTCTCCGGCCGCAGTAGGGTAAAGATGTCGTCTCCATCCGTCCCGATCGCAGGGGTGCCATCCGACACCTCGATGGTCTGCGGCGGTTCCGGGGTGTCGGGCTCATCCACCACAGGGGGCTCTTCGACCGTGTCCTCCACGCTTTCGTCCCCGGCATTTTCCGTTGCCGGATCGCTGTCATCCAGAAAAAGCAACCCGGCCCCAAGCAGTGTCGCACCCAGCAGAAGAAACAGTTCCATGTCAAAGCCCTGTGATAACATTCAAACAATGAAGAGAGCCTAGGGCCGCCAACAGACCAATGCAACCACAGCATGTGCTTGCGCCGCCACGCGATCAGCACTTTTGTTTGCCGGGCATCGGATTTATGAGAGGGGCATGGCACAGATCGAATCCCTCTTCGTCACCCGTTTCTACCGCGCACAGCTGTCGGAATATGGCAAACCCGTCGATTCCGAAGAGCTGGAAGACGCCTGCTACTCAATCGCCGAAGATGACGAGGCCGGCCAGGAATGGTGCGAGACCGAAGGCTATCCGGGATACACCTCCTATGCCTCGCTCACCGATCTGCCCTGGCGCTTCCCGATCTTCGCAGACATCGTCGAGGCGCTCGACAAACACGTTGCCGCCTTTGCCGAGGATCTCGAGTTCAACCTCGAAGGCAAGAAGCTGGTGCTCGAGGACATCTGGATCAACATCCTGCCCGAAGGCGGTCTGCACACCTCGCACCTGCATCCGCATTCCGTGATCTCAGGCACCACCTATGTGTCGCTGCCCGACGGGGCAGGGGCCCTGAAACTGGAAGACCCCCGCTCTGGCCGCATGATGGCCTCTCCCGCCCGCAAACAGTGCGCCCGCCGCGACATGCAGGCCTTCATCTACATGAAGCCGCAGATCGGCGAAGTCTTCCTCTGGGAAAGCTGGCTGCGCCACGAGGTGCCGATGAACATGGCCGAAAGCAACCGCGTCTCGGTCAGCTTCAACTACAAGTGGGAGTGAGGTTGGTCGAGGGAAAGCACCAAGTGCCGCAACCTCGGTCCACCAGCGCGGCTTGTCTTTAGTCGTGCACCGGCTAAGCTAAAAAGAATTTTCATTTTGTCGAAATTTCTTGATTGAGAGGCGTGGCGTTGAGAAGCACTTCGTTTGTTAAGGCCCTTTCCTGTGCAGGTTTATTTGTTGCTCTCTTGGGCGGAGCAGCGTCTTCCGAGGTTTGTAGCGAGCCCTATAAGCGGCCACACTACAAAACCAGAAGCCACTATTGCCAAGCTGGGCAAATGGTCGTGGATCAATACTCCGATGGGCGAAAAGTTCCCTGTGAACACATGGAAGTTGACCATTTGGTCTCTCTTTTTCACGCTTGGAACTCTGGGGTTTGTGGCGAAAATCTAAAGCGTTTGGCCAATGACCCAAGAAATCTCCGATTTACGCATTGGCAGACAAACCGTGCAAAAGGCGCGCTTTCTCCTGAAGAATTTGCAGACACTCTTCCAAGAAAGGTTGCGAGGAACGTGCTGGCCGACGCCGACGCACTAAGGTCGGAATATAACTTTCCAAAGATCGGCAAAGCATCCAAACGGGCGGCATCGCTGGCTCGGGAGCTCGATCTGACTCGCGTTGAGCTGAACTCTCATAAGCAGCAATTGGCTGGTTTGAGAGCGACCGATGTAATTTATCGCGGACAAAAAACGTCTCGGGCACAAGCCGTCCGAGACTTTAGCTATCGGGTTTCGAAACGCGTTTCCTTCGGCGCATTTAGGAACGTTTCATCGATGGTTGGCGAAGCTATGCCAGCAGTTGGAGCCTCTGTCGTGGTCGGAGTTACTGCTCTTGAAGTTCGCGATGCCTGCATGACACTTCGGGATACTTATGAGTTGAACGTTGCTTTTAATCCCGACCTAGCCATTCCTGATGAAGTGACCTCGGTTTGTGCGATTGAGCTCCCTTCGCAGGAAGAGATTTACGCGATGATCTTGGAGAGTCCGGAAACTGCCTGGGGGGCAGCAGCTGGTTACTTGTCCGATTTGCCCGAATTCGGACAAATCGAATTTGATTGGTGGGAATATTGGAGCCTGGCCAAAGCTTCCTTGGCCAATGCCGGAAGCGCGGTCGCCGATGGGGCAAACACAATTTGGGAGAAACCACTTGAAGAGTGGCGGCTGCCTTGGTCTGAATAGCAGGCGGCCTTTTTCCGAAAGCCTCCCCACTATTTGCAGTCTTAGATCGTCACCCCTCCAACAATCTGAACATCCGACGCAGTCACACCCGCAGCGCCTGCCAGTTCCACGGCGATGCCGCGTTCTTCCGGCAGGTCGGGGTGGGTGTAGTAGAGCACCACATGTGTGCCCGAGGCGTCCGCGGACGGCACCACTTCAAACCGCGAGAAGCTGGCGTCGTTGCTGGCAAAGTTGCTGTAAGGGTCAATCACCAGAACGTCTTCGCCCGACTCGAAATCATCAATAGTGATGCCGGTGTCGAAGGTGCCGTCAAAACTGTGCTGAGTCAGGTCCGAGGCCAGAACCTCCAGTTCAAACCGGTCGGCCCCTGCGCCGCCGCTCAGCGTTGAGTTTACGCTCTGGCTCACCTGGTCAGGCAGCCCGAAGCCCGACACAAGCGTGTCGTCCCCCTCGCCACCATCCGCCAGCATCCGTTCAAAGTTGGTAATGCGGCCTTCCAGCGTGAGGTGGTCATCCCCCTCGTCGCCAAACAGGGTCGCTCGCGCGCCATCGGACGATAGCGTGTCATCACCCGCGCCGCCATGCAGCGTGTTGGCATAGCCTGCGTCGGTGATCACGTCGTCGCCATCCTCGCCGAACAGCTCCGAGTCGCTCAGGTATTCTGAGCCCGTCAGCGTATCCGCCCCGTCGCCCGCCTCAACGGTGATGTTGTTGGCGCTGTCCACATCGGTCAGGATCAGGTCATCGCACTCCGTCGTTTCGACCAGCGTCGCGTCACCCTCGACTAGAATCTCGATACCGTCACAGACCTGCGGGTCTTCCGGTTGTTCTGCCGGCGTATCGTCAACCTGTTCTTCGCTGGTGTCCTCATCCGAGGAGGTCCATTCGATCAGGCCAACGGCGCCCATCGTGATCAGAAAAATTGCCCAACCCATAAATCTATCCCAACTTGAAAAAAGCTTGTGCCAATAACGTTAATTGCTGCTAACAAGCGTCACAAGCCCGGGAAGCGCACAAGACTGTTTCCAGCCTTTGAACTAAAGGGAAATTCTCAAACTTTCCCTTGCCATCCCCCCAACCCAACCGTATAAGCCGCCATCTCGCGGATTCCCATTCAGGGGATTCGTGTGTTTGTCATTTGTCCATCAGGCAAAAAGGTAACCCCTCACATAACCCAGGGGGCCTTCTGATGTATGAGAAAGGAAGAGGCGATGAACGCCAACGAACTGCGTGAAAAAACGCCGGATCAGCTCCGTGAAGAGCTGGCCAACCTCAAGAAAGAATCGTTCAACCTTCGTTTCCAACAGGCCACCGGCCAACTGGAAAACGCTGCGCGTATCCGTGCGGCACGTCGTGCAGCTGCACGCGTGAAGACCATCCTGAACGAAAAAGCCAAAGCAGCCGAATAAGAGGAGCCAGATAGATGCCCAAACGTATCCTGCAAGGCACCGTGACTTCGGACGCCAACGCCCAAACCGTAACCGTGTCGGTCGAACGTCGCTTCACCCACCCGGTTCTGAAGAAGACCATTCGTAAGTCCAAGAAATACCGGGCTCACGATGAGAACAACACCTACAAAGTAGGTGACTCTGTTCGCATTATCGAATGCGCACCGCGTTCGAAAACCAAACGCTGGGAAGTTCTGGAAGCCTAAGAGTCTCACTTTGAGACTCCTGGCGACTAGACTGAACAGTTAGTCGAAACCCTGGGGATCACGGCACGCATCGCCGCCCCATAGGTCGGGAGAAACCACATGATCCAGATGCAAACAAATCTGGATGTAGCTGACAACTCCGGCGCACGCCGAGTTCAGTGCATCAAGGTTCTGGGTGGTTCCAAGCGTAAATACGCATCCGTTGGCGACATCATCGTCGTCTCGGTTAAGGAAGCCATTCCGCGCGGTCGCGTTAAAAAAGGTGACGTCCGCAAGGCCGTCGTCGTGCGCACCGCAAAAGAAGTCCGTCGTGAAGATGGCACCGCGATCCGTTTCGATCGCAACGCAGCCGTAATTCTGAACAACAACAACGAGCCGGTCGGTACCCGTATCTTTGGCCCGGTTGTTCGTGAGCTGCGCGCCAAGAACTTCATGAAGATCATCTCGCTCGCGCCGGAGGTGCTGTAAGATGGCTGCTAAACTGAAAAAAGGCGACAAGGTCGTCGTTCTGGCCGGTAAGGACAAGGGCAAAGAGGGTACCATTTCCTCGGTTGACCCCAAAGCCGGCAAGGCCGTCGTGGAAGGCATCAACATCGCCATCCGCCACACCCGTCAGAGCCAAACCTCGCAAGGTGGCCGCATCCCGCAAGCGATGCCGATCCAGCTGTCGAACCTGGCTCTCCTGGACGCAAACGGCAAACCGACCCGCGTTGGCTTCCGCATGGAAGGTGACAAGAAGGTCCGCTTCGCCAAAACCACTGGGGACGTGATCGATGCTTGATGATGCAAACTACACCCCGCGTCTGAAGACCCTCTACAAGGACACCATCCGCGCTGCCCTTAAAGAGGAGTTCGGCTACAAGAACGATATGCAGATCCCCAAGCTGGAGAAGATCGTTCTGAACATCGGCTGTGGCCGTGCCGCCGTCAAAGACAGCAAGAAAGCCAAGTCCGCTCAGGCCGACCTCACCGCAATCGCGGGTCAGAAAGCCCTGACCACCACGGCAAAGAACTCCATCGCCGGCTTCCGCGTTCGCGAAGGCATGCCGATGGGCGCCAAGGTGACCTTGCGTGGCGACCGCATGTACGAATTCCTCGATCGTCTGATCACCGTAGCGATGCCGCGTATCCGCGACTTCCGTGGTGTTAAGCCGTCGTTCGATGGCCGCGGCAACTTTGCCACCGGCCTGAAAGAACACATCGTGTTCCCGGAAATCGATTTCGACAAGGTCGACGAGAACTGGGGCATGGACATCGTAATTGCCACCACCGCTGACACCGACGCGGAAGCGAAGAGCCTGTTGAAAGCTTTCAACATGCCGTTCAACGCGTAAGGGCGGGAGAGGATATCATGGCTAAAAAATCTATGATCGAACGCGAGAAAAAGCGCGAGCGTCTGGTAGCGAAATTCGCCGCCAAGCGCGCCGAGCTGAAAGAGATCGCGAATGACGAGAGCCGCCCGATGGAAGAGCGCTTCAAGGCGCGTCTGAAACTGGCGAAACTGCCGCGTAACTCGTCGGCAACCCGTCTTCACAACCGCTGCCAGCTGACCGGCCGTCCCCACGCTTACTACCGTAAGCTCAAGGTAAGCCGTATCATGCTGCGCGAGCTGGGTTCTGCTGGTCAGATCCCCGGCATGGTTAAATCGAGCTGGTAAGGAGAGAACGATATGAACGATCCTATCGGTGATATGCTGACCCGTATCCGCAACGGCCAGATGCGTGGCAAGTCGACCGTGTCGACCCCCGCTTCGAAACTGCGCGGCTGGGTTCTGGATGTACTGGCCGACGAAGGCTACATCCGCGGCTACGAAGCGTCTGAAGAGAACGGCCACCCGGCGTTCGAAATCAGCCTGAAATACTACGAAGGCACCCCTGTTATTCGCGAGCTGAAGCGGGTCTCCAAACCCGGTCGTCGCGTGTACATGGGCGTCAATGACGTACCTACCGTCCGCCAGGGCCTGGGTGTGTCGATTGTCTCCACCTCGAAAGGTGTGATGTCGGATGCAAGCGCACGCTCCAACAATGTTGGCGGCGAAGTGCTCTGCACGGTCTTCTAAGGAGAGCTGTAAATGTCTCGTATTGGTAAAAAACCGGTCGAGCTGCCCAGCGGCGTAACTGCCTCTGTCTCCGGCCAGACCATCGAAATCAAAGGTCCGAAAGACACCCAGTCTTTCACTGCAACTGACGATGTCACCATTGCAGTTGAAGACAACGCTGTGACCGTGACTCCGCGTGGCATGTCCAAGCGCGCACGTCAGCAGTGGGGCATGTCGCGCACCATGGTTGCCAACATGATCACCGGCTGCACCACCGGTTTCAAGAAAGAGCTTGAAATCCAAGGTGTTGGTTACCGTGCACAGATGCAGGGCAATGTCCTGAAACTGTCGCTCGGTCTGTCGCACGACGTGAACTTCGACGTTCCCGCCGGCATTACGGTCACCGCGCCGAAGCCGACCGAGATCATCATCGAAGGCACCGACGCACAGCTGGTGGGCCAGGTTGCGGCGAACATCCGCGAATGGCGTAAGCCCGAGCCGTACAAAGGCAAAGGTATCCGCTACAAAGGTGAATTTATCTTCCGCAAGGAAGGTAAGAAGAAGTAAGGACCAGCAAGATGGCAAACAGCAAACGGACCCTGTTCCTCAAGCGCCGCCTGCGCGTCCGGAACAAACTTCGCAAGATCAACGGCGACACCAAACTGCGCCTGTCGGTACACCGTTCGAACAAGAACATCAGCGCTCAGCTGATCGACGATCGCAACGGCGTCACCGTCGCTTCCGCCTCGACCCTCGAAAAGGATCTGGGCGTAGTTGGCAAGAACAACGTCGCAGCAGCCACCAAGGTTGGTGCAGCGCTTGCCGAGCGTGCGAAAAAAGCCGGTGTCGAAGAAGCATACTTCGACCGCGGTGGCTTCCTCTTCCACGGCAAGGTGAAGGCAGTAGCCGACGCCGCGCGTGAAGGTGGCCTGAAGATCTAAGACTTGAGGGGGACGGCAACGTCCCCCCGATGATCCGGGGCGGTGCCAGTCGGGACCGCCACCAGGATTGGATTTCACGGCGCCTGACGCGCCAGAACTGAAAAGGAATGCCGAAAATGGCAGAACGTGAAAATCGCCGTGGCCGTGGCCGCCGCGAAGAAGAGACTCCGGAATTCGCCGACCGCCTGGTCGCGATCAACCGCGTTTCGAAAACCGTTAAAGGTGGTAAGCGCTTCGGCTTCGCCGCTCTGGTTGTCGTAGGCGATCAAAAAGGTCGTGTAGGCTTCGGTAAAGGTAAAGCGAAAGAGGTCCCCGAGGCCATCCGCAAAGCCACCGAGCAAGCCAAGCGCCAGATGATCCGCGTGCCGCTGCGTGAAGGCCGTACCCTGCACCACGACATCGAAGGTCGTCACGGCGCAGGCAAGGTGATCATGCGCACCGCACCGGAAGGTACCGGTATCATTGCAGGTGGTCCGATGCGTGCCGTGTTCGAGATGCTGGGCATCAAGGACGTGGTTTCCAAGTCGGTTGGTTCGCAGAACCCCTACAACATGATCCGCGCCACCATCGACGGCCTGCAAAAAGAAGCAAGCCCGCGTCAAATCGCGGCGCGCCGTGGCAAGAAAGTTGCTGACATCCTGAAAAAGGATGACGCACCGGCAACCGAAGCCGCTGAAGCGTAAGGAGACGAAGACATGGCTAAAACCATCGTTGTAAAGCAGGTCGGTTCGCCGATCCGTCGCCCGCAGGACCAGCGCGCCACCCTGATCGGCCTGGGCCTGAACAAGATGAACAAGACCCGTGAACTCGAAGATACCCCTTCGGTTCGTGGCATGATCCGCAAGATCCCGCACCTGGTCGAAATCATCGAAGAGCGCGACTAAGCCTCTGGCACTTGATGACTGAAACGCCCCGCAGTTTTCTGCGGGGCGTTTTCTTTTGTGGTGGTCCCAAAGTCATGCAGTTTCCACATGACGGCAATGCTTGGGTGTTCGTTGTCGTGAAACCGTTACATTCCTATCTCCGCTGCATCGCCGCAAGGCAGTGAAACAGCGGCCGGGTCGAGGCTCTCCCCGGCAAAGACGAACAGGAAACAACAATGGCTTATGCAACTCCCACCTCGGCGGGTGCCGGGCGCTCTTTTGGCTTTGGCGCCTTTGTCGCCTACATCCGTGACGCAATCGCAACCCGTGTGGCCTACCGCCGTACATTTACCCAACTGTCGCGCCTCAATGATCGTGAACTGGCCGACATCGGCCTCGTGCGTTGTGACATCGACAAGGTCTGCACCGGCCGGGACATGCGCTGACACGTCCGGCGAATCGACAGGAACCTAAACTCGTTAACAAGCGTTGCATTTCCGGCAAGGCAGGGTTGCGGGATTGGCGTTGGTGCTTTTGAAAGCGTGGGCTTAAAGACCGCGCCAACACAAAACATCACCCAATACATGGAAAACCCGATGGCCGACCTCGCCGTACAACCGACCCGCTTCACCGTGATCCTGAAACCGATCGTCACACTGGCACGCCGCATCAAGGCGCTGGCAGCCACAGAACCCGTTCCCTACTGGACAGACTATTTGAACGGTCAGCAGGGCAAGTAAACCGCTGCAAATCCGATACCGGCAAAAAGTTTTCAAACTGCCGGATTTATATGCAGTAAACGCATGGCGGCGTTGATTTTTCAGCAGTTGTTGAATCAGGGACCGCCCCCTAAATGACCGCCATAGCCAGAAGGCAATGTGCCGGCCCGCCGACCGGTCTCACTCACAGGAAAAAAGACATGTTCTACATCGCAACCAAAGCAGACGCAGGCTACGACCTTTTTGGCCGCATCAGCCATGGCGTTGAAGATCTCATGCTGGCAATCGCCAAACGCCGCGACGCCATCCGCACCTACCGCGAGCTTTCGGCTCTGAGCGACCGCGAGCTGGAAGACATCGGTCTGCGCCGCGAAGAGATCGCAGCCGTCGCCAAGGGCTAAGCCCGCGGACACAAGCCCATCAGGGCACCGGAATAAAAGCGCCTCGCAGGACACTGCGGGGCGTTTTGTGTTCAGGTGGGAAAAACTAGGGAAAAGATGTCTATCGGCTGCGTGAGACCCTTGAGATCAAAGGCCCCGACAAGCCGTGTCTTTCCTTCAACAAGATCGGCAAACTCTGGTGACATCAGCAAAGGCAGACCGACCTGTCCACACAGGGCTTCGATACGGGCCGCAAGATTTACAGCGTTGCCCATGACGGTAAAGTCCAACCGTCGCTCGGACCCGGTGTTTCCATAGAGTACATTCCCGATATGCAGTCCGATCCCGAACTGGATCTCATCGGTCTGCTGCGAAAGGGCCTTTCGGGCGGTCTCTGTCGCACTTCGCGCTGCCGCTTCAGCACTTTCGCTAACCGGAAAAACGGCCAATACGCCGTCTCCCATGAATTTCAGAATTTCCCCATCATGCTCCCGCACCGCCGTATCCAGTATTTCGAAATAGGCATTGGCGATCTCCACGGCCTCTTCGACCGGCCGTTCGGCATTCAAACGCGTCCAACCGCGCAGGTCGCTCATCAGGATTGCGGCATCCAGTCGGTCAACTTGTCCACGGGTTATGTCTCCGCCCAAGACTCTCTGTCCGGTCGAGGGGCCAAGGTAAGCGCTGGCCACGGCGCGCGACAGAACTGTAAGTCGCCTGACTTCCACGAGCGGAGAGACGATTCTCGACACTTCGCTCAAGCCAGCACAATCGTTTTCGGAAAACCCCTCTGGATCATCCGTAACGGCAATCATGATCCCGCTCATGTGGTCTCCGTAGACAAGCGGCAAGCCGAAGTAGTCGGTCGCTCCGCGTTCGCGCAATTCGTGAAAGGCCAGGTGATCGTCAGTAGTCAGGGTTGACAGGTCACGATGCAGAGGCGCCCTGGTTGCCGTTATCTGCTGCATGGGACTACCGGCAAATGCGCTACGCTGCTCAAGGCCATGCGGGCTGACAAACACGTCCTGAGGGCCGGTTTCACGCTCCCAGATTGTGCTAATGGCCGTGACAAGAGGATGTGTGGTGCGCATCGCAAGGCGAAACCGCCACAAAGGCAAACCTGCCTCGACCAACTTGTCGGCCAAGGCGTATGTGACAGCTTCGAGGTTCGGCAGGGCAGGGCCTTCGCGTAAGAGCCACCCGGTAACGGTTTCATGATTCCATGTCATTGGCCAAATGTAGGTGAATTGCCGTCCTTTCCAAAACGCAAGACAGCTGCCCCGACGCTTGCATCAACTCACAAAGGCGTCTATAGCCCCCCGGTGGCCAACTGGGTCACAGAATCAACAAGCAAGAAAAGCCGTGTTTGACCCGCTTACGCTTCAGGGGTCAGTTCCGGCAAAGGAGAAGCGATATGAAACTGCACGAACTGCGCGACAATCCCGGCGCAACCAAGAAACGCATGCGCGTTGGCCGTGGTCCCGGCTCCGGCAAAGGTAAAATGGGTGGCCGTGGTATCAAAGGTCAAAAGTCGCGTTCGGGTGTAGCCATCAACGGCTACGAAGGCGGCCAAATGCCCCTCTACCAACGTCTGCCGAAGCGTGGCTTCAACAAGCCGAACCGCAAGAAATTCGCAGTCGTTAACCTGGGCCTGATCCAGAAATTCATCGACGAAGGCAAGCTGAACGCCTCGGAAACCATCACCGAAGAAGCACTGGTTGCTTCGGGTCTGGTGCGCCGCACCCTCGACGGTATCCGCGTTCTGGCCAAAGGCGACGTAACTGCCAAGGTTGAGCTGGACGTGACCGGCGCCTCGAAATCGGCCATCGAAGCCGTAGAAAAAGCTGGCGGCTCGCTGAAAGTCAAAACCGCGTAAGCGGCAAATTAACAGGTTGTGAGCGGCCGCCATGCCGCTTACATATCCTTGAGTTTTCCAAACGCCGCCAAACCGGAAAACGGTTCTGGCGGCGTTCTTATTCAACAGAGAGATCCTGATGGTATCTGCAGCAGAGCAAATGGCGGCCAACACAAGCTGGGCCGCGCTTGGTAAAGCCACCGATCTTCGCAATCGCATCCTGTTCACACTGGGCTTGCTGATCGTCTACCGCCTTGGCACCTACATTCCCGTGCCCGGCATCGACGGCGCAGCCCTGCGTGACTTCATGGAAAGCGCAGCGCAAGGCATCGGCGGCATCCTGACCATGTTCACCGGTGGCGCACTGGGGCGCATGGGCATCTTTGCTCTGGGCATCATGCCCTATATCTCGGCCTCGATCATCGTTCAGCTTCTGACCTCGATGGTGCCTGCTCTTGAGCAGCTCAAGAAAGAGGGCGAACAGGGACGCAAGAAGATCAACCAGTACACCCGTTACGGCACCGTGGCCCTTGCCACGCTGCAATCCTATGGTCTCGCGGTATCGCTTGAGGCCGGCGAACTGGTGACTGACCCGGGCATGTTCTTCCGTGTGGCCTGCATGATCACCCTCGTTGGTGGTACCATGTTCCTGATGTGGCTGGGCGAACAGATCACCCAGCGCGGCATCGGCAACGGTATCTCGCTGATCATCTTCGTCGGCATCATCGCCGAGGTTCCCGCCGCCCTCGCACAGTTCTTCAGCCAGGGCCGTTCCGGCGCCATCTCGCCGGCCGTGATCATCGGTGTGATCGTGATGGTCGTCGCCGTGATTGCCTTCGTGGTCTTCATGGAGCGCGCGCTGCGCAAGGTTCACATTCAGTATCCCCGCCGCCAAGTGGGCATGAAGGTCTATGACGGCGGCTCCAGCCACCTGCCGGTCAAGGTAAACCCGGCGGGCGTTATCCCGGCGATCTTTGCCTCGTCGCTGCTGCTGCTGCCGACCACGATCTCGACCTTCTCGGGCAACCAGACCAGCCCGATCATGTCGACGCTGCTGGCCTACTTCGGCCCCGGTCAGCCGCTCTACCTCGCGTTCTTCACCCTGATGATCGTCTTCTTCGCCTACTTCTACACCTTCAACGTGTCGTTCAAGCCGGATGAAGTCGCCGACAACCTGAAGAACCAGAACGGCTTTGTGCCGGGCATCCGTCCGGGCAAAAAGACCGCCGAGTATCTCGAGTACGTCGTGAACCGCATCCTGGTTCTGGGTGCGGCCTATCTTGCGGCAGTTTGTCTCTTGCCTGAAATCCTTCGTGGACAGCTGGCGATCCCCTTCTATTTTGGCGGCACCTCGGTTCTGATTGTGGTCTCCGTGACCATGGACACCATCCAACAGGTTCAGAGCCACCTACTGGCCCACCAGTACGAAGGGCTGATCGAAAAGTCGCAGCTGTCCGGCAAGGGCCGCAAGCGCAAGCGTAAGGGACCTGCACGTCGATGAACATTATTCTGCTTGGACCGCCCGGCGCGGGCAAAGGAACTCAGGCCGGTTTTCTCGTGGAAGGCCGCGACATGATCCAGCTCTCGACCGGTGACATGCTGCGCGCAGCCAAGACGTCGGGCACCGAGATGGGCAAGATCGTCGCCGAGGTCATGGACAAGGGCGAACTGGTCACCGACGAGATCGTGATTGGCCTGATCCGTGAAAAGCTCGAAGGCGACAAAAAGGGCGGCTTCATCTTTGATGGCTTCCCGCGCACCCTGGCCCAGGCAGATGCACTCGAAGAGCTGCTGAAGGAATTCGGCGAAAAACTCGACGTCGTGATCGAAATGCAGGTCAACGATGACGTGCTGGTCGACCGTATCGTTGGCCGTGCCGCCGAAGCGGTTGCCGCCGGTGGCACTGCCCGTGCGGATGACAATGAGGAAAGCCTCAAGATCCGCCTGATGGAATACTACAAGAAGACCTCGCCGCTGATCGGGTATTACCACGCCAAGGGCAACCTCAAGTCGATCGACGGTCTTGGCACCATCGACGAGGTCAAGGGCGCCATCGCACGCATCCTCGACGCCTGAGCCTGATTTTCCTGCGGGAAATCACGTAACCAAGATAGACTGACCCCCGAGGATAATCCCGGGGGTCTTTTCATGTTCAGAGCATTGCTAATGGTCGCGCTGGCGACGGCCGCACAGGCCAACCCGCTTCAATTTGTCGATGACCCTGTCGCCTGCACCGCCTTGAGAAGCGGCGAAGGGGGCAACGATGTGATCAGCGCCGTTGCCGACGGCGCGATGATCCTGACCCGCGACGGTATGGACTCCATCGAGTATTACTGCGAGTTCGCCCCCGCCATCGTGTTCGATTGGACCGAGGATGCCTCAACCCAGGTCCGCCTTGGATTTTGCGAGGAACCTGGGCCCTATATCACTCCAACGGTCTTTGCCTTTCGGATGTACAACAACGAGCCGAATCTCGTATACGTCCACGAGGGAGAAGCCTCCGAAGGGCATGTGTTTTCACTCTGTCCCTAGGTCTTTGGGCGGAACGTCAGGGTTTTGCCCGAATGGGGTTGACCTGTGAAGAATTTCCAAATACCCAGCACCATCTCTTCATGAGAATCATATCGCCGACGGGGTCGCTCCCCCTAGGCAGATCACCTGGATCAGCTGAGGCCCGGCGGAAAACGCGTCGGGCTTACGTTGTGAAAAAAGGTTCCGGAACTACGGAACCGCAACGAAAAGGAAAGTGACACGTGGCACGTATTGCCGGCGTAAACATCCCGACTGCAAAGCGGGTACCTATCGCCCTCACCTACATCACCGGAATCGGCCCCGCATCGGCGAAAGCCATCTGCGAAGCCGTGAACATCGAAGCAACCCGTCGCGTCAACGAACTGTCGGACGCCGAGGTTCTTTCGATCCGCGAGCACATCGACGCAAACTACACCGTAGAAGGTGACCTGCGCCGCGAAGTGCAAATGAACATCAAACGCCTGATGGACCTGGGCTGCTACCGTGGCCTGCGCCACCGTCGTAACCTGCCGGTTCGCGGTCAGCGTACCCACACCAACGCCCGCACCCGTAAGGGCCCGGCGAAGCCGATCGCCGGCAAGAAGAAATAAGGGGGGCTTGATCAATGGCACGTGATAAGACTCGCACTAAGCGTAAAGAGCGTAAGAACATCGCATCGGGCGTTGCCCACGTGAACTCTTCGTTCAACAACACCAAGATCCTCATCTCGGACGTACAGGGCAACGCGATCTCATGGTCGTCGGCCGGCACCATGGGCTTCAAAGGCTCGCGTAAGTCGACCCCCTATGCTGCTCAGATGGCTGCAGAAGATGCAGGCAAGAAGGCTCAGGAACACGGCGTGAAGACCCTTGAGGTCGAAGTACAAGGTCCGGGTTCGGGTCGTGAATCGGCACTGCGCGCCCTGGCCGCAATCGGCTTCAACATCACCTCGATCCGTGATGTGACCCCGATCGCGCACAACGGCTGCCGCCCGCCGAAGCGCCGCCGCGTCTAATCGACATTATTTATCTCTGGGGCCGCGTGATTTTCACGGCCCCAGTTCGCCGTTTTGAAACCTCGGGAGTCTGACCCTTTTGGACATGGGGGCTAGACAGGAATGGAGGGACGCATGATCCACAAGAATTGGGCAGAACTTATCAAGCCGACCCAGCTCGACGTGAAGCCGGGCAACGATCCCGCGCGCCAGGCAACTGTTGTTGCCGAGCCGCTCGAGCGTGGCTTTGGTCTTACACTCGGCAACGCGCTGCGCCGCGTTCTGATGTCGTCGCTGCAAGGCGCGGCCATCACTTCGGTTCAGATCGACAACGTTCTCCACGAGTTCTCGTCTGTCGCCGGTGTGCGTGAAGACGTGACCGACGTTATCCTGAACCTCAAGGGCGTAAGCCTGCGCATGGAAGTCGAAGGCCCCAAGCGCCTCTCGATCCAGGCAAAAGGTCCGGGTGCCGTGACTGCTGCTGACATCTCCGACAGCGCGGGTATCGAGATCCTGAACAAGGATCACGTGATCTGCCACCTCGACGACGGTGCCGACCTGTTCATGGAACTGACCGTGAACACCGGTAAAGGCTACGTTTCGGCTGACAAGAACAAGCCGGAAGATGCCCCCATCGGCCTGATCCCGATCGACGCGATCTACTCGCCGGTCAAGAAAGTGTCCTATGACGTGCAGCCGACCCGCGAAGGTCAGGTTCTCGACTATGACAAACTGACCATGAAAGTGGAAACCGACGGTTCGATCACCCCCGAGGACGCAGTTGCCTATGCAGCCCGCATCCTTCAGGACCAGCTGACCATCTTCGTGAACTTCGAAGAGCCCGAGTCGGCAGGCCGTCAGGAAGAAGACGATGGTCTCGAGTTCAATCCGCTTCTGCTCAAGAAAGTGGACGAGCTGGAACTGTCTGTCCGTTCGGCAAACTGCCTCAAGAACGACAACATCGTCTACATCGGCGATCTTATCCAGAAAACCGAAGCCGAGATGCTCCGCACCCCGAACTTCGGCCGCAAGTCGCTCAACGAGATCAAAGAAGTTCTCTCGGGCATGGGCCTGCACCTGGGCATGGACGTCGAGGACTGGCCGCCGGACAACATCGAAGATCTGGCCAAGAAGTTCGAAGACAGCTTCTAAAGAACACGGAGGGTCCCCTCGGTCCCTCCATCAAATGCCCGGACAGCCGGGGAATACATGGGCACTTCCGCCCCAAGGTGAGCACCCGACACGCATCGGGTGCCGGACAAAGCAAAACGCGAAGAAGGAACTGAACAATGCGTCACGCAAAAGGCTACCGCCGCCTGAACCGTACTCACGAGCACCGCAAGGCCCTGTTTGCAAACATGGCTGGCTCGCTCATCGAGCACGAGCAAATCAAAACCACCCTGCCCAAGGCAAAAGAACTGCGTCCGATCGTTGAAAAACTGATCACCCTGGCGAAAAAAGGCGACCTGCACGCCCGCCGTCAGGCCGCATCGCGCCTCAAGGAAGACCAGTACGTTTCGAAACTGTTCGACGTTCTGGGCCCGCGCTACGCCGAGCGTCAGGGCGGCTATGTCCGTATCCTGAAAGCTGGCTTCCGCTATGGCGACATGGCACCGATGGCGATCATCGAATTCGTTGACCGCGACGTCGATGCCAAAGGCGCGGCCGACAAGGCACGCGTTGCCGCTGAAGAAGCAGCAGCCGAAGAAGCATAAGAACGTCGGGAATATCCCGGTTCTGGCCCCGCTCGGTCTCCGAGCGGGGCTTTTTCGTTTCTATACCCCGCCACGTGACGTTGGGGCATCCTACCCTGTTGACACACCGCCCCCCCGTCGCCCACACAGTCACCGCGCAACCGGACACGATCCTGACAACAGGGGACAGACATTCATGAGACTTCTTGGCATCCTTCTTTCGGCCGTCGCCATCCTGTTTCCCTTCGTCTGGTTCCCCGAAATCGCCGCCAACCGCGACAGCATCGCCCTGTTCAGCCAGTACATGGGCATCGCCGCCCTCATCGGCATGGCCATCGTCCAGTTGATCGCCACGCGGCTTGCGATCGTCGAGTGGCTCTTCGGCGGTCTCGACCAGAGCTATGTCGTCCACAAATGGCTGGGCATCCTGTCGATGTTGTTCCTGTTGATCCACGACACCGTCGATGCCGAGATGAACAGCCTTGGCCGCCAGTCGATGCTTGAGGAACTCGCCGAAACCCTTGGCGAACTGAGCCTCTATGGCCTCCTGATCCTCGTCGTGATCACGGTCGCCACCTTCATTCCCTACCATCTCTGGCGCTGGACCCACCGCTTCATGGGCGGTTTCTTCCTCGCCGGGGCCTTCCACTATCTCTTCATCCTCAAGCCCTTCAAGAACGGCGATCCGCTGGGCCTCTACGTCTCGGCCTTCTGCCTGCTCGGAACGCTCGCCTTTGCCTGGCGGCTTTTGCCCGCCTCCATGCGCCCCTCGCGCAGCTACAAGGTTCAGTCGGTCGCGCAGACAGGCACGGCGCTTGAAATCACCATGCAGCCTCAAAGCCGCCCCATGCGCCACCGTGCCGGGCAGTTCGCCTTCGTCAGCTTTGCAGGCGCCGAGCCCCATCCCTTCACGATTTCCAATGCCCCCGATGACAGCGGCAGCATCCGCATGACCGTCGCGCGCCTTGGGGACTACACCCACCGTCTGCACCGCGACCTGCGCGAAGGCACGACAGCCCGCCTCGAAGGACCCTTTGGCCACTTCGAAAGACAATCTTCCAAGCGCGATGAAATCTGGGTCGCTGCGGGCATCGGCATCACCCCGTTTCTGGCCTGGGCGAATGACCTGGCCGATGACAGCCGCAAGATCCATCTCTTCTATTGCGTAAAATCTGAGGCCGATGCCGCGCACCTTGCCGAAATCCGCGCCCTGGCCGAACGCCACGCAAACCTGACCCTGCACCTGCACGAATCCACCCAAAGCGGCCGTATCACCGCCGAAGACATGCTGGCCCGCGCGGGCCTCGCCGCCGAGACAACCGTCGTGTCCTTCTGTGGCCCCAAGCAAATGCGCCTTGCCCTCAAGGAGGGTTTCGAACGCCTTGGCATCACCGGAAAGCGTTTCCGCTACGAAGAGTTCGAGATCAGAACCGGCGTCGGCCTGCGCAAGTTCGCCGCGATCCTGTTTGAACGCGTGACCCTTCCACGTGGGCTTGCCGACAAGCTGCCGCGCTAGCCAGCCACCACCACCGCGCCTTCTCTTTTGCTTTGCCAGAAAACTTGGGCAATCATGCCGGACGAAGCATCAAGGAACGCGTCATGAATGATGAAACCCTCCCTGTAGAATTCACTGGCCCCGCCGCCTGGCTTGGTAGCGACATGCAGGCCCACCCCGAACGCTGGCTCATCGAACTTGCCCCGCAGGACATCCACGATCTCGAACAGGCGGCCCGCCACTACCTGTCGCTTGGTCGCGATATCGGCGAAATCACCGCACAGGACTTTCCGCTCACGCATTTCGCCGATCACCTCGCAGGGCTGCGCAGCAAACTGATCGACGGCATCGGTTTCGAGGTCCTGCGCGGATTGCCCGTCGGCACATATTCTCAGGAAATGGCCGCCGCGATCTTCTGTGGTGTCGGCGCGCACCTTGGCTCGGCCCGCTCCCAGAATGCCGCTGGTCACATCCTTGGCCACGTCCGCAACGTCGGGGCCGATCCCAATGATCCCAATACCCGGATTTACCAGACCAGCGCCCGCCAGACCTTTCACACCGACAGCGCCGATATTGTGGGTCTGCTTTGCCTGAAAGAAGCGCACGAAGGCGGCGACAGCCTCTTGGTCAGCGTGGAAACACTCTACAACCGGATGCGCGCCCTGCGTCCGGACCTGCTGGACAAACTGTTCGACCCTCTCGCCACGGACCGCCGCGGCGAGGTCCCTGAAGGGATGAAGCCCTACATGACCATTCCGCCCCTCTCGTGGCACGGGGGCAAGCTCACGGTGTTCTACCAGCGCCAGTATATCGATTCGGCCCAGCGGTTCCCCGAGGCCATGCGCCTGACCCCGGATCATGTCGCCGCGCTCGATCTGTTTGATTCCCTCGCCAATGATCCCGAGTTGCACATCCAGATGCGGCTACGGCCCGGCGACATGCAGTTTGTCTACAACCACTCACAGCTGCATGACCGAACCGGCTTTACCGACTGGCCGGATCCCGATCAACGCCGCCACCTGTTTCGCCTCTGGCTCTCACCCATGGGTGACAGGGACCTGCCGGAATGTTTCAAACAAAGATACGGCAGTATCGAGATCGGCAATCGCGGCGGCATCGTGACCCGCGAAACGCGCCTTCATGCGCCGTTGGACGGCTAGGGCACGCGCTTACCTGATCCACCCTCTTTCGCGATAGTACCGCGCTGCGCCGGGATGCAGTGGCGCGACCAATCCGTCACGGGCCATGGCGCGTTCGCGAATCCGGTCGTGCGCGGGGTGCAACCGGCGCAGCGCCTTGGTGTTCTCGATCGTCGATTTCACGAAGGCATAGACCGTATCCTCGGCAACCGCCGCGCGGGACAGGATGACAACCTTGGTCGCAATGGTCTGAACCGGAGCGCCGTTCCCGGCATACATTCCCCCCGGTACCGAGGATTTCACAAAAGCCTTCGACGATTTCGTAAGCCGGTTGATGATCGAACTCGGCAACGGCAGAACCTTGGCCTTGCAGGTCTGGACAGCTTTCTGAACAAGCCCCGTTGGATGCGCGACATGAAACAGGATCGCGTCCAGCTCTCCTTTGCAAAGGGCTCCGGCACGATCACGGGTGCGGCCGATGTCGATGAAGGGAAAATCGCTGATCTCCCATCCATAGACGGCCCGGATTTCATCGAACACTTCCGGCGTGATCCCCGCGATGCTGATCCTCTTACCCTTCAGATCCGAAAGCTGTTTGACCTCGGACTCGCCGGCCACAAGAAAAGTCAGGGGCATGTCGAACAACGAGACGACCGACCGAAGGCTCTTGTCTCCGCCTGACGCCTTGAACTTGAACCGCCCGTCATAGGCCCAGCCGGCCCAGTCGGAAGGCACCATGCCAAACTCGATCTTACCGCGGTTGATGTCTCGAAGGTTCGCCGCGCCGCCCTTGGACGCCTTGACCCGACACTTCACATCCTTGTTGCCGTTCTCGAACAGCCCGCACAGCGCCTCGCCCGTCGGATAGTAAAGTCCCTGCCGCGCGCCTGCACCAATCGTGATCTTGTCAGCTGCCATCGCCGGCAGGGCAGACATGGCGACAAAGGCACTGAAAAGGGCAGAGGTGAACAACTTGGGCGCAGGCATCAACGGGAACTCTCGACATTGGAACATCGGACAACGGTTCAGTGATCGGATGATTGCCGCGAGATGTCAAACTGGCCGCGATTGGGGAAACCCTTTGTTAACGGCGCACGGCACCTTAACCGTGCCGGATCAGGCTCTTTCTGCACTGCAGTACCGACGTAATACCGACATGATACGGCCGGGATACCGAACGGGGTTTTTCGCTGATTCGCTGCGTACGCTTGCAATCCTCTTCCGGCCTTCGCATATCTGGGGCAAACACCACGGAGGCCCCATGTTTCGTTTGATTGCCGCCCTTGTTCTGCTTGCCTTGCCGCTCAAGGCCGAGACCCGTATCCCCCAGTCACAGGCCGAGATCGCATTCGGCTTTGCCCCTCTGGTCAAACAGGCCGCGCCTGCCGTTGTGAATATCTATGCCAAACGCGTAGTCGAGGTGCGTGAAAGCCCCTTCATGGGGGATCCATTCTTTCAAAATCTCTTTCGAAATCAAGGGCGTATCCGCCCCAAGGTGCAAAACTCCCTTGGCTCTGGCGTGATCCTGTCCGAGGATGGAATCCTCGTGACGAACTATCACGTCGTCGGCTTGGCGACCGATATTCGGGTCCAGTTGAACGACCGTCGCGAGTATTCCGCCAAGGTGCTTTTGTCGGATCAGGAAAGCGATTTGGCGATCCTTCAGATGCAAGATGCCAGCGACATGCCCTACCTCCATCTGCGCGATAGCGAGAGCGTGGAAGTCGGCGAACTCGTCCTCGCCATCGGCAATCCTTTCGGCGTCGGCCAAACCGTAACCTCCGGAATCGTCTCCGGCCTAGCCCGAAGCGGCACCGCCACCGGCAACGCCCGCGGGTATTTCCTTCAAACAGACGCTCCGATCAACCCTGGCAACTCGGGTGGGGCATTGGTGGATGTGAACGGCGATCTGGTAGGGGTGAACACGTCGATCCTCACGCGATCGGGTGGGTCGAACGGAATTGGGTTCGCCATTCCTTCGGCGCTGGTGAGCCAGTTTGTCGAACAGGCGCGCGCTGGTGGCACGAATTTCGTGCGCCCATGGGCCGGAATGGGCGGGCAGCCCGTAGATTCCGATCTGGCAGAGACCTTGGGTTTGGGGCGTCCTGGCGGTGTGCTGATCTCCGAGTTGCATGAGGAAAGCCCCTTTGCAAGCAAAGGCTTGCAGGCGGGCGACGTGATTCTAGAAGTTGAAGGCCAGCCGGTGAATGGGCCTGCTGAAATGATTTACCGAATGTCTGTCGCCGGAATTGGGAAAGACGTCGACATTCTGGCAGTGATGGGTGGTGAGCTTTCCAGCGTTCGGGTGCCCATGATCGCCGCGCCGGATACGCCGGACCGTGAGGAATTGACCACCACCCGCAAGTCGGCGCTGCCCGAGTTGACGATTTCAAATATCAACCCGGCAGTGATCGCGGAGTACAACCTGCCGCTCAATATTATCGGGGTGGTTGTGACAAATCCCGGTAAGGCCGGTGGTCGCCTTGGTCTGCGCCCGGGTGATGTGCTGCGCCAGATTGACGGAACAGAAATCGAAACCACGGCAGATGCGAAATCGGCCTTGCGTCAGGCTTCGCGCAGCGTGACGATGGAGATCCTGCGGGGCGGTCAACGGATCGTCTCACGTTTCCGGATCTGATTCATGGCTGACCTGTTCGACAATTCACCAACCACCGTCCCAGACACGGCGCCCCGGCCTTTGGCCGACAGGCTGCGTCCAAAGTCACTCGGTGAGGTGATCGGACAGGAACAGGTGCTTGGCCCAGAGGCGCCTTTGGGGGTGATGCTCGCGTCGGGGAGCCTGTCGAGCCTGATTTTCTGGGGTCCGCCCGGGGTTGGGAAAACCACGATTGCCCGGCTTCTTGCCGATGAAACAAACCTGCATTTCGTACAGATCAGCGCGATTTTCACAGGTGTTCCGGAACTGCGAAAGGTGTTCGAGGCGGCCAAGATGCGCCGCCAGAACGGGCAGGGCACCCTGCTGTTCGTGGATGAGATACATCGATTCAACAAGGCGCAGCAGGATGGGTTCCTGCCGCACATGGAAGACGGCACGATCCTCCTTGTGGGTGCCACCACGGAAAACCCGTCGTTCGAACTCAACGCTGCTGTGCTCAGCCGCTCCCAAGTTCTTGTTCTGGAACGGCTTTCGCTTTCTGATCTCGAACGGCTTGCCCAACGAGCCGAAAAAGAGCTGGATCGTTCGTTGCCTCTGGATGGTCATGCGCGCGAAGCCTTGCTGGAGATGGCGGATGGTGACGGGCGCGCGCTCTTGAACCTGATCGAACAGGTCTCGGCTTGGAAGGTCGACGGCAAACTCAATTCAGATGCCCTGTCGAACCGTCTGATGAAGCGGGCAGCAAAGTATGACAAGGGTGGGGATGAGCACTACAACCTGATCTCGGCGCTGCACAAATCCGTACGTGGCTCCGATCCGGATGCCGCGCTTTACTGGTTTGCAAGGATGCTGGCAGGCGGCGAAGATCCGCGGTTCCTTGCGCGCAGGATCACCAGGATGGCGGTGGAGGACATCGGGCTGGCTGATCCTCCGGCGCAGGCCGTATGCCTGCAAAGCTGGGAGACCTATGAACGCCTCGGCAGTCCCGAAGGAGAGTTGGCCCTCGCGCAGGCGGTGCTCTATCTGGCGCTCGCTCCCAAATCGAACGCGGGCTATGCCGCTTACAAGGAAGCAATGCGCACGGCCAAGAAAACCGGTTCCGAGCCGCCGCCAAAACACATCCTGAATGCCCCGACGCGGTTGATGGAAGAGCAGGGCTATGGTGCCGGATATCAATACGACCACGACGCAGAAGACGGGTTTTCCGGCCAGAACTATTTCCCGGATGGTTTGAAACGTCCGGTGATCTACACCCCGGTCGAGCGGGGATTCGAACGTGAGCTGAAGCGGCGGCTGGACTATTTCTCAAATCTGCGCAGCAAGCGTAACGGTTAGGGTTCACTCTGCGATCACGAAGCCCTCCGCGCCCTTGCTTTGCTTGACAATCAGGGCAGCGCGGGTGAGAGACGGGCGATGGTAACAACCCTTGCATATGTGGCTCTTGGTGGAGCAACCGGCGCCTGTTTACGCTATTTGACCGGCATCGGGGTGACCCGGCTTGTCGGGCATGGGTTTCCGCTTGGAGTGATCACCGTCAACATCATCGGGTCTTTCCTGATGGGCGCATTTGTCGTTTGGGCCGCGCACCGCAGCCAGACGCATCTGTCGCCTTTGGTGATGACGGGTTTCCTTGGAGGGTTTACCACGTTCTCGGCATTCTCACTGGAGGCCGTGAACCTGTTTGAGCGGGGTCAGACCGGAGCTGCGGCTTTGTATGTTTTGATCTCGGTTGTTGGGTCGATCGGGGCGTTGTTCCTGGGCCTTTGGGTGGCAAGAGGGATTTTGACATGAGCCGAGTACAGACCATTGAGGTCGCCGCTGACGATGCAGATCAACGGCTGGACCGCTGGTTGCGCCGCATGTTTCCCCATGTGAACCAGATCCGCATCGAAAAGATGTGTCGCAAAGGCGAACTGCGCGTAGATGGGGCGCGGGCAAAACCCGCAACCCGCCTTGAAGCCGGACAGCAGGTGCGTATTCCGCCTCTGCCGGAGCCGGGCGCACAGCCAGAGCGCGTGGCTCCCCGTGTGTCGGACAAGGATGCGCGCATGATCCGCGATTGCGTGATCTACAAAGACGATCAGGTCATCGTGATCAACAAACCTCCGGGATTGGCGACACAGGGCGGTAGCAAGCAAACCAAACACGTGGATGGTTTGGCGGAGGCTCTGAAATTCGATTACGACGAAAAACCGCGTCTTGTGCACCGTCTCGATAAGGATACGTCCGGGGTTCTGCTGCTTGCGCGCACGCGTCAGGCGGCAAGCGCGTTGACAGCTTCGCTGCGCCACAAGGAAACGCGCAAGATTTATTGGGCCGTCGTGGCCGGGGTGCCGACACCGTACCTTGGCGAAATCAAGTATGGCCTGGTCAAGGCGCCGGGGCATGGGCGGCGAGGTGAAGGCGAAAAGATGTTATGCGTGCATCCGCGCGATGTGGCGGACACGCCGGGCGCCAAACGTGCTATTACCCAATACGCGACGCTTTTCCGCGTGGCGAGCCGCGCTGCATGGGTCGCGATGGAGCCGATTACCGGTCGCACCCACCAGCTGCGCGCCCATATGGCCGAGATTGGGCATCCGATTGCTGGCGACGGGAAATATGGTGGATCGGCGCAAGAGAACCTTGGGGATGGATGGGGCGCCCAAATGGGAGGGATCATTTCGAACAAGCTGCATCTGCACGCGCGTTCGATGACCTTTGAACACCCTGAAACGCGCAAGGTCATGACGGTCACTGCCGAGCTGCCTGAACATATGGCGCGGACCTGGGAAACCTTTGGTTGGACGCCTGACCTTGCCGCTGACGATCCTTTCGAGGAACTTCGATGACCGATCTGCGCCTTGTGGTGTTTGACGTCGATGGCACCCTTGTTGATAGCCAGGGCGATATCCTCGCCGCAATGACGCAGGCCTTTCACGGAATCGGTGAGACGGCCCCAAGCCGGGAAGACATCCTCGGGATTGTTGGGTTGTCGCTTGACGTGGCAATGCCCCGTTTAGCGCCCGATCTCGTACGTGAACAACACTTTGCCCTAGTAGACGGCTACAAGCAGGCCTATTTCGACCTGCGCGAGGCTGCGGGCACGTCGAATTCCTCTCCGCTGTATCCTGGAGCACGCGATGTGCTGGATACCCTGGCAGTACAGGATGACGTGCTGCTGGGCGTCGCAACCGGGAAGTCGCGCAGAGGGCTGGACAAGCTTCTGGAAGGCCACGGACTGCAGAAGACCTTTGTGACCGAACAAGTCGCCGACTTTCACCCCTCCAAGCCGCATCCTTCGATGTTGCAGGCCGCTTTGGCGGACACCGGGTTGGAGCCATCGCAAGCGGTTATGGTCGGCGATACCAGTTTCGACATGGAAATGGCGCGTGCCGCCGGAATGAAAGCAATTGGCGTGAGCTGGGGATATCACCCCGTCGACGCGCTGCATCTTGCGGATGTGGTGATCGATTCTTTTCATCAGTTGCCGTCTGCAATTGAACGTATTTGGGGAATGGACACATGAGTGGTTGGGCAAAGAAAGTCTTCTGGAAAGAAACAACGGTTGAGGCAGAGGGCGATGGGTTTACCGTGCGTCTGGATGGTCGTGCGTTGAAGACACCGGCTAAGGCATCACTTGTTGTGCCCACGCAGGAGATGGCCGAGGCCATTGCCGAAGAATGGCGTGCGCAGGATGGTGAAGTTGACCCAACATCAATGCCCGTGACACGCTCGGCCAATGCTGCAATCGACAAGGTGGCTGTTCAACATGCCGAGGTCGCGGACATGCTGGCGGAATACGGCGGAAGCGATCTGTTGTGCTATCGGGCGACATCTCCGGAAGAGCTTATCGCGCGTCAGGCCGATGCCTGGGATCCCTTGCTGCGGTGGACGGAACAGGAGTTCGGGGCAAAGCTCGTGCCTGTTGCGGGAATCATGCACCAACCACAGGATGAAGCCTCTCTAGAACGTCTGCGGTCTGCGGTTCATGCACTCGACAATTTCGAGCTGGCGGCCTTTCACGATCTCGTTAGCATTTCGGGTTCCCTGGTGCTTGGATTCGCTGCCGCAAGAGAATTCCGGGCGCCGGAAGAGATTTGGGCTTTGTCGCGCATTGATGAAACCTGGCAAGAAGAGCAGTGGGGCGTTGACGAAGAGGCAGCAGAGCAAGCCGAAGTGAAATTTCGGGCCTTCCTGAACGCCGAACGCTTTTTCAAAATGTCGCATTAACCGGCCATTTTGTCCGATACTTACCGACTTCCCGAGAGCCTGCTCGCATTAATTGTATTCTGTGATACGGCTCTTGACGTTTCGCGATGAATGCGACCAAACTGGTCCATGCTGAGGGGGGAGCACCCTTTCCAGTATCGCTCTTGGTCAAAACTGACCGGATCATAAACCGCCCAAAAAGGGCGGACCATCAGGAAGAGGTAAATATGAAAAAATCCGTAATTTTTGGTGCGCTGACTGTTGCTGGCCTTGCGGCTGGCGCTGCTGCTGCTGGCACGCTGGATGACGTGAAAGCACGCGGCAAGCTGAACTGCGGCGTGACCACGGGTCTGGTTGGCTTTGCTGCACCTGACGCAAACGGCAACTGGGACGGCTTTGACGTAGGCGTCTGCCGCGCCGTTGCTGCTGCCGTTCTGGGTGACGCAAACGCGGTCGAATTCGTTCCGACCACCGGTAAGACCCGCTTCACTGCTCTGGCATCGGGTGAAATCGACATGCTGGCGCGTAACACCACCTGGACCTTCTCGCGTGACGTGGACCTGAAGTTCACCTTCGTTGGCGTCAACTACTATGATGGCCAAGGCTTCATGGTTCCGGCTGAACTGGGTGTTTCGTCGGCCAAGGAACTGGACGGTGCAACCGTTTGTATCCAGACCGGTACCACCACCGAACTGAACCTCGCGGATTTCTTCCGCGCCAACAACATCAGCTACGAGCCGGTTCCGATCGAAACCAACGCCGAAGCGCAGCAACAGTACCTCGCAGGTGCGTGTGACGTTTACACCACCGACGCGTCGGGCCTTGCTGCAACCCGCGCGACTTTCGAAGACCCGGGCGCGCACGTGCTGCTGCCTGAAATCATCTCGAAAGAGCCGCTCGGCCCGCTTGTTCGCCACGGCGACAACAACTGGGGTGACGTGGTTCGCTGGTCGCTGAACGCGCTGATCACCGCAGAAGAACTGGGTGTGACCTCGGCAAACATCGCCGAGATGTCTGCAGGCACCAACAACCCGGAAGTGAACCGTCTGCTCGGTACCGAAGGCTCGCTGGGCGAAATGCTCGGTCTGTCGGCTGACTGGGCCAAGAACGCCATCATGGCGGGCGGCAACTATGGTGAACTGTTCGAGAAGAACATCGGTGAGAACACCCCGATTGGTCTGGCGCGTGGTCTGAACGCACAGTGGACCGACGGCGGTCTGATCTACTCGCCGCCCTTCCGCTAAGAACGACTAAGTCGAAGGGCGCGAGATCATCCTCGCGCCCTTCGCACTTTACCAAGCAATGAATCGGCCACCGGCGCAAAAGCCATCAAAAAAACAAGGCCGAGCAACGGGGAACATCCCAAATGACCACATTGACCGACCCTCCCAAGGAGTCGTTCCGGATATCTATGCTTATCCATGATACCCGGTATCGCTCACTGACGTTCCAGGCGATAGCGGCCGCGCTTCTGGCGCTGGCGATCTGGTATCTGGGCAACAACCTGATCCAGAACCTTCGCGCCGCCGGACTGAACATTTCCTACAGTTTCCTTGGCGAACCTGCTGGCTATGACATCAACCAGCGACTCGTCGACTACGACAGTCAGTCAACCCACGCCAAAGCCGCCCTCGTCGGCCTGCTGAACACGCTTCTGGTTGCCTTTTTGGCCTGTGTGACCGCGACGATCTTCGGCGTGATTGCCGGCGTTCTGCGCCTTTCGAACAACTGGATCGTCTCGAAGCTGATGGCGATCTATGTCGAGATCTTCCGCAACATTCCGGTGCTGATCTGGATCATCATCATCTTCACCATCATGACGGCGGTTCTGCCGGGCCCAAGGGCCTTCCGCGGCGACAATGCGACGTCGAGCATGGTGTTGGACCTGTTCGCGTTCACCAACCGCGGGATCTACATCCCGATGCCTTGGTTCGAAAGCGGGTTGTTTGCCTCGCCGACGATGAACTGGGTTCTTGTTCTGGCTGTACTGGCTGGTTCGTGGTTCGCCACACGTCGGGTTTCCGCTTGGGCGACGCACAAGCAGGAAGATACCGGCGTACGCCCCAAAACGATTTGGATCAACCTTGCTATCTGGTTCGTTCCGGTGGCGCTTCTTCTCATGATAATGGGGCTGACCTGGGAAGTTCCCGCCCTCAAGGGCTTTAACTTCAAAGGCGGCATCAAGATCGGTGGCCCGCTGATCGCCCTGTGGTTCGCGCTGTCGATCTACACTGGCGCATTCATCGCCGAAAACGTACGTGCCGGTATTCAGGCTGTCTCGAAAGGACAGACCGAAGCGGCATCTGCACTTGGCCTGCGCTCTGGTCGCGTGATGAACCTGGTGGTGCTGCCGCAGGCACTGCGTGTCATCATCCCGCCACTGATCTCGCAGTACCTGAACATCACAAAAAACTCTTCGCTGGCGATTGCGGTTGGCTATGCCGATATCACTGCAACGCTGGGTGGGATCACGCTGAACCAAACCGGTCGTGCTATCGAATGCGTTCTGTTGCTGATGCTGTTCTATCTGACTGCGTCGCTGCTGATCTCGATGGCGATGAACCTGTACAACGCTTCCGTGAAGCTGAAGGAGCGCTGAGTCATGTCCGATCAAAATGCGAACCCTTATGCTTTCGTAAGAACTGAAACACTGCCTGAATTGCCGCCGCCAGCGCGCGAAACGGGGGCCGTCAAATGGATGCGGGAAAACCTGTTCTCAAGCATTCCCAACGGAATACTGACGGTTCTGGCGCTGTATTTCATCTATCTCGTGCTTTCAGGCACCTTGCCCTGGATCATGGGAGGTATCTGGACAACCTCCTCGCTCGCGGAATGTCGGGAAATTCTGGACGGCAAATCTGCTGCCTGTTTCTCCGTACTGACCGAGCGTTGGAACCAGCTTCTTTACGGCTTCAAGTATCCGGTCGAGGCGTACTGGCGTCCCAACCTGGCCTTGCTGCTGTTGCTGATTGCGATTGCACCTGTGTTGTTCTTCGATCTGCCGCGCAAGCTGCTGATTTTCACTGCCATATATCCTTTCTTGGCCTTCTGGCTGATCTGGGGTGGAACGATCCTGGCGCCTATCGTGGCTCTGCTCGGGGTTGTTGCAGGCGGCGTTGTCTTCCAGCTTTACGGCAAGAACAGTTTCGCTGTTGGCTTCTTTGGCGGCATCATCGCGGCCTTTGTGGTGTGGTGGCTCGGTGGGGCTCTCATTCCCGAGGGCGCGTCGGAGAACGCCATGCTGGCAGCTGTGCCATCGCGTGACCTTGGCGGCTTCATGTTGAACATGATGTTGGGTGTGACCTGTGTGTCCTTGTCGGTGCCGCTTGGCATCGCGTTGGCTCTGGGTCGTCAATCCGACATGCCGCTGATCAAAGGCATCTGCGTCATTTTCATCGAATTTGTACGTGGTGTACCGTTGATTACGCTGCTGTTCGTGGCATCGGTCATGCTGTCATACTTCTTCCCTCCGGAAAGTACGGTGGACTTGTTCCTGCGCGTGGTGATCATGATCACGATGTTCTCGGCGGCCTATATCGCCGAGGTTATCCGTGGTGGTCTCGCGGCTCTTCCAAAGGGACAGTACGAAGCTGCTGACAGTCTCGGCTTGGACTACGCACAGGCGATGCGTCTGATCATCCTGCCGCAAGCGCTCAAAATCTCGATTCCCGGCATCGTTAACGTCGCCGTTGGTCTGTTCAAGGATACCACCCTGGTTTCGGTCATCTCGATGTTCGACCTCGTGGGCATGATCCGCGGCCCGATCTTGGCGTCGACGGAATGGAACGGCGTCTACTGGGAACTCCTGGGCTTTGCCGCCCTGTTGTTCTTCGTCGTCTGCTACGGAATCTCACAATACTCACAATGGTTGGAGCGTCGTCTCGCAACCGATCATCGCTAAGGAGTTCACACTATGTCTGAACTTATGTCCGACCGCGCAATCGACCGCTCCAAAATGCATGTGGGCAGCGAGGTTGCGATTGAAATCTCCAACATGAACAAGTGGTACGGGACGTTCCACGTGCTGCGTGACATCAACCTCACGGTTCATGAAGGCGAGCGTATCGTTATCGCCGGGCCTTCGGGCTCGGGTAAATCCACCCTGATCCGTTGCATCAACCGTCTGGAAGAACACCAGTCGGGCAGCATCGTGGTGGATGGCACCGAACTGACGAGCGATCTCAAGAACATCGACAAGATCCGTTCGGAAGTGGGGATGTGTTTCCAGCACTTCAACCTGTTCCCGCACCTGACGATCCTCGAGAACTGTACGCTGGCTCCGATCTGGGTGCGTAAGACGCCCAAGAAAGAGGCCGAGGAAACGGCGATGCACTTCCTTGAGAAGGTGAAAATCCCGGATCAGGCGCACAAGTACCCCGGTCAGCTTTCGGGTGGTCAGCAGCAGCGTGTGGCGATTGCCCGTTCGCTTTGCATGCGTCCGCGTATCATGCTGTTCGACGAACCGACTTCGGCGCTTGACCCCGAGATGATCAAAGAGGTGCTCGACACCATGATCGAGCTTGCGGAAGAGGGCATGACCATGCTTTGCGTGACCCACGAGATGGGCTTTGCCCGTCAGGTCGCGAACCGCGTGATCTTTATGGACCAGGGTCAGATCGTTGAGCAGAACGAGCCGGAAGAGTTCTTCAACAATCCGAAGAGCGAGCGGACCCAGCTGTTCCTCAGCCAGATTCTCGGCCACTGATAAAGGCATGCAAACAAAGAGAAAGCCCCGCCATTGGCGGGGCTTTCTCCGTTTTAGGCATGGGGCCTAGGTTAGTTCTCTTGGAATGACGAAGGCCTTTACTTTGCCGGTTCCGAAAGACACCTCGTTCCAGCTATCTGCTTCGAACTCAAGCACCGTGGTGGCGCAGGTGGGATAGTCCAGAAAACGTTCGTGCGAAGGTAGTTTCGTGGCAAGACGTTCGGCAAATTCGCCGGTCCCGGGGTTGTGGCCCAGCATCATCACGGTATTGCCCGAAGCGCCTTGTAAGGCCTTCAGCATGTTCTGCGCGCTCGACAAATAAAGCGACCTGTCAAACTCTGCCGGTGCCTTGGTTTCCATCAGCGCGTGGGTTTCACGGGTGCGTTCGGATGTGGAGCTCAGAACGGTGTCAGGGGCGTAGCCTTTGCGTCGCAGCCAGTCACCCACCGCCTTGGCGGAAGCGCGACCACGTTTGTTCAGCGGGCGTTCGTGATCCGAAAGAGCTGGTTCCTTCCAGCTGGATTTCGCATGACGAACGAGGATCAATCTAAGTGTCATTCTCGAGAAAGACTCGCATATGGTAGGAGGATTGTTCCTCCATTCTGCCATAGTCTGCATTCGCGGGACAAGCGCGGCGCACCTCGCATCCGCGTGTCAGGCACGGATGTTCATCTATTGATCGCATGACGTTGCGACAGCCTTGGACATCGTAGGTGCCGGTTGCAAAAGCATTCACCGGGCAGGTCGTAAGGCACGGTTTATCAACGCAGTTTTCGCAGGGGGACGTAGGTGCAGGCGGGAGGTCGAGTTTTTCTCTCAGCGCGATTGCGCCGCGGAATGACACGAAAAGCCCAGCACGATCATGAACCAGAAGGTTGATCGGAGACGAGTGGCAGCGCCCCGTCTTAAGCGCCCAGCTGTAGAAAGGATTGTAGGGTGGCCCGGTGAAGGGAAAAAAGGCGCGTGCGCCCAGTTCCTTGGCGAGGTCCGTGACAACACGGGTGGACCACCGATCAACAGGATCGGGTTTGCCGTCAAGATACTCGGGTTGTGAAGTGAAATGCGCCCAGAACCGGGGTTCTTTGGGAGACAGCATCAAGAGGGTGCCGGCATCTGCAATATCGCCATCCTCTTCGGTCGGGTGGAACCCGCCGAGGATGTCTAGGTGCAGGGCCTGTGCGGCTTTGAGAACAGAGTCGTAGGTCATTTCCTGCGAAACGGTAGAGCGAGGCTCCAGCCGAGTCGAGAGGGACGATCATCTTGCCATTGCAGGCCGATCGTCATGCCCTCATGCCCCTTTTCGGGTTGGGCAATATAGGTCCCAAAGAGTCTGTCCCAGATTGAAAGGGCAAAGCCATAGTTGCTGTCGTGTTCGTGGCGATGAACCGAGTGATGAACCCTGTGCATGTCCGGTGTCACGAGGACCAGGCGAACGATGCGGTCCAGCCAGATTGGCAGACGCATGTTGGCGTGATTGAACATAGCGGTGCCGTTCAGGATGACTTCGAACAGGATAATGGCCAAGGCGGACGGGCCAAGGAGGTAGACGAGGCCGATCTTGAGCAACATCGAGAACGCGATTTCAACCGGGTGAAAGCGGATGGCGGTTGTTACGTCGATGTCACGGTCGGCATGGTGGACACGGTGAAGACGCCAGAGGATCGGGACTTTGTGCGTGATGAGGTGTTGCAGCCAGATCGCGAAGTCGAAAACCAGAATGGCCAATATCGTCTCGGGGACGGTGCCCAGATCAAGGCGATTGAACAGTCCCCAACCGTTTTGACCGGCGTCCATCGCCGCGCCCACGGCAAGGAGAGGCAAGGCAAAGGCCATGAGGCGCAGGATGAGCGTATTGGTGATGGTCATTGCCCAGTTGGTCACCCAACGCTTGCTGCGTGGCTGGGTTCGGGCGCGCCGTGGTACAAGGGCCTCGATCGTGGCGAAGAGGGCAAACAGGCCCGCAAAGACACTTAGGCGGATCAGGGCTTCGTTTTCCATACAGGTCACCTCGGGGAATTCGATGATCTATATGTATTCCGTTCGTGGAATATTGAAACCCCTAGCACCTAGTCCCCTCGAATAAGTGATCCGGCGCCGTGTTCCGTGAACAGTTCAAGCAGACAGGCATTCGGAGCGCGGCCATCCAGAATGACCACGGCACGGACACCGTCTTCGATGGCGTTCAGCGCTGTTTCCGTCTTGGGAATCATGCCGCCCGCGATCACACCCTCAGCCGTGAGGTCACGGATCTGTTGCGCCTTGAGTTCGGTCATGACATCGCCCTCGGCGTTCTTCACGCCGGAGACGTCGGTCAAAAGCAGCAGGCGGTCTGCGTTGAGTGCGCCCGCGATGGCACCGGCGGCGGTGTCGCCATTCACGTTGAATGTCTCACCGTTGCGGCCCGCGCCAAGAGGCGCAATCACCGGAATGGTATCATTGGCAAACAACTCGTGCAGGAGCGCGGGGTTCATGTCGGCAGGGGTGCCTACGAAACCGAGATCCGGGTTGGTCTGATCGCAAACCATGAGGTTCGCATCCTTACCCGACAAGCCAACAGCCTTGCCGCCCTGACGGTTGATTGCCTGAACGATGCGTTTGTTTACCACACCGGACAGAACCATTTCGACAACTTCGACAGTCGCAGCATCGGTGACGCGTTTTCCGTTGACGAACTCGGACTGTATCTCGAGTTTCTTCAACATAGCGTTAATCATCGGTCCGCCGCCGTGAACGATCACCGGATTGACCCCAACCTGGCGCATCAGAACCACGTCTCGGGCAAAGTCATCCATCGCCTCGTCGCTGCCCATGGCGTGGCCGCCGAGCTTAATAACGACAATCGCGCCAGTGTAGCGCTGAAGGTAGGGAAGAGCCTGGGACAGGGTCCGGGCGGTGGCGATCCAGTCGCGGTTCATGTTCTGCTTCTTCATCTATCGGTGTCCTCTTGGCCGTTGTTGTTAGACCTTTGGGCCTTCGGTGCCAAGGGGCATTGCCTCTTGGTGGGAATGCGGTAGGTGTTATCCTGAGCGAGAGGATAGGTGTGTCATGGCGGATTCGCGGAAAACCCTTTTGATTACAGGCGCTAGCCGGGGCATTGGTCATGCCACGGTGCGACGTTTTCACCGCGAAGGCTGGCGGGTTGTCACGGTGTCGCGCACGCCCTGCGCACCGGAATGCCCCTTTGCGAAACCGGAAAACCACCTGATGCTCGACCTGTCGGACGCGGCGAATACGATCAATGCCGTAGGTCAGCTGCAGGAAATGCTCGATGGGCGTCTGGATGCCTTGGTCAACAATGCCGGTGTTTCCCCGAAAGGCCCCGAGGGCGAGCGGCTCAATACGCTGAACACCGACCTCATGACCTGGGGGCAGGTCTTTCACGTAAATTTCTTTGCCTCAGTGGTACTTGCGCGAGGTTTGAAGGAAGAGTTGGCGGCGGCGAAAGGGTCGGTTGTGAACATCACTTCTATTGCGGGGAGCCGGGTGCATCCGTTTGCGGGGGCGGCTTATGCGACGTCGAAGGCGGCGCTGGCGGCTTTGACGCGGGAGATGGCGCATGATTTCGGGCCTTTGGGGGTGCGGGTGAACGCGATTGCCCCCGGTGAGGTGGAGACGGCGATCCTTTCGCCGGGCACCGACAAGATCGTAGAAAAGCTTCCACTTCAAAGACTTGGCCAGCCTGACGAGGTCGCCGCAGCAATCTATTTCCTGTGCTCGCAGGAGAGTTCCTACATCTCGGGATCAGAGATCGAGGTGAACGGGGCGCAGCACGTCTGACGCCATCGAATCAGCCCCAAATCCTATTGATTAATCGGGAAAACCGGCTGCGGTATCGCGTCGGTGCAACGTCGGTATTGCTTTCGCAAAACGCATGGTTAACGGAGCGAGCGCCGAGGCAAAGGGTAACCGAAACCTTAAAGAAGCACGCCCCGCCAACCAGAGCGGGACGTGCCATTTTATCACGACAACGCGCGGCGCAGCGGTGCGATGTTGTTCAGGACAAGAAGATCAAACGCAAAGACACCGAGGAAGGTGAGACCTGCCAGCGGGAACGCCAGAGACAGGAACAGACCAACCAGAACGGCGCCCTTCCAATGCGGCATCTCGGCCGGGGTTGGCGGCGCAGCAAGGCGCGCGGCACGCGCGGGGCGGCGTTTGACCCACATGACGACACCTGACAGGCTGATGAAGATCACGCTCAGGCAGAACAGCGTGTTCAGCGCGAGGTTCCAAAGCCCCATGAGGCCCATGTGGAAGGGCACGCTGACTGCCATGGTTTTGCCCATGGCCGAATAGTCGGCAAAGCGCACATCGGCGAGGATCTTGCCGGTGTATTGGTCGACATGGATCGTTGTATCGCTGAAGGGGTCTGTGCTGTCGCTGCTCATCGAATCGCGGTTGATGGTCCAGACGCCGGTTTCGCCGCCCGGATAGGCGACGCGGAAACGCCCTGGAAGGCCGAGGCTTTGACCAAGGGCAATCAGGTTGTCGATGTTGACGGGTGTGCCTTCGGGGATGCCGAACTGACCGGCGTCTGACCCGGAGGCGGGCATGGGCGTTTGTTCCAGCGCCCATGGCACATCGTTGGTGTGGCCGTGATTCATGCTGGCATGGGTGGCGTCGGACAGGGGAACGTTGTCCCATTTGGCGGCGGGGAAGCTGCTCCAGGGTTGAACGAATTTACCACCCCAGACGCCGGCCCAGGACAGGCCGGAAAGCAGAAACACAACCATCAGGATGGACATCCAGAAGCCGATCGATCCATGCAGTGATTTCCAGAGGCTGCGGCCCCTTGCCCTCAGGTTGGGGATCAGAATGCTGGTGTCGCCGCCACGTGGCCACCACATGTAAAGGCCGGTCACGACCAGCACGAGACCCAGACCTGCCGCGATTTCGATCAGGCGGTCGCCGGTGGTTCCGATCAACAGATCAGAGTGGATGTTGTCGGCAAAGTCATACCATCCGGCGCGGCGATCCCAGGTCTCGATGATTTCACCGCTGTATTGGTCAATGGCGACCATGCGGTTTCCGGTTTCGGTTTTGACGCGGAAAACGGTTGCCAGATCGGGGGATTTGGGGCCGATCCATTCGGCAATTGTGCCGGGCTCGGCCGCGAGGACCGCATCGGACAGCGTGCTGGCGGCCATGGCTTCGCCAGTTGGGGTGACGGTGATCTTCTCGCCGTCGCGGCCGTCGAAGAGGTTGATGTACATCATCATCAGGCCGGTGACGGCGAGCATGATCATGAAGGGGATGACATAGAGCCCGGCATAGAAGTGCCAGCGCCAGGCAGACATGTAGAATTTTTGCGACAGCGCGTTCGCGCCGCCGTTGGTTTCGGTGGTCATGAGAGTCTCCAATAGACACGAAAGGGCAGGCCAGAGGCGCCCTGTTGATTTCAGATTGTCAGTGAGTGTCAGGAGAGATGTGGCGGACCACGGGCATCATAGCGCCAGTGAAAACCGGCGCTGCGATGGGTAAAGTCGCGGTGTTGCCAGCGGTTGATCACCGGGGCGACCATGTTCACGGCAGCGGGGGAAGAGTGCGACAGGTCTGCGGTTTGAACAGCCGCAAACGGGCAGGTCGAACTGGCGCGGGGATCGCTGTCGTCATGTGGGGTAGCATCGTCAAGATCGACAACGCGTTCCTCAACGCCGTATGCGGTACAGATCACCATCACCACCTTGCCGCTGTCATCCATGACGGGCATCCAGCCCTGAGGGATCAGGCTTGTCACTGCGAGCGCGATCAAAAGCAGTGCTGACAGGGGCAGGCGGCGGAGCATGGGGTTAGTCCAGGCTAGCGATGAGGGCCCGCAGGGTGGGGATGCCAAAGCCCTTTTCCGAACTTGTCAGAACGAGCTCGGGGAAGGCGGCAGGGTGTTTCGACAGTTTTCCGCGGACCTGATCGAGGATCTTCTCGCGGTCTTTCTCTTTCACCTTGTCGGTCTTGGTCATGACGACCTGGAAGGTGACGGCAGAGCTGTCCAGCAGGGACATGATTTCTTCGTCCACGGCCTTAACGCCATGGCGAGAGTCGATCAGGACAAAGGCGCGGCGCAGGTTCACGCGGCCCGAAAGGTACTGCTTGAGAAGCTTTTGCCACTTTTCGACCACCGGCAGGGGGGCGTTTGCATAGCCGTAGCCGGGAAGGTCGACGAGATAGTGGCTCTCGGCGAGGGTAAAGAAGTTGATTTCCTGCGTGCGGCCCGGCGTGTTGGAGGCGCGGGCGAGGCGGGTGCGGCCGGTCAGGGCGTTGATCAGAGACGACTTGCCAACATTCGAGCGGCCCGCAAAGCAGACTTCGATCCGGTCTGCCGGGGGCAGACCGTTCATGGCAACGACACCCTTGAGGAAATCGCTGTTGCTGCCGGCAAAGAGCTTGCGACCTTGCTCGCGTGCGAATTCTTCGGGTTCTTCGACGACGGGGAAGGGCAGTTGCATCACGAAACCTCTACGGTGTCGCCCACGGCGACGTCACCTGTGCCGGTGACAACGGCATAGACGCCAAATTCCTGGTGGCCACGCTTGTTCAGGGCATCCAGCGTATCCGCATCGCGCGCGCCGGTTTCCGGGTTGGCGGTGGTTGCGAGGCAGCGGGTGATCTCTTCGCGAACTTCCAGGGTGGCCCCGCCGATGCGCAGGGTTTTCCCGATCCAGGTTTTCTCTTCCCATGGCTCGAGGCCGGACAACAGGATGTTGCCGCGCCAGCGGTCCATGGACAGAGGCATCTTCATCTGCTCGGACAGGGCTTCGTTCGAAGCGATGTTGAGAAGGCTGATCGACGGGAAATCGGTGTCGGTCATGCCGCGATTCTCGACACGCAGGATGCGGGCCGACTGCGCGCGGTCGGCGGGCATGATCGGGCGCACCCAGTTCAGAAAGCCGCGCAGTTGGGTATCGGGGTTGAAGGTGATCTCGCCGTGACGCGGGTGCGTCAGGGTGACGGTGCCTTCGTCCTCGTTGCTTTTGGCGGTCACGGCCATCAGGCCGGGAGCCTTGGCCCCGCGCGAGAAGTTCACGCAGGCCACCCATTTGGAGCCGTCCGCCTTGGACACCTCATGCGCCACGGCCCAGCGGCGATCCCATGGCATGGTCTCGCCTTCGGTCAGAGTCACCCGGTCCACGGACTCGCGTCCGTGGGATTTGATCGGGTGACGCCAGAGGGCAGCGACGCGGATGCTCATCAGTCGCCCGACTTTGCCTTGCGGGCAAAGCTGCTCTTGATGTTGCCGAAGACGTCGGGTTTGTAGCCGTGGCTGCGCATGATGAGGTATTGCTGCGTAAAGGTGATCACGTTGTTGGTGATCCAGTACAGCACGAGGCCGCTTGCAAAGCTACCCAGCATGAACATGAAGACCCAGGGCATCCAGGCAAAGATCATCTGCTGGGTGGGGTCGGTGGGGGCCGGGTTCAGCTTCTGTTGCAGCCACATCGAGATACCCAACAGGATCGGCAGGATGCCGAGGCTGAAGATTTCGAAGAAGCCCAGTTCCGGAACCGCGAAAGGCAGGAGGCCGAAGAGGTTGATGATCGACGACGGATCGGGGGCCGACATGTCGGTGATCCAGCCAACCCAAGGGGCGTGACGCAGTTCGAGGGTTACGAAGATCACCTTGTAGAGCGAGAAGAAGATCGGGATCTGGATCAGGATCGGCAGACAGCCCGAGGCGGGGTTCACCTTTTCCTTCTTGTAAAGCTCCATCATGGATTGCTGCAGCTTCTGGCGATCGTCGCCAGCGGCCTCTTTCAGCTTTTCCATCTGCGGCTGGAGTTCTTTCATCTTGGCCATCGAGGCATAGGATTTATATGCCAGCGGGAAGACCACGATCTTGATCAGGACGGTCAGGCCGATAATCGCCCAGCCCATGTTGCCGATCAGGGCGTTCAGCCAGTGCAGAACCGCGAAGATCGGTTTGGTCAGGAAGAAGAACCATCCCCAGTCGATGGTGTCGAGGAAGCGGTAGATGCCGGATTCGTTCTGGTAGTTGCGGATGGCTTCCCATTCCTTGGCACCGGCAAACAGGCGCGATTCCATGTTCTTGGTTTCGCCTGCGGCAAGGGTCATGGTGGGGAAGCGGGCGATGGCCTCGTAGGTGTCGACCTGCGGCGAGTAGCGCAGAACCGAGGTGAAGGGCTGATCGCTGTTGGGGATCAGCATCGCCATCCAGTAGTGATCGGTAAAGCCGGTCCAGCCGTTGCCGGAGACCTGTTCGACGTCAGCGCCCGGTCCCCAGACCGGATCAACGCCAAAGTCCTGCATGTCGGAATAGTCGATGTCTTCTCGCTCTTCCGAGAGTTGGCGCATTGCGCCTTCGTGCAGGATGAAGAAGTTCTTGAGGTCCTGCGGCTCGCCATGGCGGGTCAGGGTGCCGTAGGGCGCCAGCGAGACGGTTTCCGAACCGCTGTTCTGAACGCTTTGATTGACCGAGAACATGTAGTTCTCGTCGATGCTGAAGGTGCGGCGGAAGGTCAGGCCGTTGCCGTTGTCCCACTTGAGGGTGATCGGCGAGGTGGTCGACAGGGTCGAGCCGCTTTCGAGGGACCATTCGGTGTTGGCACCGGGAACCTGGTCGAGCGAGAGGCCTGCGCCGGGGGCCCAGCCATAGAGGGCGTAGAAGGCGTTCGGCTCGCCGCGTTTGGCAAGGAAGGTCACCGTCGGCGAATTTTCGTCGAGGGTTTCGCGGTAGTCGTTCAGGTGCAGGTCGTCGAGACGGCCGCCCAGAAGCGAGATCGAACCGCTCAGGCGATCCGTGGCGATGTCGACGCGCGGGGCATCCTTGGTTTCCACGACGTCGGCCGTGTTTGTGGCCGCGCCGGCATCAGCTGCGGCGTTCGGGGTTGCCGCCGCGGGCTGGGTTGCCTCAGCGGTGATCGCGGGTGCGTTGGGATCTTCCACCGGATCGGGCGGGGGAAACATGATAAACCAGACCAAAATCACGACGAAGCTGAGTGCGGTCGCGAGAATGAGGTTCTTGTTCTGATCGTCCATTGCCGGAAGCCACCTGTCTCTTGAAACTTTGTGGTGGTTCAACAGAGGTGAGACCCAAAGGTCAAGCGGTTATTGGGATATGAGCGGCTTTGACCCCGCCAAACGGGGATCTGGCGGCCCTTAGCCGGTCTTGCGCCCAATTTGCGGGGGCGCAGCGAGGCGGGCGCGGTGTGCGCGTGTCCACGCAATTGTTTCTGCAAAGGGCATGGGATGGGCGATGCCAAAGCCCTGAACGTGGGCACAGCCCAGTTGGGCGAGCATGGTGTGTTCACCAGCGGTTTCCACGCCTTCGGCAAGGGTTTCGATACCGAGCCGTTCGCACATGGTGAGGATGGCGGTGATCATCCGCTGCTGATCCCCGTCGCGATCGACCTGAGACACAAACATGCGCGCGATCTTGAGGCGGGACACCGGCAACTGGCGCAGGGCACCGATCGAGGTCTGGCCGGTGCCGAAATCATCAAGGTCAATGCCGCATCCGAGATCTGCGAGCCGGGTGATGTTGCGGATCACCACGGTTTCCTTGGGGCCGGTAGCGACGCTTTCGAGGATTTCGATGGTCAGGCGTTCGGACAGGATGCCGAAACGGTCCAGCGCCCAGGCGACCTTGTCGGGCAGATTGGGATTGTGCAGTTCCTCGTCGGCGAAGTTGACGCCAACCTGCGGGATATCAAGCCCCAGCCTGTCCCATTTGCGCAGGGCCTTGAAGGCGTGGGCGAGCATCCTGTCGGTCAGGGTTTCCGACAGGCCATAGCGGTGCAGGAGGGGCAGGAATTCGATGGGGGGAATCACGCCGAATTTCGGGTGATCCCAGCGCGCGAGGGCCTCGAACCCGGACACGCGGCCTGTGTCAGTGGAAAGCTGCGGTTGAAACCATGCCTTGATCTCGTTGCGTTCAAGGGCAAAGGCCGCGTCGGCCTCGATCTGGCGATGTCGAAGCGCCCGCCGTCCGAGTTCGGGAGAATGGGCGCGGATGCAGGACGTGCCCTTGCGCCGCGCTTCTTCCAGTGCCTGTGCGGCGCAATCCAGGAAGGCGTTGGTCTCTTGTTGCGGTGTGGCGAGCGCAAAGCCGATGGAGCAGGTCGGCAGCAGCGTTGCATTGGGAAGGGTCACGGGCTCTTCGAGGGCGGTTTGCAGGCGTGCCGAGAGACGCAGGCAGGCGTCACGATCCAGCGAGGGCCCCGCGGCCAGTGTCGCGGCAAAGCGCGCCTCACCAATGCGGGCGACGTGATCGATATCGCGCATGGCCTGGCTGATGCGCAGGGCGGACTGGCGCAGAACCGTATCGGCACTTGCCTGTCCGTGGCGCGCCCGCAGGTCGATGAAATCATCGAGTTCGATGTGGAAGCAGGCGGTGGATTGATCGTCCCTGTTTGCCTGCGTCAGGGTCATTTCGGTCGCGATCTGGAACCCTTCGGAGTTCAGAAGACCGGTAAGCCCATCGCGCCCCTTGTCCCGCGCGGGTGGAGGAGGTGACGGCAGTGTCGAGACATAGGCCGCAGCGGGCAGCAGAGCCAGAATGGCAAAGACCCAGACCTCGCCCAAAAGAAGATAGGCGGACAGGATCAGGATCGGCGAGAGAATCTGAAAATACCGCGATGCGGCCCGGATGCCGTAGTGCCCCAGCATGGTCTGCCCCTTGTTTGGATCAGGGGCAGGTTAGGGGGCAGGATTTCCCGTGCGGTTAACGCAGCTTGGGAATATCGTTGCCAATTTCCTCAAATTGTTCCGTTCCGCGCATCAGGCCGGCGAAATCGAACAGTTTGGGATCAAGCATATGCGAGGGGCGGATGTTGGTCAGGGCACGGAACATGACCTGCCGCCGACCGGGGCTGTTCTTTTCCCATTGGTCGAGGATCTGCTTGACCTGCTGGCGCTGAAGCCCGTCCTGCGAGCCACAGAGATCGCAGGGGATGATCGGGTAGTTCATGGATTTGGCGAATTTCTCGCAATCTTCTTCGGCAACATGGGCCAGGGGGCGGTAGACAAAGAGATCGCCTTCTTCGTTGACCAGCTTGGGAGGCATGGTCGCAAGGCGGCCGCCGTGGAAGAGGTTCATGAAGAAGGTTTCGAGAATGTCATCGCGGTGGTGGCCCAGAACAACCGCCGAGCAGCCCTCTTCGCGGGCGATGCGGTAGAGGTTGCCACGACGCAGGCGCGAGCAGAGGGCGCAATAGGTGCGCCCTGCGGGGACTTTTTCCTTCACGACGGAATAGGTGTCTTGGTACTCGATGCGATGCTCGACGCCCATTTTCTCAAGGAACTCGGGCAGGACGGTAGCCGGGAAATTGGGTTGGCCCTGATCAAGGTTGCAGGCCAGAAGGTCGACCGGCAAAAGCCCGCGCCACTTGAGCTCGTGCAGAACGGCCAGCAGCGTGTAGCTGTCCTTGCCGCCGGAGAGGCAGACCAGCCAGCGTGCGCCGCGATCGATCATGCCATACTGCTCGATCGCCTCGCGCGTCTGGCGCACGATGCGTTTGCGCAGTTTCTTGAAACTGGCCGAAGAGGGGGCGCCGTGGAACAGCGGGTGGATATCGTCGAGATCATCAAGCATGGGCTGCCCTTTAGGGGAAACGGGCCTTGTGGGCAAGGATTCCCGCCCTGAGGCAGGCAAGAGTCATCCGATGGTGGGGTCGGGGCGTATCCGAAGGGAATACAGGAGCCTGCCATGCGTCTTTTCATTGTCTTTAGCCTTGCCCTTGCCACTTTGGTTGGTTGTGGCAAGCCGTCGCTTGATGATCCGAACCTGAGCGCTCGCAAGCTGGATCTCGAACGCTATTTTGACGGGCCAACCGTGGCCTATGGGCAGTTCCAGGATATCTTGGGGAACGTGCAGCGGCGCTTTAAGGTCACGATTGACGGGACATGGGATGGCAAGACCCTGACACTGGACGAGCGGTTCAAGTATGACGACGGGGGCACCGAGCGCCGTGTCTGGACACTGCGCAAGACCGGTGACGACAGTTGGGAAGGCACGGCGGATGGCGTTCAGGGCGTGGCGCGGGGCGAAGAGCGTGGCGATGCCTTCAACTGGCGCTATACCATCGATCTGCCGCGCGCCGATGGCGAGAGCACGATCCGCGTGACGTTTGATGACTGGATGTGGCTGATGGAAGACGGGCGGTTGTTGAACCGTGCCTATATGTCGAAAGCCGGGGTGCGTCTTGGCGAGGTCACGATTTTCTTCGAGAAGCTTTAGGGCTTCTTTTTCGGTTCCGGCACCGGATCATAGCCGTCGCCGCCGAGCGGATGGCAGCGGCCAAGGCGGCGGATGGTCAGGAGGGTGCCGCGAATGGGCCCATGCTTTTCCAATGCCTCGAGCGCGTAGGCCGAGCAGGTGGGTTGATAGCGGCAGTTGAAGCCGACCCAGGGCGAAAAGATCAGGCGATAGGCGCGGATCGGCAGGGCGACGATATGGGCAAGCGGTGACATGGCGCGAAGATAGGCGCGGCAGGGGGCATAGGGAAGTGGGGTGGCGGGTTTTGACGCACCCCACGCGCATTTTTGTGACTGGCGGCGGCGCAGAGAATTTTGCGGCGGTGCCTGCCCTCGCTTCGTAGCGAGAGGAAGCCACCACCATTTTCGGATGAAGGTTATCCGGGCATTTTCGCGAAGGCCGGCAGGTTTTCATCCAGGATCGTCGCGGCCATTACGCTTGATGTGTAGACATTGGCCTTGGGCGTGAATTCCTGTTGTTCGTTGATCGTGCCCGCGCGCAAGCCGATCATGCCCGGACGGTTCGAGTTCTGGGTGAACATCGGAGATCCGCAGTTTTCGCAGAAATGCTTGGTCATCAACGAGCCGGCGTCGGAATTGTGCTGAAAGGTCTTGGTTGTGCCGGTGATCTTGACGTCACTTTCCTTCATGAACATCAGCGCGGCATAGGCGCTTCCGGTGGCCTTGCGGCAATCGGTGCAGTGGCAATTTGCCATGACGGGCACCTCGCCATCGGCTTCGAAAGAGATTGCGCCGCAGAGGCATTGGCCTGTGAGTTTTGTCATTGGGGTCCCCTTGTCTCCTGTCCATCGACCTGATCGAGCCTAGGCCAATCGTGGCGAGCATCAAGGAGAGTGCGGGGTGTTCACGCAGATGTGCGTCAGCGCCTGTCGGCGTGCAGCTTGCGAAGGGCGTAGCGCAGATCGCTTTGCAGGACATCGAAGTTGCGGGCGGCGGTTTCGTTGGCGCGGCCGATCAGCACGTAGTCCCAGCCGGGTTTGCCATGGGCCGGCAGAACGAGGCGGGCGACTTCGCGCATCCGGCGTTTGGCGCGGTTGCGGGCGACGGCGTTGCCGACCTTCTTGGAACAGGTAAAGCCGACGCGGATGGCATCGGCTGGAACGTCTTCATCGGCGCGACGTTTGCGACCCTGCACCATCATCGCCTTGGTGCCCTGTTTGCGGGCGCGGGCGGCGGCGAGGAAATCGCTGCGGTTTTTCAGAACCTCAAGACAAACGGACACCGCCGGGGGCATGTCCCCTTGGGCGGCATTGCCATCCTCGGGGGCCTCCGGCGGTGTCATGTCCGTCAGAACGGTCGAAGCGCTTATGCGCTCAGCGACTTGCGGCCGCGCAGGCGGCGTGCGTTCAGGATCTTGCGGCCAGCTTTGGTAGCCATGCGCGCACGGAAGCCGTGGCGGCGTTTGCGAACCAGGTTCGAGGGTTGGTAGGTGCGTTTCATCGCTCCGTCTCCGTATCTGTCAGGGCGCCTCGCGACGGAATCGCGGGCCCAGGTGCTATTCGAAGCCCGGTCTATAGGCGGGCGGGAATAATAAGTCAAACACCGGATTGGCGTTTTGCAACAAAATCTGCACTGCAGGCAGCGCAATGTTTCAAAACCCCCGGTTTCTGGTCGCGCTTATCACGAGATTCGCCTCGGAGATCAAGCGACTGTGAGGTCCCTGTTGTTTTTTGTCGCCGTACCGCATGTTTAGAGCAAGCAAGCACATGGGAAGCCAATGAGTGACATGACAGAAACAGGCCGGAAACGCGGGTTGGGCCGCCTTTTGCCAATCGCGGTGATTCTGACGGTGGCGGGTATCGGTGCGGTGACCCTTGGCGACTACCTCAGCTTTGAGGCGCTGCGCGACAATCGCGAGGTGCTTTTGGCGTTTCGGGATGCAAACTATGTGCCGGCGGCCCTTGCGTTCATGGGCATCTATATCGTGATCGTGGCCTTTTCATTGCCCGGCGCGGCGGTGGCATCGCTGACGGGCGGGTTCATGTTTGGCACGGTGTTGGGATCAACCTTCAATGTCGTGGCGGCGACCATCGGGGCGACGCTGATCTTCTTGGCGGCGCGCCATGGATTCGGCGAGCGGCTTTCGGAGAAGATGGATGCGTCGGAAGGGCGGGTGAAACGCATGAAAGATGCCCTGGACGAGAACCAGTGGTCGATGCTGTTCCTGATGCGGCTGGTTCCGGTGGTGCCGTTCTTCGTGGCCAACCTGTTGCCCGCCATCGTGGGCGTGCCGATCCGCCGGTTCGTGATTTCGACCTTTATAGGGATCATTCCGGGCGGCGTGGTGTTTACCTCGGTTGGGGCGGGACTGGGCGAAGTGTTTGCCCAAGGCGAAGTGCCGAACCTCGGCGTGATTTTCGAGCCTCATATCCTCGGGCCGATCCTTGGCCTGTGTGCCTTGGCGGCGCTTCCTATTGTGATCAAGGCCCTGCGCGGCGGTAAGGACATCTGAACATGGAACGGATCAAGACGGATCTCCTGGTGATCGGCGCCGGGTCTGGTGGGTTGTCGGTTGCGGCGGGTGCCGTGCAGATGGGGGCGGATGTTGTCCTGTTGGAAGGGCACAGGATGGGCGGCGACTGTCTGAACTTTGGCTGCGTTCCGTCCAAGGCCCTGTTGGCCAGCGCCAAGGTGGCGCATACGCAGGCCCATGCCGCGGTGTTTGGCGTGGCGGATCAGGTGCCGCAGGTCGATTACGCGGCGGTCAAGGACCACGTGGCGGATGTGATTGCCCAGATCGAGCCTAATGACTCGGTCGAGCGGTTCGAAGGGCTGGGGGTTCGGGTGATCTCGGAGTACGGCCAGTTCCTTGGCGCAAACGAGGTGCAGGCCGGGGAGCATGTGATCGAGGCGCGCCGGATCGTGATCGCCACGGGGTCGAGTCCGTTTGTGCCACCGATTCCCGGGTTGGACAGCGTGCCTTACGAGACAAACGAGACCCTGTTCGAGCTGCGTGAAAAGCCGGAGCATCTGCTGATTGTCGGCGGTGGCCCGATCGGGATGGAAATGGCGCAGGCGCATCTTCGGCTTGGCTGCAAGGTGACGGTGATCGAGGGCGAGAAAGCGCTGGGCCGGGATGATCCGGAAATGGCGGCCTTTGTTCTGGACCAGTTGCGCGAAGAGGGGCTGGTGATCGAGGAAGGCGCTTTGGCGGCGCAGATCAGCGGTGAGGCCGGTGCCATTCGAGTTGAGGCCAAGGATGGCCGCGTGTTCGAAGGTTCGCATCTTCTGATGGCGGTCGGGCGCAAGCCGAACATTGACCGGTTGAACCTTGAGGTGGCGGGGATCGAGACCACGCGGGCGGGAATCAAGGTGGATCAGAGCCTGAAAACTTCGAACCGTCGGGTCTATGCGATCGGCGATGTGACCGGTGGCAAGCAGTTTACCCATGTGGCCGGATACCACGCGGGCGTGATCATTCGCTCGGCCCTGTTCGGGTTGCCCGCGAAGGAACGCAAGGACCACATTCCGCACGCGACCTATACCGACCCGGAGCTGGCGCAGGTTGGCATGACCGAGGCCGAGGCGCGGGCGGCGCATGGGGACGCGTTGGAGGTTGTTAGATTTGATCTGCACCACAACGATCGTCTGATCGCCGAGCGCAAGGCAAAGGGATTGATCAAGGCTATGGTGGTCAAAGGACGGCCCGTTGGGGTTTCCATCGCAGGCCATCAGGCCGGGGAGCACATAAACCTTTGGGCACTTGTCATCGCCAATCGTATGAAAATGGGACAAGTGGCCAGTATGGTGTCTCCTTATCCCACCGTTGGCGAGATCAACAAGCGTGCGGCCGGGGCCTATTTCTCGCCCAGACTTTTTGATAGTCCTAGGGTGAAACGGGTGGTTCGTTTCGTGCAACGCTGGTTGCCATAAGTTCATGTACGGAGCGCGGATGCTCAACACGTTATCGGGTCGATTCCTGTTTCTGACCATCATCTTCGTGATGGTGGCCGAAGTCCTGATCTTCGTGCCGTCGGTGGCGCGGTTCCGGGAAGACTATTTGCTGTCACGGCTGGAGCGGGCGCAGATCGCGTCCTTAGCGCTTTTGGCGGACGACATGATCGATGCGTCTCTGGAAGAAGAACTGCTGCGCAATGCGGGCGTTTTCAACGTGGTGCTGCGGCGGGACGAGATGCGGCAGTTGATCCTGACCTCGCCGATGCCACAGCCGATTGATGCCACGTTTGACATGCGCGATGCCGGTGCGCCCGAGTTGATCGGCGATGCCATGATGCGGCTGTTCGAGACCGATCAGAAGGTTATCCGGGTGATCGGTTCGCCGGTGCGCGAAGCCGGTTTGCTGATCGAGGTGACGATGGAGACATCGGGGCTGCGGTCGGCGATGATCGAATACGGTCTGAATGTTCTCTGGCTTTCGCTGGTGATCTCGGCGGTGACGGCGGCGCTGTTGTTCTTTGCGGTGCGCGGGATTCTCGTGAAGCCGATCAAGGGCGTGGTGCGCTATATGCAGGCCTATGCCAAGGCCCCCGAAGATGCGCGCGGGATCATTCACCCCTCGGCCGGGATCGTGGAGATTCGCGAAGCGGAAGAAGCGCTGGAGATGTTGCAGATCGAACTGACGGCGTCGCTCAAGCAGAAAGAGCGCCTGGCGCAGCTGGGTGGCGCGGTGGCCAAGGTGAGCCACGATCTGCGCAATATCCTGACGTCGGCGCAGTTGTTCACGGATCGGATCGAGATGAGCGAAGACCCGACGGTGAAGCGGATGGCGCCGAAGCTGGTGAATTCGATCACGCGGGCGGTGAACCTGTGTGAAAGCACGCTGGCCTTTGGCAAGGCGGAAGAACCGCCCCCGCGCCTGTGCCAGGTGGACCTTGGGCAGCTTGTGTCTGACGTGATCGAGAGCGAGCGTCTGGCGATTGGCGAGTTCGACCTGAGCTTTGCGGAAGACATTCCTGCGGGCATGGTGATGCGGGCCGATCCCGAGCAGTTGTACCGAGTTCTGTCGAACCTCGTGCGCAACGCGCGGCAGGCGATTGTTGCCACCGGCGTGCCGGGCGAAATCGCGGTTGCCGCTGTCGAGGAGTCGGATGCGTGGATCGTAACTGTGCGTGATACCGGCCCCGGATTGCCGCCCAAGGCGCGTGAGCACCTGTTCACACCGTTCCAGGGCGGGGTGCGCAAAGGTGGTTCAGGATTGGGGCTTGCGATTTCGGCCGAGCTGATTGGCGGGCATGGAGGGACGCTGGATCTTTTGTCGAGTGACGAAGGCGGTACGGCCTTTAAAATAAGGCTTCCGAAGGGTGATGTGGCAGAAAGTTGAAAAAACTTACTTTTTGCTCTTGCGACTCTCCAGCATACACTCTAAATCCCCCTTCACCGCGCTCTGGTAGCTCAGCTGGATAGAGTACTTGACTACGAATCAAGGGGTCGGGGGTTCGAATCCTCCCCAGAGCGCCATAGAATTCCAAGGCCCAGTCCACAGCGACTGGGCCTTACTTTTTTCTCCGGAAAAGTCGCAAACAGGCGTGACATGCGAGGCGCGGTCCTTGCAGGTTTGAAGACAGGATTTGCCTTGAGGAGACATTCATGCACCCGATTATCGCGCTTTGGTCTCATCCCCGATCCATGTCGACGGCGACCGAGCGGATCATGCGGGAGCGGGGGGATCTGCGCTGTTTCCACGAGCCGTTCATGTATGACTATTACATTGAGAGGCAGGTTCGGGTGATGCCGCATTTCGAACCTCAGGACGGGCATCCCGTGAGCTATGAGGCGGTGCGCGATATGCTTCTGACGGAGGCCGAAGCGCAGCCCGTGTTCATCAAGGACATGAGTTTCTATGTCATGCCGCATATCCTGAAAGACGAGGTCTGGCAGGGGCGGTTGGTGAACTGTTTCCTTGTGCGTGATCCGGTTGCGTCGATCCCGTCTTACTTCAAGCTGGATCCGGAGGTGACTCTGGACGAAATCGGGCTTGAGGCGCAGGCAGAGCATCATAAGGCCCTTGTGGCGGCTGGCGAGAAAGCGGTCGTGATCCGGGCCGAGGATATTCGTGGCGATGCCAGGGGCGTGTTGAGCGCGCTTTGGGCCGAGCTCGGTCTGGCGCCTGCGGATCACGCCTTTGACTGGCAGGGTGCGCAACCAGAGGACTGGAAGCAGGTCGAAGGGTGGCATTCGGATGTGACCAGATCGAATGGGATTCGCCCGATCACGGCCGAGGAGGTTGCAACCCAGAAGGCGAAGTTCGAGGCGATGAGCGGCGATCATCCGGCGATGCGCCAGTATCTGGCGCATCATCAACCGCATTACGAATACCTGTGTTCCCAAGCGCTGGGCGCCTGAGATTTATCAATCAGAGGCTGGCGAAGGCGCGATCGAGGCCGTCGTGGACCTGATCCACGTCTTCCAGTGACAGGCACATTGGCGGCACCATGCGCAGGCAGGACTGGAACGCGCCGGATTTGGACAGGATCAACCCGCTTTCGCGGCAGGCTTCGAAAACCGCGGCGGTGGTCTGCGGATCGGGTTCCTTGGTGGTGCGATCCTTGACCATCTCGATCGCCAGCATGAGACCGCGACCGCGCACGTCGCCAATGGCGGAATACTTGTCCTTGAGCGCGTGCAGTCGTTTCAGCAGGGCCGCGCCGACGGCCCGGGCGTTTTCCTGAACCTTGTCTTCCTTGATGACCTGCAAGACCGCGCGGCCGGCGGCGCAGGACGTGGGGTTGGCGCCATAGGTGTGGAACATGAACTTTTCGGCCATAGGGGCTGCGATGTGTTTGCGGGCCACGACCGCGCCCAGGGGGAAGCCGTTGCCGATACCCTTGGCCATCACGACGATGTCGGGGATGACGCCGTCGCGTTCAAACCCCCACATGTGATCTCCGGTCCGGCCGAACCCGGCCTGCACCTCATCGGCAATCAGCAGGCCGCCTGCGGCGTGAACCCGTTCCGCGGCACCGCTCATGTAGCCCTTGGGCATTTCGATAATGCCGCCGTACCCTTGTACGCTTTCGATGAACATGCCGGCAATCCGACCTGTGGTGGCAGTCTGGATGGTACGTTCGACCTCGTCGAGGTAGGGGGCGGTGCCGGGGCCAAAGATGCCGCGGTATTGGTTGGGCTCTGCGACAAAGGCGACGTTGCCGGGCATGCCGGGGTGACGCCAGCCGGAGATGCCGGTGATCGACTGTGCGGCGGCAGTGGGGCCGTGATAGGCAGATCGCAGGGCCAGCAGGTCAAGATTTCCGGTGTAGCTTCGGGCCATGGTCATCGCGAGGTCGATAGCCTCGGAGCCGGAATTGGTGAAGTGCACCACCCATTCGATATCGCCGTTCGGGTTTGGCATGGTGGCGGCCAGTTCCTCGGCGAAGTGGGCCGGGACGGGGTGATAGAACATGGTGGTGCAATGGGTGAGTTCCTGTGCCTGTTCCATCGCGGCGGCCACAACCTTGGGGTGCGAGTGGCCGACCGAGATGCAGACATTCATGCCCAGCAGATCGGTATACTTGCGGCCTTCAACGTCCCAAAGGTATTGCATCGAACCTTTTTTGAAGACCATCGGGTCCTTGAAGGGGATGAACTTGCGCTGGCTGGCGGCGTAGTAGTTATCGCGCCGATCAGCTGTTTCGCTCAGTGTCCAGTCAGTGTGCAGGGTCATGTCTGTTCTCCCTCGATTTCCCGGCTGCGGCGGGTCACGAATTCATCAAGTGCGTCGCGGATACCGGCGTCGAGTGCCGGTGGTTCATAGCTGTCGAGCAGGTCTTTCACGCGGGCGGTGGCGCGATCATGGGTCCAGAGTGCCCCTTCGGCGTGCCACTGTTCGTAGGTGCCGTTGTCGGACATGTCGCCCATCCAGAAGGCGGTTTCGAAGTTGTCTTGCGTGTGTTGGGCCCCAAGGAAGTGGCCGCCGGGTTCTACTTCGAAAAAGGCATCCATTGCTTGTGCGGCCTCGGAGACATCCACGCCCTGGGTGAAACGCTGCATGGCGGCGCAGCGGTCGGCGTCCATGACGATTTTTTCGTAGCCTGTGGTCAACAGCCCTTCGAGGCAACCGGTGGCATGGATGATGAAGTTCACGCCGGCCAGCGTCGCGCCCATCAGCTGGGCCTGTGATTCATAGCCCGCCTGCGCATCCGGAACCTTGGCAGCGGTGAGGCCGCCGACCGAGTGGAACGGCAGCCCTAAGCGGTCGGCCAGTGTTTTGGCGCACATCTGGAACTGGGTGCCTTCCGGAGTGCCGAAGGTGGGGGCACCGGTCTTGAGGCTGATCGGGGAAAAGAAGGTGCCGAAGGCGGCAGGAGCGCCAGGGCGGATCAATTGGATCAGGGCCACCGAGGCCATGACTTCGGCCAGAACCTGCGCCAGCGTGGCCGCCACCGAAACCGGCGACATCGCCCCGCCCAGCACGAAGGGGGAGACCACGGTGCATTGCCCGGCCCGGGCGTATTCCTTGAGGGCCCAGAGCATGGTTTCGTCCATCACCAGCGGGGCGTTGGTGTTCACCACCGAGTAGAGGACGCAGTTGTTGTCGACAAAGTCATGCCCAATGGCAATGCGGCACATCTCAATGGTGTCGCGGGCGCGTTCGGGGGCGGTGACGGCCCCCATGAACGGCTTGTCGTTGAGCGTGAGGTGGGTGTGGGCCATGTGCAGGTGCCGCAGGGGGACGGGCACATCGACCGGTTCAACCACGACGCCGCCGGAATGGTTTACCGCGCCGAGGCTGTGATGCAGCTTGGTGATGTTCTTGAAGTCCTGGAGCGTGGCGTAGCGGCGGCCGTTTTCCATGTCGTGAACGAACGGAGGGCCGAAGCTGGGCGCGTAGACCTGAGCCTTGCCACCGATCTGGATGGACCGTTCGGGATTGCGGGCGTGCTGGGTGAAGATTGGCGGGGCCGTCTTGATCTTGTCGCGGCACCAGCCGGGATCAAAGCGAACACGCTCGCCGCAAACCCGGGCACCGTGTTTGGCAAATAGGGCGAGCGTGTCGGGATCGCCGCGGAACTCCATACCGATTTCATCGAGGATACGGTCAGCGTTGCGTTCGATGATGTCGATCGCCTCGTCATCAATCAGGCTGACCTGACCGATGCGATTAAGGGTGTAGGGTGCGGCAAGAGAGGATTTGGCCGCACGGGCGGCCATGCGTTCGCGTCTGCCGCTGCGTTTTGGCGATGTACGGGCCATGTCGGACCTCCCTGCGCGTGGTCTGGTGTTTCAGACATGGCAAGGAAATCGTGATCCGCACAGCAAAACCACGCAGTATTAGGACCATTAATAATGTGAATTAGTGGTGGTAAATGACGTCGCCCGCGACCTGTGGCAGAAGTTTTTCGAAACTCTGGCGCAGGAGGTGGCAGCTTCTGGCTGCAATCTGTTGCGGTATGTCGGCGAGTTCGCCGGTGCGGTGGATGGCGAGGACAGAGCGTTTGAAACCGGTGAACGGGAGCGGTTCTACCCGCAGGGCCATGCCTTCGGCGATGGCGTCGATCAGCAGGCTAGGTGTGAGGATGGCAAAGCACTTGCCAGTGATGACACCCGCGACAACCATCGAGGCGCGGTCGGCGTCCATCGAGCGGGGCAAGTCGACCCGGCAGCGTTGTAGGTGCTGGTCCGTGCGCCGGCCTACCGGGGCATCCGAACTGAAGCGAACAAACGAAAGGTGGCGGGCGATTTCAGTAATGTCGCTGGTTTCGCCTTTGTAACCTTCTGGAAGAACGAGATAAAAGGGCTCTTCGAGAATTGGGATCGTGGTGTAGTCGGAGAGGTCGAACTGGGGGTCCGACGTGATGGCGATGTCGGTGCTGCGGGTGTTGAGGGCAAGTTGGTGATCCGTTGCCAGGCCCGCCGCAAGGCTCAGTTCCGGGATGGCGAGTTCGGAGCGGACCATGTCGAGGATGCCGGTGGTCAGGGTGGTGGCGATGGAGGCCAGCATGGAGACGCGCAGGATGGGCAGGGATGTGGACTGCACGTAGCGCAGGTCGGAGCGCAGATCTTCGACTTCGTTCAGGATGCGGAAAGCGCGGCGGTGCAGAATTTCACCGGAGTGGGTGAGTTCAAGCGGGCGGTGGGCGCGATCAAACAGAGTGGCGTGTAGCGCCCATTCCAGTTTTTTGATCTGCTGGGACACGGCGGATTGGGTCATGCCAAGGGCCGTTGCCGCCGAGGTGACATGGCGTGTATCGGCCACGGCCATGAAAACTTCGAGGGCGCGCAGCAGGTTAATGTCTGATTCCGCCTGTGTTTTCTTCATCTGGTTCTGACTTTCATTAGTCTTTCTAATTCTAGGCGCAAATTCTTGATCCGGCCCCTGTGCGAAGTCAATCGTGGTGTCACGCGGTGCAAGGCAGGGAGGCGACCGGCGCATGACGCATGTCATCATTATCGGGGGCGGGGCGATTGGCCTTGGGCTTGCCTATCATCTTGCCGGTCGGGTGCGGGTGACCGTGCTGGAGCGCAACCAGTTGACCAGCGGCACAAGCTGGCATGCGGCGGGCATTGTCGGGCCATTGCGGGCAACGCCCAACATGACCCGTCTGGCGATGTACGCGGGCGAGCTGTTCCCAAAACTTGAAGACGAAGTGGGGTTGTCTACCGGATACCGGAAGACGGGTGGTTACTGGCTGGCGCGTGAAGAGGCGCGCATGGACGAGTTGCACCGGATCGCGGCCCTTGGGCGGCACTTCGGCCTGACACCGTCCGTCGTTGGGCCCGATGGTGTGGAGGTGCCCGGACTTGCGCTGGATGGGATTATTGGGGCGCTGAAGGTCGATGAAGACGCCAATGTGAATCCGGTCGACCTGTGTATGGCCTATGCCAAGGGCGCGCGGTTGAAGGGGGCAGATATCCGCGAGGGTGTCGAGGTGGCAAAGCTGCTGGTGGAAGGCGGATGCATCAAGGGTTTGCGGCTGGCCGATGGCGCGGAGATGCTGGCGGATCAGGTGGCGCTGTGTGCCGGGGCATGGTCCAAGCGGTTGGCGGACAGGGCGGGCGTGGCTTTGCCCCTGCAGGCGGTTGAGCACATGTACGTGGTGACCGAGCCAATGGCGGGATTGCCCAATCCCTACCCCGTGCTGCGTGATCTGGATCGGGGTATTTATATCAAGGGAGATGCCGGAAAGCTGGTGTTTGGCGGGTTCGAGCCGAATGCCAAATGCTGGAATGCCTTTGGGCCGGAAGGAAACCGTCCGTTTCTCGAATTACCGGAAGACTGGGACCAGTTCACGCCTTTCATGGAGGCGGCGCTGGCGCTTGTGCCGGGGCTGGAGAAGGCGGGCATCCAGCATTTCATGAATGGTCCCGAAAGTTTCACGGCGGATACCAAACCCCTGATCGGGCAGACACCGGAAATCGACAACCTCTATGTTGCTGCGGGTATGAATTCGGTTGGGGTGATGTCTTCGGCTGGTGTCGGGCGCGTGCTGGCGGACTGGATGCTGGCGGGAGAGCCGCCGATGGATCTTTGGGAAGTGGATATAGCGCGGGTCGACCCGCGTGCGGCCGGGCAGGAGCACATCGAAACCCGCATGCAGGAGGCGGTGAGCGATGCCTTTGCGCTGCACTGGCCGTTCAAGCAGGCCAAGGCCGGGCGGGGATTGCGGACGTCTGCGCTGCACGCGCGCTGGGCGGCGCAGGGGGCCGTGTTTGGTGTCACCGCCGGATGGGAGCGCGGGTTGTGGTATGCCCGTGACAATAGCGAACGCAATCTGCCCTATTCGGTCGGGGCGCAGGCCTGGTATCCGGTGGCCTGTCGGGAGGCGGCGGAAATGGCGACGGGGGCGGTTCTTCTGGACCTTTCACCCTTTGGCAAATTCGATGTGGAAGGGCCGGGCGCGCTGGCGTTTTTGCAGCACCTGACAACTGCCAACATGGACGTGCCGGTGGGGCGGGCCGTGTACACGCTGATGATCAATGCACGCGGTGGAATCGAAGCGGATGTCACGATCCTGCGGCGCGGAGAGGCTGTGTTTCGGATCACCTCCGGGGCGGCAACGCGGTGGAAAGACATGGCTTGGTTGCGGCGTCACGCGGGTGGCTGGGATGTGCGCATTTCCGATGTCACCGAGGATGAGGTCGTGATCGGTGTGATGGGGGCCAAGGCGCGAGACGTCCTGTCGGCGGTATCGCCGGATGACTTGTGGGCGTTTCCGTTTTCTGCGGCAAGATCAGTCTCTATTTCAGGCAAAAACGCCCTTGCGACACGGCTTAGTTTCGTTGGTGAGCTGGGATGGGAACTGTGGATCCCTGTGAGTGAGGCCGGGGAGGTTTTTGACGCCTTGATCGCACAAGGCGCGCGTCCGATGGGGCACTTTGCCCTGGATGGGTGCCGGATTGAAAAAGGGTTTCGCCATTGGGGGCATGACCTTGGCCCCGAGATTTCACCGCTGGAGGCCGGGCTTGGGTTTGCGGTGGACTGGTCCAAGGAGTTCCTTGGGAAAGCGGCACTCGAAGCTCAGCGCGCGGCAGGGCTGTCGCGGCGATTGGTTCTGTTTGACCTGCCGGGCCATCCGCTTGTTCTGCATGACGAGCCGATCCGCGAGAATGGCCGTGTTGTGGGGCTGACCACAAGCGGGGCGCGCGGTGTGCGGACGGGAAAGACGCTTGCCTTGGGGGTGGTCGAGATCGCACCCGGCGAAGCGTTGGCGGCGACGGCGGAACGGAAATTCGAAATCGAGATCGCTGGGCGATGCTATGCAGCAGATGTTTTGCTGCGGCCGCCGTTCGATCCTAAAGGTGAGAGGATGCGGGGATGAGCACGACCGAGGCGCAGGTACTGATTATTGGTGGCGGTGCCATGGGGGTGTCGCTGATGTACCATCTTGCCAAGGCGGGATGGTCGGACGTGGTTCTGACCGAGAAGAACGATCTGACCCATGGATCAACGTGGCATGCTGCGGGGCTGTGTACGCATTTTGCCCATAACCCTACGATCCAGGAGCTGCGGGCGACGTCGGTGCGTTTGTATCGCGATATCTTGCCGGAGGAGACAGGCGATACCTGCGGGTTTCACCGATCTGGCGCGATGCGGATTACGTCGAATCCGGATCGGATGGACGAATTCGCCCATGTTGCGGGGCTAAGCCGGTTCACCGGGTATGAGTTGCAGATGCTGACGCCGGATGACGTGGCGCGGTTGCATCCCCTCGCCCGTACCGAAGGGATATTGGGCGGGATCTACGAGCCGGATGACGGCCATGTTGATCCATCGCTTGCGACCAACGCGATGGCCAAGGTGGCGCGGACGAACGGCGCGACTGTCCTGCGATACAATCCGGTGAAGGCGATCCGGCGCGAAGGTGGCTTCTGGATCGTGGAGACAGAAAAGGCGACGATCCGGGCGCGGCACATCGTGAACGCCGCGGGTACATGGGGGTGGGAAGTTGGGCAAATGATGGGTGTGAACATCCCGTCTGTGCCGGTTCTGCACCAATATCTCGTAACAGACACCGTACCCGCGGTTGCGGATCGGATCAGTCAGGGTCTGGCGGAATTGCCGATGATCCGCGATCCGGAAGAAAGCTGGTACGTGCGGCAAGAACGGGACGGGTTGATCCTTGGACCCTATGAAAAGGATGCGCAGCCGTGGTCGATTGACGGGTGCCCGCCGGATTTCGGGGCGGACCTGATGCCACCGGATCTTGATCGGGTCGAGCATATCATCATGGCCGCGATGGCGCGAATACCGGCGCTGGAGACCGGTGGGATCAAGTCGGTGGTGAATGGGCCCATCACCTTTACCCCGGATGCCAATCCGTTGATCGGGCCTGCGCACGGGGTGCCAAATGCCTGGTTGCTGACCGGATCATCGATGGGGGTGATGGAAGGGGGTGGGGCAGGGTGGTTCCTTGCGCACTGGATGACGCATGGCGCGCCGCCGATGGATGCTCTGGCTGTCGACAGCCGCCGTTTCGGGGCCTGGGCGGATCGGGACTATCGCGTGGAAAAGGCGGTTGAATGCTTTGGGCTGCAGTTCGGTGTGCATTATCCGCACGAAGAAAGGCCTGCGGCGCGTGATAAGCGATTGTCGCCTTTGCATGAATTGATGGTCGAGCGCGGCGCAGTGATGGGAGCGGCACATGGCTGGGAGCGCCCGAACTGGTTCAGTGACAAAGTCGGGGACGTGGGCGTTCCAAGGTTCCGGCGGTCGAATTGGTTCGAGCCTGTCGGGCGTGAGTGTGAGGTTGTGCAGACATCAGTTGGCCTTGCCGACTTGTCGGTGTTTTCGAAGTTCGAAGTGACCGGTGCGGATGCGCGGGCGTTCGTCGATGCGTTGGGCTGCAACCTTGCGCCCAAGGTGGGGCGCGTGGGGTTGACCCATGCGCTGACACCGGCAGGGGGAACACAGGCCGAATTCACCGTTAGTGCGCTGGCAGAGGATCGGTTTTACCTGACCTCGGCGGCGGCGGCGGAAGAAATGGATGAAGATCTGTTGCGTGCACGGAGTGACCGGTTCGATGTCGAGATCGCCAATGTCACCGAGGATTTTGGTGTGCTTGGTGTGATGGGGCCAAAATCCCGCGAGGTTCTGTCGGGGCTGACGGATGCGGATTTTGGGGCCGGGTTCCCCTGGTTGGCTGTCCGCGAGATCAAGGTGGCGGGTGTTCCGGTGCGCGCTTTGCGAGTCTCCTACGTGGGCGAACTGGGCTGGGAGTTGCATGTCGCCCGTGAGCGGATGCGGGAAGTTTTTGAGGCTGTTGAAGGCGCGGGCCAAACGCATGGTGCCGGTCTTTTCGGCGCCTACGCAATGAACGCGATGCGCCTTGAAAAGGGGTATCGGGCTTGGGGGTCGGACTTTACCACCGAGCGAACCCCGGCGGAAAGTGGCGCGGGGTTCCTGATCGACATGGCGCACGACTTTGTCGGCAAGCAGGCTTTGGCGGAACGTATGCAGGCCGAAGATCGCTGGGACATGGTGTTGCTTGAGGTCGAAACCTCCGAAATCGATCCGTATTTTGCGCATGGGGTGCTTCAGGGGGAGCGGGTTGTTGGTGTTGTCACCTCGGCGGCCTATGGGCATCGGACCGGGAAGACCCTGGCGCTTGCCTTTTTGCGGGACCGGAATGCGCGTGAGGGGCTGGAGGTGGATATTCTTGGGCGTCGGCGCTTGGCACGCGTTCTTGAAAAGGCCCCCTATGATCCGGAGAACCTGCGTCTGAAACAGGCGGAATAGGGTGTTCCGGGCGGCCAAATTTGTCAAAAAAGAGCGACTGTGAGTCGGCGTTTAATGCGCTGATTCTTTGTTTTGTGGGCGGCTGATCTGAAAAAGCGCTCTAAATTTATGAAATTAAAAGTGTGGAAATTTGTGCTGTTTTTCTGCGCGTGTCTTTGATTTTTTCAATTTAAGTATCTGAAAAAAATAAATAAGAGTTAGAAAATTGGAAATTCCGACTGTGAAAGAATTCGTAATATTGCGTCAAATGCGCCTTTGTAGTGCATAGATTATTGCGCAGAGTGTTTTGGCGTTGTAGGTCGGACCTACGCTGACGACGGGGTGCGCGCAGATTTCCGGTCCAGAGCAGCGCAGAAGATTGGGGCTTCGGCCCCACAAGGAGGACAAAACTCATGAAATTCACTTTCTCCCGTCGCGCCGCGCTGGGCGCCCTGGCCGGTGCCGCTGTTGTGGCTTCGGTGGCAACCACTGCCGCAGCCGACACCGTGCGTCTGCGCTTTCACACCTTCTATGGCACCGAGATCGACCATATCGCGAAGAAGTTCCGCAAATCGGTCAAGGATGCCTCGAACGGCACCCTGCGCATTCAGTATTTCCGTGGTGGTGAGCTGGTTGCGTCGGATCAGTTTGCCGATGCAGTTGCCAAGGGCACCATCGACATCGTGCATGGCACCGGTGGCTACTGGTCGGGTCAGATCGATGTGGGCAACATCGAGGCCGGTCTTCCCGGCGCTTGGGCAAGCGTTGACGAGGCCAAGGCCCTGTTCGACAGCGCCGAAGTTGATGCGCTGCTGACCTCGGCTTATGCCGATGCAGGTGCCGTTTACCTGGGCAAGGGCTATGGTCACAACTACGACCTGCTGACCAAAGAGCCGGTCACGTCGCTGGCGGACCTGAAGACCCGCAAAATCCGTGCGACGTCGAACGTTGCAAAGGTTCTGTCGGCGTTCGACATTCCGACCGTCTATTTGCCGGCGCAGGAACTCTATATCGGCATGTCGACCGGTGTTATCGACGGTGCGATCTACGGTGGCCCGGTTGAGTACGAGCAGCTGAAGCTGCACGAAACCGCGCAGAACTATACCTTCATGAACATGCTAATGCCGGGGTGGACCGAGACCTTCCTTGCCAACCCTGCGGTCTGGGAAAAGCTGTCGGATGAGCACAAGCAGATCCTTGAAGCCGCGATCCAGCAGTTTGCCGATGACATCCACCAGTGGCTGGCTGAAGGCAACGAAGGCGTCGCCGAAGGCACTTTTGAGTACGCAACCCTGCCGGATGCCGACTCCAAGGCGCTGACCCAGGCGGCACAGGGTGTCTGGGCGGAAGAGGCTGCGCGCTCGGAGCGCAACAAGGCGCTGGTTGATGCGCTGATCGCGAACGCCAAGGCGCAAGGCCGCCTGTAACATGCGCCTGGTGACAAGATATCTTGTCATTCAGGATGGCCTGTCCGAGTTCGTCGGGCGGGCCATTTCCTGGTTGACGCTGGCGATGATTGCCGTGCTGATGCTGGAGATCATCGCCCGCTATTTCCTGAACGCGCCGACCATCTGGGCGCATGAAACCTCGACCATGCTGTACGGGGCTTTTTGCATGTTGGCGGGGGCCTATACGTTGCGCCACCGGGGGCATGTGCGGTCCGAAGTGCTTTACGGCTTGTTGAACAAGCGTGGCAAAGCCTTCTTCGACACGATCATCTTTGCCATTGGTCTCGTTGTTCTGGGTGTTTTCTTCAAGATGGCGGTCGGCTTTGCGGCGGACAGCTGGGCGGTGCGTGAGTATTCGAACAAGAGTATCTGGCAGCCTGCGATCTATCCGATCAAGACGGTGATCCCCGTCGCGGTGGGGCTGGTGATCCTTCAGAACATCGCGGAATTGCTGCGGTCGGTTCTGACACTTTTGGGCGTTGATTTCGTGGACCCGCGCGAGCGTGAGGTGGAAAGCGATATCGATCCGGAACTACTTAAAGCCGCTCAAGACTAGGGCGCATCTGCGAGGGCGGCGCAGGCCGTCCGGGAGGAAGACTTATGGCTGAACTCGATCCGCTGGCCATTACCGCGATCATGTTTCTGTCGATGCTGGCCCTGATGGCGGCGGGATCGCCGCTGGCATGGGCGCTGACAATATCCGGCGTGGGAAGCGCCTATATGCTGTGGGGGCCGGGTGGTCTCGAGCTCCTTGTGAGTTCGACCTACAGCGCGATGGACAACTTCCTGTTGGTGGCGCTGCCGTTGTTCATCTTCATGGGCCTCGTGTTGCAGCGGTCGGGCATAACCGACGATCTTTTCGAGATGATCCACAAACTGATGGGCGGCGTGCCCGGCGGTCTTGGGGTTGGTACGGTCATCATCTGTGCCTTGATCGCGGCGATGGCAGGGGTGTCAGGTGCAGCAACCGTGTCGCTTGGCATCATTGCGCTGCCCGCGATGCTGAAGCGCGGCTATGACAAGAAGCTGGTCACGGGCACGATCATGGCGGGCGGGGCGCTCGGGTTCTTGATCCCGCCGTCGGTTCTGATGATCATCTACGCCTTCCTGAGCCGGGATTCCGTGGGCAAGCTGTTTGCCGCCGGCTTGATGCCGGGGCTGATGCTGGCGGGTATTTATATCCTCTATGTTCTGATCCGCTGTCGGATTGATCCAGATCTGGGGCCGCCCGCGCCTGCGGAAGAGCGGTTCAGTGGTATCGAAAAGCTGAAATCCCTGCGCCACCTGATTGCGCCGGGGGTGCTGATCGCGACGGTGCTGGGGTGTATCATCGGCGGTGTGACCTCGCCATCCGAGGCCTCGGCCATCGGTGCTTTCGGGGCGCTGGTGATTGCCGCGCTGCATGGCCGGGTGAACTGGGACATGCTGCGCTATGTGATGATCACCACAACCAAGTTGATGGGTATGCTGATGTGGATCACCATCGCGGCGGTGTTCTTTTCGAAGATCTACGTGGGTCTTGGTGCGGGCATGATCGTTGGTGAGTTGATCGAGGATTTCGAGCTGAGCCCGATGCTGGTGATTGTCGCAATGCTGGCGACCTATTTCGTGCTGGGCATGTTCCTAGATGACTTTGCGATTGTCTTCATCACCGTGCCTTTGTTCGTGCCGATCGTGCGTGACCTTGGGTTCGATACCACCTGGTTCGCGGTGTTGTTCATCCTGTCGATGCAGTCGGCCTATTTGACGCCGCCATTTGGCTACAACCTGTTCTATATGCGGTCGGTGGCGCCGCCGGAGATCACCATCGGCGATATCTACAAGGCGGCCCTGCCCTTTGTGGCGTTGCAGATCATCGGCCTCGGGCTGGTGGTGGCCTTTCCACAAATCGCGCTTTGGCTGCCCGGATTGCTGTTCTGAAACCAAAAAGGTTGGCGCGCCTGTGCCAACCCGTTTTCCCCAACTAAAAAGCCGCCTCTTGAGGCGGCTTCTTTTTTGGTTTGCAGGTGGTCTCAGCCGCGCGGCAGGACTGGTGCCGTCTTGTCGAGTTTCAGTTCTGCATCCGAGAATTTCCACGGGCCGCGAACGCCTTTGATGCCTTCTGGTTCAATCACCATGCCGCGGGCCTTGATCTGGGGGTCGTCAAACGCCTGACCGATGGAGTTGATGGGGCCAGCTGGCACGGTGGCCTTTTCCAGCGCGGCCAGCAGGTCAGCCGAGAGCCATCCGGTCAGGGAGGATTCGATTTCGGCGGTCAGGGCTTCGCGGTTGGAAACGCGCAGACCGTTGGTGGCGTAGTCGCCATTCGAGGCAAGGTCGGGACGTTTGATGACGTCGCAGAACCGCTGGAACTGACCGTCGTTGCCGACGGCGAGGATGATGTGGCCGTCTTTGGTGGGCAGAACCTGATAGGGCGAGATATTGGGGTGGTCGTTGCCCTTGCGCATCGGGCTGTTGCCGGTTGCAAGGTAGTTCATAGCCTGATTGGCCAGCATGGAGGTCGCGCAGTCGAGCAGGGACATGTCGATGTGTTGCCCCTTGCCGGTGCGGTGGCGTTGTTCGACGGCGGCAAGGATGCCGATGGTGCCATAGAGACCGGTCACCACATCGGTGACGGCAACGCCCACCTTCTGCGGTTGGCGATCCGGTTCGCCGGTGATCGACATGAGGCCGGAGAGACCCTGAATCAGAAAGTCGTAACCAGCGCGCTGGGCATAGGGGCCGTCCTGGCCGAAACCGGTGATCGAGCAGTAGATCAGCCGTGGGTTCAGGTCCTTCAGGCTGTCATAGTCGAGACCGTATTTGGCAAGGCCGCCTACCTTGAAGTTCTCGATCAGGATGTCGGCATCCTTGATGAGATCGCGGACCTTCTGTTGCCCTTCTTCGGTGCGAAAGTCGGCGGTCACTGCGGTCTTGCCGCGGTTGGCGGCATAGTAATAGGCGGCGGTCTTGTCGTCGTCGCGTTCGATGAAGGGAGGGCCCCAGGTGCGGGTGTCATCACCATTCTCGGCTTCGATCTTGATCACCTCGGCGCCAAGATCAGCCAACGACTGGCCAATCCAGGGACCGGCCAGTATGCGGGCCAGTTCGACCACTTTCAAACCTTCGAGAGGGGACATGTGCGTTTCCTTCGCGTTGAGAGCCCTGTTCGGGGACTAGAGATATGGTGGGGTGCAGGCCGATATGACTTCGGCCGGACGATCCGAGACATTGCGGAACCGATGGGGTTCGCGGCTGTTGAAGAGATAGGCATCACCGGCCTTGAGAATGCGGATTTCATCGCCGACCGTGACTTCGATTTCGCCCGAGACCACGATGCCGCCTTCGTTGGCGTCATGCTCGATCATCGAGGCACCGGTATCAGCACCGGCCTCGTAGACTTCGTGCAGGATCTGAAGGTTGTGGGCCTTGGCGTCGCCGACCTGCCGGATGGCGATTTTCTGAAGCGCCAGTTCGTCGCCCTGGTACAGCAGCGAGGTCAGGTCGCGCATTTCCGACGGGGTGAAGAACGGTTTTTGGGCGCTGATGGCCTCTGGCTCAAAAAATTCCGACATGGTGACGCCGAAACCGCCTAGAATTTTGCGCAAAGATGCCACTGAAGGGCTGCTGCGGTTGGTTTCGATCATTGAAATCTGTCCGTGAGGGACGCCGGCAGCTTCTGCCAACTTCCTTTGAGACATGCCAAATTGCTTTCTGAGCGCCTTGAGTCGGCCGCCAACGTCAAAATCGTCCGTCATCACGTCATATCCTCCATTTCTTTCCATCAGAATAAGCGAATCCCGTGATGTTGCGCAATTTACAGGTAGCAAAGTTCAAAATAATGAGCAATAAAAAGCGAGGAATCAAAGCGCAGACAGAGGAGATTCGCGCATGAGCGTTAGCCAGAACCTCAAGACACGCCGCGAGGCGGCGATTGCCAAGGGTGTTGCGACACGCGGCATCTATGCCGCTCGTGCGGAGAATGCGGAACTGTGGGATGCAGACGGTAAGCGGTTCATCGACTTTGCGGCAGGCATTGCCGTGAACAACACCGGCCACCGTCACCCCAAGGTCATGGCCGCGGTTGCCAAACAGGCGGAAGACTTCACCCACACCTGTTTCCACGTCGCGCCCTACGAGAGCTATATCGCGCTTGCCGAGCGTCTGAACGGTGCAACGCCGGGGGATTTTGAAAAGAAGACCATGCTGGTGACCACCGGTGCCGAAGCGGTTGAAAACGCGGTTAAAATGGCACGTGCCTACACTGGCCGCTCGGGCGTCATCGCCTTTTCGGGCGCCTTCCACGGCCGGACCCTTATGGGCATGGCGCTGTGCGGCAAGGTGAACCCCTACAAAAAGGCCTTTGGTGCGATGCCGCCGGAGGTGCTGCATGCGCCCTTCCCGAATGAATTCCACGGCGTGACCGTCAAACAATCGCTGGCGGTTCTGGACAACATGTTCAAAAGCTCGATCGATCCCGAACGCGTGGCGGCGATGATCATCGAGCCGGTACAGGGCGAAGGCGGCTTCAACGTGGCGCAGCCGGAATTCCTGCAGGCGCTGCGCAAGATCTGTGACGACTATGGCATCATCCTGATTGCCGACGAGGTTCAGGCGGGGATTGCCCGGACCGGCAAACTCTTTGCTTTCGAACACGCGGGCGTGGCCGCCGACCTGGTGACCATGGCCAAGGGCCTGGCTGGCGGGTTCCCGCTCTCAGCCGTGACCGGTCGGGCCGAAATCGTCGATGCTGCCCCTGTGGGCGGCATCGGCGGCACCTATGCCGGTAACCCGCTGGCCGTTGCCGCGGCGAACGCCGTTTTCGACGTGATCGAGGAGGAAGACCTCTGCGCCAAGGCGACCGAGATCGGGGATGCGATCAAGGCACGCCTGACCGAAATGGCGGCGCGTCAGGGCAACGAAGCCATTGGCGATGTGCGTGGCCTTGGCGCCATGGTCGCCTTTGAGATGGTGACCGATCGCGCAACCAACAATCCGGATGCGGCCCTGACCCAGGCAATTGTTGCCGAGGCGGAAGCACGCGGGCTGATCATCCTGCCCTGCGGCACCCGCGGCAATGCTGTGCGCCTGCTGCCGCCGCTGACCACGCCGATGGCGCAGGTCGAGGAAGCACTGGATATTCTTGAAGCCTCGATCGAGGCGGCCATCAACACGACCGCCCAGGCTGCGGAATAAGGAGAGACACCCATGGCAAAAGATCTAGCCCCGCAATCGCAACCTGGTTTGAGCGGGTTTTCCTGGGAGGATCCGTTCCTGCTGGAAGGCCAGTTGAGCGAAGAAGAGCGCATGGTGCGGGATGCGGCCAAGGCCTATTGTGACGAGAAGCTGATGAGCCGCGTCACCGAGGCCTTTGCCAAGGAAGAAACCGATCCGGAGATTTTCCGCGAGATGGGCGAGATGGGCCTGTTGGGCACCACCATCCCCGAGAAGTTTGGCGGCATCGGCGCAGGTTACGTGACCTATGGTCTGGTGGCGCGCGAGGTCGAGCGGATCGACAGCGGCTATCGCTCGATGATGTCGGTGCAGTCCAGCCTCGTGATGTATCCGATCTATGCCTATGGCACCGAAGCGCAGCGCATGAAGTACCTGCCCAAGCTTGCGAGCGGTGAATGGATCGGCTGTTTCGGCCTGACCGAACCGGATGCGGGTTCGGACCCGGGTTCGATGAAGACCGTGGCGAAGAAAGTTGACGGCGGCTATGTGCTGAACGGCTCGAAAATGTGGATCTCGAACGCGCCGATCGCCGATGTCTTTGTGGTCTGGGCCAAGTCCGAGGCGCATGGCGGCAAGATCAAGGGTTTCGTGCTGGACAAGGGCACCAAGGGTCTGAGCGCGCCGAAGATCGAGGGCAAGCTGTCGCTGCGGGCGTCGATCACCGGCGAGATCGTGATGAACAATGTCGAGGTCGGCGAAGACGCGCTGTTGCCCGATGTCGAGGGTCTGAAGGGGCCGTTTGGCTGTTTGAACCGGGCGCGGTACGGCATTGCCTGGGGCGCGATGGGGGCGGCCGAGTTCTGCTGGCACGCGGCACGCCAATACGGTCTGGATCGCAAGCAGTTCGGCAAGCCGCTGGCGCAGACCCAGCTGTTCCAGCTGAAGCTGGCCAATATGCAGACCGAGATCACCCTTGGCCTGCAGGCGGCGCTGCGGGTCGGGCGGCTGATGGACGAGGCGCAGGCGGCGCCGGAGATGGTGTCGCTGATCAAGCGCAACAACTGCGGCAAGGCGCTGGACATCGCGCGGGTGGCGCGTGACATGCACGGCGGCAACGGCATCAGCCAGGATTTCCACGTGATCCGCCACATGGTGAACCTCGAGACCGTGAACACCTACGAGGGCACCCACGACGTGCACGCCCTGATCCTGGGCCGCGCACAGACCGGCCTGCAGGCCTTTGCCTAAGCCTTTCTGAAGGGCCCCGGTCTTCCTATCCCCAGTGGCCCTTCAGTCCTGGGGAAAGCCAGCTCCCCCGGCTTTCCCCACATATTCCCTTCCCGAGATCGAGAGACTTCCATGAAACAGAACCTTATCGCAGGTGACTGGGTCGACGGGCTGGATGCCGTCGAGAACCGCAACCCCGCCGACATTTCCGAAGTAATCGGCCTGTTCGCCCGTGCGTCGGCGGACCAGGTGGATCAGGCCGCACAGGCCGCCCGCGCGGCATTGCCGGGGTGGGCCAATGCCTCGCCACAGGTGCGTTCGGACCTGTTGGAGGCGATTGCGCAGGAGTTGTTCGCGCGAAAGGAAGACATTGGTCGGGTTCTCGCGCGGGAAGAAGGCAAGACCCTTGCCGAAGCCATCGGTGAAACCGCTCGTGCGGCCCAGATTTTCCGCTTTTTCGCAGGCGAAGCGATCCGCGTGGCAGGGGATGCCATAGCGTCGGTGCGCCCGGATGTGGATGTTGATGTCGTGCGTGAACCGGTTGGTGTGATTGGCCTGATCACGCCCTGGAACTTTCCGATTGCCATCCCGGCGTGGAAGATCGCGCCGGCGCTGGCCTATGGCAACACGGTGTTGTTCAAGCCGGCCGATCTCACACCGGCAAGCGCGCATATCCTGTCGGAGATCATCCACTATGCCGGATGTCCTGCGGGTGTGTTCAACCTCGTGATGGGGCAGGGATCGGTTGTTGGCAATGCGATTGTGTCCCACCCCGAGGTTGATGCGGTGTCCTTTACCGGCTCGGTGCCGGTGGGCCGCAACCTCGCGGTCGAGGCGGCGAAGGGCATGAAAAAGGTGCAGCTCGAGATGGGCGGCAAGAACCCGATGGTCATCATGGATGACGCGGACATGGATATTGCCGTGTCGACCGTTTTGAACGGGGCGTTCTTCTCGACCGGTCAACGCTGCACGGCGTCGAGCCGGATCGTGGTGCAGGCGGGCATTCATGACGCTTTTGTCGAGCGTCTTGCCGCCGAAGCGCAGGCGTTGAAGATCGGCAACCCGCTCGATTCTTCGGTGCAGATGGGGCCGGTGGTGTCGGAGAAACAGCTGTTCAACAACCTCAGCTATGTGGACGTGGCCAAGCATGAAGGTGCCGAGGTGATTGGCGGGGAACGTCTGGCGCTGGAGACCGAAGGGTATTTCCAGGCACCTGCGATGTTCGTGAACGCGACCAACGAGATGCGCTCGAGCCGTGAAGAGATCTTTGGCCCCTGTGCCAGCATCATCAAGGTATCGGATTTCGATGAAGCGCTGGCGGTGGCAAATGACACCGAGTTCGGGCTGAGCTCGGGGATCTGTACCTCGAATCTCAAGTTTGCGCGTGAATTCAAGCGTCTCAGCGAGGCGGGCATGGTGATGGTGAACCTGCCGACGGCGGGAGTTGATTACCACGTGCCCTTTGGCGGGCGCAAAGGATCGTCCTTTGGTTCGCGTGAGCAGGGGCGCTATGCGGCGGAGTTCTATACCGCTGTGAAAACCGCCTACAGCTTTGCGGGGTGAGGTGATGGACTTTCAGTCGGTCGGGGTGATCGGAGCCGGGCAGATGGGCAACGGGATTGCCCATGTCTGTGCGATGGCAGGGTATGATGTGGTTCTCAACGACATCTCGCCCGAAGCCCTGACCGGGGCTGTGCAGCGGATCGAGAAGAATACTGCGCGGCAGGTTTCGAAGGGGCAGATTTCGGAGGAAAGTCGCGCTCTGGCATTGCAGCGGATCAGGACCACGACCGACCTTGGGTCGGTCGGCGGGTGCGACCTCGTGATTGAGGCAGCGACCGAGCGGGAAGTGGTCAAGGACCAGATTTTCGCGGGGTTGCAGGCGTCATTGGCGCCGCAGACGGTGCTGACCACGAATACATCTTCGATTTCAATCACCCGGCTGGCGGCCAAGACGGACCGGCCGGAGCGGTTCATGGGGTTTCATTTCATGAACCCGGTGCCGATGATGAAGCTGGTGGAGTTAATCCGGGGCATCGCAACGTCGGAAGAGACGTATCAGGCGATGCTGACCGTGGTGGGCCGGCTTGGTAAAACCGCGGCAAGTGCCGAGGATTACCCGGCTTTCATCGTGAACCGTGTACTGATCCCGATGATCAACGAGGCCTGCTATGCCTTGTACGAGGGTGTCGGCAACGTCCAGAGCATCGATGCGGCGTTGAAGCTGGGCGCGAACCATCCGATGGGGCCGCTTGAGCTGGGTGATTTCATTGGTCTGGATACGTGTCTGGCGATCATGAACGTGCTGCATGACGGGTTGGCAGACACCAAGTATCGCCCTTGCCCGTTGCTGGTGAAATACGTTGAAGCCGGATGGCTTGGGCGGAAAACCAAGCGCGGTTTCTATGACTATCGTGGTGAGGTTCCGGTTCCGACCCGCTGAGGCAGCGGGCCGGAATTTGCGTGATCAGGCGTTGATGTCCTGTGGTAGCAGGTCCTGCGGCATGTTCTGGTAGCAGACGGGGCGTAGGAAGCGGCGGATTGAGAGGGTGCCGACGGAGGTGGCCCCGAAGTTTGTCGACGCCGGGTAGGGGCCGCCGTGCACCATGGTCTCGCTGACCTCGACGCCGGTTGGGAAGCCGTTGGCCAGAATACGGCCTGCCTTGCGTTCGAGGATGGGCAGGAGTGTTGCGGCGGATTGAACGTCGTCTGCCTCGATGTGAAGGGTGCAGGTGAGCTGGCCTTCGAGATTCTCGGCAAGTTCGCGCATCTCAAGGATCGAGTTTGCGGTTACAATCAGGCCAAGAGGGCCGAAGACTTCTTCTGCGAGATGCGGGTTCTGTAGCCAGTTTTCTACCGTGGTTTGGTAGAGATTGGGGCTCGCTCTGCGTGGGGCGCTTTGGGTGGTTAAGATCTCGTGCACCCCTTGCGTTGCGGCCATCTGAGCCTGACCACTTTGGTAGGCGGAGGCGATACCGTCGGTGAGCATGGTTTGAGGTGGAACTTCAGCCAAGGCGGCGCGGGCGGTTTCTATAAAGGCTTCTGCCTCGGGGCCTTCGGGCAGAACCACAATGCCGGGGTTGGTGCAGAACTGGCCGGCCCCCATGGCCAGAGAGGCGGCCCATCCCCTGGCAATGTCCTCACCGCGGATTTCGAGGGCGGAGGGGAAAACGAACATAGGGTTCACCGAGCCGAGTTCACCGAAGAACGGGATCGGTTCCGGGCGGGCGGCGCAGAGATCGAAAAGGGCGCGCCCCCCGGCCAGCGAGCCGGTAAACCCGACCGCCTTGATGAGCGGGTGCTGTACCAGCGCTGCACCGGCGGCGCGGTCGTTTCCCTGGATCAGGCTGAAGACGCCGGGGTGGATGTTGCAGGACTGGATTGCGGCATGGATGGCCTCGGCGATGATTTCGCCGGTGCCGGGGTGGGAGTCGTGCCCCTTGACGACAACGGGACATCCTGCGGCGAGGGCGGCGGCGGTGTCGCCACCGGCGGTGGAGAAGGCGAGCGGGAAGTTGGAGGCACCGAAGACGGCGACGGGGCCGATCGGGCGCTGGATCATGTGCAGATCGGGACGTGGCTGGGGCGTGCGATCCGGCAGGGCGGGATCGTGGCGGCGATCAAGGTAGTCGCCTTTGCGGATGTGATCTGCAAACAGGCGCAACTGGCCGGTGGTGCGGCCGCGTTCGCCCTCAAGGCGGGCTTTGGGTAGGCCAGTTTCCTGTGTGCCGATCAAGTTGATCGCTTTGGCGCGGGCTTCGATTTCGTCCGCGATGGCGTCAAGGAGGGCGGCGCGCTCAGAGCGGGAGGAATATCCGAAGCTCCAGAATGCCTCTTCCGCAGCGCGGGCGGCGGCGTCGACGTCCGAAGCACGTCCTATGGCGAAGTCATATTCAGGGCCAAAGGCAGGTTGGGATGAAAAGGTGGTGTCGCCTGCAATCCAGTTGCCAGCGATCAGGTGTTTTCCATGTGGGGTAAAGGTCATCGGGTCCTCGGGAGAATCATTTATGGATAATGTATCCAAAATCCCGATGCGCGCAAGGAGTCGCGCAAACGCTGCCGTCAGTCTTCGTCGGCAGCCCGTTTTGCGGCGACCATTTCCAGAAGCTGATCCTTGGTGCGGCGGATGTGGTTGTCGAGAAGGGCGCAGGCTTCGTCGATCTTGCCGGCCTGAGCGAGGGTGAGCAGGCTGCGGTGTTCTTCCTTGGCCGGGTCCCGCTGCTTCATCACGCTCAGGTGCATACGGACATAGCGATCAGACTGAAGGTTGATGCGATGCAGCAGATCGTTTGTCAGACGCCGTCCGGCAGCGGCATAGAGATTTGAGTGATAGTCGTAGTTAAGCGCGCCCCATTTGCTCACGTCGTCGGCGTCGTAGGAGGCTTCCATCTCATCAAGGATCTTGTCGCAGCGCGCAAAGTTGGTGGAGGTCATCAAGGGGATGGCGCGGCGGAACAGATCGACTTCGAGCATGATGCGCAGGTCGAAGATCTCGCCGATTTCCTCGAGCGAGTGTTTGGTAACCTGTGCGCCCCGGTTGTTGGTCAGCTGCACAAGGCCTTCGGCATCCAGACGCTTGAGGGCTTCGCGGATCGGCATGCGCGAGACCTCGTATTCTTCGGCAAGGGCCTCCTGACGGATGGTTTCGCCCTCGGCGAGTTCGTTGCTCAGGATGCGTTCGCGCAGGTCATTCGCGATGACATCGGGAAGGCTTTGTCTTGAAATTGCACGTTTGCCCGCCATGAGCCCGTCTCCGCTCTTTGCCTGAATTTTGGATACGAAGTGTCCTTTGAGTTTGATTAATAAATCAAAAGGCGAGCGGAGATGAAAGCCCAAGACGTCAAAATAGCCTCATGGGATGTTGTATCCATCGAGTTGCCCGCCTGGATCAGGCGCCCCAGGTGTCGCTCAGGCGGTAGCCGCCGGGCCAGGGATCGTCGGGGTCGAGCATGTGTTGATGGATGCCGGTGATCCACCCCCGGCCAGAGATTTCGGGCACGATGGCGAGGCGGTCTCCGACAGATGTTGTCTCGACGATGCGCCCTGAAAACTTTGATCCGATGATCGAGATGGCATCAAACGTCTGACCGGGGTGCATCTCTCCCTTGGCGGCCATCAGGGCCATGCGCGCGGAAACGGCGGTGCCGGTGGGGGAGCGGTCGACCTTGCCGGGTTGAATGGCGACGGCGGATTTGCCGCTCAGGCCGGTTTCGGTTGTGGAGAGCGGGCCACAGAAGGCGCAAAAGGAGATGTGATCCCAATCCGGATTTTGCGGATGGGAGAACCCCAGTTGTTCGTTGGCGGCATTGGTGATCGCGACGCCGGTGCGGGCGATGTCCTTGGCCTCGCTTTCGGTGATGCCGAACCCAAGCGCGGCGGCATCCACGACAACGAAGCTATCTCCGCCATAGGCCGTGTCGACGGAGAGGGTGCCAAGGCCTTCGACTTCGAGAGGCACGGCGATCTTGTCGGCGAAGCTCGGGACGTTCTGAACGAAGATACGCTCGGCCTTGCCATTGAGGCACTCGGCGCGGACACGGACAAGGCCGCCCGGCGCTTCGAGGGTAAGGTGGGTGACAGGTTCCTGCATCGGGAGGATGCCGCCATCCAGAAGAACGGTCGAGACGCAGATGGAGTTGGAGCCTGACATCGGCGGCGTGTCTTCGGGTTCCATGATGATCCACGCGGCATCGGCCTCGGGGTGTTTGGGCGGGACCAAGAGGTTCACATGGCGGAAGACGCCGCCGCGGGGTTCGTTCAGGACGAAATTTCGCAGCGTCTGATCTTCGGCGATGAAGCTGCGCTGATCCCAGAGGGTGTCACCGGGGGGAGGGGCCACCCCGCCCACGATGACGTCGCCAACTTCGCCTTCGGCATGGGCCGAGATCACGTGGATGGTTTTAGTGCTGCGCATGGGAGCTCCTGAAGGTTGCTGCCGTATTTGGGCCTAATTGGACGGTGAAAAGGGGCATTCGGCTGGCTTGTTCACGACATGGGATTGCAAGAGGCGACTTGGTCAGAATCGATCCGGTGCGAAGGCTGAAAGGTCGAGTTGCGGGGTTTGATGGGTGGCCAGGTCGGCGACAAGTTCGGCTGTGCCGGCGGATTGGGTCAGGCCAAGGTGGCCGTGTCCAAAGGCGTAGAGGACATTGGGGGACTTGGGGGAAGGACCGATGACCGGAAGGCTGTCGGGGAGAGAGGGGCGGAAGCCCATCCATTGGGTGCCACCACTGGTGTTAAGGCCGGGCAGGAACTCTGTCGCTTTACGCAATAGAATATCGGCGCGCTTGTAGTTGGGCGGCAGGGTCAGGCCGCCAAGCTCTACGGCGCCACCGATGCGCACGCCGCCGCCGATCTTGCTCGCGACAAAGCCGTGGCTTGAGAACGTCAGGTGCGTGCGCAGGTCAAAGGCGCCGGGGGGCAGGGTGGTGTTGTAGCCGCGTTCGGTTTCCAACGGAATTTTGTCACCCAGTGTGCGGGCAAGGTGGTGCGACCATGCCCCCGCACAGATGACCGCCTTGGCGGCGTTGATCGGGCCATCGCCGGTGTCGAGGCGAACGCCAATGGCGTCGGAGTGGAGGGCCGTGATGTTTGCGGTTTCGATCTTGCCGCCGCGCGCGAGGAAAGTCTGCGAGAGATGCTCGGTCCAGGCTTTTGGATCGGTGGTGTTCATCCACGACGGGGTGAAGGCCGCATGGGTGAAACGCGGATCGAGGCCGGGCTGAATCTCGGCAATGGCTTCGGCAGAGTCAAGTGTGTCGATTGCGATCCCGTGATCGCGGCGGGCCTGAATGCCCGCTTGGTTGGCGGCGAACTCTTGGGCGCCTTCGTAGAGTTGCAACTGGCCTTCGCGTTGCATCATGTGTTCACCGTCCGTTGCGGTGATTTGGCGCTGCAAGGCGGATTTGCTGTGATCCATGAGCGCGGTCTGGGCCGTCATCGAGGTGGCGTAGCGGTCGGGCCAGCTGGCGCGCCAGAAGCGGAGCATCCATGGCGCGATTTTCAGGGCGTAGGATGGCGGGATCGAAAGCGGGCCGAGCGGATCAAGCAGCCACTTGGGGGCCCTGCGCATGATTCCGGGGGTGGCGAGGGGGATGATCTCGGTAAAGGCAAAAGCGCCGGCGTTGCCCTGAGAGGCTTCGGTGGCGACACCGCCGCGATCGAGGACGTGAACCGAGAGCCCGCGCGTTTGCAGGGCAAGCGCGGCGCTGATGCCAACGATCCCGGCACCGACGACGATGATTTCTTGTGACATGTTTGGCCTTTGTTGATCCGGCGAACTGCCGGGCACATTCCGCGAGAACGGACCGCCCGGCAAGGGTTTATAGTGCGATGCCGTCCCTGAAGGGGTCGGCCGCGTCGAACATGAGGTGGGTGTTGGCCGTCACGAAGGCCTGACCGGTGATCGTGGGAAGGACACCACCGTTTGGTCCGGGTTGGTAGGACAGGCGGTAGGGGCTTCCAATCACGCTTTGCTGAATGATCTCCTGACCCGGTGCGAGGGTGCCCCTTGCGGCGAGGCTGGCAAGGCGGGCGGAACTTCCGGTGCCGCAGGGCGAACGGTCATAGGTGTCATCGGGACACAGGACGAAGTTGCGGCTGTGGATGCCGGGGGTGTCCGCTCGCTCCTGGAACACGACGTGATCAATGGGTTCGCCGGCCTCGCCCCCCAGCCCAGCCGCATTGGCTGCGTTGCGGATGGCGATGCCGGCGTCCGTGAGTGCGCGAATGTTGGCCGGTGTCACGGGGATCGGGCTTGGGTCGATGATGTAGAACCAGTTGCCGCCGTAGGCGATGTCGCCGGTGATGGTTTCCAGCCCCTCAACTCTGACTTGGGCGTCTGCCTGCACGAGGCGGCTTTCGACATTGCGCACGGTGACCGTGTTGGCGTCGGACAGCGTGACTTGGACGATACCGGCTGGGGTTTCGATCTTGTGTGTGCCGATGTCGATGCGGCCGAGATGGGCGAGGGTGACGGCAAGGCCGATGGTGCCGTGACCGCACATGCCCAGAACGGCCCCGGCGTCGAAGTAGATCACGCCGGTTGCGCAGGACGGATCGGTTGGCGGCACGAGAAGCGCGCCAACCATCGCCGGTTGGCCGCGGGGTTCCCGCATGACCGACAGGTAGAAATCTGCGTGGTCACTGGCCAGCCGTCGCGCGCGTTCGGCCAGCGGCCCCGACCCGAGGTCGGGACCCCCGTCGAGGATCACCCGCGTGGGTTCTCCGCCGGTGTGACTGTCGATCACATGCATTCGCTGATGATCCCGCCTTGCGCCGACCAATCGGCAAACCATGCGCGGAACTGGGCGTATTGCTGTTCGCAATAGTTGCGCTGGGCGTCGGAGAGGATGTCCGTCTCGACAAAGTGGCGGCGGTATTCGTCTTCACCGTTCAGCACGAGGAGGTGCTTGTAGTAGAGAACAAGATCGGTGCCTTCATCGAAGCTTGCCAGCACGGCAAAGGCTTCGTCCAACTCGCGGGCGCGCTGGCGGGCTTCGGCGTGACCTTCGGCGGCCTTTTGCGACAGCGCGGCGAGCAGCAGGGCCTCTTTCGGCAGGGCAGTGCCGATACCGGTGATCGAGCCGGTGGCACCGCAGTTGACAAAGCCGTGGTAAACCTCGGTGTCGACGCCGACCATCAGGGTGACCTGATCGTCGCGAGAGGTGATGTGTTCGGCGGCATAGCGCAGGTCTTCTTCGCCGCCGAACTCCTTGAAGCCGACAAGGTTCGGGTGTTCCGCGCGCAGTGCGAAAAACAGGTCGGCGCGGGTGGCAAAGCCGTAGACGGGGCTGTTGTAGATGATGGCCGGAACGTCGGGTGCTGCGGAGAGAATGGCCTTGAAGTGGTTTCTCTGGGCGGCGATCGACTGACCACGCGACAAGACACGGGGGATGACCATCAGGCCGGCGGCGCCAACCTTTTGGGCATGGGCGGCGTGGGCAACGGCAGAGGCGGAATTGATGGCGCCGGTGCCGACAACCACGGGAAGGCCTTCGGCGACAAGGCGTTCGACACCTTCCATGCGCTGGGCGTCGGTGAGCAGGGGCCAGTCGCCCATCGAGCCGCAGTAGACGACGGCGGACATGCCGGCCTGGATCATCTCGTGTCCTTTCCGGACGAGCGCGTCATAATCCGGGGTGCGGTCTTCTTTGCAGGGGGTCATCAGGGCCGGCATGGTGCCGGTGAAGATATTCTGTGACATTGGGGTCTCTTTACTGACTTGGAAACGGGAGGGCCGGGCGCGGGTCAGCGCACGTTGGCTAGAAACTTCTGGGTGTGTTCGGATTGGGCGTTGCCGAAGATCTGTTCGGGAGGACCGATTTCTTCCATGACGCCCTGATGGAAGAAGGCGACCCGGTCGCTCACGTCGCGGGCAAAGCCCATTTCGTGGGTGACGCAGATCATGGTCATGCCTTCCTCGGCGAGCATACGCATGGTTTCCAGCACCTCGCCCACGAGTTCGGGATCAAGCGCCGAGGTGGCTTCGTCGAACAGCATGTACTCGGGTTCCATCGCCAGTGCGCGGGCAATGGCGAGGCGTTGTTGCTGGCCGCCGGACAGGGCGCCGGGGTAGACATCGAGTTTTTCGCCAAGGCCCACGTGTGACAGCTGTTGGGCCGCGACGTCGCGGGCGTCGGCCTTGGATTTGCCTTTGACGATGCGCGGGGCGAGGGCGACGTTTTCAAGTGCTGTCAGATGCGGGAAGCTGTTCCACTGCTGGAACACCATGCCGAGTTTCTGGCGCAGTTTGTTGATGTCCGTGCCCTTGGCGTGAACGTCGGTTTCATCGACGACGACCTTGCCCTCCTGGATCGGTTCAAGCCCGTTGATGCAGTAGAGCAGGGTGGACTTGCCGGAGCCAGACGCGCCGATGACCGAGAGAACTTCGCCTTTCTGGACGTCGAGGTTGATGCCTTTCAGCACGTGCAGCGTGCCGAAGTATTTGTGCAGGTCACGAATTTCGATCATTGAGCCCACCTTTTTTCAAGTGCCGCGGCATAGCGCGAAATCGGATAGGACAGCGCGAAGTAGAACGCGCCGGCGAGTGTGAGGATGAGGAAGGGTTCCTGGGTGCGGGTGATGAGGATCTGGCTTGCCTTGAGGAGTTCGACGTAACCAAGCACTGAAACCAGCGCGCTGTCTTTCATCACGCCGAGCGCGACACCCACCCACGCCGGGAAGACGGCGCGGCCACCAATGGGGAGCACGACGTGACGCAGATCCTGCCAATAGGTCATGCCGAGGCTGCGGGCGGCGCGGCGCATTGGTGATCCGACGGCTTCGATGCCGCCGCGTGCCACGTTGGCGACAAGGGACGCGGTGTAGATCGTGAGGATGACAACGCCGGAGGCGAAGGGATCGAGGTTCAGCCCGACGATCGGGGCAAAGTTGTAGAACAGCACCAGCTGGATGATCAGCGGGACAGACCGGAAGATATCCAGGATCGGGGCGACGGTCAGGGTTGCGGCGAGTTTGCCTTCGTAGAGTATCCAGCCGAAGATCGCGCCGAGAACCGTGCCGATGGAGATGGACAGCAGGGAAATCCACATCGTGCGCAGGGCTGCTTCGCCAAGGAACCACAGGTCGTTGATGTTGAAGCCGCTGAAGAAGGTAACAGTGGGTTGCATGGAAATCTCCTCAGTAGCGGAACAGCCGGATCGCCAGTAGGCGCGAAGCTGCGAGGATGATTTTGACGATCACGTAGTAGATCACGGCGGTGATGGCGAAATACTCGAAGATGCGGAAGGTGCGGCTGGCGAAGAACTGGGTCTCGCCGCTGAGTTCGCGGAAGCCGACAAGCATGCCGAGCGATGACATCAGGACCGCCCAGACCATCTGGTTGGTGATCGGGTGATAGACGATACGAAAGACCTGCGGGATGACAACGCGGGTGTAGGCCTGCCATGCGGTCATGCCAAGCGACCGCGAGGCGCGCAGCTGGGTGTCTGGTACAGCCTGGAAGCCGCCCCGGAAGTTCTCGGCAAGGTAGCCGGCGCAGTTGAAGCTGAGGCCGGTCAGGACGATGAGATAGGGTGACAGGTGCAGGCCGAAGGCGCCAAGGCCGAAGCCGAAGAAGAAGAGCTGGAACAGCGCGGGGGTATTGCGGGCAACCTCGACCCAGGTGGAGGCCAGCCAGTAGAGTGGCCCCTTGAGGTGGAGCCGGATCAGCGCAAGGCAGAGGCCGATCACGATGCCGATGATCATCGCCAGAACGGCCACCTGAAGCGTCAGGAAGGCGGCGTCGATCAGGTCCGGCAGGCTTTTCATCACCGGGCGCCAGTGAAAGTTGTAGTCGAACATGGGAAATCCTTCCGACCATCGCCTGACAGGCAGGCGATGGCAGGTTTGGGAAAGTGAGGATCAGTACATCACGCCGGGAATGCGCAGTTCCGGTGCGTTGCCACCCACGTATTTGCCCCAGAGCTCAGCGTAGCGGCCCGAGCGCACCTGATGGGTCACGAAGAGGTTGAGGTAGTTGATCCATGTGACGTCTTCGCGCTTGCCAACAACCGAGGTGTAATCGGTGGTCCAGGGCATGCGGGGGCCAGCGAGGACGGAGTCATATTGCTGGGTGATCGGCAGAACGGCGGTGTTGGTGGTGATGCCGATGTCAGCCTTGCCCTGTGCTACGGCGAGAAAGACTTCGTTCTCGGACTGGTAGCCCTGATAGTTGCCTTCTTCGCCCCATTCGGCGGCGATCTTCAGCCATTCCTGCTCGGGCACGGTGCCGATAGCGGCGGCGACGCGTTTGCCGCGGATGTCCTCGAAGCTCTGGATGCCGCTGTCTTTGTTGACGACGCCCTGAGCGTAATAGATCGCGTAGGGAATGGTGAAGCCGACGGTGCGGGCGCGGGCAAGGCTATCGGAGGTTGCGCCGAAGACCACGTCGGCGCGGCCGGTGACGATCACGGGAAGGCGTTCGGCCCAGGTGACCGGCAGGATTTCCGCTTCGACTTCGAGAGCGGCGGCGAGGTCGTTGCAATAGTCGACGTCAAAGCCGGCGGGCGCGTTGTTGGCATCGCGGTATCCGATTGGTGGGAAATCAAGCACCACGCCACAGCGCAGGGTGCCACGATCCACGACATCATCCAGCGTGTCGGCAATAACGGGGGCGGTTGTGCTGGCCAGCAGAACGGCAGCGGCAATCATTTTCTTGATCATTTTTGGGGTTCCTCTCAGTTGGATGAATTATGGGATAAAGGATTTTGGATACAAAATCCATAATTAGAAAATTTTGCCAAATTTTGCTCTGAACTGCGGCTCAGGGGTGGAGTAAGATTTTGAAAGGGAAGGGGAAAGTGGCTGGTGCCGCGCATTTGCAGGCGCGGATCGTGTCGGGCGGGTTTGGACGCGCCGCGCGAAAATTTCGGACGGAGAAGGGGCGAACGTCGATGTGATTCGCGATGCGACCCCCAGAGGTTTTCCGGAGGTCGCTGGCTTATGCCGGGGTCAGACGCACTCGCGGTCCGCGATGTCGAGTGTGCGGTCGAGGATTTCGAGGCCGGTCATCAGGTCCTTTTCGGAGATGTTGAGCGGCGGCGTCAGGCGGATCACGTTCGAGAAGAACGAGAGGTAGAGGCCGTTGTTCATGGCAAAGCCCATCATCTCGGTCATCGGCTTGGCATCGTCCCCCTTGGCCGCGAATGGCACAAGCGGTTCGCGGGTTTCACGGTTCTTGACCAGTTCGATGCCGTTGAACATGCCCTTGCCGCGAATATCGCCAATCGAGGGGTGTTTCTCGGCGAGCTTGTGCAGTTCGGCGCGCAGCTTTTCGCCCATGGCGGTTGCATGGGTGAGGGTGTCTTCCTCCTGCATGGCGCGGATCGCGGCGACACCGGAGGCACAGGCCAGCGGGTGACCGGCGTAGGTGAGGCCGCCGGGCAGGGGATAGTCCCGCAGCCAGTCGTGCAGTTCGGTGCTCACCGACATGGTTCCGAGGGGTACGTAGCCCGAGTTGATGCCCTTGGCCGAGGTGATGATGTCGGGCTGAACGCCCCAATGATCGACGGCAAACCATTTGCCGGTTCGGCCAAAGCCGGCCATAACCTCGTCCGCGATCAGGAGGATGCCGTATTTCTCGCAGGTTGCCTTGATCGACTGGAGATAGCCGTCGGGCGGAACGAGGATGCCGTTGGTGCCGACGATGGGTTCGAGGATGACGGCCGCCACGGTGTTGGGGTTCTCGTACATCAGGAGTTCTTCGAGATGCGGTCCGCCCTGGGCCACAGGACAGTTCGCCGGATCGGTATAGCCGGTCGGCAGGCGGTAGAGGTAGGGGTCGAGCATCCGCACGATACCGGGCATGTCGGCGCGGGTCAGGTGGTGGCGCGGATCGCCTGTGAGCGAGAGGGTGCCGCCGGTTGCGCCATGATACGAGCGGTAGCGGGCGACAATCTTGGTGCGGCCGGTGTAGTGACGGGCCAGCCGGATTGCGGTTTCATTCGCGGCCGAGCCACCCGTGGTAAAGAAGGTCGACGAGATATTGGCCGGCGTTATGTCATTCATCAGCGCGGCCAGTTCCGAGCGCACGTCCGATCCCATCGCCGGGCCGATGTAGCAGAGCTTGTCCGCCTGATCCTTGATGGCCTGCACGATCTTGGGGTGCTGGTGGCCAAGGTTGGCGTTCACCAGCTGCGATTGGAAGTCGAGGTAGCGTTTGCCATCGCTGTCCCAGAACCACGACCCGCTGGCGCCGGTGATGACTCGGGGTTTGCCGCCCTGTTTCGACCAGCTTTGCAGATAGTGATTGGCGTGCATGTCCTGCACCCATTCTGGGTCATGTGACGGGTAGGCGTTGGAAAGATCGTCCATTGGTTTGGTCCGTTTGTTGGAGCGGTCGTTAGTCGAGTATGGCCGTGGCCTGGCCCAGGGCGTCAACATCCGGCGTGACGCCAAGGCCCGGGCCTTCGGGTGGGGTGATGCGGCCGTCCTTGCGGCTTGGCGCGTCGGGATCGAGGCGCGGGCCGACATAGTGGGACAGGTCGCAGGTGTTCATGATGCCGCGTGCGGGTGTCGAGGCGGCGAGGTGCAACAGGGCGGCCGTGGTGACGTCACTGCCCCAGGTGTCTTCGATGCACATCTGGGTCCCAAGGGTCAGGCACAGATCACGAATGCGGCGCATGTTCGAAAGACCGCCCATCTTGGACAGTTTCAGGGCGGCGGCGTCCATGCAGCCGGCCTGATGTCCGGCAATCACCGACGCTATGTCGTGCGCACTTTCGTCCAGCTTCATCGGAAGGCCGGTGGCGGCGCGGACGTGGGCGCATTCTTCGATGGTGGCGCAGGGCTGTTCGAGCATGATGTCGAGATGGGCGACGGCGCGGCCCACGCGGGTGGCGGTCAGGGCATCCGCGCCGCAGTTCCAGTCACCATAAACCAGAGGGCCGTCGCCCACGGCTTCGCGGACCTGCGTCAGGCGGGCGACATCGGCCTGCCAGTTGCTGTCGGCACCCAGTTTGACCTGAAACTGGCGCATGCCGAGTTCATAGGCTTCGCGCGCCATGCGGGCCATTTCCTGCGGCTCGACGCAGGTGATCGAGTGGTAGAGGGGCATGTCCTTGACCGCGCGCCCGCCAAGCAGCGCGTAGAGCGGCAGGTTGGCGGCCTGGGCTGTCAGGTCCCAGAGGGCGGTGTCGATCGCAGACTTGGCGTAGTCATGGCCGATGAGGTGTTTGTTCAGCCGTTCCATGAGGGCTTCGGGGCCAATCGGATCGGCGCCGATCAGCGCGGGTGTCATTTCCTCGAGTGCCGGGATGACACCCTTGGCGTAGGCGGGAAGATAGTGGGGGATCGGGCAGACCTCGCCCCAGCCGGAAAGGCCGGTATCGGTGTCAAGGCGAAGGACAACGGAAAGGGTCGTGTCGCAGGTTTTGCCCTCGGCCATGTAGTAGGTTTCATGGCTGGTCAGGGGAACTTCCCAAGCGGTGATGCGGGTGATTTTCAAGGGCGGCCTCCCGGTTGTTTATGAGTGTTTCCTGTCATCAGGCGCGGGTTTCGTAGGTGGCGACGGGTGCGCCAAGGGTGTCGAGGTCGGGGCTGACGCCGAGGCCCGGCAGGCTGGGTGGCGTGGCAGAGCCGTTGTTGTTGCGTGCGCCTTGGTTTGGCACAGGGTCGACCGAGAGGTGATAGTGGCAGAGCCAGCTTGCCAGACGGTTGGCGTCCGGGGTCGAGGCGGCGAGGTGGATTGCGGCGGTGTCGGCAAGGGCCGAGCCGCCCAGATCCTCGATGTGCATCTGCCAGCCGACGGAGACGCCGAAATCGCGGATCTGGCGGGCCTTGGTCAGGCCGCCGACGCGGTTAGGTTTGACCTTTACGCCTTCGCAGGCTCCCCGTTTCCATGCGTCGAGGTGATCGGAGAAGCTGTGCATGCATTCGTCGAGCATGATCGGATTGGAGACGCGGGCCGCCACATGGGCGCATTGGTCGAGGGTCTCGCAGGGTTGTTCGACCCAGTCGCGGGCCTTGGTGCTGTTCAGCACTTCGATGGCGACGGCGGGTTGCCATGCGCGGTTCACGTCGAAGGTGACCTTGTGCCCCTTGGGCAGGCCCGCCGAGATGGCTTCGATGCGGTCGATGTCCATGCCGATGTCGGTGCCGCCGACCTTGGCGGAATGCACGGTATAGCCCTTGGCCGCGGCCTTTTCGATCAGGGCGAGCATGTCTTCCGGTGTGCCGGTCGAGATCGAGGAGTTGACGAGAACGGGGGTCGCCTCGCTTCCGCCCATGAGTTGCCAGAGGGGAAGGCCTGCGGACTGGCCGAGGATGTCCCAGCAGGCCATGTCGATGGGGGACTTCACATAGGGGTGGCCGGGCAGCTGGATGTCCATCACCCGGTTGATGTGGTCAAGGCTGCGGGGGTCTTCCCCGATCAGGAAAGGCGCGAGCGTTTGAACGCCGGCACGGATGCCCGGGCCGTGGGCGGGCAGGTAGGTATGACCCCAAGGGCAACCCTCGCCCCAGCCGGTGATCCCGGCGTCGGTGTCGATACGGATGAACGTGCTGTCGAGCGTTTCGAATTTCAGCCGACCTCCCGAAAGCCAATAAGGCTCGGTCAGGGGCATGCCGAGTTGGTAGACCGTGATGCGGGTGATCTTCATCTGCGTACCGATTGGAAAGAGGAGAGCGGGGGCCGTGGCCCCCACCTGTTTGGTTTATTCCGCCGCTTGCAGCACTGCGTCGGTGCGCGGGCGTTCGGATTTGGGATCGTAGGCCGCTTCGCCAAGGATGCGCCCGTTGCGGGGTTCGCCTGCGACGATGACCTCGACTTCGGTGCCGGGTGTCGCGGCCTGCGGCTTTACATAGGCAAAGGCGAGGATCTTGCCGACGGTGTGGCCGTAGGCGACCGAGGCCGTTGCGCCGACCACTTCGCCGTCAACGCGGATGGCTTCGCCGCCGTGACCATCTTCGATGCCGTCGGGGTCGATCTCGAGGTAGGCGCAGATCCAGGGCAGTTCGCCGCTGTCCGCGCTGGCGCGGGTGGCTTCGACGCCGAGGTAGTCCTTGTCGAGTTTGACGAAACGCATGACGTTGGCTTCGGGCAGGGTGACTTCGTTGGTGAGCTCGCCTGCACCAGGGAAAGCCTTTTCCATGCGCAGGGAGTTCATGGCAAAGGAGCCGTAGTTCTCTATGCCGTGCGGTTCGCCGGCGGCCCAAAGCGCGGTGTAGACATCGACGCAGGCTTCGTCCGGCATGTGCAGTTCCCAACCGAGTTCACCGGCATAGGACATGCGGAAGGCCCAGACCTTGTGGCCTGCCACCGTGATTTCCTGTGCCGAGAGCCAGCGGAAACCGGCGTTGGACAGGTCGGCATCGGTGCATTGGGCCAGCACCTCGCGGGATTTCGGCCCGTTCAGGGACAAAGCCGACCAATCTTCGGAGAGCGTGGTGACGGAGACGGTCTCTCCCGCGAGGTTCTGGTTCAGGTGATCCACAAGGCGTTGTTCGAAGAAGGCCGCGCATACGAGGTAGTAGCGATCCTCGGCCATGCGCACGATGGTGGTTTCCAACTCGATACGACCGCGACGGTTCAGCATGTGGGTCAGCGTGATCGAGCCGTCTTTTTGCGGCATCTTGTTGGCCGTCAGACGATCCAGATAGGCATGTGCATCCGGGCCGGAGACTTCGACCTTGGTGAAGGCGGTCACATCCATGATGCCAACACCTTCCCGAACGGCCTTGCACTCGTGGGCGACCATGTCGAACACCTCGTTGCGGCGGAACGAGTAGTGATCCTGCTGCGCGACGCCATTGCGGGCGAACCAGCGAGGGCGCTCGTGGCCGAAGACCTCTTCGTAGACCGCGCCCTTTTTCTTGAGGATTTCATAGAGCGGCGAGGGTTTGATCGGGCGACCAGCGAGACGGTTGAAGTGCGGGAAGGGGATTTCGTGGCGCAGCTTGTAGTCTTCGTGGGCCTTGATCACCTGCCAGTCTTTCTTGGCGTAGTCACCGAAGCGGCGGGGATCGTAATCGCGCATGTTGATGTCAGCCGAGCCATGCACCATCCATTTCGCCAGTTCACGCGTCAGGCCGGGGCCCCATCCGATGCCGATCTGGGTGCCACAGCAGCACCAGTAGTTTTTGACACCCGGCGCTGGGCCGACCATTGGGTTGCCATCCGGCGGGTGCGAGATCGCACCGTGGACTTCGCGAGTGATGCCCAGTTCAGCAAAGATCGGCATGCGCTCGAGCGAGTTTTCGAGCCAGGGCATGACGCGGTCATAATCGGCTTCGAACAGCCAGTTTTCGTATTCCCACGGGCACTCATCGTGCCAGACCGAGTTCGAGTTCTCTTTCTCGTAGATGCCGATGAGACCCTTTTTCTGCTCCATGCGGATATAGCCGGAGACCATCTTGTCGTCGCGGATGACCGGCAGTTCGGTGTCGAGATCCTTGAATTCAGGCACGTCCTCGGTGACGAAATAGTGGTGGGTCATCGAGGTCATCGGCAGTTGCAGATCTGACCATTCCCCCATCTGGCGGGCATAGGTGCCGCCCGCGTTGACGACGTGTTCGCAGGTGATGGTGCCCTGTTCGGTTTCCACGACCCACTCGCCGGCATCGTTCTGAGTGATGTTGGTGGCGCGGCAGTGGCGGAAGATCTTTACACCCTTCTGGCGGGCGCCGGTGGCCATTGCCATCGTGACGTTTGACGGGTCCACGTGGCCATCGTCGGGGGTGTAGAGCGCGCCGAGCACACCGTCGAGATTGTAGTAGGGGTGCTTTTCGGCAATGAAGGCGGGGTCAACCAGTTCGATATTGAACCCCAGCGCGCGACCGACCGACAGGGTGTGGCGCAGCCAGTCCATTTCATCTTCGGTATAGGCCAGACGGAAAGAGCCACAGCCGTGCCAGGTGACGGCCTGGCCGGTTTCCTCTTCGAGGGTCTTTGAATAGAGGCCGATATTGTAATCAACCATCTTGCCGAGCCCGTAGGAGCTGGTCGAGTGGGTGATCTGGCCGGCAGCGTGCCAAGTGGAGCCACTTGTCAGTTCCGCCTTTTCCAAGAGCACGGTTTCCTCACCCCAGCCTTCATGGCCCAGGTGATAGGCCAGGCCGCAGCCCATGACGCCACCGCCGACGATGACGACTTTTGCGCGCGCTGGCAGTTCTTTTTTGGACATCGCAAATTTTCCTGTTCGAGAGTCGAAGATTTCTGTGGATTTGATATGCAAACACTTGTACCACGGTCAACAGAAAATGAAACAAATGATCGTACCAAGATAGCAAATGAGCCAAACAAGCGTATCAAATGCCGTGCTGGATCGCCTGTCGGAGGAGTTGGATGAGCTGACTCCCGAGGCACGCAAGGCTGCGCGCTATGTGCTTGAAAACCCAAGGGACGTTGGCTTTTTGACGGTACGAGAGTTCGCTGATGCCGCGAACGTGAAGCCAAATACGATTGTGCGGATGGCACGGCAGGTCGGTTTTGATGGCTATGACGACTTTCGCGAGCCGTTCCGCGAGGCTATTCGCGCCGGCACCGCCACCCTGCCGGACCGGGCCCGGTGGCTTCAGGACATCCAGAAGCGCGGCGGAATGGGACGTTTGTACGCTGACATGGCGACAAGCGCGTTGCGCAACGTCGAAGAAACCTTTGCGGCGGTCGATCAGGCAGAAATGAGTGCGGCGGCCAAGGCGGTTTGGGACTCGCGCAATGTCTATACGCTTGGGGTTGGTGTGAACCACGCAAACGCCAGCAACTTTACCTATCTTGCCTCGACGGGCATGACCCAGTTCCACGCCATTCCGCGCCCCGGGTCGACCAGCGTCGACGACCTTGCCTGGGCGGATTCGCGCGACGTGTTGATTGCGATCACCAGCCGCCCCTATCGAAGCGAAGTGATTGCGGCGGCCGAAATGGCCAAGGAGCAGGGCGTGACGGTGATTGCCTTGTCAGATTCGCCAGCTTCCCCGATTGCCCGCATCGCGGACCACAGTTTTATCATCGCGATGGACACGCCACAGTTTTTCCCGTCGTCCGTCTCAACTCTCGCACTTCTCGAAACCCTTCTCAGCTTTGTCATCGCGTCTGCGTCTGACGAGGTCGTTGGGCGCGTCGAGAAGTTCCATGAACGTCGCCAGCAACTTGGTTTTTATCAGGAGGATCCCTCATGAATGCGCCTTTGACCCATTCTCTTGAAGCACGCTACTACACCGACCCCGCCATCTTTGAGGACGAGATGCAGGGCCTGTTGACGCGCACTTGGCAGTTTGCGCTGCACAGCTCGGATATTCCGAACGTTGGAGACTATTTCGCCTTTGAAGTTGCCGGCCAGAGCCTGTTCGCAATCCGCGGGCGTGATGAGGTGGTGCGTACCTTCTATAATGTCTGTCAGCACCGCGCGCATGAAATGGTTGCGGGCAAGGGTAACACGCGGGTCGTGGTCTGCCCCTATCACCAGTGGACCTATGAGCTTACCGGTGGCCTGCGCGCCGGGCCGAACATCAAGAGCGTGCCGGGTTTTGATCGCGAAAAGATCTGCCTGACCGAAGTGCGCACCGAGGATTTCCACGGCTTCATTTTCGTGAACCTCGACAATGATGCCGCGCCGATGGACGAATGGTATCCGGGCGTGCGCGAGGAATTGGCCGAGTTCGTGCCACACATCGCCGACCTTAAGCCGCTGGAATGGGTGGAATGCCCCGAGAAGTGCAACTGGAAGGTTTCGGTTGAGAATTATTCGGAGTGTTACCACTGCCCGACCAATCACCCGACCTTTGCTGAGGGTGTTATCAAGCCTGAGACCTATGACATCCAGCCCGCCGACGAAGGCTATGTCCTGCGCCACATGACCGAATGTCAGAGCCTCGACAAGATGACCTATCCCATCGATCTCGAAAGCAATGCGCGGGCGGGGGATTACCAGAGCTGGTTCCTGTGGCCGATGTTCTCGTTCCAGTGCTATCCGGGCAACGTTCTGAACACCTATCATTGGCGCGCGGAAGACGTGAGCAACTGCACGGTCTGGCGCGGCTGGTACACCGAGGGTGGTCACGAGAGTGACGTGATCCGCGGCCTTGCAGTGCAAGATCGCGAAACCACGGTGGAAGAAGACATCCGTCTGGTTGAATCGGTACAGCGTGGTCTGCGTTCGAAAGGCTATGTGCCCGGTCCGCTGGTTCTTGATCCCGGTTGTGGCGTGATGAGCGAACATTCGATTGCCCGTCTTCAACAGTGGATGCGGGAGGCTGTGGACGGCTGACCCGGAAGACGCCAGCAGGGAAAGGTGAAGGTCTCAACGGCAATTCGATTTGGTTATTGCAATTCGAATGGTTGAGACGTTCGCGCTTTCTGTTTGATCACCTGAAATGGCGGATGAAGCAAGGAGGAGCTTTGACATGTTGATGCCGGAGAAGTGGACAGCGGAGCAGAAGCTGTTTCCCTACCAGGTGGGGTTTACCTGTCCGCCGTTTGACTATGACGCGGCGCCAAGTGACTTCCTGCGGATGTGTCCGGATACCGTTGGGGTGCATGGCTGGATGTTGCACGTGCCGGACTATGCGCACGGGCTGGATCAGCGGAAACAGAACTTTGGCATGATGGACGATTTCGTGCACTGCATGGCGCGCAACGGCGCGGATGTGGCGGCGCAGGTGGGGTCGAACTGGGTGCATGCCAGTGGGCTTGGCGTGGAGGGCATCCGCCAGCATTGCCAGGATCTTTCGGACAAACATGGCGTGGCGTTCCACATGGCGGGCTACGCCATGGTCGAGGCGCTGCGCGAGATGAACGTGGAGAAGGTCGCGCTGAATGGTGCCTATCACTGGCCGGGCTGGTGGCAGGGTACCGTCGGATTTCTGAAGGAAGCCGGGTTTGACGTTCTGTGGGCCGGTAACTTCGTCGATCAGGGCTGGTTCGAGACGCAGGAAGACGTGAATGCGCTGCGTTGGATCTTTGATGGCGATCTGGCGACCAAGAGTTTCGATTTCGTTGCCGACAAGGCACCCGATGCCGATGCCTATCTGATCAACGGCATGTGCAATTTCCGGCGGGACGACGGGGTGCCGCAGCGGCCGCTTCACCTGACCCGCGATCTCGAAGAGCGGTTGGGCAAGCCGGTCATCGGCCACGATACCGCGTTGTACTGGCGCATTTTCAAGACACTGGGGATTGCCCCCGTGACGCAGCAGGACCGTCTGCTGGAAAGCCTGAAATCCTAAGAGCCAAAAAGGCCGTTTCACAGGGAGTATGAACATGCACAAGATCGTTGCCCTTTGGGCGATCCCACGGTCGACCTCGACTGCTTTTGAATGGATGATGCGACAGCGTGGGGATCTTGATTGTCTGCACGAGCCGTTTGGTGAGGCCTGGTACCAGGGGGAAGAACCGCTTTGGCAGCGCTTCAAGCCGGGTGAAAAGACAACGCCGGGTCTAACGCTGGAAAGCGTGTGGGAGGATATCAAGGCGCGGGCCGAGAAGGGGCCGGTTTTTCTCAAGGACTTCCCGCACTACATCAACCATATGTGGACGCCGGAGTTCCTGTCGCATTTCACCCATGCCTTCCTGATCCGCGATCCGGCGAAAACCATCAGTTCGATGTACAACAAGTGGCCGGATTTCGATGAGGGGGAAGTGGGGTTCCCAGAGCAGCGCGCGCTGTTCGATCTGCTGACGGCGCTGGATGGGGGCAACCCGCCGCCGGTTGTCGACAGTGATGATCTTCTCGAGAACCCGCACGACATGACTGCGGCCTTCTGCGAGTCGGTTGGCATTCCCTTCATCGAAGAGGCCCTGAGCTGGCAGGCAGGCGGCGATCCTTCGGCGCACAGCTGGTGGGATGGCGGTTCTTTCCATGCCAACCTTGCCCAATCGACCGGCCTGAAGCCGCAGGTCCGCAAATACGTTGAGGTGTCGGACGCCCCGGAACGGGTGCAGCAGGTGCATCGCCGTATGAAGCCCCACTATGACCATCTCTATCAACACCGCATAACGCTCTGAGGAATATACTCGTGTCAGACATCAAACTTTATTGGCAGAACTACATCGACGGCGCCTGGGTCGATGGGGGTTCCGGCCGCATCAGTGTGACCAATCCTGCAACCGGCGGCCAAATAGCCGAACATGCGCTGGCGGATGCTGCCGACGTTGACCGTGCCGTCATGGCGGCGCGGCGTGTGCATCTGTCCGGCGTTTTGACCGACATGCGACCGGTGGAGCGGGGCCGTTTGGTTCAGGCCATGGGCAAGTACCTGCTGGACCATATCGACGAGATCGCGCCGGTTCTGACGCTCGAGCAGGGCAAGCCGCTTTGGGAAGCGCGGATGGAGGTTCAGGGGGCCGCGAGGTACTTTGAGTACTATGGCAATCAGGCGGAGACCGTGGAGGGGCGTTCGATCCCGCTTGGATCGGGCTATTTCGATTTCACAACTTACGAACCCTTTGGTGTTTCGGCGCAGATCATCCCTTGGAACTATCCTGTGGAAATGACGGCCCGGTCGCTTTCGGCGGCGCTAGCCACCGGGAACACGGTGGTGATCAAGAGCCCGGAGATGACACCGCTGACCAATGCCTGGTTTGCACATGCCGCCGAGGCCGTTGGCCTGCCCACAGGTGCCGTCAACATCCTGTGCGGCTATGGTCACGAGGCCGGGGCGGCCTTGTCCTCGCATCCGCAAGTGAACCAGATCGTGTTTACCGGTTCGGTGCCGACCGGGATCGCCATCGCCTCGGCTGCTGCGCGCAATGTCGTGCCCTGCGTTCTGGAACTGGGTGGCAAATCTGCGGCCATCGTGCACGACGATGCCGACCTTGCCGCCTTTGAGAATGATGTGCGCTGGGGTATCTGGTTCAACGCGGGCCAAGTGTGTTCGGCCATGAGCCGGGTGATCGTACACGAGAGCGTGCATGACGAACTTGTCGAGCGCCTGACCACGGTTGCAAACGGTCTGAGCGTCGGGGCGGGCATTGAGCGGCCCGAGTTCGGTGCCAACATGGGGGCAATGGTAAGCCACGGCCAGCGGGACCGCGCGGTCGGGATGGTGAATGACGCCATTTCGGCGGGTGCCCTTGCCGCCGCCGGTGGACATGCGCCCAATGATCCCGGGTCCTTTCTTGCACCCACCGTGTTGTCGGGTGTCACCCCGGATATGACCATTGCCCAGGAAGAAGTGTTCGGGCCGGTGCTTTCGGTGCTGAAGTTCCGCGATGACCACGAGGCGCTGGAGATCGCCAATGGCACACCCTATGGCCTTGTCGGCGGCGTCTTTACCCGCGACATCGACCGCGCCACCCGTGCCGCGCGCGACGTGCGTGCCGGACAGGTGTTCGTGAACGAATGGTATGCGGGTGGTGTTGAAACTCCGTTCGGCGGATACGGCAAATCGGGTTACGGTCGGGAAAAGGGGCGCGAGGCGCTCTGGAACTACGTACAGACCAAGAATGTCGCCATCAAACTGAGGGCCTGACCGGCAATGACCCAGCCAACCTCAATTCGCCAGGTCGTGGAAAACGGGCTTTGCATCGGCTGTGGCCTTTGCGAAGCCCTCGCGCCTGCGTGTTGGCGGATGGCGTACACCCCGGAGGGCCGTTTGCGGCCCTTGGCCCTGGCTGCGGGAGATGAAGCAGACATCCTTGCCGCCTGTCCCGGTGCCGTTGCAGCGGCCTTGCCGGGGCCTGCGCCGCAAGAAGACGGGATCTGGGGCAAGTACCATGGCATGACCCGTGCCTGGGCTGCTGATCCGGATATCCGCTTTCGCGCGGCCACCGGGGGCATCCTTACCGCATTGGGTGCCTATCTTCTGTCGTCGGGCAAAGCGCGTTTTGTGCTGCACTGCGCCTCTGATCCAGCTGCGCCGATGCAATCGACATGGGTGATGAGTGAAACGCCCCAAGACGTGATCCACGCCTGCGGTTCACGATACGGGCCGTCCGATACACTGGCCGGGCTGGAGGCTGCGCTTGCGCGGGGCGAACCCTTTGCCGTGATTGCCAAACCCTGTGACGCAGGGGCGATCCGGCAGCGGGCCAAGTCTGATCCTCGAATTGATGAACTGGTTGTGGCGGTGCTGGTGATGGTCTGCGGCGGGGCGTCCGACCTTGGCAAGAGCCGGGCCGTTCTGGACGAGTTCGACGTGGACGAGCGTGATCTCACCCTGTTTCGTTACCGTGGCTATGGCAACCCCGGTCCCACCCGGATCGAAACCCGGGACGGCATGGCGTTTGAAAAGACCTATCTCGACATGTGGGCGGACGAGTCGGGGTGGCGTATTCAGAGCCGCTGCAAGATTTGCCCGGATGCCATCGGCGAGGCGGCCGACCTGGCCGCGGCCGACATCTGGCCCGGCGGTGCACCGGTTGGCGAAGACGCGGGCTTCAACGGTGTGATTTCACGCAGCGCCCGCGGGCAGGCCGTGCTCGATGCGGCTGTTGCGGATGGGGCGGTTCGGCAGGACAAGGCGCTGACGCCACGCATGTTCGATGATTTCCAACCGCATCAGGTGCGCAAGAAGCAAAGGCTGGCGGCGCGTTTGCGCGGGCTGCAGAAGGCAGGCCAACCTGTTTTTGCCCACGAGGGCCTGCGTATCGAGGCCTTGGACACGCGGGACATTCAGGAAGAACAGGGAACGCTGGACCGCGCCAATGCGGGCCGCTTTACGGAAACCATGCCAACGGAGAATGAATAGATGGCTGACCTCTTCAACGAAGACCTTTTCCTCAAAGGCCTCGAGCAACGCAAAGGCACCCTTGGTGCCGAGTACGTGGAAAAGAACCTGGCTGCGGCGGACGAGTTTACCCGACCCTTCCAGGAAGCCATGACCGCCTGGTGCTGGGGCTTCGGCTGGGGTGACGACGTGATTGACGCCAAGACCCGCTCAATGATGAACCTCGCCATGATCGGTGCGCTGGGTAAGATGCATGAGTGGGAAATCCATTGCAAAGGCGCGCTGAACAACGGCGTCAGCAAGGAAGAGATCAGGGCAATCATCCATGTCGTTGGTATCTACTGCGGTGTTCCGCAATCGCTGGAATGCTTCCGCGTGGCGCGCAGGGTTCTCGAGGAGCGGGGCTTGCTCTGAGGGCATCAAATCACTGGCTATTCGGAGAGAGGTGCCTGTTCGGGTGCCTCTTTCGCGTTTTTGATGGAAGTGACTCGGAAATACGGGGGGCGACTCGCAGGTGATTCAACGCCCGATTCCGGACTTTTCTGGCCGATACTCCATCGAATAGTATCGAGGGGCTCCTCACCAACTAGATATGGTGGTCAGGTTTGCCGGGCTCTGGCGGTCAATAATGTGGCTTCCGCCTTATTTTTAAGGATGTTTGAATTTTTTGTA
>NZ_BAABWM010000005.1:0-163433 GCF_040369695.1 Pelagimonas sp. KU-00592-HH | reverse complement strand
CACAAAAAATTCAAACATCCTTAAAAATAAGGCGCATTGGGATTTCAGAGCCTGTGTTTACGCCTCTGCCCCCATGAAATTTGCGGGGCTCAAGCCGCATGTTCTGCCCAAATCGCCAAAGAAGCCGCCGAGTCACCGTTTCCGGAAGGAGAATCCATGAATCATTTCCCGGAATCGCCGACGACTCGGGGCGATTATTTGTTCGAACGCCCCACGTAGCCCGCGAGCACCTGGAGAATCTTGTAGGCCGTTCCCGCATCATTGCCGACAACCGCGAGGAATTCTTCCTCACCCAGACGCAGCGCCTTGAGATCACTGCGCACATACATGTCGAGCGCGCGCTTTTCTTTGCGCACCAGCGCCAGTTCCCCGACCAGAGTGCCCGGCCCCGACACGGCAATGACATCACGCCGTCCGGCATCGTCGCTGAACAGCATTTCCGCTTCGCCCTCGAGAATGAGGTAAGCACCATCAGCGGCGTCATCCCCGCGATGGAACACGTAACCACCGGCTGCTGCCTCGAACCATTGCGCACCAAACGCCAAAAGGCGCAGTTGCTTGCGTCCCAATCCTGAAAACAGATCTGTCGAGACCAACGCCCGCATCTTCTTTTTCAGGTCGGCACTGGCCGCGTTGTCGTCGGTTTCCGAAGACATACCACCGCTGTCCTTGATCCGTCCGTGTTCGATCTCGACGGTGAGGTCGAACTCTTCTGGCTGGGCATGTGTTTCTTCCAGGAACAGGATCGTGGAGTTCGGGAGCAGCTTGCGGATGTTCCGGATGATCTCGCGGCATTCCTCCGGATCGTCCATCGCCAGACAGCCATCCAGGATCAGGACGTCAGGGCGCTTGACCGCCGCCCGCCCGACCGACAGGGGTTCGACAAAGGCCGACGGGAGACCGGCGCCACCGATCCCGGTCGGAACCGTGAACAGAAGTTCGGCCACGTTTGGCTTCAGCCCTTCATCAATCAGGACACGCGCCACGACATCGCGGACCTGCTCTCCCTTGCCACCGGAACTTGTGGAAAGGGTGCCATAAATCGCGTTCTCAAGCACACTCAGCCCGGGAGAGAAGGTGTTTTCGTTCAGAGGCTCAAAGGAGTCCGAAACCCAGCCTTCCAGCTTGACGCGCTGTTGATGGCGCAGATCAAGGATCATGTCCTTCAACTCGTCCGAGAAGGCCGGGCCGATCTGCTCGGCCGAAACCTCGAAGGGAAGCGTCAGCATCTTGATCTGATCTTCGTGGTCCAGCGCATCCAGCCCGCTTTCCCGGCTTTTCTGGACGAGATCGACCTTGGTACGGAAATCATCCGGGTCAAGGCCAAGGCGTCGGAACAGCGGGTGTTCGGTGCCGTCGACTCCGAAGGTGAGGTTCAGCATCTCGATCACTTCCTGCGACAGGCGCAGCATACCCGCAGACAGCCCGATTTCGTTCAGCAAGTCGAGAAAGTCGCTGACCGTGGAATGGCCATAGTCGATGGCATCCGTCTTGGGTGTCGCGAAGAACAGGTTCGCCGACACTGGCAAAGCAGGGTTGTAGACCTCGGGGTCAAAGCGGAAATACGCCTTGTCCAGCCCCTCCTCACGCAGCGCCTCCCTGACCTTCGGGCGCAAGGCGACAAGCATTTCCGCCAGTTTGGGGTGATCAACCTGCTGGAACGTCTGATCAAGCCCACGACGGAACATAGCGTTTCCGGATCCGATTGCCTCCATCACCTGAAGCCACCAGTCCCGCACATCCGCACGGGTTTCGCCACCCGCGATCTGGGGATTGACCCAGTCGGCGTACCAGGCATCCGTACTGTTGCCCGAGCGTTCGGACTCCACCGCGCGGTGCTGTTCTTTGGCCTGTTTGTCTTCGGGGATATCCAGCGGGCTTACCGGCGTGCTGCGCAAAGGCATCATCACGTTGTCGCCGAAGCTGCCTTCGAAAACATAAGGGGTCATCTCGGCATAGCCGACACGTGTGGAAATCACCATCTGGTGCAGCTTGTTGAGGTCCTCGCCCCCGATACTCACACTGCCCGAGACCGGAACAACCTCGCGCGTGAACAGATCAGCGAGAGCGCGCCGTTCTTCCTGATCTGCGGCCGAGACAGCAACCAAGGTCCCTTTCGGCACATGTTGGGTGATTTCCTCAAGAACCGCGTCGCCATTGTGATCGACAACCGTTACTTTGCGCAGGTCAATATCCCCATCCAGATGGGGGATTTCCTCTGGCCCCTCATCGAAAAGTTCTTCATCCACCATACCCTGCGGATTGAAACGATCGATGATCAGATGCCAGCGTAGCGACAGGTCCTGTACGCGGTTGTAGTAGTTCAGGAGTTCCTTCCACGGCGAGGACAGATCCTTGTACGCGGCCAGCGCCGCGACGAGCGCGCCAACGGAAACCTGCCCCTTGATGGCGAGATAGCCACCAATCGAATAGAAGAACAGCGGTGTCAGCTGGTTGATGAAGTTGTTGAGGAACTTCATGAAGAATTTCTTCTTGTAGATCGTCAAGCGGATGTCGAACAACGTGCCGAGACGCCGTGTGATGATCAAAAGGCGATGACGCCAGCCAACATTCGAGCGCAAGGTGGGGGCACCAGACGCCGTTTCGCCGATTTCAGCAGCGAGGTGACGCACTTCCTTGATGCGCTCCTTGTTGTAGAGGTTGATTTCACGCTGCAACTTGGGGATCAGCCAGGCCTGCAGGGGGATCAGCGCACAGGCCGCCACCCCGAACCAGAAGCTTTGTAGGAACAAAAAGGCAAGGATGGTGAGCATCTGACCAGCCTGAAGGACCGGCAGGCTGATCGCGTCGCCCATCATGCCGCCCATCGGCTCTGCCTCGGAGGTGATCATCGAGACCATTTCACCCTGCGAAGTCCGCTTGAGGTAGGGCTGCGGGAAACGCATGATCCGGGAAATCAACTGGAACCGGAAACGGCGCAACATCCGCTCGGACAGGATGCCTTTGAGCGTATTGATGCGCATCTTCGTGAGACCATGCCCCAACACGGAAATCAGGAAAGCACCGCACAGCAGCATCAGGAAGGTGACCTGATCGAATTCGCGATCAAGCCACTCGACGTAAATGAACGACTGATCCGACGAAATCGCATCGTTAATGATGCGCTTGGGCAGTTCAAGCGTCAGATACAAAAGAGGAAACAGACAAGCCGTCAAGATCAGGAGGAAAAGCTGATCCCGTTTCGAATACTTCCAAATAAAGGAAAAAAGTGAGCGTTCTATGACTGAAACTCCTGTGCCTCCCGGCCGGTGAATTGCCGACCTGTCGGGATATCGACATCATGCTATCAATCCGCAAGGTGCCAAATCAAGCACTTGCCGTAACGTCCCCGCGTGTGTTTTGGCGCGCCAGCGCACAGGGTGTTTGCACCCCTATCACATTCCCGCTAGTCTTTCCCGCGTAACCGCTCTTCAAATGTGAGTTCCTGATGGACGGCACCCTGACTGTTCTGCTGTTATTGGCACTGATGCAAATCAAGCATCTGTTTGCCGATTTTTTCATGCAGACACCTTGGATGCTGACGGATCGTGAACGGTACATACACATGGGGCGTGCCGTACATGCAGGCATTCACTGCGTGTTTTCCATCCTTATCTTCTGGGCCTTCGGCACCTCGGCTGTCTGGATTGCCATTCTCGTTCTGTTTGAATGGGTGACGCATTTCCATATCGACTTCTGGAAAGCCAGCACCGGCGTCAAGAAGGGCCATACTCCGGCCGATGCAGCATTTTGGCGCGCAATGGGGACAGATCAGGCCCTTCACCATCTGACCAATATCGGGATGGCTCTCGTCTGGTACCTCTACGCGACCTAACGGCCAAACTCCGCGTCCGCCACCGCGGCTATGATACTTTCTGCCGACACGCCGAACACACGCGCGGTCCGCACGATACCGTTTTCATCCCTCTGCCGTGGCAAGACCGCCAGTTTGAGCTTTGCTCCCACTGGAACCGGCGCCATGAAGCGTACCTTCAGGCTCTCGATGGAACCGGCCTTCAATCCGCGATCCAATGCGGCCTCAATAACGCCCGCAAAGAACATGCCCGGCACGACAGCGCCATCCAGCCCAACCAAACGAGCCTCCGTGTCGTCAACATGGATGGGGTTGGGATCATTTGCCAATTCCAAGTAATGCCTGACAGCATCCGCCGCGAAAGCGGAGGTTTCGAACCATACCATCTCGGGATGTTTCTGCCGTTCGGTAAACGCCGCCCCCTTGAGGTTCACCATCACCTCGGGAGGAACAAACTTCAAACGCGTTTGCATCTCTCCGGCGGGCTCTCCCGCGACGGACCAGCGAAAATCGAAAACCCGCCCCGAAGACACCTCGGTTGTTGCGACCTCAAGGGTCAGGGTGTCATCCGGCCTGAGCGAGCGCAAAACCCGAAAAGACTGGGTCTCGTGAACAACGCCCTGCCCTTGCGGCGGTACCATCTTTGCGGCCACCTCCTGCAAGCCCGGATGCCCCAGAAGAAGCGCGGGACTTGTCAGGGGAACGGGCTGCGCCCCATCAAGCATGTCGTTCAACAGGGACGACAGGGCCACAACGGCCTTGGCGTTTATCCTGATTTCCGAAAGCGTCAGGGCCTCAGCCATCGAAACGTTTCAGAATGACCGAGGCGTTCACACCGCCAAAGGCAAGCGAATTGGACATCACCGCCCCCGTGTCGATCGCGCGCGCCGTGTTGGCCACGGGATCAAGGCCGATCTTCGGATCAATTTCGTTGAAATTGATGGTCGGCGGGGCCGTCTGTTCCATCAGCGCCTTGGCCGCGACGATCAGTTCAATCGCGCCAGCCGCACCAAGGGCATGGCCGTGCACCGGTTTGGTCGAGGAGATCTCGACACCTTCGAGATCAGCGCCAAAAACTTCGCGCAACGCGCCGGTTTCCGTCACATCATTGGCGACGGTCCCGGTTCCATGCGCATTGACATAGCCGACATCGGACGGTTGCAGCCCGGCATCCTCCAGCGCAAGCTGCATGCACTTGGTGGCGCGCTCGGGATCGGGGCGCAAAAGGTCTCCGGCATCGGAATTGGTGCCAAACCCTGCGATTTCGCACAGGATCGTGGCACCGCGGGCCTCCGCGCTTTCAAGCGTTTCCAGCACCAGCACCCCAGCGCCCTCGCCAAGGATCATCCCGTTGCGATCTTTCGAGAACGGGCGGTTCTTGTCTGCGGTCATGACACGCAGCAGCTCCCAGACGCGGAACACACCGTTCACCAGACAAGCCTCGGACCCGCCGGCGATACACCGTTCCATCGCCCCGCCCTTGATAAGCTGATAGGCAAGCCCGACACCCTGACTTCCGGAAGAACAGGCCGTGGAGGGACAATAGATCGGCCCCTTGGCGCCAAACTCCATGGACACCCACGAGGCGGACGCGTTGTTCATGATCTTCGGCACCGACATCGGATCAAGCCGCATGGAGCCGTCTTTGCCGAAAGCGAGATAGTTGTCATCCAGCGTCTTGGCGCCGCCAAACCCCGAGCCGATCACGACGCCGCACCGGTCATCAATGTCGTCACTCTCGAGGCCCGACTGGGCAATCGCTTCCCTTGCGGCGTGAACCGCATAGCTCGCCACGGGGTCGCGCATCCGGTGGCCGGACTCTGCAAGCAGCTGTGCAAGGTCTTCCGCAGTCAGCGCCGCAGCTGTTCCGACCCGCTGTTGCGGGAGATCGGGAAAATCGACCGGACGCACACCTGATTTGCCGTTAACCGCTCCCTGCCAGAGTGCATCGACACCCAGACCGCAGGCGGAAACCGCACCCATTCCCGTAACGACAACCCGTCTCACGCGGTTTCGTCTTTCCGATGTTCCTCGATTTTGCCCTGCGCGAGGTCAAGAAGGTCCTGCACGGTTTCGACGTCGGTGAGTTCGTTGTCGACGGAAATGTAGACGCCGTATTCCTCTTCCAGCGCCATTAGGATCATCACGAAATCCGCGGATTGAATGTCCAGATCCTCAAGGCGGCTCTGGGGTGTGATGTCAGAGATGTCGACCATCCCCTCACGTGCAACCAGTTCCAGAAGCTCTTGTGAAAGATCGCTTTTTTCCGTGCCCATGTCTTTCCTTCCCTCGGCGGAACGGCGTCGAAATGTGACGCTCTTTCCCCGAGCTTAGGCAACCCCGCCGCATTTTTCCAGCAAGAACCGCGCGTCAAAACGACAAACCGTGCCCCGAGGGGCACCGCGAAAATCAACGTCGGTATTGCGTCGGTATCGTGACGGTATCGCGGAGGTGCGAAATTGCCTACATGCCGGGATCGACGGGCTCCGAGGCTGGCCCGCCACCCTCTTTCCAGTCGCTCAACCCGCCAAGGTTGAAGACCTCGCCATAGCCCATGTCCTTGAGCAGCTTGCCCGCAAGCGCGGCGCGACCGCCAGAGGCACAGTGCAGGATCACCGCGCGATCCTTCTGCAACTCGGGATCATGAAACTGGGTCGCGGGATCGGCACGGAATTCGAGCATCCCTCGCGGGATGTGATGCGAGCCCTGCGCCCTGCCCTGCATCTGCAACTCGGGGGCGTCACGCACATCCAGAAGCAAGGCGCCCGCCTCGATCCTGGCCATCGCATCCGCCACGGAAATCCGCGGAACGGCGGCATTGGCCGCTTCCATCATCTGAGCCACGGTGAGGGCCATCACATCTCTCCTTTTGAATCTGTCACTTTCACCCTAGCGGGCAACAGACAGGTTGCAAGCCGGAGGAGATGAAGTTTGGGTGAAGTTGGGTTGAGTTTGCGGCGTCTCGGAACGCTTGGGCACCGCTAAGAAACCGGTGACTGAAAGGCCCCCATTACTTGGGACGATCAAGTGCTACCTAGAAAATGCGGTAGGTAATTTATTGAAAATCCCAAAATCCAAAATCGCCTAACCTTTGGATTGCCCTCATTCGAACACTCGAAATGAAAATGAAGATTTAGACTTGGATGGCGAAGACTTGAATTCGTAGGCAAAATACACTTTTTTGAGATCAACTTAAAATTGTTATATGGCGATCTAGTGTTAATAAAATCTCTGCAAGAATACCTAGATTGGGTTCAGAAAACCGCCAAGCGGCAGAAAATGAGGGGCAAGGCCGCACTAGGAGAACGACTTCTGTTTCGGGGGCATAGTAACAAATCTTTTTCGGCGTCACCGTCTGTCTTTCGAACACCTGAGTGGGCACAAGCCGAGGACAAGATGTTAAAGCAACTGCTCGCCAGACATCCTAATGATTTTGAAAGAGACCGGACAGCCCTAGAAAAGATGGTCCGAGCACAGCACTACGGCTTACCTACTAGGCTTCTAGATGTTACTAGGAATCCACTTGTCGCACTGTATTTTGCGTGCTCTTCGAACAAGCAAAATGAAACGAGAGAGGCCACAGGCGAAGTTATCGTTTTTTCACCCTCCTCCAAGAGGCAGAAGTACTTTGATAGCGATACAATCAGCTGCCTTACGAACCTTGGTTTTCTGTCGTCGGAGCAACGTGAATCTTTACAAGCACACTTGTTGAAGACTTATGAGGAAGCCTTCGTAGCGTTTCCTGCAGACAAAGACGAATTTCAAAAGAGATGGGCTGATTTGTTCAATGATGCAGAGAAAAACGAAAATATCCTAAGACTGAGTCAACTGGTCTCGCAAGAGCGTCCTGGCTTCCATCCCAAGATCAATCCAAGAGATCTAGCAAATGTATACGCGGTAGTGCCAAGAATTCTGAATAAGCGTATCGCGGCCCAAGATGGGGAGTTTCTGGTCTATGGATTCGATCTTTCACCGGAAGATCATTTTTTTGTAGAGAGCATTGAGCTTCAGGAAGTTTATATATCGGGGTCAAAAAAAACTCAGATTCTGGAGGAACTCCGTGCTCTTGTGATTTCGCACGAAAACCTATTCCCAGAAATCAGTAATTCAGCAGACTTCATCAAATCGAGTTTCGCCAAAAAGTGAGTTGAAATGCTCTGGCTAAGCTCTTGTGATCGATCGACTAGTCTCAGAACTAAGGCACTTAGTTCCTAACCAAGAACTCTTGGATCAAGCTGCTTTGCACAAATCTTCCTGTGCTTCAAACCGGATCACCCCGTGATCCGGATCGCACCCGACCCCGCCCCCCAGGGCGGGTGCGATTTCTCAGCGGTTCGCAAAACGCAACGCCTTGAAAGAACGATAGGCCATGCATTGCCGAGAGCCGCCCTCGGGATCGGGCGCGATCCTCATATCACTGGCACAAAAAAGGCCGCTCTTGTGAGCGGCCTCTGAATACTTGGCGATTGCTATGGATCAATCATCCATCTTCAACGCAGAGATGAACGCTTCCTGCGGGATGTCGACCTTGCCGAACTGGCGCATCTTCTTCTTACCCGCCTTCTGCTTGTCCAGCAGCTTGCGTTTCCGCGTGGCGTCGCCGCCGTAACACTTGGCGGTCACGTCCTTGCGCATCGCCGAGAGGGTTTCGCGGGCGATAACCTTGCCGCCAATCGCCGCCTGGATCGGGATTTTGAACATGTGACGCGGGATCAGGTCCTTGAGCTTTTCACACATGGCACGGCCCCGCATCTCGGCGCGGTCGCGGTGGACCATGGTCGAAAGCGCATCCACCGGCTCGTCATTCACGAGGATCGACATCTTCACCAGGTTGTCCTGACGATAGCCCGTCATCTGGTAGTCGAAGGAGGCATAGCCCTTGGTGACCGATTTCAGACGGTCGTAGAAATCGAAGACCACCTCGTTCAGCGGCAGGTCATAGACGACCATGGCGCGGCTGCCGGCATAGGTGAGGTCTTCCTGAATACCGCGGCGGTCCTGACAGAGTTTCAGAACGTCACCCAGATATTCGTCAGGCACAAGGATGGTGGCCTTGATGCGCGGCTCTTCCAGGTGGTCCACGTGGGTCAGGTCAGGCATGTCGGCGGGGTTGTGCAATTCGCGCATGGAGCCGTCACGCATGTGGATATGGTAGATCACCGAGGGTGCGGTGGTGATCAGCTCGATGTTGTACTCGCGTTCGATCCGGTCGCGGATCACCTCGAGGTGCAAGAGGCCAAGGAAGCCGCAGCGGAAGCCAAAGCCCAGCGCCGCCGAGGTTTCCATCTCGAACGAGAAAGACGCGTCGTTCAGGGCCAGCTTGTCGATGGCGTCACGCAGGTCTTCGAACTCGGCGCTATCAACGGGGAACAGGCCACAGAACACCACCGGCTGGGCCGGTTTAAAGCCCGGAAGCGCCTCTTCGGTGCCGTTCTTATCGTTGGTGATGGTGTCACCGACGCGGGTGTCACGCACCTGTTTGATCGACGCGGTCAGGAAACCGATCTCGCCCGGACCAAGGCTGTCGATCATCTGCATTTCGGGGCGGAACACGCCGACGCGGTCCACATGGTGGATCGAGCCGTTCGACATGAACTTGACCTTCATGCCCTTCTTGAGCGTGCCATCCATGATGCGCACCAGAACGATCACGCCAAGGTAGGCATCATACCAGCTGTCGACCAGCATCGCCTTGAGCGGCGCATCCAGCGTGCCTTCGGGCGCGGGCAGTTCCTTGACGATGGCCTCAAGCGTTTCGCGAATGCCGACGCCGGTCTTGGCCGAGACCTGGATCGCGCCGGTGGCGTCGATGCCGATCACGTCTTCGATCTGTTCGGCAACGCGGTCACAATCCGAGGCCGGCAGGTCGATCTTGTTCAGAACGGGCACGATCTCGTGGTCGGCGTCAATCGCCTGATAGACGTTGGCAAGGGTCTGAGCTTCCACACCTTGCGTCGAGTCCACCACCAGAAGCGAGCCTTCAACCGCCTTCATGGAGCGCGAGACTTCATAGGCAAAGTCAACGTGACCGGGGGTGTCGATCAGGTTCAACACATAGGTCTCGCCGTCATCGGCCTTGTAGTCGATGCGCACGGTGTTGGCCTTGATGGTGATGCCGCGCTCGCGCTCGATGTCCATCGAGTCGAGCAGCTGTTCCTTCATGTCACGATCCTCCACCGTGCCCGTCTCTTGGATGAGGCGGTCAGCAAGGGTGGATTTGCCGTGGTCGATATGGGCCACGATCGAGAAATTGCGGATTTTGTTCAGCTCAGTCATAGTGGCGGGATATGGATTGGAAAGTGGATTTGGTCAAGGTGGGTTGGGCTCTGAAAACGCTTTATGTCGTCTTGGTCCTGATCGCGGCCGGCTGGGCCATGGATTTGACCTACGAATTCAGCGGGAACGGTGGCACGCCCCTGCCCTACATCGCCTATTGCGCTGTTCTGCTCGTCGGGGCGCTGCTAGATGATCTTCTAAGAAAGTCAAAGGGCAAAGAGTAACCTTCCAAATCGCGCGCAACGCGGTTTTGCGTGTCTCGTCTCTCTCGGTCTCATGCTGATCGTTTAGCCCCGGACCCTGGGTAGGGTGGAGCACGGGCTGGTTGGTGCCTAACCCCTCAGTCGGTTTGCGGCGAGCGTGGACAGTGCCGCCATCACCGCCGCGGTGAAAAGGCAGAGCGGCAGGCCGCCGAGTTGATAGCTGACGCCGGATAGAAGGGTGCCGAGCAGGCGGCCCGCGGCGTTGGACATGTAGTAGAAGCCCACATCCATCGTCACCCGTTCCCCCGTTGTGAAGGCGAGGATCAGGTAGGAGTGTACCGATGAGTTCACGGCGAAGACGAAGCCGAAGACCAGAAGCCCCGCCACAACGATCGCCGTGAGGCCCGGCAGGTCGGCCCAGACGGCGGCGGCAAGGGCCAGTGGGATCAGCGTCAGAACCCCCACCCAGACCACGGCCTTGTGCACGATCTCGGGCGTGGAGCTGGTCGCGGCCTTGAGGAGTTTCGGCGCAAGGCCCTGAACGAAACCATAAAGGATGATCCAGACCGCCATGAAGGTGCCGATGATGAAAAAGGCCGCGCGGTTGCCCTCTTCCGAGCCATCCGACAGGACGGCGTAGAAATAGATCGGGATGCCGACCACGAACCAGACGTCGCGCGCGCCGAACAGGAACATGCGCGCTAGGCTCAAGCGGTTGACGTTCTGGTCCTTGGAGAAGACCTGGCTGAACTTGGCGGATTTCTTGCCCTGCGGCAGCCCCGACGGCATGAAAAGCGCCACGCCGATCAGGATTACGGTCAGCACTGCGGCCATCACCCAGACAGAGGTCTGGAAGCCCCAGACGGCGAGTAGGACCGCGCCCAGCAGGAAGCCCACGCCTTTCACGGCATTCTTGGAGCCGGTGAGGATGGCCACCCATTTGAACAGCCCCCCCTCGCCTTCGGGGGCGAGCAGTTTCACGGCAGATTTCGCCGACATCTTGGCAAGGTCCTTGGCCACGCCGGAAAGACCCTGAACCACCATCACGAAGACCACCGAGGCTGCGAGGCTCCAGCTGGGATCAAGCTGGGCCAGGGCCACAAGGGCCACGATCTGGAGCCCAAGCCCCGCATAGAGCGTTGACGTCAGGCCAAACCGCGCCGCCAGCCAGCCGGCGGACAGGTTGGTGACCACGCCCATGACTTCGTAAAGCAAGAACAGGTAGGCCAGTTGCACGGGCGAAAACCCGATGGTGTGAAAATGCAAAAGCACCAGCATCCGCAGCGCGCCATCGGTGAGCATGAAAGCCCAGTAGGCGGCGGTCACCGTGATATAGGCGGCAAGCCCCTCGGGTTTGGCCTTTGGGGATGGGGACGCGGGGGCTTGGCTCATGTCAGTCTCAGTTCATGCGTCGAAACTCGAGATCGCGCATGGCACCAATCGGGAACATGACAAGGCGGCTGCCGGTTTCATGTACGATCATGCAGCGTTCGAACTCGGGATCGTTGAAGGATTTCAGGATCAGGGCGGGACCATCCCCGTGGGCGCCATCGCAGGTGGCTGCCCAGGTCATCAGGGAGGTGTCGGTGATGTTGTTGTTGTAGAACTCTTCGAGAACCCCGCCATAGACGAGGATCTGGTAGGCGGAATCCTGGGTTGACCCCCACATGCCCTGCAGCGCAGCCCGCCATGAGGCAAAGCCATCGCCCCCGCCAACCGAGAAATCCCGAATGGTCACGTCAGCCGTGAGACCGCTATAGCCCATCATGTCCCCAGTGATCGTCACCGGCGTGTTGGTGGGCAGCGGCATCAGCTGTTCCAGCATCCACATGGGTGTCGGATCGCCAGAATTGGCCACATAGCGCCAGCCGTCTGCATGGATTTCGCATTGGGCGGTCACGTCAAAGATATCACAATGGCTGAGCACGCCGCTGATGGTGTAGGGCTCGCCATGGGTGCCCGGCGCGGCCAGCGGTTCGGGGCGTGGGGGTTTACCTGGCGTTTCGGCGGTCAGGTTGAGGGTAAAGCTCTTTGCGTCCCCCACCTCCAGCTGCCGGAACTCGGACCGGTCATAGCCACGCGCGCCGCATTCCTTGTCACCGGCGATGGTGAAGGCCGCCGGAGAGGTGCAGAAGAAGTACTTTTCACCGGGCCAGGAATACACATCCGAAGTGACACGGTAATAGTAGTAGCGATTGGTCAGATCACTGCCTTCCACAACCGAACAGTCATACGGGGGGATGTTCCACCAGCCCTCGGACGTCCAGACGCCGCCATCATTGTAGCCGTAGGCAAAGCTGGCCTCGGCGTCGGTTTCATTACAGACCAGCAACTCGGCGTGGGCCGGTGCGGCAAGAAACATGGCGGGCAGGATGAGGTGGCGGAACATCGGTGTCCCCTTTCGGCTTGGATCAGAGAGATGCCACCACCATACGCGTCACATCCGCCAATCGCCAAGCATAGCCCCACTCATTGTCGTACCAGGCATAGATCTTGACGTGGGTGCCGCCGATCACGCGGGTCGACATGGCGTCAACGATGGTCGAGCGTTCGTCGTTGGTATAGTCGCAGCTGACAAGCGGGCGGGTCTCGTACCCAAGGATGCCTTCAAGCTCGTTTTGCGAGGCCTGTTCGAGAAGCGCATTCACCTCTTCCGCGGTGGTTTCGCGCGAGACGTTGAAGACAATGTCGGTGAGTGACGCATTCAGCAGCGGCACGCGCACGGCGTGGCCGTCGATCTTGCCATCAAGGTCGGGGAAAATCTGGATGATCGCCTTGGCGGACCCCGTGGTCGTCGGGATCAGCGAGTTCAACGCCGAACGGGCGCGGCGCGGATCCTTGTGGGCGCGGTCCACGATGGTCTGGGTATTGGTGACATCGTGGATCGTGGTGAACGATGCCTGTTCGATGCCAAGATGCTCGCGGATCACCTGAACGACGGGGGCGATACAGTTGGTGGTGCAGGAGGCGGCGGTGACAACCTTGTGCGCCTCTGCGTCAAAAATGTCATGGTTCACGCCATAGACGATATTGGCCACATCGTCTTCCTTGACCGGGGCAGAAACCACGACCTTTTTGACACCCGCATCGAAATAGGGTTGCAGCTTGGCGTTGGTCTTGAAGGCGCCGGTGCAGTCGACAACAAGGTCGACGCCCAGTTCCTGCAAAGGCAGCTCTTCCAACTTTTTCGTGGCGGTAAAGCGCATCTTCTGGCCGTCAATGGTGATGCTGTCCTCATCAAAGGCAAAGTCCGCGCGCCAGCGGCCGTGCACCGTGTCGAACTCGAGAAGGTGGGCATGCAGTTCCGCGTCGCCCATACCATCGTTCAGAAGCACGATTTCGGCGTCGAGACCGAGATCAAAGAAGCTGCGGATCACCAGTTTACCCATGCGGCCCAGGCCGTTGATGGCGATTTTGGTCATGTCAGTATCCTACGTTTTCGTTGTGTCGGGAACGGGTCCCGCAAGGTATTCAGGAAGAAGGGAACCAGCCCTTGGTGCGATTGGCAAAGGCCACCAGCGACAGCATCACCGGCACCTCGACCAGAACGCCGACCACGGTGGCCAGCGCGGCACCGGAGCCAAGGCCGAAGAGCGAAATGGCGACGGCAACGGCTAGCTCGAAGAAGTTCGATGTCCCGATCAGCGCGCAAGGCGCGGCGACGTTGAAAGGCACTTTCCACAGTTTCGCCGCGCCATAGGCGACGAAGAAGATGCCATAAGACTGGATCAACAGCGGGATCGCGATCAGCAGGATCACCAGCGGGCGATCCAGAATGACCTGCCCCTGAAAGCCGAACAGCAGAACCACGGTGACCAGAAGGCCGGTGATCGAGAAAGGGACGACACGAGCCTTGAAAGCATCGACCGCCGCTTCGCCACCCTGTTTCACAAGGCGACTGCGGGTGATCAGGCCCGCGCCCAGCGGCAGCAGAACGTAGAGTACAACCGACAGGATCAGGGTTTCCCACGGCACGGAGATGTCACTCACGCCAAGCAGGAAGGCGACGATGGGGGCAAAGGCGAAGACCATCACCACATCGTTCACGCTGACCTGGACTAGGGTATAGGTGGCGTCTCCACGGGTGAGGTTCGACCAGACAAAAACCATCGCCGTACAGGGGGCCGCGCCGAGAAGGATCACACCGGCCAGATAGGCCTGTGCGTCATCGGGCGGGATCAGCCCTGCGAAGACATAGTTGAAAAACAGAACCCCAAGCGCGGCCATGGTGAAGGGTTTGATCAGCCAGTTCACCACCAGCGTGATGACAAGCCCCTTGGGACGTTCGCCAATATGCGAGAGCGCGCCGAAATCGACGCCCACCATCATCGGGTAGACCATCGCCCAGATCAGCACCGCAACGGGCAGGTTGACCGAGGCCACCTCCAGCGAGGCCAGAAAGGCAAAGAAACCGGGGATCAGGCTGCCAAGAACAAGGCCGGCAAGGATCGCCAGTGCCACCCAGAGCGACAGCAGCCGCTCAAAGGTGCCAAGGCCCGCATCTGCTTGGGAAATATCGCTCATTCTGCCTCCGACAGGTTGGTGTTCTGGCCGATTTCGTCCAGCTGTTTCTGCAACGACAGCGTGTCGAGGGCGTCGATCGGCAGGTTCACGAAAATGGAAATCCGGTTGCGCAGCATCCGGTAGGTATCGTTGAAGGCAACCGCCACCTCGGCGGCATTGCCACCGTCCAGAGCCTTGACCGGATCGGCAACACCCCAGTGGGCCGACATCGGCTGACCGGGCCAGACGGGGCATTCTTCCGCCGCGGCCTGATCACAGACGGTGAAGACAAAATCCATCTCGGGCGCATCCGCCGTCCCGAATTCGTCCCAGGATTTGGACCGCGCAAAGCCGGTGTCGTAGTTCAGACGCTCCAGCAGCGCGAGGGTTTCGGGATGCGGTGCGCCAGAGGGGTGCGCACCGGCAGAGAAGCCTTTGAACCGGCCCATCGACTCGCGGTCGATAATAGCCTCGGCCATGAGAGAGCGCGCCGAATTGGCGTTGCACAGGAAAAGTACGTTATAGGTCTTGTCAGTCATCGGCCCGATCCTTTCAGCAGCTACAGGCAATGTCTTCGATCAAGGGCTGGCACAGATCGGGGCGGCCACCGCAGCAATCCTGCAACAGGAAGCCAAGCAGACCACGCAGACCGTCAGTGTCAGCAAAGTAACGGATCGCCCTGCCCTCGCGCGTGTTGCGCACAAGACCAGCGCCAAGCAGGACAGACAGGTTTGCGCTCATCGTGTTCTGGCGCACGTCCAAGGCCTCGGCGATTTCACCGGCCAGCATGCCCGCGTCGCCCGCCTCGATCAGAAGGCGAAACACATCAAGCCGCGTCGGTTGACTTAGGGCCGAGAAGGCGGAGAGGGCATTTGTCTTATCCATATTTCATGATTTATTGAAATGTGATTTGACCCGCAAGCAGGGATTGCGCGATTTCGGTGAAAGTTTTGTGAAAGCCGATATGCACTCCAATCATTGACTGATCGGTTCACCTGCCTACATGATCTCTGACGCAACAGGAGTTTCATCATGCGGATCAATGCAGACTTTTCCCAACGTGTGGTCGTTCGCCCGGAAAACCGTGAATGGGTCAAATCCCCTGCCAACGGTGTCGAACGCATGATGCTTGACCGGATCGGCGAAGAGGTGGCGCGGGCAACAACGATTGTCCGCTTTGCCCCGGGGTCGCGGTTTGATGCCCATACACATGGCGGCGGCGAAGAACTCTTTGTGCTGGAAGGTGTCTTCTCGGATGAAACCGGCGACTATCCGGCTGGCACCTATGTGCGTAATCCGATCGGCACATCCCATACCCCGCACACAGACGACGGCTGTACGATTTTCGTGAAACTTCACCAGTTCGATGCCGACGATCAGGACCAGTTCCACATCGACACCACCAAGGCCGACTTTCGCCCGGGAAGTGTTCCCGGCCTGTCGGTGCTGCCTCTGCATTCCGTTGCCGGTGAAAACGTCGCCCTTGTCCGCTGGGAGCCGGGCACCCGCTTCACCCGCCATCGCCATTGGGGCGGGGAGGAAATCCTTGTGCTGGAGGGCACATTTCAGGACGAACACGGTGACTATCCCGCTGGCACATGGCTGCGCAGCCCGCATATGTCGGAACACACCCCATTCTCAGAGGATGGCTGCCTGATCTATGTGAAAACAGGGCACCTGACGCCCGACGCCCTACCGGCCTAGCCGAAAACGTCCAGCGGGCGATCTTCGAGCATGGTTTCCATCGAGAAAAACCCCGTGACGGTTTCAAGCTCGATCCCGGTGGTCAACCGTTTGTAGACACTGTCGTAGCCCGCCATGCCGCGGGTCACGACCTTGAGCATATAGTCCCAGTCCCCCCCGATCCGGTGCATCTCGGCGACTTCGGGGATGCGGGCGACATGGGCGCGAAAGGCTTCTATCCACTCGTCGGAATGGGTGCGGGTGCGCACCATGACAAAGACCGTGAGATCAAGGCCAACCTTGCCCGCGTCGACACGACGACGGGTGCCCAGCAGCACCCCCGCCTCTTCCAAGCGTTTCAGACGACGCCAGAGCGCATTCTGGGACAGGCCGACTCGGTCAGCAAGCTCGCGTTGCGCCAGCGAACCGTCCCTTTGGGTGATGTCGAGGATACGACGATCAATCTGATCCAGCTTTTCCATCATATTCGATCAAATGACACAAATTTTGTAAAAAATCAATCAAACTCAACCAACATGCACCAGCAATCCACCCATAGTGTTGCACCACATCACTCACGGAACACGAAAGGTGCCCTATGCCGTCCACGACCTCGCCACTCACCCGGTTCAGGAACACCCTTCAGGGTGAGGCTGATCCGATCGCATCCCTGGTGGCCGGGCAGATCGGCAAGGGCACCTTCATCGAAACCCCGTTCGGGCGCAAACCGCTGATTTACGCGGATTATATCGCGTCGGGCCGCCCGCTGCGGCAGGTCGAAACCTTTGTGATGGAAGACATTCTGCCCTTCTATGCCAACAGCCACACCGTCGATTCCCACTGCGGCGCGACCATGACCAACATGCGCGAAGAGGCCCGCGAAGTGATCGCGGCCCATTGTGGCGGCAACACGGATGAACACGCGGTCATCTTCAGCGGCTCGGGCGCAACCTCGGCGCTCAACCAACTGGTGCATTTGCTGGGATTGCGGGATGCAACCCAGCGGGGCGAGAAGACCTTTGTTCTGATCGGGCCTTACGAACATCATTCAAACATCCTGCCGTGGCGCGAAAGCGGCGCCGAGGTGATCGAGATTGCCGAGGCCCCCAACGGCGGGCCGGACCTTGCACAGCTGACGATGGAACTTGCCCGTTGCACCGTTGAGGGGCTGGTGGTGGCGGCTTTCTCTGCTGCCTCGAACGTCACGGGTGTCTGCACCGATGTGGCCAAGGTCACGCGGCTGGTGAAAACCTATGGCGCGGCGATGGTCTGGGACTATGCCGGTGGCGGCCCCTACCTGCCGATCTCCATGGCGCAACCCGGCGGTTTCGAGATCGACGCCGTGGCGCTGTCACCGCACAAGTTCATTGGTGGCCCCGGCGCAAGCGGCGTTCTGGTGATGCGTCGGGACGCGGTGAAAACCGCCCTGCCCAGCCGCCCCGGCGGCGGCACCGTCGCCTTTGTGAACGGCGACAGCCACGACTATGTCACCCGTCTCGAGCAACGCGAGGAAGGCGGCACGCCGAATGTGATCGGCGACATCCGCGCCGCGCTGGCGATGATCGTGAAAGAGGTTATCGGGCAGGAGGAAATCTCGGCCCGGAATGCCGGGAACGCAGGGAAGGCTTTTGCCGCCTGGGGTGACGTTCCCGGCATTGAAATTCTGGCCCCCGACCGGCAGGATCGCCTGCCCTTCCTGAGCTTTGTGCCGTGCGGTGCAGATGGTCAGCGGATGGACTACCGCGCCTTTACCCGTGCTTTGTCCGACCGGTTTGGCATTCAGGCGCGCGGCGGGTGTTCCTGCGCGGGGCCTTACGTGCACAGCCTGATGGCGATCAGCGATGCCCAATCAGCGCAGATTCGCGAAGACATCCTCGCGGGCGATGGCAAGACCAAACCCGGTTTCGTGCGGCTGAACCTCAGCTACCTGATGGATGACGAGACGATGGACTATATCCTGAACGCCGTCGTCGAACTGGTCTCGGAACAGGCCGACAGCAAGGCCGCCTAGAGCGTTGTCTTGCGATACTTGAAGGCACCTGAGCCGCGCGCAATCACCTCGCCGGTTTCATCAAGAATGGTGGCCTCGGCAAAGAACGTCGAGGCCCCGCCCCCGACCTTGCGCCCCTCGGCGATCAGCAGTCGCCCCTTGGGCCGGCTCAGGAAATTCGTGGTGAGCGACAGGGTCAGCGCCAGCTTCTTGTGCGCAGGATCGCCGGTGAAACAGCCTGCATATCCCATGACCGTATCCAAGAGCGTGGCATAGACCCCGCCGTGCGGCAGGCCTGCGCGGTTGCTCAGGTAATGTTCGATCGGCAACTCAAGGCGCGCGTGATCCTCGCCCCAATGGGTCAGGTGAAACCCGAGGTGTTTCTGAAGGGCATAGGGTGTTTCATCGAGGGCGGGGTCGAGTGGTGTCATAGAAGAAGTGCGTCTCTCAGGAGTTTTGTGTCAGGGACTTGAGGCCCAGCAGGATGGCGGCACCGATCATGAAACCGCCGCCGATGCGTTCGATCCAGACCTTTGCACCGCCCTTGAAGCGCCGCGCGATCCAGTGCGCCCCCGCGCCATAGGCAGACAGGAACATGCCGTCCAGGGCGATATAGGTCAGTGACAGGATGAAGAACTGAAGCCAGAACGGGCCATCGGCCTGGATGAATTGCGGAAACAGGGCGGCGAAGAAAACAACCGCCTTGGGGTTGGCGGCTGAGGTGATGAACCCCTGCCCCCAGAGCGCCGCCAGAGAGGCGCGCGGGCCATCGCCGTGCACACCCGGATCATTCGGACGCGCCTTGAGGATCATCCGGGCGCCAAGCCAGATCAGATAGGCAACACCGGCCCACTTGATGATCGAAAGTGCATTGGCCGACGCCGCGATGATCGCGGCAAGGCCGAGACCCGCCGCCAGCATCTGGAGCGCATTTGCAGTCAGGTCACCTGCGGCCGTCGACAAGGCACGTCGAAACCCATGCGTCGCGCTGTTGGACAGCATCAAGAGCTGGCTTGGTCCGGGGGTGCTCATGAGCGCCAGAACCGTTGCCACGTAGATCAGCCAGGTATCAAGTGTCATCTCTCAGTTCCTTCCCGTGCCTTGAGGTGCCTTGCCAGCCAAGCACAGAAACCGCCGCATTCCCAGCCCCTTGCCTAAACGGCCGTCAATCCGCCATCCAGCGCGATGGACTGGCCCGTCATGAAGGAATTTTCAGGGGCGCAGGCCCAGAGCATCGCCTGAACAATCTCTTCCGGCTGGGCGACGCGGGCCATGGGAATGCGTCCCGCGATGTGGCCAAGCGCCTGCTCGCGGTTCATCCCTCCACGTTCGCTGACTTGAGCCGCCATCTCCTCGACCAGCGGCGTGACCGTAAAGGCGGGACACAGCGCATTCACACGGATGTTCTTGCGGGCATATTCGTCTGCTGCGGCCTTGGTCAGACCAATGACCGCGTGTTTGGCAGCGGCATAGGCCGAAAGCTGGGCCGCGCCCAGCAGGCCGGCAGCGGATGATACATTCAGGATAACCCCCTTGCCCGCCTGCAACATCATCGGCAACTGCGCCTTCATGCAAAGAAAGACACCGCGGGCATTGACGGCATAGTTGCGATCGAAGGCTTCGACCGGCAACAGGTGCAGCGGGGCCAGATCATGCCCCATACCGGCATTATTGATGCCCACGTCCAGCGTGCCAAAGGTCTGCGCGATGTTGGCCGCATGGGCCGCGACCTGATCGGCGTCAGAGACATCGACAACATCCGCGATCACCTCGGTGCCATCCGCACGCAGCGCCTCGGCAACCGCCTCCAGCGCGTCCCCCGAAATATCCGACAACGCCAGACGTGCGCCCTCGGCGGCAAACCTTTCCGCGGCCATCTTGCCAAATCCGCTTGCGGCACCGGTGATCATGACCACCTGGTTTTCAAAACGCTTATCCATGTTTCGCGGCCTCCAGACCCGCGTTGGCAAACAGCGGCACATAAGCGCCCAGCTTTCCTGCGCGCTCCGGGTCGGATGCGTTGCCCTCAAGACCCCGTTTCTTGACCCCTTGCAGGATCGCGGCCATGCGGAAAAAGCTGAAAGCCAAGTAGAAGCCGAACTTCTCGATCCCTGAAAGCCCCATGCGTTTGCAATAGGCCGCAACGAATTCCTGATCCGAAGGAATGCCCAGCGCCTTGCGGTCCACGCCCTGCAAACCGCGCCCTGCCCCACCCGGCGGCATCTGCCACTGCATGATCATGCCGGCAAGGTCGGCGTAGGGATGGCCAATGGTGGACAACTCCCAATCCAGCACCGCAACGCAATCACTGCCGCCCTCGGCAAACAGCATGTTGTCGATACGAAAATCGCCATGCACCAAGGTGCGTTTGCCATCATCTTCGGGGACATTGGCTTCGAGCCAGGAAATCAACGCGTCCATGGGGGGCACTGTTTCCGTTTCCGAGGCGCGATACTGCTTGGTCCAGCGGCTCAGCTGGCGTTCGAAATAGTTACCCTCGGGGCCATAGTCGGCAAGGCCAACAGCGGCGATATCAATCGAGTGTATCGCCGCCATGACGCGATTCATCTCGGTATAGATCGCCGTACGACGTTCGGCGTCCAACTCCTCAAGGCGCGGGTCGTCAAAGTTCTCGCCCCGCACCCGCTCCATCACGTAAAACGCCGAGCCGATCACGTCGTCGTCTTCACATAGGACATGCATCTGCGCGACCGGCACATCGCTGCCCGCCAGGGCGCGTTGCACACGGAATTCACGATCAACGGCGTGGGCCGATTTGAGCAGGATGCCCGGCGGCTTGCGGCGCAACACGTATTCACGCGAGGGCGTTTTCAGCAGGAAGGTTGGGTTTGACTGCCCGCCCGCGAATTTCTCGGCGTCCAGTGGCCCCTCAAAGCCCTCAAGGTGATCGGAAAGCCATGCTGCCACGGCCTGCGTGTCCAATGTGGTCGCGTCCATAAGCGTCTCCCTCAGCTATAGGTCAGCATCTCGGCGGTGTTCTCCGCGTCGATGTGGGGTGTTTCGTTGAACCCGTGCAGCCACGTGCCATTGCGCGAGACGACAAAGCGGGCCACGGCGCAATTCTTGACCTGAAGTTGCAGCGCGATCATCTGGTCTGCCGGGCCGCCGGTGATCTGCGCTACGGTCTGGCCGATGGCACCGCCGGACGACACGGCCAAAGGCACCTTGGCACCGCTTTCGGCCACGATTTCGCGGGCTTCCTGCACACGGGACGAAAAGTCGGCAAACATTTCGGGCGGGTTTTCGATCTCGTCGCGCTGCCACATATGCACGGTTTCGCGCAAAGCCCGGAAATGCGCACGACGTTCCGAGAATATCCCGTCAGGTGCCTGCTCTTCCGCAAAGCGCGCTTTCAGCAGGCCGTCGAAATCGAATTCGTTCCACCCCGGCAAAACCGTGGCTTCGGCCTCGCGCCCCATGCCCTTGAGAATCCCCTCAAGGGTCTGGCGGTGGCGCTTCATGGCACCGATGAAAAAGCGGTCAGGCGCAACGCCCTGCCGCCTGAGAGCACGGCCCAGCGCCTCGGACTGGCGGTGGCCCAGATCGGACAGGTTGTCATAGTCCTCAGCGCCGAACGATGCCTGCGCGTGGCGGACAAGGTGGAACATCTGGCTCATGCCATGCGGTCCTGAAGGCGGGCATAGGCCGCGTGGTATTCCTTTTCGATCCGCTCCACAATGTTGGCGGCGGGGCCAACCGATTTGACCGCGCCAATACCCTGCCCCGATCCCCAGATGTGTTTCCAGGCCTTGGGCTTTTCGCGGTCGCTGCCGAAACTCATGGTTGAGACATCGCCGATCGGCAGGTCGTCGGGGTCCATGCCCGCATTGCGCACCGATCCCTTGAGGTAATTGCCCCAAACCCCGGTGAACAACGAGGAATAGACGATGTCTTCCGCGCCACTGTCGACAATCATGTCCTTGTAGTCCTGCGCCGCATTGGCCTCTTCCGTCGCGATGAAGGGAGAGCCGATATAGCCCAGGTCCGCGCCCATCGCCTGCGCGGCAAGAAGCGCGTCGCCGGTGGCGATTGAGCCGGACAGCAGAACCGGGCCGTCGAACCATTCGCGAATTTCGCGCACGAGGGCGAAGGGCGATTGTTGCCCCGCGTGACCGCCTGCACCGGCGGCAACCGCGATCAGACCATCCGCACCCTTCTCGATCGCCTTTTTGGCGAAGGTGTTGTTGATGATGTCATGCAGGGCGATGCCGCCGCAGCTGTGCGCCGCGTCATTCACTTCGACCCGCGCCCCAAGCGAGGTGATCCAGACAGGCACCTTCCATTTGACGCAAAGGTCAATGTCACGATCCAGACGGGTATTCGAGCGATGCACGATCTGGTTCACCGCAAAGGGGGCGGCCGGGGTGTCGGGGTTTTCCTGGTTGTGGCGGTCCAGCTCCTCGGTAATCTCCTTGAGCCAGGCCTCAAGCAGAGGCGGCTCTCCCTCGCCCTCGCGGGCGTTCAACGCCGGAAAGCTGCCGATCACACCCGCCTTGCACTGTGCAATCACCAGCGCTGGCACCGAGATGATGAACAACGGCGAGGCCACCGCAGGGATGCGCAGCCCTTGCAGGGCCTTGGGCAAATGACTGTCTCCGGGCATGTGCGACTCCTCCTCAATACCGCGACATACCCGACGGTATGTAAATCAGAGGACAACGCAAGGCCCTTGAAAAAGGACATTGCGTCATTTGCGAAACTGGCCGGAGAACGCCACGTCACGTGTCAGGGGAACGTATGTCAGTCTGGAAGCCTGTGATCGGCATAGGTCTTGCGCAGGGTCAGCTTGGACACCTTGCCTGTTGCCGTGAGCGGCAGGGCGTCGGCAAAGACCACGTCATCCGGCAACTGCCATTTTGCAAAATGCTCTTCCAGAAGCGCCATCAACTCGGCCACTTCGGGCCGGCCTTCCGGCGAAGGCACCACAACCAACAGGGGCCGTTCATCCCATTTTTCATGCGGCACCGCAATCACGGCACAGTTGGCGACCTTTGGATGCGCCATGACCGTGTTTTCCAGATCTAGAGAACTGATCCATTCGCCACCCGATTTAATCAGGTCCTTGGCGCGGTCGGTGATGTTGAGATAGCCGTGCCTGTCAATCGTCGCGACATCCCCCGTGCCGAACCAGCCCTCATTGTCGAAGGCCTCGGCATTGGCGTCATCGTTCTGGAAATAGCCCGAGGTGATGGTATTGCCCCTAACGTAAAGCTCTCCTGCCGCAACGCCATCATGCGGCAAACGATTGCCGTCTTCGTCGACGATCTTCAACTCGACCCCAAAGACGCGCCGCCCCTGTTTGCTCTTGATGGCGACCCGTTCGTCTACAGGAAGATCGTCCAGGTGATCCGGCAGATTGCCCTGCGTCCCAACCGGGCTCATCTCGGTCATGCCCCAGGCGTGGCAGACATTGACGCCGTGGCTTTCAAAATAGGTGATCATGCTGGCTGGTGCCGCCGATCCCCCGATCACGACGTCGCCAAACCCTTCCGGCACGCGCCCCTGCGCTTCGATTTCGCCCTGCAAGCCAAGCCAGACCGTTGGAACACCCCAGGCCGAAAACACCCTTTCCTGCTCCATGAGCTTGAACAGGCTCGGGCCATCCAACGCAGCGCCCGGGAAAATCAGCGATGCGCCCGTCAGAGGCGCAGAGTATGGCAGGCCCCAGGCATTCACATGGAACAGGGGCACAACCGGCAGGATGCGCTTACCCGGCTGCAACGCGGCCGGCAACGACAGGCCCACCATCATCGCATGCAGAACGGTTGAACGGTGCGTGTAGAGCGTGCCCTTGGGGTTCCCGGTTGTGCCGGAAGTATAGCAAAGCCCCGCCGCGGTCTCTTCCGGGAAGTCGGGCCAGTCATGGGTTTCGGGCTGACCTTCAAGAAGCTCTTCGTAGCACAGGTAGTCCCCCTCGGGCATGTGTGCGCGATCCGTCATGACAACGACCTTCAAACCTTCAGGCCACTGGCTGCGCAGCCCGTCGACGATGGGCACAAACGTCGTGTCGACGAACAGCATCGTGTCATTGGCATGGGTCACGATATAGGTCATCTGCTCGGCAGACAGGCGCGGGTTGATGGTGTGGCAGACCGCACCGATACCAGAGATCGCGTAGTAGAGTTCGAAATGGCGATAGCCGTTCCAAGCCAGCGTCGCGATCCGGTCGCCCATCTTTGCGCCCTGTTTCTCCAGACCGTGAGCAAGCTGCGCCACCCGCTTGGCCGTTTCGGCATAGGTGGTGCGGTGAACATCGCCCTCGGTGCGGACCGACACGATCTCGGCTGTCGGGTGAACTTCGGCGGCAAACGTCAAAATGTCCGCTATTTTCAGCGGACGCATCATCATGGAACCCAGCATCTTCGGCCCTCCCCTGCCGTTTGTGATGGTCGTGTTTTTTCCAAGCCTAGTCTCAGGATAGCTGGATCGCCAAGCAGGATTGGCAAATGCCGTTGCGTCGCCACTGTTCGCAGATGCGCAAGTCTCGTTCAGCGTGACACATAGCGTTCAATTGAGAACAGGGGATGCGCGCTCTACATTTCAAAACGAAAGGAGACGCACCATGTCGATCAGACCTGTTCTCGAACAACGCAAGGCCGAACCGCATATTGAAGGCGCCGGGGTGCATCTGCACCGCGCCTTCGGGTTTCGTGACCCCGAAGAGCTTGATCCCTTCCTGATGATGGATCACTTCCGCAACGACGACCCCGCCCGCTATGAAGCCGGTTTTCCCTGGCACCCGCATCGCGGGATCGAAACCATCACCTATGTGATTTCGGGGACGGTTGACCACCAGGACAGCCTTGGCAACACCGGCACGCTTGGCGCAGGCGACGTCCAGTGGATGACCGCCGGGTCGGGCATCCTGCATCAGGAAATGCCTGCACCGGATGCGCGGGGCGTGAACCACGGCTTTCAGCTTTGGGCCAACCTGCCGCGTGATCTCAAGATGACTTCTCCGCGCTATCAGGACGTCGGGGCCGGGGAGATCCCGGAGATTATCGACGACGACGGCACCCGCGTGCGCGTGGTGGTCGGGTCCTTCTGGGGCAAACGCGGCCCGGTCGACGGGATTGCAGCCGACCCGCAATACCTCGACATCACGGTGCCACCGGGCGTTAAAAAGACCTTTCCGGTTGATACCTACCGACGTGCCTTTGCCTATGTCTTTGAAGGCGACGGTGCCTTTGCGGACGCGTCACAGCCCACCGGTATCTTGCTTGAAAAGGAAGTGGCCGGTGAAGAGGTCCACATCCGCGACATGTCGGGCGACCGCACCCTGATCCGCTTTGGCACCGGCGACGAGGTGACGGTTCAGGCTGGTGAACAGGGTGTGCGCTTCCTGTTGATCTCGGGCGCACCGATCCAGGAACCCGTGGCATGGCACGGGCCTATCGTGATGAACACCCAGCAAGAGCTGATGCAGGCCTTTGCCGAACTGCGCAACGGCACCTTCATCCGCGAGAGCGCCAGATAACCACGCTAAAAGGCCGGGCCACCCCGGCCTTTTTGCCCTAGGCCCCCACGGCCTTGCGCACCATGTCCCAATAGACCTGTTCGACTTCGTCAAGCGACAGACGGCCCCCTTCGCGGAACCATGTGTTCACACCGGTCAGCATGGCAATCACGGCATAGGTCGCCAGTTTGGTATCGGGCACGGCAAAGACACCCTCGCGCTGTCCGGCGTCCAGTATGGCCTCCAACTGGCCTTCATAGCTGCGCCGCAACCCTTCGATGACCGCAAAGTTTTCGTCGGTCAGGTTGCGCAACTCCATGTAGGCGATGAAAACCTCGTCGGGACGCTGCGAGTGATAGCGGATGTGAAAGCGGGTGAACTCTTCAAGGCGGGCCAAGGCCCCCTCCGGCAGGGTCAGCCCTGCGCGCTCCTGCATGAGTTCTTCCATGTGATTGCGCATCAGGTCAAACAGCAGGCTTTGTTTGTCCGGCGTATAGTTGTAGAGCGCCCCTGCTTGCACCCCCACTTCCTTGGCGATCTGGCGCATGGACACGGCCGCAAACCCGTGACGGGCAAACAGCGAAAGGGCTGCCGCGCGCACGCGTGGGCCGGTAATATCGGAATGTGATCCTGCGGTTCTAGCCATGGGGTCAGATTAACTGAACATTTGTTCACTTAAAAGCCCTGCTTGCCCTCAAGGCCCGACTGGGGCAAAACAGACGCAGTTCTTGTACGGAAAATAATCATGCGCCTGACTGTTGCCGCCCTGCCCCTGATGCTTGTCGCCGCCTGTGCGCAGTTTCCTGACGTTGATGCCGCCACCGATGCCGAGGTCGCACAGGCCGAATACCCGGTCCTGCTTCCCGTCGAGGATATCCTCCCGGAAAACCAGCCGCGCCTTGATGAAGACAGCGAAGGCGAGCTTGAAGCGCGTATTCGCCGCCTGAAGCGCCGCGCAAACGATCTCAAGAGCCAATAAACCGCCAATTTCCCCACCCTGTCCGACCTTGGGTCACAAGTCGCGTTGCACCACCGCCGCGAAGAGGTTAGAGGGCATGACAAGAGCCGTTCAAACAAGGAGAGAACGATGACCACCCCCCTGCGTCTGGGTATTGCCGGATTGGGCACCGTTGGTGTCGGTGTCGTAAAGATCGTCCGCCAGAAAGCGAACCTTCTTGCTGCGCGAACTGGACGCCCCGTGGTCATCACCGCCGTCTCGGCCCGCTCGCGTGACAAGGATCGCGGCGTGAACCTGAACGACTATGCCTGGGAAGATGATCCCGTGGCCCTGGCCAAGCGTGACGACGTGGATGTCTTTGTCGAACTGATGGGCGGCCATGAAGGCCCCGCCAAGGACGCCATCGAAGCGGCGATTGCCAGCGGCAAGGATGTCGTGACCGCCAACAAGGCGCTTCTGGCACATCACGGCCAGGCCATCGCCGAGGCCGCTGAAGATGCCGGCCGCGTGGTGCGTTTCGAGGCCGCGGTTGCGGGCGGCATCCCCGTGATCAAATCGTTGACCGAAGGTCTGGCAGGTAATGACATCACCCGCGTCATGGGCGTGATGAACGGCACCTGCAACTATATCCTGACCCGGATGCAGGATGCCGGCCTGCCTTACGAAGAGGTCTTCGCCGAAGCCGACGCGCTTGGCTATCTCGAGGCCGATCCGAACCTTGACGTGGGTGGTATCGACGCCGGTCACAAGCTGTCGCTCCTGTCGTCCATCGCCTTTGGCACACAGGTCGATTTCGACGGTGTCGAACTGGAAGGCATCCAGCGCATCTCGATCGAGGACATCAAGCAGGCCGAAGACCTTGGCTACAAGATCAAGCTCCTGGGCGTGGCCCAGATGAGCGGCCGTGGCCTTGAGCAGCGCATGTCGCCCTGTCTTGTCCCCGCCGACAGCCCGCTTGGGCAACTGAAGGGCGGTACCAATATGGTGGTGATCGAAGGCGATGCGGTAGAACAGGTAGTCCTGCGCGGCCCCGGTGCAGGCGAAGGCCCGACAGCCAGCGCAGTGATGGGCGACGTCTGCGACATCGCCCGCGGCCTGCGTATCTCGACCTTCGGCGCTCCTGCCAAGGGCTTGCAGAAAGCCAAGACGGCCAAGTCGAACTCGCCTGCCGCCTTCTACCTGCACCTGACGCTTCTGGATCGCCCCGGCGCGCTGGCCAAGATCGCCACGGTTCTGGGCGAAAATGGCATCAGCATCGACCGCCTGCGCCAGACCCGCCACGACGATGCAAACGCCCCGGTTCTGATCGTGACCCACAAGACCCAGCGTTCGGCCATCGACACGGCCATCGACGCCATGGCCGAAACCGGCGTCATGGTCGGCGCGCCCGTTGCCCTGCGCATCGAAAGCGTTTGATCGCCTGAAACTGTCGCAATAAATTCAAACACGCGCCCCATAGAACGGGCGCGTGGCACATTTCACCCCGCACACAGTTTTCAAACCGCCTTTGACGCTTGTGTATAAGGCCCCGTGCGTCTAAACCCCTTTGTCAAAATACCCATCTCCAAGGATTGTCTTCATGCCAACCAAAGCCGAATTTCAGGATCGTATGCTCTCGCTGGGCCTCGCCCGTGTTGCCGAACAGGCCGCACTGGCCTCGGCCAAGCTCGTAGGCCGCGGCGATGAGAAAGCCGCCGACCAGGCTGCGGTAAACGCCATGCGCGATCAGCTGAACCTTCTCGACATCGCGGGTGTTGTCGTGATCGGCGAAGGCGAACGTGACGAAGCCCCGATGCTCTATATCGGCGAAGAGGTCGGCACCGGCAACGGCCCGGGCGTTGACATCGCGCTGGACCCGCTGGAAGGCACCACCCTGACCGCCAAGGACATGCCGAACGCCCTCACCGTGATCGCCATGGGCCCGCGCGGCTCGATGCTGCACGCGCCGGACGTCTACATGGAAAAGCTGGCCATCGGCCCGGGCTATGAAAAAGACGTCGTCTCGCTCGACATGAGCCCGAAAGAGCGCGTCGAGGCGCTGGCCAAGGCCAAGGGTTGCGAAACCTCGGACATCACCGTCTGCATTCTCGAGCGCCCGCGCCACGAAGACATGATTGCACAGGTCCGCGAAACCGGTGCCGCCATCCGCCTGATCACCGACGGTGACGTTGCAGGCGTCATGCACTGCGCCGAAGCCGAGATCACCGGCATCGACATGTACATGGGTTCCGGCGGCGCGCCCGAAGGCGTTCTGGCCGCTTCGGCTCTCAAGTGCATGGGTGGCCAGATCTGGGGCCGCCTGCTGTTCCGCAACGACGACGAACGTGGCCGCGCTGCCAAGGCCGGCATCACCGATCTCGACCGCATCTACAGCCGCGACGAGATGGTCACCGAAGACGTGATCTTTGCCGCAACCGGCGTGACCAACGGCTCGCTGGTGTCTGGCATCAAGTCCGAGCCGGGCTGGGTCACCACCGAAACCCTGATCATGCGGTCCAAGACCGGTTCGGTCCGCCGCATGCAGTACCGCACCCCGGTGTAATTCGTGACGCGTGCACTTGTCCTGATCGACATCCAGGAAGGGATGGACAGCCCGCTTTGGGGCGCACGCAACAATCCCGACGCCGAAACACAAGCGGCGCGTCTCCTCGCCCATTTCCGGGCCAAGGGCGCGCCGCTTTTTCATGTCCATCACCTGTCGACGCGCCCGGCGTCACCGCTGCATCCCGACAATGGCGGAACGAAGATCAAACAGGTCGTGGCGCCCATGGGCAATGAGCCAGTTTATGCGAAATCCGCGAACTCGGCCTTCATCGGCACCTCGCTTGAGGCTGACCTGCGCGCCGCCGGTGTGACCGGCCTTGTGATCGCCGGTCTCTCCACGCCGCAGTGTATCTCTACAACAGTGCGCATGGGCGCAAACCTCGGGTTCGATGTCTGGCTGGCGCATGACGCCTGCGCCGCCTTCGAAACCCACGCGGGCTATGGCTGGAACGCCGACGCGCCGCGCATGTCGGCCCAGATGATCCACGATTGCGAAGTGTCGATCCTGCATGGCGAGTTCTGCGAGGCCCGCGCCACCGATACCATCCTCGAGGCGCTGGCATGAGCTTTCTTGACGTCGAAAGCTCGCTGACCGGGCGACGCTGGCTTGGGCCGTCGGTCGAGATCAGCCGCGCCGCCGAACTTCTGGCGCAGGACACCCCCCTGCCCCCGGCCCTCTGCGCCGTTCTGGCCCGCCGTGGCGTGAGCGCCAACGAGGCCGAGGCCTTCCTTGAACCGAAGCTCTCCGAACTCCTGCCCGATCCGCGCAAGCTGAAAGACATGGAAGCCGCCGCAGCGCGTTTCCTTGAGGCCGTGAAACAGCGCCAGCGTATCGCGATATTTGCCGATTATGATGTTGACGGCGGCACCTCTGCGGCCCTGCTAATCACGTGGCTGCGGGCCATGGGCCTGCCCTCCACGCTCTATATCCCCGACCGCATCGACGAGGGCTATGGCCCCAACGAAGCGGCCATGGAGGGGCTGGCGCGCGACCACGACCTGATCATCTGTGTTGACTGTGGCACCCTCTCTCATGGGCCAATCGAGGCCGCCAAAGGGGCCGAGGTGATCGTTCTGGACCACCACCTTGGCGGCGAAACCCTGCCGCCTGCTCTTGCGGTGGTGAACCCCAACCGACAGGACGAAGACGGCAACCTTGGCCACCTCTGCGCGGCAGGGGTCGTGTTCCTGATGTTGGTCGAAGCCAACCGCGTGATGCGCGGTGAAGGCGCACAGGGCCCGGACCTGATGGCCATGCTTGATCTGGTGGCCCTGGCCACCGTGGCCGACGTTGCGCCGCTGACCGGTGTGAACCGCGCCTTTGTGCGTCAGGGTCTCAAGGTGATGGCGCGGCGTGAACGCCCCGGCATCGTCGCCCTGTCCGACGTATCGCGCATGGATTCGGCGCCGAACTCCTATCATCTCGGCTTTCTGCTGGGTCCGCGGGTGAATGCGGGCGGACGCATTGGCCAGGCCGATCTGGGCGCGCGCCTGCTTTCGACCGATAACCTGCAAGAGGCCAAGGCCCTCTCGGAACGTCTTGACCAGCTCAACACCGAACGCCGCGACATCGAAGCCGCCGTGCGCGCCGCTGCGATGGAACAGGCCGAAGCACGCGGTCTGGACGCGCCGCTTGTCTGGGCCTCTGGCGAAGGCTGGCACCCCGGTGTCGTCGGCATCGTCGCCTCGCGCCTCAAGGAAGCCACCAACCGTCCGGCCATCGTGATTGGCTTTGACGGGGACGAGGGCAAAGGCTCCGGCCGGTCGATCTCTGGTGTCGATCTCGGGGCCTCGATCCAGCGCCTCGCGGCCGAAGGTCTGTTGATCAAGGGCGGTGGCCACAAGATGGCCGCTGGCCTGACTGTTGCGCGCGACAAGCTGGAAGAGGCCATGGAGCGCCTGTCCGAACTCCTTGCCAAACAGGGCGCCGGAGAGGCCGGCCCTGCCGATCTCAAGCTGGATGGCATGTTGATGCCCATGGCGGCGACGCCTGAACTGATTCAGGACATCGAAAAGGCCGGTCCCTTCGGGGCCAGTGCCCCTGCCCCGCGCTTTGCCTTTCCCGGCGTTGAAATCCGCTTTGCCAAACGCGTCGGCGACAGCCACCTCAAGCTGACCTTCGGCGATGAAACCGGCACCCGCCTTGATGCCATCGCCTTTGGCGCTTTTGACACCGCCCTTGGCCCGACATTGCAGAATCACGGCGGCGCGCGCTTCCACCTCGCGGGCCGCTTGGAGATCAACACATGGGGCGGACGGCAATCGGTGCAGCTGCGCCTTGAGGATGCCGCCCCCGCATAGCCCTTGTTTTCCAAGGCTGTTCCCGCACGAACCACCAGCAAACCTGAGGCCGGAAAAACAACCTTCGGGATCGGTTGGAAAAAAACGCATCAAGGGCGAAATTTCCGCTTGCACCGCCACGGCGCATTGCATAAATACCGCCTCACGCTTCGGAATGGCCCGTTCGTCTATCGGTTAGGACGCCAGGTTTTCAACCTGGAAAGAGGGGTTCGATTCCCCTACGGGCTGCCACCGAAGCATCGTTCCAGACATCTGGAACACCCCGAACCAAAGGTTCAAGTGGCCCGTTCGTCTATCGGTTAGGACGCCAGGTTTTCAACCTGGAAAGAGGGGTTCGATTCCCCTACGGGCTGCCACTTTCTCACAGACGACACCTCATCGCACCGCCAAACGGGCGAATTCGCGACGTTTGTTTCACATCCGCCCGTATGGTTGCGGTCTGCCCTCATGGATCGAAAACGCGGCAAGAACGGGCTTTCCATCCAATGCGTCCTCACGCTAGCTTCGCGGCAACACAAAGAAGAAAGCCCGCCCATGTCCCTTCGCCTGCCCAGCCTGACGCATCTTCGCTGTTTCGAAAGCGCGGCGCGGCATCAGAGCTTTACCGCGGCAGCCGAAGAACTGGGCATGACACAGGGCGCCGTCAGCAAGAAAATCAAGGAGTTGGAGACCGACGTCGGCTTTGACCTGTTCCAGAGGGTCGGGCGTGGGGTCGTCCTGACGGCAGCCGGGCGCAGCTTTGCCGAGAACCTGACTCGCGACCTCGAAGGCCTTGAGGCCACGGTACAGGACGCCGTTGCCGCGGGGGCTGGCAAGTCCACCCTGTCGATTGCAACCTTGCCGACCTTTGCCAATCTCTGGCTGATCCCGCGCCTGCCCGCTTTCTTCGAATTGCACCCGGAGATCGAGGTGTCCCTGTCGACCCGCCTTGTGCCTTTCGAGTTCGACACCGAACCCTTTGACCTTGCCTTCCACTATGGCACCGAGAACTGGCCGGGCACCACCATGCGGCACCTGTTCGGGGAACAGATGGTCGCCGTCTGCTCACCCGCGTTTCGGGACCACCATGGCCTCGATAACCTTGCCAACCTCGACAATGTCCCGCTCCTGCATATCTCCACCCGAAGCGACTCCTGGCCCGACTGGATCGAACGTGCTGGCGGGGTGGCCCGCCCGCGCAAGGATGGCCGCTATTTCGATCAACACTCGATGGTAATCTCCGCGGCCAAAGCCTCGCTTGGCGCGGCGATAGTGCCGCTTGTCGTTGTCGCGCAGGAACTTGAAGCGGGACATCTTGTGCAGTTGGGCAAGACGACCCTAACGACGGAAAAATCCTACTACCTCGTACGCCCCGCTGGTTACAAATCAGAACCGGCCAGGGCGTTCGAGACCTGGGTCACCCAACAGGCCCAGAAGACGCGACCACGCCCCTAACCCGTGACCAGCGCCCGCTGATCGGCCAGTCCCATCGAAAGCATACGTGACCCCGCCGCCTTGAAGTCGGCCTTGTCCGTCCAGCCACGCCAGCCGCAGGACACAAGGCTTTGCGCAACCGCGCCGCCCAAGGTGGTGCCCGGCCCCAGAACGATAAAGACGTCCGGCATCAACTCCCGCGCGGCAACGCGAATAGCCGCCGAAAAGTCATAAGGTTCAACCACTTGATGACCAAGTGTATAGGCCCGCAAGTCCGCCGGATTGGCCGCTTTTGGATGCCAGATGGCACCCCGCCCGTCGATCATCGGCAGGTCCGGCGCGGCAAACAGATCTTCGGTCAGCCGCGCCTGTCCCTGTGCCGCCACGGGGGCCTGCATCGCGGTGTGAAACCCCGCATGCCCCGGCAGGCGCATCGGAAAGCGCCCCTGCACCACCGGCATCTCGGCCTCGAAAGCGGCCAGCCCGCTGTCGTTGCCCGCCAGCACCAGCATCCCGCCAAGATCAATGGACAGGCCAAGCACGTGGCCGTCACGCCGGTTGATCTCGGCCACCGCGGTTTCGATCTTCTCCCGTTCACCGGGGATCGCCTGCCAGTTTTCATCGACAAACGGATAGATCAACTGCCCCCCGATCATGTTCTCATGCATCAGGGTGCCCATCGTGTTGACCACCTCGAACCCGTTCATCACGTCCAGTGCCCCGGCGCAGGCCAGCGCAATGTACCAGCCCATCGAATTCCCGGTGACGCCAAGAATGTCGAACGTCTCGCGGTCAATCGCGAGGAAATCTGCATAGGCACAGGCATAGATCAACCCGCTGGCATTGTCCCCCCGCGTGAAGCGGCTCCCTGAAAAGCGGGCCGCACCGTCCAGCTCCGACAGCTTTTCCTGACCCAGCGCTTCGCGATAGCCGTCAAACCGCGCCATGAGGGCGGATTGGCCCGCGTGGTGACGCGCGAAATAGCCAAGTTCCTCGCGATTATACGTCCCCCGACCGGGGGCCACGACAACGGCAGTCTGTTTCATTTCGCCCCCCACAGGTTTCGCGCGGCCTCGGCGATGGAAGCGCGTGATGGCATGGTTGCGGCATAGGCCGGACCGGTTGCAATGAAACTGTCCTCGGCGGCGATACGGGCGTGCGGGAGATCACATTGCTCCTGCAACAGCGCCATCAGGGCTTCGGACTGGCTGCCGGTTGTGCGGCACTCGTCGACAATCAGAACCTTCTCGGCCCCTTTCAGCGCGCCCAGAATACCCTCGACCGGCAGGGGCGCCAGCCAGCGCATGTCGATCACCCGCGTCGCGATACCCTCTTTGGCAAGGTCTGCCGCGGCCTGCGTCGAAAGATACCGCCCGTTGCCATAGGTCAGGATGGCCAGCGGCCCGTCGCCCTCAACCCCAACCTCGCCCAGACCAATCCGCTGATCCGGAGAGGGATAGGTTGTCATCCAGCCGCCGTCCTTCTCGTCCATCAGGTCGCGCATCGGATACAGCGCGATGGGCTCGACAATCACCACCACCCGCTGTTCCTCGCGCGCCAGCCGCACGCATTCGCGCAACATCCTGGCCCCGTCATCCCCGCGCGACGGGCAGGCAATCACAATGCCCGGAATGTCGCGCAGCACCGCCAGCGAATTGTCATTGTGGAAATGCCCGCCAAACCCCTTCTGGTAACCGAGCCCGGCAATCCGCATCACCATTGGATTGGTGAACTGCCCGTTCGAAAAGAACGGCAGGGTCGCCGCCTCGCCGCGCAGCTGGTCTTCGGCGTTGTGCAGATAGGCCAGGAACTGGATTTCCGGCACCGGAACAAAGCCATTGTGCGCCATGCCGATGGCGAGACCAAGGATCGACTGCTCATCCAGCAGGGTGTCGATCATCCGGTCCGGGCCGAAACGGTCAATCAGCTTCTGGGTCACACCATAGACGCCGCCCTTCCGGCCCACGTCCTCGCCCATCATGACGATCTCGCCATGTTCCAGCATCAGGTCGGTCAGCGCCCAGTTCAAAAGGCGCGACATCGGCTGCGGGTTGTCCATCTGCTTGAGGTCTGCGCCAAAAGCCTTGGCCCGGGCGTCTTCCGAGGGGCCATTGGTAGCCGCACAGGCCCGTTTCGGCGGGATCAGCGAGGCCATAACATCCTCTGCCGTCTCAAGGCGCGGGCGCTTCACCACCTCGGCGGCAACACGCGCACATTGGTCTTCGCTGTCCTGATAGATCGCCAGAACCTCATCCGCCGTCAGGATACCGGCCTCGATCAAAAGACGGGCGGAATGCAACAGGGGATCATCCGCTTCCCATCCTTCGAAAATGTCCTTCCTGAGATAGGCCTGCTGCAGATCCGATCCTGCATGGCCATAAAGGCGCACCAGCGACAGGTGCAGGAAGGCCGGTTTGCGACGGCGGCGCACATAGTCTGCCGCCTCTCGCGCAACGCGGAACGTGTCAAAGATATCAAGACCGTCCGCCTTGAAGTATTTCAACCCCGGCTTGTTGGCATAGTTCGCACCAACCCAACCGCTGGGCGTGCGGGTCGAAATGCCGATACCGTTGTCCTCGCAGACAAACAGCAAAGGCAGCGGCACCGACTGGTAAGAGGTCCAGCAGGCGGTGTTGATCGCCCCCTGCGCGGTCGAGTGGTTCGACGAGGCATCACCAAAGGAACACATCACGAGGCTGTCGTCGGCCAGCACCTGATGCTCGACGGGATGACGCTTCGCAAGACCGATGGAATAGGCCGCCCCTACCGCCTTGGGCAGGTGGCTGGCAATGGTCGAGGTCTGTGGCGGGATCATCAGGGACTTCGATCCCAGAACCTTGTGCCGCCCACCCGACATCGGGTCTTCGCTGGAGGTGGCAAAACTCAGCAACATATCCCATGTCGCCGTGGTGCCGGGCACCTGCGCCGAGCGCATGGTCTGAAACGCGCCGTCGCGGTAGTGAAGAAACGCCATGTCATCGGGGCGCAGCGCCGCCGCTACTGCGGCCATCCCCTCATGGCCGGACGAGCCGATGGTGTAATACCCCTGCCCTTCGGCCTGCATCTTGCGGGACCGGCGATCAAGGTTGCGGCTCAGAACCTGTGCCCGGAACACCTCGACGGCCTGCTCGGGCGTCAACGGGCCTTGTGCCGGTTTACCGCCGGGCAACTGGCCCGCGGCCACCTTTTCACGAAACGCCTGATCGACAATATCGGCACGATCCATCACGTTCTCCCGGATCTTCTTCTTGTCTCAAATACCCTTCGGGGGTGAATTGGCGCATTGCGCCAAGAGGGGGCCGAGGCCCCCTTCTGTCTTCACGTCCTCAGGCAAAGGCCTGCAGGCCGGTCTGTGCGCGGCCCAGGATCAGGGCGTGCACGTCGTGGGTGCCCTCGTAGGTGTTCACGGTCTCAAGGTTCACCATGTGGCGGATCACGTGGAAATCCTGGCTGATGCCGTTGCCGCCGTGCATGTCACGCGCCACCCGCGCGATGTCCAGCGCCTTGCCGCAGTTGTTGCGCTTGATCAGCGACACCATCTCCGGCGCCGCCTGCGCCTCGTCCATCAACCGTCCCACACGCAGCGCCGCCTGAAGCCCAAGGGTGATCTCGGTCTGCATATTGGCCAGCTTCAGCTGGAACAGCTGGGTCTGCGCCAGCGGCTTGCCAAACTGCTTGCGGTCCAGACCGTACTGGCGCGCCGCGTGCCAGCAGAACTCGGCCGCGCCCATCGCGCCCCAGGCAATGCCGTACCGCGCCCGGTTCAGACAGCCGAACGGCCCCTTCAGACCCTCGACATCGAGCAAGAGCGCGTCTTCGCCGACCTCGACATTGTTCATCACGATCTCGCCGGTGATCGAGGCCCGCAGCGACAGCTTGCCCTCGATCTTCGGCGCGCTCAGGCCCTTGGTGCCCTTGTCCAGCACGAACCCCTTGATCTTGCCGCCATGCGCCTCGGACTTGGCCCAGACCACGAAGACATCTGCGATCGGCGCGTTCGAGATCCACATCTTCGAGCCGTTCAGCACATAGCCGCCGTCAACTTTCTTCGCCACGGTCTTCATCGAACCCGGGTCCGAACCCGCATCCGGTTCGGTCAGGCCGAAACAGCCGATCCATTCACCGCTCGCCAGCTTGGGCAGGTACTTCATGCGCTGCTCTTCGGTGCCATAGGCATAGATCGGATACATCACGAGGCTGGATTGCACCGACATCATCGAGCGATAGCCGCTGTCGATCCGCTCAACCTCGCGCGCCACCAGACCATAGGTCACGTAACCTGCGCCGATACCACCGAACTTCTCGGGGATGGTGGTGCCCAACAGGCCCATCTCTCCCATCTCGCGGAAGATCTCCGGATCGGTCTCTTCCTTGGCAAAGGCCTCGGTGACGCGGCTCATCAGCTTCTCGTCACAATAGGCCCTGGCCGCATCCCGCACCATGCGCTCTTCTTCGCTCAACTGGCCTTCCAGCAGGAACGGATCCTCCCAGGAAAACCCGCTCAAACCAGGTTGCGATTGCGGGGTTAGATCTTTTGCCATGGGTCTTTTCCTTTCATTCAGCCAGGGCATCCACCGCCGTCCCGATACGCGCCAGACCGGTTTCAAGGTCTGCCATCGCATAGGCATAGGACAGGCGGAAATGCCCCGGCAATCCAAAGGCGCGGCCGGGGACCAGCGCCACGTTTGCTTCGTTCAGAATATAGTCGCAGAAATCCGCATCGTCAGTGATGACGCTGCCGTCGGGGCGGCGTTTGCCGATCGCGCCCTTGCAGGAGGGAAACACGTAGAAGGCGCCCTGCGGCTCGGGGCATTCGATCCCCGCCATCGCGTTCAGCGCAGCCACCACCCTGTCGCGTCGCTCGCGGAAGGCGGCGTTGCGGGTGGGCAGGTGATCCTGTGGGCCTTGCAGGGCCGCCAGCGCCGCCGCCTGCGAGATCGAGGAGGCACCGGAGGTCGATTGCCCCTGCACCGCCACCATCGCCTTGACAAGATCGGCCGGACCAATGCCCCATCCCAGACGCCAGCCCGTCATGGCATGCGCCTTCGAGACGCCGTTCACGATCAGCGTGCGCTCTGCCAGGTCGGGCGCAGCCACGACAAAGCTGGTGAACGGCGCATAGGCGATGTGCTGGTAGATCTCGTCGGCGATCACCCAGACATGCGGATGGCGGCGCAGCACTTCGGCCAGCGCCTTCAGGTCGGCCTCGGAATACATGGCCCCAGAGGGGTTGCCTGGCGTGTTCAGCAACAACCAGCGGGTCTTGTCGGTGATCGCAGCCTCAAGCGCGGCCGGCGTCAGGAGAAACCCCTCCTCGGCCGAACAGGCGACCGGCACAAGCGTTGCCTCGCAAAAATCGATGATATCGCCGTAGCTTGTCCAATAGGGCGCAGGCACGATCACCTCGTCACCGGGATCAAGGCTAGCGGAAAAGGCGTTCGACAGCACCTGCTTGGCCCCGGTCGAGACAATCACCTGCGCCGGATCGCAGTCAAACCCGGCCTGCGCGGCAATGGCCTTGCGCAATTCGGGCGTACCTTGGGTTGGCGGATAAGAGGTCTGGCCACCCAAGGCGGCCTGATGAGCCGCTTCGATCACATGCGGCGGCGTGGGGAAATCCGGCTCTCCGGTTCCGAAGGTCAGGACATCCCGTCCTTCGGCACGCAAGGCACGCGCGGCCTCGGAAATGCGGACGATTTCGGACAGGCTGAGCGAGGCAGCGCGGCGGGAACGTTTGAAACTGGCAGCAGGCATGAGGCGAACCCCTTTGGGACGGGCGTATCCCACAAGGTTTAGACCAGCTTTTCATTCAGAAAAACACCGAACTCCGCATTAATTCATTCCTCAAGGGAATGATTTTTCGCACCATCGTAGATCAGAAACGCACTCTCCGGCATGTCGACCGTCGGCAACCATGTCTTGAGATCCACAAGCGGGGTCCCGTCGAAACAATCGATGGCATCGATCTCGATCAGGCCTTTTTCCAGATCAAGACCGGTGATGGTCACGGCGGACATGGCAACCGGATTGGGACGGTTCGGCGAGCGCAGGGCAAAGGTCCCGCGTGCGCCTTCGACATGGCGGGGCGTCTGTTTGATCAGGTCGCGCCGCGCCTGGTGCATCCAGTAGATCAGCATCAAGCCCTGCCCGACCTGCAAGCCTTCCAGCCCCTCGACCAACTCGGGGCGGATTTCGATGCACGCGCCCTGCCCGGTTTCCCGCGCCTTGCGCACGTTCTTGGGGCAGTTCTCGCGCGACCATGGGGTGCGGATACGTCCGATGAACGACAGGCGCGCGTCATCCTCGGCACCGGGATCAAAATCCAGTTCTTTTTCCCCCGGGCGGGTGGCGTTTCCTTGCATGGTACTCTCCCTCTGGTCTTGCCTATGCAGTAAAAAGGCGGGCACGCCGGAGTCAACGTACCCGCCCCAGTCCAAACCCGTCAGGGACGCAGAACAGACGGATCCAACTTTTTTCGAACCGACACAGGACGAATCCGACCCGTCCATTCAGCTCGAAGTGATCTGGTCCAAAGGGATGCGAACCGATCACTTTTGATAAAGGTGAAATAGCCACAGGCGCGAATCGCCGCCTTGACTTTCGTTAATTGCGTGTGGCAGCGCCTCGGCACTTTTTCGCCGGCACATTCAGGCTGCAGGCGTCAGGGTCACAATACGCTGTGCCATGGCAATCTCGGTCTCGCGGTGCGATGCCGTGATGATCGCAGCCTCCGGCAGCCAGTCGCGAATGCCTTCCAGCACTTTTTTCGCGGTCTGGGTATCAAGACCTTCTGTCGGCTCATCCAACAACAGCACCTTGGGATGCCGCAGCAGCGCACGCGCCAGAACAAGGCGGCGGGTTTCCCCGCCCGACAGGCCACCGCCACTTTCCCCAAGTTCCGCATCAAGACCGCCCATGTTCTCGACCACGCGGTCAAGCTGCACGGCCTGCAATACGGCTTGGGCCTCGTCGCGCGACAGGCCTTCCTTGGCCAAGGACAGGTTGGCCAGAATGCTGCCGCTGACCAAAGCGCTGCGCTGGGGCACGAGGGTCAAAAGGCCGCGCAACTCGCGCTCGCCGAAAGCTCGCAGGTCCTGCCCCGCGATCCGAACCTCTCCGTCATAGGCCATTTCGGTGCCTGCAAGAATGGCCAAAAGCGTGGATTTCCCCGAACCGCTTGGGCCAACAAGGGCAACGGTTTCGCCTGCGTTCACCTCAAGATCGACACCGCGCAAAAGCGGCGCATCCGCGCCATTGCGCGAGAAACCAACACCTGTTGCACTCAGCCCGATGCCCGTGGCCCCGCCACCGACGCGCGGCGCACCAAGGCCCTGTTCATCATGCGCCAGAACACGTTCTGCCGCGTCGCGGATGCGGCCGATCTCGGCGATCCCTCGGCGCAGGGGCATGATGGTTTCACCAAGGGCAACTGCCACGAAGAACCCAATCGCCGCATGTGCGGGCGAGACCGCGCCAGAGGCAATCAACTGCCCGCCAAGCGCCAGAGCGCCCCCCGTCACGACGGCAATCACCACCGACAGGATCAAGCCAGAGCGGCGATCAACCTCGTCAAGGCGACGCATGGCGCTGCGCATTTCGCTCTCGGTCTGCTGGATATCGGCCAGACGGCTTTGTACCTGCCCCTGCAGGAACAGATCAGCGCGGCCACGCATCATGCCGATGGTGTCACGGCGCATCGCCTGATTGGCGCGCTCGGCGGTTCGCGAGGGGCCGAAGGTCGCCTTGGTCAGGCGGATCAGCACAACCGCACCGCCGCCGACATAGCCCACCGCAATGGCAATCGCCATCGACGGGGCAACCAGCATCCAGAGCATGAAGAACACGGCCACATGGGTCAGAACACCGGCAATCACCGGCAGCGCCAGCCGCAACACGATGCCATCCAGCGCATCAACATCCGCAGTGATCCGCGTCAGGGCCAGCGGCCCGCGCAAACGCTGCATTTCAGGCAGACTCAGGCGCGACAGGCGGCGCATCAGGCTCACCCGCAACTTCGACAGGGCCTTGAGGGTGGCGTCATGGGTCAGAACCCGCTCGCCATAGCGGGCACCGGCCCGCCCAAGCGCCAGAAGACGAACCGCGGCACGCGGACCAAACAGCTTGAACCCAAGGGTCACACCCGCCGCGGTGGCGGTGGCGGTTGCCGTGATGAACCAGCCGGAAAGCCCAAGAAGGGCCGTCCCCATCAGGGCCACCAGAACCGCCATGATCGCGCCCTGCCACATCGAGATCGGAGCCGCGGACCAGATCAGCCGGAAAGCCTGCCAGAGGTGTTTCATGCCGCGCCCTCCACGAATACGGATCGGTCCATCACCTCGATAACCGCCGGATCATGCGAGGCAACGAGCACGGACGCACCAGCATCGGCCAGCCCCCTCAGGGCCGCCACGACATCAGCAGCGGTCGCGGCATCAAGGTCTGCCGTTGGTTCGTCTGCCAGCACCACATCAGCACCGCGCAGGATCGCGCGGGCAATCAACAGGCGGCGCGCTTCGCCCCCGGAAACACCGGCACCGGTTTCGCCAAGGCGGGTCGCCAGTCCTTCGGGAAGGGCCGCCACGATCCCTTCGGCACGTGCGAGTTTCAGCGCCGCAGCAATGTCACCCGTCCCGTCAGGCGACAGAAAGTCCAGCAGCGAGACATCCGGCATGTGCACCAGCTGCGGGATGAGCGCCACGCGCGTGCGCCAGGCATCCGCGGTCTCTTCGGTGAGGGTAGCGCCTGCCACCGTGATCTGCCCGCCCTGTACCGGCACCAGCCCTGCAAGCGCCATCAGGCAGGTCGACTTGCCCGCGCCGCTGTCACCACAAAGGGCAATCGCCTCGCCCGGCTGCATCTCGAAGTCCGGCAGGGTCACAGGTTTGCCGCCACGCGAGACAAGGGCACCAAGCGTGGCAACCGATGCCCTGCCCGCAAGCGGCGCGACCTTGTCACCATGCCCCGGCACTTCGTCGCCTTCCATCGCCTCAAGCTTGTCAAGCTCCGCAGCCACGGAAAGCGCCCCGGCCCGGTCATGCCAAGCTGTCGCCATGTCGCGCAGCGGCTGGAAATACTCCGGTGCCAGCAGAAGGATGAACACGCCTTCGTAGAACGAAAGCCCGCTCTGCCAAGCGCCCCAGCCGATCTCGCCCAGAAGCGAGAAACCGACAAAGATGGCAATTGTCGCAATTCCGACGCTCGCAAAAAGTTCAAGCGCGGTGGACGACAGGAAAGCCACCCGCAGAACGGCCATGGTACGTGCCCGAAGCCCCTCGGCGCGGTTTTCGAAATCGGCCTCGGCGCGTTCGGTGGCGTCCAGCAAACGAATATCGGCCAGCGCCGACAGGCGGTCGATCAACAGGCGGTTCATGTCGCCAATCTCAACCATCTGTTTCTCGCTCGCCTTCTGGGCGCGAATGCCGATGATCGCCATGAAAACCGGCACCAGCGGCCCCGCAATCAGCAGGGCCAGACCAGCAGCCCAGCTAAAGTAGAACGTCAACCCAGCCAGCAGCAGCGGAATGACCCGCACCCGCGCCATGACGGGCTGGAACTGGGTCAGGTAAGGCGTCAGTACCGACAACTTCTGCGCCACCAGCGCCGCGATTTCCGCCGAACTTGCCGCCTGCTCGGTGCGCTTGATCTCGCGCGCCAAAAGCGCCTGTCGCTCCTCGGCAATCACCCGGTCGGCGGTATCGAACAGGATCGCGCCAGAGCGGTGCATCAACACCGCCCGCAGAATGCCAACCACCACGAAGACAGCCGCCGCAAACCACAACCACGTATAGGTGCCGTCCACCCATTCCTTGAGGCTCCACGCCGCAGCAGCTGCCTGCGCGGGCCACAGAACCCCGGCAAAGGTCTGCATCCGGGCAGCGCGTTTCAGTGTCGGGCGGGCAGCAGCGTCAATCCGGGCCAGGGCCGCAGACTTGGGAGGTCGTTTTTTCTTCATGGCGTCGAGCTAGTAAGTTTGCCAAGCCATACGCTTTTTCACCCCTACGTCACAAGTGCGCTGCCGCGACAAATGCGCCTCACCAACACGCTTGGACCCTCGCCATGTTGCCGATACGAAAACAACATGGCGACGCGCTTGCCCGCAGATGGGGTTAACGACCGTAGTAGAGGGAAACCACGTGCTTGGCCTCGGCAAAGAAAAGCCACCGCGTCGCAAACACGCCCGCGATATGCGACACCACTGCCAGAAGCGCGACGAAGTGATTGACCGGAGCCAGCAGCAAGAGCGCCACAGGCAGGCCAATCGCCAGCACAAAGCCAATCGCGCGCAGCTTGCGGGCATGTTTCCGTCCCACCTCAAAGGCCATTTCCTTCAGAAGATAGTTCTCTCCCGAATGCGGCGCTTCAAGCTGGCGCACCTTGCCGATGCGGCCCAGCCCGGTTGCCGTCTCGAGCGAAGCGCCCGACGCGGCAAAAGCGCCGTCTCCCTGCTGCCACGCCACGATCTGAGCAAGACCCAGCACCGCAAGCAGGATGGCAGCCACGGTAACCTGACCGGCCAGAAGCGCACCGCCCGCAATCGCGTGCAGCATGAACAGAACCGAGGTCCAGGGCGTGTTCCAGCGCGGCACGGTCTTGAGCTGCGCATAGATCATCGAAGTGGTGAACACGGTGCCAAGGCTCAGCACCGCACCCAGAACGCCCAGCGCACCCCATTTTTCGCCAAGGAAGATATGGCCCGCCGCGTAGACGCCCATCACGATCAGCGAAGTTACCGCGCCCACGCCTTCACGGCTGAGCCAGCTTGTGCGCCACTGGCTGAAGGCCTTGATGGCGTTCTTGCGGTTGCCAAGGTGAAAGGTCGACGCCAGAAGCCCGCCCACCGCCAGCGCAAAGGCGATGGCATAGAAAACAAAGGCCACAACACCGGAAACGTCCGGATAGCCAAGACCCAGCCAGGCCAGGAGACCAAAACCGAGGCCAGACAGGGTTGTGAAGATGATAACGGAAGGGGCCGGATGCATCAGATCGCCTCCAGTGCTTTGTCGAGCCACGCCAGAAAGCCCTTGGGCTCTTCCGATTTGGCATCAAGCTGCTTGGTTTCGCCAACCAGCACGTCTTTCTTGCGTGGCGGCAGGTACTTGTTCACGGGCGCCGTGCCCATTTCCGGCATCAGGTCCATGCCGTCACGTTCGGCAACAAGGCGCGAGACATTGCTGTCGGGATCGGCGAAATCACCAAAGTGGCGCGCCCCTGCCGGACAGGTCCGCACACAGGCGGGTTCGCGATCTTCTTCGGGGATGTTCTCATTGTAGATCCGGTCCACGCAGAGGGTGCATTTCTTCATGATCCCCGCCAGCTGGTCCAGCTCGCGCGCGCCATAGGGACAGGCCCAGGCACAGAGGCCACAGCCCATGCAATCGGTTTCATTGACCAGAACAATGCCGTCCTCGCTGCGCTTGTAGCTTGCCCCGGTCGGGCAGACCGTCACACAGGGCGCATCGTCACAATGCAGGCAGGATTTCGGAAAATGCACCGTCTGGGCACAGCCACTCTGCGGCGTGACCTCGTAGGAATGCACCCGGTTCAGGAACGTCCCCTCCGGCGCGGCCCCATAGGCATCCATGTCCGACAGGGGCGTACCATAGTTCGACGTGTTCCATTCCTTGCAGTTCACCACGCAGGCATGGCAGCCGACACAAGTATCAAGGTCGATCACAAGGCCCAGCTTCTTTTCGGTCTTTTCGGGAAGTGCGGTCATCAGAAGTCCTCCCCATAGGCCACATGTGCGGGGCCCTGGCCCACCTGCGATTTCGCCGCCGGATGTGCGGGCTCCGAAGGTCCGCCTGCCGGTGCTTTCTCGATGTTCACGCGCAGATCAAACCACGCCGCCTGCCCCGTCACCGGATCCGAGTTGGCCCAGCGCAGGCCGTCCCCCTTGTCCGGCAACAGCTCGTGAATAAGGTGGTTCAGCAAGAACCCCTGCGTCGCCTCGGGTGCATCTTCGCTGAGCGCCCAAGCGCCGCGTTTCTTGCCAATCGCGTTCCAGGTCCAGACCGTATCGCCGTTCAGCGCGTCCATCCGGGCAACCGGCACCTTGATCTTGCCGTGCACCGACGTGACATAGGCCCAATCCCCCTCTTCGAAACCTTTCTCGTCCCAGACCTTGCCGGGGATATAAAGGCGGTTGACGTTAGTGATCTGGCGCAGCCACGCATTCTGCGATCCCCACGAATGGTACATGTGCATCGGGCGCTGGGTCAGCGCATGCAGCGGATATTCATCGTGATCCACCGCGGCATCCTCGAACGGCTGGTACCATTCAGGCAGGGGCGTAAAGGCCGCCTTGATCCGTTCGCGCATGTTTTCAGGCGGTTGGCGGTCACCGATCCCCTCGGCCGCACGCTGCATCTTGCGGGCGGGTTCAAGATAGAGATTGAACACATAGGGCTGTGGCGCGTCGAACAGGCCGATGCTCACCGCCCAGTCCTGATAGGCGGCGTTCCAGGGCTTGTAATACAGCGCCTCATCCGGCACGTGGCCCATCCAGAAGCCACCGTTTTCGATGTATTTGTCCAGCTGATCCGGGTTCGGGGCCCCACGCCCCTCGCCCGAACCGTCCTCGTCACGCCAACCTGCCAGCGGCCCCACACCGGGGCGGCGTTCGTGAGTGGTGATATAGTCGGCATAGTCGGCGTATTTCTGGCTACCATCCTCGTTGACCCACCCCGGCAGACCAAGGCGCGCGCCCAGATCACAAAGCGCAGACTGGAAGCCTTTGACATTGCGGTCGGGTTCGACCACCGGCCAGCGGATCGCATCCGCCGCCGCATCCGCCTCGCAGATCGGGCGATCCAGAAGCGAAATACAGTCGTGCCGCTCAAGATAGGTGGTGTCCGGCAGGATCAGGTCGGCATAGGCCACCATCTCAGAAGAATAGGCATCCGAGTAGATGATATGCGGGATCACGTAGTCGCCGTTGTCATCCTGGTCGGTGAGCATGCGCATCACCTCGGATGTGTTCATCGACGAGTTCCACGCCATGTTCGCCATATAAAGGAACAGCGTATCAATCTTGTACGGGTCACCGGCATGGGCGTTCGAGATCACCATGTGCATCAACCCATGCACCGAGAACGGGTTCTCCCAGCTGAAGGCCTTGTCGATCCGCTTGGGCGTGCCATCCTCGTCGATCAGCAAGTCTTCCGGCCCCATCGGATAGCCAAGGTGCGGCCCCGGCAGCGGCTGTCCCGGCTTGTCACAGGCGTGCGGTTTCGGATGCGCCTCGGGCGGCTTGGGATAGGGCGGCTTGAAGCGAAACCCACCGGGCACCTCGACGCTGCCCAGCAGGATCTGCAAGAGATGCAGCGCGCGACAGGTCTGGAAACCGTTGGAATGCGCCGAAATCCCGCGCATGGCGTGGAATGCGACCGGACGGCCGATCATCTTGTCGTGCTTTTCGCCCTTCCAGTCCGTCCATGGCTGATCAATGGTGATTTCTTCTTCAAAGGCAACCCGCGCCAGTTCCGCCGCCACTGCCCTGATTTTGGCAGCCGTCAGACCACAGGTCTCTGCCACCGCGTCCGGCGAATAGCGCGCATCCAGATAGGTTTCCGCCAACAGCTGGAAGGCCGTGCGATAGGTTTTGCCATCCTGCGAATAGCTGGCGGCAAGGTTCGCAGTCACGCCTTTCGCGTCATAGGCGGCAAGACCGCCATTCGCGCGATCCACCACCTGCGCCTTGCCCTCTGCATCGCGCAGGAACAGGCCATAATCATCGGCCCCTTCATCCGCGCTCACCAGGAAACCGGCGTTGGTATAGCGGCAGAGGTAATCCAGATCGACCTTACCGGCGCGCAGCAGCTCGTGCATGATCGCCATGATGAACAACCCGTCGGTGCCGGGGGTGATGCCGATCCATTCATCGGCCACCGCGTTATAGCCCGAACGGATCGGGTTCACGCCGATGACCTTGCCGCCATTCGCCTTGAGACGGCCAATACCCGCCTTGATCGGGTTCGAATCGTGATCTTCCGCAACGCCGAAAATCATGAACAGCTTCGCACGGTCCCAGTCCGGCTGGCCGAACTCCCAGAACGCACCGCCCATGGTATAGATACCAGCCGCCGCCATGTTGACCGAGCAAAAGCCACCATGCGCGGCATAGTTCGGCGTGCCATAGGCCTGTGCCCAAAGCGAGGTGAAACTCTGCGACTGGTCACGTCCGGTGAAGAAGGCAAGCTTTTCCGGCGTCTTGTCACGCAAGGGGCCCATCCAGCCCACCGCGATGTCATAGGCCTCGTCCCAACTGATTTCCTCGAACTCGCCCGACCCACGCGGCCCCACCCGTTTCATCGGCGCCTTGAGGCGCGCGGGAGAATAGTGCTGCATGATTCCCGCAGAACCCTTGGCGCACAACACACCCTTGTTGACCGGGTGGTCGCGATTGCCCTCGATGTATTTGACCTTGCCGTCTTGCAGGTGGACGTTGATCCCACAGCGGCATGCGCACATATAGCAGGTCGTTTTGCGGATTTCGTCCGACACTTTCGGCGACGGACGCGCCGCAATCTTGGTCCCCTGGCTCACGCTTGGTCCTCCCTGTTCGTCCGCGACACAATGCGCGGAAAAGCCTTCCCGACATAAGGCCAGTCACAAGGGGACTATAGTCCCAGATAGGCATCTGGAAAGAACATGTTTCCAAGAAAGAGAAAATGATCCGAAAATCGTCCCGCAGACGCCTGTCAGAGCTTGGCGACTTCGCCAGCGGACAGCGACAGGGCATGGAGCCCCTCGGCCCCGGATTTCCCTGCTCCCGATAGGGTTTCACGCAGGGCAACCACGCCGCCGATGATAATCATCGCTGGCCCTCTGAGCCCTGCCTTTGCGACCTCATCGACGATTGTTGCCAAGGTTCCAACCACCACCTTTTGCTGTGGCGTTGTACCATTTTCGATCACAGCAACCTCGGTGCTCATTTCCACGCCATGTGCCTCGAATCCATCGGTCAATTGACCAAGGCTGCCCAAGCCCATGTAAACCGCGACGGTTTGGGATGGCCGAACGAGCACCTCCCAGTCGAGATCCAGCACGCCATTCTTGCCATGCGCCGTCACGAAGACACAGGATTGCGCGTGGTTGCGATGGGTCAGTGGAATGCCCGCATAGGCCCCGCAGCCCGCCGCCGCCGTGATCCCCGGCACCACCTTGAACGGAACACCGGCTTTGGCCAGAACCTCGATCTCTTCCCCGCCGCGCCCAAAGATAAAGGGATCACCGCCCTTAAGCCGCAGCACGCGATTGCCCTCAGATGCCAGCCGCGCCATCAATTCCGAGATATCTTCCTGCGCCATGACGTGATTGTTGGGGCTCTTGCCCACATAGATCCGCTCTGCATCACGCCGCACGAGGGACAGGATGTCATCCCCGATCAGGCGGTCGTAAAGCACGACATCCGCCCGCTGCATCAGGCGAAGCGCCCGGAACGTCAGCAGGTCGGGATCGCCCGGCCCCGCCCCGACAAGATAAACTTCGCCCATCGGGGTCTGACCTTCGGTGCGTGCCTGTTCGAGATCGCGATCGAACCGGGCGTTCGCGGCATCCGTGTCCCCTTCGAGGAACAGATCACCAACAGGCCCGTCGATCATCCTCTCCCAGAAATGGCGCCGTTCCCGCCCACCGCTGATTGCCTCTGCGATCCGCTCGCGAAACTCACCAACAAACGAGGCCAGCCGCCCATAGGCGGACGGCAGGGTCGCCTCGATCCGCGCCCGAAGGGTGCGGGCAATGATGGGGGCCGCGCCTCCCGTCGAAATGGCGACGACCACCGGAGACCGGTCCACGATCGAAGGGGTGATGAAATCGCAGTAATCGGGACGGTCGGCGATATTGCAGAGTATCTTGAACTCGCGCGACCACGCATAAAGCCGCTCGTCGCGCTCATCGACCTCGGATGCCCCGTAAAGAATCGTCGCGCCTTCAACGTCTTCCCGCTCTGGCAGTCGGGCCTCAAACGACATGTTCGCATCGCCCTTCTCCACAAGCGCCAGCAACTCGGCACCCGGCTCAGGATCAAAGGCATGTACCTTCGCCCCGGCGGACAAGGCCCTTTCCACCCGGCGCGCCGCCACCGTGCCGCCGCCATCGACAACGACAAGTTTGTTCTTCAGGCCAAGGAAAACGGGAAGATGTTCCATTTCGGGTCCAGTCGCATTGCATTTGATTGCGGGCAAAAGCCACGGTTTGCCGCGGGACTTCAAGCATACGCCTGCCGCATTCCTCCTGAAAAGGACGCAGTTGCAGGTTGTCTGCCTTAAATTTCGGCAGTTTCCTCAGCCGTCACTCAGGGCCGCATTGATCAGGGTCGTGGCCGCGCCCTTCGCATCCTGCGCCGGATCACAGCCGAATTTCATCACTGCGGTCACGATCGCGCCCTCCTTCAAAAGCATCAGCTGGCACGCCAGTGCTTCTGGATCCGTGGCCCCCGCCTCGCGGGCAATGGATGTCACGTAGTCAAGAAGCAGACGCTTGTGTTCGCCCGATTGCACATGGATCGGATGATCCGGTTCCTGGAACTCGGCGCTGGCCTTGATGAACATGCAACCGCGGAACTCCGGTTCATCAAACCACTCTCCAAGCGCATCGAACATCGCAAGCAGACGCTCGCGCGGCGTGTCGCCCAGGGCTTCGATCCGACGAAACAGCCAGTTGCGAAAATTCTCGTCCCGCAGGCGCAGCACGGCAAGGATGATCTCTTCCTTGGTGCGAAAATGCTTGTACATCGACGTCTTGGAGACCCCCGTCTCCTTGACCAGCATATCCATGCCCGTGGCGTGAAATCCGTTCCGATAGAACACCTTCAACGCCTGCCGAATCAACTCATCACGCTTATTGGGCCGCATATCGCCTCCAAACTGTACTGATCGGTAAATATTTTTTCCGAGCGCGAATGTCAAGAAACCTCTGAGAAATCACGAAAAATTTGGCTGACTGTGAAGCTTTGAAAGCTCCTCAGAGCAAGAGGGCAAAATTTTTCCTTGCCAAAAAGTACCGATCGGTACACTTATGACCACACAGGGTGAACAGATCGGTACACCCAATATTTGGAGACCGAATTCATGACCAAACTACCTTTGACCACCTCCGTCACTTTGGCAGGCCTGATGATTGCCGGCCTCTCGACCGTTGCCGACACGGCACCGCTTGGCGCCAAGGCCACCATTGATCCCATGCTCGACAAAGGCGCCTGTGCGCTTTCGTTCAGCGACACCCTCGAAACACCAACACGGGCGACGCGCTAAGGCCCGTTCCCCGGCCGGGCAACACTCCTAGACTCTCTTACCCGGCCCGGTCGGGGAGAAATCACCATCCCGAAGGACATCCAATGACCCGCCCTCCTCTTCCCCCGTTCACCCGTGAAACCGCCCTGCAAAAAGTGCGCGCCGCAGAAGACGCATGGAACACCCGCAATCCGCAGGGTGTCGCGCCCGCCTATACCGACAACAGCGTCTGGAGAAATCGCGACACCTTTCTGCGTGGCCACGGGGAAATCATCTCGTTCCTGAGCCGCAAGTGGCAACGCGAGCAGGATTATCGCCTGATCAAGGAGCTCTGGACCTACGCGGAGAACCGTATCGCCGTGCGCTTTGCCTATGAATGGCACGACGGCTCGGGCCAATGGTACCGCTCCTACGGCAACGAAAACTGGGAATTCGCCGAGGATGGCCGCATGCGCCGCCGCATCGCGTCGATCAACGACATGCGCATCGATCCCCGGGATCGCCTGTTCCAGTGGCGGCTTGGTCCCCGCCCCGCAAACCACCCCGGCCTTGAAGACTTCGGCCTGTAAAGAAAGGACATCCCATGCCCCGCGCATTTGCAGAAATCGCCTTTACCCCCGCCGTGCAGGCCCAACAAACCCGCATGGGCAGCGCTGGCAGTTACGCCAAGTTCCTCTCGCCCGAGGTCGAAGGCGGCCGCCTAATCGGGCCGGACGAAAGGGCCTTCATCGAGGCCCGCGATGGCATGTATCAGGCGACAGTGTCGGAAACCGGCTGGCCCTACGTGCAGTTTCGCGGTGGTCCGGCAGGCTGGCTCAAGGTGCTTGATCCGCAGACCATCGCCTATGCCGACCTACGCGGGAACCGCCAATACGTGAGCCTTGGCAACCTGCAAGGCAACGACCGCGTGTCGATCATCTTCATGGACTATCCCAACCGCGCGCGCCTCAAGCTGATGGGGCGTGTGGAATTCGTTGATGCCGCCGATGATCCCGACCTGATCGCGCGGCTGATGCCGGAAGGCCAGAAAATGGCCCCTGAACGCGCGGTCCTGATCAAGGTGGCAGGGTTCGACTGGAACTGCCCCCGCAATATTCCCATGCGGTTCACCCCTGATGAACTCGCCCCCCATTTGGCCCCGCTGCACGACAGGATTGCCGAGTTGCAGGCCGAAAACGAAGCCCTGAAGGCCCAAGGCTGACAGGGAAACCCCCTAAATTTGAAAGGAAACGACATGAATAAAACGATTATTGCCGAACTTCGCGCCGCGCTCCTGACAACTTCTATGGTCGTGGCAATGGCCCTGCCAGGCGGGGCCGAGGCCACCGAAGCCTCTTCCATGATGCCCAAGGTGGATTTCAACACAGTCATGCTCGACGGCCTCAAGATCGCCTACCGCGAAGCGGGCGATCCGTCGAAGCCAACCGTCCTGCTGTTGCACGGTTTTCCGACATCGTCGCACATGTTCCGTAACCTGATCCCGGTTCTGGCGCGCGACTACCACGTGATTGCCCCCGACTATCCGGGCTTTGGGGCCTCGGACATGCCAAAGGCCGAAGACTATGACTATGGCTTTGAAAACACGGCGCAACTCGTGACCCGCCTGCTCGATCTCAAGGGCGTTGACCGCTATGCCGTCTACCTCATGGACTACGGCGCGCCCGTCGGCTACCGGATGTTTGCCAACGACCCCGAGCGCGTCTCTGCCTTCATCATCCAGAACGGCAACGCCTATGAAGAAGGCCTGCGCGAATTCTGGGATCCGATGCGCGACTACTGGAAATCGCCGTCCGACAAGACTGCCGATCCGCTCCGCGGCTTCCTGACCTTCGAGGCGACCAAGTGGCAATTCACCCACGGCACCCAGAACCCCGAGGCCATCAACCCCGACAACTTCTGGCACGTGCAATACCTGCTGGACCGTCCGGGCAACCAGGAGGTTCAGCTGGAATGGTTCCTCGACTATGGCACCAACGTCGGGGAATATCCCAAGTGGCAGGCCCTGTTTCGCGAGCATCAGCCGCCTGCGCTTTTGATGTGGGGCAAGAACGACGTGATCTTCCCCGAGGACGGCGCACATCCCTACAAGCGTGACCTCGCCAATCTGGATTTCCACATCCTCGACACCGGCCACTTCGCACTTGAAGAATACGGCGACGAAATCGCGACCGAGATGCTGGCCTTCCTCGACCGCACCGCCAACTAAGATCACGGGTCCGCCCCCTCAGGCGGGCGGACCTGCCCGAAAGGAGTTTACCATGACACATCCCGACACCCTGACAATCGAACGTGTCGCCGCCTTTTCAGACGGCGAAACCGGCGGGAACCCCGCAGGCGTGGTCATTGCCGATGCCCTGCCGTCCGAAATCGAAATGCAGCGTATCGCGGCCGAGGTCGGTTATTCCGAAACCGCCTTTGCCGCCCCGGAAGGGAACGCATGGCGCGTGCGCTACTTTGCGCCCACGGTCGAAGTGGCCTTCTGCGGCCACGCCACCATCGCGCTGGCGACGCGGCTGGCCGAACACAAGGGTCCCGGCACTTACGCCCTCACCCTGAACGACAGCAAGATCACCGTCGAAAGCCGCCAGATCAACGGTCGCGCGCAGGCCTCATTGACCTCTCCGCCGACGCGCAGCGCCCCGGCAGATCCCGCACTTGTGTCTGCGGCTCTCGATCTGTTCGGATTGCAGGCCTCCGACCTTGCCGAGGGCTTTCCTCCGGGTCTGGCCCACGCCGGCAATGATCACCTTGTGCTGGCCCTCAAATCTCGCGATCTCCTGGCCCGGATCACCTATGATCTTGATGCCGGCGCCGCCTTGATGGCACAACATGGATTGACCACCATCAACCTTCTCTCCATCGAAACCCCGCGCCTGTTCCACAGCCGCAATGCCTTTGCCATCGGCGGCGTTCTGGAAGACCCCGCTACGGGTGCCGCCGCCGCCGCACTGGGCGGCTACCTGCGCGATCTCGGCTGGCCGCATGAGGGCAGCATCGACATCATTCAGGGCGAAGACATGGGCGCGCGGTCCCTGCTGCGGGTCGACATCCCCGCCCCCAAAGGCAGTGGCATCCGCGTGTCCGGCACGGCGCGCACCCTTTAGGCCTTGAGCGCCGCGCCCACCTCGGCAAGAACCTTTTCCGCGGCTTCCTCCCTGACGGGACCATAGCCGCGGATTTCCATCGGGGCCGACAGGATCGCTTCGAACCGCTCGGCCTCGGCTTCCGAATATCGGGCTTCAACCTCGGACAACACCCCTTCGAACCACGCCAGCAAGTCGCGATCCAGCTTGCGATCCGCGGACCAACGGAACGGATCGAACACGCCACCGCGCAGCCCCTTCATGCGGGCAAGCCCCCGCAGAACCGGTGTGATCCAAGGCCCAAAGCGGCGTTTCTTCGGCCGCCCGCGCCCGTCTTTTTCAAAGCTCAGGATTGGCGGCGCAAAGTGGTGCACCACCTTGAAATCCCCCTCGAATTCCCGCGCGATCTGCTCGGCAAAACCCGATCCAACCTGCAAACGCGCCACTTCATATTCGTCCTTGTAGGCCATCAGCTTGAACAGTGACTTGGCAGCCGCAATGGCAAGCGCCTCCGGCACCTTCTCCGCAATGGCCTCAATCCGCGCCCGATAGCGATCCGCATAGGCCTGATCCTGATAGTCCTTCAGAAAATCGCCGCGACGTGCCAGAACCTCTGCCAACCCGTCTTCGGCGGGGGCATCCTCGGCAAGGAACCCCGCCACCCGCTCGGGCGCGGCGGCCATGATCCGCCCCATGTCAAAGGCCTGTTCGTTGCGCGTGATGGCAACGCCGTTCAGGGTGATGGCCTGTTTCATGGCCTCTTCAGACACCGGAACCAGCCCCTGCTGCCAAGCCGCGCCCAACATCATGATGTTGGCAAACACCGCATCACCCAGCAACCCCTCTGCCGCCTTGTTGGCGTCCATCCCGATCACGTTCTCATCGCCAACAACGCCGCGGATCAGCGCCTCGCGTTCGTCGATCTTCAGCGCGGCATCCCGGCGCAACACCAGATCCCCGGTTGGCATCTCGGCCCGGTTCACAACGGTCTTGGTGCCCCTGCGATAATGAACCGATGCCTTGGGTGCCGAAGCCACCACCGCGTCGCAGGCAATCAGCGCATCCGCCGCCCCGGTCTCGATCCGCACCTGATGGATGGCCTCCGGCGTTTTGCCAAGACGCACATAGCCGATCACCGTTCCGAACTTCTGGGCAAAACCGGTGAAATCCAGCACGCTTGATCCCTTGCCCTCAAGATGCGCCGCCATGGTGATCAGCGCCCCGACTGTCACAACCCCGGTCCCGCCGACACCTGCAACCAGCAGGTCAAACGGTGTCTCCAGCGAAGGCAATTGCGGATCAGGCAAGGATTTCACCACCTCCGCAATATCGAAATCCACCCCCTTGCGTTTGCGACGCTGCCCGCCTTCGATGGTCACGAAAGAGGGACAGAACCCGTTCAGGCACGAGAAATCCTTGTTACAGCTCGACAGGTTGATCTTGCGCTTGCGGCCGAACACCGTCTCTTTCGGCTCAACGCTAAGACAGTTGCTCTCCAGCGAACAATCCCCGCAGCCTTCGCACACCAGATCGTTGATAAAGGCAAACTTGGCCGGGTCTTCCATCTTGCCGCGCTTGCGACGGCGGCGTTTTTCGGTGGCGCAGGTCTGTTCGTAAATCAGAACCGACACACCCTTCACCTCACGCAATTCGCGCTGCACCGCATCCAGTGTCTCGCGCGCATGAAACGTGGTGCCGGGCGGGAAGATCTCGTGTTTGAACTTGCTGATGTCATCACTCACCAGCGCAATCCGCTGCACCCCTTCGGCGCGACAGGTAAAGGCGATGCCCTGAACGCTGACCGGTCCATCCACCGGCTGTCCACCAGTCATCGCCACCGCATCATTGTAAAGGATCTTGTAGGTGATATTCGTCCCCGCCGCGACGGCCTGACGGATCGCGAGCGAGCCAGAGTGATACCACGTCCCCTCGCCGAGGTTCTGGAAAATATGCTTGCCGCCGTTGTACTTGGAGGTCACCACCCACGGCACCCCTTCGCCCCCCATCTGGGCATAGCCAACGGTTTCGCGGTCCATCCAGCTGGCCATCACGTGACAGCCGATACCGCTCGCCGCCTTGCTGCCCTCGGGCACCTTGGTCGAAGTGTTGTGCGGGCAGCCGGAACAGAAATACGGCGTGCGAGACGCCCCCGGCAGATGCAACACCGGCGGCGGGGTTTCGGTGAGCTTTGCCGCCTTCTCAACCAGCCCTTCTTCGGGAAAGAACCGATCCAGCCGCTCGGCCACTACGGGCACGAGCTTAAGGGGGCTGAGTTCGCCAGTCCAGGGCAACAACGGATCGCCCGCCGCACGGTGTTTGCCCACCATTTTCTCGGGCTTGTCCCCCGGCCAGTCATAGAAATATTCCTTGAACTGGCTTTCGATGATGCCCCGCTTCTCTTCGATCACCAGCACTTCTTTTTTGCCACGCACAAAGGCCAGCGCATCGCGCCGCGCCAGCGGCCAGACCATGCCAACCTTGTAGATATCGATGCCAAGCTCCCGGCACTTGGCGTGATCCAACCCCAACAGGCGCAGGGCTTCCATCAGATCATGGTGCCCCTTGCCCGTCGTCACGATGCCAAAGCTGGCATCCTTCAGGTCATAAATGCGCCGGTCAATCGGGTTGGCCTCGACAAAGGCCTCGACCGCCTCAAGTTTGTGACCGATCCGCGCCTCGATCTCGGGGCTTGGCAGGTCGGCAAGGCGCACATGCAGCCCCCCTTGCGGCGCGGTATAGTCCGGCTGAACAAAGGCGCGGTCCGCGTGCAACTCGACCGACTGACCGCTTTCCACCGCTTCGGAAATGGCCTTGAACCCGACCCATGCGCCAGAAAATCGCGAGAGCGCAAAGCCGTATTCTCCGAACTCGAGGTATTCCGCGACAGAGGCAGGGTTCAGCGTTGGCATGAACCACGACATGAAGGCCACGTCCGATTGGTGCGGCATGGACGAGGAGACACAGCCGTGATCATCCCCAGCCACGACCAACACGCCGCCCTTAGGCGATGACCCATAGGCGTTGCCATGCTTCAGCGCATCGCCGGACCGGTCAACACCGGGGCCCTTGCCGTACCACATCGAAAACACGCCCTCGACCTCGCAATGCGGGTCCAATGCCGCCTGCTGCGCCCCAAGAACCGCCGTTGCGCCAAGGTCTTCGTTGACCGCCGGCATGAAGTCGATCTTTGCCGCGCCCAATTGTTCGCGACAGCGCCACATCTCGAGATCGACACCCCCAAGCGGAGACCCGCGGTAACCAGACACGAACCCCGCCGTCTTCATCCCGCCATCACGGTCACGCCGCGCCTGATCCAGCATGACCCGGACAAGGGCCTGTGTCCCGGTCAGGAAGACACGGCCTTCCTGTCGGTCATATCGGTCGTTGAGTTTGTAGCTATCCAGCTGGCGGTCATGCGAAGACATTGCGGGCTCCTGTTCTGCTCGCTTTATTTTGCACCGCAAGCACCGGCAAATTTGACCAAATTACTGGACCTCGGATTGAATTTTCGAATACTTTACCCAAAAAGGCGGCCAATTCCGGACAACTGAACCATGGACACCCTCAACCAGACAGACCTGAAGATTCTGCGCCACTTGCGACAGGACAGCCGGATTTCGAACGCTGACCTCGCCGACAGGGTCGGGCTTTCATCGTCCTCCTGCTGGCGGCGCGTGCGCGCATTGGAAGACAGCGGGGTTCTGCACCGCTATTCGATCGTGCTGGACGAAGAGAAGATGGGCCTGACGTTTCAGGCCATCGTGCATGTCCACCTCACCCGCCACGATCCGGAGTTGGTAGAAGATTTCCTGCGTGTCGTGCAGCGTCAGGAAGAAATCCGTGACTGTTATGCGACTACCGGTCAGGCCGACTATCACCTGATTGTCCGTTGCCGCGATCTGAACGCCTATAACGATTTTCTGGAAAACACCCTGTTCCGCATTCCCGCCGTCGCCAGCGCCCAGACAAACCTTGTCCTGCGCAGCATCAAGACCCGCGAAACAGGTGCCTGAACGCAAAAAGGGCCGCCACGAGGGCGGCCCAGACTGCTCGATGTTCGGGGATCAGCCGAACATGTCGGAGGTGATGCCAGCGTACCAGCCCACCGATTCTTCAAAGGTCTGCTGACGCAGGTCCGCGCTCTCGCCGGTCTTCGAGATAAAGCCATCCACCTTGGCGATCTTCTCGTCGGTCGCCTCATAGGTGGCCCCGACCTTCACGCCGTCATTGGTGTCAATCAGCGACCAGCAGGTGTTCGAGAACTTGGCCGGGAACACTTTTGATCCGGTCAGCGCGCCACGTACCGCCATCGCGGCAACCTTGGCCTGGCTGTTGGCCGAGAAGCCCGATTTCGGCATGTCACCCTGCGCACAGGCATCGCCCAGAACGTGGATGTTCTCATCGACACGGCTTTGCATGGTGTGGCCGTTGACCGGTGCCCAGTTGCCTTCGTTGATGCCCGCCATCTCGCAGATACGGCCCGCTTTCATTGCCGGGATCACGTTGCAGGCGTCAACCTTGGTCGCTTCGCCATCAATGGTCACCGTCATCTCGTCGGCATTCACTTCGACACTGTCGCCACCAAAGTCGGGGCCAACCCAGTCGATCATGCCGTCATAGTGGTTGCTCCAGCCTTCCTGGAACAGCGCCATTTTCGAGAACTTCGGCTTGGGGTCCGCCACGATGATCTTCGCGGTCGGGTTCTTTTCCTTGAGCAGGTGCGCCACCATCGACACGCGCTCGTAAGGTCCGGGCGGGCAGCGATAGGGGTTCGGCGGGGCGACCATGGCAAAGGTACCGCCCTGCGGCATCGACTCGATCTGCGCCTTAAGCAGCTCGGTCTGCGATCCCGCCTTATAGGCATGGGGCATCTTGTTCTGCTTGGTCACGTCCCAACCGGCAACCGCACCTTCGACAAAGTCGATACCCGGCGACAGTATCAGACGGTCATAAGGCAGCTTGGCACCCCCCGCGAGCGATACGGTCTTGGCGTCGCGGTCGATGCCAATGGCCCAGTCATGCACCACGTTCACGCCATATTCGCTGGCCAGCGTGCCATAGCTGTGCGCAATCGACGAAAGATCGCGGAAGCCACCGATATACAGGTTCGAGAAGAAACAGGTGTAATAGGTGCGGCTTGGCTCGACGAGTGTCACGTCGATCTCACCCTTGGAGCCCTTTGCGATGTAGCGCGCGGCCGTGGCACCGCCGGCGCCGCCCCCAACAACGACAACACGGGGCTTGCCGTGACCAGCCCCCATTACCATCGGTGCCGACAGGCTTGCCGCCGCAGCGGCCCCTGTCCCGATAAACATCCTTCTATTCAATTTCATAGATCGTCCTCCCTTGATCTAACGTCTTAATCTCACTCCAAATTTCCGAAATAGGCCGCCAGCGCCGCGATCTCTTCGTCGGACAGGCGCGCAGCCATCATCTGCATCACCGGATGCGGACGGATTTCGCGTTTGTAGGCATGCATGGCGAGGACAAAGTCCTCTTCATACCAGCCGGTGATCACCGGGATACCGTCATAATCGCCGTCAATCTGGTGGCAGGTCGTGCATTCCGTCGACAGGTATTCGCCATAGTCCGGATCACCCACAATCGCGAGGATCTCAGGGGGCAACTCCACCTCTTCGGCATAGGCCGTCGGGGCCGCTTCCGGAATGTCCTGCGGGCTATACGAGAACTGCCGCAGATAGGCGAGCACGTCACCGCGATCCTCTGGCTTTTTCATGCCCCGGAAGTCCATATTGGTGCCTGACACCAACAGCTTGGGGTTGGTCAGATAGGCATCCAGATGTTCCAGATCCCAGACCATGCCATCCTTGCGCGCCCGAACGATCCCTTCGGAATACTTGAAGAAATCCTCGAACTGCGCGACCTCGCGGTCAAAGATGTGGTTGAGGTGCGGGCCCTGCCCCGGATCAACGCCATGAACGGCGCCCTCCCCGACCTGGTGACAGCTTCCACAGCTCCGCTGAAACAGCATTTCACCCCGATCGACATCGCCGATCAGGGTGGCTTCTTCCTCGGCCATGGCCGCGCCTGCAAGCGCGACCAGTGCCAATGTTACTCCTCCCAGAAACCGCATCAGATCAATACGACTTCAGGTATGTGATGACCGCCTCGATGTCCGTCTCCTTTTTCAGACCGGAGAACGACATCTTGGTGCCCTTCATGTACTTCTTGGGGCGCGACAGGAAGGCCGAGAGTTCGTCTTCGCTCCAGACCAATCCACCAGAGGCGGCGGCCTTCATCGGCTTGGAGTATTTGAACCCGTCAACCGCACCGGCTGATGCACCGACAATACCGTTCAGGATCGGTCCGGTCTTGTTCTTCGCGCTGTCGCCAACCTGGTGGCAGGACTTGCACTTTTTAAAGACCTTCTCGCCCTTCTTGACCATTTCGGGGTCAAGCGCGACCACTTCAACAACCGGCTCTGCAGCAGGTTCGGCGGCAGGTTCTTCAACCTTGGCTTCCTCAACCGGCTCTGCGGCGGTTTCCTCAACCTTGGCTTCGGCCGCGCCTTCCTCTTCCGGGGTCACATCCAGAACCAGCGCGCGCATGGTAATTTCAACGCTGTCCTTGCAGTTCTCCATGCACGGCGCATCCGTCCAGAAATGCGCTTCCGAAGTTTCGCGGTCATCAATGATGAAACCACCCGCGTTGGGCATTTCGACATCCAGGAAGTTTTCGTTCGACAGAACGAACTCATCATCCACGAGGTCGTTGGAATAGAGGATATAGGCCACGATGGCGTAAACATCATCCGGGCTCAGCGTCTGCGCGGCACCAAAGGGCATCGAGCGGTTCACATAGTCCCATGTAGTCGAGAGATACGGCCAGTAAGATCCCACCGTCTTAAGCGGGTCTTCGTGATCCAGCGTGTCGGCACCACCGGCCAGTTTCGGCCAGTTATCAACACCTTCCGCGAAATCGCCGTGACAGATCGCGCAGTTGTCGGCGAAAACTTCTTCACCGGTGAACACGTCACCCGAGCCAACCGGCAGGCCGGTGCCATCGGGGGCCACATCCAGATCCCAGGCGGCGATTTCATCCGCCGTGGCCGGACGTCCAAGGCCGTATTTCTCGGCCAGCGCCGGGGCAGCGATCAGGGTCGAAGCCAGCGCGGTGCCGGCGACCAGATTAAGAAACTTCGACATTCTCTGCCTCCCCGTTCGATTTGACCCACCAGGTCTGGATACAGTTGTTGTGATAGATCGAGTTCAGACCGCGCACGTCGCGCAGCTGTGCCTTGGTCGGCTGGACATAGCCGCTCGAGTCACGCGCACGCGACTGCAACAGCATCTCTTCGCCGGTCCACTCGGTATCGAGATAGAAACGGGTGAGCGCCTTGTCGGTACCCGGAGCCGCCAGACGTGCCTCCTGCCAGGTCTTGCCACCATCGGTCGACACGTCGACACCGGTGATCGACCCGCGACCCGACCATGCGAGGCCGGTGATAACCAGCGGGCCATGGCCGTGCTTGATCGGCGCCTGCGGGCTGGGCGAGGTGACAACCGATTTGGCGTCCATGACCCAGGTCCATTTGCGCGAAGTACCGTCCTCAAGCGTGTCGGTGTACTTCGAGGTTTCTTCACGCGATTCAATGGCTTGGTTGGTCACTTCGATGCGACGCAGCCATTTGACCCACATGTTGCCTTCCCAACCGGGAACCACGAGACGCACCGGATAGCCATGTTCCTTGCGCAGAGCTTCGCCGTTGGCCTTGAACGCCACCAGAACATCGTCCAGCGCCTTTTCCATCGGGATCGAGCGACCGTTCGAAGAGGCATCCGCGCCTTCGACGTAAACCCACTTGTCTTTGAGGTCGCCTGCCGCGCCGAGACCCGCTTCTTCAAGCAGGGTGCGCAGGGTCACGCCGGAATATTCCATGTTGTGGATCATGCCGTGGGTGAACTGGGCACCGTTCAGCTGGGCACCCGCCCATTCCATGCCGGTGTTCGCCGCGCACTCACAGAAATACACGTGGTTCTCACGCGGGAAGCGCTCCAGATCTTCGTAGGTAAACACCAGCGGGGTGTCGACCAAACCGTTGATCATCAGACGATAGTCTTCTTTCTTCAGCTCGATCGCGCCCGAATGGTGACGCTCGAACGCACAGCCCTGCGGCGTGATCGTACCGTCGAGCGCGTGGATCGGGGTAAAGTTGATCGACGAAATCGTGTCAGCGGTCAGCCACTCCACGTTCCGGCGCACCACGTCCGCCTCGTACTGGATCGGCAGGCCATAGGGGGTTGCGTCAACCCCGTCACCCGTGGCCGATGCCCACTCCTGGACCTCTGTGATCAGCGGATCACCCGCTGCGTTTGCAAAGCTGGCACCGGCAACCGTCCCGCTGGCCGCAACAGCGCCCTTCAGGAACGCGCGGCGCGAGGGCTTGCCTTTGAAGCTCATTGTCATCTGGCTATGCCTCCTGTTAATCCTCTTGCTCGGCTGGCGGGGAACCAGCCGAAATTCCGTTAAATTCCAAGGCGCTAAATTAGGCGCCTGCGACTTTCACATTCTCATGGGGTTCCACGCTCACGGTGCCCTTGCGGCGGATGTAGTTCTCGACCACATCCCAGATCTGCGGACCTTCCGTGCCCTCGTTGACCGAGGCCCAACCGGCAACCTGATAGGTCTTCGCAGGATCAATAGCCTCGCCGGTCTTGAGCAGCGTCATATCGCTGATGCGCTCGCCCTGCGGTTTCGAGACGTCGATCCGGTAGCCCATGCCACCGATGCGCACCATGTCACCGCCCTGCTGATAGTAGGGGTCGGTGTTGAACAGGTTGTCGCCCACGTCTTCGAGGATCACGTGGATGAACTCACCCGTCATCTCGGTGCGATAGGCTTCGCCGTAGGACATCGAGGTGACGTTCCAGATGTCCTCGCGGGTGATGTTCTGACCCGGCAGGATCGACGGACCCCAGCGCACGCCCGGCGACATCGAAATATCGGCCTCGCGCTCTTCGATCAGCGCCTGACAGATCAGATCATCCCAGGTGCCGTTAAAGTTGCCACGACGATAAAGCAGCGAGTCGGTCTGACCGATCACCTCTTCCAGCTTGTCTTTATAGGGCGCGCGCTGTTCGTCGATCAGCTGCGTGATTTCCGCATTCGGCGCGATCACGTCCGAGAAGATCGGGATCAGCTTGTGACGGAAGCCCATCATGCGGCCGTCGCGAATGTCGAGGTCGACGCGGCTGACGAACTTGCCGTTCGAGCCCGAGGCCACAACGATGGTTTCACCCACCAGAACCGGCTCGGGTAGCGCATCATGAGTGTGGCCCGACAGGATCACGTCGATGCCCTTGACGCGGCCCGCCATTTTCTTGTCCACGTCGAAACCGTTGTGCGACAGGACGACAACGCATTCCGCGCCCATTCCGCGCACTTCGTCGACCATCGCCTGCATGTTCTCGTCACGAATACCGAAGGAATACTCGGGGAACATCCAACGCGGGTTGGCGATCGGCATATAGGGGAAGGCCTGACCGATAACGGCGATGTTGACGCCACCACGCTCAAAGAACTTGTACGGTTTAAACAGTTCGGCAGGTTCATCCCACTCGGCGTCAAAGATGTTCTGGCCAAGTGCTGCAAACGGCAGGTTCTCGACCAGCTCGTTGATACGGTCGGTGCCCAGCGTGAATTCCCAGTGGAAGGTCATCGCGTCCGGCTTGAGCGCGTTCATGACGTTCACGACGTCCTGCCCTTCGGTGTGATAGCAGGTGTAGGATCCGTGCCAGGTGTCACCGCCGTCCAGCAGCAGCGCATCCGGACGGTCGGCGCGGATCGCGTCAACCACGGTGGCCACACGGTCCATGCCACCAACACGGCCATAGGTCTGGGCCAACGCGGTAAAGTCGTTGTAGGTCAGGGCGTAAGCCGAAGGGCTGCCGTCCGCGATGCCGTAAAGCTTGCGGAAATCCGCACCGGTGATGTGGGGAACGTGACCATAGGCATCGCCAACGCCAAGGTTGATCTCGGGCTCGCGGAAATAGATCGGCTTGAGCTGCGCATGGATGTCGGTGATGTGGATCAGCGAGACATTGCCATAGGTGTCGAACTGCAACAGGTCATCCTGGGTCAGCGATTGCTGCGCGGCCAGACGGGCCCAATTGCCGAAACCCGAAGCGCCAACCATGGCCGATGCCGCCATGGAGACCTGAAGGAAATCGCGACGAGAGATCATAGACGAAGCGCCTTTCTAAGATTGCGTTCCACACTCAGCTTACATTCGCATGTGTGAATTTATTAAAGTAAACAAAACCCGCCCCGGTTTTGCCGAGGCGGGTTTATTCGATTAGTTGCGGACCGACGGTGCTTCGACCGAAAGACCGTTGCCGCGCGAAGCGACGTAAAGTTCCAGCGCGATGAACTCGTCCGAACCCGGCTTGTAGGTTTCGGCGCGGGTGTCACGTACGCAGCCCTTGAAGCGGCCATGCGCTGTGGTCAGCTTGGCATTCTTCAGGCGATACACCGGGAAGCCATTGATGTGGCCCTGGCTGAGGTGGTCGGAACGGATGTGGTTGCCATAGTTTTCTTCGTGGCAGGACGCACAGGACAGATCAAGCTGGCCGGTCCGAGTGTAGTAAAGCTCTTTACCCAGTTCCCAGGTTGCCTCGGCCGGGCCGTCGATGGCCACGTTCACCGGCATACCGCGCGACTGAACCGAAATCAGAGCTTCCATGCGCGCCATTTTGGCACCGGATTTCTTGAGCGGCTCTGCACCCATCCCGGTTTCGCGGCAGTCGTTGATCTGCATTTCCATGGTATAGACCTTTTCCTTGCTGTCGTTCCATTTCGGATAGACAGCGCGGACGCCAACCATGCTTTCTTCGACATCGCCGTGGCAGGACGCACAGGACTTGCCCTTGGTGCCTTCGACGGTGCCCCAGTCATCCAGCGCCTGCTCGACAAAGATCATGCCGGGGTTGTCAAAGTCGTCCGCCTGCATGATCTGGGTCTCGTCCGAACGCATGTGCCAGCCCGAGATGACCTCGTCGAGGACATCGGACAGGTGCGCCGGAGCCGGAGCCTTGGTGATCATTTCGATCTCGCCGTTGACGACCAGTACGTCGTCATCCGCCTCTGCCGTTGCCAGCGCGGGAACCGAGACCGCAAGTGCGGCAATTGTTGCCATTGCCTTGAATTTCATCGCATTTCCTCCCTTGGTACCGCCCTGCCCCGTCTGTTCGGGGCAGGACAGATGTGCCTTGGTCCACCGGCAGATCAGCCGATAGCGACTTTTTTCGCAGTGTCGTAGACCGAACCGTCGTCGTCGTACCAGGTGAACTGGAACTCACCGGCCTCGGGCACGGTAGCTTCGAATTCAAAGTACGGGTTGGTCGAGATCGCCGGCTCGAGCGTGACGTCGATGACCGACTGGCCGTTAAACTCGCAGGTAAAACGGTTGATGATCGAACGCGGAACGATGTTGCCGGATTTGTCCTTGCGCTGACCCGATTCCATTTTGTGCGAAATCAGGGTCTTGATGGTGATCGCCTCACCAGCAGCGGCTTTTTTCGGGACTTTGACGCGGGGTTTTACACCAGATGCCATGTTTGTGTTCTCCTATGCCTTAGCCGCCGCAGCCGCCGATGGTCACTTTTACGGTCGACGATGCCTTGGCAAACGAACCGTCCGCCAGTTTCGCGATGGCCACCACGTCCTGGGTGCCTGCGAGACGGATACGGGTCGATGCGGCTTGGCTTGCGACCAGCGGACCGAAGTTGAATTGTGCGACACCCGGGGTCGGGTTGCCGGTTGCCAGAAGCAGGATCGCGCTTGCGCCCGGTGCCGAAACACCAACCGGAACGGTGTTGCCGTTCTCTGCGATTTCCGGCGCGGTCAGCTCAACGCCGCCTTCAGCGACATCTGCGCCGCCGGTGAATGCTGCGATCGCCTCGTCAGCGGCAGCCAGCACACGGAAGGGAAGAACGGTCAGTGCCGCCGCCCCTGCACCGAGTGCCAGAGTTTCACGTCTCGTGAAGTCCATCGGTTTCTCCTTTGGGGTAAAGTCTTGAGGCCCGATCACTCGTCTTTCAGAGTCATCAGGAATGCGATTACGTCTTCGATCTGCTGCGCGCTCAGAAGCGGATCCAGCGGACCTTCGGCTGCCTTGCCGGTATAGCCGTTGCCGGGACGGGTAAATCCGTCGACCTTGTAGTAAGCCGGCATCACGGTACCTTCGTAGGTGAGCTTTGCATTGGCGAGGATGCCGCGCAGTTCGGCCTCGTTCCAACGATCAGCCACGCCGTCCAGCATGGGGCCAACTTCGCCGTGGAACGGGGCTTCGCTCAGAGCGGAAACCTCGTGACACGCGATGCAGTTGCCCAGCGATTTCGTCGTCATGATCTTTGCGCCGCTTTCCGCGTTTCCGGCCGCGCCGGACAGCGAGGCCGCAACGGCCCCCGCGTCATCAAAGACCACATCCGCAGGCGCAACCGGGCCTGCCATTGCCGCGCCAGCGGTCAAAGTTGCCGCCAGTGTCAGTGTCGAAAGCTTCATGTTTCCTCCCATGGCTACCGTATTTATCAGGTTAGCTTTGTATACCGTAGGCTACCGGGGAGGCTGAACGCAACAACAAATTCATTAAAATGAATTATTGAGTGCGTTTTGTCGCAGATGTTAAGGATTTCCATTTGTTACGCGCAATTTACCTCACGCGCAACAAACGAATATGAACAGATGCCGAAAGGCTTATCGCGTGTCGCCGTCGTTGCGCTCTCGAATCATGCGCGCGTGGTAGCGTTGGAAATCTTCCTCACTTTGATCCAGGTAACGCTGCTCTGCGACCCATGTCATGAGGTCGTATGTCGTGCCCGGCGCAAAGGCCCCCGGCATGATCGCCACGGCCTGCTGGTTGGCCGGTTTTTCCAGGTCGATCTCCGGCGGCATGAAGACCATCGTGGGCGTGAACATCACCCCCCACTTGCGCGCCGCGAGGCGCTCTTCAAGACTCTCGCCATCGGTGTCCACCATCTCGTTTGCCCCATAAAGATCAAGCTGCACCGGATAGTAGGTTTCGGTCAGATGCTTCAGCACGCGCTCGTCCTTGAAGGCGCCTTCGTGCATATCCTTGCAATACAGGCAGCCCCGTTGCTCAAAGATGATCAGCAAGCGCTTTCCCTCGGCGCGCGCCTCTTCATAGTCTTCCTGCAAATCCTTGAACGTATCGCGGAACCAGTCGGTCTTGTGCAAACCGTCATCGCCCAGCTCTGCCGCCCAAAGCGGCACAGCCATCACCAGCGCCACAAGCGCCATCATCCATTTGGTCATCGTTCACTCCTCCTCCAAGGTTGTGCCCGACGCTAGCCCAATCCGGTCAGCCCCGGCGCATATCGGATCATCAGATCCGCAAGACGATTCACCGTGTTCGTTGCGATCAGGATAGCGAAGATGAGCAACATCGCCCCCATGACCTTTTCAACATACGGCAGGAATCTGCGATTGCGCTGCATCCAGCGCAGAAATGGCTGTGCAAACAGCGCGGCAATGATGAAGGGCGCGGTCATGGCAAGCCCGTAGACCATCAGCAACAGCGCCCCACGCGAAATATCCCCCATGCCACTTGCCACCATCAGGATCGAGGCAAGCGCCGGCCCGACACAGGGTGTCCAGCCAAATCCGAATGCCAGCCCCATGAGATAGGCCCCGGCAATCGTTGTCGGCTCGGCCGTGCTTTCAATCTTGGCCTCGCGATAGAGCAGCGGGATCTTGAGAATGCCCAGGAAATGCAGGCCAAACAACGCCAGCAGGGCCGCGGCCACATATGACAACGGCTGCTTCCACTGTGCAAAGGCCTGCCCCAGCGCGGTCGCCCCCATGCCAAGCAGCACGAAAATCGTCGTCACCCCAAGGGCGAAGAACACCGACGAGACGATAAGGCGTCGACGTGCGCCCGGGGCGATTCCCCCGTCTCCCTGAAGTTCCGACATCGAGATTCCGGCCATGTAACACAGGTAAAAGGGGACCATCGGCAGGACGCAGGGGGTAAAGAACGACAGCATCCCGGCCAGTGCCGCCCCCGCAAATGATATGTCCAACATGCCCGCGCTCCTTGATTTATGCACATATTCAGATTAAGTTGTGCGTACGTAATTCGTCAATCTGGTGTCTCATGAAGTTTCGCACCTTTTTCGCGGCAACCGCCCTTGCCCTCAGCTCCTCCCTGCCCGCTTGGGCGGTGGAACTGATCATGGTCGAACAGCCTGGCTGTTATACCTGCCGCCTCTGGAACCAGGAGATCGCACCGATCTATCCCAAGACCGAGGCGGGCCAGTTTGCCCCCCTGCGTCGCGCTGAACTGCGTCATCCCCCTAAAGACCTCACCTATGCGCGCGCCGTCAACTTCACTCCGACGTTCATCCTGATTGACGAGGGCCAGGAAATCGCACGCCTCGAAGGTTATCCGGGCGAAGATTTCTTCTGGTGGCACATCGAGACCCTGCTTGCCGAAAAAGCAGGCTTTGAAGGGGCCACCCGATAACAACACACGCCTTTTTGCACCTGCAAAAGGTTCCAATACGGTAGAGTTTGGTGTATGCGGCCCCGAACCCTGCGGACAACAACAAAAACGCCGCATCAGGGTTGGTGGTCAGGGACACCCCAAAGGCTCTCTTGACCGCTTTTCAGCGCCCCTCGGATCAAAGGGGCTGTGAAAGGAAGATAAGGGGAACCGCCATGGCACTTCCGGTGTTCACGGACGACATAACAGAAGAAGAAATGGACCGCATGGTGGACAACGCCACCAGTGCGTCGAACTTCCTCAAAGCCATCAGCCACGAAGGCCGATTGATGATCCTCTGTCACCTCGTAAGTGGCGAAAAATCGGTCACCGAACTGGAAGAGCTGATCTCGGCCCGCCAAGCCGCTGTTTCCCAACAACTTTCCCGCCTCCGTCTTGAGGGTCTCGTGATCCCCCGCCGCGAAGGCAAGACCATCTATTATCGATTGGCGGATCACCGACCGCGTCGTATACTGGAAGTGGTCTACGATCTTTTCTGCAACGACGACGATTGATCGCGCATTCGATCTGGACCAGCACACCGGTTTCTTAGGGAGGAGTACCGGCCATGCTGGCAATGCTGGAAACACTGCTTGAAACACTTGGCGACAGCAACCTTGTCGCCCTCTTCGGCTGTCTTGGCGGTATCCTTCTCGGGCTGGCGGCACGTCTGGGCCGATTCTGCACGCTTGGCGCGATCGAAGACCTGCTCTACGGCGGTTCGGACCTGCGCATCAGGATGTGGGGCATCGCCATCGGCATCGCCATCATCGGCAGTTTCGCCCTGATCGGCACAGGCTCACTCGAAGCCGAAACCTCTTTCTACTTCTCTATCCGCTGGATGCCGCTGGCCTCGATCCTGGGTGGCCTCATGTTCGGATACGGCATGGCCCTGTCCGGCAACTGTGGCTACGGCGCCATTGCCCGCCTCGGCGGCGGCGACCTGCGCAGCTTTGTCATTGTCCTCGTGATGGGTGTCTCGGCCTATGTCGTCCTCGCAGGCCCCCTCGCTCCGCTGCGCAACTGGGCTTTTCCCCAGATCGACGTCACCAATCCTGTGCCCCCCGGCATCGCCCACTACACGGGCGCTTGGCTGGGCCTCTCCCCGGTTCCCATCGGCATCACCATAGGCGTTCTGATGATGGTCGCGGCCCTGTGGTCGCGCGAAATGCGCAGCGATTTCAAATCGATCTTCTGGTCCGCCGTCGTGGGCCTTGCCATCGTCTCCGGCTGGGCCGGAAGCCAATGGGTCGCCTCGAACGGCTTTGACGGGCTTCAGGTGGTCTCTCACAGTTTCTCGGCCCCAGTCGGCGAAACCATCCTCTTTGCCATGAACGGCTCGGTCCGGCCCCTGTCCTTCGCCGTCGGCTCTGTCGCCGGCGTTTGGGTCGGGGCCTTTATCGGCTCAATGATCCGTGGCCATTTCCGCTGGGAAGCCTGCGAAGACCCACGCGAACTGCGCCGCCAGATCGTCGGAGCGATGATCATGGGCGCCGGTGCGGTTCTGGCCATCGGCTGCACCGTGGGACAAGGCCTCACCGCCTTTTCACTGCTGGCAATCTCTGCCCCCGTCACCTTCATCGCGATCTTTGCCGGGGCCGCGCTTGGCCTGCGCCAGTTGATCGAAGGCTTCCAACCCGCCGAATAATCACGAGGGGCATCCATGCGCCATTTTGACGAGCTCTACGCCATTGCCGCGGATCGCAAGGGCGGTCCCGACGCGTTGGAAGACCTGATCCCGCGCCCTGATCCGAACGTCACCGCCCTTCCCGAAGATCGTTGGCTGTCTCTCTTCACCAAGGGCATTTTCCAGGCCGGTTTCAACTGGAAAGTCATTGAAAACAAATGGGATGGCTTCGAAGAGGCCTTCCACGGTTTCGACGTGGACCGCTGTGCCTTCATGCATGACGAAGACATGGATCGCCTGATGGCGAACACCGCCATCGTGCGCAACGGGCCAAAGATCCGCACCGTGATCGACAACGCCCACTTCCTCCAATCCCTGCGCGAACAGGGCGGTGCCGGTCAAGTGATCGGCGGCTGGCCCTCCACCGATTTCATCGGCCTTCTGGAGATGATGAAAAAGAACGGCAGCCGCCTTGGCGGCATGACCGGCCAATACGCCCTGCGCTTTGCCGGACGAGATGCCTTTATCCTGTCACGCGATGTCACCGCCCGCCTGATCGCCGAGGGCGTGATCGACAAGCAACCGACCTCCAAGACCGCCATGAAATCCGTTCAGGCCGCCTTCAACACATGGATGTTCCAGTCCGGACGCGGCCTGACCGAAATCTCCCGCGTACTGGCCTTCACGCTCTAGAATTTGCCGCCTCACCAGCCAGATGCTACCCTCATTTCATTCCAGGAGGGGTTTTCATGACGGTCATTCTGCGTTCTTGGTTGGTGCTACTGTGCCTTGCTCTTGCCGCCCCAGCTCTGGCTGAACTCAAATACAATGAAGCCATCATCCAGGCCCGCAAACTGCCTGCCCCGCATGTCAGCCAAAAATCGGTCTTCCTCGGCGTGCCGCACATGCGCCAGAAGCCTTATCTCTGCGTGCCGACATCCAGCGCCATGGTCCTTGCCTACTATGGTGACAAACATAGGCCCACCGATCTCAAGGCACTGGCCGAAGGCCATAAACCCAAAAGCCAGAGGAACCGGAACTTCACCTATTTCGTCGACATGATCCACGCCGTGAAACAGCACGGATATGGTTGGAAGATGCGCACATACCCAAGGACAAACGCAGGTTTTCGCTCAGGCCTAAGTGCAATCAAGGCCAGTCTGCGCAAGCAGCGCCCGGTGCTGATCGACGTCCATCTTGGTCAAGGCCACACCTTTGTTGTCGAAGGCTTCGACGATCAGGAAGAGGTTGTCTTTATCCGCGATCCCGACATCAGCCGCAGCCGCGCACGTAAACTCAGCTACACCAAGTTGCAGAAGGACTGGCACAACCATCGTTTCGGTCCAGGCCGTACCGCCGTTTTCACCTTTCCAAAGTAAGCCCTACTTCTGGATCGTCCGCAGATACTCAAGCAAAGCGGCAAGCGGGCGTGGCGTGGGGGTCAAGGCCCCGTCGTCAGTTTCAACTGGCACCAGATCCCCTTCCAACAGCAGACCGAACTCCGGCATGCCGTCTTCCTCGGACCGCAGGTACCCATCAATCTGGCTCAGCACACGGTTGGTCGGAAACACCGCGCCGTTGTTCCGCGCAAGTCGCGTCAGATCCGCCGCACGGGGTGACACGCCGGCAACACCCGTGCCATCCGCCCCGTGACACATGGCGCAATTCGCCTCATAGACCCGCGCGCCTTCGATCTGGTCAGGCATGTCCTGCGGCTGGCACGCCGCAACCAGACCCACCGCGACAACAAGACCTGCCGCAATCCTCATTTCTGCACCTCTTGCAGATAGGCCACGAGATCGGCCACCGCCCCGCTTGTCATGATCGGTTGCCCCGATTGCGTCTTGAGCGCCATGTCACGCCCCTCGAAGAAATGCCCGTAAACCGGCATCGGGCTGCCATGTGACACCAACGGGTCGCGCCCGTCGATCCGCTTGATGACACGCACCAGCGGGAACACCCCGTCATTGCCCGCCGTCAACACAGAAAGATCAGCCGGTTTGATCACCATGACGCCGGCCATCGGCCCCTGTCCGTCAAGGTTAACACCGTGGCACGCAACGCAATGTTCGTTATACAGCACCTCGCCGCGCTCTGCCGGTCCGGCAAGGACAACCGAAGCCGCACAGACCGCTGCAAGGCCAAGTCCCATTCCCAATCTCTTGTTCATCTCGCCTCCTCTCGGGGCCACCCTGGCCCCAATCTACTGTTGCAAGCGTTCCAAATAGTCGACCACCACCGCAAGCTGCGCATCGGCGGCCGGTCCGCGCCCGCCCACTTCGGAAAACTCCGGCATCGCGCCGCTGAAGTGTTCGCCACGCCCCAGCCCTTCGATCGACTGGCGCACTCGAAGGCGCGGAAAAGTGCCGCCATTCTCTGCCGCCAGCACCGTCAAATCCGCGGGCGGGATCAGAAGATGCGCCGCAAAGGGCCCGTCCCCCTGCCCGCGCGCGCCATGACAAGACAGGCAATGCGCGTCATAGGTTGCCTTTCCGGGGCTCCAGACTTGCACACAGCCCGCAAGCACAACCCCAAGAAAAACAACAACAAAACTCCCCAAGACCCGTCTCATTGCGGCGGCACCTCCTGCATCGCTTCTGCGATCTTCCACCAACAGCTTGGCACTGACGCAACGATCTCTCCTTGATACGGATCATATTGAGGTGACATTCCCCAAGGCAACGGCCATGCTCGCCGAAAGGACAAGGGAGGAAACGACGTATGGCTCTCACACCGGCAGACGCGCAGCGGTTTCTCGAGGAGAACTTCGCGCCTTGGGTCAAGGCACTGGATCTCACGATCACCGACATCACCCGTGATGGTGCCACGCTTACCATGCCCATTACCGATGATCTGGCCCGCGTTGGCGGCATCATCTCCGGTCAGGCGCTGGCCGCGATGGCCGATACGGCCATGGTCTTTGCCACCTTTGGTCACCTGCAGGAACCCCGCCCCGTGGCGACCACCAACCTTGATACCCAGTTCCTGCGCCCCGGCACCGGCGATACCATCCGATGCGACGCCGAGATCGTTCGCGCCGGCAAGGCGCTGATCTTCACCCGCGCCACCATGACGGCCCTGCCCTCGGACAAGGTCGTTGCCACTGCCACCGCCACCTTCTTTGTACCCTGACATCCGGAGCCTGACATGCCGCCCACCACCATCTATGCCGCGACCATGCTTGCCGCCGGGATCGGCATCCCCGTTCTGGCCGCGCTGAACGCCGCCCTTGGCCAACGCATCGGCGCCCCGATCGCCGCCAGCACCATCCTGTTTCTGGTGGCCCTGACGACAACGGTTATCGCCCTTTTTCTAAGCGGCACCGCCTCGGCCCTGACGCAGGCCATGACCGCCCCCAAGCATCTGTTTCTCGCCGGTTTTCTGGTCGCGTTCTACGTTTTGTCGATCACCTTCGTGGCCCCAAAGTTCGGGGTCGGTAACGCGGTGTTCTTCGTTCTGCTCGGTCAGTTGATCTCGGCCGCCGCCATCGACCATTTCGGCTTGTTCGGCGCGCAGATCTCACCACTATCGCTAAGCCGTGCCGGTGGGATCGGCCTCATGGCCGCTGGGGTATGGATGACGCAACAGGCCTGAACTCAGGCCTCGGTCAGCACCCCGTTCTCAAGCCGCACCGCGCGATCCATCCGCGCGGCCAGGTCAAGGTTATGGGTGGCGATCAGCGCCGCCAACCCGGTCTCGCGCACCAGTTGCATCAACGCGCCGAACACCTGGTCGGAGGTTCCGGGATCAAGGTTGCCCGTCGGCTCGTCCGCCAAAAGCAGCCTTGGCGCGTTCGCCAGCGCCCGACAGAAGGCCACGCGCTGTTGTTCGCCACCAGAAAGCGCCGCAGGACGGTGATCTACACGCGCTCCGACACCGACACGATCCAGCAGCATATCGGCCCGCGCGTCCGCCTTGGCGCGGGACATTCCGTTCGCCAGCTGCGGCAAAACGATGTTTTCACGCGCGTTAAACTCGGGCAGCAAGTGGTGGAATTGATAGACAAAACCAATGTCACGCCGTCGTGCCTCTGTGCGCTTGCGATCAGAGCGGCCCGACATCACCTCACCGCCGATCTGCACCTCGCCACTGTCCGGCTGGTCTAGCAATCCGGCGATGTGAAGAAGCGTGGATTTGCCCGCGCCCGACGGCGCAACCAGCGCCACAACTTCACCGGCGTTCAAGGTCAGCTCAGCGCCCCGAAGCACTTGCACCTCGCCCGGCAACCCCTTGTTATACGCCTTTTCTATGCCCTTGAGGCCCAGCACCACATCACTCATACCGCAGCGCCTCCACCGGGTTCATCCGCGCTGCCCGCCGCGCAGGAAAGATCGTGACCACGAAACTCAGGCCAAGAGACAGGCAAACCGCGCTCAGAACATCGCCGAATTCAAGCTTGGCAGGCAGGTGATAGATACCACGGATAGAGGGATCCCACACACCACCGCCCATCATGTAGTTTACAAAAGCGAACAATGGATCGATGTAGATCGCAAACAGGCATCCAAGGGCCACACCAAGAACCGTGCCAAGAAAGCCCGTGAAGGCTCCGCAAATAAAGAAGACTCTGAGAACAGACCCTTCAGCCAATCCCATGGTGCGCAAAATTCCGATGTCGCGCCCCTTGTTCTTTACCAACATTATGAGGCCAGAAACGATATTCATCGCCGCGATCAGAACAAGGATCGACAGGATGATGAACATCACGTTGTCTTCAACCTCCAGCGCCCGCAAAAACCCGCCCGAAGCGTCCCGCCAGGTCCAGATCAGCGTCCGGTCCCCGCCCGCCTGCAACAGGTCGAGCACAAGGCGATCCACGTGCTCCGGTTCTTCCACCATGACCTCGATCTCGTCGGCCACGCCATCGCGGTTAAAGAAACTCTGCGCCTCGGCAAAGGGAAGATAAACCCGTGTGCGATCAATGTCATAGCGGCCCGCCGAGAAGATATAGACCACCTCGTAGGCGTTGATCCGGGGCGAGGTGCCAAAGGCGGTTTTCACCCCGTTGGGCGAGATCACCTTGATCCGATCCCCGACCAGCACACCCAGTTCCTGCGCCACGCCAGACCCAATCGCAATGCCCTCGCCAAACCGTTCAATATCACCACGCCCCGTTTCAGGGTCGGCAATACGCGGCAGCTCTTTCAGGTTTTCCAACTGGATTCCAAAGACTTCCACGCCGGCGTTACGGCTGCGCAGATTGACCATCACCTGCCCTTTGACCAACGGCGCGGCGCGCGTCACGCCTTCGACCGTGCGCAAGCGTGCTGCCATCCCGTCATAGTCGGCAATGGTGCGGTCGATGCGGCCATTCTCGGTCACGACGCCGGACTGATACACCGTCACATGAGCGTTGGCGCCAAGGATCGTGTCAACAAATTCCGCCCGAAACCCAGAGCGCACGGCGAGGGTTGCAATAAGGGCAAACACCGCCAGCGTGATCCCGATCAGGCTGATCCAGGTCATCACGCTCACGCCACCTTCCGCGCGCCGCGCACGCAGATAGCGCCAGGCGATCATCCACTCGAAAGCGGCAAAGGGGGGTGGCGTCTTGGCCATCGGTTATCCTGCTCTTTTTCGGGGAACCTGCTGAAATCCCCTCGCAAGGTCAAGCGTTGCAGCAGTTTTGTCGCCCTTTCACGCCGATTTCGGCCGATCCGAGTCCGATACGTCACGGTTTCTCCTTCGGAACGGCGCACGCAGGCCCCAGACCATGATCGCCATGCCCAGCATTCCAAGAACAAAACCCGTCCCGCCGAACACCGCCCCCTCAAAGGTAAACGGCAGGGCCGGCCGAAAATCTTGCCAGGCTTTGCGCGCGATGTCGCCGTCGCTGAACCGGCGCGCATTCAGCGCCCGCGTAAACGGCCCGGCGGTCCGCAGGGTTTCAAGATCCCGCGCCAATCGTTCGCGCCGATCAATGGTTTCCGCCACGGTTTTCGCCCGCGCCGCCCCCATTTCGCCCCCCTGGGCCAATTCAACAAGGGCTTCACTGCGCCCCAGCCCGAGCGACCGCGCATCCCTGTCGAATTCCTCTACAAAGAGGGTCAACTCATCCACGGCCCCGGCAAGACGCTGGGTATATTGCTGCGCATATTCGGGAAACTGCGACAGCCCCGCCGCCACGCTCAATCCCCCGGCAAGGGCCAAGACACGTCCGATCATGCGTCAAAGCCCAAGGCGCGCCCGAACCGGCGCCTGCAGGGCAAGGCCCAGCGCGCGGCTGTCCTCTGCCTCAAGGTGGTAACAATCCGCCGGACTGCCCCGCGCCACGGTGGCCGCATCAAAGAACCCCGCGCCCAACTCTTCCGCCAGCCCCGCAACCACTGGGGCCATCTTGGCGGTCTCTGCCACCTTGGCCTCGGTCACGAAGGGATCATCCCCAAGGCTCACCAGGGGCGGCGAAATCAGCATCACGTCAGGCACATGCGGTTCCGGCAGCCGGTAAGGGTGGCTGCGCACGATCTCGACCAGCCGCATCAGCCCGTCGCGGGCATTCTGCACCGAGAACCCCTCGTAAAGGTCATTGCTGCCCAGCATGATGATCACAAGGTCCAGCGGCGCGTGGCTGTGCAACAATGCTGGCAAGACCCGCCCGCCGTTCATGTCCGAAGAGGCAGAGGGGCGATCATAAACCGTCGCTCTGCCGCGCAGCCCTTCGGAAATCACCTCGACCCCGTCCAGACCTTCGGCCAATGCCACCGGCCAGCGACAGTCGCGGGGATGCCGCCCTCCGGTATGCGGATCACTGCCCCATGTCAGGCTGTCACCAAATGCCAGAACCGTTTTCATATCGCACCTCGTCGCGCCGTTTCCGCCACCCTGCAAAGCCCTTGGCAGCCTGTCAATTCGACAAAGAAAAAAGGGAGGCAATTGCCCCCCCTTCAATTCCTTTTGCCGAAACAGTGTCGGTATCAGAACCCGCGCACCATGTGGCCTTCGTAGATGCCCGCAACCTTGGCGACCGCCTGTTCCGGCGTCATCTCTTCGCTTTCGCCGGTCCGGCGGCAGGTCAGTTCCACAACACCGTTCTTGAGACCACGCGGACCAACGGTGATGCGCCACGGCAGGCCGATCAGGTCCATGGTGGCAAACTTGCCGCCCGCACGTTCCTTGCGGTCGTCATAAAGCGGCTCAAGGCCCAGCGCGGTCAGCGATTTGTAAAGCGCGTCACAGGCGGCATCGGCCTCTTCGTCACCCTGCTTGAGGTTCACGATGCCGCAGTGGAACGGTGTGACACCCTCGGGCCAGATGATGCCCTTGTCGTCGTGGCTGGCTTCGATGATCGCGCCAAGCAGACGCGACACGCCAATTCCGTGCGAGCCCATGTGAACCGGGGTCGGCTTGCCATCGGGGCCCTGAACGGTTGCGCCCAGCGGCTCGGAATACTTGGTGCCGAAATAGAAGATCTGGCCAACCTCGATCCCGCGCGCCACGCGGCGGCGTTCCTCGGGGATCGCGTTGAACAGGGCTTCGTCGTGGGTTTCGTCGGTACGCGCGTATTTCGAGGTGAACTCGTCAAGGATCGCGCGGCATTGCTCGTGCGAGTCATAGTCGATCTCGCGGTCGCCAAAGGTCAGGTCGGTGACGGCGCTGTCATAAAAGACCTCGGACTCGCCGGTTTCCGCCAGCACAAGGAACTCGTGGGTGTCATCGCCACCAATCGGGCCGGAATCAGCCCGCATCGGGATCGCCTGAAGGCCCATGCGTTCGTAGGTACGCAGGTAGCTCACGAGGTGACGGTTGTAGGCGTGCAGCGCGTCTTCCTTGGTGAGGTCAAAGTTGTAGCCGTCCTTCATATAGAACTCGCGGCCCCGCATCACGCCGAAACGCGGACGGATCTCGTCGCGGAATTTCCACTGGATCTGGTAGAGGGTCAGCGGCAGGTCCTTGTACGACGACACGTGGCTGCGGAAGATGTCGGTCACCATCTCTTCGGCGGTCGGCGTATACAGCATGTCGCGGCCATGGCGGTCCTGCATACGCAGCATTTCCTGGCCGTAATCGTCATAACGGCCCGATTCACGCCACAGGTCGGCGCCTTGCAGGATCGGCATCTGGATCGGCACGTGACCAGCACGCACCTGCTCTTCGTGCACGATGTTCTCGATCTTGCGCAGGACCTTGAACCCCAGCGGCAGCCAGGAATAGATGCCGGCGGATTGCTGTTTGATCATGCCGGCACGCAGCATGTAACGGTGGCTCACGATCTGCGCCTCGGCGGGCGTCTCTTTCAGAACGGGCAGAAAATAACGGCTGAGGCGCATGTGGGCTCCATCTGCGAGTGTCTCTTGGGTCTGCCCCCGTTTATGGCTTTGCGCCCTGCCAGACAAGAGCGCAAAACACAGCGCAGCCCCTGTCGCTGGCCTCTATCCGTCGTCCGCCCCAATCAACGCATCATAAGAAGCCGCGTCAAACGGCAGCCTCTTGCCCGCCTTGACGTCGAACAGGCTGCGCTCGACCGTTGTCAGCTCGCCCAAGTAGACATGAAACCCGTTGCACGGCACCGCGCTGACGCAGGCCACCGAATGAATGGCACTTGGCCCGATCGACAAGACATCCCCCGGCTCCAGCACGACATCCGAACTCTTGCGCAAACCGCCCTCACCGTCAGCTTCATAGAAGTTGTTGCGCTCCTGCCCGCGAAAGACGCCGATCACCGCCGACATCTGGTGGTCATGCGCTGGCACCATCTTGCCGGGGTCGAAATGCGCGTACCAGATCGAAACGGTGTCATCCTCGAACAACACCACGTCCTCGCCGTAATGCGGAACCGCCGCGGCCAGTAGGTCGGGATCGGCCACCACCTCTTCGATGATCGCCCGCACCCTGCGCGGTGCGTCCTCGCCAACCGCCGCGTCGCGCAACCGATCCACCATCGCGTCGATGTCAAAACTTTCGTTCATGCGTCTCTCCCTCGCCTGTTCGCGCAGCCCACCATGCCAGCTTCGCCCCGTCTTGTCTTCACGCGACATCACAGGGCCGTGACCCCACACATCCAACTGCCAAATGCCGCCGTACCCTTCGCACATGCAAACCGCATGGTGATTTCAACAGAGAGGACCAAACATGATCCGCAAACTCAGCATCGCCACCGCATTCGCAGCCATGACCGCCACCGCGGCAAGCGCCGCAGGCACCATCGTCGACATCGCCGCATCGGACGATCGCTTCTCGACCCTCGTCGCCGCCGTCTCGGCTGCCGGTCTGGTCGACACCCTGCAGGGCGAAGGCCCCTTCACCGTCTATGCCCCGGTCAACGATGCCTTTGCCGCCCTTCCAGAAGGCACGGTGGAAACCCTTCTGAAGCCCGAGAATAAGGGCCAGCTGACCGACATCCTGCTGTATCACGTGGATGACCGCAAACTGGCCGCAGGCGACATCCCGGCAGGGTCGAACTACTTCAAGCCGGTTCTGGCGTCTGAACGCCTTTGCATCACCAAAGGCTCCGACGGCGTGGCCATTGCCGATGGCACCGGCTCAAGCGCCAACGTGATCATCGCCGACATCAAGGCCGACAACGGCGTGATCCACGTGATCGACAAGGTCCTGCTGCCCGGCAGCCGCCCGGCCTGCCACTGATCCACACACGGATTTCAGACCAAGGCCCGCCCGTTCGGCGGGCCTTCTTTTTTCGCCGCCCCCTTGAACTGACGCGGCAGGTGCGCAATGTCTGAAACACGTTCAGTTTAAGAGGTAATTCATGGCCCTGCCGATCCGCGATCAGATGAAATACTGGGGTTTGGCCCTTGCAATCTTCATGTTGGCGCTCTGGTTCCTCGGCGACATCATGCTGCCTTTCGTGCTTGGCGGTGCCATTGCCTATTTCCTTGATCCCGTGGCCGACCGCCTTGAAACCATGGGCCTAAGCCGCGTTGGCGCAACCGTCGTGATCACGTTGGTGGCCATCCTCCTGTTCGTTGTCGCCGTGCTGGCCGTCATCCCGACACTGGTGCAACAGCTCGTCTCGCTGTTCAACATGGCCCCCGACATCGCCCGCGATCTGCAAAACTTCCTGACCACGCGTTTCCCCGAAATCCTCCAACCCGACTCGGCCATCCACCAGGCGCTCCTGAACCTCGGCCAGGCGGTTCAGGAACGCGGCGGGCAACTGCTTCAGGGCGTCCTCTCTGGCGCGATGTCCCTGATCAACGTGGTGATGCTCCTCGTGATCGTGCCGGTTGTCGCCTTCTACCTGCTGCTCGACTGGGACAACATGATCGCCGAGATCAACCGCCTCCTGCCGCTGGATCACGCCCCGATCGTCCGCAAACTCGCGGGCCAGATCGACCACACGCTGGCCTCGTTCATTCGCGGCATGGGCACTGTCTGCCTGATCCTTGGCACCTATTATGCCGTTGCCCTGATGCTGGTAGGCCTGCAATTCGGCCTTGTTGTCGGGGCCTTTGCCGGCCTGATCACTTTCATTCCCTACGTAGGCGCCATCCTCGGTGGTGCCCTCGCCATCGGCCTCGGCCTGTTCCAGTTCTGGGGTGACTGGCTCTCGCTCGGCCTCGTCGCCGGTATCTTCGTGATTGGTCAGGTGGTCGAAGGCAACATCCTGACCCCCAAATTGGTGGGCTCCTCCGTCGGCCTGCACCCTGTCTGGCTGATCTTCGCCCTCTCCGTATTTGGTGCGCTGTTCGGCTTTGTCGGTATGCTGGTCGCGGTTCCCGTCGCGGCCTCCATCGGGGTACTGGCACGTTTCGGCGCCGAGAGGTATACCGAGTCGCGGCTCTACAAGGGCCTCGCCGGAAAACAACCAGACGAATAACATGGCAGAGCAGTTGAACCTTACCCTACCGGTCCGAACCGCGTTAGGGCGTGACGATTTCTTCGTCAGCCCGGCCAACGCGATGGCATTGGGACTGGTCGACATGTGGCCCGACTGGCCCGGTGGCAAACTTGTGCTGTCCGGCCCTGCCGGTTCGGGCAAAACCCACCTCACCCACGTGTGGGCGGGGATCAGCCACGCGCGCATCGTGCCTGCGACCTCGCTGCCGGATCAGGACATTCCGGCGCTCGCCACCGGCCCTGTCGCCGTGGAAGACGTGCATCTGATCGCAGGCAACAAAGCCGCACAGGATGCCCTGTTTCACCTGCACAACCTCGTGCTGGCCGAACGCCATACCCTGCTTCTGACCGGCGCGGGCGAGCCGAAACACTGGGGCCTCACCCTGCCCGACCTCATGAGCAGGATGCAAGGCACCACCGTCGCCGCGCTGGAACAACCCGACGACACACTGCTGACCGTGGTCATGGCCAAGATGTTCAACGACCGGCAACTGACCCCACCACCAGACACCCTGCCCTTCCTGATCAAGAACATGGACCGCTCCTTCGAAGCCGCCCGCGATCTCGTCGAACGCCTTGATACCCTCTCGCTCAGCGAAAAACGCCCAATAACTCGCGCTTTGGCCCGTCGCGTTCTCGAAGAACGCTGACCAATCGGCCCTGCATCTGGACTTCCTGCGATTTCAGGCAGATAGTGTCATTTCTCCGTTACCGGTTGATGACATAAACACCCCATGACTTACGCAGACTTCCTGAAATCCGATTTCCCCGCCGCCGTCGAGTTGCCAGATGTTGACCTGACCGGACCGGGCCGTTTCTACAACCGCGAACTCAGCTGGCTGGGCTTCAACTGGCGTGTGCTGGAAGAATCCGAGAATCCGCGCGTGCCGCTGCTTGAACGTCTGCGTTTCCTGTCGATCTCGGCCACCAACCTTGATGAATTCTACACCGTCCGCGTCGCCGGCCTGCGTGAACTGGTGCGCGAAGGCAATTCGCATCCCGCCCAGGACGGGCTGACACCCGCCGAACAGCTGGTGCTGATCAACGAAGACGCCCGCAACCTGCTCCAGAAACAGCAGGAAATGTACGGCCGCCTGCGCGCCGAGATGGAAGCGGAAAACATCGTCATCCTCGACCACAAGTCGATCAACGAAGATGACAAACCTTTCCTTGCCGACGTGTTCCTGAACAAGGTGTTCCCGGTCCTGTCGCCGCTCGCCATCGACCCGGCACACCCCTTCCCCTTCATTCCCAACCTCGGCTACTCGCTCGCTCTCCAGCTTGAGCGCAACAAGAACAAATCCTCGCTGAAGGCCCTGCTGCCGATCCCCCACCAGATCGACCGCTTCATCTTCCTGCCCTCTGCCGAAGGCACCACCCGCGCCCTGCCGCTCGAAGAGCTGCTGCTTCTGCACCTCGACAGCCTCTTCCCCGGCTATAAGGCCAAGGGCCACTGTTCCTTCCGCGTCCTGCGCGACAGCGACCTCGAAGTCGAAGACGAGGCCGAAGACCTCGTGCGCGAATTCGAAGTGGCGCTCAAACGTCGCCGCCGGGGCGAAGTGGTGCGCATGAAGCTTTCCGCTGACGCCCCCAAGGCCCTGCGCTCGCTGATCATGGAAGAGCTGCACGTGCGCGATGACGAGGTGGTCGAGATCGACGGCATGATCGGCCTCGCCGACCTGAGCGAACTGGTCCTCGATGAACGCCCGGACCTGCTGTGGCCCTCCTTTGCGCCGCGCGTTCCCGAACGCGTACAGGATTTTGACGGCAACATGTTCGCCGCCATCAGCCAGAAGGACATGCTCCTGCATCACCCCTACGAGACCTTCGACATGGTGGTGCGCTTCCTGCAACAGGCGGCCCGCGATCCGAACGTGGTGGCGATCAAGCAGACCCTCTATCGCACCTCCAAGAACTCGCCCATCGTCGAGGCCCTCTGCGAAGCGGCGGAAGACGGCAAATCCGTCACCGCGCTGGTGGAACTCAAGGCCCGCTTCGACGAGGCCGCCAACATCCACCAGTCACGCCGCCTTGAACGCGCCGGCGCGCATGTGGTTTACGGCTTCACCGACTGGAAGACCCACGCCAAGATCTCGACCGTGGTGCGCCGCGAAGGTGACCAACTGGTCACCTACACCCACTACGGCACCGGCAATTACCACCCGATCACCGCCAAGATCTATACCGACCTCAGCTTCTTCACCTGCGATACCGACCTCGGCCGCGACGCCACCAAGGTGTTCAACTACCTCTCCGGCTATGTGGAACCCGAAAAGCTCGACAACCTCGCGATTTCGCCCCATTCGCTGAAGTCGCGCCTGATCGAAAAGATCGACGCCGAGATCGAACACGCCAAGGCTGGCAGGCCCGCGGAAATCTGGGCCAAGATGAACTCACTCATCGAACCCGAGGTGATCGACGCCCTCTACAAGGCCTCGCAGGCTGGCGTGAAGATCAGCCTCGTGATCCGCGGCATCTGTGGCCTGCGTCCTGGCATCAAGGGCCTTTCAGAAAACATCCGCGTCAAATCCATCGTTGGACGTTTCCTCGAACACTCGCGCATCGTCTGCTTCGGCAACGGCGAGGGCCTGCCCTCGAAAAAGGCCAAGGTCTATATCTCCTCCGCCGACTGGATGGGCCGCAACCTCAACCGTCGCGTCGAAACCCTGGTCGAGATCAAAAACGCCACCGTGAAGGCCCAGATCGTAAGTCAGGTCATGGCCGCGAATCTGGCCGACGTGGCCCAAAGCTGGGTCATGAACGCCGATGGCAGCTTTGATCGCGCCGAAGTTCCCGAAGGTGAATTCGCGTTCAATTGCCACAGGTTCTTCATGGAATACCCTTCCCTGTCTGGCCGTGGCTCGGCCGGTGCCTCGGATGTTCCCAAGCTGACCCACACCAACGATTGACCCACACCGGCCACTGCCGATAATGGGACGCACCAACAGTCTTGGGATGGAATATGGACGGGAATACTGACCCCGCAGGCGACTGGGGGCCCTTTGGCCGGCCCCTGTTCAATGACGCATCTGCCCGCGCCCTGTCGCGCGTCGGCGTCGTGGATGTCGGTTCAAACTCGGTGCGTCTCGTCGTGTTCGACGGCGCCGCCCGAAGCCCCGCCTATTTCTACAACGAAAAGATCATGTGTGCCCTTGGCGCGGGTCTGTCCGAAACCGGGCACCTCAACCCCGAAGGCCGCGCCCGCGCCCTCTCGGCCATCCGCCGCTTTCAGGAAATCGCCCGTCAGATCTGCCACGGCGACCTGACCGCCGTTGCCACCGCCGCCGTGCGCGAAGCCAGCGACGGCCCCGACTTCTGCGAAGAGGTTCTGCGCGAAACCGGCCTCAATATCCACGTGATCGACGGCCAGGAAGAGGCCCGCCTCTCGGCGCAGGGCGTACTGCTTGGCTGGCCCGGCTCTTACGGTCTGGTCTGTGACATTGGCGGCTCCTCGATGGAACTGGCGGAAATCAACGACGGCAAGGTCGGCCGCCGGGTGACCTCGGCGCTCGGGCCCCTCAAGCTGCGCGACATCAAGGGCGGCAAGAAAGGCCGCCGCGCCTATATCAACGACACGCTGGACCAGCTCAAGGAAACCATGGGCTCGCAGCGCAACCGCCTGTTCCTTGTCGGCGGCTCTTGGCGCGCCATTGCCCGGATCGACATGGAGCGTCGCGGCTATCCCCTGCGCGTCCTGCACGAATACCGGATGAGCGCCTCGGCGATTTCTGCCACGGCAAAATACATCAAGCAACACGACCTTGAAGAACTGCGCCAGCGCTGTGGCGTCTCTGCCTCGCGTATGGCACTGGTGCCGCTTGCCATCGACGTCCTCAAGGGTGTCGTGCGCCGCTTCAAACCCTATGACATCGCCGTAAGCTCCTATGGCATCCGCGAAGGCATGCTGTATGAGCAGATGCCTGACGCCCTGCGCCAGCGTGATCCGCTGATCGAATCCTGCCGCTTTGCCGAAGCCAAGGACGCCCGCCTCCCCGGCTTTGGCAAGTCGCTCTACAAATTCGTTCTACCACTGTTCAGCAGTCAGACCGAGGACCAGAAGCGCCTCGTCAAGGCCGCCTGCCTGCTGCATGACGTAAGCTGGCGCGCCCACCCCGACTATCGCGCCGAAGTTTGTTTCGACAACGCCACCCGCGCCAACCTTGGCGGCATGCGTCATTCGGAACGGATTTTCCTTGGCCTCGCCCTGATGCACCGCTACCGCAACAAGCGCGAAGGCACCCAGTTCGAGAACCTGTTCGACCTTCTGGACAAGAAAACCCTCAATCGCGCCGAAGTTCTGGGCAAGGCCATGCGCTTTGGCGCCATGCTCTGGATGGACAGTTCCGCGGATATGGGCACGATGAAATGGCGCCCCAAGAAGCGACATCTCGAACTGACGTTGCCCGCCTCGGCCGAACCGCTCTTTGGCGAAGTGGCCAAGGCGCGCCTGCAATCCCTCGCTGACGCGCTTGAGGCAGAAACCTTCGTGAAAATCCGCAAGGCCTAGGGGCAAAACCCGCACCGTCGCAATACCGACGTAATACCGACGCGATACATATGCCCGGTTTTACAAGTCCACCGCCCCGTCTTCTGTCCCCTCTTCCGGGGTCGGCTCTGGCTGTTTGCGGCGTATGATGATGTCTCCGTTCGGCAGCATTTCAGGCGGGTGATAGACGCTCCAGTCCTCGATCTCCGCCATCAGCTCCGCCAGCGCCGGCCCCATTTCCTCGGCAAACTGGCGCAGCGCGGGGCCCGCCTCTTCGGCCAGTGTCCCCAACTCATCCAAAGCTGGCTCCATCTGGTCCATCAGACCTTCGAAAAACAGCAAAGCCCCCCGCTCCATCAGGGTTAACCCGCTGTCTTCGCTTCCATTTTCCGCCTGTTCCTCGGCCCAGACAGGGCCAGATGCAAGGCAGGCACATAGTGCAATCACCAATGGTTTCATACGTGTCATGTGGGGATCCTCCCGCGACAATGCAAAACTCAGATATCCAGATCCAATGTAACAGGGAAATGATCCGATGCCGCAAGAAGCGCCTCACGCAACTCGGGCACGGACCAGCAGTCATGGTCGTTGAACGGATGCCAGATACGCCACTCCGGCGCCCGCCCCCGAAGGTCCTGGGACACCATCACATAATCCAGCAACGCCTGTAAGTATTTCTTTTCTTTTGACAAATAGAACCGTGAGGTGGAAATCGCCGTTCCCAACTTCGATCTCAACGCCGCCCGCGCATGGGGATCGAACAGACAGGGGCCACCCTCTTCTCCCATGATGATCTCGACCGAAGATCGCCCGAAAAGATGTTCGTATTCATCCAGCCCCGGACCGTCGTTCAAATCCCCCAGCACCATCAACGGCTCTCCCGCCGCCAGGTGCTGCTCCACCCGCCGCCGCAGCCAGATCGCCTGCGCCAGTTGCTTGCGGCGATTGGCAATCGACATACGCATCACCTCGTCCCGCCCCCGCGCCCCATGCGGTGCCTTGGATTTCAGGTGCGCCCCGATCAGCCGCAGATCAAACCCCTTGGCCGTCCGCATCGCCACCTCCAAAGGCGGCTTGGAAAACCGCACCATGTCTTCGGTGGCATCCACATCAAGATCAATCCGGAACACGCCATCAAACCGCGGCGCATCTGTGGCCCCCTTCTTGCCGGTCTCCTGCCCGATCGGGTCATGCCGCGCCGTGACGGCATCCGGATCGTACAACAGCGCAATCTCCTGCTGGGTGTCATTCCCGAACCCCAACAACGCCTTGCGCGCCCGCAGGTCAAAGGCTGCGGCAAATGTCTCAAGCGCCTGAACTGTCGACCTTTTTCCGTTCTGATCCGGTGCTTCCACCACCACGATCACATCCGCATCCAGCGCCGTGAACACAATGCCCAAGGCCTCGATCTGCTGCGCCCGTTTGATGTCGTGACGGCCCGACCAGCCATCGTCCATCAACAGGTGACCATGATCATCAAACAGATTGTTGAACCACTCGACGTTATACGTCGCAAAGCGCATCAGGCTGCCGCCCCGTTGATCTCGTCCCAGGCGCGGTTGATGTCGATCATCTTCTTTTCGGCAAGGCGGATCGCCTCTTCCGGTACCCCGCGAGCTATCATGCTGTCGGGATGGGTCTCACGCACCAGACGCCGCCAGACCTTGCGGATTTCGGAAATCGGCGTCTCGGGGGAGACGCCCAACACCGAATAGGGATCGGGTTCTGCATCCGGCACGAACCGCGCCCGCATCGCCACAAACTCGTTCTCGGCCATGCCGAAAATCTCGGCCACCCGCCCAAGGAACACGTCCTCGTTCGGATGATAGGTGCCGTCCGCCATCGCAATGTGGAACAACCCTTCCATCAGGTCGCAGTAACAACTGTGTTCTTCGCCGAACAAGCCCTTGATACGCAGCGCATATTCTTCAAAACCCGCCACATCCTGACGGGCGAGATTGAACACGCGCGCCGCACCAGCCTCATCTTCGCGGGCAATCTGGAAAACCTCGCGAAAGGCTGTCACCTCGTCTCGCGTTACCAAGCCATCGGCCTTGGCCATCTTCGCGCCCAGCGCCACAACCGCGATGGCAAAGGCAACCGAACGCTCGGGCGGTGTTTTCAACCGCTCGAAAACCTCGGCAAGGCTCTCACCCTTGGTCAGGGCGGCAATGGCATCTGATATTCGCGTCCAAATCGACATGGCACCAACCTAAACCCTGTCCGTGACAATGTCAGGACATCCTCAAAGAATTTTCTGCATAAGCACAAGGTCCATCCAGCGCCCGAATTTGCGCCCGACCTCCGGCATCCGCCCAACCTCTTCAAAACCTAGTGCAGAATGAAAGGCGATGCCTGCGGCATTCTCGCCCCCGATCCCCGCGACAAGCACATGAACACCGTTCGCACGCGCCACTTTCTCAATCGCCCGCATCAAGGCACGCCCCGCCCCGTGCCCACGGGCCGCCGGATCAAGGTAAATGGTGTGTTCCATGCTCTGTGCATATCCGATCCCGCCGCGAAACGGACCATAGGTCGCGAAACCGATGAGTTGTCCTTCATCTTCCGCCACGCGCACCGCCGCCCCGCGTTCCGCGATCATGCTGGCGATCTCGGCATCCGATTTCTCGACCGAGTTGAACGTGCTGACCCCGTTCGAAATCTCGCGGTTCCAGATCGCGGCAATGGCCCCGGCGTCCTGCGGCTCTGCCTGTCGGATATTCACCGCAACACCCGCGTGCCATGCGGGGTGTCAAAGGTTGCCCGCATCTCCGGCGCCCCTTCGGTAAAGACAACGCGCGCATCGTTCAGCGACAGCACCCCGCGCAGCCACGCCGCCTCGGGATGGGCCACTTCGAACCGAGCCAACCGGCATCCCGATGACGGCAGGCTCTCTCCCGGGATCTTGTCCACCTGCCATTCGATCAGGGCGGGAAAGCCCCCGTCGCACGGCAAAATCCCATCCTCCGGCACCGCCATCAGCCAGCGCAGATCTCCTCGCGTCAGCGCCACAGGTTGCCCCGCACCTTCCGGCAGGTCCCGCAGGCGTGCCTCCAGATCATCGACCCGACAAATCCAGTTCCCGATCCGTGGTGCGCCCGCAAACCGATCCAGATCGAACCACCGCGCATATCCAAGGGGCGCGGCATCGGGATCAATGGCGATTGCCTCAAGGTACAGCCCCTCTTCCAGCCCGATCAGGCGGTTGTGAGTACCAAAGTGCACGTGCTGCCCCCCCGGCCCCATTTTCACGCCCAGCGCCTCTTCCACATGCGCCACCGCCGCCTCAAGCGTTTCTCCGGCCACGGCCAAATGGTCAAAAATCATCGAAATCCCCAATCTTTGGTATTGTCAGCGGCCCTTTGCGCACCATCTGGAGCTATGATGACCATTTAACTCAGGAAATGAAATGCTGATCGCCGCGATTGACCGCTTTTTCAAACACGAAGCAGCGGGGGGTATCCTCCTCATGCTTTCTGCCGTGCTTGCCATGTTGGTGGCCAACTCCGCTCTCGCCCCGTCCTACAACTTCATTCTCGATACGATGGGCGCCATCACGATGAATGGCAAGGGTATCGAGAAGCCAATGATCCTCTGGATCAACGACGGCCTCATGGCCGTGTTCTTTTTCCTGATCGGTCTCGAACTGAAACGGGAAATCCTTGAAGGCAAGCTCAAGAACCCGCGCGACGTCATCCTTCCGGGTGCGGCCGCCGTGGGCGGCATGGCCCTTCCTGCCCTGATCTTCGTGGCCCTGAACTGGAACAGCCCCGAAACCCTGACCGGCTGGGCCATTCCGGCGGCAACCGACATCGCCTTTGCCCTTGGCATCCTCGCCCTTGTTGGCGCGCGGGCCCCGGCCCCTCTCAAGGTCTTTCTACTGACACTGGCCATCCTCGACGACATTGGCGCAATCCTCATCATCGCCCTATTCTACACCGCCAACCTCAAGGTGCATTTCCTTGGCATGGCGCTGATCCCGCTGGTGGCCATGTTCATTCTGAACCAGATGAAGATCCACCGCATCGCGCCCTTCATCCTGCTGGGCATCGTGCTCTGGGTTCTGGTGCTGAAATCCGGCGTCCACGCCACCTTGGCCGGTGTTGTCGCCGCCTTCTTCATTCCGCTCTACGACCGCTGGGGCAAATCCCCGCTGCACTCGCTCGAGCATGGCCTGACGCCCTATGTGTATTTCTTCATCGTGCCCGTCTTCGCCTTTGCCAACGCGGGCGTCGTGCTTGGCGACATCTCGATCGAGGCGCTGGCCCAGCCGCTGCCGCTCGGCATCATCCTCGGCCTTGTGATCGGCAAGCAGATCGGTGTCTTCGGCATGACCTGGCTGATCGTCAAAACCGGCGCGGCGCAGCTGCCGCACGGGGTGAACTGGCGCCATATCTATGGCGTGGCCTGTCTGGCCGGTATCGGCTTTACCATGTCGCTCTTTATCGGCGGGCTGAGCTTTGCCGACCCCGATCTGATGAACCAGACCCGCCTTGGCGTTCTCGGCGGCTCTCTGATCTCGGGCATCCTTGGTTATGCGCTGCTGGCCTGGCCAAGCGCCAAGGAAGCCACGCAACCGGCGGAATAAACGAAAGACGCGGCCCCAATCGGGGCCGCGTTCATGTCTGTAACTGGAAACCTGAAATCAGGCGCGGGTTTCGCGGATGATGTTCAGAATGTCCTGGGCCGCTTCCGGAATGTTGGTGCCCGGACCAAAGATCGCCTTAACGCCTGCGTTTTTCAGGAAGTCATAGTCCTGCTGCGGAATAACGCCGCCACAGATCACGATGATATCCTCGGCATCCTTTTCCTTCAGAGCCTCGATCAGCTGCGGAGCCAGCGTCTTGTGGCCGGCAGCCTGGCTCGAGATACCAACAACATGCACGTCGTTGTCCACAGCATCCTGCGCCGCTTCGTCCGGCGTCTGGAACAGCGGGCCCACGTCCACGTCGAAACCGATGTCGGCAAATGCGGTTGCGATGACCTTGGCACCACGGTCGTGACCGTCCTGCCCCATCTTCACAACAAGCATACGCGGACGACGGCCCTCGGCCTCGGCAAAGTCCTCGACCGACTTCTGGATCGCGGCAAAGCCTTCGTCCCCTTCGTAGGCGGCGCCATAGACACCGGCCAGGGTCTTCACTTCGGCGCGGTGGCGGCCGAACTCTTTTTCCATAGCCATGCTGATTTCCCCAACAGAAGCCCGCGCACGCGCTGCCTCGACAGCGGCGGCAAGCAGGTTGCCCCCCTCTTTGGCCACGCGGGTCAACTCGTCCAGAGCCGCCGTGCAGGCCGCGTTGTCACGCTCGGCGCGGATCTTCTCAAGCCGCGCAACCTGTGCCTCGCGCACAGCGACGTTGTCCACGTCAAGGATGTCGATCACATCCTCTTTTTCCTTGCGGTACTTGTTGACGCCCACGATGACTTCGTCGCCGCGGTCGATCATCGCCTGACGGGTCGCTGCCGATTCTTCGATGCGCAGCTTGGGCATGCCGCTGGCAACAGCCTTGGTCATGCCACCCATTTCCTCGACCTCTTCCATCAGGGCCCAGGCTTTTTCGATCAGATCGTTGGTCAGGCTCTCGACATAGTAAGAGCCAGCCAGCGGATCGACCACGTTTGTGACGCCGGTTTCTTCCTGCAGCACAAGCTGGGTGTTCCGTGCAATGCGTGCCGAGAAATCGGTCGGCAGGGCAATAGCTTCGTCCAGCGCGTTGGTGTGCAGCGACTGGGTACCCCCCAGAACCGCCGAAAGGGCTTCGTATGCGGTCCGGATAACGTTGTTGTAGGGATCCTGCTCCTGAAGCGACACACCCGATGTCTGGCAGTGGGTCCGCAGCATCTTGGAACGCTCGTTCTTGGCGCCGAATTCAGTCATCACGCGGTGCCACAGGGTCCGCGCGGCGCGCAGCTTGGCGGCTTCCATGAAGAAGTTCATGCCGATGGCAAAGAAGAACGACAGGCGACCGGCAAACTTGTCCACGTCCATGCCCGCGTTCATCGCCGCGCGCACGTATTCACGACCGTCCGCCAGCGTGTAGGCCAGTTCCTGAACAAGGTTCGCCCCCGCTTCCTGCATGTGATAGCCGGAGATCGAGATCGAGTTGAACTTGGGCATCTCGTTCGAGGTGTACTCGATGATGTCCGAAATGATCCGCATCGAAGGTTCCGGCGGATAGATATAGGTGTTGCGCACCATGAACTCTTTCAGAATGTCGTTCTGAATGGTGCCCGCGAGAACGGATTTGTCGTGCCCCTGCTCTTCACCGGCAACAATGAAGTTCGCCAGGATCGGGATCACGGCACCGTTCATCGTCATCGAGACCGACACCTTGTCGAGCGGAATACCGTCAAACAGGATCTTCATGTCCTCGATGCTGTCGATGGCCACACCGGCCTTACCGACATCGCCCACCACGCGCGGGTGATCCGAGTCATAGCCACGGTGCGTCGCAAGGTCGAAGGCCACCGAAACGCCCTGCTGACCCGCAGCAAGGTTGCGACGGTAGAAGGCGTTCGATTCCTCGGCGGTCGAAAAGCCCGCGTATTGGCGGATCGTCCAGGGACGACCGGCATACATGGTGGCCTTCACACCACGGGTGAACGGGCCGAAACCGGGCAGCGTGCCCATGTGATCAAGGTTCTCGGTGTCTTCCGCCGTATAGAGCGGCTTGACCTCGATCCCTTCCAGCGTGTTCCAGTTCAGGTCTTCCAGCGGGCGGCCACGAAGCTCTTTCTCCGCAAGCGCCGACCAGTCTTCTTTCTTGGTCATATCCCAGTCCTCTTGATCTCACCCAATCCGCACCGGATCAGGGTCGCTTTCCACTATGAAATGCCTGAACGCGGCCTATATTGAACATGACAGGAGACCTCTCATGCGCCGCTTGGCATTTGTTTTGATTGCATTTCTCGGGCTTCCGGCCTTTGCAGCGGAAACCGCTGAAACCGCACCGGACCCGTTGTTTGTCGACGGCACCACTGTGCCGACCGACATGTATCTCTGGCAAAAACGCGTCATCGTCGTGTTTGCCGACAGCACCGCCGACCCGCGGTTCGCGCAACAGATCGCCCTTCTCGAAGCATTACCCGAAGAGCTGCGTGAACGCGACGTGGTGGTTCTGACAGATGCAGCCCCCGCAGCCAAATCCGCCCTGCGCAAGAAACTGCGACCGCGCGGATTCATGATGGTGCTGATGGCCAAGGACGGCACAGTGTACCTGCGCAAACCGCTGCCCTGGAACGTCCGCGAAATCTCGCGTTCCATCGACAAACTCCCACTGCGCCAGCAGGAAATCCGGGACCGGCGCACCGCTCCCGAACAATGATACGAGCGCGCCGGGGCACGGGCGGGCACATGGCCCTCCCGCAAACCCATGATATCGGCGCGCATCAACATCGTCTTATTCGAACTCCAGGATCACGTCGTCCACGGCAAGGCTGTCGCCCGCTGCGGCGTTGATCTTCGAGACAACACCCTTCTTCTCGGCGCGCAGGATGTTTTCCATCTTCATCGCCTCGACGGTGCAGAGCGCCTGCCCCTCCTGAACTTCGTCGCCCACTTCCACGTCGACCTTAACGATCAGACCCGGCATCGGGCAGAGCAGCATCTTCGATGTATCCGGCGGCAGTTTCTCCGGCATCAGCTTGGCCAGTTCGGCCTGACGCGGGGTGCGCACGTGCACCTTGAGGTCCGCACCACGGCTGCGGATGCGGAAACCGCCCGAGATCTTGCCGACTTTCAGAACCAGCGTCTCGCCGTTCAGCGTCAGCTCGGCAAGTTGGTCACCCGGCGTCCAGTCCGAGGCCACGCGCATCGACGAACCGTCGTCGAAGGTCACGGTCGAACCATCATGATCCGCGTCGATATGAACGGCAAAGTCCGAACCTTGCAGCGTCACAACCCACTCGGTGCCAACGCGGCGCTCGTGGTTGTCCATGCGGCCCGACACGCGGGTGCGACGGATTTCGGCCACGCGGTGCATCGCAGCGGCAGCTGCAGCCACCTTGCGCAGGGTCTCTTCCGGCAGCTCAACACCTTCGAAACCTTCGGGATACTCTTCCTCGATGAAGGCGGTGGTCATGTCACCCGAGATGAACTTGGGATGATCCATCACGGCGCTGACGAAAGGCAGGTTGTGACCGATGCCTTCCAGCTCGAAACCGTCCAGCGCGTTGCGCATCGCCTCGATGGCCTCGTCACGGGTCGGGGCCCAGGTACACAGCTTGGCGATCATCGGGTCGTAGTACATCGAGATTTCGCCGCCCTCATAGACGCCGGTATCGTTGCGTACGGCAAATCCGTCACCCTTGGTGGCGTCATCGGCCCACTTGTCGTTCTCCAGCATCGGGCCAGCCGCGATTTCCGCCGGCGGGCGGTAGCGGGTTAGGCGGCCAATCGACGGCAGGAAGTTGCGATAAGGATCTTCCGCGTAAACACGGTTCTCGATAGCCCAACCGTTGATGCCCACATCTTCTTGCGTGATCGAAAGCGGCTCACCGTTGGCGACACGGATCATCTGCTCGACAAGGTCCACACCGGTGATCAGTTCGGTCACGGGGTGTTCCACCTGCAGGCGGGTGTTCATTTCGAGGAAGTAGAAGTTCTTGTCACCGTCGACGATGAATTCCACGGTACCGGCCGAGGTATAGCCCACGGCCTTGGCCAGCGCGACCGACTGTTCGCCCATGGCTTTGCGGGTGGCTTCGTCAAGGAACGGCGACGGCGCTTCTTCGACAACTTTCTGGTTCCGACGCTGGATCGAGCATTCGCGCTCGTTCAGGTAGATGCCGTTGCCGTGTGCATCGCAGAGAACCTGGATTTCGATGTGGCGCGGTTGGGTAACGAACTTTTCGATGAAGATACGGTCGTCACCGAACGAGTTTGCGGCTTCGTTCTTGGACGATTGGAAACCTTCGCGGGCTTCCTGGTCGTTCCATGCAATCCGCATACCCTTACCGCCACCACCGGCAGAGGCCTTGATCATCACCGGATAGCCGATCTCGTTCGAGATTTTCACGGCCTCGTCGGCGTCTTCGATCAGGCCCATGTAACCGGGAACGGTCGACACGTTGGCATCCTGGGCGATCTTCTTCGAGGTGATCTTGTCACCCATCGCTTCGATAGCGCCTTTCGGGGGGCCTACGAAGGCGACGCCTTCGGCTTCAAGCGCCTCGGCAAACTTCGAGTTCTCCGACAGGAAACCATAGCCCGGGTGAACCGCCTGTGCGCCGGTCTGGCGGATGGCGTCCATCACCTTGTCGATGACGATATACGACTGGTTGGCCGGCGGCGGGCCGATATGAACCGCTTCATCCGCCATCTGGACGTGCAGGGCCTGCTTGTCGGCATCCGAGTAGATGGCGACCGTCTTGATGCCCATCTTGCGGGCGGTCTTGATCACACGGCAGGCGATCTCGCCCCGGTTTGCAATCAGAATCTTGTCGAACATTTCATGTCCCTTCTGGTTCTTGGCCCGCCGGACGGCCGCCGGGCTGTGGCAACAAAAAAACCACCGGGGCGGCAAGGCCACCGGTGGTTCTGGTCTCATTGTCGGGCTGCGCGAAAGCAGCCGACGAATTCAGCGAATTAGCATTTTGACGGGTTCTGCTGGCAGTAGAGCACATTTGCGCCCGCGCCGATGATGGCACCGGTTGCAAGGTCTCCGTCCAGAACAACGGCTGTCGCCGCGCCGGCACCGGCGCCGATGACGGCCTGCTCGGCCGCTGTGTCACCGCAGGCCGCGAGCGATACCGCTGCGAGCCCGGCAAATGCTGCGAGTGTGAGTTTGCCCATGTCTTTCCCCTTTTCGATGGGTTTGCGTTAGCCCCTTCATGGGCTGCAAACCGTGCGTTGGAAAGGCCTTGCGACATCGTGCCTGCCAGATCGGCATGGCTCTGCCGATGCGGTTCAGATGCATAACGCAAAGGGGAAAAGGCGGGTGATCCAAGAGGGACGCAATTGGACCACCCGCGAGGGGAAGGGTAACGGAATACACAGTTACAGGCGGGGGCCCTGGTCTGCCTGACCGCCATGCAACGAATATTGGAAGCCGATCGCGCTCTTGCAACCACCACGTTTGCGATAACGGGGAGTTTGGCCGCTTCTTGCGCAAATCCGAGGGCGATCGGCGAAATCATGCCCAATCCTCCTCTTCGAAGGCATCGGGAAACGAGGCGCGGGCCACGTCTTCGTTGATGACCAGCAGGGCTTCATAGCTTTCGGGATCAAACGGATCTTCTGCGGCCACCACTTCGCGGCCGAACAGCCAGCTCAGGCGCCCCGCATCCAGATTACCACGCTCGAACGGCTGATCGCCGAAATAGGCCCACAGCGCCTGCATGAAGGCCGCGTCGGCGCGGCGGTCGGCAGGCTTGCGGTCGCGGAAACGCTCGCGCCGGGTGATCGGCGTGACGCCTTTGGGGTTGGCGCGACGGATAACGAATTGGAAGTCGGTGCCGGTGAGACGGCCAGGGAAGCCACGATGCTTCAGCATGCCACGCCCTCCTGTGCAATCGGTGCCGGAGACGTGGGAAAAGCGGCGGGCCGTGAAGCCCGCCAGCCCGAATGGGCGGAATTACTTGTATTTGCCGGTGTAGGTCGGCTCTTCCGAGATGGGCTCGGGATCGACGACGACGTATTCTTCGACCGGTGCGGTGTCCACGCAGGCCGCGACAAGCGCGACGAGACCGAGTGCCACCAGCGCTTTGATGCTGTTCGACATGTTCTTCTCCAGTTCTTTTGTTCGTTTGCAACAAGGCCATGCGGCCCTGCCTGCCCCACTTTTTGGTACGAGGTCACTTGGGTGTAACCGAACGGAAGAATAGCGGATTCCGACGCAAAAATACATAGATAGCCGCCAAGGCTAATGTGTTGTGGCCGGAAAGACGCACAATGGCGTCGCGTGATGCGGGATGCCGCAAGATGTTGTGGTATCATCAGAAACCCTCCCAGATACAGGAACCGTTTTCGAGACGGAAAGCCTCGAAATACTGGGTTGCGACGCTGGATGATACCCCGAATTCAAGCTCGCGGTCGGCCAGGGAGATGATCACCTGGTCCACAATTTCATCGGATTTCTCGATGCTCGGCACGGCATGAGATTCGCAGAGCACCGGGAAATCCTGCTCCACATGGAAAAAGGTCACGCCCTCCTGCCCGATGATCGGCATCACGTACCGGAACCGCGCAACACGCGACTGGTCCTGACGCAGCTCGAAAAGCATCTCTTGCAGGTAGACTTCGAAACCGGAAGGCACAGCCGGGAACTCCTCCAAATCCCCGGCCGTGGCCGCGCCCTGCTGGGCTCCTCCTATCGCGGCGAAAACTGTTGCGGCCCCAAGGGCCCATTTGCGGATCAGGGTCATCTCAGCCATCAGCCTGCGCCCCCTTGCCCGCCCATGCGCTCCAGCGCGCACGGTTTTGCGGATCGGCCAGCACCTCGGCAATCGCCGCCTCGGTACCGGCACGCGGGAACGCCCCGTCAACCGATCCACCTGCCGTCACACGGCACTGCGCCCCTTCGGTCTCGACCCTCACCACCGGCGAAAAGCCCCGCATCCCCTGCAGACGCCGCCACATGTCCTGCCGCACCTGCCGCGCCAAGCGCACAGGCGATCCGGCCGGCAACACCGTCTCGGCCGAAACGTCGAAACGCACCGGCAGACGACGTGCCATGGTCAGACAGTCGGCCTCTTCCAGGATATGCCAGCGGCGGCGGGTCACCAGTAGTCCCTCTTCCGGAACACGGTGACCATTCGACAGGACTTGTTCATTGCTCCGCCCTGACTTGGATAGCTTGAATAAAGAGATGCTCCGGGCGAAACCTCGCGCTGCTCCCAATGCATGACGACAGAGACGGCGGAATACTTCTCGCCTTCCATTACCTTGTGCGCGGCCTCTTTGTATTTGGCGCAGATCTGGCGAAGCCTCGGCTTCAAAACGCGATGCATCACGGAATGCGGACCGGACATCAATACAACAATGGTAGCGCTTGGCTGCTCGCTCCTGCTTGTGCCGACAGACCTCACCACTGAGGCATTCGTAATTGCCAAGACACACCCCGAAGCGCCGTCATCAAGGCTGAACTTCGGTTTACCTCGGCAATCAAGCTTGTTTTGAGCGAACGCTGGTCCGCTCAAAACAAGAAGGCCTATCAAGAGTGCTCTAAGCAACGGGCGACCTCAACTTACAACGGAATGTTGTCGTGCTTTTTCCAGGGGTTCTCCAGCTTCTTGTTACGCAAGCTGGCGAAGGCACGCGACACGCGACGGCGGGTCGATTGCGGCATGATCACCTCGTCGATGAAGCCACGTTCTGCCGCCACGAAGGGGTTGGCGAAACGGTCTTCATAGTCCTGGGTGTGCGCCGCGATCTTCTCGGCGTCGCCAAGGTCGGCACGGTGAATGATCTCGGTTGCCCCCTTGGCCCCCATCACCGCGATCTCTGCAGTCGGCCAGGCATAGTTGAAATCACCGCGCAGGTGCTTGGACGCCATAACGTCATAGGCACCACCATAGGCCTTACGGGTAATCACGGTCACTTTCGGAACGGTGGCTTCACCATAGGCAAACAGCAGCTTGGCACCGTGCTTGATGACACCGCCGTATTCCTGCGAGGTGCCCGGCAGGAAGCCCGGAACGTCAACCAGCGTCAGGATCGGGATTTCAAAACAGTCGCAGAAGCGCACGAAACGCGCGGCCTTGCGGCTCGAGTCGATGTCGAGACAGCCCGCCAGAACCATCGGCTGGTTGGCAACAATACCCACGGTCTGCCCTTCCAGACGGACGAAACCGGTGATGATGTTCTTGGCGTAGTCTTCCTGGATCTCGTAGAAGTCACCCTCATCCGCGATCTTCAGGATCAGTTCCTTCATGTCGTACGGCGTGTTCGGGTTTTCCGGCACGAGGGTGTCGAGGCTTTCCTCGATGCGGCCCGGCTCGTCAAAGAACGGGCGCACCGGCGGCTTTTCGCGGTTGTTGAGCGGCAGGAAGTCCACCAGGCGGCGCACTTCGGCCAGCGCTTCAACGTCATTTTCAAACGCCCCGTCGGCGACGCTCGATTTCTTGGTGTGGGTCGATGCCCCACCCAGTTCTTCGGCGGTGACAACTTCGTTGGTCACGGTCTTCACCACGTCGGGGCCGGTGACGAACATGTAGGAGGTGTCCTTCACCATGAAGATGAAGTCGGTCATCGCGGGCGAATACACGGCACCACCGGCACAAGGGCCCATGATCACCGAGATCTGCGGAACAACGCCCGAGGCCATGATGTTGCGCTGGAACACTTCCGCATAACCGGCAAGCGAAGCCACGCCTTCCTGAATACGTGCACCGCCCGAGTCGTTGATGCCAATCACGGGCGCGCCGTTCTGAACGGCCATGTCCATGATCTTGCAGATTTTCTCGGCGTGGGTCTCGGACAGCGAACCACCGAAAACAGTAAAGTCCTGGCTGAACACATAGACCATGCGGCCATTGATGGTGCCCCAGCCAGTGACAACACCGTCACCTGCGGGTTTGTCCTTTTCCATGCCAAAGTCGGTGCAGCGGTGCGCCTTGAACATGTCGAACTCTTCAAAGCTGTCTTCGTCGAGCAGCAGTTCGATACGTTCACGCGCGGTCAGCTTGCCACGGGCGTGCTGGCTGTCAATGCGGCGTTGACCGCCACCCAGACGGGCAACGGCACGGCGGTCTTCCAGTTCCTGGAGGATATCTTTCATGTGTGGTCCCCTTAAATTTGGACCGACACTAAGCAAAAGGGTGACTCGCTCAAAGCAAAAACCCGCAAATTTGCAAATCAAAGAAAATCATGTGATTGCGAATTGCAAATCGGCTAACTTTTCCGAAGCAGTAAGAGATTGGCAATTTTTCTCCGACACGAAATCTCGGGCGCACGAAGCAATCAGCCTATGGTATAATGCCACAAACACAACATCCGAGGAAGGACGCCTAGATGACTGTCACCGAAACGGAAATTCTGGATGGAATGCAATTTTCATTCCTGAATGGCAAAGACCCGATGAACACCACCGGGGCCCCCGCCCTGACGATCACCTATCAATACGCGGGCACCTCCGCCCCCGCCGACCTGCCAACGAGCTCGACCTACACCGGCTGGACCGCATTCACCGCGGCCGAGAAAGCGGCGATCCGCGACGCGATGGACCACATCGAAACCTTCCTGAACGTCAGCTTTGTCGAAGTGACCGGTGACTCCGACCCCGACATGAACATCGGCAACGTGTTCCTTCCGGGCTCTACCGCGGGCACCGGCGGATACTCCGCCTCCTCGATCGGCAACACCATTTCGCGCTACGACTCATATGTTGTGTACGACAACGGCCTGGCACTCGAAGGCGAAATGTCCCTCCTGCTGCACGAGCTCGGCCATGCAATGGGCCTCAAACACCCGTTCAGCAGCCCAACCGTGCCTTCCGGATACGACAGCAACAAATATTCTCTGATGTCCTATACCGCGAACCCCGACAACGGCGTCGACAGCGACGCGATGATGCTGTTCGACGTGTTCGCCCTCCAGGACATGTGGGGCGCTGCCAGCTACAACACCGGCAATACGTCTTATACGGCCCCGCGCAATTCGACGGTTGATCTGATCTGGGACACCGGCGGAACGGATGAACTCAATGCCTCTGCCAAGACAACCAAGGTGATCCTCGACCTGCGTGAAGGTGAATTCTCACAGTTTGGAACCTATGACGACGTCGTCATCGGCTATGGCGTCACGATCGAAAACGCCAAGGGCGGCAGCAAGGGGGACAAGATCACCGGCAACGATGTCCGCAACGTGCTGACCGGCAATGGCGGCTATGACACCATCCTCGGCAATGGCGGCAACGATGTTCTGAACGGCAACAAGGGCAACGACCGCATGTTTGGCGGCCTCGGCAAGGACAACCTGCTGGGCGGCAAGGGGGCCGACAACCTCTTTGGCAACAAGGGCAACGACACCATCAAGGGCGGCCAAGGTGCCGACAAGATCAGGGGCGAAAAAGGCACCGACCAGCTTTATGGCAACGGCGGCGCCGACACCTTCATCTACAAGGCCGGTTACCATAAGGACGTGATCCACGATTTTGCCGACGACATCGATACCCTCCAGATTTCAGGCCACGGCACCAAGGCCGCAATTCTTGGCCTTGCCAAGGAACAGAACGGCAATGTCATCTTTGATTTCGGCGGTGGCGACATCATCAACATCAAGAACATGACGATTGCCGACATCACCGACGATCTGATTGTGGTCTGATCTGAAAACGCCGGGGCGCAACGCCCCGGCAAGACGCCGCGACGTTATCACGCTCAAAGGTTGATCTGTTAAGCCTTTCCCCCTACCTCTGTCTGCATGACGGACCGTCCCGAGGTGCGCTTTTTAGACCGCACCACCCCACCACATATTGGCACGCTTATCCTGCTCGCCGGGATTTCTGCCCTCTGCATGAACGTGTTCCTGCCATCGCTTCCGGGCATGGCCGTCTATTTCGATGCCGATTACAGCCTGATGCAGCTTTCGGTGGCGGTCTACCTCGCGGTCAACGCCGTCCTCCAGATCATCGTCGGCCCGATCTCTGACAAGATGGGCCGCCGCCCCGTCATTCTCTGGGGCGTCGGGCTTTTCCTGCTGGCCACGCTGGGCTGTATCTATGCCCCCAATGCACAGGTCTTCCTTGCCTTCCGAATGGCGCAGGCCGTCGTGGTTGCCGCCATGGTTCTAAGCCGCGCCGTGGTGCGCGATATCGCACCAGCCGCACAGGCCGCTGCCCTGATCGGTTATGTCACGATGGGCATGTCGATTGTCCCGATGATCGGGCCGATGATCGGCGGCTTTCTCGATTCGACCTTCGACTGGCGCGCTAGTTTCTGGATGCTGTTCATCCTTGGCCTCGCCATCCTGATCCTCACCTGGTTCGACCTTGGCGAGACCAGCCGCAAAAGCGGCCTCTCCCTGACCCAGCAGTTCCGCGAATTCCCCGAACTGCTGACCAGCCCCCGCTTCTGGGGCTATTCCCTCGCCTCGGGCCTGTCCTCCGGCGCGTTCTTTGCCTATCTCGGCGGTGCCCCCTTCGTGGCAACAGAGCTGTTTGGCCTGTCCCCGGCGATGATGGGCATCTACTTCGGCGCCCCCGCCGTGGGCTATTTCCTTGGCAACTGGGCTTCGGGGCGCTTTTCGGTGCGCCTTGGTGTCAACCGCATGGTGGCCTGGGGCTGCTATATCAACGCCGCCGGCGTCGCCATGTCGATGGTTGTTTTCCAGATGGGCTTTGGAACCGCCGAGAGCTTCTTTGGCTTCATGACCCTTGTGGGCATCGGCAACGGCATGAGCATTCCCAACGCCACCGCAGGCGCTCTCTCCGTGCGCCCCCACCTTGCCGGGACGGCCTCGGGCCTCAGTGGGTCCATCATGCTTGGGGGTGGCGCGGCCCTGTCGGCCCTGGCCGGCGCCCTCCTGACACCTGGCAGCGGGGCCTACCCTCTGCTCTGGATCATGCTTGCAACGTCCGCTGCGGCCATAGGTGCGATAACCTATGTCGTATGGCGCGAACGCCGTCTCGGCCTCTAGGAGTCACGGCCTTCGCGCGCAACAAGCGCGGCCAGAAAGCTGTCTTTCATCCCCGCAAGGCGCCCCTCCCCCCAAACGCCAACCAGCGTCGCATCTGAAATCGCGAAATAGTTGATCGCCCCGATCGCCTGATAGGCCGCTGACGCCACCGCGTCGTCCGACTGCCCCGCATAAAGCGGCGTCTCGCGCATCACTTCGACCATGTCATCAAGGAACCCGCGCAGAAACCACTTCTGGCTGGTCTTGGCGCGATCCGGATTGTCCAGCAACTCGCGCATGATCAATCGGGCATCCTCGGGACAGTCCTGCATGTGCCGATGCAATGCCCCAAGCACCGCCTCAAGCCGCGCAACACCAGTGCCTTCCTGCGCCCTGACGCGCCCGACAACCTCATCGAAATGCCCCGCCATCTTGCCCAGGACCGCCGCGTAGAGCGCCTCCTTGGTGCGAAAATGATAGATGATCGCCTGTTTGCTGACGCCTATCTCTTTTGCAACGTCATTCAGGGACACACCGTAAAAACCCCGCTGTGAAAAGAGCTTATAGGCCATGTCGATGAATTTCTGCCGGGGGTTTTCGTCTTTTGCCATAACGTCACATTATCCCGCGATTGACTCACTTACCAGTCGTAAAGTATCAACTTACCAATCGGTAAGTGAACCAAGGGAGCCCGATCATGGAACGCGCCAAACAGATTGCCCTGCTTGAGGAGTTGCAGGGTCTCAAGGACAACGGACTGTTCTTTCTCGATGACGAGGTCGCAAAGTCACCGATCACCCGCTACGCCTCGCAAGACCGTTTCGATGCCGAAATGCGCGACATCTTCCGGGGCGTGCCGATCATCGCCTGCCACGCCAGCGAACTGCCCGAGCCCGGCAGCTTCATGACCCGCGAACTCTCTGGCCTGCCGGTTCTGCTCACCCGCGACCGCGACAACACAGTGCATGCCTTCATCAACGTCTGCCGCCACCGTGGCGCGCGCCTAGTGCGCGAAGGATCAGGATGCAAGAACGCCTTCAGCTGCCCCTACCACGCCTGGACATGGGGCAATAACGGCACGCTGCGCGGCGTCCCGCACCAGAAAGAGGGCTTTCCCGGCCTAGACCGCGACGCCCATGCCCTCAAGCGGCTGCCGGCCATGGAACGCTATGGCCTTGTCTGGGTCATCGCAAACCCCGATGCACAGCCTGATTTCGACAGCTTCCTCACCCCGCTGGCGGGCGAGTTTGCATGGGCGGAAATGGAAACCCTCGCCATCGCGGCCACCGATACGATTGAACGCAAGGCCAACTGGAAACTGCTCGCCGAGGGCGGCATCGAAGCCTATCACTTCAAGGTCACCCACCGCGACACCATCGGCCCGCATTTCCTCGACAATCTGTCCTCCTACGAGACCCTGGGATCGCACATGCGCTCGGTCCTGCCGCGCAGCTCCCTGCCCGAGTTGAACGGCACCGACCCCGCTGAGTGGGATATCCGGACCGAGGCCAACGTGCTGTACACGGTCTTTCCCACCTCGCAGTTTCTCGTGATGCAGGACCATATCGGATGGATCGAACTGATCCCGCTGGCCCCCGATCTCACCCGCCTGCGCCTCACCACGCTTGCACCGAAATCCGAGATTACGCCCGACAAAGAAGAGCATTGGAAGCGCAATCACGCCATCACGTCGGTCACGCTGAACGAAGATTTCGAAGTCAACGAAGAGGTGCAATCCGGCCTCCTGAGCGGTGCCAACGAGAGCCTCACTTTCGGCCGCTACGAAGGCGCGCTGGATGCCTTCAACAGGGAAATCGAACGCCACCTGACGCCGGGCGCGGCATAAGGCGCATCAAAACAGGGCTGACGGCGAGAGTTTGCAAAGTTATATTTGCAGGAACGCAAACTCTCGCGAGACCCAGATGGCCACCCAGAAACTCTATGCCGGCGCCAAGCTGCGCGAAATCCGCACCCGACTGACGCTGACGCAAAAGGAATTCGCCCAAAAGCTCGGCGTCTCCCTGCCCTACCTGAACCAGATGGAAAACAACAACCGCCCGGTCTCGACCACGGTTGTCCTCGCGCTGGCACAGGAGTTCGGCTTTGACGTCACCGAACTCAGCACCGGCGATTCCGAACGCCTTGTCAGTGACATGCGCGAAGCCATGGCCGACCCGATCCTCGCCGACACCACGGCCCCTCTGGCAGACCTGCGCCTGACCGCATCAAACGCCCCCGCCTTTGCGCGTGCCTTCCTCGAACTGCATCGCGCCTACCGACAAACCCACGAACGCCTTGCCTCACTCGACGAAGCCCTGGGCCGGGAAGACGTGCAGATGCAACCCTCTCCCTGGGACGAAGTGCGCGACTTCTTCCACTATTGCGACAACTACATCGACGCGGTCGATCACGCCGCCGAAAACTTTGCAAACCGCGCCATCGGCGAAGGCGGCATTCGCAACGCCGCCCTGCGGGCGCTGAACGACAAGGGCATATCGCTCGAGTACGCCGACGAAGACCGCCTGCGCCACTATGACGAAGCCGCCCGCACCCTCTTCATCTCGGAACGCAGCACTCCGGAAACCCAGACCTTCCAGATGCTGATGCAGATCGCGCTGCTGCAATCGGATAAGTTGCTGGAAGCCACCCTCGATCTCGCCCGTTTCCAGACCGAAGCGGCGCGTTCCATCGCCAAGATCGGCCTTGCCAACTATTTCGCCGGGGCCGCGATGATGCCCTATGGCCGGTTTCTCGAAGCCGCCCGCGACACGCGGCACGATCTCGAAGTCCTCGCCAACCGGTTTGGGGCCTCCATCGAACAGGTCGCTCACCGCCTGTCGACCCTGCAACGCCCCGGCGCCAAGGGCATCCCCTTCTTTTTCGTGCGCGTAGATCAGGCCGGCACCATCACTAAGCGCCACTCGGCCACCCGCCTGCAATTTGCCCGTTTCGGCGGCGCCTGCCCGCTCTGGAACGTCCACCGCGCCTTTGAAACCCCGGGCCGTTTCCTGCGCCAACTGGCCGAAACCCCCGATGGCGTGCGCTACTTCTCGCTTGCCCGTGACGTTTCAAAAACCGGCGGCCACTACGGGGCGCCCGTGCGCCGTTACGCCATCGCGCTCGGCTGCGAGATCCGCCACGTCGATGCGCTGGTCTACGCCGACCACATGGACCTCTCCACCGCCGAAGCCTTTGAGCCGATCGGCATCTCCTGCCGGATCTGCGAGCGCACCCACTGCCACCAGCGGTCGGTGCCGCCGCTGGAACGCCGCCTCACCATCGACGAAAACCAACGCGGCGTTCTGCCCTATGAGGTCGGCTAGCACCGCGCAAGCCGTTTCGAAACGGCTTGAAGCGCCTTCGAAGGCGCTTCTCCGCGCAAAAACCTCCAGCGCCCAAAGTGCAGAAAGAGCAAAAGACCTTGCGTATTGTCATTCGCCTCGCCCTGATCCTTGCGGCCCTCGGCATCGCCACGGTCGCCCTCGGCAACCTCGCCGAACGCTGGATGATCTACCCTCTCGATCCCACGCGGGTGACACCAGCCGACAAGGGCCTGGCATCCGTCACGGAAGTCACGTTTGAAAACGATGGCGAGATCCTGGTTGCATGGGCTGCCAAACCCGCCGCAGGAAAGCCCGTGATCCTCTATTTCCACGGCAACGCAGGCAACCTCGCGGTCCGCACCGAACGCTTCCGCCGCCTCCTCAAACGGGGCTACGGCCTCTTCGCCCCGGCCTATCGCGGGTCATCAGGCAGCAGCGGCACCCCGTCAGAAACCGCCCTCCTCTGGGACGCCGAAACCGCCTATCACGCGATGTTCACGCAGTTCCCCGACCTGCCCCCGGACAAGGTCGTGCTCTATGGCGAAAGCATCGGCACCGCTGTGTCGCTCGGCCTCTTGAACACCCCGGCCACCAACCCCGACAAGGGCTTCGGCCCGCCCGCCGCCGTGATCCTGGAGGCACCGTTCACCGCCATTGCCGACCTTTCCGAGCACCACTACCCCGGCACCCGCGCCCTTGCCGAACGCCTCGACAACCAGTGGCCCAGCCTGTCCCGCAGCCGCGCCCTGACCATGCCGCTTCTCGTCCTCCACGGCACCGCAGATGATCTGATCCCAATAGAAATGGGACGACAGATTTACGCTGCCGCCCCATCTGGAGAGAAAGTCTTTGTTGCGGTCAAAGGCGCGGGTCACACCGATCTGTGGCGATCAGAGACCCTGCCGCGCCTTTGGCGCTTCATCGATCAGTTTGCCTTGAGATAGGCATAGATTTCGTCTTTCAGCGCACCACGGCGCTTGCGCAGATCAACCTCAGCCAGCTCTTCACGAGGCTTCACGTTGGTCTCCGCCGAATGCACCTTGCGATTCAACTCGTGGTAGTCGTTGAACAGTTTCGCGAAATGCTTGTCCGAAACCTTCAGGCTGCTCATTTTCTCGACGAATTCCGGAAATTCTTCAGCCAGTTCGTGCGGGACGTGAGACATATGTTTGCGCTCCTTTTTCTAAGTTCACAGAAACGCTATCCGCCCCCGGCGCGCGGCTCTTTGACAGGGATCAAAAAACCGGCGCCGGCGGCAATATTTTAACGCTGGGAGGTCTCCCAGTTCGGATTGAACCACGCCTGCGCATTCGACGAGGGAAGACGGCGACCAAGGATGTGATCCGAGGCCTTCTCGCCCGTCATGATCGACGGCCCGTTCAGGTTGCCATTGGTGATGCGCGGGAAGATCGAACTGTCGGCAACCCGCAATCCTTCAACACCGATCACACGGCATTCCGGATCGACAACGGCCATCGGATCGTCCAAAGCGCCCATCTTGCAGGTCCCGCAGGGGTGGTAGGCGCTCTCGACGTGTTCGCGCAGGAAACCATCGATTTCATCGTCGGTCTGCAAGTCCGTTCCGGGCTGGATTTCATGCTTCACGAAGGGCTTCATGGCGTCCTGCGCGAAAATCTCGCGGGTCAGGCGCACGCACTTGCGGAAATCGATCCAGTCCTGCTCGGTCGACATGTAGTTGAACAGGATTTTTGGCGCGTCCTTGGGATCGGCACTGGCCAGCGTGACCTCGCCCCGAGAAGGCGAGCGCATCGGCCCGACGTGGGCCTGAAAGCCATGCCCCTCGGCCGCCGCCTGACCATCGTAGCGCACGGCAATCGGCAGGAAGTGGTACTGGATGTCCGGATAATCGACACCCTTGTCCGACCGGATAAAGGCCGCGCTTTCGAACTGGTTCGATGCGCCCAGACCGGTTTTCGTAAACAGCCACTGTGCCCCGACAAAGGCCTTGCCGAAGAGGTTCCAGTATTTGAACAGGGTGATCGGCAGTTTCGAGGCAAACTGGAAATAGAACTCCAGGTGATCCTGAAGGTTCTGGCCAACGCCCGGACGGTCTGCCACCACCTCGATACCGTGTTCCGCCAGATGCTTGGCCGGGCCAATCCCCGACAGCATCAGCAGTTTGGGCGAATTCAGCGACGAGGCCGCGAGGATCACCTCAACTTTGGCACGGATCACCTCGATCTTGCCACCGCGCTCCACCTCAACGCCAACGGCACGGCCATCTTCGATCACGACCTTGCGGGCAAAGGCACGGATCAGATCACAGTTGTCGCGTTTCAGTGCGGGCTTCAGATAGGCATTCGCCGCAGACCACCGCCGCCCCTTGTAGACGGTCATCTCCATCGGGCCAAAGCCCTCTTGCTGCTCGCCGTTATAGTCCTTGGTGACAGGGTATCCCGCCTGTTCCCCCGCCTTCACAAAGGCATCGTGCAACGGGTTGTCCCGCGGACCACGGGTCACATGCAGCGGGCCATCCTTGCCGCGCCAATCCGGGTCTCCGCCATGGCCCCGGTCGTTCCAGGTCTCCATGCGCTTGAAATAGGGCAGCACGTCGGCATAGTCCCAGCCCTGTGCACCGCTTTCGGCCCAGTGCTTGTAGTCCCCCGCGTGTCCCCGCACATAAACCATTCCGTTGATCGACGACGACCCGCCAATCACCTTGCCGCGCGGCGTCACCAGCTCACGGCCGCCAAGATGCGGCTCGGGCTGGGATTTGTATCCCCAGTCATACATCGACATGTTCATCGGATAGCTCAAGGCCCCGGGCATCTGGATCAGCGGCCCCGCGTCCGTGCCGCCATGCTCGATGATCAACACCTTCTTGCCCGCTTCCGACAGGCGGTAAGCCATTGCACAGCCCGCCGAACCGGCCCCGACAATCACGTAATCTGCTTGCATTTCTTTCCTCCAGCTGGCCCACCACACCGCCGATCAGCGCCCTTTAGGGCAACGGGGTGGGTGGGTGGGCGTTGCCCGAAAGGGCGCTTAGAACGCCGCTTCCACATCTCCCATGCGCACGTAAACCGATTTGACCTGGCTATAGTGCTGGATGGCTTCCTTCGAATTCTCACGGCCAACACCCGAGGCCTTCACGCCACCAAACGGCGCTTCCACCGGGGCATCGTTGTAGGAGTTGATGAAACAGCTCCCCGCCTGCAATTCGCCGATCACGCGGTGCGCGCGCTGGATGTCGCGGGTAAACACGCCCGCCGACAGACCGAACTCGGTGTCATTCGCCCGCGCAATCACCTCGGCCTCGTCCTCGAAATCCAGAACCGCCATCACCGGCCCGAAAATCTCTTCGCGGGCAATGGTCATGTCGTCGGTCACATCGGCAAAGACGGTCGGCTCGAGATAAAAGCCATCCATGTCCAGACGTTTGCCGCCACAAACCAGTGTCGCGCCCTCTTCAACGCCCTTGGCCATATAGCCCAGAACGATGTTCATCTGGTTCTCGCTCACCATCGGGCCAAAGCTGACTTTCTCGTCCAGCGGATCACCGACAACGGCATCACCGATGCGCTCCACAAGGCGCTTGAGGAAGGCCTCCTTGATGTCCTTGTGCACAAACACGCGCGTGCCGTTCGAACAGACCTGCCCCGAGGAATAGAAGTTGCCGTTGATCGCGCCACCCACGGCGTTCTCGATATCGGCGTCCTCGAAAACGATCAGGGGCGACTTGCCGCCCAGTTCCATGGTGACGTGCTTCATGCCGGCCGCTGCTGCCGCATAGACCTTCTTGCCGGTCGGCACGGACCCTGTCAGCGATACCTTGTCGACACGCGGATCGTTGACCAGCGCACCACCCACTTCGCCCATGCCCTGCACGACGTTGTAAAGACCTGCCGGAAGCCCTGCCTCGACAAGGATCTCCGCCACTTTCAGTGCACAAAGCGGGGTGGTCTCGGAGGGTTTGAAAATCATCGCGTTACCACAGGCCAGCGCAGGCGCGCCCTTCCAGCAGGCAATCTGCGTCGGATAGTTCCAGGCCCCGATCCCGACGCAGACCCCCAGCGGTTCGCGCACGGTATAGACCCAGTCCTCACCCATCGGGATGTGCTCGCCGGTCAGCGTCGCCGCCATGCCACCGAAATACTCAAGCGCATCCGCCCCCGAGGTCGCATCCGCCACCAGCGTCTCCTGCAGCGGCTTGCCGGTGTCATAGGTCTCCAGAACCGAAAGCTCGTGGTTGCGTTCGCGGATGATGTCCGCCGCCCGGCGCAGGATACGCCCCCGCTCGGTGCCGCTCATCTTGGCCCAGGCCCCTTGCGCCTCTTTCGCCGCGACAATCGCCTTCTCAACAATCTCCGGCGTCGCCGCATAAACGGTTGCGACCACCTCACCGGTGGCCGGATAGATCACGGGGATCGGGGTTCCATTCGTATCCTCGACGTATTCGCCGTTGATGAAGTGACTGGCTTTGGGTTGCAATTCCATGCGCGCCTCGGTTCTTGAGTGGGCCTTTGGAATTGGCCCGGGTTGATCGAATAAAGGTCCAAATGAATCAAAAAGGCCCGGCACCCCCCAGAGGAAACAGGGGCGCCGGGCAAAGACCGCAGTTAGTGCACGGTCTCAATCTTGTGGAAGTCCAGCTCACGCTCTTCCGGAGACGAGTTGATCGCCATGACTTCCTTGCGCTTGGTCATCACGATGTAGCCGATGCAGGCCACATAGATGCCGATCACCACCGCACCAATCCACTGGATCTGCAGCCATTGGCTCTTGAAGGCCACGGTCAGACCAAACAGGACGACGGCGTTGCCCAGAACGTAAGGCACGGTGCCGAAACGCTTGGCGGTCAGGTTGAGGTTGTCGGTGTAAAGACGGATCAGCGAGTCAAACGAGTTGATCACGAAGGTCACGCCCACGATCACCATGGCGACGTTGATCATCAGCGTCGTCGGGATCTCGTTCAGGTGGTAGTAGTACAGCACCGAGAACCAGACGCCCAGCGGGATCGACGGGAACACCAGCAGTGCCGCCAGAACCTGCCATGTCTTCAGGCCGCCGACAAAGCGCGAGGTGAACTGTCCGATCATGATCGACCAAGCGAACCACCAGAACAGGTAGAACTCGTGATAGTCGGTCAGCGGCAGGATGAACTTGTGGATATTCGAGAAATAGCCACCAATGTTCGATGCGGTGCCAAAGAACTCGCCCAAACCCATGCCTGCATAAGCCCACATGCCCAGGATCAGCGCCGCGAACATGACGGTCGAGCCAACCGACAGGATGCGAACATACTTGATGTCGGTCGACGAGAAGGCCGCGAACAGGATCACCAGGAAGGTCACCACGTAGAATGCCGGGATCACGGTCTCGCCGTCACCCATGAAGGTCGCGTAATACGGCAGATAGATCAGGAACAGGGCGCCGGTGAAGGCACAGGTGCCGATGATGACGATGTTGTTGATCCATTTGACCAGCGGGATCTCGAAGAATTTCACACGCGGTTCGATCACGCAGAAATAGAAGGTGGTCAGGAAGTAGAAGCCCCAGATCAGGAAGCCCCAGAAGCCGAACTCAAGCGCCAGCGGGTTGGTAAAGGCATAAGCCGGTTCCGCCGCCGTATCCGCGTAGAGCGGAAAGTCCCAGGCCAGCGGGAACATGATCAGGCCCACGTCCAGCCCGGACGTGAACAGAATAGCGATGAAAGTGAAAAGGTGAACGGGTGTCGGTCCGATGTTGCGAACGTTCCACCACTTGATCACGCAGAAAACCACCAGCGCCAGCGCCAGCAGGATCCCGAATGAAATCAGTGCAGTCATTGTTTTTGGTCCCTCATTCCGGGGCATCCTCCGCACCCCAATTGATGATGGAAGCGGACGCTATCAGCAATTTTTGAAATTCCAAAGCAATTTTTTAAACGCTCATTTAATAATTCCGCATTCACAATCGCGCTTGCGACATGATCCGCCAACGTTCAAACTGAATTTCATGAGCAGAAGAAGAATCCGCGACATCCGCCACGACGAGCTGATCCAGGCGACCCTTAAAGCCGTTCATCAGCGTGGTTATGCTGTTGTGACAATGGCGGAAATCGCGCGCGAGGCCGGAGCAACGGCCGCCTCGATCAACTACTACTTCGGGTCCAAGGAAAAACTGATGGAGGCCACCATGCGGCGGCTCCTGTCGCTCCTGAAAACCGCAATGCTCGAACGCTACGCAGAGGCAAAATCACCGCAGGATCGCCTGATTGCCGTGCTTGATGCCAACTTTGACGACAGGTTTTATACGGTCGAGCACTGCAATTTCTGGATGCAGTTCTGGGCAAACGCCCCTTATTCCCCCCCCCTCGCCCGCCTGCACAGAATCAACCGTGCCCGTGTGACCTCGCATTTCCGCGCCGAGTTGCGCTCGCTTGTCGAAGACTGCCGCCGCGAGACGGTGCGCGATGCGTTGCAATGCTACATGGACGGTGTCTGGCTTGAAGCCGCGCAGTCCGCGGCCCCGCTGGATCCGGCCTATGCCCGTTCCGAAGCCCGGCGCGTTGCCCGCCTGCTCCTGAACGGCGACCACTGAACAGGAACGGCCGGCACCGCGCGGGCACCGGCCGACTTGCAATTGGCATTTTGCTCAGGCGTCCGTATTCTCCGCCATTGTCGTCGGCAAGCCATGCGCCGCACGCTTGCTGTCGCGATAGATCGCCTTGATCAGCGCCACGCACATCAGGACCATCACAAGTGAAAACGGAAGTGCACCGATCACCATCGCGGTCTGGATCGCCTTGAGGCCGCCAACCAGCAAAAGCGCCGCAACGACCAGTCCCAGTGCGCTGCCCCAGAAGATGATGTGAGGCCGCGCCTTCGGACCTTCGTCCCCGGCGGCATTGATGGTGTTCACGATCAGGACAGCCGAGTCCGCCGATGTCACGAGGTAGGTCATCAACAGGATCACGATGATCACTGCCATGCCCCACCCAAGGACATCCCCAAGGATCAGCCCCGTCATTGCGAAAATCTTGTCGCCGTCCGTGGCCGAGAAGATCGCACCATTCGCAACGCCCGACATCTCCATTTGGATGGCCGTGCCGCCCGCAAACGAGAACCAGACAAAGCACATGATGGCCGGAACGATCATCGCTCCCAGAACGAACTCTCGGATCGTGCGACCTCGGGAAATACGCGCGAGGAACAGGCCAACAAAGGGGGCAAAAGCCACCCACCATGCCCAGTAGAACACGGTCCAGCCGCCCTGCCAGCCCTCAAGCTTGTCGGCAACGCCGCCAGTGCCATCGCCGCGGAACACATCGAACAGCATACCGGGCAGCGCCAGCACGTACTCATAGGTGCCCTGGAACAGCGCGGTAATACCGAACCACGTCGAGCCAAACAGCATCAGGAAGCCCAGAAGGAAAATCGAAAGCCCCATGTTCAGGTTCGACAGCCACTTGATCCCCTTGCCAACACCCGAAAGCGCCGACAGGGTCGAAGCCCCCATGATGATCAGCAGGGCAAAAATGATCCCGGTGGTCGAAGCGGTCCCCGCCTCGTTCAGAAGCCAGCCGCCGATCCCGATGCGGCTCATGCCGGCAACAAACTGCTCGACGCCGAACCCGAGGGTCTGTGCCACGCCCAGAATGGTTGCGATCACTGCGACGATGTCGACAACATGCCCCAGCGGCCCCGATAGGCGCGATCCGAACAGCGGCGTCAACGACGACCGGATCGTCAATGGCAGACCGCGACGATACGAGAAAAAGGCCAGCGCCAGACCTGCAATGGCATAGGATGCCCAGGCCGAGAATCCCCAGTGCAGGTACGACCACTTGTAGGCGTTCATGACGTTATCCGCGCTGCTCCCCGTGGCCAGGCCCTGGATCACGTCCGGGTTGTTCTTGAAGTGATACACGGGTTCGGCCACCGCCCAGGTCAGCATCCCGACCCCGATCCCCGCCCCAAACATCATGGAGAACCAAGAGAAGTTCGAAAACTCGGGCCGGTCCCCGTCATGTCCCAAACGTAGGCGCCCCGCGGCGGGCCACAACGCCAGCCCGAGGCACACCAGGACGAAAGACGCCATCACGTAGATGTACCAGCTGGCAAAGTTCGCCAGAATGAATTTGTTGAAACCGGCAAGAACGGTTCCTGCCTGCTCCGGAAAGGCAACGGCCCAGATGACAAGGCCACCCACTGCCAGTTTGGAGGTCACGGTGACATCGACGCTAAAGCCGGAGTAAAACCCCTTCTCCGCTGTCTTGATCGGCAACTCTGTTACCGGTGGTTCGATAGACATTACTTACTCCCTGTTCTTGGAACTTGGTTACTCTCCCAATGCCATCTCACCGGCACTCACACATACAGGGGACGATCAGCACGGCCTCCGCGCTGACCCTTCCATTTTACTTGTGGCTATTCGCCACGCGGGTATCTCTGGTTTTCCTCCACGACGTTCAGGTCCATGTGGTTGCGCATGTACCTCTGGGTCGCGTCCTTCTTGGGCTGGAAATCCCACGGCGTATATCCGCCCTGCCGCAGCGCCTCGTAGACAACCCACCGCCGCGCCTGGCTGGCGCGGATCTCCGCATCGAACGCCCCGAGATCCCACCGTGCCTCGCATTTCGCCTGCAGGCTTTGCAGAGTGCCCTGGTGCTCTGCCACCTCAGCCAGATTGGTCAACTCGTGCGGATCGGCCTCCATGTCATAAAGCTGATCGGGATCCAGCGCACAGCGGTTGAACTTCCACTTGCCATAGCGCAGCGACACCAGCGGCGCATAAGAGGACTCGGCCGCATATTCCATCATCACCGGCGCCGTGCGCTCTCCCCCCTGCCCCAGATGCACCAGGCTCTCGCCATCCGTCCAAGGCATGATCTCTGTCATGTCCATCCCCGCGAGATCGCAAAGCGTCGGGCAGATGTCCAACAGGCTCACCGGCGCCGCAACCTTTCCCGGTTCCATATCCGGCGCCGACACCATGAGCGGCACCCGCGAAGATCCGTCAAAGAAGGTCATCTTGAACCAGAGCCCGCGTTCGCCAAGCATGTCGCCGTGATCTGACAGGAACAGGATCACCGCCTCCTGCCGCGTGCTCTCCAGCGCCTCCAGAACCTCGCCAATCTTGTCGTCCAGATAGGAGATATTGGCAAAATAGGCCCGCCGCGACCGTTTGATATCCTCTTCGCTGATATCGAAACTCTGCCAATCATTGGCATCGAAAATCCGCTTGGAATGGGCATCCTGCGCGTCATAGCCAAGGTCCCCGACCTCCGGCAGCAGGTGTTCGCAATCCTCGTACAGGTCCCAGTACTTCTTGCGCGCCACATAAGGATCATGCGGATGGGTAAACGAAACCGTCAGACACCAGGGCCGCGCATCATGCCCCCGCGCGAGATCATAGACCTTGCGCGTGGCGTTATAGGCCACCTCGTCGTCATACTCCATCTGGTTGGTGATCTCGGCCACCCCGGCCCCCGTCACCGACCCCATGTTGTGATACCACCAGTCGATCCGCTCGCCCGGCTTGCGATAATCCGGCGTCCAGCCATAGTCAGACGGGTAGATATCCGTGGTCAGCCGCTCCTCGAACCCGTGCATCTGGTCCGGCCCGACAAAGTGCATCTTGCCACACAGGCTTGTCTGATACCCCGCCCGGCGCAAATGGTGGGCGTATGTCGGCAAGTCCGGCGCAAACTCGGCGGCATTGTCATAGACGCCCGTATTGGACGGCAACAACCCTGTCATATAGCTCGCCCGCGACGGCGCACACAACGGCGACGCGCAATAGGCTTTCTCGAACCGGGTCGACCGTGCTGCCAGCTTCTTGAGGTTCGGCGCATGCAGCCAGTCGGCGGGGCCATCGGGAAACAGGGTCCCGCTCAGCTGATCCACCATGAAGATCAGGATATTGGGTTTGCTCATCTCGCCTCTCCCAGCAATGCGTCCAACGTCATCAATACCGTTTCCGGCGCTTTCGGGTCCGGCCCCGCGCCTTTCAGCGCCGCCCGCAGGTAAACCCCGTCGATCATCGCCCCGATGGCGGTCGCCACCTCTTCTGGGCGGTCCGTCAGGGCGCGCAGGTCATACAAAAGGTTCGACCGCAGGCGCGACTGGTACATCCGCATCAGCTGCGCCGCCTGTCGATTGCCCTGCGCCATGCCGTAAAAGCTCAGCCAGGCGCTTGTCTTGCTGCGATCAAAAACGTGGTCTTCAAAGTTGGCCCGGATCAAGGCCTCCAGCCGCTCTCGCGGATTGCACTTCCCACGCAACCCGTCACGCACTTTCCCGGCATAGACCGTCAGGATGTGGCGCATGGCCGCCAGCATCATCTGCTCCTTGCCTCCAAAATAGTGGTGCGCAAGCCCGCTCGACATACCAGCCCGCCGCGCGATCTGCGCCACGGTTACGTCAAGCGACCGCGCGTCCCCGATCTCGGCGATGGCCGCATCCACAAGGGCGCGGCGTCGTTTTGGTTCCATCCCGACCTTGGGCATCGAACCCCTCCCAACTGTGTTGAAGGGGACGTTAATTTTTTATTGATTGACGAGTCAATCAAAATAAACATTCAAAAATCGAGAGGCGTCCTGCGCGTTATCAGGCCACCTGCGCCCGACACGCATCCAGAAAAGCATCAAGTAAAGCGCTTCCGTTCACGGCCCGCGCCTGCGCAATCACCACCCTGAACCGGCCAATGTCCCTATCAAGCGGGCGCGCAACCACAGCGTCGCCCTCGATGGTCAGGTTCCTGTCCGGCGGAAAACCAACCAAAGTGTATCCCAGCCCCTTGCCCACATAGGCCTGCACCAATTCGCGCGACTGCGAGGTAAAGGGCACCTCGGGATCAAGCCCCGCCGCCTGCAACAGGCTAAGGTAACTCGGCCCCGGCCCGGCACGGGACACCGCGATATAAGGCAGGCCGGACAGGGCCTCCAACGGAACACGATCATCCTGCGCCAGCGGGTGTGCCGCCGACAAAAGAACAAGCGTCGGCAAGTCCGCAAGCGGGGCAACCGCGTGCCTAGCCTCATCAAATCCTTGATCGAACACCACCAGCGCGTCGACATCCCCGGCATCGAGCGCCGTTAAAAGGCTTGGATAATCGTCTTCGACAACCTCGATCCGCACACCGGGATGGCTTTCCCGAAAGGCAAGCACGGCAGGCAATACGATCTTGTGGGCAATGCCATAATGGGTACCGATGTGAATGGTCCCGCTTGTGCCTTCGACAAGATCAGATATTCGCCGGCCCAGCGCATCTGCACGCGTCAGCAGGGCTTCGGCCTCGACGATGAAGTCCTGCCCTGCGCGTGTCAGACGCATCCCGCGCGCGGGAAACCTGTCGAACAGGATCAGGCCGGTGGTCTCTTCGAATTTGTCGATGGCTGATGAGATCGCCGCCGGAGAGACATTCAAAATCCGCGCCGCCGGGGCGATCCCGCCGCTGCGGGCGGTTTCCACCAAAAGTGCCAACTGGCGCAGCGTGAACCCATTCATCAGAAAAACCTTTCCTTTAGGTCAATTAATTCAGTTTTTCCGATCTTCAGCAATCCCCTATACCTGACAACGTAGGAACGGGAGGAAGCAAATGGACATCAGGCCACTGACCGGCGGATTGGGCGCGGAAATCCATGGGGCAGACATTCGAAATGCTGAGGATTTCGACGCCATTCACGAGGCCTTTGCCACCTACTCGGTGATCGTGCTGCGAGATCAGATCGCCAGCCCCGACGACCACCTCGCCTTTGCCCGTCGCTTTGGCCCAATCAACGTCAACAGGTTCTTCAAACCGGTAGAAAGCCACCCCGAGATCGCCATGGTCCTCAAGGAAAAGGACCAGAAAGAGGCCGTGGGCGAAGGCTGGCACACCGATCATTCCTACGATCAGGTTCCGGCAATGGGCTCCATCCTGCACGCCATCGAAATGCCGCCCTTCGGGGGCGATACGCTATTTGTCTCGATGGGCGCGGCCTACGACGCCCTGTCGCCCACGATGCGCGGCTTTCTGGATGACCTCCACGCCATCCACTCCTCGCGCCACGTCTTTGGCGCCAGCGTTCAAGACAGCGAGGCCGCGAAAAGCGGGCGGCTTGGCAACGCCGAGGCCGCCACGCAGGACGCAAGGCATCCGGTGGTTATCACCCATCCCATGAGCGGCCGGCGCGGGCTGTTCGTGAATCCCGTGTTCACCACCCACATCGAGGACCTGACACCAGACGAGTCCGACGCCATCCTCGCCATGCTCTACGACCACTGCAAACAACCCGAATTCCAATGCCGCGTCCGCTGGCAGGCCGGTGACATCACCATGTGGGACAACCGCGCTACCTGGCACAAGGCCATCAACGACTACCACGGCTTCCGCCGCCTGATGCACCGGATCACCGTCGACGGCGTTGCGTTGACACCCTAGCAATAGATATCGATGGCGGCGCGGACTCTAAACCTTCGTCGCCGTGTCCGTCGGCGTGACCTGCCGCCGCTTCAGCACCGCTTCGCGCCAGGTTATGAAGCTGATCGACCCGATGATGATAAGGCCCCCCGTCACAACCCAGACGTCCACGCTTTCATTGAACACCAGCCACCCCAGCAGCACCGCCCAGACCAATTGCAGAAAGGTCACCGGTTGGGTCACCGTCACCGGCGCCGCGGCAAAGGCCAGTGTCATCGCATAGTGTCCGGCGGTCGCGAAACTGGCCACCCCGAACAGGATCAGCAAATCCCAGAGCGTCGGCGTCACCCAGACCGAGGCCGCAAGCGGCGCCAGCCCGATCGTCACCGTCACCGACAACATGCCCACCACCACGGACGGGCTCACTTCTTCGCTCATGATCTTGGCAATCAGATACCCGGCTGCAAAAAGCACCGCCGTGAACAGCATCGCGATGTGGCCACTGTTCACCTCGCGAAATCCGGGCCGCAGGATGATCACCGCCCCGATCAGGGCCACGACAACCGCCAGAATGCGGCGCGCCGCCAGCGTTTCCCCAAGGAACAGTGCCGCCCCGATGGTCACATAGACCGGCGAGAGATAGTTCATCGCCGTCACCTCGGCGATCGGGATCTGTGTCATTGCGTAGAACCAGCAGACAACCCCGGCGGTATGCACCACGCCCCGCGTCCCGAACAGACCCAGCTGCCGCTTGGTCAGCCCCGCCCGCAGCATCGGGCGCACCATCGGCAAGAGAAACACCAGCCCCAGCAGATAACGCAGAAAGGCCGCCTCAGCCGCAGGCACCCGCGGCCCGAGGTATTTCACCAGCGCCGTGACGGCCACAAAACAGGCCCCCGTCACCAGCATCCAGAACACCCCCATCAGGGGTCGTGAAGTTGTTGTCTCGCTCATGCCGGCATTAACACCCGTTGGCCGGGGAATGTCGAGATCGGAAACACGTTAAGGAAGTGGAATAAACTCCTGATCATCCCCCGCAGGCAGTTGGAACCTGCCGTTGGTCCAGTCACCAGCCGCCCAGGCCGCCTTGGCCTCTTCGATGCGTTCGCGCGATGAGGCCACGAAGTTCCACCAGATATGGCGCTGCCCGTTCATCGCCGCCCCGCCCAGCGCCATCAGGCGCGCACCCTGCGGACCGGCCTGAACGGTGATGGCATCACCGGGGCGGAACACCATCATGCGCCCCGCCTCGAACACGTCTCCCGCGATCTCGACCGACCCTTGCGTGATGTAAAGCCCGCGTTCCTCATGCTCGACCGGCAAAGGCAGTTTTGCCCCCGCCTCAAGCACGACATCGGCATAAAATGTTTCCGACAACATCGTTGCCGGCGCAGCCTCGCCCCAAGCCGATCCAAGGATCAGCCGCACGCTTTTGCCCTCTGCCTCAAGAAACGGCAACGCCCCGGCACCATGATGCTCGAAAAACGGCGCATCATCCTCGTGTTTCTCGGGTATGGCGATCCAGGTCTGGATGCCGAACAGGTTGCTTGCCCCTCTGCGCGTCTCTTCACTGGTGCGTTCGGAATGGGTCACCCCCTGCCCGGCCATCATCCAGTTCACCTCGCCCGGGCGGATCATCTGATGCGCGCCCGTGCTGTCGCGGTGCTCGAACTCGCCATCATAGAGATAGGTCACCGTTCCCAGCCCGATATGAGGATGCGGGCGCACGTCGATGCCCTGCCCGGTGACAAACTCTGCCGGTCCCATCTCGTCAAAAAAGATGAAGGGGCCCACCATCCGCCGCCCCGGCGCAGGCAAGGCGCGGCGCACCTCGAAATCGCCAAGGTCACTGGCACGGGGCAAAATCACCGTTTCAATATCGTCAAGCTGTGCGGGCGTGACATGGTCGGGGTCGATACAGGGGTTCCAGCTCATCTGCGCCTCCTCGCGTTGCGGCTATGCTGATCAACCTAGGGCGATACCGTCCCCCGCCAATGCACACCCGTGCACAGGGCTTGTGCACCTCACCCCAGGATCAGCTTGGCCGCAATCGCCCACATGGTCAGCCCGACAACCACGTCCAGCACCTGCCAGGCCCGCGGGCTGACAAACAGCGGCCGCAACAGACGGGCCCCAAAGCCCAGCGAGAAGAAGAACACGAAACTCGACACGACCGCCCCGACACCAAAGCCCCAGGCCGGGCTGTATTGCGATGAAATCCCGCCCAGCAACACAACCGTATCCAGATAGACATGCGGATTTGCCCAAGTCAGCACAAGGCAGGTCGAAACCGCCGCCCAGAGGCTCGACGCATTGCGCCCCTCTTCCTCCAGCGCCTCGCCCCCCTTCATCGCCGCCCGCAGACTCATCGCGCCATAGACGATCAGAAATAGCGCCCCGCCCCATCGCGCAAACTCCACTGCCGTGGGCATCTGTTCGACGATGATGCCGAACCCGGCCACACCGGCGGCAATCAGGATCGCGTCTGAGACCGCGCAGGTCATCACCAGCGGCAGCACGTATTCCCCGCGCAGCCCCTGCCGCAGCACAAAAGCATTCTGTGCCCCGATGGCGAGGATAAGTGAAAATCCGAGTGCAAATCCTGCCATTGCCGCCTGCATCATGGCCGTCTCCTTTGTCCAGTCCCGGCTTGAGTACGCGGCCCCTCTGAATTACACAAATTAAAGTGATTGACCTGACATTAGGAAATCTAATGCACCTAGACTATGGCCAGCTTCGCGCATTGTCCGCCATTCTGCGCACCGGCTCCTTCGAAGCCGCAGCCGCCGAACTGGGCATCACGCAATCTGCGGTCTCGCAACGCTTAAAGGCCCTCGAGGATCAGGCCGGGGCCCTTCTGGTGCATCGGGGCCAGCCCTGCACAGGCACGGATGCGGGCCGTCGCCTTGCCGCCCATATGGATCATGTCGGCCTGCTTGAGGGCCAACTGAAAAGCGATCTCGGTGCACTGACCCCCGGCAGCGACACCCCCCTGCGCATCGCGGTCAACGCCGACAGCCTCGCCACATGGTTCCTGCCTGCTCTGGCCTCTGTCCCCGGTCTTCTCTTCGATCTTCTGGTCGACGATCAGGATTTCTCCGCCGACTGGCTTCGAAAAGGCGAGGTCGTCGGCGCGATCACCGCCAATGCCCGGCCAGTCGCGGGCTGTGATAGCACCCCGCTGGGCAATCTCGCCTATATCGCGACCTGTAGCCCTGCCTTCTTCGCGCGCCACTTTGCCAATGGCGTCACGTCTGACGCGGTGCAACACGCGCCAATGCTGCGCTTCGATCAAAAAGACGCGCTTCAGGCACAGTGGATGCAAAAGCACCTCGGCAACAAGGTCACACCGCCCAGTCACCGCCTGCCCTCCTCTCAAGGCTTCGTTGATGCCGCCTGTCTTGGGCTTGGCTGGGGCATGAACCCTGAACTCCTCGTACGGGATCACATCGCCCAAGGTCGCCTTGTCCCGCTTCTGCCGGACACCCCGCTGAACACGCCGCTCTACTGGCAATCGACACGCCTTCTGCGCGACGCGGTCGAACCGCTGACCCGCGCCGTGAAAATGGCCGCCCGCAAGGCCCTGCCCCCGATCCCCGCCTGAACCGGCACCTCCGCAATACAGCCGTAATACCGACGCAATACCGACGTTGGTTTTCGAGGGTTTCCCAAGAAAAAACCGGCGCGCCTTGGCGCACCGGTCTTAACCATTCCTAACGGGTTGGTAAGCGGCTTAGAGCTGATCCATGACCTCGTCGGACGCTTCGAAGTTCGCGGTCACACGCTGAACGTCGTCGTCATCCTCCAGGGCATCAATCAGCTTCATCAGCTTCTGCATGCCTTCCAGGTCCATCTCGGTGGTGGTGGTCGGCTTCCAGACTAGCTTGGTCGAATCCGATTCACCCAGCGCCTCTTCAAGCGCGTTGGATACGTCGTTCAGGTCGGTGTCCTCGCACCAGATGATGTGGCCGTCTTCCGAGCTTTCCACATCTTCTGCGCCCGCCTCGATGGCCGCTTCGAAAATCGCATCCGCATCCCCGGCACTCGCCGGATAGGTCACTTCGCCCTTACGCTCGAACATGAACCCGACCGAGCCCGTCTCGCCAAGGTTGCCGCCGTTCTTGGAAAAGGTCGAACGTACGGTCGAAGCGGTCCGGTTGCGGTTGTCGGTCATCGCTTCCACGATCACGGCAACACCGTTCGGGCCATAGCCCTCGTAACGGATTTCCTCGTAATCGTCGCCTTCACCCGCCGTCGATTTCTTAATGGCCCGCTCGATCACGTCCTTGGGAACCGACTGCGACTTCGCCTCCTTCACCGCCAACCGCAACCGCGGGTTCTTGTCGGGATCAGGGTCGCCCATCTTCGCTGCGACGGTGATTTCCTTCGACAGCTTCGAAAACAGTTTCGACCGCGCGGCGTCCTGACGTCCCTTGCGGTGCTGAATGTTTGCCCATTTACTATGGCCGGCCATGTGTGCGTGCCCTGTTCTGTTACCTGAATTTCGCTTCATATAGCCCAACGCCACAGGGGCCTGCAAGTTGAGCACGCCTCTTAATCCATGCACTTTTGGGGGCTTTTCCCGCCGACAGCGGGGAATTTTCGCTTACCAAGCCCGCTTGCCATCCTGCGCGCCCTGCGTTTGGGTAGGGACAACGCGTAAAAGGTGCCGCATGACCACTGACCAGATCATCCTGTTTTCTCTTTTCGGAGCCGTCTTTGCCCTGCTGCTCTGGGGACGCTTCCGCTATGATCTCGTGGCCTTCGCCGCGCTGATGGTTGGCGTGGTGACCGGCGTCGTCAAGGTTGATGACGCCTTCGCAGGCTTTGGCCATCCCGCCACCATCGTCGTGGCACTGGTCCTCGTGGTCTCGGCAGGCCTCATGCGCTCCGGCGCTGTCCTGCTCATCACCCGCACACTCGTCGACAGCGCCCGTGGCCTCGGCAGTCACATCGCGCTGATGGGGGGTGTGGGCGCCGTCCTTTCCGCCTTCATGAACAACGTCGCGGCCCTTGCCCTCCTGATGCCCGTCGACATCCAGACCGCGCGCAAGGCCGGCCGCAGCCCCGCTCTGTCGTTGATGCCGCTGTCCTTTGCCACCATCCTCGGCGGCATGGCGACGCTGATCGGCACTCCGCCCAACATCATTATCGCATCGATCCGCGAAGAGGCCCTTGGCGAACCCTACAAAATGTTCGATTTCGCTCCTGTCGGTGGCCTCACCGCCATTGCGGGGCTCGTCTTTGTTGCCCTGATCGGCTGGCGCCTGATCCCCTCTCGGGAAGATGCGGGCAAATCCGTCTCTGACCTCGGCCAATACCTCGCCGAACTGACCGTGCCGTCAGAAAGCAAGCTGATCGGTCAGCGTCTGGGGGAGTTGCAAACGCAGGCCGACGAAGCCGATGTGGCCCTCCTTGGCCTGATCCGCGATGGCAAACGCCGCTACGGCTCGTCCCGTAATGCGCGCCTGCACGCAGGCGACACTCTGATCCTCGAGGCAACGCCGGATGCCCTCGACGAATTCCGCGCGTCCCTGTCCCTCAACTTCTCTGACGAAAAACGCGAAGAACACCTCAAGGCGGCTGGCGAAGGTCTCGACATGATCGAAGTCGTGGTACCGGAAACCGCGCGCATCGCAGGCAAGACCGCGCAGGCTCTTGGCCTTGCATGGCGGCAGGGTTCCGTTCTCATGGGCATTTCCCGCGAGGGCCGTCGCATCACCGAACACATCCGCCGCACGGTGGTCAAACCGGGTGATATCCTCCTCCTGCTGGTCCCCAAGGACCGTGGACCGGACGTCACCGACTGGCTTGGCTGCCTGCCTCTGGCAGATCGCGGCCTTGTCGTCACCGACAACACCAAGGTCTGGCTGGCCATCGGACTGTTCACCGCCGCCGTCCTCGCGGCCTCTGTTGGGCTGCTTTACCTGCCCATCGCCCTTGGCCTCGTGGTGATTGCCTATGTCCTCACCAAGATCGTGCCGATTTCGGAAATCTACGATCACATCGAATGGCCCGTCGTGGTTCTCCTGGGGTCCATGATCCCGCTGGGCGCGGCTCTCGAAGATGCCGGCGGAACCGCGCTGATTGCCAATTCGCTGATCGGACTGACCGAAGGCCTGCCCGGTTGGGCGGTGCTCACTGTCTTGATGCTGGTCACGATGACGCTTTCGGATGTCTTGAACAACACCGCAACAACCATCGTTGCAGCCCCTGTCGGCATCCAGATGGCCCACACCCTCGGCGTCTCGCCAGATCCCTTCCTGATGGCCGTGGCCGTCGCAGCCTCTTCCGCCTTCCTGACCCCGATCGGGCACAAGAACAACACGCTGATCCTTGGCCCCGGCGGCTATCACTTCGGTGATTACTGGCGCATGGGGCTGCCGTTGGAAATCCTTGTGGTTGCCGTATCCGTGCCGTCGATCCTGCTGTTCTGGCCGCTCTAGCGACGCCCCATCAGGCGGGCCATATCGAGCATCCGCTCGGAAAAGCCCCACTCGTTGTCGTACCAGCCAAAGACCCGCAGCAACCCGCCAACCGAAACCGATGTCTCGCGCCCCGAAAGGATCAGCGACTCTGGCCGCGATCGCAGATCGGTCGAGACCAGCGGCTTTTCCGTCCAGCCCAGCAGGTGCGCCTTGGCCGCTTCGGCTTTCAGCAGGGCATTGACCGCCTCCACCGAAGTCGCCGCATCCGTCTGAATCGTCAGGTCGATCGCAGACACACTTGCCGTCGGCACCCGGATCGCCCGCGCCAAGACCCGCCCCGCGAGGTTCGGCAGAACCTTGTCAATCAAGCGCCCCGCACTGGTCGTTGTTGGCACCATAGACAAAGCCGCTGCTCGACTGCGCGCAAGGTCACCGCGCGGCTTGTCCACCGTCGGCTGGCTGCCGGTGTAACAATGCACCGTGGTCATATGCCCCGAGATCAACCCGTATTCCGCATCCAGGACCTTCAACAACGGCGCCAACGCGTTGGTCGTGCACGAGGCGTTCGAGATAATCCTATGATCGCCCATCTCGTCCTCGTTCGCGCCCATGACCAGGGTGATATCCGCCTGGTCGGAAGGCCCCGAGATCAGGACAGACCCTGCCCCCGCCTCAAGCCCCCGTTCGGCCACCGCACGTGTTCCGGCCATGCCCGTACATTCCAGAACCACGTCTACAGAAGACAAATCCAGCTCACGCAGATCGGTCACCCCGTGAAAGGGAAACCTCTGGCCGTTGATGATGATTGCTTCCTCGCCGGTTTCCACCGATCCCCGGAAGGTACCGAACACGCTGTCGTATTCGAATAGGTAGGCGCAGGTCTCAAGCGGCTCGATGTCATTGATCCCGACGATCTCGATATCTTCGTGCCGACCCTGCGCAAGAATGCGCAGCAGCGTCCGACCAATGCGGCCAAAGCCGTTGAGAAAGATGCGAATCTTGCGGTCACTCATGTGCGCCTCCTCCGGTTGGCCTGTTTTCAGCGTGTTTGCCGCCGAAAGACCAGCGCATTTTTGTGATACATCGCATCAAGGAGGCAGGTGATTTACGGCGAAATCACCCGGAAATGCGCAATTCGATGGGCTCAGCCCAGCGTCATGTGCCGGTTCACGTCCTTGTAAAGCAGGTAACGGAACCGTCCCGGGCCACCCGCATAACAGGCCTGCGGACAAAAGGCGCGCAGCCACATGAAATCCCCGGCCTCTACCTCGACCCAATCCTGATTGAGCCGATACACCGCCTTGCCTTCAAGAACATAAAGCCCGTGTTCCATGACGTGCGTCTCGGCAAAGGGGATCACCGCGCCGGGTTCAAAGGTCACGATATTGACGTGCATGTCATGGCGCAGGTCCTCGGACTCCACGAACCGCGTCGTGGCCCATTTTCCCTCGGTGTCAGGCATCGGCGTCGGCGCAACGTCCTTTTCGTTCGTGACAAAGGCCTCTGGCGCATCCAACCCTTCTACGGCCTCATATGCCTTGCGGACCCAGTGAAACCGCACCGGCGTATCGCTCTCGTTGCCCAGCGTCCAAACAGCTCCGGGCGGGATATAGGCATAGCCCCCCTCGCCCATTTCGTGGCGCGTGCCCTCAAGCTTCAGAACCATCTTCCCTTCCACCACGAAGAGAACCGTCTGCGCACGGGGATCGGTTTCGGGCCTCTCGCTCCCGCCACCCGGCAACACCTCGCCGATGTACTGCGAAAAGGTCTCGGCAAACCCCGACAATGGCCGCGCCAACACCCAGAACCGCGCCTTGTCCCAAAACGGCAACAGCGACGTCACGATATCGCTCATCGTCCCTTTCGGGATGACCGCATAGGCCTCGGTGAACATGGCACGATCAGTCAGCAACTGGGTCTGGGGCGGCAACCCGCCCTTGGGCGCATAATAGGTGGTCATGGTGGTTCCCGGTTGTCGGAGGTCGTCTTATTCTGCCCCCTCTCGCGACAGAGGTCCAACGGCAATGGCGGGAGATCGCTGCTGAAACATCCCCTTGGAATATTTGATAATCAGATTGGCTCGATCAACTCCGGCCCACTCGCGCGGTTCGAATTCACCGCCCGGTCCACCTGATGGAAGTGCAACAGATCATCTTCTGCCGACACCATCAGCCGCGCGGCGCCGTGACCTTCTTCGCCAAGCCAAAGCCCCCAATCCTCGCAGTCCACGATCACCGGCATCCGATGGTGAACCGTCGACATCGGCTTGTTGGCGCCCGTGGTGACAATCGCGCAGGTATCAAACGATATGTCCCCCATTTCCCAATGCTGCCAGACCCCGGCAAGCGCCAATGGCCCTTCCCCTTGAATGTACCACGGCCAGCGCACGCCCTCATCATCCTTGGTCCATTCATAAAACCCGCTCACGGGAATAAGACACCGTCGCGTACGGCAGGCCGCGCGAAAGGCGGGTTTCTCGGCAAGTGTCTCGGCACGGGCGTTGATCAGCAGCGGGCCATCGTCAGGCTTTTTGTACCAATGCGGCACAAACCCCCAACGCATCGCCACCAGCCTGCGCCCGGCCTCGTTGCCCATCACAACGTGAACCTGTGTGGTTGGGCATACGTTGTAATTGGGAACATCGGGCAGATCATTGGCCGGAGCCGCCGAAAACAGCTGCGCCATCGCGTCATTGGGTAAGGTGATTGCAAATCTTCCGCACATGGCTACACCCTGTCATAACCTTTGTTGCCACCATTCATTCGTCCTACACGATAGGCCCCCGAAAAGTAAGGAATCCAATGGCCGCCTCCCAAAACCAGCATACGCAAAAAATCGTATCGCTATTGAACTCCGGTCAACTTGGCGCCGCGGCCAAAGCGGCCAAGACCGCAATGAAAGCCTTTCCTAAAGCCCCCCAATTTCCAAACATGGCCGCAACAATCGCGGCACAAAGCGGCGATCCGCGTGCGGCAGTTCAATTCTTTGCCAAGGCACTCAAGCTGAGTCCGGGCGACCCGGGCATTCAAGAAAACCTAATCCAATCGCTCGTCGAATCCGATCAGCACACCAAAGCTCGAGAGTTGATTTCGAAACTTGTTGTTAAGAGACCTTCCTCTGATCGGCTATGGCAGCTACTTGCCGTCTCTCACATGCGCTGCAATGAGCACGCAGAATCTATAGACGCAGCGACAAAGGCCATCGCTGTCAATGCTAGCAATGCGCTGGCATTCAACCTGCGTGGTATTTCACGAAAAAGCCTAGGGTATCACGCGGAAGCGGTGGTGGATTTTCGAAAATCCCATGAAATCAAACCGCGCGATCCAGATCCACTGGCCAACATGAGCCTGCCGTTAGCGGAGCTTGGCAAACCGGAAGAGGCGTTTGAAGCCTGTAGGATGGCTCTGGAACTTGATCCCAATCACCGAATTGCCTTGTTCAACAACGCGGTCCTGCTGAACGAACATGGGCGTATTGAAGACGCAGTTGGGGTGTTCAAGCGTCTACTTGAAATCGACCCTCTTCACGCGGAAGCATGGTCGGAGTTGGTTCAGACGCAATCAAAAGAAGACAACCTGCGACTCGAGCCTGCCATCAGATACGCTATTACGAAAACACCTCGAAAGTCCGAAAATCAAATCCACCTCAACTTGGCCCTGGGAAATTGCCTTTTTCAAAAGGGTGACTTTGAAGGGGCGTCTGCAGCGCTGGCTGTCTCCAATGAGCTGGCATTTAAAACGCGGGACGTGGACACACGAAATGCCCAACGCCAGCTAGAGGCAATCAAGGATAGGTTTCCGAAGGACGGCACGCTGTCAACAGCAGGGGACACCCAATCCCCTTGCCCAATTTTTATTATAGGACAGCCGCGCTCAGGGACGACATTGGTTGAAATGATGGTTTCTTCTCGGTCGGATGTGGCTTCATGCGGTGAATTGCCCTTCGCGAACCAACTGTTGATCGAGCTCTTAAAAAATCAGGAAGAGTTCGACCCAAAAACCTTTTCCCATTCGTACAGAAGCAGCTTGCCAGCTCTACCTTCAGGAGCAGAGTACTTTGTCGACAAGATGCCAAGCAATTACAGGTATGTTGGCTTTCTGCTGTCCGCATTCCCAAACGCACCGATAATTCATGTAGAACGCGACCCCCGCGATGTTGCATTGTCAATGTGGCGCTCGCATTTCCCGGCTGGGGATATGGACTACACGTCAAACCTAGAGGCAATGGCACGCACGGCAAATATCTATCGGAAATACATGAACCATTGGAAATCCATCGCAGGCAATCGAATGCTGACGTTGGACTATTCTGATATCGTTACAGATATTGAAGGGAGTAGCCGTAAGATAGCTGATCTCTGCGAAGTAGAATGGACGCCGGAAATGATGTCGCCTGAGCAAAACAAGGCAAGGGTCAAAACCGCATCAGTTGTGCAGGTCCGCCACGGCGTTCACACGAAATCCATAGGTGGCTGGCAACGTATGGAAAGGGCCCTGCTTCCATTCACCAAAGCTCTCGACCATGAATTGTGGCCGGATCTTGATTGACAAATCAGATCGCAAACTGAACCACTGATCTATTCGTAAACGCCCATTCCTGCGGGCAAAAGCAACCACCTGATGCTGGAATGCCAGAAAATGAGGCTGGAACAGCAGCACGTTTGCAATCGTGTTGCGTTCAGGTAAATCTGACCCGACTAAGACATTTCCGTACGAGACAGCACATGGCACTCGCCCCGCAGGCCCAAGCCCAGAAAATTATGACTCTCCTGAACCAACGGCAGTTTCCCGCGGCGGTGAAGGCAGCAAAGGCGGCACAGAAAGCCAATCCGCGAGCATGGCAGTTCACGCATCTATATGCCATGGCACTCGCCCAAAACGGTCAGTTGAAAGAAGCGATTCCGCTATTCACCAAGGTTTTGAAGCAGCAACCAACTGACTTAGATGTTCAGAACAATCTGATTTCGACCCTGGTCGAAGCAGGACAACATACGCAAGCCCGACAACTGATCTCCAAGCTTCTGCCAAAACGTCAGACAAAGCATGATCTCTACCAAGTGCTTGGCTTGTCTCACATGCGCTGCAACGAACATGCCGCCGCAATAGAAGCCGCCGACAAGGCTCTTGCAGAAAATCCCGAAAACGATACCGCTCACAACATCCGCGGTATATCGCTGATCGGCGTCAAGCGTATGGAAGATGCCATCGCGGCCTTTGAAGAGGCACACCGCCTAAATCCTCAAAACCCCGAACCGCTTTCCAACATGAGTGCCGCTCTGTCTCACGCTCAGCGCTTTGACGAGGCAATGACCGCCGTAGAAAAGGCGCTGCAGCTGAATCCAAGGCACCTTACAGCCTTGCACCGTTTTGCCGCTCTGCATTCCAAGATGGGCAATCTGAACGATGCCGTCGCTCTCTATCGCAAGATACTCGAGTTGGATCCTTACTACGCAGAAGCCTATTCCGAGCTGGTTCAAGCACAGACCATTGACGAAAACAAACAGCTGTTTGGAACGCTCAAAACCGCCATCTCCAAGATACCCAAAAACTCGTATCTTCAGGTCCATTTGAACCTCGCTATGGGGAACCTGCTTTTCAAGGAAAAATCTTATGACAAGGCCGCCCCTTATCTTTCTACGGCGAATGCGCTTGTTAGCAAACGAAGACCTCATGATTTCGCTCGCGCAACCTCGGACCTTGAAAAGACGCGCGAGATGTTTCCCCTCGACAAACCTCTTCCGAAAGAAGGCGACACCGAGACGCCCCGGCCGATTTTCGTGTTGGGCCAACCTCGTTCAGGTACAACCCTTACCGAAATGATGATCTCCGCCTCTGACGAAGTAGTGTCCTGCGGCGAGCAGCCGATGGCAGGCCAGATAGCACAAGAGATCCTCCAGGGAAGAGCGAGCTTCGATGCCGTGGAATTCGCCAGGACCTACCGCGAAGGGCTGCCATCTTTCGCGGGCGACCGGAATTTCTTTGTCGACAAGATGCCCGCGAATTATCAATACATCGGTTTTATCCTCAGCGCCTTCCCGGAGGCCCCGATCATCCATATCGAACGCGACCCGCGCGATGTCGCCCTGTCAATGTGGCGCGAGTTCTTCACGTCTGCTTGGATGAATTTCACCTTCGACATGAAAGCCATGGCACATTCGGCAAACCTCTACCAAGGCTACATGAAGCACTGGCAGGCATTGGTGGGTGATCGTATTCTCAACCTGAACTACGCTGACATCGTTTCAGACCCTGAAGCAGCGAGCCGCAAAATGGCTGATTATTGCGGGCTGGAATGGTCAGAAGTTATGATGGCACCAGAGCGCAACACGGCACGCGTCAGCACCGCCTCGGTTGTGCAGGTCCGCGAGGGCGTGCACACCAAATCCCTCGGAGGCTGGCGTCGACTGGAGAAATCGCTCAAACCCTTCGTGGAGGCGCTTGATCCGGACCTCTGGCCTGATCTCGACTAGCGGTATTGCTTGCGGGCCAGGTCGATCCGCGCCTCCATCATCGACATCTCTTTCATGATGTCCTGGCGGAGCGTCCGGTCGCCTGTTTCGAGCAGCTCTTCGCGCAGACGTGCCAGTTCGCGCGACAGGGATACGAATTCGGGAACACCACCCGCTTCTTTGACGAGGCGGTTCAACATCGCGTTTTCGGGGTCTTCCTCGCGCGGCAAAGGCTTGCCGGCACCTTCGAGATTGTCGAAGGCACCTTCTGCCTCGGCCTCGGCGATCTTGGCGTTGATAAGATCAATCAGCGGATGGTCCATGCCACCTCCAAATGAAAACCCCCGCCAGTGTTCCGGCGGGGGCGTCCAAGGTCAAGTCGCCTGTTACTTTCGGGTGATGCGCCCGTCAGTGTAGGGCGCATAAGGCCCGCTCTTGGCCAGGAATTCGGCCGTCACATCCGCCAGATCCGGACCGTAGTCATAGGCGTTGGTGGCATCGCGGAACATCTTGTACCCGTCACCGCCGTTGCGGACATAGTTGTTCGAGACAAGGCCGTAGGTCTTGGCCGGATCAATCGGCCCCCATGCCCCGTTCTCCATCACCATGACATCCGAAACCCGTCCTTCGTTCGGCGCTACCGACATGTCGAAGGTGAACTTCAGCCCCGCCACCTGCGGGAAGCGGCCCTTGCCGTCCTCGACCTGGCTGACACCGTTTTCAAGCGCATCGATCACGGTCTGGCCGGACACCTGGAAAGTCGACAGCGTGTTCTGGAACGGCAGAACCGTCAGGACCTCGCCCATCGTCACTTCGCCCGCATCAATCGACGCGCGCAGACCACCGCCGTTCTGGATCGCGATCTGGACTCCCTGATCCTTTACGCGGTCCAGCATGGCATCGGCCACCAGGTTCCCCATCGGGCATTCCACCGCACGGCAGGTTTCACGCGCACCTTCAATCGCCGCGCTGGCTTCGGCGACCACGCGCTTTTTCATCTCCTCGATCGGTGCGCCCATCTCGGCCACACGCGCGGCAATCGCCGCATCCGGCGTCACCGAGGCATCCAGCAGGATCGGCTCCCCCTTGGCCGCGGTCACGTTGCCCGCGTCATCAAAGGTCACGACCAATTCGCCAAGGTACTTGGAATAGGCATAGGCCTGTACCACCGGAACGTTGCCCACCATGACGGGATAAGCGCCCTTGGCGCGGTCATTGGTGTTGGACAACAGCGTATGCGAGTGTCCGCCCACGACCAGATCGATCCCCGGCACGTTGGCCGCAATATCCATATCTTTGGGCAGGCCGACGTGGGTCAGTGCGATGATCTTGTTCACGCCTTCCGCCTCAAGTGCCGCGACATCGCCCTTCAGGCTTTCGATCTCGTCCTGAAAAACCACGTTCGGCCCCGGCGAAGAGGTATCAACGGTGTCGGTGGCCAGAACCGAGATGATGCCGATCTTCTCGCCACCGACCTCAAGCACCACATGGTTGCCCACCTTGCCTTTCAGCGCAGGTTCCGAGGACAGATCAAGGTTGCCCGAAATCACCGGGAAAGAGACCGCGTCGATGAACTTTTCAAGGCCCACCGGGCCATCGTCGAACTCGTGGTTGCCTACGGCCATGACGTCATAGCCAATGGCCTGCATGAACTCGGCCTCTGCCGCGCCCTTATAGGTCGTATAGAACAGCGAGCCCTGGAAAGGGTCACCGGCATCCAGCACCAGATAGTTCTGTCCGGCAAGCTCGGCGCGTTTGGCATCGACCATGGTTTTGATACGGGCCACGCCGCCAAAGCATTTCCCTTCGGCTTCGCCTTCCGCGTTACAGGTCGAATCGTACTTGTTGATCGACTCAATCCGGCTGTGAATGTCGTTCGTATGCAGAATGGTAATCTTGTAATCGGCCCAGGCCATGCCGGCGGTCATCGCCAGCGTGGCCGCCCCGGCCATCAATCTGTGAAACATCTTGTTGCTCCCCGCGTTTTTGTTGCTCCTCTCAAACGGTGACTCGGTTTCGGGCACCTGTCAAACCTTGACCTCGGGACAGCATGAAGGCATGTCACGACCATGCTTATTTTCAAGATCTTCCGCGCCCCCGAGTGGGCGGAATTGCGCGCAGCCGGCGAGACCGTAGGCGCCCCCGTGGACGTGGCCGATGGCTTTGTCCATTTCTCGACCGCCGAACAGGTTGCCGAAACCGCCGCCAAGCATTTCGCTGGCGAGGATGACCTTTTCCTTCTGGGCCTCGAAGCGGATGACATGGGCGAAGACCTCAAGTGGGAACCCTCCCGCGGCGGCGCACTTTTCCCGCATCTTTACCGCCCGCTCAAGCTGGCGGATGTCGCCTGGGCCCAGCCCCTGCCCCTTGAGAATGGCACCCATCAATTTCCCGCAGGTCTTGGCATATGAAACTGCTTGAAAATATCGGCCTCAAGGCCCTCCACCAGATTGATCCCGAAGCCGCCCACGGCTTTGCCATCAAGGCGCTGCAAATGGGGATGGCACATGCGCCGGGCACCCTGACCTCACCACGCCTGAAAACCACCTTTGCCGGGCTCGACCTGCCCAATCCCGTGGGGCTGGCCGCAGGTTTCGACAAGAACGCAACTGCGCTCGATGGTCTGGCCAAGGCCGGTTTCGGCTTTTTCGAGGTCGGCGCAGCCACCCCGCGCCCGCAGCCCGGCAACCCCAAGCCCCGCCTGTTCCGCCTGTCCGAAGACCGCGCCGCCATCAACCGGTTCGGCTTTAACAACGAGGGCATGGACGCCATTTCCGCGCGACTGGCAAATCGCCCCAAGAACGCGGTGATCGGCCTCAACCTCGGGGCCAACAAGGACAGCGAAGACCGTGCGAGCGATTTTGCCAAAGTGCTGGCGCACTGCGGCGCACACCTCGACTTTGCCACCGTCAACGTGTCCTCCCCCAACACCGAGAAACTGCGCGATCTTCAGGGCAAGGCCGCCCTTTCGGCGCTGCTGTCCGGTGTGATGGAAACCCGCGATGCGCTGGACCGGCCGATCCCCGTCTTCCTCAAGATCGCGCCTGATCTCTCTGACGCGGAAATCGCCGAGATTGCCGAAGTGGCCGTCGAATCCAGGCTCGATGCGGTGATCACCACCAACACCACGCTGGATCGCAAGGGCCTCGCGTCCAAGCACCGTGACGAGATGGGCGGCCTGTCCGGCGCCCCGCTCTTCACCAAGTCCACCCGCGTTCTCGCCCGCCTGTCGCAACTGACCGACGGCCAGATGCCCCTGATCGGTGTCGGCGGCATCTGCAACGCGCAGGACGCCTACGACAAGATCTGCGCCGGCGCTTCTGTCGTGCAACTCTATACCGCGCTGGTCTATGGCGGTCTGTCGCTGGTCGAAGACATCGTGCGCGGTCTTGATGTGCTTCTTGAACAAGACGGTTTCAGCAATGTCGCCGAAGCCGTCGGCACGAAACGGGAGAACTGGCTGTGATCACCATCTGGCACAATCCGCGTTGCTCGAAATCGCGGCAGACACTGGCCCTGATCGAGGACAAGGGTGACATCACCATCCGCAAGTATCTTGAAGATGCCCCAAGCGTCGAAGAGATCACCGCGGTCCGCGATCTGCTCGGCGTCAAAGCCATCGAAATGATGCGCCCGCGAGAAGCCGTGTTTCAGGAAATGGGCCTCTCGCGGACTGATGAGGACGACGCGCTCATCGCGGCAATGGCGCAATGCCCCAAGCTGATCGAACGTCCAATTGTGCTTGCCAATGGCAAAGCGGCCATGGGACGCCCGCCCGAAAACGTGCTCGACATCCTTTAATCTGCGCTGCGGCCCCGCTTACGCACGCGAGGCCGCTGCTTCTACTTTTGGGTATTTCCACCCCAGCGTCGCCCCGCGCGCCACGAAGGATACAAGCAGCGCCAGCCAAAGCCCGTGATTTCCGAATAGGGGAATGAACGCAGCCACCGCCACGACATAAACCACCAGGGAAATTGCCATCATGTTGCGCATGTCGCGTGTGCGCGTGGCCCCGATGAAAATCCCGTCCAGCATCCAGCTCGCGATGCCAATCGGCGGTGCCAGAACCATCCACCATAGATAGCTGCGCGCCTCACTGCGCACCTCGGGCGAGGTTGCCATCAGGTCGATGATCGCGCCGCCCGCCAAGGCAAAGGCCGCGGCCAGCCCCAAGACCACGATCAATCCCCAAAGGCTGCTCTTGATCGCCGCCTGCCGAAGCGCCCCGCGATTGTATGCCCCCAGAGCCTGCCCCACCATGGCCTCGGCCGCAAAGGCAAACCCATCCAGCGCATAGGCCGTGATCTCAAGGAACTGAAGCAACACCTGATTGGCCGCAAGTGTCACATCTCCGAACCGCGCTCCGAGAAACAGGAAAGACATGAATATCGCCTGCAACATCAACGAGCGCAGCATGATATCCGTGTTGACGGCCATGACCTCGCGCAGGCGGGCCTTGTCGAACACCCGCACCCAATCGCGCCAGGCGGGCTGACGAAAGGCGCTGCGACACAGCCACAACCCAAGCGCCAATCCCGTCCATTCGGCAATGAAGGTGGCAAAGGCGACGCCCGGAACGCCCCAGCCAAGCCCCAGAACGAACCACAGGTCCAGAACGATGTTGAGCCCGTTCATCCACAGCTGCAACACGAGAACGGCGCGCGTTCTCTCAAGGGCGATCAACCAGCCCGTCACGCCGTAAAGCGCGATGGCCGCCGGGGCGCTGTAGACTCGGATTTGCAGGTACTGCCGTGCAAGTCCCTCTACCTCGGCACTGGCAGGCGAAAGCTTGAACGCCAGCGCATAAAGCGGCACCTGCAACAGGACAATCGCCACGCCGGCAAGGCTGCCCAGCATCAGGGCCCGCGTGAGCATGGCCGCCACTTCACCATGCCGCCCCGCGCCTTGTGCCTGGGACGTCAGCCCCGTGGTGCCCATGCGCAGGAACCCGAACAGCCAGTAAAACCCAGTCAGGATAACGGCCCCGATCCCCACTGCGCCAATCGGCGCGGCCTCGCCCATCTGTCCGACAACGCCCGTATCCACCGCCCCGAGGATCGGAACTGTGGCATTGGAAATCACGATGGGGATTGCGGTGCGCAGCACCCGACCATGGGTGATAGCGCCGACGTCAGCCATCCTTGCGCGCGGGCATCAGGAAATGCCCGGTCGCCTGTGCGAACAGTTTTGCCCGCTGGTCCTGCCAGGCCTCGACATGCACCGATGCATAGCGCCGCCCCGAACGGTTTACCCGCGCCCGCGCATAGGCATCCCGCGGCAGGCCCGAGCGCAGGTAATCAATATTGAAATCGATCGTCTTGGGCAGACGCGGCAGATGCCCCAAAGCCAGTTCGTCGGCATCCAACACACCGGTTTCGATCTCTTCCCACAAGACGGACCATGCCAGACCGATCACGGCGGTGGTTTCAAGAAAACCGGCAATGGCCCCGCCATGCAGCGCTGGCAGCATCGGATTGCCGATCAGCTTCTCGTCAAACGGCATGACCGCGGTCAACTCGTCACCGCGGCGCTCGAATTCGATGCCCATGAACTGCACATAGGGAACTCCGTGAACCAGCGCATTCAATGCTGCGTCTCGGCGTTGCTTTACCACCTGGACGGGCTCGGGACGTGTACGCGCCATTACCGTTTGCCCTCCACTGTAAAGGCACCCGTGGCCGTGGCCACCGGTCGGTCAGTGTCATCATCCATCGCCGTGGCGCGGACAAAGGCAACAGAACGGGTGATGTGATAACACTCGGCGCGCGTCCGGACGGTCTGCCCCGGCGTCGCCGCGCGCATATAGTCGATTCGCAGATCAATCGTTGCCGTGCCAGCAGGAGAGGACGGGTGGCTCATCGCTGCTGCACCGCAACATGTATCCATCAAAGCCGACACCGCGCCGCCATGCAGCACACCCGTTTCCGGGTCTCCCACAATCCGCAGATCATAAGGCAATTCCATCTCGGCAATCCCGTCACCGATATCCGTCAGCGTCATCCCCAACGCCTTGCAATGCGGGATCGCATTGATGAACTGTTCCGCCATTCGGGCTTTTTCCGGGTTCATAATCCGCTCTCCTGTTCTTCGGCCAACTATGATCCTGATTTCTCTGCAACGGCAAGGGGGCGGTTGCACCTTGCAGCGCAGCATTTTAAGTTCATGCCGGAGGAGAGTTGCAAATGTCTGATACCCGTCTGACCTTTAAAGAGATGTGCGCGAGATTCGACGTCACACCAAGAACGTTGCGTTACTATGAGTACATCGAACTTCTCGAGCCCGAGCGCGAAGGCCGGTCGCGCTATTTCGGCCCGCGCGAAGTCGCCCGCATGACCTTGATCATGCGCGGACGTCGCTTTGGCATCAAACTCGAAAACATCCGACAGTGGCTTCTGATCTACGAACACGAAGGCAGCGCAGCGCAGATGCAGGCCTTTGTTGCCATGGCGGATCGCCAATACGAGGAACTCCAGGAGCAAAAAGCGCAGCTGGAGGAAGCCATGGACGAGCTGATGCAACTGCGTAACGAAACCGCGGATTCCCTCGCCAAGGTCTGACCAGTCTCCCCCGACAATTGCTCAAGCCCGGTGCTTTCACCGGGCTTTTTGTGTTCCGCCGCCTGAAAACCACGACCGGACACACGAAAATTTGCAGCCCATTCACAGGATCGTCACTTTACCTTCACATACGCCACGTCAACTTTTGAAGTGACGCAGCGTTCTACTTACGTCAACGTAAAGCAACATTGTAACCACGACGGCAGATGCCAATCTTGCCCATGGAGCGACCGTAAAGACGAGGGTGATGAGATGACCGATACGACAATGACAATCCGCGAAATGTGCGACGCATATGACGTCACACCCAGAACCTTGCGGTTCTACGAAGCCAAGGAACTGCTGTTTCCTATTCGTGAAGGCCAGAAACGCCTGTTCACGAAACGCGACCGCGCACGCCTCAAACTGATCCTTCGGGGCAAACGCTTTGGCTTTTCGCTGGAAGAAATCCGGCAACTTCTCGATCTCTACGACATGGGCGACCAGCAAGCGACCCAATTGCAGCGCACCTACGAAGTCGCGCAGCAACGCCTGCAGGACATGGTTGAACAGCGTGATGAGCTGAACGAGGCCATCGACGATCTGAAAGAACAGCTGAAATGGGGCGAGAAGGTTCTTGCCCAGCTGAGCACCACGAAAAAAGCAGCAGAGTAATTAGGGAAGAGACTGATGCCGAGCTATACCGCCCCTGTGAAAGACATGCAGTTCGTCCTGCACGACGTTCTGGACGTTTCGAAATCCGACATCCCCGGCTATGCCGAACTTGAATCCGATTTCACCAACGCCGTTCTGGAAGAAGCCGGAAAGCTGACCGGCGACATTCTCGCGCCGTTGAATGCCGTGGGTGATCAGGAAGGCTGCCGTCTTGAAAACGGCATCGTCTACACCCCCACCGGTTTCAAGGAAGCCTTTGAACAGGTGAAAGAAGGCGGCTGGACCGGTCTGGACATGCCCGAGGAATACGGCGGCCAGAACATGCCCTACGTGCTTGGCACCGCTGTCGGGGAAATGTTCTCGGGCTCCAACCAGGCCTTTACCATGTACCAGGGTCTGACCCACGGTGCGGCCTCGGCGATCCTCGCCCACGGTTCGGAAGAGCAGAAAAACACCTACCTGCCCAAGATGGTGTCCTGCGAATGGACCGGCACCATGAACCTGACCGAGCCGCATTGCGGCACCGACCTCGGCCTGATGCGCACCAAGGCAGAACCGCAGGACGACGGCACCTACAAGGTATCGGGCCAGAAGATCTTCATCTCGGCCGGTGACCACGACATGTCGGAAAACGTGATCCACCTGGTTCTGGCTAAGGTTCCCGGCGGTCCCGAGGGTATCAAGGGTGTTTCGCTCTTCATCGTGCCCAAGTTCATCGTCAACGAAGATGGCACCCCGGGCCAACGCAACGGCGTCTCGGTGGGCAACATCGAGAAAAAGATGGGCATCCACGGTAACTCGACCTGCGTCCTGAACTACGACGAGGCAACCGGCTACCTGATCGGAGATCTGAACAAAGGCATGCGTGCCATGTTCACGATGATGAACGAAGCGCGTCTCGGTGTCGGCATGCAGGGCCTGGCCCAGGCCGAAGCCGCTTACCAGAACGCAGTGATTTACGCCAAGGAGCGCCTTCAGGGCCGCGATGTGACCGGCACCAAGAACCCTGACGGCCCGGCCGACCCGCTGATCGTGCACCCTGACATCCGTCGCTCGCTGATGGACCAGAAGTCCTTTGTCGAAGGCGCACGTGCCTTCATCCTCTGGGGCGCGACCTTGATCGACCAGGCGCACCGCAGCGGGGACAAGGACGCCGACGGCCTGATCTCGCTCCTGACCCCTGTCATCAAGGGTTTCCTGACCGACGAAGGCTACGACATGACCGTCAAGGCACAACAGGTTTACGGTGGCCACGGCTATATCGAAGAACACGGCATGAGCCAGTTCACCCGCGATGCCCGCATCGCGATGATCTACGAAGGTGCCAACGGTGTTCAGGCCCTCGACCTGGTTGGCCGCAAACTGGCGCAAGATGGCGGCAAGCACGTCATGGCCTTCTTTGATCTGGTCAAGAATTTCTGCAAGGAAAACGGTGAAGATGAGGCCATGGCCGATTTCATCGGCCCGCTCAAGGCCGCGTCGAAAGACCTTCAGGCCGCCGGAATGTACTTCATGCAGAACGGCATGAAGAACCCCAACCACGCGCTGTCGGGTTCGAATGACTTCATGCACCTCTTCGGCCACGTCTGCCTCGGCCTGATGTGGGCCAAGATGGCAAAGGCCGCAACGTCAGCTCTGGCCAACGGCACCTCTGACGCTGCGTTCTACGAGACCAAGCTGGCCACCGGACGCTACTACATGGCACGTCGCCTGCCCGCCACGGGCATGCACCTGGCACGTATCCAGACCGGCGCCGACACCGTCATGGCTCTGGACGCCGAAGCATTCTAAGGGCTTGGGCGGGTCACTCCCGCCCCCCTCAAGGCATTAAGGGAGGACAGATGCCGAAACGCTTTCGCCTGACCCGCCGTCTCCCGGTCGCGCTGACCGAAGACGCCTATCGCCGGCTGCGAGGCTTCGCCGCCGAATCGGGTCTGGACGAAGGAGAGGCCCTGTCCTTCCTGCTCGAAAATCTTGACGCCGTGGTGGACGAGGAAAGCTTTGCCCACCGCCTGCGACAGTTCAATTCAACGCTGGACGCGCGCAAGCGCTGACAGCCAGAGGAGGAAAGACATGGCATCGTCCTGGATGACCGATGAGCACCAGATGCTCGCTGACATGACAGCAAAATTCATCAACGATGAATGGGCGCCGAAATTCGAGAAGTGGCGCAAACAGGGCGAAATGGACCGCGAGACCTGGCAACAGGCCGGTGAACTTGGCCTGCTCTGCCCCTCGATCCCCGAGGAATACGGCGGCGTTGGCGGTGACTTCGGCCACGAAGCCGTCATCCTGATGGAATCCAACCGCGCCAACCTTGCCAGCTGGGGCCACGGCATCCATTCGGGCATCGTTGCTCACTACATCCTTGCCTATGGGTCGGAAGAGCAGAAGAAACGCTGGCTGCCCAAGATGGTTTCGGGTGAAATCGTCGGCGCGCTGGCCATGACCGAACCCTCGGGCGGCTCGGACGTTCAGGGCATCAAGACCAAGGCCCTGAAAGAGGGCAATTCCTACCGCCTGTCGGGCCAGAAAACCTTCATTACCAACGGCCAGCACGCCAATCTCGTGATCGTGGCTGCCAAGACCGACCCAAGCGCCGGTGCCCGCGGGACATCGCTGGTGGTTGTCGAGACCGAAAACGCCGAAGGCTTCTCGCGCGGTCGCAACCTCGAGAAAATCGGGTGCCACGCGGCAGACACCTCGGAACTCTTCTTCGACAACGTCGAGATCCCGCCCGAGAACATCCTGGGCGGCGAAGAAGGCCAGGGTTTCTACCAGATGATGCAGCAGCTTGGTCAGGAACGCCTTGTTATCGCCTGTATCGCCATGGGGTCGATGGAAGGCGCGGTGGAACGCACCATTGCCTATTGCAAGGAACGCGAGGCCTTTGGCGGCCCCATCATGCAGTTCCAGAACACCCGCTTCAAACTGGCGGAATGCCTGACCAAAACCAAGGTGGCACGGGCCTTTCTGGATGAGTGCATCAGCGAGTTGATCGCCGGCGAACTGACCGTCGAAAAGGCGGCAATGGCGAAATACTGGATCACCGACACGCAGGGCGAAGTTCTGGACGAATGCCTGCAACTGTTTGGTGGCTACGGATACATGCAGGAATACGCCATCGGCGAAATGTGGGCCGACGCCCGCGTTCAGCGCATCTATGGCGGCACCAACGAGATCATGAAGGAACTGATCTCGCGCAGCCTTTGATCTTGTTGGGGAGGACAAGACCATGACCATCAAACTCTACTGCTTCGGCGAAAGCGGCCATTCCTACAAGGCCGCCCTCGCCCTCGATCTGTCGGGCCTCGACTGGGAACCGGTGAAGGTCGATTTCTTCGCCGGGGAAACCCGCAGCCCCGAATACCGTGCGACCGTCAATGAACTCGGCGAAGCCCCGGTTTTGGTCGATGGCGATGTCTCGCTCACCCAATCCGCGGTGATCCAAGACTACGTTTCCGAGAAATCGGGCAAATTCGGCGGCAACAACGCAGCCGAACGCCGAGAGATCCTGCGCTGGCAGTTCTGGGACAATCACAAGCTCTCGTCCTTTGCCGGGATGACCCGCTTTCTCATGAACTTCCTGCCAGAAGACAAGCAACCCAAAGAGGTGATCGCCTTCAATCAAGGCCGCCTTCAGGGCGCTTACGACATCCTCAACAAACACCTTGAAGGGCGCGATTGGATCGTTGGCGACAGCGTCACCAATGCCGACCTCACCTGCTGCGGCTACCTGTTCTACGACGAGCCTTTTGGCTTTTCCCGCGCCGACTGGCCGAACATCGACCGCTGGCTCAACGACATCTCGGCCCTCAAGGGCTGGAAACACCCTTACGACCTGATGCCCGGCTCCCCTGCGGACCGCGCCTGAAAAGGAGATCATTGATGACCGAAGCCTATATCTATGACGCCGTGCGCTCGCCGCGGGGCAAGGGCCGCAAGGACGGCAGCCTGCACGAGGTGACCTCGGTGCGCCTCTCGACAACCGTGATGAACGCCCTGAAAGAGCGCAACAACCTCGAAGGCCACGCCGTCGAAGACGTGATCTGGGGCAACGTGACCCAGGTGAAGGAACAGGGCGGCTGCCTCGCCCGGACCGCCGTTCTGGCCTCTGATCTCGACGAGCGCATTCCCGGCCTCTCGATCAACCGTTTCTGCGCCTCCGGCATGGAAGCCGTCAACATCGCCGCCAACCAGGTCAAGGGCGGCGCAGGCAATGCCTATATCGCAGGCGGCGTCGAAATGATGGGCCGCGTTCCCATGGGCTCCGACGGTGCTGCCATCGCCGTTGACCCCTCGGTCGCCATGGACATGTATTTCGTTCCGCAGGGCATCTCGGCCGATATCATCGCCACCGAATACGGCTTCAACCGCGATCAGGCCGATGAACTGGCCGTCGAATCGCAACGCCGTGCCGCGGCTGCCTGGGAAGAGAACCGGTTTGCGAAATCCATCGTCCCGGTGAAAGACCAGAACGGTCTTACCATTCTCGACCGCGACGAATACATGCGCCCCGGCACCGACATGCAAAGCCTCGGTGGCCTCAAACCTGCCTTCAAGGAACAGGGCGAAGTCATGCCCGGTTTCGACAAGCTGGCGCTGATGAAATACCCGCACCTCGAAGCCATCAATCACATCCACCACGCAGGCAACTCCTCGGGTATCGTGGACGGCTCGGCAGCCGTGCTGATCGGCAACAAGGAATTCGGCGAAGAATACGGCCTGACCCCGCGTGCCCGCATCAAGGCCACCTCGAAAATCGGTCTCGACCCGACCATCATGCTGACCGGCCCGGTGCCCGCGACCCAGAAGATCCTCGCCGACAGCGGCATGGCAATCAGCGACATCGACCTGTTCGAAGTCAACGAAGCCTTCGCATCCGTGGTTCTGCGCTTCCAGCAGGCCTTTGACGTCGATCCTTCGGTCGTGAACGTCAACGGCGGCTCGATTGCAATGGGTCACCCGCTGGGTGCAACCGGCGCCATCATCATCGGCACCCTGCTGGACGAGATGGAACGTCAGGACAAGGAAACCGGTCTCGCCACCCTGTGTATCGCCTCGGGCATGGGCGCAGCGACCATCCTGGAACGCGTGTAAGGAGCAAGAATAATGAGCGATTTCAACCTCTCCGTAGACGCAGACGGCGTCGGCATCATCACCTGGGACACCATCGGAAAGTCGATGAACGTCATGTCGGAACAGGCCTTTCAGGACCTGAATGCCATCATCGACACGGTTCTGTCCGATGACGCCATCAAGGGCGCAGTCATCACCAGCGGCAAGCCCGGCTCTTTCGCCGGAGGCATGGACCTCAACGTTCTCGCCGCCATGCGCGACCGCGCAGGCGACAGCCCGGCACAGGGCCTGTTCGACGGCGTGATGTCGATGCACCACGTCCTGCGCAAAATCGAACGCGCAGGAATGGACCCCAAGACCAACAAGGGTGGCAAGCCGATTGCCTGCGTCCTGCCCGGCACCGCGCTTGGCATCGGTCTGGAACTGCCGCTCTCGTGCCACCGCATTTTTGCCGCCGACAATCCCAAGGCCAAGATCGGCCTACCGGAAATCATGGTCGGCATCTTCCCTGGCGGCGGCGGCACCACCCGCATGGTCCGCAAGATGGGCGCCATGGCGGCCTCGCCGTTCCTGCTGCAGGGCAAGATGGTCAACCCGCAGAAAGCCAAGTCGGCAGGCATCATCGACGAAGTCAGCGCCGACCCGATGGCCGATGCAAAGGCCTGGGTTCTGTCCGAGCCGAAGATCGTCAAACCCTGGGATGAAAAGGGCTACAAGATGCCCGGCGGCGACCCGTATCACCCCGCTGGCTTCATGACCTTTGTCGGCGCATCGGCGATGGTCAACGGCAACACCTGGGGCGTCTATCCGGCGGCCAAGGCGATGCTGTCTGCCATCTACGAAGGCGCGCAGGTTCCGTTCGATACCGCCATCAAGATCGAGGCACGCTGGTTCACCAACGTCCTGATGAACCCCTCTTCCTCGGCGATGATCCGCAGCCTGTTCATCAACAAGGAAGCTCTGGAGAAAGGCGCCAACCGTCCCGACGTCCCCGACCAGTCGGTCAAGAAAGTCGGCGTTCTGGGCGCAGGCATGATGGGCGCTGGCATCGCGCTGGTTTCGGCCAAGGCGGGCATGGATGTTGTCCTGATCGACACCACCCAGGAAGCGGCAGACCGCGGCAAGGCCTACTCCGAAGCCTTCATGGACAAGGGCATCTCGCGCAAGAAAGCGACGCCCGAGCAGAAAGAGGCGATGCTGGCTAAGATCAATGCCACCACCGACCTTCAGGCGCTGTCCGATGTTGATCTGATCATCGAGGCCGTCTTCGAAGATCCCGGCGTCAAAGCCGAGATGACCAAGAAGGTCGAGGCGATCATCCCCGAGGACGCGATCTTTGCATCGAACACCTCGACGCTGCCGATCACCGGCCTTGCGCAGGCCTCGGTCCGCAAGGAACAGTTCATCGGCATCCACTTCTTCTCGCCCGTCGAGAAGATGGCACTGGTCGAGATCATCAAGGGCAAGGAAACCGGCCCCCGCGCCGTGGCCAAGGCACTGGACTATGTCCGCCAGATCCGCAAAACCCCGATCGTCGTCAACGACGAGCGTTTCTTCTACGCCAACCGCTGCATCATCCCCTACATCAACGAGGGTGTCATGATGGCTGGCGAAGGTGTTGCACCGCAACTTCTTGACCACGCGGCCCAGCTTCTCGGCTTCCCGGTGGGCCCGATCCAGCTGGTTGACGAAACCTCGCTCGACCTCGGTGCCAAGATCGCCAAGGCAACGATGGCCGCGATGGGCGACGCCTATCCCAAGTCGGTGGCCGACGATGTGACCTTCTGGATGGTGGAAGAAGGCCGTCTGGGCCGCAAGGCCAAGGCCGGTTTCTTCGACTACGACGAAAAAGGCAAACGTCAGGGCTACTGGAAAGGCTTTGCCGACAAGTTCCCGCGTCTTGACGAGCAACCCGACGTGACCGAAGTTCAGCACCGCCTGATCTTCGCGCAGGTTCTCGAAGCAGTCCGCGCCCTTGAGGCCGGTGTTCTCGAAGACATCCGCGAAGGCGACGTTGGCGCGATCCTTGGCTGGGGTTTCATGCCGTGGTCGGGTGGCCCGTTCTCGTGGCTCGACATTGTTGGCGCCGCCTGGGCTGCCGAGAAATGTGACGAGCTGACCGAGAAGTACGGCGACCGCTTCGCCTGCCCGCCGCTGCTGCGCGAAATGGCAGACAAGGGCCAGTCGTTCTACGGCCGCTTCGGACCGGGTGCCGCCAAGGCCGCCTGATCTGCCCCTGAAAAACGCGAAACGCCCGGTCCATTCAGGCCGGGCGTCTTCATTTCTGGATCAGTCGGCCTTCAAGCCACGTCGTAGTCGAAATTATCGCCCATGTAGCCGCGCTGCAAAAGACGCGCCGCCACGACCAACGGCAGCATATTATAGTTCTGCGCCGCGCCGAACTTGGGCGGAAGACCAGCACTTACCCCCCAATGCGCCTGGCAGAACATCAAGGCCCCGTGGTTCACGAAAACCATCTGGTCGGTCTCGAAGACCGGCAGGTAAACCTCTTCCGCGCCCTTGGGCTTCACACGCTTGATCCCCCCCAGAACCTCAAGCGCCGCGCCCGGGATCACGGCAAAGGGGTCACCCCATTCATCCATGATCTCATCGCTTTCCACCAAGATGCCCTGACGCGGCATCACCGTCAAAGCGTCGCGATTTCCGATGGTTCCGGGCGGCACGAGAAACGGCCATGCCTCGACAGGGCAATCGTCCGAGCCTTCCCAAAGCTCGCCGCGTACCACTGCCTGCACTTCCTGCAAGCCACCATCAAATGTCAGAATTTCGTCGCCAGCCTCGATCGTCTCGATCGGCTGCCAGCCCTCCTGCGTGGCCACTTGTGTTCCCTCCACAAGTCCACATCCAACGCCCAGGAGAACCGGGTCTTTGTGTTTCTGCTTCCGGGGGTCAGGCCTTCTGCCGCCATCCACCGGATTCGTCCATCCGAACATCTTCATCCCCTTGCTTCTGCATTACGGATTTCTGTGTTCTCATTAATCTCCAAGTTTTGGGAACCGCTTTGCCCAAAATGAGGAGACTTTGAGGCAAAGGGCAAAAAGTGAGGACAATCCCGGCCTTGATTGCGAGATTGGCGGCCAGAAAGGCGGCAATTTCGCCTCCTGCGCGTGCCCGACCTGTTGATTCTATCAGCTCTCGCCCTGCGATCTAAGCGCGATGATCAGACCCGAAGATACAATCATCGCGATACCCACTCCTTCCAGCAGCCCGAGATTCTGTTCAAACAAGATCCACGCAAAGAAGGGGGCGAACACCATGATCGAGTATTCGAACACCGCCACGTTGGTAGGTTCATCCATCTGGTAAGCCCGGATAATCAGGAATACCCCGATCACCGACCCGACGGCCTGCAGGGCGATCCACGGCAAAGCATCTGCGAAACTCCAGGTCCACCCGCGGCTCAGAAACGTATCACCAGCCCACCCCGACGATGTCAGGACCACCGACATCACGCCGCCAATCACCCCAAGCACCAGCATGTTCATGGTCAAAAGCGACAGGGCGCTTTCTCCCGCGCACCAGCTCCTCGTGGCAATCGCCGAGATCGCATAGAAGAACCCGGCAGCCACCGGCATGACCATCCAGAGGCTGAACCCGTCCCCTCCGGGCTGCAAAACCAACAGGATTCCGGCAAATCCGGCAAAGACCGCCAATATGCGCCACCGCCCGATCCGCTGCCCCATGACCAACACGTTGATCAGCAGAACGAAGATCGGAGAGGTAAACAACCCCGCCAAGGCCTGCGCAATGGGCATCAACCCGAGCGACCCGAAGTACAGCATCATCGACGTCGACAGAACCACGGCCCGCGCCAGCACCGGTCGCCAGTTTTCGGGGCGCATGACCCCCAGCCCTAAAAGCGACATCACCACCAGCAGCGGTGCCATGAATGTCGAGCGCATGGCATGCAGCTGCCACAGACCCAGCGACTGGGAGATCACCGTGACAAAGTTGTCGATGAACCCGATGATACACATCGCGCTCAACATCGAAATCGCTGCTGCAATGGGTCTGTTGTTGACGCCGCTCATGATTTCTGCCTCTAATTGTCTGACATTTGTCGCTAAGGAACAAATATCCCGATGTGGCACACAATATCTGTCGTAAAACCGACAAACGCTCTGAGAATCAAGGGAGGGATCTGATGGGCTGGATGGTTGATGAAACCGGGCTGGACAAATGCGCCGCCAACTTCGTGCCCCTGACACCGCTGTCGCACCTGCAACGTGCCGCCAAGGTGTTCCCCGACACGCTTGCCGTCAGCTACGGCAAACATCGCAAGACCTATGCCGAATACCACGCACGCTGTAGCCGCCTGGCCTCTGCACTGGTCGGGCTGGGCGTCAAACCCGGTGACGTGGTCGCCACCCTCATTCCGAACCTGCCCGCACAGGCCGAGGCGCATTTTGGCGTGCCCGCCTGCGGAGCCGTTCTCAACACCATCAACGTGCGTCTCGATATCGATACGGTGGCCTATATCTTCGATCACGGCGGCGCCAAGGTGGTTCTGGCGGACCCGCAGTTCATGGATACGGTCGAAGCCGCCATCGAAGCGATGGAAGGCCCTGCCCCCACCGTCATCGAAGTGGCCGACGATCAGGCCAGCTTTCACGCCAGCGGCAAATACACCGAATACGAGGCCCTTCTTGAAAGCGGCGATCCCGAATTCGACTGGATCATGCCCGAGGACGAATGGGAAAGCCTCGCGCTGAACTACACCTCCGGCACCACCGGCCGCCCCAAGGGTGTGGTCTATCATCACCGCGGTGCATATCTCATGACGATGGGAACCGTTGTCAGCTGGCGGATGACCCTGCATCCGGTCTTCATGGCCATCGTCCCGCTGTTCCACTGCAACGGCTGGAACCACACCTGGATGATGCCGATGCTTGGCGGCACCCTGATCTGCTGTCGCGACATCAGCGCCCAGAACATCTACAACGCCATCCACTACGAAGGCGTGACCCACTTCGGCGGCGCACCGATCGTCCTCAACATGATCGTCAACGCGCTGGACGAGGAACGCCGCACCTTTGACCACACCGTCGAGGTCTTCACCGCCGGTGCCCCGCCCGCCCCCGCCACGCTCGCCAAGATCGAAGATCTCGGCTTCAACGTGACACAGGTCTACGGCCTGACCGAAACCTATGGCCACGTCACCGAATGCCTGTGGAAACCGGAACAGTGGGATGATCTCGACAAACCCGATGTCGCGGCGATCAAGGCCCGTCAGGGTGTTGCCATGCCGATGATGGAACATATCACCGTCATGGACGAGAACATGGAACAGGTGCCGATGGACGGCAAAACCCAGGGCGAGATTGTCATTCGCGGCAACTCTGTCATGAAGGGCTATCTCAAGAACCCCGAAGCCACCGAAGAAGCCTTCAAGGGCGGCTACTTCCATTCCGGCGACATCGCCTTGCAGCACCCCGACACCTATGTCCAGATCGCCGACCGCGCCAAGGACATCATCATTTCCGGCGGCGAGAATATCTCCTCTGTCGAGGTCGAAGGCGTTCTTATGGGGCACCCCGCCGTTTCGCTGGCTGCCGTGGTCGCCAAGCCCGACGACAAGTGGGGAGAGGTGCCCTGCGCCTTCATCGAACTTCTGCCCGGCCAGGAAACCACCGAGGCCGAGATAATCGCCTTCTCGCGTGAAACCCTTGCCGGCTTCAAAGCGCCCAAGAAGGTGGTGTTCCAGGAGCTTCCCAAGACCTCGACCGGCAAAATCCAGAAGTTCCAGCTGCGCAAGGTCGCGGCGGATCTCTAGGGTTTGACCTGCACAAATGTGAAAGGGGCGGTGGCAAAGGTGCGTTGCCGCGCCGCCTCTCCTCATGGTAGTGTCGCGCCAACAGAGGCAGAGCAGCCCGGCACCACCCAATGAGCAAAACCGCCCTTCAGAAATATGATCGCATCGAGGCAACCGGCCTCTGGCGTCCGTCCCGCGACGCCCAGCGCCGTGATGTCATCGTCTCGATTGGCGAGGCCACGCTCACCATCACCGATACACAGGACCGGCCCCTCGCGCATTGGTCCCTCCCCGCCGTGGCCCGCCAGAACCCCGGCCAGCGTCCGGCGATCTATGCACCAGACGGCGATCCCGGCGAAACGCTGGAACTCGCGGACGGCGAAGACGAGATGGTGGATGCCATCGAGAAACTGCGCTCCGCCCTGCATCGTCGTCGCCCGCGCCCCGGCCGCCTCCGGCTTGTCACATTGGGCAGCCTCGCCCTTGGCATCGCCGCCCTCGCCGTGTTCTGGCTGCCGGATGCGCTGCGCAACCATGCGGTTTCGGTTGTGCCTGATGCAAAACGGGCCGAGATCGGCACATCGCTGCAAACCCACCTGATCCATCTCACCGGAAAACCCTGTTCCAGCCTGCTTGCCACACCGGCGCTTGGCAAACTCGCCACCCGTCTTGACGTTCCGAACCTTGTCGTGGTGCGGGACGGCGTTCGCGACACGGCTACCCTGCCCGGCGGCACGATCCTGATGAACCGTGCCATTGTAGAAGACTTCGAAGAACCGGATGTTGCCGCGGGTTTTATCCTTGCCCAAAAGGCCGAGTCCCGCGAACACGATGCCCTGCGACAGTTGCTGGAGCACGCGGGCATCGGCGCAACCTTCCGCCTCCTGACCACCGGCTCCCTGCCCGATGGTGCCCTGCGCGCCTATGCCGAGGCGCTGGTCCTGCTCCCCCATTACACGCCGCCGACAGAAGACCTGCTGGCGCTGTTCTCGGAAAAACAGGTCAAATCCACGCCCTATGCCTTTGCGCTGGACCCCTCCGGCGAAAGCACGATTGACCTGATCGAAGCCGATCCCTTTGTCACCACCCCCGAGCCCGTTCTCACCGATGGCGATTGGGTTGCGCTTCAGGGCATCTGCGACAGTTGAATCAAAAAGCACGCCCCAGGAGGCGTGCCCTTCTTTCTAAACCAACAGTCGAAATCAGTTGCGCACAAAGGCTCCGGCATAGCCCGCGCCGCGCACTTTCTGCGCCGCGCTTTCGGCAGCCCCATCATCGGCAAACGGGCCAACCAGAACCATACGCTTGGTGACACCGCTGCGCGTGTACTTCCCGATCTTGACCGGCACCCCAAGGCTGCGCACCTTGCGGGCAACGCTTTGCGCCGTGGCGGCATCACCGTAGGTCGCCACCTGCACATAGGCGCGGCCCGAAAGGCGCAGGGCCTTTTCCTTGCTCTCGCTGCGCGTGGACACCACCGGCGATCCCGCCGACTTGGTCGAGACATAACCTTCGGCCGCAGTTCCCCGACGCAGAACCCGTGGCGTCCCATCAACCCAGACGCCATCCATCTGCGCCTTGCCGGCAAAGGTCTGCTCGGCGCGATAGGGGTTATAACGGTCATCGCCGAAATCCACCGCACGGTAGCCCGCCGGAGCCTCTGCATTTACCATGGCATGATAGCGGTCTTCATAGACGTGACGCGGCACGACGCGCACGTGTGGCCCTACTTCACCTTCGCGCACAACGCGACCACGCAGGTATCCCTCGCGGTGGATGCGGATCACGGGCGCAGGCGCTGTCGCCTTGCCGGTTCCGGGGGTATAGGGCAACTCGGCCTGCGGACCACAACGCACCTTGTACTTTGACACGACACCGGTCCGACAGGGCGCATCATACCCGGTCTGGCGCGGTACCTGTTCCAGCGAACGACGCGGCTTGGTCTTGGCCATGGCCGGTTTCGTCTTGGGCTTTGCAGGGGTCACGACAACAGGCGCGGCAGCAGCGGGCTTGACCTTGCGCACTGTCGTCTTCGGTTTCGTCACCACGCGCGTCGTGGGTTTCGGCGCAGCCGCGGCAACCGGTTTTGGCGCGGTCTGTGTTTCCGGAGACGCGGCCTCAATTTGGACAACGTTCTTGTCGAGCTTCGGCGCAGCCTGCACAGATGTCGTGCCACCGGGGTTTGTCGGCTTATAGCCGCAAACAACCTTGCGATCCCGCGTCATGCGCGGCACCCAGGTCACATTCCCATCAATGCCGGCGCGGATGTAAACACAGCCCTTGCTGTCGACGTACTGCTTGCCCTTGTAGGATGCCGGTGGAAATTCGTTCGGCGTGTCCACGTTTCTCAGGGACTGGGCGTTAACGCCCGCCGCGACCCCGAATGATCCCGCGATAATGGCAATCGCTATTGCTCTGCTCAGTTTCATTGTGCCCCCACAATATATTGGGGCTAGTCTAGCCGCAAAACCCTATATGAGTAAACCTTCCATAGGGTCACAAAATGGCCTTATTTTCTTTGGATTAGCGGCCCGCCCCCGGCGGGACACGGGCCGCGCACCATTATTTGGTGCCAAACATCCGGTCACCTGCGTCGCCCAGACCGGGCATGATATAGCCCTTTTCGTTCAGGCGCTCGTCGAGTGCGGCCGTCACGATCGGCACATCGGGATGCGCTTCTTTCATCCGCGCAACCCCTTCCGGCGCCGCCAGCAGGCAAAGGAAGCGAATGTCCTTTGCGCCCTGCTCCTTCAGAAGATCAATCGCCGCCGCAGATGAGTTACCCGTCGCCAGCATCGGGTCGACGGCAATCACCAGACGCTCGCCAAGATTGTCCGGTGCCTTGAAATAGTATTGCACGGGCTCAAGCGTTTCTTCGTCACGGTAAAGACCAACAAACCCGACTCGCGCCGAGGGGATCAGTTCCAGCATCCCGTCCAGAAGACCGTTGCCCGCCCGCAGGATCGAGACCAGCGCCAGCTTGCGCCCGGCAAGCACCGGCGCGTCCATTTCCTGCATCGGCGTGTCGATCCGCTTGGTGGTCATCGGCAACTCGCGCGTCACCTCATAGGCAATCAATTGGCTGATCTCACGCAGCAGGCGGCGAAATTCGCCGGTCGAGGTATCCGTCTGACGCATAATGGTCAGTTTGTGTTGCACCAGCGGGTGATCGACGACGGTCAGGTGATCCATCAGTTGCTCTCCAGTTTCTTCTTGATACGCGCCCGAGTGTCCTCGTCGCAGAATGCCGCCTCGGCGGCCGTTAGGTTGATCGCGCGGAAATCATCTTCTTCCCAGCCAAACGCCTCGGCCAGCATGTCATACTCCCGACGCATTGTCGTATGGAAAAACGGCGGATCATCGGTCGACACCGTAACCCGTACCCCCGCCTCGCGCAGCCGCTGGATCGGGTGGGCCGCGAAAGAGGGATAAAGACCCAGAACCACGTTGGAGCCCGGGCACACCTCCAGCGTGATCTGCCGCGCCACGAGTTCCGCCACAAGCTTCGGGTCTTCGATTGCGCGCACCCCATGCCCAATCCGCTCCACGTTCAGATCGCGGATCGCTTCCCAGACACTCTCGGGGCCGCCAAACTCGCCTGCGTGGGTGGTCAGCCGCAGCCCCGCCTCCCGCGCCATGTCAAAGGCATAGGCAAAGTCACCCTGATGGCCCTTGCCCTCGTCCCCGCCCATGCCAAGCCCGACAATCCAATCACCGGCCGTCTCGGCCGCACACAACGCCGTCCGCTTGGCCTGTTCCGGCCCGAAATGGCGCACGGGCGTCACGATCCCGCGCAGGATCACGCCCCATTCGGCCTCGGCACGATCCGCGGCTTCCTGAATGGCCGCAAGGTATTCCCGCCACGCTGCAACATCCCCCCCACCACAGAAATCCGGCGACAGAAAGGTTTCGCAGTAGATCACGCCGTTCGCGGCACTTTGCTCAAGCACCGCACGTGTCAGCCGGGCATAGTCTTCCGGCGTCTTCAAAACGCTGGTTGCCGCTTCATAGACCTGCAGGAAGTGAACGAAGTTCTCAAAGGCATAGCCACCCCGCTCATCAAACACGCGGCTCAGATCGGCCTTCTTCTCGAACGCCAACTGCCGGATAAACTCCGGCGGCGCGGCCCCTTCATGGTGCAGGTGCAACTCGACCTTGGGCAGATCACTCACGCTCACAGGAAACTCCTCCCTGGCCCTTCACTTTTCACCCCCAGATGCGCCGCCACGCTGGCCGCCACATCCACGAATTCCACGATTCCGGCCTGCTTGGCCCCTGCCCCCGCGCACAGAACTGGCACGCGCTCTCGCGTGTGATCGGTTCCGGGCCAGCTCGGGTCATTGCCGTGATCGGCGGTCAGCACCAGAAGATCATCCTCTCGCAACCTGCCAATCACCTTGCCAATCTCGCGATCAAACCACTCCAGTGCGCGTGCATAACCGGAAATGTCGCGGCGATGGCCATAGAGACTGTCGAACTCCACGAAATTTGCGAAGGTCAGACTTCCATCCTCGGCAGTATCCACCAGGTCATGCAAGTCCTGCATCAGCTTGGCATCCGCGCCCTTCACGCAGTCATCGATACCAGTCATCGAGAATATATCGCCGATCTTGCCGACGCCATGAACCTTGCGCCCGGCATCCTGAACCCAGTTCATCAGAACCCGCTCGGGCGGCGCGATGGCATAATCCTTGCGGTTGGTTGTGCGCTCGAAGCCTGCCTCGACACTGCCCACGAAGGGCCGCGCGATCACACGCCCCACCTTCATCTCGTGCAGCACCGGCGCCAGTTGTTTGCAAAGATCCAACAACCGCTCCAGCCCGAAATGCTCTTCATGGGCCGCGATCTGGAACACGCTGTCGGCGCTGGTATAGCAAATCGGCTGCCCGGTGCGGATATGCGCCTCGCCAAGATCGGCAATCACCTGCGTCCCCGACGCATGGCAATTGCCAAGAATACCCTCGACTCCGGCAATCTCGCAGACTTTGGCCACCAATTCCGCAGGAAAAGACGGGGTTTCATCCGGAAAATAGGTCCAGTCCCAGGGCACCCGCAATCCGGCCAACTCCCAGTGTCCCGAGGGCGTGTCCTTGCCCGCCGAACGCTCGGTCGCTGCCCCCCATGTCCCCGTCGGCACTGCGTCCAGCCCCGGTGTATCCTCGCCGCTTGAAAGCCGCACCGCAGCCCCAAGCCCAAGGCGATCCATATTCGGCAGGCTCAGAGGCCCGCTTCGCCCTTCTTCCGCGCGACCCTCGGCACAGGCCTGCGCGATATGGGCAAGCGTGTTCGCCCCCACATCCGGCAGGTCGCCGTTGAAAAACCGATCGGCATCCGGCGCGCCACCACAGCCCACCGAATCCATCACCACGAGGAATGCCCGCGCCATCAGCCGATCCTTTCATGCACCAGGGGCGGCACGACCGGAGCCTCCTGCCCCAGGGTGATCGCCGCCAAAACCGCCTGCTCCGCCTTGCGCGCCGCCTCTTCGCGGGCTGCATGAATCCGCAGCAGGGGTTGGCCTTTAACCACCTTCTGACCCAATGTCACCACGTCGGAAAACCCGACGCTGGGATCAACCACATCGCTTTCCACCTGCCGGCCGCCACCCAGCGCCACAACCGCCAGGCCCAACGCCTCGCCGTCCATCGCGGTCACAAAGCCGCTTTCTGGAGCGGCAACCTCGCGGATAACCGTCGCTTCGGGCAGGAACCGTCGCCAGTTCTCGACAAACTGCACCGGCCCGCCCATCAGCGCGACCATGCGGCCAAACCGTTCTGCCGCCCTTCCATCTGCAATCGCCTTGCCGATCGCATTCGCCCCGGCATCCACATCCCCTGCCAGACCGGCATTCGCCAGAAGCACGCCGCCAAGCTCCGCGGTCAGGTCCAGCAACGGACCACCCGTCTCGCCGGTCAGAACGTCCATGCAGTCTGCGATCTCAAGCGCGTTGCCAAGGGACGGCGCCAGCGGGCGGTTCATGTCAGAGATCACCGCACTTGTCGGACATCCCGCAAGGTTGGCGGTGTCCACAAGCGACTGGGCCAGAGCCCGCGCCTCATCCGCGCTCTTCATAAAGGCCCCCGTGCCGACCTTTACATCCAGCACCAGCCCCTCAAGCCCCGCGGCGAGCTTTTTCGACAGGATCGATGCCGTGATAAGATCGAGGCTCTCCACCGTCGCGGTCACGTCACGGATCGCATAAAGCCGCTTGTCAGCCGGGGCAATTTCACCGCTGGCCGAAACAATGGCACATCCAGCCTCGCCGACAACGCTCTTGAATTCCGCCTCTGAAACACCCGTGCGCAGCCCCGGAATGGCTTCCATCTTGTCCAACGTCCCGCCAGTATGGCCAAGACCGCGCCCCGAGATCATCGGCACATAGGCCCCGCAGGCCGCAAGCGCAGGCGCCAGCACGATCGAGACGCAATCCCCGACGCCACCCGTTGAATGCTTGTCCAATACCGGACCATCACAGGACCACGACATCGTGTCGCCGCTGTCGCGCATCGCCAACGTCAGGGCAACCCGCGCCTCTTCCCCAAGTCCTCTCAGGCAAACACCCATGGCAAAGGCCCCGGCCTGCGCATCCGAAACGCGCCCATCCGCCAGCCCCTGGGCGAACCAGGCCAGTTCCTCGCGGCTGGGGTCTTCTCCCCGGCGCAAATGGGCAATGATCGCGCGCGCGTCCATGACGATCAGGCCTTGTCCATATGCGCTTCGGTAAAGGCTCCCGGCAACAGCTCGGCCAGTGTCATCTTGAGTTCAGTGCCCTCAAGGTTCGCCATCGTCACGACAACATCGCTTGTGCCGAACTCTGAAAGCTTCTGGCGACACCCGCCACAGGGGGTCACCGGATGGCTGCTGTCGGCGACAACATAGACTTCGGTCAAACGGGTCTCACCCGCCGCAATCATCGCCGCGATCGCACCCGCCTCGGCGCATGTGCCTTCGGGATAGGCGACGTTTTCAACATTGCACCCGGTAAAAACTTCGCCGCTCTCGGCACGGATCGCCGCGCCAACCTTGAAGTTGGAATAAGGTGCATAGGCGTTTTCTCGCACCGCCAGTGCGTCTTTTTGCAAGCTCATGGCTCCCCTCTCGTGATCTGGATGATCTCGGCCAGTTCTGACTATTTGGTCAGTTATCGACACTGCGGCCTGCGACATATTTTTGCAAGGGGGGATGCCCTATGGTCAATACAAGCCATTCCCTTTCCGAAAGAAATAGTTTAATGCTAAACTAACTTGAGAATCCGAGGCCTCTACCATGTCCGACACGTCCAAAGAAACTTTGCGCCAGGCGGCGCTGTTCTACCACGAACAGCCGAAACCCGGAAAACTCGAAATTCGCGCTACCAAGCCGCTGGCAAACGGGCGCGACCTGTCCCGCGCCTACAGTCCCGGCGTCGCTGAGGCCTGCCTGGAAATCAAGGAAAGTGCAGCAAACGCATCACGTTACACGGCACGCGGCAATCTCGTGGCCGTGGTTTCTAACGGCTCTGCGGTGCTGGGCCTTGGCAACATTGGCGCCCTAGCTTCCAAGCCAGTAATGGAAGGCAAAGCGGTCCTCTTCAAAAAATTCGCCAACATCGACTGCTTCGATATCGAGGTCAACGAATCTGACCCAGAGAAGCTTGCTGAAATCGTTTGCGCTCTCGAACCCACTTTCGGCGCCATCAACCTCGAAGATATCAAGGCACCGGATTGCTTCATTGTTGAAAAACTGTGCCGCGAGAAGATGAACATCCCCGTCTTCCACGATGACCAGCACGGCACCGCCATCGTCGTCGGCGCCGCCGCCACCAACGCCTTGCGCGTTGCGGACAAGAAATTCGAAGACATCAAGATCGTCTCGACCGGCGGTGGCGCGGCGGGCATCGCCTGCCTCAACATGCTGCTCAAGCTGGGTGTGAAGCGCGAAAACGTCTGGCTCTGCGACATCAAGGGCGTCGTATACGAGGGGCGCACCGAGGAAATGACGCCGCAAAAGGCCGAATACGCACAGGCCACCGACAAACGCACTCTGGACGAGGTCATCGAAGGCGCGGACATGTTCCTTGGCCTGTCCGGCCCGGGCGTCCTGAAACCCGAGATGGTCGCCAAGATGACCGATCAGCCGATCATCTTCGCGCTCGCCAACCCGACACCCGAGATCATGCCCGAGGACGCCCGCGCCGTGAAACCGGACGCGATCATTGCCACCGGTCGCTCGGACTTCCCCAACCAGGTCAACAACGTTCTTTGCTTCCCGTTCATCTTCCGGGGCGCGCTCGACGTCGGCGCGACCGAGATCAACGACCAGATGCAACTGGCCTGTATCGACGGCATCGCGGAACTCGCCCGCACCACCACCAGTGCCGAGGCAGCCGCCGCCTACAAGGGTGAGCAACTGAACTTCGGTGCCGACTACCTGATCCCGAAACCCTTTGATCCACGCCTAGTGGGTGTGGTCTCGGCCTCGGTGGCCAAGGCCGCGATGGACAGCGGCGTCGCCACCCGCCCCATCGACAACATCGATGCCTATATTCACAAGCTGAACCAGTCGGTCTTCAAATCCGCCCTCCTGATGCGCCCGGTCTTCGAGGCCGCCAGCAAGGCGGCGCGCCGCATTGTCTTTGCCGAGGGCGAAGATGAGCGCGTCCTGCGTGCCGCTCAGGCAATCCTTGAGGAAACCACCGAAACGCCCATCCTCATTGGCCGCCCGGAAGTAATCGAGGCCCGCTGCGAACGCCACGGTCTTTCAATTCGCCTCGGCCGGGATTTCCAGATCGTGAACCCGGAAAACGACCCGCGCTACTATGACTACTGGAACTCCTACCACGAGATCATGCAGCGCCGCGGGGTCACGCCCGACCTTGCCAAGGCCATCATGCGCACCAACACCACCGCCATCGGCGCGATCATGGTACACCGGGGCGAGGCCGACAGCCTCATTTGTGGCACCTTCGGCGAATACCGCTGGCACCTGAATTACGTGAACCAGGTTCTTGGCAACGCCTCCTACCGTCCCCACGGCGCACTGTCGCTGATGATCCTCGAAGACGGCCCCCTGTTCATCGCCGACACCCATGTCTGGTCTCTGCCGACACCGGAACAGATCGCGGAAACCGTGGTGGGTGCCGCCCGCCACGTCCGCCGCTTCGGCCTTGAACCGAACATCGCTCTCTGCTCGCAATCGCAGTTTGGCAACCAAGCGGAAGGCGCCGGTAAACGCTTGCGCGCGGCCATTGACATCCTCGACAGCGAACCACGCGATTTCACCTACGAAGGCGAAATGAACGTTGATGCGGCGCTCGATCCGGAACTGCGCAACCGCATCTTCCCGAACTCGCGCCTTCAGGGCGAGGCCAACGTGCTGATCTTTGCCCATGCCGACGCAGCATCCGGCGTGCGCAACATCCTCAAGATGCGCGCCGACGGCCTCGAAGTCGGACCGATCCTCATGGGCATGGGCAACAAAGCCCACATCGTGTCTCCGTCGATCACTGCGCGCGGCCTGCTCAACATGGCGGCGATCGCGGGCACGCCCGTGGCGCACTACGGCTGATCCACCTGGCTCGGACACACCGGAACGAATCCTCGAACAGGGCGCGATTCTCGCGCCCTTTTTCTTTGCAGTAAAAAAATTAGCAAATTTGCAAAAATCGCCAAATTTCCAGCTAAATAGCAATATAACCATGTATTTGCAAAAATTTGCAAGCCAATTTACACACCAACTGCAAATTTTCCGCGATAATCTGACGCGACGTCCCTAAAACTTATTGCCCGCCTACGCTGCACTCCCGTAACTGTTCTGCAACCAGATTGGAGGAGAAGTGTCATGGCTTACAAAGACGTGTACGAGGGCTGGAAAAACGATCCCGAGGGGTTCTGGATGGAGGCCGCCCAGGCAATCGATTGGGACGAAGCACCAAAGCAGGCGCTCTTCGACAAGGGGGAAAACCTCTACGAATGGTTCGCCGACGCCAAGGTCAACACCTGCTGGAACGCCGTTGACCGCCATGTCGAAGCGGGCCGTGGTGAACAGACCGCAATCATCTACGACTCCCCGATCACCCACACCAAACGCGAAATCTCCTATGTCGAGCTGCGCAACCGCGTGGCCAACCTTGCAGGCGCCCTGCGCGCCAAGGGCATCGAAAAGGGCGACCGCGTCATCATCTACATGCCGATGATCCCCGAAGCGCTGGAAGCCATGCTGGCCTGCGCCCGCCTTGGCGCGGTGCACTCGGTTGTCTTCGGTGGTTTTGCCTCCAACGAACTGGCCGTCCGCATCGACGACGCCAAACCCAAGGCCATCATCGCCGCCTCCTGCGGTCTCGAGCCGGGCCGCGTGGTACACTACAAACCGCTGCTCGACGGGGCCATCGATCTGTCCGAACACAAGCCCGACTTCTGCGTCATCTTCCAGCGCGAACAGGAAGTCGCCGAACTGACCCCGGGCCGCGACGTCAACTGGCACGGCTTCCAATACGGCGTTGAACCGGCGGAATGTGTGCCGGTCGAAGGCAACCACCCCGCCTATATCCTCTACACCTCCGGCACCACCGGTCAGCCCAAGGGCGTCATCCGCCACACCGCGGGCCAGCTGGTTGCGCTGAACTGGACGATGAAAAACCTCTATAATGTCGAACCGGGCGATGTCTTCTGGGCCGCCTCCGACGTGGGCTGGGTCGTGGGCCACTCCTACATCTGCTATGGTCCGCTGATCCACGGCAACACCACCATCGTCTTCGAAGGCAAACCGGTCGGCACCCCCGACGCCGGTACCTTCTGGCGTGTGATCTCGGAACACAACGTCAAGTCGTTCTTCACCGCCCCCACCGCCTTCCGCGCAGTGAAACGCGAAGACCCGACTGGCGAATACGTCAAGAAATACGATCTCTCCTGCCTTAAGCAGGTCTACCTTGCCGGTGAACGCGCCGACCCCGACACCATCGTCTGGGCGCAGGAACAGCTTCAGGTGCCGGTGGTCGATCACTGGTGGCAAACCGAAACCGGCTGGTCGATCGCGGCCAACCCGATCGGTATCGAGGAACTGCCGATCAAACTGGGCTCGCCCACCGTGCCGATGCCGGGCTATCAGGTCGAAATCCTCGACGATGCTGGCCACCCGGTCGAAGCGGGCACCCTTGGCGCCATCGCAATCAAGCTGCCCCTACCCCCCGGCACCCTGCCGACGCTGTGGAACGCGGAAGAGCGTTTCAAGAAATCCTACCTCAACACCTTCCCCGGCTACTACGAGACCGGCGATGCGGGCATGATGGACGAAGACGGCTATGTCTACATCATGGCGCGCACCGATGACGTCATCAACGTCGCGGGCCACCGTCTCTCGACCGGCGGCATGGAAGAAGTGCTGGCAGGTCACCCCGACGTGGCAGAGTGCGCGGTGATCGGCGTGACCGACCAGCTCAAGGGCCAGATGCCCGTCGGCTTCCTCTGCCTGAACGCTGGCACGGACCGCGATCATGGCGATGTGGTCAAGGAAGTGGTGAAACTGGTGCGCGAAAAGATCGGCCCGGTTGCTGCCTTCAAACTGGCCGTGGTTGTGGATCGCCTGCCCAAGACCCGCTCGGGCAAGATCCTGCGCGGCACCATGGTCAACATTGCCGACAGCACCCCCTACAAGATGCCGGCCACCATCGACGATCCCGCCATCCTCGACGAGATCAAGGACGCGCTGCAAACCATCGGTTACGCCAAGGGCTAACCTCTTCGCCCAAGGCTACGTCAAGACCCCGCCAAGCGCGGGGTCTTTTCGTTTGTGCCGCGGATCGACGCGCGGGGTGTCGCTTTCGCAGGGCCACGCGATTGACTTTGCCCTTACGAAAACCCTCTATCCCCTCCGGGCGCCCCCAAGGTCGTCCCGAAACCGCGCACACAAGAAAGACATGTCATGAGCCTGACCCCGGAACTGATCCAATCCACCTATGCCGCGATCAAACCGGCGACGGTGATCACACCAACGGTGCACGCCTCTCGTCTTTCCCTGCAACTGGGGTTTGATCTTTACCTCAAGCTCGAAAACCTCCAGCACACCAACGCCTTCAAGGCCCGTGGCGCGCTGGCCAAACTGCTGACGCTGACAGAAGACGAGCGCAAGGCCGGCGTCATCGCCTGTAGCGCGGGCAACCACGCGCAGGGCGTGGCCTATCACGCCTCCTTGCTTGGCATCCCCTCGATCATCGTCATGCCCGAAGGCACCCCCTTCAACAAGGTCAAGCGCACAGGCGATTTCGGGGCCGAAGTCATCCTGCACGGCACCGGCTTTGACGAAAGCGTCCAGTTCACCCTCGACATGGCCCGCGACAAGGGCATGACCTTCATCCACCCCTTCGACGATCCCACCGTCGCCGCCGGTCAGGGCAGCGTCGCCATCGAAATGCTGGAACAGGAACCCGATCTCGACACCATCGTCGTGCCCATTGGCGGCGGCGGCCTGATCGCAGGTATCGCCGTTGCCGCCAAGTCGATCAAACCGGACATTCAGATCATCGGCGCGCAGGCCGAAACCTTTGATGCGGTCAAGGCCGCCATCGACGGCACCGAGGCGCAAAACAAGGGCAAAACCCTTGCCGAGGGCATTGCCGTCCGCGCCCCGGCACAAACCCATATCGAGACCATCCGCGCCCTCGTGGACCGCGTCGAAACCGCCTCGGAAACCGAGATCGAAGAGGCCATCTTCGACCTTCTCAGCCACGAAAAGCTGGTTGCCGAAGGCGCGGCAGGCGCGGGCCTCGCCGTGATCAAGAACAATGCCGAGGCCTTCAAGGGCAAGAAAGTGGGCCTCGTGGTCTGTGGCGGCAACATCGATTCCCGAATGCTGTCGACCCTGATCCTGCGCGGCCTCGTGCGCGACGGGCGCATCACCCGCCTGACCTTCGAGATCGACGACACCCCCGGCCAACTCTCCGACATCTCGCGCATCATCGGCGAAAGCGGGGCCAATGTGATCGAGGTGATCCACCAGCGCATGATGCAGACCGTGGCGCTCAAACAGGCCGAGCTGGAAATCGTGATTGAAGCCCGCGACCTCCTGCACGTGAAAGAGATCGTCGCCAATCTGCGCGGCGCGGGCTACACCCTGCGTACCGACAACCCGCTGGTCTAATCCCGACCCCATGTCGCTCCCGGACATGCGCCTTGCGAATGCGGGGCTAGCCTCCTTTCTGACAGAGAGGAGGACCCCGCATGTTCCAAACCCGCATGGACGCCTTTCGCGACCGACTGAAGGCCGCCGGAATCGACGTTGCCCTGATCACGGATGACGACAACGTCTACTATCTGACCGGCTACTACGACTATCTCCATATGGAGTTTGGCCGCCCCACCATCCTTGTTGTCCCCCGCGACGGTGACACCCTCCTCATCACCCCCACGATCGACCTTGTCGCAGCCCGGTCCTCGGCCCGTGTCGACCGCATTGCCGACTGGAACGATGGTGCTGGAGAGGAATGGCGCGCCGAACTGCCCGCCGCCATCGGCACCGCCCGCAAGGTCGCGCTTGAACCGGATCACATGCCCCCCGTGGTGCGCGCCTATGTTGACAGTCTCGTCGACAAGGAAACCCTGACCTCCGTCACCCCCATCCTTTCCGACATGCGGATGATCAAGTCGGCCGAAGAGTTGCAACTGGCCCGCCACGCCGGACAAGTTGCCAACGCGATGATGCAGGCAGGCCGCGATGCCATCTCGGACGGAACACCGGAATACGAGGTGGCCCTGGCGATCTCCCAGGCCGGAACCCGCACCGCCGCCGGCCTTCTGGCCGCGCATTACGACGACAGGGACATGTCGCCCACCACGCATTTCCTCCAGATCATGGCTTCGGGCGACACCATCACCAAGACCCACCACCGCGCCTCGACCCGCGTGATGCGCCGCACCGAACCCGTTTTCTTGTGTTTCTGCGGCATGACCAACTTTCACCGCTTCAAACTGGGCTTCGATCGCACCTTCTGGATCGAAAGCGCCGATCCCGCCCAGGTCGCGCTTTATGAAACCGCCGTCAAAAGCCAGCAGGCGGCCCTTGCCGCCCTGCGCCCCGGTGTCACCGCCGAAAGCGTCCACGCCGCCTATGCCGAGGTCATTCAGGAGGCAGGCTTCGACTATCCCTTCCGCTGTGGCCGCGCGACGGGGTTTTCATTTCTGGAACATCCGCAACTTGTCACCGGCGATACCACGATCCTGCAACCCGGCATGGTGCTCGCCGTCGACGGCTCTGTCGCCACCAGCGATTTCCGCGCCCAGGTCGGCGACAGTTTCATCATCACCCAAGACGGCTATGAACCGCTCACCAATCACCCAAAGACGCTGGAAGACGTGATCCTGCCCGCCTAGGCAGAGTCACACGAACTGTTCGCGGATCAGCCGTTCCTCAAGCCCGTGGCCGGGATCGAACAGGATACGGTGCGCAATCGAGTCATCCGAACTGATCTCGACATTCAGGACATTGCGTACCGCTCGGCTGTCCGCCTCGGCCATGACCGGGCGTTTCTCGGGGTTCAGCACATCAAAACGCACCCGCGCGTTCTTGGGCACCAGCGCCCCGCGCCAGCGCCGTGGCCGGAACGCCGCCACCGCCGTCAGAGCCAGAACATCCGACCCGATCGGCAGGATCGGCCCGTGCGCCGAATAGTTATAGGCCGTCGATCCCGCGGGCGTCGCCAGAAGCGCGCCATCACAAACCAGTTCATCCAGCCGCAACCGCCCGTCAATCGTAATCCGCAGCTTTGCCGCCTGCGCCCCGGCCCGCAGCAGCGAGACCTCGTTGATCGCCAGGGCCTCATGCACCGTGCCATCGGCACAGGTCGCCCGCATCGCAAGCGGGTTGATCACCTCTTCCTCGGCCGCGGCAAGGCGTTCAGGCAACCCGGTCTCGACATATTCGTTCATCAGGAACCCCACCGTGCCCCGGTTCATCCCGTAGACCGGCAGGTCGAGTTCCTGTGTCCCGTGCAGGGTCTGGAGCATGAAACCGTCGCCACCAAGGGCCACGATCACGTCGGCACCATCCGGCGCGACATTGCCATATCGGCTGATCAAAGCCGCCCGCGCGGTCTGGGCAACCGGCGCGTCACTGGCCAGAAAGGCGATTCTCTCAGGCATGTTTTTTCCCCGAATCCTGTTTCCAATGCCCTAAACGGTGTTTCCGATCGAAGCACATCTCCACCCAAGGCACCAGTATCGCCGCTCAGACAAAGCGTCACGTCGCTTTCAGCCCTTTCTCCCCCTATGTGTTTCCGATAGGAAAATCCTCGAAATATCACCCATTTTATGGAGCAATGCCCATGACCACTGTTCGCGATTCCGGTTTTTTCACCGAATCCCTGGCCACCCGTGACCCCGAGCTGTTTGGA
>NZ_BAABWM010000004.1:0-601427 GCF_040369695.1 Pelagimonas sp. KU-00592-HH | reverse complement strand
CGAGGCGCCTTCTAGTTAAGAAATCTGGAAAGGGCCGTGATTGGCCCAAATTGGTCTACCGCGCGCGACATATTGGGTTGCGCGACAAAAATCAAGCGTGTCTTGGAACTATTGCCCCATCAGCTCCTGACGGCCCTTGTCATCCTTGTTGTCCTGCCAGCAGGCAGCCAGTTCTTCGGCTGTCGGATCGTCGCGCAAACAGGCCCTGTTTTCATGCAGCCAGGCCTCGATCGCGGCGGCGGCATTCTGGGAAAGATTGGCCATTTGCTCTTCTGCGGTCATGGTCAGACCAGAGCCGACGATGCTGGCACCGGTCAAGGTTTCCAGCACGATGATCTCCTTGGCTTCGTCATTGAACTTGCCACCAGCGCGGTCGTCCCATGCGGTCACGGTGATAATCAGCGCGGATTTCGGGGCCAGGAGAATCGGGATACCGGTCTGGGCCAGTACATAGCCGGACACGTTGATTCCCAGATGCACCTGACGCGTACCCTCATAGCGGCCCAAACGCGTCTCGACCGCATTCTTGACCGAGGCGATCCAGTCTTCCTTGGAGGCTTCGCGCGACAGCGGGCCTTTGCCGAGGTCAGGCGCGACGACAATGTTGTGGCCAAGCGTGAAATCGCCAAGATCCAGCTTTTCAGATGTCACGGGATCCTGCGGCGCCCCGCAGGCGGCAAGGGTCAGGGCAGCCAAAAGAACGGCCAGAAATCGCACCATTTGCGGGTCACTCCTCGAATTTCCTCTTTATGCGGCATAGCCGATGCAGGGGTGTCACGCAATCGGGCAGAGGGCCATCAGCATTTGCCCGCCTGCCGGTGGCGGCCTATGTTCGAAGGGGAAGGAGCCCACGATGTCCGCGACCCAGCCTGCCCTGCCCGCCCATGTTCCCCTTGCCACCGAACCGCTTGGCATCATGGGGTCGCTCAAGGCGGCGCGCAGCAACCTTCTGAGCATCCTGCCGGAGCTGGCCGTGCGTCAGCCAATGGTGTCGGGACGCACCGGCATCCGCTGGCACATGGTGATGGAGCCGGGCGCGATCCGGCGCATCCTGCTGGAAGAGGTCGACAACTACCCCAAGTCGAACGCCACCAAGAACATCCTGCGCCCCGCCATCGGAGACAGCCTGTTCATCGCCGAAGACGCGCACTGGCGCTGGCAACGACGGACGGCGGCACCGGTTTTTTCACATCGCAATGTCATGGCGCTGGCCCCAATCATGTCAGCCGCCGCCCAGCGCAGTGCCGATCGCCTTGGGGCCACGGGGGATCACGCTGTCGACCTGCTAGAAGAGATGGTCCGCACCACCTTTGACGTGATCTCGGACGTTACCTTTTCCGGCGAGGGCACATTCGACAGTGCGGCGGTACATCGCGCGATTGATGGCTATATCGCGGCGGCGGGCAAGGTTTCGATTCTCGATATGCTGGGCATGCCGGACTGGCTGCCGCGTCCATCGCGGTTCCGCTCTGGTCCGGTGGTGAAACAGATGCGGCACGTCGCGGACGAGGCCATCGAGGCCCGTATGCAGCGGGGGCAAGGCGACATTCCCGATCTGCTTGACCTGTTGCTGGCGGGCGAAGACCCCGAAACGAAACGGCGGATGAACACTTCAGAGCTGCGTGACAACCTTCTGACCTTCATCGTGGCCGGACATGAAACCACGGCGCTGACCCTGGCCTGGGCGCTTTACCTCTGTGCTTTCGATCAGGACGTGCAAGAGCGGGCGCGGCGGGAAATCGACGAGGTTGTCACAGGAGAGATGGTCACAGGCGAGGACGCCCAGAACCTGCCCTTCCTGCGGTGCATCGTGGACGAAGCCCTGCGCCTTTATCCGCCGGCGGGAATCATCTCGCGGACCGCGCAGAAGACGGACATGCTCTGCGCGCGCGATGTCCACCCCGGCGATACCGTGATGATCCCGATCTACGCGTTGCACCGGCACAAGCAGCTTTGGGAGGAACCGGATGCCTTTCGGCCCGACCGTTTTGCCGATCGCAAGGCAATAGATCGCTATGCCTATCTGCCGTTTGGCGACGGTCCGCGCATCTGTATCGGGGCCAGCTTTGCCATTCAGGAGGCGGTGATCATCCTTGCGACATTGCTTCGTCGGTTCCGGTTCAACCTTGTTCCCGGGCGTCCGCCGTCGCCCGTCATGATCCTGACATTGCGGCCGGACACGGGCGTGTGGCTAACGCTGGATCCCGTCTGAGGCCCTAGTTGCAGATACCTTGCAGGTCCTTCCATGCCTCGGCAGTCAGGATCGGCTTGGCCACGAACCCCTCGGGCGTTGCGTGATCCGCGGCTTCGATGCGTTCCGCCATGCGCGGGTGCGAAATGAAATGCGCCTGTATCCCGTCGGTATCGCCGTATTTCGCCTTGAGCCGTTTGAACATCGCCCCGAGTGCGGCGGGCTCGACCTCGGCTTTTGCAAGCACGTCATGGGCAAAGGCATCCGCCGCCACTTCGGCGCCCTGACTATACTGCGCTTCTATCAACTGCTCGGTCAGGAACAGCACAAGCGCCCCGCCTGCGAAATCCCCAAACAAAAGACCCAGCACACCAATTGAGCCAGCAGAGCGCAGGGCATGGCGGGTCGGATCGCGCGAGACCACGTGGCCGATTTCATGGGCAAAGACAGCGGCCACCTCTTCGGGCGCTTCCGCCTCGTCGATCAAGCCACGCATAAAGACGACATGGCCACCGGGCAGGGCGAAGGCGTTGACCATCTTGTGATCCAGTACCGTCACTGTGAGCGGCACGGGCAGGTCGGTATGGTCACTCAGGCGCGCCTGCATTTGGTTCAGCGCAACAAGGCCATCCGCATTGGTGCAGGTCTTCACCGAGATCGCCTCGGACCCCAGGGCGGATTTGATCTGTTCAAGCGTGGCATCGCCCAGCGCCTTTTCTCCCGCTGGCGGAATGAAGTTGGCAAGCTGGTTGGCCATGATCGGCACAAGGACAAAGATGATCAGCGCAACAGAGGCCAGCGCCGCCACCGCCCATTTCGCCAGCCTTGCGCGGGGCGCATCGGCGATGCGTTTGTGAAGGGCGGGAAACCCTTGCGCCAGGACGCGGTCATTGGTCAGCACACGGGCTGTCGGATCAGAGGCCGCGCGCAGGACAAGACCCTGCCGCCCCGCCTGATCCGGCACCAGCCGCACATCCGACAGGTGCCAGTCGACAACCTGCCCTCTGCCGCGGATTTCAAGCACGTCACGCATTGGATTGATCGTCAGGGCCACCTCATGCGCGGTGGCATCTTCGCCGGTGAAAAACAGCCCGTTTACCTGTTGGCCTTCTGCGGTTTTGCCAACCCGGATCACGGTCGGAATGGTCGACGTCATATCGCGGCCCCCACATCAAGCGCCTCGGCAAAGCCTTCGGCCTCTTCGAACTCGTCCCGCGGACGCTGCGAGATCGCGCCGATCTGGCCGGGATCAATCACCGTCAGGGTTTCGGCATAGTGTTTCCAGAGCGGCATGGTGATGAAAGCATGTGCCATCGCGGTCCAGATCAGGAAGATGGCAAAATATGTGGCCACGCCAGCCACCGCAAAGGCCCCTTCACCGATCTTCGCCAATGCCTCGACGCTGGCCCCGATTTCGCTAAAGATCCCCGCCGCAATGGCCGCGGCGAGGAAGAACCCGCCTAGGAATAATGAGGCAGCAAAGCCGCTCAGGAAATAGCCTCCGACATAGATCCAGAACACGCGCCATGGTCGGGGCTGGGCGCGGAACACGATGTCACCGGCGCGCTTGGCATTGGTCAGGATTTCCCAGCTTTTGACCCGGTAGTAGACGATTCCAAAGGCAAACCAGACACCGCAGGCTGCGGTCCCGAGAAACAACGCGGGATTGGCGTAGGCCCCTGCGATCGCGCAGATGCCCCCGACAATGGTGGGCAGAAGAACGTGGCGCACTGCCGGAAACAGCATCTGCCAGCGCCCCTCCTGTTCAAGCCGGACATCCCCGTACCAGGTGCGGTCCGTCTTGTATTTCTCAAGCCAGAAGGTCATGCGCGGCCACAGGATACCTGCCGTCACAAGGGTCAGCCCCCAATGCACCAGGGCCCGCCAGGCATAGCCCCAAGCGCCGGGTTCCAGACCGAAGCGGATGCCGCGCCAGCGGGTGCGGGCGAGGACGTAGCGGCGGGCGCGGTAGGTGGCGTAGAACCAGAGCGGGACGACGCCGACGAAACTTAGCAGATAGGCTGCGAAATTGTCCTGAAAGAAGGAATAGCTCAGGAACATCAGCAACAGGTTCACGATGCCGATATAGAAGGCGAGGATCACCACGGCGATCAGGAAACCCAGAAGCTTTTCAAAGGGATCGCCGACATATTCCCCCGGCACACCGCCAACACGCACCGCGGACCAGTACCAGCGGCGCATGCGGGTTTTCATCCAGAAACGGTAGATCCCAAGCGTCAGCACGGTGAAGATCGAGGTCTTCAGGGCAAGGCCGAAGATGCGCCCGCGACGCCCGATAAAGTCGCCCTGCAACCCTTCGACATCCGGCAAATCCTGCTGTCTGTTTTGCGTCGGTATTACGTCGGTATCGCGGAGGTGCGAGTCTGCGCCGCCCTGTTGCCACGGGCCGCCGTTGATAGGCCTGTCTGAACTGCTCAAATGGATCACCAGAAATGAGAAACCGCCCCCGACAATGGGGACGGTTTGTTTGTAACATCGAAAATCGCGTCAGGTGAACTTGTGATTTCGCGGAAAGCCGTAGGGCGGCTTCTTGCCCACACCTGCCCGCTTGCCAAGCCATTCTGTCATGTCCGGCTCATGACGTGTCTTGCCGCCGCCCATTTCCCAGCTGAGACCCTCGTCCCAGTTGAAGGTTGTGAGGTCGGACAGGCCGCCATCAAGTTCAAGCGTCCCCTGACGCCCGCGCGCCATGTTGTATTTCTGGATACGCACTCCCTTGCCGCGGCCCATTTCGGGCAGCTCGGACACCGGGAAGACAAGGAACTTGCCGTTCTCGGACACAACGGCCACGTGGTCGCCCTTGATCGGATGACAGATCTTGGCGCGGGCGTCGTCCTTGACGTTCAACACCTGCTTACCGGTCCGGGTTTGGGCGATGATGTCCTTTTCGGCCACCACGAAACCGTCGCCCGCCGACGAGGCCACCAATAGCTTGCCTTCGGGGTCGTGGATGAAGATATCGAGAATCTCGGCCTCGTTCGGCAAATCCACCATCAGGCGCAGGGGTTCGCCCATGCCACGCCCACCCGGCAGGTTCGCGGCGCTGACCGTGTAGAAGCGGCCGTTGCTTGCGAAAACCAGAAGGCGGTCCGTGGTTTCGGCGTGGAAGATGAAACAGGGGCCGTCGCCGTCCTTGAATTTCAGCTCGCGGGTCAGGTCGATATGGCCCGACATGGCACGGACCCAGCCCATCTGCGAACAGACAACCGTGATCGGTTCCTTGTCGATCATCGCCTCGATCGGCACCTCTTCGATTTCTCCGGCTTCGGCAAACTGGGTGCGGCGGGCGCCGCCGTCATGGTTCTTGCCGAACTTGAGCTTGGCCTCTTTCAGTTGATCCGCGATGCGCCCCCATTGCAGATCATCGCTGGCCAGAAGGTCTTCGAGACCCGCGCGCTCTTCCATGAGAGCATCACGTTCGCGGATCAGTTCCAGCTCTTCCAGACGGCGCAAGCTGCGCAGGCGCATGTTGAGGATGGCTTCGGCCTGAACTTCCGACAGTTCCCCTTCCCCTTCCGGTGCGGGCAGCGGCGAGCGGTAATCCTCTTCAGAGGTGGCGCGCACATGATCAATGCCCCAGTTTTCGGCCATCAGGGCCTGTTTGGGCGCATCGTCATAGCGGATGATGTCGATCACGCGATCGAGGTTCAGGAAGGCAATGATAAAGCCTTCGAGCACCTCGAGACGGTGGTCGATCTTGTCCATCCGGTGTTTCGAGCGGCGCTGGAGCACTTCGCGACGGAAATCGAGGAAGGCGCGCAGCACCTCTTTCATCGAACAGACCTTCGGGGTCACGCCGTCGATGAGCACGTTCATGTTGAGCGAGAACCGCACCTCGAGATCGCTGCTGCGGAACATCATACCCATCAGCACTTCGGGATCGACGTTCTTGGAGCGCGGCTCGAGGATCACCCGGATGTCGTCTGCCGATTCATCGCGGATGTCGGCAAGGATCGGCACCTTCTTGGTCTGGATCAGCTCTGCGATCTTCTCGATCAGCTTGGATTTCTGAACCTGGTAGGGAATCTCGGTAACGACGATCTGCCACTGGCCGCGTCCAAGGTCTTCGACCTCCCATTTACAGCGCAGGCGGAAACCGCCCTTACCCGTGCGATAGGCCTGGGCGATGGTATCCTTGGGTTCGACAATAACGCCGCCGGTCGGGAAATCCGGCCCCGGCACATAGTTGAGCAGCGTGTCGTCGCGGGCATCCGGCGTCTTGATCAGATGCAGGCAGGCATCACACAGTTCCGAGATGTTGTGCGGCGGGATGTTGGTGGCCATGCCGACCGCGATGCCGCTTGCGCCATTGGCAAGGAGATTCGGAAACTCTGCCGGGAGAACAACAGGTTCGGTCAGGCGGCCGTCATAGTTGTCACGATAATCGACTGCGTTCTCTTCGAGCCCCTGCAACATGGCCTCGGCGATAAAGGTCATGCGCGCCTCGGTGTAGCGCGAGGCCGCCGGGTTATCGCCGTCGATGTTGCCAAAGTTGCCCTGACCGTCGACCAGCGGGTAACGGACGTTGAAATCCTGCGCGAGACGGGCCATCGCATCATAGATGGCGGCGTCGCCGTGCGGGTGGAAATCACCCATCGTATCGCCGGAAATCTTGGCCGATTTCAGGAACTTGCCATTGGCCGCCAGCTTGAGGCGGTTCATGGCATAGAGGATGCGGCGGTGGACGGGCTTCAGACCATCGCGCGCATCCGGAAGAGCGCGGTGCATGATGGTGCTGAGGGCATAGGTCAGGTAACGATCTCCGATCGCACGGCGCAGCGTTTCCGTTACTTCGCTTGTCGGGATTTCGTCGTCATCGATCAAATCTGTCATGCTCCCGGTGTAGCCCCAAGATCACAGGCGCTCAAGCAACAGGGGGGAAAATCGCCGGATTTTTTCCATGACGCAAAGCGCGTCAACCTGTCAGGTTTTGTGGAAATTCACAGTCTGTAGTAAACTTGGTCCCAGTGACCCTCCGGGGAAAATTCATCATGACTCGTTTTGTATTACTGAGCTTTGCATTCCTGGGCTGGGCCTTTTACGAGGTCAGCGGTGGTTCCGATTTTGAACCACAGACACCCGGCCGCCTTATGGTGGCCGAGGCCGCAACAACTCAGCCTGCCCCCGAGACGGCGGAGACGACGGCGCCGATAGTGACCGCCGCACTGCTGACGACCGAAGAGACTGTGACGCAATCTCCCGCTTCTCTGGATGTGCCGACTACCAGGCGCGATACAGGTCCGGCAGAAGTGCGGCCGGCGTTGGTCTCTATGCCCATGCCCACACCGGCCACGGAGCGTGTCCGGATCGGTCCGTCACCTTCGGCCCCAACCGAAGCCACCCTTGGCACGTCCGCCATCGAGCAGGAGCAGGTTGCGGATCTCCGTAGCGTGCGCGGCAGCCGGGTGAACATGCGGTCCGGTCCGGGCACGAGCTATGGTGTCATCGGAAGCCTTGTGCGAGGAGATCGCGTCGAGGTGCTGCGTGATCCCGGCAGTGGCTGGGTCAAGCTCAAGGTGGAAGAGACCGGCCGAATCGGCTGGATGTCGGCACGGCTGCTTACCAAGGCGGAATAACCCTACAGGATTGCTTTTGCGCGCGGCCTTGGCCATAGCTGGCACGGGCAATGAACAGGGCAGTCATGGAAAAATCCATTCTCATTACCGGGTGTTCTTCGGGTATCGGGCTGGATGCGGCTCGGCAGTTGCGGGCGCGCGGGTGGCGTGTGTTTGCGGCCTGCCGGCAGGAAAAGGATTGCCTGCGGCTGCGAGAGGAAGGGTTTGACAGCCCGCGCCTCGATTACGAGGACGCCCACAGCATCAGGGCAGCGGTCGCGGAGGTTCTGGAGGCGACGGGCGGCACGCTGGATGCGCTTTTCAACAACGGCGCCTATGCGATCCCCGGCGCGGTGGAAGACCTGCCACGTGAGGCATTGAGTGCGATTTTCGAGGCCAACGTGGTGGGCTGGCACGACCTGACCCTGCAGGTGATCCCGGCCATGCGGGCACTGGGCCACGGACGGATTGTCAATTGCTCTTCGGTTCTGGGCATGGTGCCGATGAAGTGGCGCGGTGCCTATATCGCGTCCAAGTTCGCCCTTGAGGGCCTGACCGACACATTGCGCCTCGAGATGCGGGACACCGACATTCATGTCGCCCTGATCGAACCCGGGCCGATCACGTCGGAGTTTCGCCGCAACGCCGTGGTGCAGTTCGAGAAATGGATCGACTGGGAAAACAGCCCGCGCGCGGACCAGTATCGCGCGAGCCTTCTGAAACGCCTTTATTCCGCGAGCGACACGCCTGACCGTTTCGAACTTGGCCCCGAGGCGGTCACCCGGAAACTGATCCACGCGATCGAGGCAGACCGCCCGCGCCCGCGCTATTTCGTGACCACACCCACCTATATGATGGACATCCTGCGCCGCGTCCTTCCGACACGGGTTCTGGATTGGGTGCTTGCCAAAGGGTGATCCCCTATTAAATCCACTCGGAACGCCTTAGAGAACAACCAACCTCATTCGGGACAGGAGACGAATCATGAGCAAAGACGGACTGGCCAGCGACCCGCTTTTCTGGGTGGTCGCCGCAGCAACACTGGCCGTGCTTGTCATCCTGTCTGTCGGGATCGGCGGGTTCGCGAAGGGCGGGGAATTCAATCGCAAACATGCCAACAAGATCATGCGGTGGCGCATCGCGGCCCAGGCCGTGGCTGTCGCGCTCATCCTGCTCTTTGTCTGGCTGCGCCGGGGAGGCTAAGAAATCATGGTTGTCTTGAACAAGATCTACACCCGCACCGGGGACAAGGGCACAACCGCATTGGGCAACGGCGAACGCGTTGCCAAGCACGATGCGCGCGTCAACGCCTATGGCACCTCGGACGAATTGAACGCCACCGTCGGCGTGGCCCGCCTGCACGCCGATGGCGACATGGACCAACGCCTGTCGCTGATCCAGAACGACCTGTTCGATCTTGGCGCAGACCTGTGCCGCCCCGACATGGCAAGCGATGCCGAGGCCGAATACACCCCGCTGCGGGTGGTCGAAGCACAGGTGAACCGCCTCGAGGCCGAGATCGACGATATGAATGCGTCGCTGTCGCCCCTGCGCAGCTTTATCCTGCCCGGCGGTTCGGCGCTTTCGGCGCATCTGCATATCTGCCGCACGGTGGCCCGCCGCGCCGAGCGTCTGGCGACCGAACTTGCCGAGGTCGAAGACGTGAACCCGCTGGCGGTCAAATACCTCAACCGCCTGAGCGACTGGTTCTTCGTGGCCGCACGCACCGCCAACAACAACGGCGAAGATGACGTGCTTTGGGTGCCCGGCGCGAACCGCTAGGCACCTCCAGCCACAATATTGACGACATCCCCAAAGGGCGCGTTATCAGCGCCCTTTGAAGACCGGTTTCTGCTTGGTGATGAAGGCCGCAATGGCATTCGCCGAGTCCGAGGAATTGGCGCATTTGTTCTGATATTCGCTTTCCATCAGCGCGGTCTGGGCATGGCTCTGCGTGTGCGCGGCGCGCAGGATACGCTTGCCATACCGCAGGCTGAGCGGCGCGCGCTCGGCAAGGGATGCCCCCCATGCGGCGGCCTCGGCGTCCAGCGCATCATCAGCAACAACGCGGTTGACCAGCCCCATCTCTTCGCAGTCTTTCGCCGAAATGTGGGTGGCTTCGGCAATCGCGGCAAAGGCGCGTTTTGATCCCATGTGCTGCAGCAACAGCCAGCTCAGGCCCCCGTCCGGCACCAGCGAGATATTCGAGAAGGGCGCAAAGCAGGTGGCGCTCTCGGCCATCAGCGCCAGATCACAGCTCAGCGCGATGGACAGGCCGACCCCCCCGGCGACGCCGTTGATCGCGGCGATATAGATCCGGTCACTTTCGGTGATGCCGTCGATGATCGGCTTGTAGTCGCGAACCGAGATGTCGAACATGCCGTGCTTGCCATGAAACTCGCCCAGTTCCTTGAGATCGGTGCCCGAGGTGAAGGCGCGGCCTGAGCCGGTCAGGATGACGACTCGGATGTTGTCGTCGGCTTCGGCCTTGGCCTGGGCCGTCAGAATCTCGCGGCGGGTGGCGGCATTCATCGAGTTCATCGCCTTGGGACGGTTGATTCGGATCGTGGCCACATGGCCGTCGCTGGAATAAACTACGTTTGCGTCTTCGGTCATTTCCGGGGTCTCCTCCGTGGGACATTGCCCAATCAAAGACCGGATTCGCCAGCATTCCCAGACCTTGGAAAAGGCGACGTTGGGGCACCCCGACCTTCCCTAGCGTCAAATAAATTTCCGTTTGGCAACAATCTTGCAAAGAAATTGCGTTCAAACCTCGAAACGCGACGTCGTATGACCTCAACGTGACGATTTTGCGCTGTTTCAAGACGGCGCAAGATTATATCAACGCGGCGAGAGCTATTCGTCGAGTCGGCTTGCCGGCTTGTAAACTGTCAAGGAGTCCAACGCCCATGAAGGTGCTCGTACCTGTCAAGCGCGTGATTGACTATAACGTGAAGGTCCGCGTGAAAGCGGACGGTAGCGGTGTCGATCTCGCGAACGTCAAAATGTCGATGAACCCGTTCGACGAAATCGCCGTCGAAGAGGCCATCCGCCTGAAAGAAGCCGGTAAGGCTGATGAAGTTGTTGCCGTATCGATCGGCGTCAAGCAAGCGCAGGAAACCCTGCGGACCGCGCTGGCCATGGGTGCCGATCGCGCGATCCTCGTTGTGGCCGCAGACGATGTGCACACCGACATCGAACCGCTGGCCGTCGCCAAGATCCTGGCGAAAGTTGTCGAAGAAGAGCAGCCGGGCATCGTTCTGGCCGGCAAGCAAGCCATCGACAACGACATGAACGCCACCGGCCAGATGCTGTCGGCGCTTCTGGGCTGGTCGCAAGGTACCTTTGCTTCCGAGCTGGACATCGAGGGCGACAGCGCCAAGGTGACCCGCGAAGTTGACGGCGGTCTGCAGACCATCAACGTGAAGATGCCTGCCATCATCACCGTTGACCTGCGCCTGAACGAGCCGCGCTATGCGTCGCTGCCCAACATCATGAAGGCGAAGAAAAAGCCGCTGGACGAGAAAACCGCCGCCGACTACGGCGTCGACGTCTCGCCGCGCCTGGAAATCGTTTCGACCACCGAGCCGGAAGCCCGCGCCGCAGGCATCACCGTGGGTTCGGTCGACGAACTGGTTGAGAAACTCAAAGAAGCGGGGGCTGTATAATGGCTGTTCTTCTTCTCGCAGAAGTCAACAACGGCGAACTGGCGCTGGACGCCACCGCCAAGGCTGTCACCGCTGCAAAAGCGCTGGGTGACGTCACCGTTCTGGCCGCTGGCGGTTCCGCTGCCGCAGCCGGTGAAGCCGCTGCCAAGATCGACGGCGTTGCCAAGGTTCTGGTTGCCGAAGACGACTCGCTGGGCCACCGCCTCGCGGAATCGACCGCGGCGCTGATCGTATCGCTGGCGGATGGCTACGAGCACATCGTTGCTCCTGCCACCACCGACGCCAAGAACGTCATGCCGCGCGTTGCAGCGCTGCTCGACGTGATGGTGATCTCGGACGCCACCGAAGTGGTTGATGGTTCGACCTTCGTACGCCCGATCTATGCCGGCAACGCGATGCAGACCGTCAAATCGTCGGACGCCAAGAAGGTTGTCACCTTCCGGACCTCGACCTTCGACGCCGCAGGCGAAGGCGGTTCGGCCTCGGTAGAAACCGTGTCGGCAGCTGCTGATCCGGGTCTGTCGAGCTGGGTTGAAGACAAGGTTGCCGCAAGCGACCGCCCCGAGCTGACCTCGGCTGGCGTTGTTGTGTCGGGCGGCCGTGGCGTCGGCTCGGAAGAAGACTTCAAACTGATCGAGACCCTGGCTGACAAACTGGGCGCAGCTGTTGGTGCATCGCGCGCCGCGGTTGACTCGGGCTACGCACCGAACGACTGGCAGGTTGGCCAAACCGGTAAGGTTGTTGCTCCCGAGCTCTATGTCGCCATCGGCATCTCGGGCGCCATCCAGCACCTTGCTGGTATGAAGGACTCGAAGATCATCGTCGCGATCAACAAGGACGAAGAAGCCCCGATCTTCCAGGTCGCAGACTTCGGCCTCGTTGCTGACCTCTTCGACGCAGTTCCCGAACTGACCGAGAAACTGGGCTAAACCCCGGTTCACGCATTTCCGAGAAGGCCCGCCTACGGCGGGCCTTTTTGCGTTTCAGGCCAGCATCGACAGCAAGGCATTGGCGGCCTCGTCATGGGCCTGACAGCCAAGCATCCGCATCGCCGCGGGGCGTTCGAGATCGCGGAACACCATGCCGCGCACGCCCTGCGACAGCGCCTCGGGGCTGACCACCGCCTCGACAAGGCCGCTGACCATCGGGCGCAGCAGGTCGAGCATCTCGCGATCCACGAAAAGGGGATCACGCCCCATGCCGCGCTGCGTGCAATTGCCCGTGGGCGCATGATCGGCGAACCACAACAGGGTGACAGGGGCATCAATCGTCGCAATCAGCAGCTTCATCCGGGCAACCCAGGCCTTGCGCAACTCTTCGATCATCGCGGCGTACCTGTCAGGCGCCCGCGCGGCCAGCGCCCCGACCATGTGGCGCGTGAAATGAAACTCGGTGAAGTCCAGCTCGCGGAACGTCATCTGCATGGAGCTCGAGGCCCCGGTGAAGCGGTCATTGCGGCGGGGATGCACCGAGTAATAGCGGTTCGACATGTTGTGCGCGCCCATGATCTGAATCACCGTCATCTCGGCCTGATGCGCGGCCTGAAGAACGGCCGGGGTATGCAGAAAGACATCGATCCCCGCATTCACCACGCCAAAGTTGGCGCACTGGCGCCCCGTCATCTCGGCAATCCGCTGCGGATATGGCTTGGGCACAAACTTTCCATAGGTTTCGGTCCCGCCAAGAAAGACGGTGTATTTCCCACTCAGATCCGGCTGTGGCCCACGAAAGGCCAGCCGGGAACTCGACAGTCGATACGGCATGTAATCAAGGGCGCCGTCCCCCACCTTTTCAAAGGACATGATTCCCACCACAAATTTTCACCCACCCCGAGAATCGCGCCGACAGATTGCGAAATGGCTAATGCTTCATCTTGTCTTAAGTTTTAGACGTACCAGCCACTTGCGGGCATGGGACCGACAGGCATAAGGTCAGCACGAGATGTCAGGAGGAGCGGTCCATGGAAATCAAATCAATCGGTGTTGTCGGTGCAGGTCAGATGGGCAACGGGATCGCCCACGTCATGGCGCTTGCCGGCTATGATGTCATGCTCAACGACATCAATCAGGACGCTCTGGACGCGGCCGTGGCGCGCATCGACAAGAACATGGATCGACAGGTCTCGCGCAACCTCATTTCGGCGGATGACAAGGCCACCGCGATGGCCCGCATCGGCACCACGCTGGAACTGCCGTCGCTTGGGCAGACCGATCTGGTGATCGAAGCCGCAACCGAGCGCGAAGACATCAAGCACAAGATTTTTGATGCGCTTCTCCCGCATCTGCAACCGCATACCATCCTGACGTCGAACACCTCGTCGATCTCGATCACACGTCTGGCAAGCCGCACGGACCGTCCGGAAAAATTCATGGGCTTCCACTTCATGAACCCGGTGCCGCTGATGAAGCTGGTCGAGCTTATCCGGGGTATCGCCACCGACGAAGAGACCTATCAGGCCTGCCTTGCCATCGTGAACAATCTTGGCAAGACCGCTGCCAGCGCCGAGGATTTTCCGGCCTTCATCGTGAACCGTATCCTGATCCCGATGATCAACGAGGCCTGCTATACCCTGTATGAAGGCGTGGGCAATGTGGCGTCGATCGACAACGCGATGAAGCTGGGTGCCAACCACCCGATGGGGCCGCTGGAACTGGCCGATTTCATTGGTCTCGACACCTGCCTTGCGATCATGAACGTGCTGCATGACGGTCTGGCGGATACCAAGTACCGCCCCTGCCCGCTTTTGACGAAATATGTCGAGGCCGGATGGCTGGGCCGCAAGAGCAAACGCGGCTTCTATGATTATCGCGGCGAGGTTCCGGTACCGACCCGCTGAGCCAGAGTTGAGACGGGCGCCCGAGGGCGCCCTTTTTTATGCCTGATTGCCAAGGTCCAGCGTGTGCTGGCGGAGCCACGCCATGAAGCCGCGCGGATCGGTTTCGAGACGCGCCATCTGTTCCTCGGTCAGCGGCTTGCCGACGATGGGCGCCTGTGGCTTGTTGCAGGAACGGACGATCTCGTGCAGCAGGAGCCCCTGCCGCAGGATCGGGGAAATTTTGCAGGCCCATTGATACCAGCGCGAGTTGGACCCCGGGAAGAAGATCGGCACCACCCGCGCGCCCGAGCGGCGGATCATCTTGGCGGTGAAGACATTCCATTCCCGTTCGATGGCCGGACCCATCCAGGTATCGGAGGACATCACCACGCCCGAAGGAAACAGGGCAACCACGCCGCCGTCGGCAAGATAGGCCATCGCCTTGGCGCGCATCTCGACCATCTTTTTTTGGGCTTCCGGATCATGCGGGAAGGGCACCGGGATCATGAAGGAGGTTGCGGTTTCATCAAGTCCGGTCAGGACAGAGCGGGTCAGGATGCGATAATCCTGACGGACGCGGCCGATCAGATCGGCAAAGATCATGCCGTCGACCATGCCATGCGGGTGGTTCGCGACCACGACAACCGGACCTTCGCCGGGAATGTTTTCCAGTTGCTCCAACGGTGTCTTGAGCTCGATGCCCATCACGTTCAGTGCACCGCGCCAGAACGCCTGACCGCGGTATTCGGCGTTGTTGCGCTCGAACTTTTTCACCATGCGCAAGACGCTGATCTTGCCTGTCATCCACTCGATGGCGCGAATCGCGTTGCCGGTCCAAGGATTGTCGAAGCTGTTGGCGTAGGTCAGCGTGCTGCGATCATAGACTTCGCCCTGTTGTGGTTTGGGCGGGGTATCGTGCACTGGTTCAGTCAAATCTTTCATCCTGCCCTTCCGCGCAAACTTTGCGGTCAGACTCCTTCGCCGAACTTGTCGGCCACGAGCGCTTCTATTGCATCTGCAAGCGGCCCGGCATCGGGGCCCGACGTTTCCACATGGATCGACGTGCCTTTGGAGGCCGCCAGCATCAACAAGCCCATAATACTGTCGCCGCAGGCACTCAAGCCATCCTTTGACACATCTGCCGTCGCGTCAAATCCCTCGACGACCTCGACAAGCTTGGCCGAGGCGCGGGCGTGCAGGCCTTTCTGGTTCACGATCTTCAGTGTGCGGGTCACGGTATCGGTCATGGGTCAGTCCGTATTTATGTTCTGGCTGTCGATGTACTTGCGGCCGGCCTCAAGCGAGGCGCGCACGGCATCCGGCACGCTCAGATGGCGGCTTTTGGCAAGTTTGATAAGCATCGGCAGGTTGGCACCATACATGATGCGGCGGTTGTCCGGCTGGCAGGCACGCAGGCTCAGGTTCGAGGGCGATCCGCCGAACATGTCAGTCACGACGACAACGCCGTCGCCCTGATCGACCGTCTCGGCCGCCTCGCAGATCTCCTGCTGTTTGGCGGCGCGGTCGTGTTCATTTTCGATGGTAATGGCGAGGATGCCGGGCTTGCTGCCCACAACATGTTCCACGGCGGCCAAATATTCTTTGGCCAGCCCACCATGCGCAACGATCACTATGCCGATCAATCCAGTTCGCCCTTACTTTTCGTCTCAGGTGCGGGTCTTGGAACCAAGTTCCGCACGACGATCCAACTCGCGATGCCTAATTGACACCTGCCAGCCCTGTTGTGCAAGGGTGTGCGCCAATCTTTCGGTGGTAAAAACCGATCGGTGTTGCCCGCCGGTGCACCCGAACGCAATCGAGACATGGGACCGTCCCTCGGCAAGATAGGCCGGGAGCAGCATTTCGACCATATCGCGCAGTTTGTCGAAGAACGGGGCGAACCGTTCGTCGGCACCGACATAGTCTGCAACGGGCGCGTCCAGACCATTCATCTGGCGCAGGGAGGGCTCCCAGTAGGGGTTGCGCAGGAAGCGGCAGTCAAACACCAGGTCGACGCCCAGCGGCAAGCCACGCTTGTAGCTGAAGGATTGCACCGTGATTGACAGCTTGCGGGCGCTGTCGGGGGCGAACCAGCGTTCGATCTCGGCCCGCAAGGTGTGAGGCGTCATTTCGGAGGTGTCGATCAGGATGTCGGCCCTATCGCGGATCGGAGACAGCAGCTCCAGCTCGCGCTCGATCCCTTCCATCGGGCTTTCGCCGGGGGCCAGCGGGTGACGGCGGCGGGTTTCGTTGTAGCGCCGTTGCAGCACCTCGGGCTGGCAATCGAGATAAAGAAGCTCTGTCGCGACGCCGGCCTTGCGATCCAGCATATCGAGAGCAGAGAGAAGCGCCGACTGCGAGAAATCGCGGTTGCGTACATCCAGCCCAAGCGCCATCGGACGTTCAAGCGAGGGGCCGGAGAACAGCCGTTCAAGAAGGCCCAGCGGCAGGTTGTCGATGGTCTCATAGCCGGAATCTTCCAGCGCCTTGATGGCAGTGGAACGTCCTGCACCCGAAGGCCCCGTAACAAGGACCAGTCGCTGTGCGGCGGGAGAGGCCTGAGTTGTCATCGCTTACGCTCGTCTGCCAGATGCCAAATGGAGAAAAATTGCTGCCGGGAAATGGCCCTGATCCACGCGATGAAGCAAGGGGACGGATTGCCCCATGATCGTGGTTTCGCGCTGTGGCGGCAGGCGGTCGGTTTCCACGGTTTCCAGATCAACAACCAGCGCCACGGGGCATTCGGACACGGTGGGCGCGTTCAGGATGCCAACACCACGCGCCTCGATTATGCCTGCAAGGGGTGCCGGACAGCGGGCAATGACGCGGCCCCTTTCACATGTCAGAACCGTGCGATCATCGGCCACCAGCTTGCCCCCCAAGGCAATAAGCTGGAGCGCCAGCGCAGATTTTCCACTGCCGGATGGTCCGGTGATCAAGACGGCGCTGCCCGCGTGGGCAACGCAGGTGGCGTGCATGATCTCTTGCGCGTGTTGAGGAGGCTGCACGCCGTCTGTCACGGATCAGATCGGAAGGCCGACGACGAAACGCGCACCCAAGGGTTCGGAGGTCACGTCTGCATCCGTCGGGCGGATGTTTTCGGCCCAGATCACACCGCCATGCGCTTCGACGATCTGCTTGGAGATCGCAAGTCCAAGGCCCGAGTTGTTGCCGAACTGATCTTCGGGGCGCTGCGAATAGAAGCGGTTGAAGATCTTGGCCAGTGCCTGATCGGGAATGCCGGGGCCGGTGTCTTCGACCACGACAAGCACGCGGTTTTCGCGGCGACGTGCCCAGACACGGATGGCATCGCCATCCTCACAGAAGCTGACGGCGTTGGTGATCAGGTTCACGAACACCTGTGCAAGCCGCGCTTCGAGACCGTTGATATGGATCGGCTTGGCGGGCAGATCGGTGATGAAATCGATCCCCTTGCCCTTGGCATCCTCGCCCAGATACTGGGTCAGGTTGCCGATCATCTCGAGCAGGTTGAACCGCTCTTCCTCTTCCTTGACCAGTTCGGAATCAAGGCGCGAGGCGTTGGAGATGTCGCTGACAAGACGGTCAAGGCGGCGCACGTCGTGGTCGATCACGTCGAGCAGTTTCTCTCGATGCTCTTCCTTTTTGACCATGCGCAGCGAGCCGACGGCCGAGCGCAGGCTGGCCAGCGGGTTCTTGATCTCGTGGGCAACGTCGGCTGCGAATTGCTCGTTGCTGTCGATCCGGTCATAAAGCGCGGACACCATCCCGCGCAGGGCCCCGGACAGGCGGCCGATCTCGTCGGGGCGCGCGGTCAGATCGGGGATGCGAACGCGGCCGGGGTTCACCGTGTGGGAATCTCTGTCGCGGCCGATCTCTGCAGCTGCAGCAAGATCGGAAAGAGGATTGGAAATGGTCGAGGCCAGCACCATCGAGAGGCCAATCGACACCACGGTCGCGATGACGAACATCTGCAGGACGCGCTCGCGTTCACTGCGCACCAGTTGGTCCAGCTCGCCTGCGGCGCTTGTCAGGACTACGACACCCACCGGCGATCCGTTTTGCGTAAACGGCTGTGCAACGGCAAACACCGAGCTGTCCTCGGGGCCGCGCAGCGTGGTTAGAAGCGCCTCGCCGTTCAGCGACTGGGTGGCGATGGCCGTGGCCTGATCAAGGATGCTCTGGCCCTTGGTGGAAATCAGGTCTTCTTCACCGGCGATATTCCCCCACAGCCAGTTCAGCGTGTTGGTAATCGGCGTACCGCTGGGCCGTTCGGCAAGAGCATTGGCCGCTTCCGATGTCGCGGTGCCCTGGTTGGTGCCAACCAGATTGTCGGTGGTGTCGAAGACATAGACGTGGGTGCCCTGACGAAGGGGCAGTTTTTCAAGCGTCTGGCCAACATCAACGCCATCCCCCGTCACGAGGTTAACCGGTGCACCGGCGGGCATCTGGGCCTCGAACGCACCGGCAATCAGCCGCGCTTCGGACAAGAGGCCCGATGCGCGCTGCACCGCGAGACTGTCGCGGGCCGAGTTGAGGTAGAGGATACCTGCAACAAGAATGCACAGCGCAATCAGGTTGAACGTGATGATCTTGCGGGTCAGTGGCGATTTGCTCAGGGGCAGGAGGCGGCGACGCTCACGGCGTCCCCGCAACTCGTTTTCGACATTGGCTTCGGGGGCGACCCAATCGTCGCCCAGCACAACGTCGCCATCCCGCCCTTGGGCCATGTCGCGCACGTCTATCCTTTCGGCCAGAGCCATTTATCGCTCACTCTTCGTTGTATCTGTATCCGATGCCGTAGAGCGTCTCGATTGCGGAGAAATCGGAATCGGCTGTACGCATCTTCTTGCGCAGTCGCTTGATGTGGCTGTCGATGGTCCGGTCATCCACATAGACCTGATCGTCATAGGCGACATCCATCAGTTGATCGCGCGATTTCACGAAACCGGGACGCTGAGCCAAGGCCTGAAGCAGGAGGAATTCCGTCACCGTGAGGGTCACGTCCTTGCCTTTCCAGCTGACCGAGTGGCGCAGCGGGTCCATTGTCAGCTCACCGCGCACCATCACCTTGGTGTCTTCGGTGTCGCCGGTCACGTTGCCTTCGACCGCATCCTGACGGCGCAGGAGGGCGCGGATACGTTCTACCAGAAGACGCTGCGAGAAGGGTTTCTTGACGTAGTCGTCCGCGCCCATGCGCAGGCCGAGAACCTCGTCGATCTCGTCGTCCTTGGAGGTGAGGAAAATCACCGGCATCGTGGTCTTCTGGCGCAACCGCTGGAGCAGGTCCATGCCATCCATGCGCGGCATCTTGATGTCGAGCACGGCCATGTCCGGGAGTTTCTTGTTGAATGCGTCGAGGGCCTGCTGGCCGTCGTTGTAAGTTTCGACCTCAAAGCCTTCCGCTTCGAGAGTCATGGATACTGATGTGAGGATGTTCCTGTCGTCATCCACCAAGGCGATCTTCGACATTGCCTGATCCTTTACTGCTCTAATTTTTATGCCTGCTTTTTTGCGTCATTATGCGCCTTTCCGGGGATTTAGATCAATCCCAAAGTACGAATCAGGCCGGAACCACCCCATATTTGACGTCGATTTCCCTTATCAATGGCTAAAATGACTCACTGTTTTAGGCGGTTTTCTACCAATGCGGGCGTTGATGGCGCTAACGTCCACTTGGTTGCGCTAACTGCGCGAAAGCGTCCTGTTCATTCACAGAAGCGCCATGCTAAGAGCGCTGCATCGCCGCACGAGTCACGGCGAAAGGGCAATCAATTCGTTGCCCGAGAAGGAATAAACCGCCGCCTCGGACGAGCCGGCTACAGGAGTTAGAGCATGACATTTGGACGGGTAAACCCGCAATTCCGCCTCGAAGATCAAGGGATCGAAGGGCTGGGCAATGTCTATTATAACCTCATGGAGCCCGCGCTGATCGAAGCCGCGCTCAAGAACGGCGAAGGAACGCTGGGTAACGGTGGTGCATTCCTCGTTTCGACCGGCAAGTTCACCGGCCGTTCGCCCAAGGACAAGCACGTCGTCAAAACCGACAGCGTTGTCGACAGCATCTGGTGGGAAAACAACGCCGCGATGACCCCTGAAGGGTTCGACAACCTCTATGCCGACATGATCGAGCACATGAAAGGTGGCGACTACTATGTTCAGGATCTGGTTGGCGGTGCCGACGCGAAACACGCGATCAACGTGCGTTTCGTTCAGGAACTGGCCTGGCACAACCTGTTCATCCGCCACATGATGCGTCGCCCCGACCGTGAAGACCTCGACGGCTTCCTGGCGGATTACACCGTCATCAACTGCCCCAGCTTCCAGGCGAACCCGGAGCGTCACAACTGCCGTTCCGAAACCGTCATCGCGATGAACTTTGATCGCAAGATGATCCTGATCGGTGGCACCGAGTACGCAGGCGAAAACAAGAAGTCGATCTTCACCCTGCTGAACTACCTGCTGCCGGAAAAAGGCATCATGCCGATGCACTGCTCGGCAAACCACGCCAACAACAACCCCGTCGATACCGCCGTCTTCTTCGGCCTGTCGGGCACCGGCAAGACCACCCTCTCGGCCGATCCGTCGCGCACCCTGATCGGCGACGACGAACACGGCTGGTCGGACAACGGCACCTTCAACTTCGAAGGCGGCTGCTATGCCAAGACCATCAGCCTGAACCCCGAGGCCGAGCCGGAAATCTATGCCACCACCTCGAAGTTCGGCACCGTGATCGAGAACATGGTCTTTGATGAAGAGACCAAGGAACTCGACTTCGAAGACGACAGCCTGACCGCCAACATGCGTTGTGCCTACCCGCTGGAGTATATCTCGAACGCGTCGAAAACCGCCGTGGGTGGCCACCCCAAGAACATCATCATGCTGACCTGTGACGCATTCGGTGTTCTGCCTCCGATCGCGCGCCTTACCCCGGCGCAGGCGATGTACCACTTCCTGTCGGGCTTCACCTCGAAAGTGGCCGGAACCGAGCGCGGCGTGACCGAGCCCGAGCCGACCTTCTCGACCTGCTTTGGCGCGCCCTTCATGCCGCGTCGCCCCGAAGCCTATGGCAACCTGCTGCGTGAGAAGATCGCCCAGCACGGTGCGACCTGCTGGCTGGTCAACACCGGTTGGACCGGTGGCGCCTATGGCACTGGGTCGCGTATGCCGATCCGCGCCACCCGCGCCCTGCTGACCGCCGCGCTGGAAGGCACCCTGAGCGAAGTCGAATTCCGCAAGGACCCGAACTTTGGCTTCGAAGTTCCGGTGAACGTACCTGGTGTTGCAGAAGTCCTGCTTGATCCGCGCCGCACCTGGGACGACGCCGACGCCTATGACCGTCAGGCCGCGAAACTGGTCGAGATGTTCTCGAACAACTTCGAACAATACCTGCCCTACATCGACGCAGACGTGAAAGCGGCTGCCATCGGCTAAGCCGGGTTTCGGTTACAGAATTGAAAAGCCCCGCATCGCGCGGGGCTTTTTCTTTTGCGGCGGAGGCATGTGGCCCAAACTCGGCAGCGGGTTTGGCGGTCAGGAACTGATCGTATTGCGGAACCGTGCAAGGCTGCCGGTCAGGAACACGGCACCCAGACCGAAGATGGTAAGCAGTTCGGGCCAGACCGTGCTGATCCCTGCCCCGCGGAAGGCCACGGCCTGGGCAAAGGCCATGTAGTGGCGCGAGGGCAAAAGCCACGAGACCGGCTGCACGATTGCTGGCTGGCTTTCAATCGGGCTCATCCCACCGGACAGCATCATCATCGGCAGCACGATCATCAGCACCATCAGCGCGAACTGCGCCATCGTGCGGGCCATGGTGCCCAGCAGGATGCCAATGGCGGCAGCAGCAAAGAGATACAGGCCGGTGCCCGCAATCAACAACGCCTCGGAGCCGGCAATCGGCACGTTGAGAAAGCCTTTCACCACAAAGTTCAGCGACAGGGTGAACGCCCCGATGATGACCAGCCCGTTGGCCCAGATCTTGGCCGCGGCGATTTCAAAGGCGGTCAGTGGCATCACCAGAAGGTGCTCGATAGTGCCGTGTTCTCGCTCGCGGATCAGCGCAGCACCAGTGAGCAGAATGGTCACCATCGACAGGAAATCCAAAAGGCCGGTCATCGCCGAAAACCAGACCTGTGTGCCGTTTTCATTGAAGGCACGGCGCAGGACAAGGGTGATCGGCATCTCTGTCTCAACATCCTCGCGCGCGATGTGGCGCGAGATTTCGTCGGCAAGGATGCTTTGGATATAGCCATCCCCCAGCCCCGCCTGAAGCACCGCTGTCGCGTCGATGTTGAGCTGGATTTCCGGCTTCAGCCCCTTGCGCAGATCAGCTTCGAAGCGGGGTGGAATGACCAGCGCAAAGAGGTATTCACCACGGTCCATCGCGATGTCGATCTCGTCGATGCCAAGATGGTCCGGCCGTTGGAAGAAAGGCGGATAGAAGGCATCAGAGATTTCACGGGAGAGGGGCGAATTGTCCTCGTCCACGATGGCGATGGAAGCGTTGTTCAGGTTCTCGGGAATTTCAGCGGCCTGCGAATAGACCATGACGGTAAAGACAAACAGGATCAGGCCGCTCATCACCGGATCGCCGAGAACGGCGCGGAGTTCCTTGGTGCCCAGCCAGAAAATGCGCAGAAGGCTTTTCATCTTACCCCTCCTGCTTTCTGAGGCGCATGAGCGCGAGGCCAAGGAAAACCGGGACGAATACCATCATCCAGAAGACATCCGCCGAAAGCTCTTCGAGACCAAGCCCCTTGGTGATGGTGCCAACACTGATCCGCACGAAATAGGAGGCGGGCCAGAGGTTGCCGATCATCTGGCCGCCTTCCGTCAGGGTCGAGATCGGCTGAACCATGCCCGAGAACTGCACGGTCGGCATCATCGACAAGAGGGCGGCGGTAAAGACGGCGGCAACCTGGCTGTTGGTCAGGGTCGAGATCAACAGGCCGTAGGACGTCGAGACCACGACATAGACAAGCGCCGCAAGGGTCATCGTGAGGAGCGACCCCTTGAAGGTGACCCCCAAGAGCGTCGTGATCAGGAACAGGAGCAGGAAGAAATTGACCAGGCCAATCACCACGTAGGGCAATTGCTTGCCAACAAGGAATTCGATCTTTGTCGTCGGCGTCACGTAGAAGTTAGTGATGGTGCCGATTTCCTTTTCGCGGGCGACGGAGACGGCCATGAGGATGGCGGGGAACATCATCAACAGGATCGCGGGGATGGCGGGGCCCATGGCGTTGATGCTCTCGAAGGTGGGGTTATAGCGATAGCGGCTTTCGACGGCATAGGTCTCGAACGCCTCCGGATCATAGCCTTCGTCGCGGATCACCTTCTGGACCTGTTCGACATGGGCGGCGTTGACATAGCCTTCGATGGTGCCCGCGCGCATGGTGTTGGCGCCGTCCACCCAGGCCGAAATCTCGGGCGACTGACCCTGCCGCAGGTCGCGACCAAAGCCGTTGGGGATTTCGATGGCGACGGTCACCTCGCCCTTTTGCAGAGCCTTTTCAAGCTCTTCCACGCTTTGCAGGGGCGGCTGTTCCTCGAAGTACCTTGAGCCGGACAGGTTGGCGACATAGTCGCGGCTGGCCGGTGTCTGATCAAGGTCGAGCGCGGCCATGGTGAGGTCTTCAACATCCATCGACACACCGTAGGACAGCACCACGAGCAACAGGGCCGACCCGACAAAGGCAAAGGCAAGACGGATCGGATCGCGGACAACTTCCATGGCTTCGCGCATGGAATAGGCCAGCAGACGTGCCATGCTAAAGCCGCGGTGACGCTTGCGTTTGGGGGCGGATTCGGGCTGTCGGTCCTGCGTCGGTGTTACGTCGGTATCGCGACGGTCCCCGATCGCGTCCTCGATATAGCCGATGAACGCCTCTTCCAGCGTCTCGGCCCCGCGCTTTTCGACAAGGCCATCCGGCGTATCCGCAACCAGCACCTCGCCCGCGTGCATGAGCGAAATGCGGTCACAGCGCAGAGCTTCGTTCATGAAATGGGTCGAGATGAAGATCGTCACCCCCTCGCCGCGCGACAGTTCGACCAGCAGCTCCCAGAAATCATCCCGCGCCACCGGGTCCACGCCCGATGTCGGCTCATCTAGGATGAGGATTTCCGGTTCGTGCAACACCGCGACGGCGAGCGACAGGCGTTGGCGCAGGCCAAGGGGCAGATCGCCCGAGGGGCTGTCCATATGCGGGCTGAGACCAAAGCGATCCGCCAGCGCGGCAATGCGGTCACGGGACGCCGTTGGATCAAGACGGAACAGGCGGGCGTGCAGCGTGAGGTTTTGTTCGACCGTAAGTTCGCCATAGAGTGAAAAGGCCTGGGACATGAAGCCCACGCGCTTGCGCATCTCAATGTCAGAGGCATCAACCGGATGGCCAAACAGATAGGCCTCGCCTTCGGACATCGGCAGAAGACCTGTGAGCATCTTCATTGTGGTTGTCTTGCCGCAACCATTGGAGCCGAGAAAGCCGAAGATCTCGCCGCGCCTGATTTCGAAACTCACGTCTTTCACCGCCGTGAAATCACCGAAACGGCGGGTCAGGTGGCGGGCGGTGATGGCGGGCGTGTCGCCGTGATCTTCCAGAGGTGGGATGACAAGCTCGCGGGCATTGGCGCGCTTTTCTTCCGGCAGCAGCTGGACAAAGGCGGCCTCAAGATCATCGGTGCCGGTTTTGGCCATCAGCTCCTCTGCCGTGCCGGTGTCGAGCACCCGACCCGCATCCATCGCCACCAGCCAGTCAAAGCCCTGCGCCTCGTCCATATAGGCGGTGGAGACAAGGACGGACATGGCCGGACGATCCTCGCGGATGCCGGCGATCAGCTGCCAGAACTGGCGTCGCGACAGCGGATCGACCCCGGTGGTCGGCTCGTCAAGGATCAGCAGATCAGGATCATGCAGCAGGGAACAACACAGGCCCAGTTTCTGTTTCATGCCACCCGACAGCTTGCCTGCGGGGCGGGAGAGAAAGGGATCAAGGCCGGTGGCCTGTGTCAGACGCGCGATACGGGCTTCGCGTTCCGCCGGTGTCAGGCCGAACAGTTGGGCAAAGAAGGTCAGGTTCTCGCGCACGCTCAGCGTATGGTAGAGGTTCTTGCCCAGACCCTGCGGCATATAGGCGATGCGCGGTCCTGCGGTGCCCCGATGGCGGGCCGAGGCCATATTGCCATCCAGCACCATCACCTCACCGGTCTGGACCGCACGGGCGCCAGAGATGAGATCAAGCAGGGTGGATTTGCCCACGCCGTCGGGACCGATCAACCCGGCCATGATCCCGGCGGGGATGTCCAGAGAGATATCATCCAGTGCCACAACGCTCTTGTAGCGCTGGGACACGCCGCGCAACGAGATGACAGGGGGCTTGGGAGGGTGCATCGGCAACCTCCTTACTGGTCAAGAATTGGGGTCGGCAGGCTGGTCTCAAGGAAGTCGGGCCAGGGCGAAGACGGTTGATCCGAGGCCAGACGCACATAGGCCACGCCACGAATGCCGGTTTTCACGAGGTCCATGCGTTGCTTGACCAGTTCCTCGGGGATGCGCACCTTAACGCGGAACATCAGCTTGTCGCGTTCGTCCGCGGTTTCGACCTGCCGCGGCGTGAACTGCGAAACGGGCGACACAAAGCTGACGGTGGCGGGCACTACGACAGGGGCCACATCAAGGCGGATACGCGCCTCGGAGCCGATGGCGATGCGATGCACCTGCGAGGATGGCAGGAAGAACTCGAGATACACGTCGGACAGGTCGACCATCGTCAACAAGCGGCCGCCGGCCCCAATCACTTCGCCCGGCTCGGCAAGGCGATAGAGGATGCGACCCTTTGCGGGCGTGGCAAGCGCCGTATCCTCAAGATTGGTTGTGATCTCATCCACCACCGATTGCGCCGCATCCACGCTGCGGCGGGCCGCTTCCACCTGTGCCTGCGCCGCACGGTGATTGGCATCCGCGACGCGCTGGTCCGACATGCGCTGATCCAGCAGTTCCTGCGAAGCAACATCGCGTTCGTGCAATTGGCGGGTGCGTTCCAACTCTTGTTCGGAGAGATGCAACAGGGCTTCGGCCTGTACCTGAGCGGCCTCGGTGGCGGCCACATTGGCGATGCTGGCGGCCACTTCGGCCTTGGCACGTGCCAGCTGCGCCTCAAGCGCGCGGCGGTCAATGGTGGCGACAACCTGGCCCGGTTCGACCATGTCGCCCTCTTTCACGCGGATTTCGTCAACCCGGCCCGCGATCTTCGAGGAAATGTCGATCTGCACCGCTTCGATCCGACCATTGCCATAGGCGATGTCCTCGGGCAGCACCTCGCCATTCTGGTTCTGGTAGACATAGTATCCAATGGCCGCAGCAATGACGGCCCCTACCAAGACAAAACCCCGATTGATCTTCATCGGCCCCTCACAATGCTTTCTTCGAATACCGCAGGGCCATCAGGCCCCGCGTCTTGTTATATATAGGGACGCAAGCGCCGCAGAGGCTATCCTCGCGCGCATACCGTCGTTGCGTCCAGCGGTCAGCACCGGCACCTTTGCCCCCATCAGAAGCCCTGTCATCTCGGCCCCGGCGAGGTGGGTCAGCTGTTTGGCAATCATGTTACCCGCTTCGAAATCGGGCGCGACAAGAATATCGGCCTGCCCTGCCACATCCGATCCGCGGCCGGGCATGGTTTTGGCAGCCACCATCGAAATGGCCGTATCAAAGGCCAGCGGGCCATCCAGAACCGCACCGGTGATCTGGCCGCGATGCGCCATCTTGCACAGGGCCGCGGCATCAAGTGTCGAGGGCACGGCGGGCGTGACCTCTTCCACCGCCGAAAGGATCGCAACCCGGGGCTGATCAATCAGCAGGGTGTGTGCCAGATCGATGGCATTGCGGATGATGCCCGCCTTGGCGTCGAGATCGGGCGCGACATTGACGAGGCCGTCCGTCACCAGCAGCGGCTTCTGGTAGCCGGGCACGTCCAGCGCCACCACGTGGCTCAGGATGCGGCCCGTCCTGAGGCGCTCGCGAACAGGTTTGACCAGCTTGTCGATGCGGATCGTCCCCTGATCGATCGCGTCCACCTCGCCCGCTTCGGCAAGCGCCAGCGCGGCCTCCTGCGCGGCGCTGATGCTGTCTGTGTGCAGGATTTCCGCGCCATCCAGCGAGAGGCCAGCGTCATCCGCGACCCGGCGGATCATCGGTTCGGGACCGATCAGGAGAGGATCGGAAATGCCAAGGCGACGCGCCTCGAGCGGCCCTTCGAGGGTGGCCTGCGTCACGGGGGCGATCACCGCGATACGCGGCGAATGGAACTCGCGCCCGCGGGCTAGAAGGCGGTCATAGATCGCGCCGTGGTGATGCAGGTGCACATCGGGCAGATGCGCAGGTTCGCGGCGGATCTTGTGGTCAGGCGCAATGACCTCGGCCTCGCCAAGGATCACGGGTTTGCCCGCATCATTGAGGCAGGCGCAATCCAGAACGAGGCGGGATTTGTCAGCGTGTTTCTCGCGCACGGTGACGCGGGTGGTGATGGTGTCCCCAAGGCCAACAGGCCGTCGGAAGCTGAGGGACTGGTTGAGGTAGATGGTGCCGGGACCGGGGAGTTTCGTCCCTAACACGGCAGAAATCAGGGCGCCGCCCCACATGCCGTGCGCGATGACCTTGTGAAAGATCTCCTCCTTGGCAAACTCGGGATCAAGGTGGGCGGGGTTCACATCTCCCGACATCACGGCAAACAATTCGATGTCTTCGGCAGTCAGCGTGCGTGCCATTTCCGCGACATCGCCCACGGCGATCTCGTCGAAGGTCCGGTTCTCGATATACTGCATGGCCGCCTCAGCTCATCACGTGATAGCCGCCGTCGACGTACATGACGTTGCCCGTCATGGCAGAAGACTGGTCGGACAACAGGCACAGCGCGGCCTCGCCCACTTCGCGGATGGTCACAAGGCGGCGCAGCGGGGCGCGGGTTTCGGCCTCTCTTGCCAGTTCATCAAAGTGATCGATGCCCGAGGCAGCACGGGTCATCAGCGGTCCGGGCGAGATGGCGTTGACGCGGATGCCCTCGGGGCCAAGTTCGGCCGCCATGTAGCGGGTCAGGCTTTCGAGGGCAGACTTGACCGGACCCATCACGTTGTAATGGTCAACCACCTTCTCGGCACCATAGTAGCTGACGGTCAGGAGGCTGCCGCCGTCCCGCATCAGCGGCTCGGCGCGTTTGGCCATACGGGCAAAGGAATGCACCGAGATGTCCATCGCCTGCATGAAGCCCTCGCGCGAGGAATCCGTCACGCGGCCGTGCAGATCGTCCTTGGGGCAAAAGGCAATCGAATGCAGGAGGAAATCAAGCCCGCCCCATTCCGTTGCGATGCGGTCAAAGACCGCGTCCATCTGAACATCATCCGTCACGTCCAGCGGCAACAGCAGGTCTGCCCCTGCCGCCTCTGCAACGGGTTCCACAAAGCGCCTTGCCTTGTCGGACAGGTAGGTGAGTGCCAGCGTTGCACCGGCTTCGGCCAGCACTTCGGCACAGCCTGCGGCGATGGAGTGATCGTTGGCCACACCAACAATGAGGCCACGGCGGCCTTCAAGACTACGTCCGGGGATCATCGGCTTACTCCATCATCACATAGGTGCCGGGCGCGTCGCAGAGCGGCTTGCCCATCTTTGGCGGCGCAACCGGTGTGCCCGATTGCAGATCAAGCCACGCGGTCCATTCCGGCCACCACGACCCCTCGTGACGGTCTGCTACTTCCTGCCAGTGTTCCGGCGAAAGGTAGCGATCCCTGTCGCTGGAGGTGTGGACCATGTAGTGGCGGCGCGGGTGGCCAGGCTCGGACACGACGCCAGCGTTGTGGCCGCCGTTGGTCAGGACGAAGGTCACGTCAGAGCGGGTCAGGGATTCGATCTTGAAGGCCGATTTCCACGGCGCGACATGGTCGGTCTCGGTGCCCACGGCAAAGATCGGCAGGGTGATGTCACCGGGAAAGACCGGTTCCTTGCCCACCATGAACTTGCCATCCGCAAAATCGTTGTTGAGGAACAGTTTGCGCAGGTATTCCGAGTGCATCCGCGCGGGCATCCGGGTGGTATCGGCGTTCCACGTCATCAGGTCGTTATAGCGGGGTTTCTCGCCCATCAGGTATTCGTGCTGGATACGCGACCAGACAAGATCAGCCGAGCGCAGGATCTGGAAAGCGCCGGACATCTGCGCGGCGTCGAGGTAGCCCTGTTTCCACATCATATCTTCGAGGAAGGCGACCTGACTTTCGTTGATGAACAGCATCAGCTCACCCGCCTCGGTAAAGTCGATCTGGGCGGCAAACAGCGTCATGGAGGCAAGGCGTTCATCGCCGTCCCGCGCCATTGTTGCGGCGGTCACACCAAGCAACGTGCCCCCAAGACAATATCCGGCGGTGTGAACTTTCGGCGCTCCGGTGATCTTCTGCACCTGATCAATCGCCGCCATGGTGCCCATCTGGCGATAATCGTCGAACCCCAGTTCCGAGTCTTCGGCGCCTGGATTGCGCCAGGAGATCATGAAGACGGTATAGCCCTGCTCGGTCAGGTATTTGACCATCGAGTTCTGCTGGCTGAGATCGAGGATGTAGTATTTCATGATCCATGCCGGCACGATCAGCACCGGTTCGGGGCGGACCTTGTCAGTTGCCGGTTCATACTGGATCAACTCGATCAGGTGGTTGCGGTACACCACCTTGCCCGGTGTCACGGCGAGGGTCTCGCCCACCTTGTACTCTGACGTATCCCCAAAACGCTCATGCGCCATGATGTGGCGCAGGTCGTCCATGTAGTTCGCGATGCCATGCACGATGTTCATGCCGTTGGTTTCCACCGTCTTTTCGATGATCTCGGGGTTGGTCATCGGAAAGTTGGCAGGCGACAGCGCATCAAGCGCCTGACGGGCAGCAAAGCTGATGGCTTTCTCATTGGCTTCGCTGACACCCTGCACATGGGTGGTGGCCTCCTGCCACCATTCCTGCGCCATCAGGAAGGCTTCCTTGTAGGCGGCAAAAGGCTTGGCCTCCCAGTCGGGGTGGCGGAAGCGGCGATCCTTGCGGTGGGCTTGGGAACAGGGGCCTTCACCGCCCGACATCATGCATTGGGTCAGGTATCTGGAATACTCTCCCCATTTGGTGGCCGCGCTCATCATCAACTCGCCCTGTTTGCCGGGCGATGCCGCGAGGTGCAGCGCCCAGTCCATGTAGACAAGACCAAGAGCCGAGGGAGACAGGCCACCGGTCAGCGGGCTAAAGGCAGCGTGGAGGGCAGTGTCGATCCTGTCGGCCACTTCGGCCGCCACATCCTGTGCGGCGCGGGCCTTTGGGTCGTCGTGCGTGTAGAGCGTGGGTTTTCTGGTCATGGTTCGCGTCCTGACAGCAATCCTGAAAATGCGGCTCCTCCTGATTTGCGCAGCTGCACAAATCTCGCATGACGGGCTTAGGAAGAATGGCGGGGAAATCCCTTGATCTGGCTCAACTCTCGGCAGAGGCGCAGGGGAAAGGGAGGGGCACCAGCTGCGGCACGCCAAAGTATTTCACATTGTTCTCAAGGCACTAAATGACCATGCGGCAAACCCGCCGTGGCAGTTCAGGTGTTTCATGAAATTTTTGCGTCATTTGCAGACAAGAGCCGCCCGCCGGGCAATCAGGCGCTTTCAGCCGCCAGAACCTCGATCTCGACCACGAACTCCGGGCGGGTGAAGCCGGAGACGATGACAAGAGTCGAGGCAGGCAGCACTGGCACGCCCGCAAGGTAGCGATCCCGCGCCACCATGTAGCCCGCCATATGTTCGCGCCCCGTCACAAAGGCGTTCAGGCGAATGATATGGGTGCGGTCCAGACCGGCCTCGGCAAGGATCGCGTCGATGTTGGCAAGACATATGTCGGCCTGCGCCTCGGCCCCTTCGGGGATGCTGCCGTCGGCGGCAAGGCCAAGCTGGCCGCTGGTGGCGACAAGGCGTCTGGCGGTGACGTCGATGCCGTGGCTGTAGGCGGCGAAAGGCGGGGCGATGCTATCGGGGTTTAGGGCTTTCATGCGGAGAATGCTGCCCAAGCGCGAGGCAACAGACAAGAGGAAATCGGGCAGGGGAAATGCGCGACCCCTGCCCGCCTGTGCCGGTCATCATACGGGAGTAAGCGCGACCGGAACCCCGTTGAAGGCAGCGTTGCCGCTAACCGGATCAATCCGCGTGTCATCGGTCAGGTCGTTGATCGAGACCGAGCCGACCGCCGCCGCCGTCGCCACCTGCCCCTTGGCCTGCCCCCAGCCCTGCGGGATCGAGACCACGCCGGGGGCCATCTCGTCGGTGACTTCGGCGGGCATGGTGACGCTGCCGACGCGGCTGGCCACCCGGACTTGCGCTGCGTCGGCGATGCCAAGCCTTGCGGCATCCTCGGGGTGCAGTTGCACGGTGACACGGTTGCGCCCCTTCACAAGGCGCGGGCTGTTCTGGGTCCAGCTGTTGTGGCTGCGCACAAGGCGACGGCCGATCATGAACATCGGGTAGTCATCGTCGCGCCCGTCGGCAAAGGCCAGCAGACGGGGCAGATCATCGACAAAGACCTGCGGGGCGAGGTGCAGCTTGCCATCCGGTGTTTCAAGGCGGTCGGTCAGGTTGGGCACCAGCGGGCCAAGATCGATCGAGCCCCCCGCCGCGCGCATGGCTTCGACCGTTACTGTCTCCCCGTGGTAGCCGCGTGGCAAAAGCGCCTCGAGCATCTGCGTCGGGCTGGGCGCAGGGCTGTTGGTGCCCGCGATCTTTGCCGCCAGACGGGCGAGAACTTCCCACTCCTGCGGGTTGCCGTTGGGCGGGTCAAACACCGGGTCGGCAAAAGCCGCCGTGTTGCGCACGGCAAAGCTGTGGAACACCATGTCATAGACCACCTCTTCCAGGGCCACGGTTCCGGGCAGGATCAGGTCGGCGTGGCGGGTGGTGTCGTTGACGTGGATGTCGAAGGAGACCATGAAGTCGAGCTTTTCCAGCGCCGCCTCGATCCGCCGCCCGTTCGGGGCGGTCAGAACCGGGTTGCCCGCGATGGTGACCAGCGCCTTGATCTGGCCTTCGCCCGGGGTTTCCATTTCCTCAGCCATCACGGACACCGGAAACTCGCCGTTATAAAGCGGCTGGCCGGACACCCGTGACCGCCGTTCGGGATAGCTGCGGTCCTTGCCCTTGCGCGGGGTCATGCCGACATAGTTCAGAGCGGGCGTGGTGAACATCGCGCCGCCTTCGCTGTCAAAGTTGCCGGTGATGATGTTGAGCACATTGTTGGCCCACTGGCACAGGCCACCAAAGCTTTGTGTCGAGGCGCCCATACGGGCATAGCAGACGGCGCGCGGGGCGCTGGCAAAGCCAAGGGCAAGGCCCTTGATGGTCTCGGCCGGAATGCCCGTCATCGTGGCCGCCAGATCGGTCGTAAAGGGTTCGACCGCTTCGCGCAGGGCGGCAAGCCCGATCGCGGCGTGTGACAGGTGGCCAAGGTCGACCAGATCACGGGCCATGATTTCGCGGATCATCGCCAGCAGCAGGAAGGCATCGGTTTCCGGGCGGATGAAATGGTGCTCGCTGGCCTTTTCGGCGGTTTCGGTGCGGCGTGGATCAATCACCACCACCCGGCCGCCCCGCGCCTTCATTTCGTCCATGCGACGACCAAAGCCAGGCGCGGTCATCATCGACCCGTTCGACACCACCGGATTGCCGCCAAGGATCAACATGAAATCGGTGCGGTCTACATCCGGCACCGGGATCAGCATCGGATGGCCCAGCATGTGGATCGAGGCCACGTGATGCGGAATCTGGTCGGCGGTGGCCGAGGAATAGCGGTTCTTCGTGCCCAGCGCGCGCACCAGACCGGGGATGTTCATCAGGTTGCCGAACTTGTGGGCGTTGGGGTTGCCGAGATAAACACCGACACCATCCTTGCCGTGGGCCTCCTGCACCGCCAGCAGACGTTCGGCGGCATAGTCCAGCGCCTCGTCCCAGCCGATTTCGACAAATGTGCCATCCACCTTCTTGAGCGGCTTTGTCACGCGGTCGGGATCGGTCCGGAAATCCTGAAGCGCGACGGCCTTGGGGCAGATATGGCCCCGCGACAGGGGATCGTTCGGATCGGGTTTGATCGACAGCACCTCCTTGCCATCGTGAGTGATGACGAGGCCGCACATGGCCTCGCAGATGTTACAGGTCCGATGGTGCGTATGTGTCTCTGACATGGCTGAACTCCTCAGATTCCGCGATCTCGCAAAAGCCATTCCGCATGGCATCCCGCATCCCCCAGATGCTCGATCGCGGCGCGGGCCTTCTTCATGAACAACCCGATATCGAGCGCATCCGTCATGCCCATGCCGCCGTGCATCTGGACCGCTTCGCGCACCGCGAGAGAGGCGGTCTTGCTGGCCTTGGCCTTGGCGGCGCGGCTAAGGCGTTCGGCGTCCTCGCGCCCTTCGTCGATTGCCGCCAGCGCGGCGGCGGTGATCGCCTCGGCGGTCTGGATCTGGGTATAGAGGTCCGCCGAGCGATGTTGCAGTGCCTGGAACTTCGAGAGGGTCACGCCGAATTGTTTGCGTTCCTTCAGATAGGCGACGGTACGCTCGGCCGCTTCCTTGGACACCCCGACCAGTTCCGCCGAGGCCACGGCGCGACCAACCCGCAGGGCAGCGGCGAAACCGGCTTCGGCCTCTGGCCCCACGGCAATCTGCGCGGCCCCGTCCAGCTGAACATTGTCAAAGGTCAGGTCAGCGGCATTGCGATTGTCGACGGTGCGGTAGGCGCGGGTCGTGACACCCTCCAGTGCGGGATCGACAAGGAACAGGCCAAGGCCCGCGTCGGTTTGTGCAGGAACGATCACGCGGGTGGCGTCGATGGCGTCGTTCACGAACCGCTTGCTGCCGTTCAGGACAAAACCGTTGCCCGAAGGGGCCGCCGTGGTCTCGATCTTGTCGGGGGCGTGTTTGGTGGTTTCGTCGGTTGCCAATGTCACGACAGCGGTTCCGCTGGCGATCTCGGCGGCCAGCGTGGTCTCGCCGACATGGCGCAAGAGGCTTGCCGACATCACGCCCGACGACAGGAAGGGCGCGTTGGTCAGCCGACGCCCCATCTCTTCGGCGATCAGGCCCGCGGCCTGCGCCCCCATATCGGTTCCGCCCGCGTCTTCGCCCAGAAGCATCCCGTACCAACCCATCGCCGCGGTTTCGGCAAGGAGGGTGCGGTCATAGCCAAGGGCGCTGCGGTGATCGCGCAGGGCGCGCGCCGTTTCGACAGGGGCGTTTACCGACAGGAACCCGGCCGCCATCTCGCGCACCATCGTGTTTTCTTCAGTCAGTATCTGCATTGTCGTCACCCCAGTTCCAGAATGGCCTTGGAGAGGATCGACAGCATCACCTCGGATGTGCCGCCCTCGATCGAGTTGCCCTTGGAGCGCAGCCAGAGCGAGGCTTTCTCGTCGCCTGCCGCGTTCTCGAAATCCCATTCAAGCGCGGCAAGCCCGCCTGCGGCCATGATCAATTCCTGACGGCGCTTGTTGAGTTCGGTGCCCGTGTACTTGAGCGTCGCCGACTGCGCGCCCAGCTGATTGCCCGCGCGCATCCATGTCTTGGCCCGCGCCAGTTCGGCGTCAAAGGCGATCTCGTCGACCAGGAAATCACCGATCTGGCCGCGCAAGACAGGATCGGCAAGGCGGCCATCCGCATCGACCCCGATGGCCTCGCGCGAGACATCTACGATGTCTTCGGAGCCGAACAGCGCACTGTCGGTGGCCCCGATCATCTCGCGTTCGTGGGTGAGAAGATACTTGGCAATGGTCCAGCCCTTGCCTCGTTCGCCAACGATCTGATCAGCGGGGACCTTCACGCCGTCAAAGAAGGTTTCACAGAAGGGCGACGCGCCGGAAATCAGCTGGATCGGCTTGGTCGACACCCCGTCGCTGGCCATGTCGAACAGGAGGAAGGAAATGCCTTTGTGTTTCGGCGCATCCGGTTCGGTGCGCACGAGGCAGAAGATCCAGTCGGCCTTGTCCGCATAGGAGGTCCAGATTTTCTGACCGGTGACTTCGAAGTGCGCTCCGCAGTCGACGCCCTTGGTCTGCAATCCCGCCAGATCCGAGCCGGCGCCGGGTTCGGAATACCCCTGGCACCAGCGTACCTCGCCGCGGGCGATCTGGGGCAGGAAGTGGCGTTTCTGGTCTTCCGTGCCGAATTCCAGAAGCGCGGGGCCAAGCATCCAGATGCCAAAGCTCTGCAAGGGCGGACGGGCCGAGATGCGGGCCATCTCTTCCTTGAGAATGCGATCTTCGTCGCCGCTCAGGCCCGCACCACCATAGGCTTGGGGCCATGTCGGCACCGTCCAGCCACGTGCGGCCATGCGGTCGAGCCACAATTTCTGGGCCTCGGACTGGAACACCCAGTTGCGCCCGCCCCAGCACACGTCCGCCTCGGACATGGGTTGGCGCATCTCCTGCGGACAATTCTCCTCCAGCCACGCACGCGTAGCGGCGCGGAACTCCTGCACATCCATCATCTTTTCACCTGAGATTTTAAACCGGCGGGCACCAGCGCGGGCGCCCGCCAGATAAGATTTACTCTTCGTGGACTTTCATCCAGTTGCCGTCTTTCACAACCGACACATAGACCGAGTTCGCGCCCTGGTGATCGTCCGGGCCATAGTCGATGTGGTTTGCAACCAGCTCGTCCATGTAGTCGAGGCTTTCCATGCCAGCGATAAAGCTGTCGTGGGTCAGGTCGGGGCCAGCGGCCTCAAGCGCCTTGACCAGCTGCATGGCTGCCGAGTAGCCCAGCATCGAGAAGCCGACAGGGTTTTCACCGGTGACTTCCTTGTATTCCGCGATGAAGGCTGCGGGGGCCGGGTCAGATGCACGGGCCCAGAGGTCCTGCCAGCTGGCCGCCGCATAGAAGCCTTCGGTCACGCCACCGGGAACCTTGGCTACCACGGTCAGGAAGCTGGCCGACGTGCCGAGGAACTTCATGTCCGTCAGGCCCATCTTCTTGGCGGTGCCAGCGATGGTGATGGCCTGGCGTACCGGAACACCAACCGAAACGATTTCACAGCCGGCTTCTTTCAGCTTGGACAGCGAACCGACAAAGTCACTTTCATCCGGCTTGTGGGTGGTCTCTGCGACAAAGGCGATCCCGACTTCTTCGGCACCCATTTTCGTGCCTTCTAGGATTTCCTTGCCGAAGTCGTTGGGCAGATACATCGAGCAGACGTTCTTGCCACCGAATTCTGCCGCCAGATATTTCACGCCAACACGGGCCTGATCAACGTAGCTCGAGAACGAGGTGAACTTGTTGCGCATCGGCTCTTGCAGCATCTGGCGTGCGGCGGTCAGCGGGGCCACGTTCGGAATGCCCTTGGGATCCAGCAGCTTGAAGCCCGCCATGTTCATCGGCGTGCCCAGCGACTGCATCATCGCGAAGACCTTGTCGCGGTTCAGCAGCTTGTTATAGCCCTGCATCGCGCGCGGCATCTGGTAGCCGTGGTCCTCGGTCACGAACTTGATCATGCGGCCGTGCACACCACCGGCGGCGTTGACCTTGTCAAAGTACATGTTCGCACCCTTGGTGGCGGGAACACCCACAGCGGCAAAGGGGCCCGACAGGTCATTGACCGATCCGATGATGACCTCAGTGTCGGTGACACCCTGCGTCTGGGCCGAGCCCATCGACGCAGCAGCGGTCAGACCCGCGGCCAACGTCAGTTTCTTTACCAATTTTTTCATTGCTTTCCTCCCGTTGGTAAATTCGTCTTCGTTTGCGTTTCCCTAGTACATATCCTCAATCAGATGCGCGTGGCGCTTCTCGACATACGAGCGTTTCAGCTTCATCGTGGCCGTCAGCTCTTCGTCTTCCGCCGTCAGAAGAACATCGATCAGGCGGAAATCCTTGATCTGTTCGACCCGGGCAAATTCCTTGTTCACCGCCTTCACTTCTTCCCCGATCAGATCTTTGACCTCCTTTGCCGCGCAAAGTGAGGCGAAATTCGAGAAGGGCACTTTCTGGTCCTGTGCGAATTTCTCGACGTTTTCCTGATCGATCATCACCAGCGCGGTCAGGTATTTCCGGCGATCCCCGATGATCACCGCATCTGAGATATAGTGCGAAAACTTCAGGCGGCTTTCAATTTCCGCAGGCGTAATGTTCTTACCCCCGGCAGTGATGATGATATCCTTGAGACGGCCGGTGATGGTGACAAAACCTTCGTCGTCCAGACGACCGACATCACCGGTGCGCAACCAACCGTCATCGGTAAAGGTTTCCGCGGTCTTCTCGTTGTTGCGCCAGTAGCCCTGGAAGTTGTTGGCGCCCTTGGTCTGGATTTCGCCATCCTCGGCAATGCGGATCTCGTAGCCCGGAACCGCCTTGCCAATCGTGCCGATGCGGTTGTCCTGACGGGTGTTGATCGTCGCCAGCCCGGCGGTCTCGGTCATGCCGTAGCCTTCGACCAGCGGCACGCCGATCGACCAGTACCACTTGAGAAGTTCCGGCGAGATCGGGGCCGCACCGGTGCCGCCGCGACGCATCTTGTCGAGACCCAGCATACGGCGCAGGTTGCGCAGCACGAGCCGATCCCAGACCCAGTAACGCGCCGAAACGGACGCCGGAACCGGCTTGCCTTCAACAAGGAAGTCCGCCCGCGCCTTTCCGGCCGCAACCGCACGCGCATAGGCCCAGCGGCCCAAGGGTGTCGCCTCCTGGGCAAGGATCAGAACCTGCGAATAGATCTTCTCCCAGACACGCGGCACGGCGGTAAAGGTATTCGGGGACACCTCTTGCAGGTTGTTGAACACCGTTTCCGGGCTCTCGGCAAAGTTCACGACGCTCTTGCCCGCCAGGGGGAAGTAGATCGACACGTCCCTCTCGAGGATGTGGCAGAGCGGCAGGAAGCACAGCTGGTTGTCCGTCTCGAGACAGTTCAGGCGACGGGCCCCTGCCTCCATTGCGGCCATGATGTTCTCGTGGCACAGCATCGCGCCCTTGGGCATCCCGGTGGTGCCCGAGGTATAGATCAGAAGCGCGGTGTCCTGCGGTTGGGCCTTGGCGATTTCCTGTTCAAAGGCGCCCGGCTCTTCCGCTTCTGCCTTGCGGCCGATCTCGTAAAGATCGTCGATCATCAGACAGCGGGGATGGTCGAGATCGTGCAGGCCTTCATCTTCGAGGATGATGACCTTCAAAAGCCCCGGCACCTCGTTTTCGACCTGAAGGTACTTGTCGAGCTGTTCCTCGTTCTCGACGATCAGGAAACGGCTGTCGCTGTCGTTCACGAGGTACTGCAACTGCGCTTCCGAGTCGGTGGTATAGATACCCGACGCAATCCCGCCGACGCATTGGATGCCCATGTCGAAATAGGCCCATTCCTTGCGATCTTCGGACAGGATCGAGACCACCTCTCCCCGCTTGAGACCAAGTTTGCGCAGGGCAAGACCAATCCACTTGGCGTGGGTCCAGTAGTCATCCCAGGAATAGTCCTTCCAGATCCCAAGATCCTTTTCCCGGTGCGCCGTGCGACTGCCCATGGCCTTGCAACGCGTCTCGAACAGCGAGACGATGGTGGTGCAGCCATCGACATGGATCGGGCGCTGCCCGGCCTCGGCGTTATAGCGCACCCCATTGATGACGGTGGTTTCCGGCATGTTTGCTGAATCGAGCATGATTACCTCCACGTCTTCTTGCGCTTCCAGCGGCGTTCCTCACGCGCGCCTTCTTCCTGAACACCCAGATAGAAGTTCTGGATGTCCTCGGACTTCATCAGGTCGTCAGCGGTGCCGTCCATCACGATCCGGCCCACTTCCATGACATAGCCATCATGCGCCAGTTCCAGCGCCGCACTGGCATTCTGTTCCACCAACATCATGGTCATCTGCTGTTCTTCGTTCAGACGACGCAGGATGCCGAAGATTTCCTGAACAAGCAGCGGTGACAGGCCCAGTGACGGCTCGTCCAACAGCATCACCTTGGGGCGCGCCATCAAACCACGGCCAATCGCCAGCATCTGCTGCTGGCCGCCCGACAGGGTGCCCGCTTCCTGATTGCGACGCTCCTTGAGGATCGGGAAATACGAAAAGACCATCTCGCGGTCCTGCTCGATGCCCGCCTTGTCATTGCGGGTATAGGCCCCAAGCGAAAGGTTCTCGTCCACCGTCAACAGCGGGAACACCTCGCGCCCTTCCGGCACGTGGACGATGCCGCGATCCACGATCTTGTGCGGCTCCTGTCCCTGGATTTCCTCGCCTTCAAAGGTGATCTTGCCCTTCTCGGGATCCATCACGCCAGAGACGGTTTTCATCAGGGTGGTCTTACCCGCACCGTTGGCCCCGAGGATCGACACCACGCGGCCCGGATGCACGTCGAGTGAGACACCGCGAATGGCCATGATCGGGCCATAGAAGCTTTCGACGTTGCGGATTTTCAGAATTGGTTCGCTCATGCCGCATGCCCCAGATACGCTTCGACCACTGCGGGATCGGATTGCACTTCTGCCGGTGTTCCCAGCGCCAGCTTGGCACCGTCGGCCATAGCCAGAACACGGTCGGACACGCCGGACACAAGGCCCATGTCATGTTCAACCATGAGAACCGTGATCCCCATCTGCCGGCGGATGTCATCGATCCACCAGCGCATGTCGGTGGTCTCTTCGACCGACAGGCCCGAGGCCGGTTCATCCAGCAACAGGAGCTTGGGGTCGGTGGCAAGCGCACGCGCCACCTCGACCACCTTGCGCACCCCGTAGGGAAGCCCCGCGATGCGTTTTTCGCGGTAGGCCTGAAGATCGAGGAAGTCGATGATCTCTTCGACGAAGTGTCGGTTCTGAAGCTCCTGTTTCTTGACCGAAGGCGTAAAGAACAGCTCGCTCAGGAAGTTCGACTTGCGGTGGCGATGACGCCCCACCAGAAGGTTTTCCAGCACGGTTGCCTGTTCGAACAGCTCGATGTTCTGGAAGGTGCGGGCAATGCCATAAGAGGCAACGCCGCTGGCCTTTTCTTTCAACAGGTCGTGGCCGTCAAAGCTGATGCGACCATTCAGTGGCGTATAGAACCGCGAGATCAGGTTGAAGACGGTGGACTTGCCAGCCCCGTTCGGGCCGACGATGGCAAAGACCTCGCCCTGCTCGACCGAGAAAGACAGATCATCCACCGCGGTCAGGCCGCCAAACTTGAGCGTCACGTTTTCGAGGTTCAGCAGGCTCATCTCAGACGCTCCGTTTTCAGATAGGATTTCTGACGTTTGAACATGTCCTTGCGATAGAAGGGGAACAGTTCGAACCACGTCCTGATCTTGAGCCAGCGCCCGTAGATGCCCATGGGCTCGAACAGGATGAACAGGATCAGGATAAAGCCGAACACCCCGAATTCGAGGCCCGGAATGGCAACGTTGGCCCCACCGAAGACGGCGCCGACGTATTCCTTGGAGATCGACAGGAACTGCGGCAGGAAGCCGATCACGATGGCCCCGAAGAACGCTCCGTGGATCGACCCAAGACCGCCGATCACGATCATCATCAGAAGTTCAATCGAAATGATGACGCTGAAGGTTTCGTTGTTGAATGCCCCGGCAAACAGCCCCATCAGCGCCCCTGCCAGACCGGTCACGGCACAGGAAATGCCGAAAGAAATGGTCTTGGTACGGGCCACGTCGACGCCCATCGCCTGAGCAGACACTTCGCTGTCGCGCACGGCGATAAAGCTGCGCCCCAATGGTGCGCGCAGCAGGTTGATATAGCCCAGCGTCACGAGAACGGTGACAGCGAGGGTCAGGTAATAGAACTCGCGCGGGGTGCCCCAGCGGTCGATCATGATGCCAAAGACATTGACCGGCGGCGCGTATTTGCCGCCGACGCCCCCCGTCCATGTATCCGTCAGAACGATGATGTCATCGACAAGGATCGACATCGCCAGCGTGGCAATCGCAAGGTAGATGCCATGCAGCCGGAGCGCGGGAACGGCGATTGCCATGCCGACAATCCCCGTGATGATCCCCGCCAGCGGGAACGCCGCAAGGAAGGGAAGGCCCTGTTCCATCAGGATGATATTGGTATAGCACCCCATCGCCAGAAAGGCGGCGTGGCCAAGGCTGGCCTGACCGGTGTGCCCGGTCAGAAGCATCAGGCCAAGACCGGCAATCGCCCAGATCAGCACGTTGTTCAACTCGCCGAGATAGAAGTCGTCCACGATAAAGGGCGCGGCCACGACGACGGCAAGCAGGATGAGGTAAAGCGACAGCTGGTATCCGTCCTTCCACGGGCGGATATCCTGCGAGTAGTTGGTTTTGAAAACGATCCGCATGGGCTTAGACCTTCTTTACTCTGACCTGGCTGAACAGGCCGTGAGGGCGGAAGATCAGCACCGCCAGCAAAAGCGCATAGGGCGCAATCTGGCTGTAGCCTGCCGCGATATAACGGCTTGCGAAAGGTTCGATCACCCCGACGATCAGACCACCGGCAAGAGCGCCCGGAAGACTGCCAAATCCACCGATCACCGCAGCGGCGAAGGCCTTGATCCCCATCAGGCCGGTGCTTGGGTCTACCGCACCCTTGGCGGCAAACAGGATGCCGGCAATACAGGCCACGGCCCCGGCAAGCGCCCAGATAAAGCCCTGCACCCGTTTCACCGGTACGCCCATGTAATAGGCCGCAAGCTGGTTCTGCGACGCGCCCTGCATGGCGAGACCAAGCTTGGTGCGGTTGAAGAACTCGTACAGGCCCCAGGTCAGCAGGATCGTCACCACGATCACCGCCACGTCCTCCATGCCGAGGACAAGCCCTCCAAGCGACACGTCCTTGCCGGCCAACGGGTTTTCAAGAGACTGCGGCTCGTGGCCCCAGATCATCCCGGCCAGGAAACGGATCACGAAGCCCAGCGCGATGGTCAGGATCACGACGGCGGTCTGGCTCTCGCCAAACATCAGCCGGATCACGAAGCGATCCAGCAAATAGCCAAGAACCGCCATCAGGCCGATGGAAATCGGCAGGGCCATCCAGAAGGGAAGCCCCATGTAACCGGTGTTTGTTAGTCCAATGGTGACAAACGCGCCAAGCATCATGAAATCGCCCTGGGCGAAGTTCACGGCTTCGGTTGCCTTGTAAATCAAGACAAAGCCGAGCGCGATAAGGCCGTAAACACAGCCATTTGCCAGCCCGCTGATCAAGAGCTGCAAAGTATCCAAATTTTCCTCCCTGCGCCGGCGTATTGTTTTCTTTATGCCGGCTGATTTTTGGGTCCCCGTCTCCTCCACTTTCAGGGGACCCGTAGACCCACTATGGCGTGATGATCACCTTTCCGTCCGTCTTTTTCAGGGCATCCGCCAAACCTGACACAACGTCACGAAGGGGCAAATGCACAGAAACATCGGTTTTCCAGCGCCCGTCGGCAAATCTCGCCTGAACTTCACCCACGACGCGCATCTGGTCGGCGGGGGGCGTCGACATCATCCACGAGGTGAGCCAGAAACCCTCGATTCGCTTTGACTGGAAAATCAACTGTCCCATCATCGTCAGCTTGGGCAGCTCCGAGCTCAGCTTGCCATAGCTGATCCAGCGCGCCTTGTTCGGCATCGCGGCAAAGACCTGCTCGGAGAACTGGTCGGACACCGCGTCCAGAAACACCCGCGGCTTGAGCGCGGCGCTGATCTTGGCAAATTGCTGAACGGCATCTTCATCGGTGGTCACGACAACCTCGGCGGCACCCATGTCCTTGAGAGGCTGAACCGCCTCTGCACGACGCACCAGGGCAATGGGTTTCAGCCCCAGATCCTTGCCCAGCGACACCATCAGCTTGCCCAACTGGCTGGTTGCGGCGGAGACCACGAAGGACTCGCCGTCCTGGCGGGCGATGTCCACCATCGCCATTGCCGTCAGCGGGTTCACAATCTGAGCGGAACCGTCATCGTCCGAAATGTCTGGGCGCAGCGGAATGCAATTGATGGCGTCGGTGGTGGCATATTCGGCCCAGGCCCCAGAACAGCCAAGCGCCACGACAAAGGCCACGCGCTGGCCAACAAGACCCTCGGCCCCTTCACCGGCGGCCACGACATCACCACACCCTTCAAAACCGGCCGGATTGCCTTTGATACGGGGCTGGCCGTATTCACCCTTGATGAAATGCAGGTCAGACGGATTGACCGACGCTGTCCGCAACCGGATCAGAACCTGCCCCTTGCCCGGTGTCGGCACCGGGATTTCAGCGGCGTCCAGATAGTCTGCCGCATCCGCGATCGCAGGCCCCTCGGCCGTGCCGGAATAGCCTTCGTGCCTTTGCAGCGCGGCAAACATGGTGGCGGGGATTTCGGTCATCAGGACACTCCGGTTTTTTTCTTGAGAGCGGCGGTCATCTCTGGCGTCCATTCGACGCCAACCCCCCGCATGGCAAAACTCACCACGTCTTCGACGATGGCATTGATCTTGGTGGCGTCATCCCCGTCGCGGTGCTCGTACCAGAAGACCGGCCCGTTGATGGCGACAAGCAGACTTTGCAGGACAAAGGACATGTGAACATACGAGAACGCCCCCTGTTCCTTGCCCTCGCCCAGAACTTCGCGAAAGCGCTGTTCAAAGGCGTTACGTTGCTCGAGGTGACGCTCAAGCGCCTGGCGCTGGAACTCGGTCGTGGCGCCATAGCGGCGCAGCCGCAACCCATCCAGCAGCACCTGCATATAGGCGTGGTGTTCGATCATCGCCCGCACGTGGCCGTCCGCCATCAGCGCCAACCGTCCAACGGCATCCGTATCGGCCCGATAGCCCGGGGAAATCGCGTCAAAGGCAAGTTCCATACCGCGATCGCGAACCGCGTTGTAGAGATCCATCTTCGACGGGAAATAGTGGTAGATCCGCCCCTTGGTCGAATTCAGGTAGCGTGCCACCGTGTCGATCGAGGTCGCGGCGAAACCCTGCTGGCGAAAACACTCGGCAGCGGCCACGAGGATTTCCTCGTAACGATCCGGTTTCGTGGCGCGGGCAGCGGTGGGCACGTCGTAAACTCCTGGCGACTCTGTCTTGCTACGACGAAAACATACTACTCGGTATGTTGTCAAATTCGAGAGCATCGGAACGTCGCGTCAATCGCGCGTCGCGCGCAATCCGGCAGTGGCATGAAAAGTTCCGGATTTTCGGCTATACTCGGGCCAATGCCACGCGCGATCGGGGCGTTTTCACTTGTTTCATCATTAGTGCCCGCCTGACCTTTCAGGCGAATTTCTGAACCCAAATCCATTCACAGGAGACACCACATGGCCGTCATCGTCGCCACAGATACCAGCACCCCCATTGTTCTTCAGTCATCAGATCGGCTTTACGTCGGCGAGGATGTGGATGTCATAACCGGAACCGGCAGAGCCATCACCAGCGATACCAATGCGGTGTCACATCGCATCGCCATTGACGGCACCGTGGTTGCCATGTCCTCACAGGCCATCCTCCTGCAACAAGACACCAACGGAAACGGCGTTCATGACATGCTCATCGGTGCCACCGGGGTGGTGCGCAGCCTGTTCCCCAACAACGCGGCGATCTGGATGATGGGCAGCGGTTCGAGCTTCCAGAACTATGGCGAGGTCTCGGGCACCTGGGGGCTGTATCTTGAAGGATACGCCTCTGGCTTTATCGAGAACCACGGCACGATCACCGGCGAAGACAATCAACATGCCATCGAGCTCGAGTTCGGCTCAACCGATGTCTCGATCCTGAACACTGGCCTGATGTCCGGCGGCAGCGCGGTCTACATTGATTCCGGCACGGCGACCATCAACAACAGCGGCACCATGCTTGGCTCCAGCAAGACCGAGTACGTCATCCACGTCACCGCCGGTAACGGCAGCAATGAAGTCTATAATTCCGGCGAGATCCTAAGCCTGCACGGCAACGCGATCTGGTTTGGCGAGGCCGATGACTGGCTCGACAACTCGGGGCTGATCCAGGGCTATGTCGCAACCGGCGACGGCGCGGATATCGTGCGCAACTTCCACGGCACCATCGAAGGCAGCGTGGCCCTTGGGGACGGCGATGACATCTTCCTGTCGCGCCACGGCGAAATCACCGGCGTCGTTTCCGGCGGCGCGGGCGAAGACAAGCTGCGCGGGGGCAGCAGGGACGACACGCTGTTCGGGGGCGATGACAACGATCTTGCCCGGGGCCTTGCCGGCGATGACATCCTGACAGGCGACGACGGTGCCGACACCCTGAAAGGCGGGCGGGGATCGGACGAGATGCTTGGCGGCACCGGCGCGGACACCCTGCGCGGCGGTCAGGACAATGACACCATCAAGGCCGGCAGCGGCAACGACCTGATCGCCGGCAACCAGGGAGACGACCTCCTGACAGGCGGCCTTGGCCGGGACACTTTCGTCTTCGGGCGCAACGCCGGTGTCGACACCATCACCGATTTCCAGAACGGCAAGGACAAGATCGACCTCTCGGGCCTCGGGCTCAAGACGGGTGAGTTCGCGACCAAGATCGCGCCTGCGCTGACAAATGCCGGCAACAACACCACGCTGCTGGATCTCGAGGCCCTTGGCGGCGAGGGATCGGTCCTGATTCAGGGGTTGGCCTTCGCCGATGCCAACGGCACCGACTTCATTCTCTAACGCCTAGAGATGCCCTTCGAAGGCGGCCACGACCTGTTCGTAAACGCCGCGTTTGAAGGGCACGATATTGGCGATCAACTCATCCACCGGCAACCAGCGCCATTCCGAGAACTCGGGGTGGTCGACGGCGATGTTCACATCCGCATCGGTGCCGTGAAAACGCAGCAGATACCATTTCTGCTCCTGCCCCCTGAAACGGCCTTTCCAGATGCGCGGCACGATGTCGTGCGGCAGGTCATAGGCGATCCAGCCCTCGGTCTCGGCCTCGACGGTAACAAGGCTGGCCGAGACGCCGGTTTCCTCTTCCAGCTCGCGCAGCGCCGCCTCTTTCGGGCTTTCCCCCTTGTCGATACCACCCTGCGGCATCTGCCAGGCGGGCACCTCGCTATCAAGGCGCTGGCCGACAAAGGCATGACCCTCGGCATTCACCAGCATCACGCCCACGTTGCGGCGATAGGGCAGTTTGGCGATCTCTTCGGGGGTCATGGCATGCTTCCTGAAAACTGAACTGGCAAACACCTACCCAATGCCCCGCGGCCATGCAATTGCCCAGGGCTTCAATGCACCGCAAATACTCCCGCCGGAGGCATCCGCCGGTGCGGCAAACAAAAAGGGGCGCCCTGCCGGACGCCCCCCACTTCGTCTATCTGATCACATCAGTTCTGCGGACCCAGCGCCGACAGGCCCTTGAGGATGTCGATGGCATAGGCCAGCTGGTAATCATCCTCGCGCAGCTTGGCCGCTTCTTCCGCCTTGGCGCGATCCTCTTCGATCTGGCGGATTTCATCCTCGGTCAGGCTGTCGTTGTTGAGGCTGCCACGCAGGTCGGCCTCGCTGCGGCGGCTGCGGGTCGAGCTTTCTTCCTCTTCCTCGCTGGCTGCCGGACGACGGGGCTGTTCCACGACGATGTCGGGCGACACGCCCAGCGCCTGGATCGACCGGCCCGACGGGGTGTAATAACGCGCGGTGGTCAGGCGCATGGCGCCATTGCCCCGCAGCGGCATCACGGTCTGGACCGATCCCTTACCAAAGCTCTTGGTGCCGACCACGATCGCGCGGCGATGGTCCTGAAGCGCACCCGCGACGATTTCCGAGGCCGATGCCGAACCGCCGTTGATCAGAACAACCATCGGCTTGCCTTCAGCCAGATCGCCGGGGGTGGCGTTGAAACGGTCACCATCTTCCGGATTGCGGCCACGGGTCGAGACGATCTCACCCTTTTCAAGGAAGGCATCGGACACGGTGATCGCCTGGGTCAGCAGGCCACCGGGGTTGTTGCGCAGGTCAAGCACGATGCCGTTGACGTTTTCCATACCGCCCAGCGCCTCGACCTGTTTGGCAAAACCGGCCTCCAAGTTAGGGGTGGTCTGATCGTTGAAGGTGGTGACACGCAGAACCACGGTGCTGCCCTCGGTGCGCGAACGCACGGCGGTGAGCTTGATGGTGTCGCGGATGATGGTCACGTCAAAGGGTTCATCCTCGCCTTCGCGGGCAACGGTGATCACGATTTCCGAGCCAACCGGACCGCGCATCTTTTCCACCGCCTGGTCCAGCGTCAGGCCAAGAACGCTTTCGCCATCAACGTGGGTGATAAAGTCTCCTGCCTCGATGCCTGCGGAATCGGCCGGCGTGCCGTCGATCGGCGAGACCACCTTCACGAAGCCGTCTTCCTGGGTCACCTCGATGCCAAGGCCGCCGAATTCCCCGCGTGTCTGTACGCGCATGTCTTCGGCGTCGTCGGGCGACAGGTAGGAGGAGTGCGGATCAAGCGAGGTCAGCATGCCATTGATGGCGGCTTCGATCAGATCGCCTTCGTCCACGTCCTCGACATATTGCGCGCGGATGCGTTCGAAAATGTCGCCGAACAGATCAAGCTGTTCATAGACGTTGGTGGTGCGGGCGCTTTCCTGCGCCAGAAGCGGGCCGGCAATCTGCACGGCGAACAGCGCGCCAGCAAGAGTGCCACCCAGCGCGGCCACGACAAATTTCCTCATCGGTTATTCTTCCTTGTTTGTCCGGAACCAGGTTTCCGGGTCCACGGAATCCTTGCCCTGTCTCACTTCTATATAGAGCGTTTCCGACCGCCCGTTACCAGCCCCTTCACCGGACTGTGAGAGGATTGCCCCGATTTCAGGGTCATTTCCGCCCATCAAACCCACTGGCGTGCCCTCGGGGATCACGTCTCCGGCCTCGCCAAAGACCGTCGACAGCCCTGCAAAGACAAACATCAGCCCCGCCTGCGGCTCGAGGATCACCACGTTGCCATAGTCCAGAAGCGGACCACGATAGCGGATGGTGGCGGCTGTCGGGCTGCTGACCAAAGCATTCGGGCGGGTGGCCAGCACAAGGCCCGGACGGCGGATACCGGCGGCATCAGCCTCGCCCGAACGGCGCAGGATCTCGGCTTCGACCGGCAGAGTGATCCGACCCTTGCGGCTCGAGATGTCGACCACCGGTGCCGCGCTCGCGCCTTCGCCCTGGATCTCGGTCAGCCCGCTGGCAAACCCTTCCAACGTTTCGGTGGTCGCGATCAGCAGCGCCACCTTCACCGGATCGTCGGCAAATCGCTTGGGAAGGTTGGTGCGGTCGGCAATGGCCTGGCTAAGTTCGGTGCGCGCGGTCTGCACCCCGGACAGCCCGTGCTGCAACTGATCGGCCGCATCCTGTTGCAGCGCCCGCAGGATCGCGATTTCCTCGAGATCATGGCGCAGCGCGGCGGCGCGTTCTTCCAGCGCAGGGGTAATGTCGGCAAGGATCATGCCCGACCGCGCGGTGCCGGTCGGCCCTGCCGGATGCAAAAGCATCACCGGCGCGGATCGCTGGCCCATGCCTTGCAGCACGCCCAGCAGGCGGGCAATTTCATCTTCCTCGGCTTTCAGGGCGCGACCCAGCTGCGCCTCGCGGATCGCGGCGCGGCGCAGCCCTTCGCGCATGGCGACCAGTCCGGCCTCATAGGCCCGAACCGTCGCCGTCAGTGCCTTCACACGGTCACGGGCGCCGCCAGCCTCTTGCAGGGAAATCGACGCGGCCTCAAGCTGCGACGCCGCCTCCCGCGCTGCCTCTGCGGGATCGGTCTCGGCGCGGGCCAGTCCCGCCACCAGTCCGAGCATCAAAAGCAGCGCATGGGATTTCATCGGATAATCAGGCTCTCTCCGGTCATTTCGGCGGGCTGGTCAAGCCCCATCAGGTCCAGCAGCGACGGGGCGAGATCGGCCAGGCGACCGGCACGCAGGCCCGCCCCTTCCGGCCCGTTGAACAGCACCACCGGCACGAGGTTGGTGGTATGCGCCGTGTGCGGCCCGCCGGTCACCGGATCAACCATGACCTCGCAGTTGCCGTGGTCTGCGGTCACAATCATCGTCCCGCCGACCTTGGTCAAGGCCTCGGTGACCGCGGCCAGCCCCTGATCAACCGCTTCGCAGGCCCGCATGGCGGCCTGAAGATCACCGGTATGGCCCACCATGTCGGGGTTGGCATAGTTGGTCACGATGAGGTCATAGCCTTCTTCGATCGCCGCCACGAACTGTTCGGTGACTTCACCGGCGGACATCTCGGGCTGGAGATCATAGGTCGCAACTTTGGGAGACGCGGCCATATAGCGGTCTTCGCCGGCCGCGGGCTCTTCCTTGCCGCCATTGAGGAAGAAGGTCACGTGCGGATACTTCTCGGTCTCGGCAAGGTGGAACTGGCGCAGACCCTTCTTGGCCACCCATTCACCCAGCGTGTTGACGATCTCCTGCTTGGGATAGGCGGTGGTCATGTATTTCACGTGGTCATCCGAATAGTCGACCATACCCAGCAGTCCGGCAAGCGCCGGGCGCGGGCCGGTCTCGAACTCGGCAAAGTCCGGCTCGCCGATGGCCTGCAGGATTTCGCGGGCACGGTCAGCGCGGAAGTTCAGGCAGAAGAAACCGTCACCGTCCTTCACACCGGCATAGTCACCGATCACGGTGGAGGTGATGAATTCGTCGGTCTCGGAGCGTTCATAGGCATTCGACACCGCATCATGCGCGGTGGCCGCCTTCAGGCCCTCGGCCTTGATCCAGGCGTTGTAGGCCTCGGACACCCGTTCCCAGCGGTTGTCGCGGTCCATCGCGAAATACCGCCCTGCGATCGTGCCGATACGGGCCCCTTCCGGCAGGCATTCTGCCAGTGTTTCGAGATAGGTAAAGGCCGATTTCGGGGCCACGTCGCGGCCATCGGTGATGGCGTGCAGGACCACCGGCACACCGGCATCCGTCACCGCCTTGGCCGCAGCGAGGATATGTTCGATATGGCCGTGTACACCGCCGTCCGAGATCATGCCCATGAAATGCGCGGTGCCGCCGGTTTCCTTGAGATTGGCCGTAAAGGCGTTGATCGCGGCGTTTTCAAAGAACGACCCATCTTCGATGGCAAGGTCGATCTGACCAAGGTCCATCGCGACAACCCGACCTGCGCCGATATTGGTGTGACCCACTTCCGAGTTGCCCATCTGCCCCGAAGGCAGCCCCACATCCGGACCATGCGTGATCAGCGTGGCATTGGGGCATTCAGCCATCATCGCGTCAAAGGTAGGCGTGTCGGCAAGCGCCGGTGCATTGGCCTCGGTGGTGTCGCTCAGACCCCAGCCATCGAGAATGCACAGGACTACGGGTTTCGGGGTGCTCATCTTGGGCTGCTCCATCTCGGGTTCGGGCGCGTTTTATCGCGGCCCTGTCCCAAGGTGAACCAGTTTCGGCCATCCTGCTGCGAAATGCCCGCTTTATTGCCGCCCCTCGCGCAACCAACCGGCAAGGATCAGGGCCGATGTCAGCAAAAGCACAAGCCAGGCAGGCAAAAGCGGGGTGCGGGCCACATCCGTCACGTCATAGGCCCCGCGCGGTGTCAGACCGATCCAGCCGCGACCTGCCGCCGGACGCCCCTCGCGAACCGAGCGCAAGGTTGGCAACCCGTCTTCCAGCGCGAAACTGCCGCCGCGCTGTGCCTCCAGAAGCGGGGCCATCGGCTCTGGGCTTGCGATGGTTTCCTCGAACTCGCGCGGCGCAGCGGGGCCAAGGCCAATCACGGCCTCATGCTCGCCATTCGTCAGTCGATAGAGGCCGATATCCGCGCCGGTGTAACGCGCCTCGAAATGGCCGGGGCGCTGTTCTGCCATCGACAGGGTCACCACCTCACCGGTCGGCGAGGTCACGGTCACCTCCGGCACGGTTTCCGACAGGCTGCGACGGATGATGCGCATGGTCTGGCCCTTGGCTTCGGCCCACAGCGCCTCTTCCTCAAGCTCCGGTTCGCCCATCATCCAATGCGCCAGACGCCGCAACACTTCCAGCTGCGGACCACCGCCCTCATAACCCCGCGCCCAAAGCCAGGCCTGATCCGAGGCCAAAAGCGCGACACGCCCCTCATCCACCCGATCCAGCACCAAAAGCGGCAGGCCGTCATGGCCAGTCATCACCACATCGCCACCGGGCGATCCATCGCGCCGCAGGGGTTCGATCTCGACCTGGCGAAGCCACCGCCCCCAGGCCCCTTCCTGTGGCAGGTTCGCCGTCACGGGGTGGCGGGCGCCAAGATCCGAAACTTCGGGGGTAAACGGCAGATCCAGCACCCGCGCCGTGGGGCGAGCGGGGATGATGGCCGACAGGGGAGAGCGGAAGATACTGTCTGCGGTTGCGAAATCCGGCCCCGCCGCGATCAGCACGGCACCGCCCTTGCGGACATAGGCCTCGACGTTTTCAAGGTAGAGCGATGGCAGGATGCCCCGCCGCTGGTAGCGGTCAAAGATGATGAGATCGAAATCCTCGACCTTTTCCATGAACAGCTCGCGGGTGGGGAAGGCAATCAGCGACAGTTCCGACACCGGCACACCGTCCTGTTTCTCGGGCGGACGCAGGATGGTGAAATGCACAAGATCGACCGAGGCATCGGATTTCAGCAGGTTGCGCCAGGTGCGGGTGCCGGGATGGGGTTCACCGCTGACCAGCAGAACCCGCAGGCGATCGCGCACACCGTTGATCTGCACAAGGGCGCTGTTGTTGCGGTCGGTCAGTTCGCCCTCGGCGGCAGGCACCGTGAACTGGATCACGTTGCGCCCGCCATGAGGCAGCATCAGCGGCATTTCGACGTCGCGTCCAATCGGAACAAGGAACCGCTGCGGCGCGGCTCCGTCGATGGAAATCTCGACAGGGGCCTGGGTCTCGGCAGGGGCATTGCCGGTGTCTTCGATCCGCAGAGTCAGCAGCACCTCTTCGTCAAGAATGGCAAAGGCCGGTGCGCCGGTCACCCGCAGGCGGCGATCCCAGTCGGCACGCAAGCCGCTGTGCAAAAGGTGCATCGGGGCGGGAATTTCCGGCGCGCTCTCCATGTCATGCACCCGCCCGTCGCTGAGCGCGATAATCCCGGCAATGCGGCCGCGCGGCTCTTCTGCAAGGGCGGTGTTGAGGGCGGCCATCATCTCGGTTCCGGCATCGCCTGTCCCGTCCGGCACGTCGATGCGGCGCACCTCCATGTTGTTGCGCCCGTTGATCCGCGCGGTCAGGGCCTCGGCGGCGGCGGCGGTCCGATCCGCGCGGTCCGACAATTGCTGGCTGCTGCTCTGGTCGACCAGCATCAGGACAATATCGCTCAGGTCTTCGCGGCTTTCGCGGTGCAACACCGGACCTGCCAGCGCCCCGATCACCACCAGCGCGGCCAGACCACGAAAGGCCCATCCCGAAAGCCCGCGCCACCAGGCCCAGCCACAAGCCAGCACCGCCATGACAGACAGTCCAATCACCAGCCACAACGGCAGAAGGGGGTCGAAAAGGATCTGTCCGGTCATTGGCCCAACCTGTCGAGAAGCGCAGGCACGTGGACCTGATCGGATTTGTAGTTGCCGGTCAGCACGTGCATCACGAGGTTCACGCCGAACCGGAACGCCAGTTCGCGCTGCCGTTCTCCGGCGCGGCCACGCCCCACCGGATAAAGCGCGTTGCCACGGGCATCCATCGCCCAGGCTGCGGCCCAATCGTTGCCGCCCACGACAACCGGCGTCACGCCATCATTGAGGTTGCGGAACGGCATGCCTTCGATCTGCACCGCATCCGGCGGCGCGGCCTCGACCCAGATCTCGCGGCTGTCATAGCGCCCGGGGAAATCCTGAAGCAGATAGAAGGTGCGCGTCAGCACGTGATCGCCCGGCACCACCTCGAGCGCGGGAATATCCAGCGGCGCGGCAAGGCGTTGCAGCTTGCGGCCATTGGGGCTTGAGGCGCCATACCCCGCGACATCCGCGTCACGGGTATCAAACAGGATCATCCCGCCCGAGCGAAGATAGGTGTTCAACTTGGCATAGGCCTCGTCCGATGGGATCGGCTGATCCGGGGTGATCGGCCAATAGACCAGCGGATAAAAGACCAGCTCGTCGGTCTCGAGATCAATGGTGCGGGGTGGATTGGGCTCCACAGCGGTGCGGAAGAAAAGCGTCTCGGACAGGCCGCGCAGCCCCGCCAGCGCAAGGTTGTCGATCTCGGTGTTGCCGGTCTTGATATGGGCAAAAACCACCTCGCGCGAGTCAGCGATGGCAATCGGATTTTCCTGTGCCTCGGCCCCCTGCCCCACCAGCATCAGCGCCACCAGCCAACCGGCCACGCGCGCGCCCCAAAGCCGCCCCGACACGAACAGCGATGCCGCTACATCCGCCGCAAACAGCACAAGCGCCGCGGCAAGGAACCATCCCGACAGGTCACGCACCGGAGTTTGCTCAAAGCCCGACACCCGGATACGCGCGGGCCAGTCGGCAGGGTGAAGTTTCGTTTCGCCATCAAGCACATTGCGCGCAACAAGGCGCAGGCCGTCGCGGTAAAGGCCGGGCTGGAGTTCCGGCCCAAGGGGGGCGCTGGCAAGGTCTTCCCCGGTCACACCGGCAAGCGTCTGCGCTTCCTGCAAACGGCCAAACCCATCAAGCACCTTTACCGGAGACCAGATGGTGCCGGCCATGCGGGCATCGTCATCCACATCCGTGGCGCTCAGAACCGCCAGCCGGTCGAGCATCTGCACGAACAGACCCGACAGGGGCAGACCCGACCATTCCGCGTTGGCGGTGACATGGAACAGAACCACCTGCCCCTGCCCAAGCGTCTTGCGGGTGACCATCGGCGTGCCGTCGCTCAACTCGGCAACAACGCGATCGGCAAGGTTGGGATCGGGCTGGGCCACCACCTGCGCCTCGACCCTTACCTCATCGGGAATGGCAAGGCCGTGGAACGGGCTGTCGATGTCAAAGGGGGCGATGGACTTTGGTTCGCCCCAGCTCATCGCGCCGCCAACACTGCGCCCACCGCTGCGCAGGCGCACCGGCATCAGGGGGTCTTCCTCGTTGCGGCTGACCTCGCTTGCGGCCAATCGCGGACCGGCAAAGCGCAGAAGCAGGCCACCTTCAGAAACCCAGTCCTGAAGCGCTTCGGATTCGCCCGCAGACAGAACGGCGATATCCGCCAGTACCACCACGTCGGGATTGGCAGGCAGCAGATCGGTCAGCGCCCCTTCCAGCACTTCGGCATTCTCCACCAGCGCCTGCCGCAAGTAGTGCAGCGGCGACAGGAGTTGCAGGCCCTCGCGGTCTTCGCGCCCCGCCACAAGCGCCACTTCGCGGCGGCGCAGGCTGTCATCCGAAAGTGCCACGGCCCCGGCAGAGCGCAGACCCGCGATCTCGAAACGGGAAATCCGCGCGCGCAGTTCCGCAGGCAGCGACAGGTCAACGCTGGCGGTTGCCTCACCGGGTGCAAATGTCATCGGCGTGGTGGCCAGCACCCGCGCCACGCCGTTGGGATCAAGGCCGTGGGCCTCGACCGTGATCTCGCGCGCGCCTCCCATACCGGCACGCTTTCCGGTCAGAACCAGCACGCCATCCTCGTATCGCCCCGGCGCAAGGGCCACGACACCAAGGTCATCTTCGACCACTTCAACGGCGCCGCGCGCCTCGAGCGCCACAAGCAAATCCGGCCGTCCGGAATGGTCCAGACCGTCGGAAACCCAGAGCGTATCAAACGCCGTTTCCGGCAGGGTTAGAGCCACATTTTCCAAGGCCCCCGCCTCGGGCTGCCAGGGTTGGGGCTGGATGCCGGGCAGTTGCGATTGCCATATCGCGGGGCTTGCAAAGCGCGGGTCTTCCGGCGCGGTCAGCTGGATCAGGGCCACTTCGCGCCCGTCCCGCGCCGCCGCATCAAGCCGTGCCTCGACCATCTTCATCTTGGCCGCCCATTGCCCCGCCCCGGCCCAGCCGCCATCCATCACGATCAGAAGCGGCGCATCGCTGGCGCGCTCCTCCGGCGGGTTCAGCACTGGTCCCGCAAGGCCAAGGATCACCGCCGCCACGGCAAGCGCCCGCAACATCAGCAACCACCACGGGGTCCGGTCGCTGACCGTGTCTTCGTCCTGCAAGCCCAGCAACAGCGCGACACCGGGAAACCGCCGCCGCACGGGGGCTGGCGGGATCGCGCGCAGGATCAGCCAGAGAACCGGCAGGGCCACCAACGCCGCCAGCATCCAGGGCGCGGCAAATCCGATCGACAACAGACCCATCACAACCGCCTTTCCAGCGCGCGGTGCAGCCACAACAGGGCCGATTGCGCCGAGTGGCTGGTGTCATGCAGGCCGTATTGCCATCCCGTCGTGGCACACAGCGCCCGCAGCCGTTCCTTGCGTTCCGCCAACCGTTTCAGATAGCGCTCCTGAAGATCCGAGGCCTTGTGCGTCTCGTGCACAAGGCTCTGGGCCATGCTTTCGAAAATGGCGCGGCCGCGATAGGGAAAACTCTCTTCCGCCGGATCAAGCACCTGCAACAGGACGCCGCGAATACCCCGGTCTGCGGCCTTGAGGAGGGCGGCTTCCACGGCGTCGAGATCGCCAAGGAAATCCGAGACGAACAGGGCCCGCGAATGCGGTAGCATGGCCCGCGCTTCGGGTGTGCCATAGTCCGCGTCTTCGTCCTTGAGGAACATCTCGGTCAGGCGCAGGATCTGCCCTTCGCCACGGCGCGGCGGCAAGGTGGTGCCTGTCAGGCCGACGCGTTCGCCCGAGCGGATCAACAGGATCGCCACCGCCAGCGCCAGAACCCGCGCACGCTCGCCCTTGGACACCCCGTTCTTCTCGGAGGCAAACTCCATCGAGGCCGACTGGTCGACCCAGAGCATCACCGACTGGGCTACCTGCCATTCCCGCTGGCGCACGAACTGTGCATCGCTTTTGGCTGAACGCCGCCAATCGATCATGCGCAGGGAATCTCCCGGCTGAACTGGACGGTACTGCCAGAAATCATCGCCAAGACCGGACCTGCGCCGCCCGTGTTCCCCAAGAAGAACCGTCCCCGCCAGATGCTCGGCCTGCGCCAGCAACGGCGGCAACCGCGCCGCTTCGCTCTCGGCACGGGCGCGCAACTGGGGGTAAGAGATCACGCGGCGGCTCCGATGCCGTCCATGCCGGCAAGGGTTTCGCGAATGAGGTCACCGACGGTTTCGCCACGGGCCCGCGCCACGAAGGTCAGGGCCATGCGGTGGCTCAGAACAGGGACGGCCATGTCGATCACGTCCTGCGGGCTTGGGGCAAGGCGGCCATGCAACAGCGCCTGTGCGCGTACCGTCATCATCAGCGCCTGTGCGGCCCGTGGCCCCGGCCCCCAGGCAACGCTTTCGCGCACAGCCTCGCTTGCCGAGGGGTCTTGGGGCCGGAAGGTGCGCACAAGATCAAGGATCATCTCGACCACGTTCTCGCCCACCGGAATGCGGCGCAGAAGGGTCTGGGCGGCGATCAGCTCTTCGGCGCTGAACACCTGATGCGCCTCTTCCTCTGCCACGCCGGTGGTGGCCAGAAGGATGTCTTTCTCGGTGTCCCGCGTCGGATAGGGCACGTCGATTTGTACGAGGAAACGGTCAAGCTGGGCCTCGGGTAGCGGATAGGTGCCTTCCTGTTCGATCGGGTTCTGGGTGGCCAGAACATGGAACGGTGCATCCAGCGGCCGATCAGCCCCGGCGACAGTGACTTTTTTCTCCTGCATCGCCTGCAAGAGCGCCGACTGGGTGCGCGGGCTGGCGCGGTTGATCTCGTCGGCCATAAGCAGCTGACAGAAGATCGGCCCCGGCACAAAGCGGAATTCGCGCGCGCCACCCTTGGCCTTTTCAAGAACTTCCGAGCCAAGGATATCCGCCGGCATCAAGTCCGGCGTGAACTGAACCCGGTTGCCGTTCAGGCCCATCACCGTCGACAGGGTATCGACCAATCGGGTTTTTCCCAGCCCGGGCAGACCGATAAGCAGACCGTGCCCCCCACACAGAAGCGCCGAAAGCGTGAGGTCGACCACCCGCTCCTGACCGATGAACCGCTTGGTGATCGCCTCTTTCGCCTGCCCCAGCTTGTCGCACAGGGATTCGATTTCGATCACCAGATTGGCGTCTTCGGTCATGACAACTCTCCTGTTTCGGCTATGTATATAACCTGACCTTATCTCGCCGGACGCAAATGGCAAAAACAATGAGCGGACAAATTCCTGTGAAACCAACGGCAGACGGCATCGCGGCCTCGGCCACGGCAGCCAAGAAAGACCAGGGCCTGCCCCCTGTGCACCTGTGGAACCCGCCCTTCATGGGCGACCTCGACATGCAAATTCTGCGCGACGGGTCGTGGATTCATGAAGGCGGGCGCATCAATCGCCCGCAACTGGTGCGGCTTTTTTCAACGATCCTGAAGAAAGAGGGTGAAAATTACTTTCTGGTGACCCCGGTCGAAAAGGTTGGCATCACGGTCGAGGATGTGCCTTTCGTGGCGGTCGATGTGGATATGTCGGGTGACGGGGACGCCCGTGTTCTGACCTTCACAACCAATGTCGAAGACACCGTTGAGGCCGGACCGGATGCGCCGATTCGGGTGGAACGCGATGGGCAAAGCGGCGAACCCGCCCCCTATGTCATGGTGCGTGCGGGACTTGAGGCGCGGATAGACCGCAAGAGCTTTTACCGCATGGTCGATGTCGGCGAAGAGCGCGAAGTCGACGGTGAGGCGTGGTTCGGCGTGACCTCGAAAGGCGCTTTCTTTCCGATGATCCCCGCCAAAGACCTGTCCTGAAACAGGAAAACCCCGGGCAGATCCCGGGGTTTCCAAGAGCCGGTTCAGGCTCAGTTCACTGCGGCAAAACCCGCATCGAGCGCCGACAACAGCGTCTGAACGTCGTCCGACGTCAGCACCAGCGGCGGTGACAGGATGATATTCGGGCCGGACACGCGCACCATCGCGCCCTCCTTGTAGGCGACCTCCTGAATGGTGCCGATGGTCTTTTTATCGATGGCGGCCTTGGTGTTCCGGTCGCTGACCAGTTCCATCGCGCACATCAGGCCCTCGCCGCCGCGCACGTCGCCGATCTGTTCATACTTCGCGCCCAGCGCCTGAAGGCCGGCATAAAGCTCGGCACCGCGCGCCGCCGCGTTGTCTTTGACGTTGAGCTTGAGCGTTTCCTGAACACAGGCAATCGCCGCCGCCGCACCAACCGGGTGGCCCGAGTAGGTATAGCCATGGCCAATCGCGGCCTTGCCCGAGGTGTCGTTTTCAAAGACCTCTGCCACCTTCTCGGCGATCATCACCGCGCCGAAGGGGAAATAGCCGTTGGTGATCGCCTTGGCGGTCGACATCAGGTCGGGCTGCACGCCCCAATGGCGCGATCCGGTCCAGCTGCCGGTACGGCCGAACGCGGTGATCACCTCGTCCGCGATCAGCAGGATACCGTGCTTGTCACAGATCGCCCGCGCCCCGCGCATAAAGCTCTCATGCGGTACGATCACGCCACCGGCACCAAGGATCGGCTCCATGATCATCGCCGCGATGGTGCCCGCGCCCTGGAAGGCGATCTCGTCTTCCATTGCCTGCAGACACAGCGCCGCCAGCTTTTCGGGATCGGTTTCGTTGAACGGGTTGCGATAGGTATAGGGCGCCGGAATGTGGTAGCAGCCGGGCAAAAGCGGCTCGTACTGGGTGCGGAAGTTGGCATTCCCGTTAACCGAGGCCCCGCCCATGTGGGTGCCGTGATAGCCCTTTTTCAGCGAGAGGAACTTGGTACGCCCCTCTTCGCCACGGACCTTGTGGTACTGACGGGCAAGGCGCAGCGCGGTTTCCACCGAATCCGATCCGCCAGAGGTATAGAAGGCGCGGGTCAGACCATCGGGTGCATAGAAATCGCGCAGCATCTCGGAAAGTTCGATGATCGCGTCATTGGTGGTGCCGCGGAAGGTCGAATAATAGGGCAGCACATCCAGCTGGCGGGCAATCGCCTCTTTGATCGGCTGGCACGAAAACCCGAGGTTCACGTTCCAGAGGCCGCCCACGCCGTCCACCACTTCGTGGCCGTCGACATCGGTAATGCGCACGCCCTGTGCGCCGGTCACGATGGTCGGCGGGTTGTTCAGGCAATCGGCGGGATGCGCCATCGGATGCCAAAGCGACTTGGCATTTTTTTCTTTGAGGAAGTTGCTGTCTTTCATGGGTCAGACCTTTCGGGACGGAGGATTACGCAGGCACGACGAGAGATTCGCCGGCCTTCTGTTTGAATTCATCGGGGACAAAGCCGCCAAGCAGGCGGGTCATTTCAAGCGAGGCCTGCATGACCTCGTGGCGGATGGTGTTGCGCAACCCGTCGGTCATTCGCGCGACAGGGGCCGCGACGGCAATCGCGCCGTAACAGGATTGCCGCGCATCAAAGATCGGGCACGCGTGCGAGTGCACATCCATTTCATGGCCGCTGACCGATTCCGCGACACCGATCCGGCGCGCCTCGGCAAGGCGCGCACGAATGGCTTTGGGGTCGGTTTCGGTTTGTTCGGTCTTTTTCTGAAGCGGTCCTGCAAGCACGGTGTCAACAAAGTCGGCGGGGCTGAAGGCAAGCACGGCGTGGCCGGAACTTGTCGAGTGAAACTCGATCTGTTCGGCGTCTTCCATCGTCACGCGCGTACCGTGCAGCGCGCTGTAGGCAAAGCTGACGACATGCAGCTTGTCGCCCTGGCGGATCGACATATGGGCGGTTTCGCCGGTGGCATCACACAGGCGCGACAGGACTTTATGGGCCACTTCACGCGTGGGAACGGCGGCTTCGCGCAGCGCCGCAAGGCGCGGATAGACCGGGCCAAGACGGTATTCACGGCCCGTTCCGACCTGTTCGACGAATCCCTGTTCGGCCAATTCAGTCAGTAAACGATAGACAGTTGCCTTGTTCATGCCGGACAGGCGGGTCATCTCGCTCAAACCGATCTCGGATTGTGCACGCGAAAAATAACCCAACAGTGACAATGCTTTGGCTACCGTACCCATCAGACTTTCATTCGCTCCCGCTTGTGTTTTCTGCCCCCGCGTCATCGAAAATGTGGGGCGCTTCTTAAAAGTGTTGACAGAAAGATAGTTAACCTGTCAATCTATTTTCGAACCTTTGGTTTAAATAATGAACCGATCCAAAATAGATCGAACAGGGAGACGACTATGAAAACCAAGACGCTTCTGGGCACTGCCCTTGCATTTGGCATGGCAACCCTCGGTGGGGCTGCTATCGCCGAGTATCCTGAAAAGCCGGTGAGCTTCATTGTACCGTGGCCTCCGGGTGATCTCGAAGACGTGCTGACCCGCATGATCGCCGAGGACTTCCAGGCCGAATACGGCATCTCGGCGGCCGTGGTGAACAAGCCCGGCGGTGGCGGTGGCCCCTTCCCGGGTGCGATCGACGTGGCAACCGCGCCTGCGGATGGCTACACCATCGGCTCGTTCGTGCCCGCGGTTCCCGTGATCGGCCACGAGATCGGTATTGATGAACTGGCCGACGAAGTCTTCGAGCCGGTCGGCATCTTCCTCACCTACCCCTTCGTCATCGCCACCAGCGCGGATGCGCCTTACTCCTCGATGGCGGAACTGGCGGAACACGCGAAATCGAACGACGTGGCACTGGGCCACTTTGGCGCGGTCCTGACCCCGACCAAGGTGACCATGGCCTATGCGGTGAACGCAGGCTTCGAATGGGGCTCGGACGCAGCCTTTGACGCGCTCGACTGCAACACGCTGGCCTCGGGGGACGCGGATGTCATCAACACCACGCTCCAGCTGATCCTGCCCTGCCTCGACAAGGTGAAGGTCCTGACCTCGATCACCGGCGAGCGTATCCCGCTGGTGCCGGATGCCCCGGCCATCGGCGAACTGGATGCGTCGCTCGACATCGCGCTGTGGAACGGCCTGTTCGTTCACAAGGACACCCCGGCAGACGTCCGTGAGAAAATCGCCGCCGTCGCCGCCAAGACCGTCATGAGCGACCGGGCACAGGCAGTCGCGAAAGAGACCGGCGCGCAGGTTTACTGGTCGGATGCCGCTGCTTCGGCAGAGATCATCGCCAAGGACAAGGCCACCACGGCCCACATCGGCAAACTGCTCGAGTAACCCTGACAAACGGGCCGGAGGTGCACGAACCCCCGGCCCTTTCTGTATCCAGAGGCTGGACAGATGAGTGACCCAAAATACAGCACCTTCAGAGGCCCCCTGCGCGGACAGATCCTGTTTGCCATCGTTTTCCTGCTGGCGGCGCTGTTTCTCATGTCGCAGCTTGGCGACCAGACAAAATGGTTCAAACGGACCAAGTTCTTTGCCCAGCCCCGGTTCTGGCCGATGGTGTCGATTGGCGGCATGGTGATCTTTGGCGGGCTGCACCTTTGGAAACTGCCGCGCCGCAAGTTCGTGACCGCCGATTACACCGAGTGGAAGATCTGGTTCTTCGCCATCGAATGGGTGTTCTGGTTCCTCGCCTACGTGATGCTGGTGCCGCTGATCGGCTATCTGCCGGTGACGATGGTCTTCATGCCGATCATGTGCTGGCGGATGGGGTATCGCAGCAAATCGATGCTGTGGATTTCGGTCGCCTTTGGCGCTGCCGTCGTGGTGCTGTTCAAATCCTTCCTCGACGTGAAAATCCCCGGTTCCCTGCTTTACGAGTATCTGCCCGGTGCGATGCGCAACTTCTTCATTCTGAATTTCTGAGGATACACACATGGACCTCCTCCTCTCCTCAGTCGACATTCTGGCGCGCTGGGATGTTCTGCTCGCCCTCCTCGCAGGCTCGGTCGGTGGCGTTTTGATCGGGGCCATTCCCGGTGTCGGCCCCGCCGTGGCCATCGCCATCCTGCTGCCCGCGACCTTCTCGATGGACCCAATTGTCGGGCTCACCGTTCTCTTGGGTATCTATGGCTCGTCCATGTACGGCGGCGCGATTCCGGCGATCCTGATCAACACGCCCGGCACCGCCGTGAACGCGCTCACCACCTATGACGGCTATCCGATGACCGCGCGAGGCGAAGCGCGGCGCGCGCTGTCGCTGGCCTATTCGGCCTCGTTCTTCGGCGGCATCTTCTCGGTGGTCTGCCTCATCCTTTTTGCCCCGATCCTGGCCAAGATCGCCCCGATGTTCGGCAGTCGCGAAATCTTTCTCGCAGCCCTCCTGGGCATCATTCTGGTGATCGTGGCGCACCGTGGCCAGGCCCTGATCGCCGCCGCGCTGGCCTGTTTCGGCGTCTTCCTCAACACCGTCGGCCTCGAGCCGGTGAAATACTCTAAACGCTTCACCTTTGATCAGTCCTTCCTGTCTTCGGGCGTGAACCTAATCGTCGTGGTTCTGGGTCTCTTTGCCCTCTCGCAGGCCTTCTACCTGTTGCAGGGCGATGACGAGAAAGTCCGCATGACCAAGCTGCGCGGCGGCATGTTCCAGGGCCTGCGCGAACTGGCGCGGCACCCGCGCGTGGCCGGTGTCTCGGGCACCTTTGGCGTGGTGATGGGCATGATCCCCGGCGTCGGCGAATTCACCGCCCAGTTCCTGAGCTACACCTACGCGCAGAAATCCTCGAAACGTCCGCAGGACTTTGGCCACGGGTCCTCTGAAGGCCTGATCGCGGCCGAAACCGCCAACAACGCCGTGCCCGCCGCCGCCATGGTGCCCCTGCTGGCGCTTGGCATTCCGGGCGAGGCCCTGACGGCGATGATGCTCTCGGTGTTTTACGTGCACAACGTGGTGCCCGGCCCGCAACTATTCCAGAACCAGATGGACTTTGTGGTTGCCCTCTACCTCGCCCTGCTGGCGCTGAACGTGCTGGTGCTGGTGTTCCTGCTGTTTGCCACAAACCACCTGATCAAGGTGGTGAAGATCCCCAACCGGTTCCTCGGCGTCTGTATCCTCGTGCTGAGTTTCGTCGGCGTCTACAGCCTGCGCAACTCGGTCACCGACTGTCTGATCGCGGCCTGTTTCGGCATCTTCGGCTTCGTTCTCAAGCGCCTGTCCCTTCCGGCTGTTCCGATCATCCTCGGCATGGTTCTGGGCGGCATCATGGAGGTCAAGCTGCGTGCCGGCATGGCACGGGTAAAAACCCCCTTCGATTTCATTGACCGCCCGATCGCGATGATCCTCTTCCTGATGATCCTGGGCGTCCTCTTCATCCATTTCCGCCGCGTCTGGCTGGATCGCAAAGCAATCAAGGAGGCCAAATGGTCGACCAAACACGCATCGACGAACTTCGGCATGCACCTGTTCCGCCGCAAAAGCTATTTGTTGAGGGAACGTGGACGGAAGGTTCGGGAGAAACACTTGAAGTACAATCCCCGATCGACGGACAAACGCTAACCACGCTGGTCCGCGCCTCTGCCGATGATGTGAACACCGCGGTGGCTTCGGCCCGCGCCGCCTTTGAAGATGGTCGCTGGAGCCGCATGGCACCGGCGGGTCGCAAGAAGGTGCTGATGCGGCTGGCCGAGCTGATCGAACAGAACGCCGTCGAACTGGCGGTTCTGGGCGTGCGCGACAACGGGACCGAATTCAACATGGCCCTCAAGGCCGAGCCGGGCTCGGCTGCGGGCACCTTCCGCTACTACGCCGAGGCGCTCGACAAGGTATATGGCGAGGTTGCGCCAACCGATCCGTCGGTTCTGGGTCTTGTCCACAAGGAACCCGTGGGAGTGATCGGGGCCATCGTGCCGTGGAACTTCCCGCTGATGATCGGCGCATGGAAGCTCGCTCCGGCGCTGGCGATGGGCAACTCCGTTGTGCTCAAACCGGCGGAAACTGCGTCTCTATCCCTGCTGAAACTGGCCGAACTGGCCTCGCAAGCGGGTCTGCCCGACGGTGTCCTGAACGTGGTCACCGGCCAGGGGGCCGTGGCGGGCGAGGCGCTCGCGCTGTCGATGGATGTCGATGTGTTGGTCTTTACCGGCTCTGGCGGCGTGGGCCGTCGCCTGCTGGAATACTCTGCTCGCTCAAACTTGAAGCGCTGTTACTTGGAGCTTGGCGGAAAATCCCCGAATATCGTCTTTGCCGATGCGCCTGATCTCGAAGAGGCTGCCAAGGTGTCCGCCATGGGCATCTTCCGGAACTCGGGTCAGGTGTGCGTGGCGGGGTCTCGACTTTTGGTCCAAGAGTCCATCCATGACGAGTTTGTCGAGGCCCTTTCCCGCCACGCGGCGGCGCTCAGGGTTGGTAACCCACTTGATCTCGACACCCACGTGGGTGCGGTCAACTCTCTTACCCAGCTTGAAGGCAACCTTGGTTTCATCGACAGCGCCCATGCCGATGGCAACACCATTGCACTTGGCGGCAATCGCATCCTGCAAGAGACCGGCGGCTACTATATGGAGCCGACCATCGTGACCGGTGTGAAACCCACCGACCGCGTCGCCCAGCAAGAGGTCTTTGGTCCGGTTCTGGGTGTTCTGCCCTTCAAGACCGAGGAAGAGGCCATCGCCATTGCCAACAGCACCGATTATGGCCTTGCCGCCGGTGTCTGGACCTCCGACCTTGGTCGCGCCCACCGCATGATCCGCGGCGTACGTTCAGGGGTGATCCACGTGAACACCTATGGCGGCGCCGACAACACCGTGCCGCTGGGGGGGCACAAGCAATCGGGCAATGGCCACGACAAATCCCTGCATGCGCTCGACAAATACGTCGACCTGAAAACCGCCTGGATCAAGCTATGAATATCGCTGCAAAAAACCTGATCGACCGGCGCGCAAGGCTGCTCGGCCCCAATGTCAGCACCTTCTACGAAGAGCCCGTGCATATCGTGCGCGGCGAAGGGGTCTGGGTCTGGGATGCCGAGGGCAACAAGTTCCTCGACTGTTACAACAACGTGCCCCACGTCGGACATTGCCACCCCAAGGTGGTCGAAGCGATCTGCCAGCAGGCGGGCACGCTGAACACCCACACGCGCTATCTGCACGAGGGCATTCTGGATTACGTCGAGGCGCTCACCGACACCTTTGCCGATCCGCTGAACACCGCGATCATGACCTGCACGGGGTCCGAGGCCAATGACATCGCCCTGCGCATGGCACGCGGCATCACCGGCAATACCGGCGTGATTGCCACGGATCACACCTATCACGGCAACACGATGGCGGTGTCGCAACTGTCCTGCACCAATCCGCCGCCGGATCGCTGGGACAACGTGGCCTTTGTCCCCGCCCCCGACAGCTATCGCCCCCTGGGTGGTGAGCCCGGCATGGCCCATGCCCAGGCCTTTGCGGCAGAGGTCGAAAAGGCCATCGCCGATCTCAAGGCCCGTGGCCATGGTCTCGCGGCGATGATCATCTGCCCCTATTTCGCCAACGAAGGCTTTCCCACCCTCGAAAAGGGCTGGCTGCAACCCGCCATTGACGCGGTGCGCAAGGCTGGCGGCATCGTCATCGCCGACGAGGTCCAGCCCGGGTTTGGCCGTTTGGGCACTGATTTCTGGGGCCACCAGAAGGCGGGCTTCCTGCCCGACGTGGTGACCATGGGCAAACCGATGGCCAACGGCCACCCGGTTGGCGGCGTCGTGACCAGCATGGACATCATGTCGGCCTTCCGAAAGAACTTCCGCTATTTCAACACCTTCGGCGGAAACCCTGTCTCGGCGGCGGCGGCCCATGCCACCCTCAAGGTGGTGCAGGAAGAGGGGTTGATGGAAAACGCCCGCACGGTGGGGGACTATGCCCGCGACGGGCTGCGCAGGCTTGCCGAAACCCACGCCTGCATCGGCGACGTGCGCGGCTCGGGCCTGTTCTTCGGGGCCGAGATGGTGCTTGATCGCGAAACCCGCGCTCCGGCCACGGCCTTTACCAAGAAGATCGCCAATGCCATGCGCCAAAAGGGCGTTTTGCTGAACTTCCTTGGCATCCACTACAACGCGCTCAAGATCCGCCCGCCGCTGCCGTTCACGAAAGAACAGGCCGACATCCTGCTGGAACGGCTGGACGAGGCCCTGCACGAAACGCCGCTGGAACCATGAACGACACGATCCTCAATGAGGCGCTGCGACGATGGGGGGTGTCCGCCCCCCCGCGCCTCGTGGCGCAACGGGAAAACCACGTCTATGCGGTGCAAAAGGACGGGGCGAAATATGCCCTGCGCCTGCATCGCCCCGGCTATCGCACCCAGGCGGAACTGCGCTCGGAACTCGACTGGATGCAGCATCTCGCGGGGGCGGGCCTGACCGTTCCGACGCCGGTGCCGTCACAGCAGGGCGACCTTCTGGCCACGATTAACGGCCAGAACGTCAGCGTGCTGACATGGCTGTCCGGCACCCCGATCGGCGAGGGCACCGAGATCACACAAGGCACCCCTACCGATGTTGCGGGGCGGGTTGGCCGTGAAATGGCGCGCCTGCACACCGTGACCGACGCATGGGAGACACCAGCGGGATTTTCGCGCCCGCGCTGGACGGCCCCCGACATCCTTGGCGAGACCCCGTTGTGGGGGTGCTTCTGGGAACATCCGCATCTTTCGCAGGACGACACCGCCCTTTTGCAGGCGGCGCGTCTCAAGGCTGCCGAAGATTGCGCGCGGATGGATCAGGACATCGGCCTGATTCACGCCGACCTGCTCACGGAAAACCTGCTGGTCGAGGGTGACCGGATCGGCATCCTCGACTTCGACGATTGCGCCATCGGCTATCGCGCCTTTGAACTTGCCACCTTCCTGTTGCGCTATCTCGAACGCCCAGACTTTGAAGACATTCGCGCCGCGCTGGTGCAGGGCTATGCCGCCCGCCGCCCGATCCCGTCCGGAGAACTGGATCTGGCGTTGCTGTTGCGCGCGCTCACCTATGTTGGCTGGATCATTCCACGCCTCGACGAACCCGGCGGATACATCCGCTCGACCCGCATGATTGCCCGGGCCACGCGCCTGGCCCAAGATTACCTGGAAGGGAGACCATGATGAGCCAGGACAAAACCATCCTTGTGGTTGGCACCTACGACACCAAGGACGACGAGTTGAATTACATGTGCGATTGCATCCGCGGACAGGGCGGCAACGTTCTGTCGATGGACATCAGCGTGCTGGGTGACCCGTCCGAGCCAACCGATTATTCCAAACACGATGTGGCCGAAGAAGGCGGGTCTTCGATTCAGGCAGCCATCGACAGCGGCGACGAAAACACTGCCATGCAGATCATGGCGCGTGGCGGGGCCGCCCTTGCCCTGCGCCTTTATCGCGAAGGCAAGGTGCATGGCGTTGTCGTGCTTGGCGGCACGATGGGCACCGATGTTGCGCTCGACATCTGTCAGGCGCTGCCGCTGGGGGTGCCGAAATACGTGGTCTCCACCGTGTCCTTCTCGCATCTCCTGCCACCCGAGCGCCTTGCCGCCGACATTCAGATGATCCTCTGGGCCGGTGGGCTTTATGGTCTGAACTCGGTCTGCAAATCGTCCCTGTCGCAAGCCGCTGGCGCCGTCCTTGGTGCCGCCCGCGCGGTCGAAGCCCCCTCGCGCTACAAGCCTCTGATCGGCATGACATCCTTTGGCAAGACCATCCTGCATTACATGGTTACCCTGAAACCCGCCTTGGAAGCACGCGGCTTCGAGGTCGCCGTATTCCACGCCACCGGCATGGGCGGGCGGGCCTTTGAATCGCTGGCTTCGGAAGGCGCCTTTGCCTGCGTCATGGATTTCGCGACGCAGGAAGTGGGCAACCACCTGATGGGCTGTCTTTCGGCCGGGGCGGATCGCCTGACCAACGCGGGGGCCACCGCGACGCCACAGATCGTGGCCCCAGCCTGTTATGACCTTGTCGACATGGTGGGCTGGAAACCCCTGCCCGACCGCATGAGCCACAAACCCGCGCATGACCACAACCGCCTGCTGAAATCGGTGGTTCTGGATGCAGACGAGCGCCGCGAAGTGGCCCGCACCCATGCCGAGAAACTGGCCACCGCCAAGGGCAAATCGGTCTTCATTATGCCCAAGGGCGGCTGTAACGAATGGGATCGCCCCGGCGCTGACCTGCATGACGCCGAGGGCCTTGCCGCCTTTGTCGACGAGATCGAGGCCACCCTGCCCGAAACCGTGACCTACATCCCGCTGGAGGCGCATATCAACGATGCCGTTTTCTGTGACACGGTGCTCGAGGTGTTTGACGGCTGGGTCGCTGACGGCACCATCAAGACCGCGTAAATGCAAAAGGGCGGCCCCATGGCCGCCCTCACTTTTTTGGGAATTGGGCTTATTTAGGGTCTGATTTTCCGTCGTACCGCGCCTGCCATTCCTTGAGGATACGGGCACGGTTGTTGGCGGCGAATTCGAAATCATTGTCGATCATGCCCGCCTGCAACCCTTCGGGGAAATGCTCGACCGGCTTGGCGATGCCGGGAATGGCCAGCACGGCATAGCCCTTGTTGTACATCCGGTTCGCCTCTTCGGTGACCGCGAAGTCCACCAGCTTCTGAGCCGCTTCAAGGTTCATGGTACCGGCCACGATGGCCGTGGCCTCCATGTCCCAGCCCACACCCTCGCTTGGCACGATGATCTCGAGCGGGGCACCGGCAGCCTTGGATTTGGCACCGCGGAAGGCAAAGCTGATCCCGATCGGAATTTCGCCAGCCGCCGCCAGCTTGCAAGGCTTGGAGCCCGAGTGGGTGTAACGCGCGATGTTCTCGTGCAGCCCGTCCATATAGGCCCAGCCACCCTCTTCTCCGAACATCTGCAACCAGCTCGACACGTCAAGGAACCCGGTGCCGGACGAGTTCGGGTTGGGCATGATCAGGTGCCCCTTGTACTGCGGATCAAGCAGGTCTTTCCACGAGGTCGGAACCGCCAGCCCAAGCTTTTCGGCCTCGACCGTGTTGTAGCAGACCGAGGCCACCCAAGCGTCCATACCGGTCCAGTAGGGCGGATTGTCACCATCGACAAACTTGGAATCCAGCTTTTCGACACCCGCCGGAGCATAGGGTTCAAGCATCCCTTCGGACTTCAGCAACAGAAGCGAGGTCGCCGCCAGGCCCCATACCACATCGGCCTGCGGATTGTTCTTTTCCGCCAACAGCTTGGCCGTCACGATCCCGGTCGAATCCCGCACCCAGTTGATGGTGATGTCCGGATGCTGCTCGTTGAATTTCGCGGCATAGCGGGCGAGATCCTCGGCCTCGATCGCCGAATAGACGGTCAGTTCGGTTTCCGCCACCGAGGCCGTCGCGATCCCCAACCCCGCCAGAGCCGAGAGAAGAAATTTCGATTTGCGCATCATGTCCCCCTAATGAACTTTTGCAGCTGTGTAATTTGTCGATTTTGAACTCGTTGATTTCAATGAAAATACTAGCATTTGTATATTTCTCAATAAAAACTGTGACGCAGGTGGTTTCGCGGTCTCAACCGCCGTGCTCTCGCCTCCGGAGCTGCGCGCTTGTTACGGGTTTTCCAAAGCCGAAAAACTGCCTACATATCGTGTCATGAAAATCGCCTACACCATGACCCGCGGCAGGGGCGAGCTTGACCGCCTGCTTGCCGATTTCGCCGAAACGCTGGGCGCGCGCGGCGTGCGCACCTGCGGCATCGTCCAGATCAACACCGATTGCGGGTCGGGCCATCGCTGCGACATGGACGTGCAGGTTCTTCCCGACGGGCCACGCATCCGGATTTCCCAGTATCTCGGCAAGGAGTCGAAAGGCTGCCGCCTTGATCCGGCCTCTCTCGAAACCTCGGTCGCGGAAGTGGGTCGCCGGATGGAAGAGGATTTCGACATCTTCATCCTCAACAAGTTCGGCAAACAGGAAGCCGAAGGCCGCGGCTTTCGTCACCTGATCGGCGATGCACTGGCGCGCGGGGCTTCGGTTCTGGTCGGCACCAACCCGCTGAACGCGGAAAAGTTCGAAGATTTCACCGACGGCGCCGCCACCAGCATCGCCCCTGATCTCGACGCCCTGTTGCACTGGTACGAAAGCCCTGAAGAGGCGTGACCTCGGGGCTATGCCACGTGGCACCGCTGTTCTAGGCTGACAAAAGGCTGAACTCGGGGGCGACATGTTTCTTCTCGCTGACATCGGCGGCACCAATACGCGGCTGGCACTGGCCGATGAAAGCAGCGTGCGTTCCGAAACCGGTGCCGTTTTTTCCAATGACAGTTTCGCCTCGTTCGACAGGGTGCTCGACACCTACCTGCGAGACCAGAACGCGCCTATGCTGAGCGCCGCCTGCTTTGCCATCGCCGGCCCCGTCATTGGCGAAACCGCCCGCCTGACCAACCGCGACTGGACGTTCGACACGGCAGCCCTGGGCCGACACCTCAAGGCGCCCGCGACTCTGGTGAATGATCTCGAGGCGCTGGCGATGGCCCTGCCCTTCCTTTCGGAAACGGAAAAGGACGTGCTGGTCTCCGCCAGCCAGCCGGGCAACGGACAGTATCTTGCCGTCGGCGTGGGAACCGGCATGAACCTCTGTGCCCTGCGCAAGGGGCCGATGGGCACCACGGCGCTGCGCGCGGAATACGGCCACGCCCCCCTCCCCTTTACCCTCTGCGATCAACTGTCGGAATGGGACCTGCCGATACCTGAAAGCGTGGAAAACCTGTTCAGCGGTCGCGGCTTGCGCGCCTTCCGTGATGCGGGAGGCAGTGATCCTCAATATGCCGGGTTGCTTGGGCTGCTCTGCGCCGCGCTTGCCGCGCAATACCTGCCCCGCAACGGTATCTTTCTGGCCGGTGGCGTGGCTCGTGCCATCCTGTCCGAAAACCCGACACCCTTTGCCATTCCCTACAGCGTCGCCTGCCCGAATGAGGCAGGTATCCCGCCGGTCTCGCTCGTAACTTCGGACATCGCGGCACTGAACGGCTGCTTGGCGGCACTGAACTCCTAGATGAACACCGCCCGCCGGATCAGGTTCAGTGCGGCAATGGTCAGGATGATCAGCGTCGCCTTGCGAAAGGTCTCCTGATCGATCCGGTCGTGAATGCGGGTTCCGATCCACATGCCGAACATCGCCGGCGGCAAAAGCCCGATCGACAGCGGCAGCGTCTCCCAGCGCAGGACACCCGATGTCAGGTGCGCGGCCAACAGGGCCACCGCCCCAAGCCCATAGATCACCCCCTGTACGCGAATCTGTTCGGTCTTCTCGGTGTTCAGCGCGGTCAGGTACAGGACGGTCGGCGGCCCCCAGACACCCGACAGCCCGCCGATGACCCCGGCAAACCCGCCCACGGCCATTTCGGCCCGCGCATTGGCAACGGTCAGGCGCATCTGGACACCCAAAAGCTGAAGCCCGGCAAAGATCGCAACCGGCACGCCGATCACCAGCAACAGGATATTTTGCGGAAGAACCGGCACGAACTGGGCCGAGATCAGGAGAAAGACAAGCCCGGTCCAGAGGAACACCCGGAACTTCTTGACCGAGGCAATCGCCGCGCCCACGCCCTGGCGAAACGCCTGCACACCGTTCGACAGAAGGGTCGGCAGGATCAACCCCGCCAGTGCCAGTTCCGGTGCCATGAGCGAGCTTAGGCCGGAGATCAGCACCATCGGCATACCGAATCCCACCATGCCCTTGATCAGCCCCGCCAGCAGGGCCACCAGTACAGCCAGAAGAAAAACCACAGGGTCGAGGGAAGATAACAGCAGGTCCATGCCCAAGGTATAAGCGGCCTAGCGCTGCACCGCAAAAAATCAACGCGCAACAAACGAACAATTTCCAATAAACAAAAGTATTATTGTTGCGCTGCATGTGCAAACAGATTATGTCACAGTGCAGCAATGTGAAGGACATGAATCATGGCCCATGACGGACAGGACCTGACGATGACAAACTCTGTAATTCTTCCCGATCTCCTTGCCCTGACCGGCGCGGCTGTTGCCCCGGTCAAGGCACTGCTTGAGACCGCAACCGCAACCGTGCGTGAAACCGTTTCCGCCGATGGCCGTGTCTCCGGTGGTCTTCTGGAACAGAACCAGGCAGCCGCGCATGGTCTGTCGTGGCTGGCAACCTACGAACAATCCCTGACCCAGATGCAAGCCTGGGCCGAACGTCTTCAGGGCGAGGGCAAGTTCGGTGAGATGGAACAGCTGATTCACCAGATCGCCTTTGGTGAGTACCTGAACCAGATCAAGGGCGGCATCCCGATGAGCCAGGGCGAGATTGTACGCCTTGGCGATCTTGGCCTTGGCGTTGACGCGCTGTCGGGTCTCAACACCGCCGAGATCGACGCGCTTTGCACCTCGGGCAACACCCAGAACGCTCGTATGCGCCTTGTCGAACTGATGCAGGACAACGCGGGCCACGCCACCTTTGGCGCCTCGGGTCTCGATGAAGAACTCGAGATGATCCGCGAACAATTCCGTCGCTATGCCGACGAACGCGTGGTGCCCCATGCCCACGAATGGCACCTCAAGGATGATTACATCCCGATGGAAATCCTCGAAGAGCTGGCCGAAATGGGCGTCTTCGGCCTGACCATCCCCGAGGAATACGGCGGTCTTGGCCTATCCAAGGCCTCGATGGTCGTGGTGTCGGAAGAACTGTCGCGCGGCTATATCGGTGTTGGCTCGCTCGGCACCCGCTCGGAAATCGCGGCCGAACTGGTCGAGGCTGGCGGCACCGAGGAACAGAAACAATACTGGCTGCCGAAATTGGCCAGCGCCGAAATCCTGCCGACCGCCGTGTTCACTGAACCGAATACCGGTTCCGATCTCGGCAGCCTGCGCACCCGCGCCGTGAAGAACACCGATGGCGACTATGAAATCACCGGCAACAAGACCTGGATCACCCACGCGGCCCGCACCCACGTGATGACCCTGCTGGCGCGGACCGATCCGAACTCGACCGACCACCGCGGCCTGTCGATGTTCCTTGCCGAGAAAACCCCGGGCGACGACGAGAACCCCTTCCCGACCGAAGGCATGACCGGCGGCGAGATCGAGGTGCTCGGCTATCGCGGCATGAAGGAATTCGAACTGGGCTTTGACGGCTTCAAGGTCAAGGGCGAGAACCTGCTTGGTGGCGAAGAAGGCCAGGGCTTCAAACAACTGATGAAGACCTTTGAAGCGGCCCGCATCCAGACCGCCGCCCGCGCCATCGGCGTGGCCCAGAACGCGCTTGAGGTCGGCATGCAATACGCCGAAGACCGCAAGCAGTTTGGCAAGTCGCTGATCAACTTCCCCCGCGTCGCCGGCAAGCTGGCGATGATGGCGGTCGAGATCATGGTCGCGCGTCAGCTGACCTATTTCTCGGCCTGGGAAAAAGACCACGACCAACGCTGTGACCTCGAAGCTGGCATGGCCAAGCTGCTGGGTGCCCGCGTGGCATGGGCCGCCGCCGACAACGCGCTGCAAATCCACGGCGGCAACGGCTTTGCGCTGGAATACCAGATCAGCCGCATCCTCTGCGACGCGCGTATCCTGAACATCTTCGAAGGCGCCGCCGAAATCCAGGCCCAGGTCATCGCCCGCCGCCTGCTGGGCTAAGCCACATTTTTCTGGAAAAACGAAACCCCGATACGCCACCGCGTGTCGGGTTTTTGTATTGGGGTGAGCTTTCAATCAGACCGACGAAAACCCGTCAATCTTCAAATTTGCCCTTAACTAAGAAGACGTCGCCCCGACCTTGGTCAATCGGAAGCTGCAAAAATTCATGACCACCAGGTCGATCAACGTTCCACTTTTTCATCGCGTGGAAGATCCGTTGGTCTTTATTTCTTTTCCAGCGCACACTCATGGAACACCAGTGAGGTGGGTCACGCCTCAAATCGACGGACACATGCAAATCCTTGTGGTAAAAGTACCCATTCTTTGTGTTTTGGACAAAGGGGTACTTCTTTATAACGTCAATCGCCTGTGTGAAGTCAGACCGATTATCAAGACAGATCTCTTTCAGGAGTTTCGCTCCGGTCTCGGGATCAACAAGCTGCGTTCCAGCTTTCGCACTGCGAGAGGACGGAATTGAAGGATACAGGACGAAGCCCTGTTCCTTTATTGGCGGCGGTGCTTTGCTTGGGCCGGTCGCGTCACCGCTTTGTACATTGCAGCCACCCAGAATTGCCAGAACCAGCGCCATTCTCAAAAAACGATGTGCCACGTGCAAACCCCTCAACAATAAGCAAAATCATAGACCTACGCTTGCACGCGCACGCCGCATCTTCAATCTGCTTCTGCTGACTTTGCGACAAAAATCAATGCGCACGCCCGCAACCCCAAGGGACCGCGGGCGCTGGTGCAGGTGCCTCAGAAGATGAAATCCGCTGCGCCCAGATCGCCAAGGTTCACGTTCAGCAAGGTGATCGTGTTGCCGGCCCCGGCGTCGATAACCACGTCTGCGCCGACCTGGCTCATGTGACCACCGGAAATGTCGGCAAAGCTAATGATTGAAGAGACCGCAACGAGGTTGATCTTCTCGTTGTTGTTGGTCGCCTCAAATCCCTGGATCACGTCCACACCGAAGCCATCAGCAAAGACGAACTCATCGGACCCGGTGCCACCGATCAACCGGTCGTTACCCGTGTCGCCGCTCAGGACATCAGCCCCCTTGCCCCCATTCAGCGTATCGTTGCCCACTCCGCCATTCAGGGTGTCCTTGCCGTCCTCGCCCAGTTGCAGATCGTTGTCAGCGCCACCTGCCAACAGGTCATTGCCCACGCCACCGCGCAGCGTGTCATCGCCCTGCTGCCCGCGCAGCGTGTCATTGCCATCCGCCCCCTTGAGCAGGTCGAGGCCCTCTTCCCCCAACAGGGAATCCGCGCCCGCACCGCCTTCCAGCGTGTCATCATCAAGACCGCCGCTCAGGGTATCATTGCCGTTCTCACCCTGAAGCAGGTCGTTGTCCTCCCCGCCTATCAGCGAGTCGGCCCCAAATCCCCCTTTGAGGCTATCGTCGCCCTGATCACCCTGAAGCGTATCATTGCCGCGTTGCCCCCTCAGAAGGTCAGCGCCAATGCCCCCGCTCAGGTCGTCGTCGCCCTTGCGCCCTGCCAGCGTATTGCTGCCCTCGTTGCCGACCATCACATTGGCCAGCGCATTGCCCCGGCCATCAAGGTCCACCGTCCCCAACAAGGTCAGGTTTTCCAAGTTCTGCGCCAGCGTGTAGGTTACGAGGCTCTGAACCTCGTCGGTTCCCGCGTCCAGGTCTTCGACAAGAAGCATGGCTGCATCGTCGATGATATAGGTATCGTCACCATCGCCGCCCCGCACCGAGCCGGTCACGGTACCGCCGCGCCCGTCGAACAGGTCTGCGCCGCCCAAAAGATCGACATTTCCAGTGATCTTCCCGGAGTTGACGACGGTCTCGTTGCCGTGATCCCCCCTCAAGGCCAGACTTGTCGGATCGCCGCCCGAGATCGTGCCCGAGTTGATTAGCGCGTTTTCGGCGTTTGTAAGCGTGTTGAAATCGACCCCGTGGAAAAGACCCGCAAGAACACCCGTATTGATCACTTTGTTACCGGTGCCCTGGACCTCGACACCTAACTGGTCCCCGTTGATCACGCCGGAATTGGACAGAAAGCTATTGTCGCCGTCCAGCAGCACCCCGTCAGTTGCCCCGAATATCGTGCCGGAATTGGTCACACTCGCCGCGTCCCCGATCATCTGGACCCCGCGGTCCGCCAGTCCTGTGACAGTGCCCCGGACGATCACCTCGTGATTGTTCCCCGCCATCTCGATGCCGTCGCTGGCACCGAACACCGAACCGGTTTCCAGCACTTCCACCGAGTTGCTGGCCGAGTTCGTGTCTGAATCGATGCCGTCCAGTTCACTGTAAATCGACCCCGAAACCGCAAGCTGGTTGCCGGTGAACGTCAGGAAATCGAACCCGTCGGATGTGTTCGTAATGTAGCGACCATTCAACAGCACCCACAGGTCACCATTTGCATCCGCATCAACGCCCGTCGTCGTATTGAAAATCATTCGAACAGCCATAACCTCTCATCCCAAATCCAATTCTGATCCCGCCAGTCTACCAGATTCGGGCCGCACCCTATGAAACTGGGGGTCCTACGGTCCAAACTCGCCGACAGGTCGACTGTCGTGAAACATCCGATCTTCACAGTATCCCTGCGATTTCAGAGCTTTGGAGTGTTGGTGTCGTTGCACTGCCTAATTTGGGATCATAGACCCTATCAGAGAGGGCAGAGTATCTGGCGCAACCTGCAACAGATTGTCGCCGCAATGCAGCATTTTCAATGCCGCACTTGCAAAACATCCAACACCCCCGTACCCATTTCGCATGTCTTCGACTCGCCTCTCCCCCGACAGCTGGATTCAAGCCGGCTTTGATGCGCTGATTGCGCAGGGGCCTGCTGCACTCAAGGCAGAGGCGCTGGCCCGCGATCTCAAGACGACCAAGGGCTCGTTCTACTGGCATTTCAAGGATGTTCCGGCCTTCCACAACGCCATGCTCGAGCGGTGGGAAACCACCAGCCTTGCCCGTTTCGAAGACGCCGCCAACAGCGACGATCCCCCGGTGCAACGCCTGCGCCACCTTGCGCAGGTGGTCGAGAAGGAAGATGTCGCCGATACCCGCCGCGCGGTGGAACCGGCGATCCGGGCCTGGGCGCATGGCAACGACAAGGTGGCCCAGTCGGTCGCTCGCGTTGACGCCCGCCGCATGGAAGAGCTTGATCGCCTGCTGGCCGAAGTGGGCCTGTCCAACCCCGAACTCTCGCGCATCATCTATGCCGCGAACCTTGGCATGGCCGAACTGTCGGGCCGTGACGGGCAGGCCAATGATGACGCCCTGGGCACCTTGGTGGATCTGGTTCTTGCCCTATATGGGTAGGATGACACGTATCTTTCTCGGGCTTGTTCTCGCCCTCACCCTCTCGGCCTGCTTCAAGGATGAAACCGTGACCGGATATGGCGGTGATCGCCTCTGGCAGTTGAACGAACTGGACGGCACCCCCTTCACAGCCCGCGCCTCGATCCGGTTTGACAAGGATGGCAAGGTGTCCGGCCAGGCCGCCTGCAACCGCTTTTTCACCCAGCAAACCGCACCTTACCCCTGGGTCGAATTCGGCCCCATCGGCAGCACCAAGATGGCCTGTCCCGACCTTGAGGCCGAGAGCGCCTATCTTGGCGCATTGGCCGAGATGAGCCTTGTCGAAATAAGCGGCGACGTGATGATCCTGAGCAACGATGCCGGGCGCAAGATGGTGTTCACGGCTGCGCAAGACGGCGGCTGAACAGGTCCATCAACCGACCCCGCGCTTCGGGCAGGGGTTTGTGGCCCAGCTCGGGCGCAAGCTTGTTCTCCATAAAGTACCCGGTTGTGCCAAGCGCCTGAAGAACCTCGTGATCCGGCGCATCGCCCTGCCCCAGCAACACCGGCGGCAGCGGCAACAGGCGATCCGCCCATTCCCCCGCCCCCTGACGCGAGACCGCCCGTCCGGACCGCGGCGAGACATAGACCAGATCGTCGCGCCCGCCCGTCACGGCGCATTCCGAGAGATCAAGGCCAAATCCCAGTTCCTCCAACAGCGCCACTTCCCAGCGCAGATAGGCCAGCGGCCAGATGTCGTTCTGCCCCAGAAGATCCAGAAGACGTTCGGTCTTGAGGTAAAGATCAGCATGCGGTTCGCGTTCCGGCAGGCTGAACCCCAACAGCCCCGTCACCGCGTTCAAACCGGCCAGCGCCATACGGTCCGACAGGGCCGCCGCGCGGCTGCGCAGGGGTTCCACGGTGAAACTGCCGATATGTTCCTCAAGCCGTGCACGCCATGATACGTCAACCTGTGCGCCCGGTTGTAGGATCGGGGTCATCTTGCGGCTGGTGCCACCGCGCACCACGCCCGCATGGCGGCCCCGTTCGGGCGTGAAAACGTCAAGGATCACCGAAGTCTCGCCGTGTTTCCGGCTGCTCAGAACGATTCCCTGGTCACGCCAATCCATATCCGCCGCCCTAGTCCGCCAGCCCCGGCTCATCCAGCAGATGCCGCCCCTGGCGGTCTTCCACCTCGACCACCCAGAGGTCGGGATCAAACTCGCGCTGTCGGCGCAGGGCCGCATCCACCGATGGTTCATCCCCTTCCGCCAGAACCACCCACTTGCGGTCTCCGGTCATCAGGTCGAAAGACCGCTGAAAGGCCTGTGCCTGCCCGTCCAGCGTGGCCAGTTTCACAAGAACCGCCCCCGCCGTGTCATCGCCGTGGGCCATCACATAGGCCGGAATGCCCGTCAGTTCGAGCCGCGCCATATAGGCCTGTACCCAGAATTTCGCGGTCAACCTCGCCATCAGCGGTTGGTCCTTCCCGCCATCACTTGTTGCCGTCGCGGAAATCCAGCCCCATCTCGGAATAGCGCTCTTTTTCCTCAAGCCAGTTCGGACGCACCTTCACCTGCACGAACAGGTGGACGCGGCGGCCGAGAAACTCCTCAAGCTCTTCCCGCGCGGCCTTTGAGACGGCCTTGATGGTCTCGCCCTTGTTGCCAAGAACGATGCCCTTGTGCCCGTCACGCGCCACATAGACCAGCTGGTCGATGCGGGCCGATCCGTCCTTGCGCTCTTCCCAGTTCTCGGTTTCGACGGTCAACTGGTAGGGCAATTCCTGATGCAGACGCAGGGTCAGCTTTTCGCGCGTCATCTCGGCGGCAATCATGCGCATGGGGAGATCGGCGATCTGGTCCTCAGGGTAAAGCCACGGCCCTTCCGGCAACTCTTCGGCCAGCCACTGTTTCAGATGGTCGGCACCATGCCCCTTCTCGGCCGAGATCATGAAGGTCTCGACAAAGGGGAACCGCTCGTTCAAGTCCTTGGACAGGCCCAGCAGAACCTCGGATTTCACCTTGTCGATCTTGTTGATCGCCAGCGCGATCTTGCGCCCTTTCGGCAATTCCTTGAGACCCTCGAGGATGGTCTCAACGCCTTCGGTGATGCCGCGATGCGCCTCGATCAGCAAAACGATGATATCGGCATCCGCCGCCCCGCCCCAGGCCGCCGCCACCATGGCACGGTCCAGACGGCGACGCGGCCGGAACAGGCCCGGCGTATCGACAAACACCAACTGGCTGTCACCTTCCAGCGCGACACCGCGAATGCGGGCGCGGGTGGTCTGAACCTTGTGCGTCACGATCGACACTTTCGCCCCCACCATGCGGTTGGTGAGCGTGGATTTGCCCGCGTTGGGCTCTCCGATAAGGGCGACGAATCCGGCGCGGCTGGTCATGGGCATTCCTTGATGTTGCAAGCCTTGGGTGTACAGGAGATCAGGGCTTAGAACCAGACGGGATTTTGCCGCCCGATCGCATCAGCGTATAAAGCCCGCTGCCCACGATCAGAACCGCCCCCACCAGCGTCATCAGGTCGGGACGTTCGCCAAACCACAAGACGGCAAAGCCCAGCGCAAACAGCAGGCGGGAATAGCGGAACGGCGTGACCACGGCGATGTCGCCAGTGCGCATCGCCACCGTCAGCGCGTTATAGGCCACCACCCCGACCACCGCCGCAATCGCCACCGCCCCGAACGCGGGCAGAGCGGGCATCTCGGCAGGCACGCCATAAAAAGGCACCAGCACCAGCCCAGCAACGACCAGCACCATGAACCCCAATGTGCCCAGCTGACGGCCCGACATCGTCTTGGGGCTGACGCTGGTGGCAAGGTCGCGGCCCGCGAACCCAAGGGTCGCCAGCAGGGCAAAGATCGAGGTGGCCTCAAAACTTTCCGGTGTCGGGCGCAGGATCAGCAGCACGCCGACAAACCCCACCAGCATGGCAATCCATCGCCGCGGCCCCACCTTCGCGCCAAGGAACAGAACCGCCCCCAGCGTCACCACAAGAGGCGCCGATTGCAGGATCGCCGAAGTGCTCGACAGGGGCGTAAAGGCCAGTGCCAAGGCAAAGAACAGCCGCCCGCCCAGTTCAAAAACCGAACGCAGGATCATCGCCTTCGACAGAACCGCCGGATGAAACACCGCCTCGCCCGCCCGCAGGGACAAGCCGACAAAGATCACCAGACCAATCAGGCCAAACATCACTAGGGCAACGCCCACGGGCATCCCGGCGGTGGCAAATTTGAAGAACGCGTCTTCGACCGCAAAGGCCGCCATCGCCAGAACCATCGCAAGGCTGCCGCGCAGGTTCTCGGACATGAGGCCTAGCTTTCCAGACGCGACAGCAACGCCTTGGCCGCTGCCTGCTCGGCCTTGCGCTTGGAATTGTCGCTGGCCTCGGCGCTTTCGCCATTCTCAAGCTTGGCCGCAATCTCGAAGATCGGCGCATGGTCCGGGCCGGACCGCTTCAACAACTCGTATGTCGGCGGCTTCAGCCCCCGCGCCTGCGCCCATTCCTGCAACGAGGTCTTGGGATCGCGGGCATCGGCCTCGACCTTGCTCACGCGGTCGCCCCAAAGGCGCACCACCATCTCCTTGGCGGTCTCGAACCCCGCATCAAGGTAGACCGCCGCGATCAGCGCCTCCATGGCATCACCCAGCAGGGCCTGCTTGCGGCGTCCACCCGACAGCATTTCCGAACGGCCCAGCTTGAGCCCCGCACCAAGATCAATCTCGCGCGCAACGTCGGCACAGGCTTCCTTGCGCACCAGCGCGTTGAACCGCGGGGCCAGCTGCCCCTCGGTCGCCTTGCGATCCTGCGCCAGCATCGCCTCGGCCATCACCAGCCCAAGCACACGGTCGCCCAGAAATTCAAGCCGCTGGTTGTCATCCCGCGTCGGCGACGACATCGACGAATGCGTCACCGCGCGCACCAGCAACTCGGGCCGCTTGAACGAATAGCCGATCCGCCCCTCAAGTGCCTTCAGTTCCGCCGATAGCTTCATTCGACCGCCTTGAAGAAACGGTCCTTGCGCCATGTCCAGAAGAAGAACATGGAACGGCCCGCCGAAGAGAACATGATGCGGTCTGCGCGGCCGATCAGGTTTTCATAAGGCACGAAGCCAACCCCACGCGCGGCACGCGGAACGCGGCTGTCGGTCGAGTTGTCTCGGTTGTCACCCATGAAGAAATAATGTCCCGCCGGTACCGTGAAAACACCGGTGTTGTCCGCGCCACCCGGACCGATGTTCAGGATCGCGTGGCTGGTGCCGCCGGGCAGGGTTTCGATCTGGCGCGACTTCTCGCAGATGCCACCATCCCCCACGGGGCCATTTTCACAGCGCGGACGCAGGCGCTGCGGGCCTTGCGGGCCGGCCACTTCCTTGAAGATACCATCATCCTCGAGCTTCACCGGATTGCCATTGATGTGCAGCACGCCCTGTTTCATCTGCACCGTCTCGCCCGGCAGGCCGACAAGGCGTTTGACATAGTCATAGCCGGTCAGCGGGTGGCGGAAGACAACCACGTCGCCGCGCTTGGGCTCACCGCCGAACAGGCGCTTGTTGTCCCCGTCGACAAAGCCGCAGATGTCCTTGGCGTCGATGTTGATCCCGAAACGCGCAATGCGGATCGACGGGCACGAGGCGTAGGAATAGCCGTAGGCCATCTTGTTGACGAACAGGAAATCCCCGATCAACAGCGTGTCTTTCATCGACCCCGACGGAATCCAGAACGGCTGGAAGATCAGAGAACGGAACACGCCCGCGATCAGAAGGGCATATACGATCGTCTTGACGGTTTCGATGAAACCGTTCTGCTTCTTGGCTTCGGTTGCCATGTGCGCGCCTCTCAGGGGTTTTCTGATGGTTTTCTGCTTGCGGGTTACATGCGGTGCGCGGGCTTTTGAGTCAACCCGAACGCCCCGTTTGCGGCGCCTCATCGCGCAGTGGCCGTGCCTCGATCACAACAAAGGCCTGTGCCCAGGGGTGATCATCGGTCAGGGTCACGTGAATAAAGGCCTCGTGACCCGCTGGCGTCATGCTGTCCAGCCGCTCCTTGGCCCAACCGGTTACCTGCATTGTCGGTTGCCCCGTGCGCAGGTTCGACACGGCCATGTCTTTCCAGCTGATCCCCATCGCAAGCCCGGTACCCAGCGCCTTGGAACAGGCTTCCTTGGCGGCCCAGCGTTTCGCCAGCGTTCCCGCCTCGTCGCGTCGCCGCGCCGCCTTGGCAAGTTCCGTCTCGGTGAAGACGCGGTTGCGAAAACGGTCTCCGAAACGCTCAAGCGTTCCGGCCACGCGGTCGATATTGGCAAGGTCGGTTCCGATACCAAGGATCATTGCAAACGCGCCGTCAGGATTTTGAAACTGGCAAAGCCGAAGAAGCCAGCAAAGGCGATGTCGAACCAGCGTTGCGCCTTGCCATAGCCGCGCACGATCCGTTCGGACGAAAACAGCACCGCATAGCCAAGGAAGATCATCGCCGATCCGGCATAGAGCAGCCCGAAATAGCCAAACAGCGTGGCGGGCGTGGCGTCTGCAGGGGCGACAATCGCATAGATTGCCCCCCAGCTCAGGATCGCCTTGGGATTGGTCAGGTGGATGGCCGTGCCCTTGGTGAACAAGGTGACGAACCCGCCGTTGAAGCCGCTGCCCAGCTTGGCCCCCTCGCCGCTATGGGCCGCGCGTTTCAGCGCCTTGAGCGCGAGCCAGCCAAGATAGGTCGCCCCTGCATAGCGCAGGACTTCGAAAACCCAGGCATTGGCCAGCATCACCGCAGACAGCCCCAATGCGGCGGCTATGCCCCAACTGGCCGATCCGGCAAGAATACCCAGCGCAAAGGCCAGCGCCGGACGCCGCCCCGCGCTCATCGCCGTGCCTGCGATGCCCATGGTGGCCGGCCCCGGAGAGCCCCCCGCCATCAACCAGGCCACCCAGATTGCCATGAATTCGGGCGTGATCATTTCGATTGCCCCTGTCTTTCAAACGCCTTGATCCCGGCCCGCACGCCGAGGCCAAGGAAAAAGCGGTTGGTAAGGTAAAGCAGGCCCACGGTGATCAGAAGGATCACGAACAGCGCCGGACCGCCCACGAACAGAAGGAAGTTCCAGACATCGAACCCCCTGACGGCGTAGATCGTCGTCGACACCACGAGGTAGGCCGCCTGCACCGCCAGCGCACAGCCGGTCAGCGGCCAGGCCAGTTTCCAGGCCACGCCCTTCTCAAGCGGCGTGCCGGTGGTCTGGCCGTGCTTCATCGCAATGTTCTGCGCCGCCACCATGGCCGGAAGCCAGATGGTGATGCCCGGCGGCAGCTGGAATTCGAACCGCGCGGCAACAAACCCCAGCCCGACAAGAGCAAGCATCGTCAGGGCATATTGGATCGTGTAGCTGCGCAGGTTCAGACTCATCTCAGGTTCTCTCAGGACGCGGCCCGCGCCTCGTCCATCAGGCGGCGCATTTCCTTGATCGCGGGATCAAGCCCCACAAAGATCGACTCGCCAATCAGGAAGTGCCCGATATTGAGTTCCATCACCTCGGGGAAGGCGGCAACCGGCTGAACCGTTTCATAGGTCAGGCCGTGACCAGCATGAACTTCGAGACCTAGAGAATGGGCAAAGGCGGACATCTCGCGCAGACGCGCCAGCTCGGCATCGCGTTCCTCGAAACGGCCCTCGGCGTGGAAATCGCAATAGGCCCCGGTGTGCAGCTCGACGACCTGCGCGCCGATACGCGCCGAGGCCTCGACCTGCGCCTTGTCTGCGGCGATGAAGATCGACACCCGGCACCCGGCATCGCGCAGCGGCGCGATGTAATGCGCAAGGCGGTTTTCCTCACGCGCCACTTCCAGCCCGCCCTCGGTGGTCTTTTCCTCGCGCTTTTCCGGCACGATGCACACGGCGTGGGGTTTGTGGCGCAGGGCGATCTCCTGCATCTCTGCCGTTGCCGCCATCTCAAAGTTGAGCGGCACGGTCAGGTGCTCCATCAGCGCGTCAATGTCGGCATCCAGAATGTGACGACGATCTTCACGCAGGTGCGCGGTGATCCCGTCCGCACCCGCCGCTTCGGCCAGACGGGCCGCGCGCACCGGATCGGGATAGGCCCCGCCGCGGGCATTCCGCACCGTGGCCACATGGTCGATATTCACTCCAAGACGCAGCATCTCGGTCGCTCCTTGTTTCCTCTTCGAATCCGGACCCTAGTAGCGCTTTGGCGCAGGGGAAACCGGATTCTTAGGTTTGTTGATCTTCCTTGTGCGCCGCAGCCTGCTCGCGCGCCTTGGCCCGCAGCGCCTCGACCCGTTTCTTGAACTTGGCAGCGCGGCGCTTCTGGTAGGCGCGAATCACCGGAACGCTCAGATAGTAGCTGATCGTGGCCGCCACGATGCCCGGCGCGATCCCACCCACAAGGTAAGGCAGGAACACCTCGTCATAGAAAATCCTAAGACCATCCCAATCCGCCTGGTGATCAAAGAACATCGACAGGAAATTGTGCCACAGGTCCGCACCTGCATCGGCAAACTTGCGCACCAGCGACCGGTGCTCGCCTTCGTGGAACTCGGTCCCAAGGATGAAATGCCCGGTCTTGAGCGAGATGATCCCGATCGGCAGATAGGTCAGAGGGTTGCCGAAAAACGTACTCAGCAGGGCCGCCAGAAGGTTACCGTTGAAAACCCGGGCAATCAGCGCGGCAACCACGAAGTGCAACCCATAGAAGGGTGTGAAGGTGGTGAACACACCCGCCCAGACACCACGCGCGATAAACTCGGGCGATCCCGGCAGGCGATGCAGCCGGTGCCGCACGTAGTGAAACGCACGGGTCCAGCCACCCTTGGGCCAGAGGAAATCGAGCACGATCTTGTGAATCGGCCTTTTGTCCCGGCGCTTGAACACCACGATGGTGCGTCCTCTACTCCTTTGGACCCGCAGGCACCCTTGCCCGGCTGGGATCCCGGTGTCTTTCGATCTCGGCCACGTCGCTTTCGGCGCCAAGCGCCATCAACAGCGAGTGCAGATGCTCTGCATCCCGCAGGTCGACATGTACGAGCAAGCGATAGAAATCCGGCTTCCTGTCCACGAATTCAAGGTCCGAGATATTGGCCTTGTGTTCGCCAATCAATGTGCAAATTCGCCCCAGCACCCCGGCGTCATTACCGATGGTGATATTGAGCGGCACGGTATAGATCGCCTTATGCTTTCCGCCATGCCAATGCAGGTCGACCCAGCGCTCCGGCTGGTCCTCGTAATTGCCAAGCGAGTCACAGTCGATGGCATGCACAACCACCCCCTGACCCCGGTAGGTGATGCCCACGATCCGCTCGCCCGGAAGCGGCGAACAACAGGGCGCGCGCTGGAAACTCTGGTCAGGGCTGAGGCCGATCACAGCGCGATCAGTTGTGATTTCCTCGCTCTCGTCAGGCACAAGATCGGGATAGACCGCCTGCACGACCTCATGGGCCGTCAGTTCGGCACTGCCCAGCCGCGCCAGCACCTCGTCCATGTCCTTGAGCCGCAGGTTCTTCGCCGCCATGTCGAGAACCTTGTCGGTGGCCTTCTTGCCCAGATGTTCGAATGCTGCCCGCGCCAGTTCGCGACCCAGCTTGATAAACCGCTCGCGGTCCATCTCGCGCAGGGCACGACGAATCGCGGTACGCGCCTTGCCGGTGGTGGCAATATCAAGCCAGGTGGCCTGCGGCGCCTGTCCTTCGGCGGTGATGATCTCGACCGACTGGCCGTTCTTGATCCGGGTCCAGAGCGGCACCCGCATATGGTCGATCTTGGCCCCGACACAGGCGTGGCCGATCCGGGTGTGGATCGCATAGGCAAAATCAAGCGGCGTCGCCCCGCGGGGCAGCTTCACCACCTCGCCCTTCGGCGTGAAGCAGAACACCTGGTCCGAATACATCTCGAGCTTGACCGCCTCGAGAAACTCGTCGTGGTCTTCCTCGGCATCGAACTGTTCGGTCAGAGAGCTGATCCATTTCACCGGGTCAACCGCAAAGGGGTTCTCGCCGCGCACACCGTCCTTGTAGGACCAGTGCGCCGCCACGCCGGTTTCGGCCACATCGTGCATCTGCTGGGTGCGGATCTGCACCTCGACCCGCCGCCCGTCACGCCCCGACACCGTGGTGTGGATCGAACGATAACCGTTCGATTTCGGCTGGCTGATATAATCCTTGAACCGGCCCGGAACCGCCCGCCAGCGCTGGTGGATCGCCCCCAGCACCCGATAGCAATCATTCTCGTCACGGGTGATGATGCGGAAACCATAGATGTCGGACAGGCGCGAAAAGCCCTGGTCCTTGGCCTGCATCTTGCGCCAGATCGAATAGGGCTTCTTTGCCCGCCCAAAGACCTGCGCGTCAATATCGGCCTTCTCCAGCTCAAGCCGCATGTCACCGGTGATCCGCTCGATCACGTCACCGGTTTCCTTTTGCAGCGTGATAAAGCGGCGCATGATCGACGCCCGCCCCTCGGGGTTCAGCACCTTGAAGGCGAGGTCTTCAAGCTCGTCGCGCATCCACTGCATACCCATGCGGCCCGCCAGCGGTGCATAGATGTCCATGGTTTCGCGCGCCTTGACGACCTGCTTTTCCGGACGCATCGCCTTGATGGTGCGCATGTTGTGCAGGCGGTCGGCCAGCTTGACGAGGATCACCCGCAGATCCTTGGACATCGCCATGAACAGCTTGCGGAAGTTCTCGGCCTGCTTTGTCTCGGTCGAGGACAACTGCAGGTTGGTCAGCTTGGTCACACCGTCCACCAGCATCGCCACCTCGTTGCCGAACCGGTCAGCAACCTCGCCATACGAGGCCTTGGTGTCTTCGATGGTGTCGTGCAGAAGCGCCGTGATGATGGTGGCATCATCAAGGTGCTGTTCCGTCAGGATGCGGGCAACATCGATGGGGTGGGAAAAATAGGGTTCGCCGGAATGGCGAAACTGTCCCTCGTGCATTTCACGCCCGAATTCATAGGCGTCAGCAATCAGCTTTTCATTGCACTTGGGGTTATAAGTGAGAACGAGCTCTACGAGCTCATCCGCAGGAAACAGCTCGTAAGCGTCGCTCATTCTCGCCTTACCAATTCGTCCTGGCTATTAGCCCTGGCCCTGCGCTTCCATCAGCGCGCGCAGCAGCTTTTCTTCCGACATGTCGTCTTCTGCCGGGGCGTCCGATTCGGCGCCCATCAGAAGCGCCATACGATCTTCTTCCGGCTCATCGACTTCGATCTGGGTCTGGTTCGCCTCGATCAGACGCTCGCGCAGTTCGTCGGCGGTCTGGGTTTCCTCGGCGATCTCACGCAGGCTGACAACGGGGTTCTTGTCGTTGTCACGGTCTACGGTGATCGGCGCACCGGCCGAGACTTCACGCGCACGATGGGCAGCCAGCATTACCAGCTCAAAGCGGTTCGGAACCTTGTCGACGCAATCTTCTACGGTCACGCGGGCCATAGGGCACTCCATTCTCTCAGGATCGGATCAGAAAACACGTATCTAAAAGGGATCGCCCCCCTTGACAACCCTCGTTTCACAAAGGAACGACCGCTTTTCGATCACTTTCCGGCAGGTTGTTCAGCATTTCGGCCACGCTTTGGCCGCTAACCGGGTGAATCCATTCCGGCGCAACGTCGTTCAGGGGCACCAGAACAAAGGCACGGTCCTGCAAACGCGGGTGCGGCAGAATCAGTTGCGAAGGGGCCGCCTTCATCTGCTCTTCCAGCGGCAGGTCCCGCCAATGCGCATAGGTCGCGGCGTCCGGCAGTACCACGTCACCGCCGCCAATGAGATCAATATCCAACGTACGCCCGGCCCAACGGGTTTCGCGGGTGCGCCCGAACTCGGCCTCGATCTCGTGCAACCGTGCCAGCAACTCCTCTGCATCCAGCGCGCTTTCCACAACCAGCGCCGCATTCACGAAATCGGGGCCTGCCCCCGCAGGAAAACAGGGTGTTTTAAAAAAACGACTCACCTGCAAAACTCGAGATTTGACGTCATTCAGCGTCAAAACGGCGCGTTTTAGCGTCACAATAGGATCACCGATTTCCGACGGCAGATTCCCACCGATCGCTAACATCCAGATATTGTTCACCTTTTCACACCTCTCAACAAAATGAGCGACAAAACAGCGCTGATTTACTTGCAGGCTGGGAGAATTGCATTACCCTATTGGGACCGTTTCGCCCAATATTTTTAAACTCACGGGACATTTCAGGGCGGCGCGGCACTAGGAAGGACATTAGATGTTTTACAAAGACGAACGGCTCGCGCTGTTCATCGATGGATCGAATCTGTATGCGGCCGCCAAGTCGCTCGGCTTCGACATCGACTACAAACTCCTAAGACAAGAGTTCATGCGGCGCGGCAAACTTTTGAGAGCTTTCTACTACACGGCGCTGCTTGAGAATGACGAATATTCTCCGATTCGCCCTCTGGTAGACTGGCTGCACTACAACGGCTTCACCATGGTGACCAAGCCGGCCAAGGAGTACACGGACTCCCAGGGCCGCCGCAAGGTCAAGGGAAACATGGATATCGAGCTGGCAGTGAACGCCATGGAACTCGCACCACACGTAGACCATATCGTGCTGTTTTCGGGAGATGGGGACTTCCGGCCGCTCGTAGAGAGTCTGCAACGTCAGGGTGTACGCGTTTCGGTGGTTTCCACCATCCGCAGCCAGCCGCCGATGATCTCGGACGAACTGCGCCGCCAGGCAGACAACTTCATCGAACTCGATGGTCTACGCGAAGTGATCGGACGTCCGCCCCGGGAAGGCGCGATGGGCGAACGCGAAGCGGAATACTCCGACAGATAATCAGGAAAACCGGGGCCAGGCGCCCCGGTTTTTCTTTGACAGCTAGACAGCGCCGTGCGTTGTCAGCCCCTCGGCCTCGTGCCAGTTCTCCGAAACAAGATCACGCAGACGCATATCGACGTAAAACCGCGAGTCGTCACCAAAAGACAACCCCGCCAAGGGATGTGATGGCACATCGATCAATCGCGCATCCGGCTGCATGCCCACTGTTCCGTCGTGGTTACACCCAACAAAAATCAAGGTGTCTCGACACTGACGCTCCCACAACGGTGCAAACCGGTCGAAAAGAGCGTCCGACAGATCAGAAGGGTGTCGCACATAGCAATACCGCGCATAGTTTTCGACAAAATGCTGTACCGCAGGTCGCATATGCGCCGATGGCGCAGGAAAGGCGTCGTTCAAAGTATCAAGCACCTCATGCCCAATCTCTGCTGCGAACGGCACGTCGTCTTCAAAGCCACGCACCTCGGTCTCGATGCGACCGGCCAACACCAGCGCCTGATCCATGCGGGTCAAGTCCTGCTCCAATCGCGAAAACTGGTCCGATAATCGCGCTTCGGCCTGTTGGTGTTTCAGCTTCATCTGCGCGAAAGAAGCGGCTTCAGCACCGGGGTTCTCTTCCAGCAGGCGCAGTTCTTTCCCTTGAGCGTCGCGCAGCCGCTCCAGCCGCGCATCTCTGCTCTCCAACTCTCGCCTCACCTGTTCTCGTTCTTCCGTGACAACACGACGCCAAATTCCAAGCAATCCGAACAATCCGCGCCAATCCAACCCATGTCCAAAGGCATCTTTCACATCCAAATCCCGCATGACGTCGTGGCGCACCCCCAGCCAACTGCTGGCCCAGATCCAGTCGCCAGCATCGTCATCCCAAAACGCGGGGTTATCCGCCATCATGTCCTCGACGGCACCAAGAGAGGCATCCTCCGCAGGCTCCAGATACCAACGTAACGGCACCAAGCCCTCTGTCCCCAGCGCCGACTGCATCCCGCAGGGCTCCATGTTCCAGTGCCAGCATGGCGCAACCCCATCCGGCTGCGCGCGCTCCTGCAACGCACCGGACACATGGCGCAGAGCTGTCCCGCAACCGCCCTCTTCGTCCCCCCAGATCACGAGCCACCCATCCCGCGGGCCAGCGCCCTGCCAAAGATCATCCGGCATATCGGCAAGGCAAATCTGGGCGATGAACACCGCAGGCTTCCCCTCGATCCGCGGCCAATCCATATCAACCGGAAGCATGGGCAAGCCGCCGATCCAACTTTTCGTTTCACGTTGAGGCCAGCACGGACGCAGGGCAATCCGACGTTGTGCGCGCCCAAAGACATCACCCACCGCCTGTTTTTCCGCCGCCAACTGCTCTTTGCCTATCCGATCCCAAAGCGCCCGTGTCGCGGGATCGTTGCTGAACATATCGGGCGGTGCAGCGGCCTTCTGCCCAAGCGCGCGTCGCGCCGACATGCGATGGCCGAGGAATATTGCGACAGCGCCGATGAGGATCAGCACAATCGCTGCCTCAAAATTCACCGTCCACTCCGGAAGCATCGCTCTCAGGGACGACCAACCCGGCTTGGGCATCGATACCCCGGCCCAAAGCACGCCACAGGCCAGGGCAACACCACCAAGAACCTTCAAACCTTCGAAAAACCGATCAAACATGAATACCCCTCTTCAATTCACCGACATACATCGGGAATGGGGCGAGAGTTCGGTCAAACTAGGAAAAGAAAGAAGACCCGAGACCCCAAGCGCGACACGGACGTCCCGAGTGACATCACCCGTTGCGCTCGTTGTGCATTTTGACAACGCGCTTGGGCCAGGTGCTCTTGATATAGGCCAGCACCTCGACGATATCCGCATCGCTCAGAACGTCTTCAAAGCCCGGCATCCGGCTTTCATAGCCATTCCCGACGATCTTTGCCGTACCGTATTTGGTGATCATGAACAGCTGCATATCCGGATGGTGCCAGGTATGGCCGCTCGCGTCATGCGGCGGGGCTTTCATCAGCCCGTCTTCGTCCGGTATCCGCCAGTCCGGCTCGCCTTCAAGGTTCGCACCATGGCACGAGGCACAGTTCTCGGCATAGATAACCTCGCCCCGCTGGATCGCGCCGCGATCCTCGTAGGGCAGGAACCCCTTACCCTGTTGCGCCCCTACGCTGACGCCAAGACCTGCCATCGCCATCGCGGCCACGCTGGCCAGGGTCCATTTCATCGACATTTCTGTCCCTCCGCTTGCAATCACCCTTTGCTAGCGGGCTTCCCACACGGGAAGGAAAGTCACATTTTCGCGCGTTCGGCGGGCTGGACGTACCGCGCCCAAAGCCTTACCTGTTGGCCAACACACGAAAGGAGCCCGCATGTCCAACCCGCCCCTGACCATCCATCTGGCCGCGCCGCGCGGGTTCTGCGCCGGGGTCGACCGCGCCATCAAGATCGTGGAAATGGCGCTCGAGAAATGGGGCGCGCCGGTCTATGTGCGTCACGAGATCGTCCACAACAAGTTTGTCGTCGACGGGCTGCGCGCCAAGGGTGCCGTCTTTGTCGAGGAACTCACCGACTGTCCGGATGATCGCCCGGTGATCTTTTCGGCGCACGGTGTCGCAAAATCCGTCCCCGCCGAGGCCCAGCGCCGCGAAATGGTCTATGTCGATGCCACCTGCCCGCTGGTCTCCAAGGTCCACATCGAGGCCGAACGGCACTCGGACAACGGCCTCCAGATCATCATGATCGGCCACGCGGGCCATCCGGAAACCATCGGCACCATGGGCCAACTGCCCGAGGGCGAAGTGCTTCTGGTCGAAACCGAAGAAGATGTCGCCACGATCGAGGTGCGCGACCCCGAAAAGCTGGCCTTCGTGACCCAGACCACCCTCTCGGTGGATGACACCATCGGCATCGTTGCCGCGCTGAACGCCCGTTTCCCCAAGATCGTCGGCCCGCACAAGGAAGACATCTGTTACGCCACCACCAACCGGCAGGAAGCGGTCAAGGCGATTGCCCCCAAGGTCGACGCTATCCTCGTTGTCGGCGCTCCGAACTCCTCGAACTCCCGTCGCCTCGTCGAAGTGGGTGCCAAGAACGGCTGCGACTACTCGCAACTGGTGCAACGCGCCGAAGACATCGACTGGCGCGCGCTGGAGGGCATCCGCCACCTTGGGATCACCGCAGGCGCCTCGGCCCCCGAAGTTCTGGTGAACGAGGTGATCGACGCCTTCCGCAGCCGCTATGACGTGACCGTCGACATCGTCGAAACCGCCGTCGAGCGGGTGAACTTCAAGGTCCCGCGCGTCCTTCGGGACATGCAGGCATGATGCTTGGTATTCCCCGCACTGCACTGCTTCTTGGACTGGCTGGTCTCCTGCCCTTTCTCGCCGGCGCGTTGACAGTGGCAACCGGCTTCGAGATCACCTCAGGCGAGGGTGGCACCAACACATCCCTCTTCGACCTGCTTGCCAGTGGCCGCGCCCTACTGCTGCACTATGGCATTATCATTCTGGCCTTCATGTCTGGTGCGCTTTGGGGGTTCGCGGCGCGGTCCGACCAACACCTTCCCTATGTCCTCTCCGTCCTTCCCGCACTCTGGGCGCTGTTCGCCACCACCGGCCCCGAGACCGGCGCTCTTCTCAACCTCGCGCTTGGCTTTACGGCTCTGCTTGGACTTGATGGATGGTTCATGATGCGCACCCTCGCACCACCGTGGTGGCTGCGTCTGCGCCTGCTGTTGACGGCGGTGGTTGTGCCATGTTTGCTGGTTGGTGCCTTCGTCTGATACAGGAACCAACATGCTGTCTGCCCAATTCCTTCTGACCGCGCTTGTGGTGGTCATCGCGCCCGGCACTGGGGTCATCTACACGCTGGCGATGGGTCTGGGCCAGGGTCGACAGGCCGCCCTCTGGGCCGCGCTTGGCTGCACTGTTGGGATCGTGCCCAGCCTTGCCGCCGCCACCCTCGGGCTTGCCGCCGTCCTGCACACCTCGGCGCTTCTTTTCAACATCGTGAAGTTCGCGGGCGTCGCTTACCTGCTCTACCTCGCGTGGCAGGCCCTGCGGGCGGGCGGCGCACTCTCGATCAGCGCCGAACGCGGCGGGGAACGCGGTCTTGTCATCGCCCGCCGCGCCGCGCTCATCAATATCCTGAACCCGAAACTCTCTGTGTTCTTCCTCGCCCTCCTGCCGCCCTTCCTGTCGGGCAATGCGGCAACCGCGACGATGGAAATGGCCCTGCTCGGCGGGGTCTTCATGGCGATGACCTTCGCGGTCTTCGTTCTCTATGGCCTGTTCGCCGCCAAGGCCCGTGACCTCATCCTCTCAAGCGCCCGCGTCATGGCCTGGCTGAACCGTGGCTTTGCCGCCATCTTCGTCGCCCTCGCGGGGCGCCTTGCACTGGAACGCGCATGAGGGATCGCGAAACCGTCGACGTCTATTCCCGCAAGGCCGAAGTCTATGCCGACCTGCCGATGACGCAGGAACAGACCGACGCGCTCGACATGTTCACCGCCGGCCTTGCCCCCGGCGCGCATATTCTCGACCTTGGCTGCGGCCCCGGCATTCACACCCTCGAACTGATGCAACGCGGCTTTAGTGCCCGCGCTATCGACGCCACCCCCGCCTTTGTCGAGGCCGCCCGTGCCCGCGGCGTTGATGCCCACCTCGGCACATTTGACGACCTGACCGAAGAGGATGCCTATGACGGCATCTGGGCCAGCTTCTCTCTGCTGCACGCCCCCAAGGCCGATTTCCCCCGCCACATCGCCGCCTGCAAACGCGCCCTGCGCGACGGCGGCTGCCTCTTCCTTGGCCTGAAGCTCGGCGAAGGCGAACACCGCGACGATCTGGGGCGGTTCTATGCCTTCTACACCCAAGACGAACTGCGCGAGATCCTGACCAACGCGGGGTTTGACCGCTTGCAGAGCCGGACAGGAAAGGGCAAAGGGCTGGCCGGAACCATTGACCCTTTCATTTTGCTGACCGCCCATGCCTGATCTTTTTGCCTATACCGACGGAGCCTGCTCTGGAAACCCCGGCCCCGGAGGATGGGGTGTCCTGATGCGCGCAATGGATGGCGACACCGTCGTCAAGGAACGCGAGCTTTCGGGGGGCGATGCCGCCACCACCAACAACCAGATGGAACTCATGGCCGCCATCATGGCGCTCGAGACGCTGTCGAAACCGTCGAAAATCACCGTCGTCACCGACAGCGCCTACGTCAAGAACGGCGTCACCGGCTGGATTTTCGGCTGGAAGCGGAACGGCTGGAAAACCTCGTCGAAAAAGCCGGTCAAGAACGTCGAACTCTGGCAGCGCCTTGACGCCGCCCAGGCTCGTCACGACGTGACATGGGAATGGGTCAAGGGCCACGCCGGCCATCCCGAGAACGAGAAAGCCGACGAACTCGCCCGCGCGGGCATGGCACCCTTCAAACGCTGATCACTCGGCCGCCTGCCAGCGCTGTTCATAATCCGTCTGGTAGACCCGCACCTCGCCATCCGCCTCTTCTGCGGGCTTGCGCACTGCATAGTCGAGGATCGTGCTGGTATTGGGCAGGTTGCCCACGATACGCGGCCGCACACCGGTCTGGTTCGGGTTCGACGGCCGGATCGAGCGATGCGCATACATCGGCAACAGCGGCTGCAAACGGCACTCCAGAACCTCGTAACCAAGCGTCTTTTCCCAGAACCCGAACACCATTTCCGGGCAGATCTGGTAGAACCCGTGGTTGATCCAGTTGTTGCAGGGCGAATGCCCGATCAGAACCCCGCCGGGCTTGAGCATCTTGTGGATGTTGCGATAGGCCGTCGGCAGATCGAAAATGTGTTCGCAGGTGCCCCCGTCATAGACCACATCGAACCGCCCATGCAGCTCTTCCGGCAACTCGCCGCCAAGATCCTGAACGATGCTCGCGTTTTCGAAATGCGAGATGTCCATTGAATCCACCTGGTCGAAACCGATCTTGCGAAAGAAGGTCTCGGAATAGGCGTCGTCACTATTGCGCAGATCATCTTCGCTGACGCCCGGCAGGTACTGCGCCAGCGCCTTGTCGAACATGTCCGCCGACCGCTTACGCCGCCGACCGACCCAGCGTTGCCGCCCAAGCATCACCACGTTGCCCGAAAGTTCGTGTTCCTTCACGTACTCAAGAATACGCACTGCAAGAATATCAGAAATTGCCATTGCCACCCTCCGGCCTGGACGTTCCCGTTACGCGGCCTTGGTGGCCGTGTCGCTTTCCGGTGCCGACTGCGCGTCGAGTGCCTTGAGGAACTCTTTGCAGCGGTCATCGCGCCGCGCCTTGCGCGCCATGCGGCGGGCCCAGTCAAAGGCCCCCTCGTGGTGCTTGCGCAGCGCCTCGTCCTGCGCCAGCAGACGGTTGCGGTACAGTTCCGCAGCAAAGAAATTCTCGGCCAGCGCGGTATCTTCCTCATCGTTGCGATCGAACTTTTTCCAGTAGGACATTTCGATCGTGCCGTGCTGGTGGTTGGCACGGCCCCGGCGTTGCTTGTTCAGGAAGGCATCCAGCGACCGCAGCGCATAGTGGTTCAGCTGCGCCACCTCGTAACCATAGGTGTCGCGCACGAACAGCGCCCCGGAAAGTTCGTCCTCGGGCAGCGGCGTGCCGTCCGGCAGCACCCAGTTGATCGGCGCATGTTTCTGGGTCAGGAACGGGCGGTGCACGCCCATCCGGTCAAACCGCGTCTTGTCGTTCCTGAACAGGGTTTTGAAAAAGCGGTGTTCGCCCGGCTTGCCCTCAAGGGGCTGGGCACGGGTAAAACACAATGGCACCGGATCGTCCGAAATCTCTGTCACGCCCGCGTTTCCGAAAATCCGCCAGGGAAAGGAAATCGCATCCGCCTCGGGGTTGGCTTCCAGCAGGGCCTGGAACGTCCCGTCGCCAACCTTGATCTGGAGGTATTCATCCACATCCACGACCAGGATCCAGTCGGCCTCGCGCACCGAGGGCTCGTGCTCGGCCCACATCAGCGCGCTTTTGTGCGGCCCACGGCGCATCACGCGGTTGAAACGATGGTGCACCTCGCCCATGGCATTCAACCGACGCAGGATATGGTCGGTTGGATCAGAGACGTCGTTGGTAAAGACCACGATGTCGGTTGCACCAAGAGATTTATAGTGGGCCACCCAGTCGAGGATATAGGCACCCTCGTCCTTCATGGTGGTGACCACGGTTACTTTGGGCGCGGTTGCACCGCCCCGGAATCCGAAGAAAGCCACTGCTTCTGCCTCTTTCTGCTCTGCGACCGTTTTTGTTTTTTGATGGTCGCTTGATGGCCCAAAGGTAGCGCGTTGGCAGCTTTTCGTAAACCTTGTTAATAGAAATTTAACCTATGCGTGATCGCGGAAAGGCCCGGGTTACTTGCGAAAATGCGTTGGCACGATCACCAGCGCCCCGATGGACGCGATGATGGCATTCAGCCCCGGACTGCCAAATCCGATATGAAACATCCGCGTCACCATAAAGAACAGAAAGGCACCGCCCACGCAGATGATGATCGAGGGAATATAGCCGTTCTTGGTGAACCCCGACCGTTCCGACGCATAGCCGATGATACCCGCGATGATCACGGTCCCGAAAAACGTAAAGAACATCCGCCGGTCCTCCCCCGCCTGATCACGCCCTAAAGCTGCGCGCCCTTGGCCACAGGGAACCCGCGCAGGAACACATCTGCATCCTGCGCGCCTTTGCCGGCCCGTTGCAAGCGCAACAACTGCACCGCGCCCTCGCCACAGGCCACGGTCAGGGCATCATCCAGCACCGCACCCGTAGCGCCGCCGCCCTCAACCAGCCGCGACGCCAGCAGCTTTACGCGCTGGCCATCAATCTCGCACCATGCGCCGGGAAAGGGTGAAAGCCCCCGGATCTGGCGATCAACCTCAACCGCCGGCGCGGCCCAATCCACCTTGGCCTCGGACTTGTCGATCTTGTGGGCATAGGTCACGCCCGCTTCCGGCTGCACCTCTGGCTGCAAGTCATCCAACTGCGCCAGCGCATCGACAATCGCCGCCGCCCCGATGTCGGACAACCGGTCATGCAGGCTGGCCGTGGTTTCCTCGGCCCCGATCACAGTCTCCCGCCGCAGCAGAACCGGACCGGTGTCCAGCCCCGCTTCCATCTGCATGATGCAGACGCCGGTTTCGGCATCACCGGCCATGATCGCGCGATGGATCGGCGCGGCCCCGCGCCAGCGCGGCAACAGGCTCGCGTGGATATTCAGGCACCCGCGTTCCGGCGCATCCAGAACCGCCTGCGGCAGCAACAGACCATAGGCCACGACAACCGCCACATCCGCCTGCAAAGCCGCCAGCGCCGCCTGTTCGTCTGCCCCCTTGAGTGACACCGGATGGCGCACTTCGAACCCCAACTCCAGCGCGCGGGCATGGACCGGCGTCGGGCGCTCTTTCTTGCCCCGCCCCGCCGGACGCGGCGGCTGGCAGTAGACGGCGGCAATCTCGTGACCGGCCGCGACCAGCGCATCCAGAACCGGAACCGAAAACTCCGGGGTTCCCATAAAGATAACGCGCATCCGCCGCTCCCTAACTGTTGGTCAGACCTGCCGCTTCAACGCAGCTTCCTGGCTTTCTTGATCAGCATGTCCCGCTTCACCTTGCTCAGGCGATCGAAGTACATCTTGCCGTTCACATGGTCGATCTGGTGCTGCACGCTGGTCGCCCACAGCCCCACGAAATCCTTGCGCGTAATGATCCCGTTCTCGTCCATATAGCGCACCGTGACGGCGCGCGGACGCTTGATCACCGCCGACACGCCGGGCAGGTTCGGGCTTGCCTCTTCATGATCGCGAAACTCGATCGAACTGTGCAGGATTTCGGGATTCGCCATGCGCACGGCCTTGCCGCGTTCCTCGCTGGCATCCACCACGATCAGACGCCGCAGCACCCCGATCTGGTTGGCCCCCATGCCGACGCCCGGCATCGCTTCCATCGTGTCGATCAGATCATCCCAGACCTGGCGGTCTTCGTCGGTCAGCTCGTCCACCTCTTCCGCCGCCGTGCGCAACCGCTTGTCCGGCCAGGGGATACACTTGCGAACCGTCATACCCGTGCCCGCTCACGCTTGAGCTTCTGCGACTTGCGGGTCATCATCTGGCGCTTCATCGGGCCAAGATAGTCAATGAACAGCTTGCCGTTCAGGTGGTCGATCTCGTGCTGCACACAGGTCGCCCAAAGCCCGTCGAAATCCTTTTCCTGCGGGTTGCCCTTCTCGTCGATCCAGCCAACACGCACCTCTTTCGGGCGGGTGACCTCGGCAAACTGCTCGGGGATCGACAGACAACCTTCCTCGTAGACATTGGTCTCATCCGAAGAGGCAAGGATTTCCGGGTTGAACATGACCAGCGGCTCGGGATCGCCATCCTTGACGCAATCCATCACGATCAGCCGCTCAAGCACACCCACCTGCGGCGCGGCAAGGCCGATGCCCGGCGCATCATACATGGTGGCCAGCATATCCTTGGCCAGCGCAAGACGGTCGTCCGACAGGTCGGCGACGGCATCACAGGTCTTTTTCAGACGCGGATCGGGGTGGATCAGAATGGGCAGTATCATGGCCCCCATCTAGGCCAAGCGGGCCTGTCATGCAACGCCCCCTTGCACCTGCCGCCCAATCCGCTAGCGTCAGCCTGTCAAACAGCAGGGGAAACGTGAGCATGAGTTTCGACGAGGTCATCAACCGGTTCGGCACCCACTCGGTCAAGTGGGACATGATGGAGAAAATCTACGGCGTGCCTGCCGACGACGGCATCGCCATGTGGGTCGCCGATATGGACTTCCGTCCGCCACAGTGCATCTCCGACGCCATCGGCAAGATGCACGACCACGGCGTCTATGGCTACTACGGGGATGAAACACCCTACAAGGACGCGATCTGCTGGTGGATGGAGAACCGCCACGGATGGAAAGTCGACCCCGGCGCGATCTTCACCACCCATGGCCTCGTCAACGGCACCGGCATGTGTGTCGACGCCTATACCCAACCCGGCGACGGTGTCGTTCTGTTCACCCCGGTCTACCACGCCTTTGCCCGCGTGATCTCGGCCGCCGGTCGTCAGGTGGTGGAATGCCAGCTGGTCAACAACGACGGCCGCTACGAAATGGACTTCGACGCCTATGACGCGCAGATGCAGGGCCACGAGAAAATGGTCATCCTCTGCTCGCCGCACAATCCCGGCGGCCGCGTCTGGAGTCGCGAAGAGCTCCAGGGCGTTGCCGATTTCGCCAAGCGCCACGACCTCATTCTGGTGTCTGACGAAATCCACCACGATCTGGTCTACCCCGGCCACACCCACATCCCCATGACCAATGTCGATGACTCGATCCTCGACCGGCTGGTGATGATGACCGCCACCACCAAGACCTTCAACATCGCCGGCTCGCATTCCGGCAACGTGATCATCCCCGACGAAGCCCTGCGCGCCCGCTTCGCCGCGCGTATGGCCGCGCTTGGCCTGTCGCCCAACTCTTTCGGCCTGTTCATGGCCGAAGCCGCCTATAGCCCCGAAGGCGCGGCCTGGGTCGATGATCTGGTCCAGTACCTCGATGGCAACCGCAAGCTGCTCGATGACGCCATCGCCAAGATCCCGGGGCTCAGTTCCATGCCGCTCGAGGCCACCTACCTCAGCTGGGTGGACTTCTCCGGCACTGGCATGATCCGCGAGGAATTCACCCGCCGGGTGGAACAGGGCGCGCGCATCGCCGTCAACCACGGCCCCACCTTCGGCACCGGCGGCGAGAGCTTCCTGCGGTTCAACATCGCCACCCCGCGCAGCCTTGTCGAACAGGCCTGTGAACGCCTCGCCGACGCCTTCTCGGACCTGCAATAACATGAGCACCGCCGAGGCCCTCGCCGCCATTCGCAACCGTATGGACACCCCAAACGCCAAGGTCGGGTTCATCCTTGGCTCGGGCCTCGGGCACCTGGCCGATCTGGTCGAGGGCACCTCCATCGACTATGCCGACCTGCCCGGCTTTCCCCACGCGGGCGTGTCCGGCCACAACCCCAAGCTGGTGATCGGCAAGCTCGAAGGCGTCGATGTCGCGATCCTTGGCGGGCGCGAACACTTCTATGAAAACGGCCGCGCCGATGCCATGCGCGTGCCGCTGGAAGTGCTGGCTGAACTGGGCGTCGACACGCTGTTTGCCACCAACGCCTGCGGCTCGTTCCTGCCTGAAATTCCACCCGGCAACCTTATGCTGCTGAACGACCACATCAACTATTCCGGCCGCAGCCCCCTGATCGGCGAACCGACCGACCGCCGCTTCGTCAACCTCACCAACGCCTATGACCCGGACCTGCGCGCCCGGCTTCAGGCCGCAGCCGAGGCCGAAGGCATTCCGCTCAAGGAAGGCGTCTATGCCTGGTACTCCGGCCCGAATTTCGAAACTCCGGCGGAAATCCGGATGCTGAAACTGCTTGGCGCGGATGCCGTGGGCATGTCCACCGTCCCCGAGGTGATCTTGGGCCGCTTCCTCGACATGAAGTGCTGCGCGATCTCGGTCGTGACCAATATGGCCGCCGGTCTTGGCAACGAACACATCAGCCACGAGCACACCAAGGCCAGCGCCCCCATCGGCGCAGCCAAGCTGGAACGGATCATCAAACGCGTCCTGCCCACGCTGGCCCAATGATTTTCTAGAAAATCATGCCCACCGGAAAGTCTTGCCAAAGACTTTCCCCTCACCCGCACGCGCGATTTGCCGCCGAAATTCGGCGTCACGCCTAAAGCGCCTTCCCCTCGGATCACCCCCAAGGCTAACTCTCGGTCAGTCCATGACGAGTGCCCTATGTCCCGCCTTCTCCGTTTTCTCTGGCTGTTCGCGATCCTCGCCGGGGCGTGGCTGTTGCTGCAACGTCCGGCCTCGCCGCCGCCCCCCCTCGCGCCCCTGACCGAACAGATCGACCGCATCCTGGTCGAGAAAGCCGCCCGCCGCCTCACCATCTATCGCGGACAAGAGGCGATCCGCAGCTATGACATCGCGCTTGGCTTTACCCCCGAAGGCGACAAGCAGGTCGAAGGCGATGGCAAGACGCCCGAAGGCCTGTTCACCATCAACCGCCGCAACCCGCAAAGCAGCTATCATCTCTCGCTCGGCATCAATTACCCGCAGCCCGAAGACATCGCCTTTGCCCGCACGCTAAACCAGTCCGCAGGCGGCGATATCTTCATTCACGGCCAGCCCAACAGCCTGCCAACGGCCATCACCCTTCCGGGCGACTGGACGGCAGGCTGTATCGCCGTGTCGAATGCGGAAATAGAAGAGCTGTGGCGGATCACGCCCAACGGAACACCCGTCGAGATCCGCCCCTAGGACTTCGCGATCAACGCTACGGGCGCGTTCTCACCCTTGAAGTAATCAGCCGGAGGGCGATCCTCGGCGGCGGTCGAGCGCTTGAACTCATAGTGCATCACGTCACCGTCCTCTTCCGAGGCCACGATCAGGCACTGGTAGACATGTCGCCCACCGTCATACAGATCGACAAACCCGCGCAGGTGCGGGGCATCCACGATATCCAGCGTGAAACCGCTTTCGCGAAACTTCAGCACGCGGAAAGACTGGCCATCGGCCTCAACCCGCATCTTGCTGCTTTTCTTCATGCTTTTCTTGCGGGCCGCATCCAGACCCGCCTGTACTTCTTTGGGGACCCAAGTCGACATTGTGCAATTCTCCATCCTTGCCCGTAGGGTCACCCATCCTATTGAACTGCGTCAAGAAAACTTTCCATGACATGACGGCAACTGTGCATATGCGCGCAACTCCTTTGCGCCCTGTTGCGTTTTCACATCACCGAAGCCGCGCTACCTCTGGGAGAAAGCAACATGCGTGAATGGAGATTCACATGGGCCTTCTGGTTGACGGCAAGTGGCACGACACATGGTACGACACAAAGTCTTCGGGCGGAAAATTCATCCGCTCCGAAGCGCAGTTTCGCAACTGGATCACCACCGACGGCAGCGCCGGCCCGTCGGGCGAAGGCGGGTTTGCCGCCGAATCCGGGCGCTACCATCTCTATGTGTCCTACGCCTGCCCCTGGGCGCACCGCACCCTGATCTTCCGCCAACTCAAGGGCCTGAGTGATCACATCTCTGTTTCGGTGGTGCATCCCGACATGCTGACCGAAGGCTGGACCTTCGAGACCGATGACCACGGCGCCACGGGCGATACGCTGTTCGGCAGCAGCCACGCCCACCAGATCTATACCCGCGCCGATGCCACTTATTCGGGCCGCGTCACCGTGCCGATCCTCTGGGACAAACAGCGCAACACCATCGTCTCCAACGAAAGCTCCGAGATCATCCGCATGCTGAACTCGGCCTTCGACCACATCACCGGCAACACCCATGACTACTGGCCGGAAGACATGCGCGAACCCATCGAGTGCATCAACGAACGCATCTACGACACCTTCAACAACGGCGTCTACAAATGCGGTTTCGCCACCTCGCAAGAGGCCTATGACGCGGCCATCACGCCACTGTTTGACACGCTCGACTGGCTCGAAGACATCCTGTCAGAGCACCGCTACCTGCTGGGCGATGTCCTGACCGAAGCCGACTGGCGCCTGTTCACCACGCTGATCCGTTTCGATCCGGTCTATCACCTGCATTTCAAATGCAACCGCAGGCGGCTGATCGATTATCCCAACCTCCGGGCCTATACCCGCGAACTCTACCAGATGCCGGGCATCGCCGAGACAGTGAACATGCAGCACATCGTGCGCCACTATCACTACAGCCACGACACCATCAATCCGCACCGCATCATCCCGATCAACCCGGACCTGAACTATACGGAGCCGCATGGTCGCGGCTGAGCCTGGCTGTGGCCCGGTTCAGACCCGGGCCGCCTCGCCATAGTGGGCAACCATCGCGGCAAGATCCTCGGGCGGCGTGCCGGACTGGACAAAAGCACAGGCATTGGCGCTGTGGTTGAAGATCGATCCGTCCGAGAAAAACGAGGTGTTGGTCACGAAGATGACCCGCGCCTCGGGCCGCCGGTAGCTTGCGAAATCCGCAATCGCCAGCGCTGCGCCTTCGGCCAGAACCAGATCAAGAACGATAATGTCGAACCCCCGCATACGCAGGGCGTGGATGGCGTCGGCCTGATCGCAGGCCAGCACCACCTCGGCTCCCGTTCGCTGTAGATGACGCATCCAGATACGCCCCAGGTTCGGGTCACTCTCAACAATCAATACCCGCATCGACATCCCCCTCAGGCACTTTCTGCGGTTTCAGAAACTGGTTAACTCACTAACCAATCTGATTTGTCCCGAATTTACTAACAATTCGTTAACGCCACCTTAACCAAGCCACTTCGGCCGCGGCACCGCGCGCAATGCTTGCCAAATCAGCGCTTTTCCGTTTGAAGGCGCTAAGGCGACAGGGAGGTCACCATGCCGGATTCGCACCAGACAACGCCCCGCGATCACGGGGGCGGCCTTGATGCCGCGATGGCCCGCTTTGGCGGCACCCGCGCGGATTGGCTGGATCTGTCCACCGGCATCAACCCGGTGCCCTATCCGGTCGGTGCTGTCTCTGACACCGCGTGGAACGCCCTGCCGGACCGCGACGCACAGAATGGCCTTCTCGAGGCTGCCCGCCAGTTCTGGAATGTCCCCGATGGGGCCGGCATCATCGCCGCCCACGGTGCCTCGGCGCTGATTGCCCGCATGCCTGCGCTGGCCGCACCGGGTATGGTCGACATCCCGACACCAACCTACAACGAACACGCCGCCGCCTTCACCGCGCAGGGCTGGCAGCTTGGCGAAACCGCGCCCTCTGCCCGCGTGCTGGTGCATCCCAACAACCCCACCGGCCACCTCTGGTCCCAAGCCGATCTCACCGCGCCGCTGACCGTCATTGACGAAAGCTTCTGCGACGTGACACCGGACCACAGCCTGATCAATCATGCCGATCAGCCGGGCCGCGTGGTCCTCAAGAGCTTTGGCAAGTTCTGGGGCCTTGCCGGACTGCGCCTTGGCTTTGCCATCTCACGCCCCGACACTATCCAGCGCCTGACCGACCTGACCGGCCCATGGGCCGTTTCCGGACCCGCGCTTGAAATCGGCACCCGCGCCCTGACTGATCACGACTGGGCCAACGCCACCCGCCGCCGCCTGGCCGATGACACCCGCCGCCTTGACGCCCTGATGGCCGGCAAAGGGGCCGCGCTGGTGGGCGGCACCACCCTGTTCCGCCTTTACGAGGTGAATGATGCTCAGGCCTGGCAGGACAAGCTGGCCCGCGCCCATATCTGGAGCCGCATCTTCCCCTATTCGAAAACCTTCCTGCGTCTCGGCCTGCCCGCGCCTGACCGCTGGGACCAACTCGACGCCTCCCTATGAACACCGCCGAAATCCTCCTTCTCGCGCTGCTTCTGGATGCGCTGCTTGGCGAACCCCGCTGGCTCTGGGATCGTGTCCCGCATCCGGCGGTCCTGATGGGCCGCTTGATCGGTGCCGCCGACAAACGCTTCAACACGGGCAGCGCCCGCATCCTCAAGGGGGGTGTGCTGATCGCCGCATTGGTGCTTGCCATGCTGCTGCTTGGCAAATTCATCGCGCTGTTCGGCTGGTTGCCGCAACTTCTTTTGGCGGCCATCCTTCTCGCCCAACGCTCGCTGGTCGATCACGTCCGCGCCGTCGGCAAGGCCCTGCGCCTGTCGCTGGGCGATGGCCGTCGCGCGGTGGCCATGATCGTCAGCCGCGACACGGCGCAGATGGATGAAAGCGCGGTCACCCGTTCCGCCATCGAATCCGCCGCCGAGAACCTCTCGGACGGGATCGTTGCTCCTGCCTTCTGGTTCCTGATTGGCGGCCTTCCCGGCTTGCTGATCTACAAGATCGTCAACACCGCCGACAGCATGATCGGCTACCGGACCGCGCGCCACGAGGAATTCGGCAAGGCATCAGCCCGCCTTGACGATGCGCTGAACTGGATTCCCGCACGCCTCACCGGGGTCCTGATCGCCGCAACCCACCATGGCCTCGGACAGTGGCAGGACATCCGCAGCGACGCCGCCAAACACCGCTCGCCCAACGCCGGCTGGCCGGAATCGGCCATGGCCCGCGCCCTGAACGCTGCCATCGCAGGGCCCCGCGCCTATGACGGTGAAATGCGCGACTTTCCCTTCGTGAACCCCAAGGGCCGCCGCAGCCTCGGCCCCGCCGACATCGACGCCACCTGCACCGCGCTGTGGAAGACATGGGGCGCGATGACCGCCATCATCTTCCTGATCGCGCTGTTCTGAGCGGCATCACGGACGCGCCTGACATCAAACTTTTGATTCAAGTTTTTCGCGAAACGTTTTAGGGTCGCGGCACATTCGTTAACGAGGATCCCGATGCGTATTGCCCTGACCCTTGCCGCCCTTGCCCTTTCGACCCAGACCGCCCTCGCCGCCCAATGCGGCGGCAGCTTTTCCGGCTTTGTCGAGGACATGAAATCCGAAGCCGTCGCCAAGGGCTACAAGCAGGGCCTTGTGAACAAGTTCTTTGCCAGCGTGAAACAGGATCCGCGCACCCTCAAGGCGGACCGCGCACAGGGCGTGTTCCAGAAACCCTTTGTTGATTTCTCGCGCCGCCTGATCAGCCAGAACCGCATCGACGTGGGCCGCTCCAAGGCCCGCACCTATGCCAACACCTTCAGTCGCATCGAACAGAAATACGGCGTCTCGCGCGGCGTTCTTCTGGCTTTCTGGGCGTTCGAGACCGACTACGGATCGTTCCAGGGCGATTTCAACACCCTGAACTCGCTGGTCACGCTCGCCCATGACTGCCGCCGCCCCGAACTGTTCCGCCCACAGGTCTTTGCCGCGCTCGAACTCTACAAACGGGGCGCCTTCAGCCCGACCAAGACCACCGGCGCTTGGGCTGGCGAGATCGGAATGGTCCAGATGCTGCCCGCCGACATCATCGAAAACGGTGTTGACGGTGACGGCGATGGCAAGGTCAACCTCAAGACCTCGCCACAGGATGCCCTGATGTCGGGCGGCAAGATGCTGTCCCACCTCGGCTGGCGCAAGGGCGAACCCTGGCTTCAGGAAGTCACCGTTCCCGCCAAGATGGACTGGTCGCAATCCGGCCTCGACACCACCAAGCAGGCCTCGGAATGGGCCCGTCTCGGGGTGAAACCGCGCGAAGGCAAACTGGCCAACCTGCCCGCCTCGCTTCTGCTGCCGCAGGGCCGCAAGGGGCCGGCCTTCCTCGCCTATCCCAACTTCCGCGTCTATTTCGAGTGGAACCAGAGCTTTGTCTACGTGGCCACCGCCGCCTATTTCGGCACCCGTCTGGAAGGCGCGAAACCCTACAACGCAGGCAACCCCGAACCGGGCCTTGCCGGGGCGCAGATGAAACAGCTGCAAAAGAAACTCAAGGCACGCGGCCATGACGTCGGCAAGGTTGACGGCATCCTTGGCGCCAAGACCCGTGCCGCCGTGCAAAAGGAACAAAAGCGCCTTGGCCTGCCCGCCGACGCATGGCCCACCCCGGCCTTGCTGAACAAGCTGTGACGCCCACATTCTTTACGAAACCTTGAGGATTATGGTATCCTCTGGGGATCGAAAGTTCCTTCAGTTTCATGACCGAAGAAACGACCCGGCAGAGCTGCTACTCTGCCGGGTCACTCTTTTTCAGCCCCTTACAGGCCTGGAAGAAGACGGAACCTCTTCACGCCGCGCGGGTTGCGCGAAATTCAGAAATTACGTTTCAAAGTGTTGGAAAATCGTTAGCACCTATGGCCGGACCGGGAACCTCTGGCCATCCTCGGTCAGCACCACCAGACGCCCTGCGTTTTCAACGATCATGTCGCAGCGCGTAACCTCGGTGACATAGTCAACACAGACCACGCTGCCCTCACTCACCCGCCACTTTCCATGCCACGTGCCGCCACCGCCATAGGTGTAGGTATAGAACCCGTCTGCGAGATACACCGACTGCCCGCCGTCATAGAACACCAGTTCCTCACCCGACAGCCGCGCCTGCAAATCCGCCTGCGCAAACAGGATATCCCCGTCGCGTGTCTTCCACTCCTGCGCCTGCGCGGCTCCGGCGGCCAGTATCGCGGCCAGTATCCATTTCCACATGATCGCCTCCCATTCCACGGCAGCTTGCCACGGAAACGGCCCAGGGCCCTGTCACGTTCGGGTGATCGGAAGGTATCAGGCGACCAGCGTTTCCGCCGCTTTCAGATCAACCGAGACAAGCTGGGACACCCCCTGCTCGGCCATGGTCACGCCAAACAGGCGATCCATCCGGGCCATCGTCACCGCGTGGTGGGTGATGATCAGGAACCGCGTATTGGTGCGGCGGCACATCTCGTCCAAAAGGTCACAGAACCGCGTCACGTTGGCATCGTCCAGCGGCGCGTCGACCTCGTCCAGCACACAGATCGGTGCCGGATTGGCAAGGAACACCGCGAAGATCAGAGCCATCGCCGTCAGCGTCTGCTCGCCCCCCGACAACAGCGAAAGCGTCGACAACTTCTTGCCCGGCGGCTGGCACATGATCTCAAGCCCCGCCTCAAGCGGGTCATCGCTTTCGACAAGGACAAGGTTCGCCTCGCCGCCACCAAACAGGTGTTTGAACAACATCGAGAAGTTCGAGTTCACCTGCTCGAAGGCCGTCAACAGACGTTCCCGCCCCTCGCGGTTCAGGCTGGCAATCCCGCTGCGCAGCGCCTTGATCGCCTCTTCCAGGTCCGACTTCTCGTTGGTCAGCGTGTCGAACTCTTCCTGGACTTCCTTGGCGTCTTCCTCGGCCCGCAGGTTCACGGCCCCAAGCGAATCCCGCTGCCGTTTCAACCGGTTCACATCGGCCTCGATGGCATGGGAATCCGGCATCGAATCCGGCGTGACATCAAGGCTCTCCAGCAAAGCGGCCGGAGACACCTGCTGCTCTTCATAGATACGTTCCGCGGCATAGGACACTGTCTCGCGCGCGGCATCCGCCCGCGCTTCCGAACGCGCCCGCGCCTCGCGCGCCTCGCTCGCAGCCCGCTCTGCGTCCCGCTCGGCATGTTCCGCCTCGCGCAGGGCGCTTTCGGCCTCGGCCAGCACATCGGCCGCCGCGCGGCGGCGCTCCTCGGCCTCGTCAATGGCATCGCTCAGCTCTTCGCGCTTGGCCGCGATTTCCTCGGGCGCGCTCTTGGCGTCGATCAACTCGTCTTCCGACCCGGCCTTGCGCTCGGCCAACTCACCAATCCGCTTCTCGGCGGTCTCGAGACGGTGACGCCAGCCGCTGATTTCCTTGGTGATCTGCTGGCTACGGCGCAACCGGTTTTCGCCTTCCCGGCGCAACTCGTCCTGCCCCGACCGACGCGACATCATGGTGATCCGCGCGGCTTCCACCGTCATCTTGACGTCTTCCACCTCGGCGCGCGCCGCATCCAGATCACCGAGATCGGCAAGCGCACCCTCGGCCTCGGCCAACTGCGCCCGCGCCGCCATCGCCTCTTCCTCGTGACGCGCCACGGCAAGCCCAAGGCTCTCCAGCTTGCCCTCGGCAAGGTTGCGGTCCGCCTCGGCGCGGCTCAGCGCCCGGTTGGCATCGGCCACGGCCCGATCCGCATCCCGGCGGGCAATCCGCGCCGCCTTATCCATTTCGGTCAACTCGCGCAAACGGGTCTGCAACATCTCATGCGCCTGCACAGCACCGTCGGTCCGGGCGGTGGCCTGCGCCATCTGCTGCTTCAATTCTTCCAGCCGGTTCAGCTGCTGCAACCGCAGCGCCGCCGCACTTGGCGCGTCTTCGGCCCAGGCCCGGTATCCGTCCCAGCGCCACAGGTCGCCCTCAAGCGACACCAGCCGCTGGCCGGGTTTCAGCAAGGCCTGCAACCGCACCGCATCCTCGGTGGTGGCAAGGCCGATCTGGCTCATCCGACGCTCAAGCACCTCCGGCACCGACACATGCGACGACAACGCCGTCACCCCGTCGGGCAGAGCCTGATCCGCATCGTAAGGCGGCAACACATGCCAGCCAGACGGGCCATCTTCATCCACTTCCGGCGCGCGCAGATCATCGGCCAGCGCCGCACCCAGCGCCTTTTCAAACCCCTGCTGCACCTGCAGGCGATCAAGGATCTGGCCGCCTTCCGCCGTGTCACGCTCAACCAGCTTGGCCAGCGCCGTCACCTCGGCCCGCAGCGCGTTCAACTCGCCCTCGGCTTCCGAGCGCTCCGCCCGTGCATCCGCCTCGCGCGATTGCGTCTCGGCACGGTCTTCCTCGGCCTGCGCCAGCGCCTCTTCCGCCGCCTGCGCCGCGTCAACCGCCGCCTCTTCCGCCGCCTGCGCCAGTTCGTATTCCTCGCTTGCCCGCACCAGCGCCGCCTTGGACTGATCAACTGCCTCGCGCGCCTTCACGGCCTCGGCTTCGCTCTTGGCCTGCGTCTTGCGCGAATCCTCAACAAGGCGATGCGCCGACTGGTGCCGCGCCGCAAGCCGCGCCACATCCTCGGTCAGCTGCGAAAGATCGCTTTCACGTTCCTGAAGGATGCTTGCCGCCTCGCGCGCCGCTTCCTTGGCCGCATCAAGCTTTTCCTCGTGGCCTTCCCCTGCCTTGGCAATCTCGCGGGCTTCCCACTCAAGCCGTTCGATGGTCTCACCCGCATCACGGTTCAGCCCCGACTCGCGCTCGATATCCTTGGCAAGCTGCTCGATCCGGTTCTGCAGGGTCTCGATGATCTGAAGCGCATGGGCTTCCTGATCGTTCAGCGTATCGCGCTGCACCTGAAGCCGCTGCAAAACCGCCGCCGCAATCGCCTCTTCCTCGCGCAACGGGGGCAGGGCATCGTCCCGCTCGCCCCGCAGCTTGGCCGCCGCACGGGCCGCGCCCTCGGCCTGCGCCGCCGCGGTGGTGCGCTCGCGCAACTCCTCGTCCGCCTTGGCCCGCGCCTCATCCGCCTCGCGCCAGCGACGGTACAGCAACATGCCTTCCGACTGCCGCAACTCCTCACCGATGGCCCGATACCGCGCCGCCTGCCGCGCCTGCCGCGCCAATTGCGCCAACTGGCCACCCAGCTGTTCGATCACGTCATCGACCCGGGCAAGGTTGGTCTCGGCCCCCTTCAACTTCAACTCGGCCTCGTGCCGCCGCTGGTAGAGCCCCGAAATCCCCGCCGCTTCCTCAAGGATACGCCGCCGCGCCTTGGGCTTGGCATTGATCAGCTCGGCAATCTGCCCCTGCCGCACAAGCGCCGGCGAATGCGCCCCGGTCGAGGCATCCGCAAACAGCATCTGCACATCCCGCGCCCGCACGTCCTTGGTGTTTACCTTGTAGGCCGAACCCACATCCCGCGTGATCCGCCGCACGATCTCGAGCGCGTCATCATCGTTGAACCCCGCCGGCGCCAGACGCTCCGAGTTGTCCAAATGCAGTGACACTTCGGCAAAGTTGCGCGCCGGTCGCGTCGCCGCCCCGGCAAAGATCACATCCTCCATGCCGCCGCCCCGCATCGCCGTCGGACGGTTCTCGCCCATCACCCAGCGCAGCGCCTCAAGCAGGTTGGATTTACCGCAGCCATTCGGCCCCACGACACCGGTCAGACCATCGGCAATGATCAGGTCGGTGGGGTCCACAAAGCTTTTGAAGCCTGTCAGTCTCAGTTTCGAAAAGCGCAAGGTAGGCTGCTATCCCTCATGATTCTTGTTATCCTCAAAGCCTGCCCAAGCGCAGCGGCCCGAGTCAACGGTTATCCACAGCATGTGCCGCCAGACCCCAAGTTATCCACAAGATATTGATCCCACCGGCCGCAAAACCCATGAAATCAAGGGCCATCCCCCTTCAATGCACCCGAAATACTCCGGGGTGAATTGCGCCGAACACCGTTCGGGGCAAGAGGGGCAGCGCCCCTGTCCTGCCCAATCCGGCCGCAAACACGGCCCTCATCCTGCCCATTCCCACCCGCACACTGTCGCAAGACTGGACGCCGAGACGCCACCCTGTCACACAGGCACCCAACACCACAGGGAGGACACCATGCCAGACATCAAGGTCGTTCCCGGCGATCCCCGCGATCCCCAGGCCACCGCACTCCTGCACCAGAGCCACGCGCTCATGCAGCAGCTGTTTGATCCCGAGGAAAACCACTTCCTCGACATCGACGAACTCTGCGTGCCCTCGATCCGTTTCTTCGTCGCCCGCGAAGGCCAGACCACCCTTGGCTGCGTCGCGCTTGCCAACAAGGGGGACTACGGCGAAATCAAATCCATGTTCGTCGACCCCAATGCCCGCGGCAAAGGCATCGCCCACCACCTGATGCGCCAGATCGAGACCGAGGCCCGCGCCCAAGGTCTGGCCACCATCAAGCTGGAGACCGGTGACAAGCTGGTTCAGGCCCACACCCTCTACCGCGCACATGGCTATGTGGATTGCGGCCCCTTTGGTGACTACGAGGCCAACAAGACCTCAATCTTCATGACCAAGGACCTGGCATGAAGACCATCGGCATCCTCGGCGGCATGTCCGCGGCCTCGACACAGGGCTACTACCGTCGCCTCTGTGACCAGACCCGCGCGCGCCTCGGTGGGCTGCATTCTCCCGAGCTCCTGATCCGCTCGCTCGATTTTGCGCCCATCGCCGAACTTCAGGCCAGGGGCGACTGGGACGCCGCAGGCGCCCTCCTGAACACTGAGGCCAAGGCGCTGGAACGCAGTGGCGCCGATCTCCTGATCCTGGCGACCAACACCATGCACAAACTAGCCGACCAGATGATGCAGGGCGTCACTATTCCACTCCTTCACATCGCGGATGCCACAGCCTCGGCAATCCGCGCGGCGGGCTACTCCCGTCCCGGCCTGATGGCCACTGCCTTCACGATGGAACAGGCCTTCTATACCGGCCGCCTTGCCGCCGCTGGCCTCACACCGGTGATCCCGAAAACCGAGGACCGCGCAGAGACCCATCGCATCATCTACGAAGAGCTCTGCAAGGACATCACCACACCGCAAAGCCGTGCAACCTATGTCGAGATCGCAACCCGCCTGATGGACGCCGGCGCCGATTGCCTGATCCTTGGCTGCACCGAGGTCGGCATGCTCCTGTCCGACGACAACAGCCCCCTGCCCGTCTTTGACACCACGCTGATCCACTGCGACAGCGCACTGGACGCCGCATTGTCGTAAAGGCGAACCGCAAGCAAGATTGAAAAATTAACGACAAATTGATAAGTATGGTGCGAGGATTGAACGATGACAGCGATGGCAAAACAATTTGGACGCCCCCAAAAGGGATCGACCCGCTCCAAGGTGCGGCGCGGGTTCGCTGTTGTCAGATCGCAGAATGTCGCGCTCCTTCGCAGCAACGCCAAGCTCAAGGCCGCCCTGCGTGAACAATCCGAAGTCCTCGAGGACCTCCAGCTCAATGCGATAGCCGACGAACGTGCCAATGGCCGCGTTATCGAGGTTTCGCTGGATGACCTATAGGCTCACGTTCAATGAACATGCCCTGTCTGAATGGCACTCGCTGCCGGAAACCGTTCGTGCGCGCCTGAAAAAGAAACTCGCTGAGCGGCTGGAAAACCCACACGTTCCGAAATCGCGCCTCCGGGGCGGTCAAAACCGATACAAGATCAAGCTCATGCGCCCTGCGATCCGGCTTGTCTATGAAGTCCACGACAATATCGTAACCGTGCACGTGCTTGCCATTGGCGCACGCGCCGGAAGCCGCGTCTACAAACTGGCGGACCGCCGCACATGAAAAAGGGGCCGCAAAACGGCCCCTTCTCCCTAGCTCTCAAAACCTGCGAACTCAGGCTTTCACACGCTTGATCTCGCCGCTTTTCAGCTTGGCTGCATAGGCCGCAAGCTCCTTGCGGACCACCTTCATCAGGAAGTACAGCGCGAAGATGTTGACCACGGCCATCGCAAAGATCGCCGCGTCCGAGAAGTCGATGACCGGACCAAGGCTGGCCGCCGCACCGATCACCACGAAGACGCAGAAGATCAGCTTGAACACCAGTTCCGTGGTCTTGCCTTCGCCGAACAGATAGGTCCATGCCTTCAGGCCATAATAGGACCAGGAGATCATGGTCGAGAAGGCAAACAGCACCACGGCAATCGCCAGCACATAGGGGAACCAGCTGATCGAGGCACCAAAGGCCGCCGAAGTCAGCGCCACGCCCGAGTTGCCATCAACAGTGGCAATCGCCGAACCGGCTTCGTTCAGGATATAGGTGCCTGCCTCTGCATCCCAGATCAGCTGACCGGAGATGGTGATCACCAGCGCAGTCATGGTGCAGATCACGACGGTATCGATCAGCGGCTCAAGCAGCGAAACGAAACCTTCGGTGATCGGCTCGTTGGTGCGCACCGCCGAGTGGGCAATCGCAGCCGAACCAACACCGGCTTCGTTCGAGAATGCGGCGCGTTTGAAACCCTGGATCAGGGCACCCACGAAACCACCGGCAATCCCCAGACCGGTAAAGGCACCGGCAAAGATCTGGCCAAAGGCCCAACCGATCATGTCATAGTTGATGATCAGGATGATCAGCGCCGCACCGACATAGAGAATACCCATGAACGGCACCACTTTCTCGGTCACGCGGGCGATCGACTTGATGCCGCCAACGATCACGAGGAACACGATGGTCGCAAAGACCAGACCGGTGATCCAACCCGGATAGTCGCCCACGATGCCGCTGATCTGCGCGTGTGCCTGGTTGGCCTGGAACATGTTGCCACCGCCCAGCGCGCCAAGGATACAGAAGATCGAGAACAGCACCGCCAGCGCCTTGCCACCCGGCAGGCCAAGTTCCTTAAAGCCCTTCGAGATATAGTACATCGGGCCACCCGAGACCGAACCGTCCGCGTATTCGTTGCGGTACTTCACACCCAGCGTACATTCGGTGAATTTCGACGCCATGCCCAGAAGACCGGCAAGGATCATCCAGAAGGTTGCGCCGGGGCCACCAATGCCCACGGCCACGGCCACGCCGGCAATGTTACCAAGACCAACGGTCCCCGACAACGCGGTTGCCAGCGCCTGGAAGTGGCTGACCTCGCCCGCGTCGTTCGGATCCGAGTAGTCCCCTTTCACAAGGCGGATCGCATGGCCGAAGAAACGGAACTGGACAAGTCCGAAGTAGAGGGTGAAGACCGAGGCGGCGATCACCAGCCACATCACGATCCAGGGAAAGCTCGTCCCCGGAAACGGTGCAAAGATCAGGCCGACGAAGGGGCCGGTGACATCAGCAAAGACCTGGTTCACCTTCTCGTCGATGCCCATGGCGTCCTGGGCAAAAGCCGGAGTCGCCATAAGGGTCGCTGCCGCAGCAGCAAGTGCGGATTTATTGAACATGATTTTCTCCGGATTTAGCCGACGACGGTGACAGGCACGTCTGCGTGCATCACCAGGTTCTGGGTCGAGCTGCCAAACAGGCGTTTGGCGAAACCGCCGGCCGATGCGCGGCCCACGATGATCTGCACGGCACCGTTCTCCACGGTGATCGCATTCAGGGTTTCGGCCACGTCACCGTGCCGCACAACACCCTCTGCATTGAACCCCGCGTCTTGCAGGCTCTTCACCGCCGGATCGACAACACGCGAGGTCGCCGTCGCGATCTCTTCCTCGCGGCGCTTGTGGCGCTGCGCGTTTTCTTCCGGAGTCTGGAAGGTATACGGCGACCATTCGATGACATAGGCAACGATCAGTTCGCAGCCCTCCATACGCGCCGCCATGTCCTTGGCAAATGCCAGGGCACGGTCTCCCGTGTCGGCCCCATCCAGGCCAACAACCAGCTTCACTGTCATGAGTTTTCCTCCATGGTTCTTATAGTACGGGAAGGATCCCGCCGAAGGCTTGGTTTTTTCGTTTTCCCCTACGCCTTCGCATGGTGTTATCAGTCATTTCCTCTAGGAATTGGTTGTTTTTTAGCAAGATTTACCCGCATAATTCTTAAAAAATAGACATTTCAAAGGGAAAATCACCATTGGACAGGGATTTGGACAGAATAGATGAGAGGATTCTCACCGAGCTCGAGGCCAACGGCCGCCTCTCCATCGTCGAACTTGCGCAGCGGGTGCACCTGACAAACACCCCGTGTTCGGAGCGGGTCAAACGCCTTGAGAAGAGCGGTTACATCCGCAAGTACAAGGCAATCCTCGACAAGGAGAAGCTTGGCCTCGGACATGTGACCGTGGTTCAAGTCTCCCTCGCGGCCACCGCCAACAGCTCTCTGACCGATTTCAACCGCGCCGTTGCCCGCATCCCAGAGGTGGAAACCTGCATGATGGTTGCCGGCTCATTCGACTACATGCTCACCGTACGCACCCGCGATATCGCGCATTTCCGCGATGTCCTTGGCGACACCATCAACAAGCTGCCCGGCGTTCACCAGACCAACTCGTTCGCAGTCATGGAAGTGGTCAAAGAAGAAAGCGCCTTCGTCCCCTGACCGATCTTGGCAAGGTCATCCGGCTTGCCGCATTTCAGGATCGCGATCATCATTGCCTGATCGCCACGGATCTCGCGGACGGGACAGCCATAGGTCTCTTCCACGGCAATCTCGGCCCGCCGCCCCAGCTGCTGTGACAGACGCGGGGCCCATTCCGAATTCACCCGGATCACCTCGACCAGCTTCCCATTCCGTCTCATCTCGAAGGTGCTTGGCCCCACGCTCATACGTTCCGGGTCGATTCCGGCAAAATGAACCGAGGGCGCGTTGCAGGCCGCCAACGCCATAAGGGCCATCCATTTCCACATGGCCATCACGAAACCACGCAACTGGTTAACAGAGGCTTACCCACCCTGTGCGCGTTTGTCGCATATATATTCCAATATTGCTATGTGTTATATATATTCCAAACACAGCATGTTTAGGAGAGTCGCAATGACCACCCCCACCAAACGTCCGGCGGACAGCTATTCGCCGCTCTACTTCCTCGCCTCGCTTGGCGCGGGTGGCCTGTCGGTCACCTTTTTCATGTACCTGATGTTCTGGGTGCCGCATCCCGGCAAACCGGTGCCAACCTTCGAAGACATCTCGGCCGCCTTTGCCACCGGCAACACCCCGATGCAGGTGGCCATCGTGGTGGCCGTGATCGGCATCGCCATCATGGCCTTCCTGAACCTGAAATACCTGTTCTGGAACATCTCGGCATATCGCGCCTTCAAAACGACCGAAAGCTACAAGGCCCTGCGCGCCTCGAACGCGGAATCCACCATCATGGCCATGCCCCTCGCCCTCGCCATGAGCGTGAACGGCATGTTCATCGTCGGCCTCGTCTTCGTGCCCGGCCTCTGGTCGATCGTGGAATACCTCTTCCCAATGGCCCTCGTCGCCTTTGCCGCAATCGCCTATCTGGCCTTCCGCATCCTCGCTGACTTCCTTGGCCGCATCCTGTCGCAAGGCGGCATCTTCGACGTCACCGCCAACAATTCTTTTGCCCAGATGCTCCCCGCCTTCGCCCTGTCGATGATCGCCGTCGGTTTCTCGGCCCCCGCCGCGATGAGCACGAACACCACCACCGCCGGCATCGCCCTGATCCTTTCGACCTTTGTCGGCACCATGGCCGCCGTCTATGCGCTGGTTGCCATCTTCACCGCCTTCAACTCGATGCTGCACCACGGCACCGCCCGCGAAGCAGGCCCGACCCTGATGGTGGTTGTCCCGATCATGACCGTTCTGGGCATCATGATGCTGCGCCAGAACCACGGCCTGCACGAGCTGTTCGGCGCTCACGGCACCCCCGCCGACACCATGATGCTGCTGGCCCGTCTGCTCTCGGTTCAGGTGGTCTTCCTGCTGCTCGGCCTGCTGGTCATGCGCCGCCAGGGGTATTTCACCGATTTCGTCTTTGGCACGAAAACCTCGCCCGGTTCCTATGCGCTGGTCTGCCCCGGCGTGGCCCTAGCCGTAATGCTGCACTTCTTCGTCAACAAGGGCCTCGTTGGTGCCGGTGTCATCGACAAGTTCGGCACCGCCTATTGGGCAATCACCGCCATCGCGCTGATCTCGCAGTTCGCCATGATCGCACTGGTCGTCCGCCTGAACCGCCAGCACTTTGCCAAACCTTCGGCAGTCGCGGCTGTCCCGGCGGAATGATCCCGACATCAAAACACGAAAAAGGGCGCCATTCGGCGCCCTTCCTTTTTCGACAAATGCCATCGCCAAACAGCAAAAAGCCCCTTGCCAGAACCTTTCCCTATCGAACGCGGGTAACGGAACGCGCGACGGCTTAATCGTAGCCATTGCGGTCGCCCACACCGACGCAATACCGACATAATACCGACGTTGCACCGACAGCCCGAATTGGTCAGGTCAGTTGCATTAACCCGAATCGCCCATCGCCTCGCGCAGCACCATGCCAAGGCGCAACATACCCTCGTCGATGGTCGCTTCGTCCGCGCAGGAGAAGCTCAGGCGCAGTGTGTTGCCGCCCGATCCATCCGCGAAAAACGCCCGCCCCGGCACAAAGGCCACCTTCTGGGTTTCCAGCGATCGGGCCAGCAATTCCGCCCCGTCCAACGCCTTGGGAAGGGTCAGCCAGACAAACATGCCGCCCTCGGGCCGCGTCCATTCCACGCCCTCCGGCATATGCCGCTCGAGCGCCTCGAGCAAGGCATCCCGACGCGCCTTATAGGCCTCGCGCACCGTGGCGACATGGCTGTCGAAATGCGCCTTGGCAACCTCGTGAATGGCCATCTGGTTGAGCGTCGCGGAATGCAGGTCTGCGGCCTGTTTCATCAACACCAGTTGCGAAATGACGGGCTTGGCCGCCACCACCCAACCGACGCGCAAACCGGGCGAGAGGGTCTTGGAAAAACTGCCGCAATAGATCGTCCGGCAGGCCTCGATTGTGCCCTTGCGGGCAATCTCGAGCGCAAGGATCGGCGACACCGCCTCGCCATCATAACGCAGGCTTTGATAGGCCGCGTCCTCGATCACGGCACAATCCATCTCCTCGGCCTGATCCAGCATCCAGTCGCGCCCTGCACGGTCTACGGTCTCGCCGGTGGGGTTGGCGAAATCCACTGATAAATAAGCAAATTTCACCGATCCACCCGCCGCCTTGGCACGTTCGGAAAAATCGGCCGCGCCCTGGTTTCCATTGATCGTCAACTGGTCATAGGTCGGCTCGTAAGGGTTAAAGGCGCCCAACGCCCCCATGTAGGTTGGCCAGCTCACAAGCGCGGTGTCACCGGGGGACAGGAACAGCTTGCCCAGGTAGTCCAGCGCCTGCTGCGATCCGCTGGTGATCAGGATGTTGTCGGCATCACAGGGGATCCCGATCTTGCCCATCTCTGAGGCCAGCCAGTCGCGCAACGGGCGATAGCCTTCGCTGACCGAATATTGCAGGGCCATCGCCTGCTTGTCGGGCATCATGCAGGTCGACATGGCGTCACGGAACGCATCGCCCGGAAACAGGTCGGGATCGGGGATGCCCCCGGCAAAGGAAATGATGCCCGGTTGATCCAGAAGTTTCAGCAACTCACGGATCTCCGACGCCTTCATCCGCGCGGTGCGTGTCGCAAAGATTTGTTCAAGGCTCATGGGGCAACGTCCTCATACGAATATTTCGCGAGACGCTACCCGAGATGAAATATAAGTCAATATTACTGACCCACTGTAACAATTTTTGTGAACACGCTCCCACCCCTTGCCCCCACACCCCCAAATGTGGTCAAATCATCTGACCACCGCGCACAGGTCCCCCATGCCCTTCCAGAAAGTCCAAACCGAAAAACTCTCCACCTCCGTCATCAAACAGGTTGAGTTGTTGATATTACGAGGAATTTTGCGGCCCGGTGAGCGCTTGCCGTCGGAGCGGGAGCTCTCTGAAAGGCTGGGCGTCTCCCGCCCCTCCCTGCGTGAGGCAATTGCCGAACTACAGGAGCGCGGTCTGCTCGAAGCCAAGGCCGGGGCCGGGATATTTGTGGCGGATGTCCTCGGAAATGCCTTCTCTGACAGCCTGATCAAGCTCTTTGCGTCACACGACGAGGCGGTTTTCGATTACATCTCATTCCGCCGCGACATGGAGGGGCTCGCTGCGGAAAGGGCGGCACTTTATGCCTCGGACACAGACCTGGCGGTTATCCAAGCCGTGTTTGACAAGATGGAAGCCGCCCACGCCAAGCGCAATCCTGCGGACGAAGCGCAACTTGATGCGGACTTTCACCTCGCCATCATCGAAGCAAGCCACAATGTCATCATGCTGCATATGATGCGGTCGATGTATCAGCTGCTGCGCGAAGGTGTTTTCTACAATCGCTCAATCATGTTCAAACAGCGCACCACGCGCGGCGACCTTCTGGACCAGCACCGCGCCATCAACACGGCGCTTCAGTCCCGGGATGCGGAAGGCGCACGTACGGCGGTGATCGCGCACCTCGACTATGTTGAGAGGTCCCTGTTCGACTACAAAAAGTCCGAACAGAACGAGGCAATCGCCAGACAGCGTTACGAGCACGAGCAACGCCGCTAGGGCGTTGCTCTAAGACTTTCTTAAACTTTCAGGACGATCTTGCCGATATGACCGCTGGTTTCCATGCGGGCATGGGCCGCCGATGCTTCTTCCAAGGCGAATTCGCTGTCCATAACGGGGGCTACGCGCCCTGCATCCAGAAGCGGCCAGACCTTTTCCCGAAGGTCAGCGGCGATCTTGGCTTTGGCCAGATCGCTTTGCGGACGAAGGGTACTGCCCGTAACGGTAAGACGGCGGGTCATGATCTGCGCAAAGTTCAGTTCGACTTTCGGTCCAGTCAGAAAGGCGATTTGAACCAGCCGACCGTCGTCTGACAGGGTTTTGATGTTGCGGGGGAAATACGAGCCTCCAACCATATCAAGGATCAGGTTCGCGCCACCTTCGGCCCGAAGGATTTCGACAAAATCCTCGTCGCGATAGTTGATGGCCCGCTCTGCACCCAGCTTCAGACAGGCTTCGCACTTGTCGTCTGATCCGGCCGTCGCGAACACGCGGACGCCGAAAATCTTGGCCAACTGAATGGCCGTTGTGCCAATGCCACTTGAGCCGCCATGCACCAGGAACCGCTCTCCGGCCTGAAGGCCGCCGCGCTGGAACACGTTGGACCAGACAGTAAAGAAGGTTTCCGGCAGACATGCTGCTTCGCGCAAGCCCATGCCCTCGGGAATGGGCAGGCAGTGCGCGGCAGGTGTCAGAACATATTCGGCATAGCCGCCGCCGGGCAGGAGAGCGCAGACCTTGTCGCCGACCTCCCACTCGCTCACACCTTCGCCAATCGCCACGATCTCGCCAGAGGCTTCCAACCCCGGCAGATCACTCGCGGTCGGCGGCGGCGCATACATCCCCGCCCGTTGCAGGGCGTCGGGTCGGTTGACACCGGCATAGGCCACCTTGATCACGACCTCTCCCGCTCCGGGGGTCGGGACAGGTCTCTCGCAAAGTTGCAGGACCTCGGGGCCACCTGCCTCGGTAATCTCGATTGCGCGCATAGTCTGGCTCATCTGCCCCTCCTCGAATGCCACATGGATTTGTCACGAGACATATCACCGGGCATCAGGCAGGCAAACGCCGAAAAGCGACGCGCTGCGCACGGGTCCGAACCAAGTTTTCGAAAGAGATCAGCTTTTCCACTGGCCCGGCATATTCGTCCGGGCCGTTGGGGCCTTGATACGCCCGAGCAACCCCAGGGGTCCCTCTGCCAACTTACCAAGTGGGCTCTTGCGGAACTGGGCCTTGGCTTTTTCGAACTGCATCACGTTCTCTATCCGACGATCCAGAAATGCCCAGGTCGCCTCGTTCCCTTCGCTTTCGTCGCCCAACCAATAGAGCACCGTCGAGCCATAGACCGCCGACAGGGTCATGCGCTTGGTGTACCAGTTCACATCATCCGAGGTATCGCCAAGGGCGTTCCAGATGGCATCGCACGTATCCCAAATCAGCTGAGCGCCGGTCGCCGCATATTGCGGCAAGGAAAACAGTGTCGAACCGCGACGCACGGCTTCCTTGTCTTCGGCTGCTTCAAGGCGGAACCGTACCAAAGCCGCAACCTTTTCGCTGTAGCGCAGGGTGCCTAGGTCTTCCTCATGAAATCGTGCCAACATCTCGGCATCGCCGCGCTTGTGGTAGGCAACAGCAAGGTCCACGGCTCCGCGTGGGCACAAGGCCCGCGCCAGCGCGGGATCTATATCGGTGTCAGCTATGGCCGCGTCGAAAGTCGCCTCGCTCCACCCGTCGAATACCACGTGAAGCAGGGCTGCATCCAACAGGGCTTCTTTGGGATCTGAGGTAGTCATGGCATACTCCTTGGCGCTCGCGCGGATACTAGACAAACTCAAGGGGCTTTGCTATAGGGCGGCTTCCTGCAATTCCTTGCAACACAAACTTAGAAAGGTGGTGAAAACCACATGCAGGTTAGCGTTCGCGACAATAACGTCGATCAGGCACTCCGTGCCCTGAAGAAAAAGCTGCAGCGTGAAGGCGTCTTCCGCGAAATGAAGCTCAAGCAACATTTCGAAAAGCCGTCCGAGAAAAAAGCACGCGAGAAAGCTGAAGCGATTCGCCGTGCCCGTAAGCTGGCACGCAAAAAAGCACAGCGCGAAGGTCTTCTCTAAGAACTTCTTCTCAGCTTTGACGCAAAAGTTAGACGACCCCCGAGGCCCTGCTTCGGGGGTTTGTCATTTCCAGGACACGAAAAGTTGTGTCACGGCTCGCATGATGTCCCCCCTAGTAAACTCGGGCGTATCCCCTAGATTGTGTTCAAATCAATTACAGGGCGCGCTCTTATGACTGATACCTACACCCCCCCGAAAGTCTGGACTTGGGATTCCGAAAGCGGTGGCAAATTCGCCAGCATAAACCGCCCGATTGCAGGGGCAACGCACGACAAGGACCTCGAGGTCGGCAAGCACCCACACCAGCTTTATTCGCTGGCCACACCGAATGGCGTGAAGGTCACCGTCCTGTTCGAAGAACTGCTGGCCGCGGGACATGCGAATGCGGAATACGATGCCTGGCTCATCAACATCGGCGATGGCAACCAGTTTGGCAGCGGTTTCGTGGATGTGAACCCGAACTCGAAAATCCCTGCACTGATGGACCATTCGACCACGCCCCCGACCCGCGTGTTCGAATCCGGTGCGATCCTTCTGTACCTTGCCGAGAAATTCGGCGCCTTCATCCCGGAAGATCCTGCCAAGCGCACCGAGATGATGTCCTGGCTGTTCTGGCAAATGGGCAGCGCGCCTTACCTGGGCGGCGGATTTGGTCACTTCTATGCCTATGCGCCAGAGAAGTGGCAGTATCCGATTGACCGGTTCGCAATGGAAACCAAGCGTCAGCTGGATGTACTCAACCGCCATCTGGCCGAGAACACCTATATGGCGGGCGACGAGTATTCGATCGCCGATATCGCGATCTGGTCGTGGTACGGGGCGTTGGCACTGGGCCGCCTGTATGATGCGGCCGAGTTCCTGGACGTGGAGAGCTATGAACACGTCCAACGCTGGGCCAAAGCCATCAACGATCGCCCCGCTGTCAAGCGCGGGGTTATGGTCAATCGCTCTTGGGGTGATCTCGACAAGCAGCTGCGTGAACGTCACGACGCCGAAGATTTCGAAACCCGGACTCAGGACAAGCTGGAACCGGAAGACAGCGAAACCGCGTAACTGATGAAACGCCGCCTCCTTGGGGAGGCGGCGTTTTTCTATGCAGATTGGCTCAGCAGACCAACCATTTCACTTCCTCTATCGGCGAGAGCATCAATCACGTCAAAGTGGTGACGGCCCTTCTCGATATGCAGGTCCGTGTGCCACGCCTCTGACAGCCATTGCGCCTGTTCAATAAAGACAGGGCGTTCGTCCGCCCCGACCCAAACAATCACTTTCGCCCCGGAAACCGGTTTCCCGAAGATCGGGCTTTCGGCTTTGGCGGTCTCTTCATCCAGACCGAAATCTGCGTTCATTGAGGTCAACATCAAGGGGCGCAGGTCTGAAAGGGGCGAAATCGGCAATACCGTTTGCAGGCGCGCGGCGATGTCTTTGGGAAGGACACCCTCGCAGGCCATGCGCGCCACGAGGTGCCCGCCAGCCGAATGGCCAGCAAGGCAAATTGGCCCCGCGATGCGTTGGGCGGCATGCGTCGTCGCCTCAGCGATCTGACGGGTGATATCGGGGATGCCCACGGCAGGGCAGAGATCGTAGCTGGGCATGGCCACGGTCCACCCCCTCGCTCGCATCCCTTCCGCCAAATGCGACCATGACGATTTGTCGAAGGCCCGCCAATATCCGCCGTGAACAAAGAGCAACAGTCCGCATGAAGGGCCATCCGGGTGAAACAGATCGTACACTTGCCGATCACCGGCCCCGTATTTCACGTCTATTTCGGCATGTGCAACAGGTGCCGCTCTATAAGCCTGCGCATCGGCGGACCAACGGGCGGGAAAGGCGTCGCTCCCCTCGATATAGGCAGCATTGGCATAGGCATCATCCAGTTGCATCAATTTACCTAACATGTTAATTATTATCTGGACTCACAAAGAGTGCTAGACAACAATATGATCAAATGTATTTGTTGCGCGAGAGGAATCCCGGGAGGCCACTATGCTTGATACCGTTACCAATCTGAAATCGCTTTTGAGCGACCCCACCCTTCTCGAAACCCGCGCCTATATCGGCGGTGCATGGGTCGACGGTGAAAACGGCACCTTTGCCGTGACCAACCCTGCACGCGGCGACGTGATTGCCGAAGTTGCCGATCTGAGTCGTGCCCAGGTTGCCGGCGCCATTGCCCAGGCTCAGAACGCCCAGAAGGAATGGGCGAAATGGACCGGCAAGGAACGCGCCAATGTCATGCGCAAATGGTTCGACCTGATGATCGAGAACCAACAGGATCTTGGTATCATCCTGACCGCCGAGATGGGCAAGCCGCTGGCCGAAGCGGTTGGTGAAATCGGTTACGGTGCCTCCTTCATCGAGTTCTTCGGTGAAGAAGCCAAACGCATCTATGGTGAAACCATCCCCGGCCATCAGCGCGACAAACGTATCACCGTGATCAAACAGCCCATCGGGGTTGCTGCGTCGATCACACCTTGGAACTTCCCCAACGCGATGATCACGCGCAAGGCGGGTCCGGCACTGGCAGCCGGCTGTGCGTTCGTCGCACGCCCCGCCGCAGAAACACCGCTTTCAGCAATTGTTCTAGGCGTTCTGGCAGAACGTGCAGGTATCCCGGCTGGCGTCTTCAACGTGGTACCCTCGTCGCGAGCAAGCGACATTGGCAAAGAGTTCTGCGAGAACGATGCCGTGCGCAAACTGACCTTCACCGGATCTACCGAAGTTGGCCGTATCCTGCTGCGCCAAGCCGCCGACAGCGTGATGAAGTGTTCGATGGAACTGGGCGGTAACGCGCCTTTCATCGTGTTTGACGATGCGGATCTCGATGCGGCAGTCGAAGGCGCAATCATGTGCAAGTTCCGCAACAACGGCCAAACCTGCGTCTGTGCGAACCGCATTTACGTACAGGCCGGCATCTATGATGCCTTTGCCGCAAAGCTGAAGGCCCGCGTGGAAGCCATGAAGGTCGGCGACGGCCTTGAAGTTGGTACGATCTTCGGCCCACTGATCAGCCAGGACGCCGTTGAAAAGGTTCAGGAACATATCGCGGATGCAACCGCCAAGGGTGCGGAAGTGATCCTGGGCGGCAATCCGTCGGAACTGGGTGGCACCTTCTTCCAGCCGACCATCGTAACCGGAGCCACCACAGAGATGGCCTTTGCCACCGACGAGACTTTTGGCCCGCTTGCCCCACTCTTCAAGTTCGAAGACGAGGGCGAGGTGATCGCGATGGCCAACGACACGATCTTTGGCCTCGCCTCCTACTTCTATGCCAAGGACCTGAGCCGCGTTTACAAGGTGGCGGAAGCGCTGGAATACGGCATCGTTGGTGTGAACACGGGCATCATCTCGACCGAAGTTGCGCCTTTCGGTGGCGTCAAACAATCCGGCCTTGGCCGAGAAGGCAGCCATCATGGCATCGAAGACTACCTTGAGATGAAATACATCTGCATGAGTGTCTAACCAATCTGGCGCCGTCCGAAGTCTATTCGGGTGGCGCCTTTCAAGCTCTTGGGAAAAGCTTGACGCTTTCATGCGACAAACGAACGACCATGCTTTCCACGTCGTCGTCGGTCTTCCCAGTCAAGTCGGCAAGCCAATGCAGTGCCTGCCTGATGTCTTCCGTCACAATCGTATGGTCTTCTGGTGATAGGCCGGAAAGCTCTGCGAACATATTTGCCATACGCAGGGTGGCCTGTCCGGCTATCCCTTTTACGAGGTAAGCACATGGAATTCGTGTCAACCTGGGATCAAGCGACGTCTTCTTCATCAAGTGGCGTCTAATGTCAGGTGCCTCGACACTGGCAAGATCAACGAACCGAAGATCCAGTAGTGTTGGCTGGGCCAATACCTCGGCAATCTGTGGGTTCTCATTCGCCTTGACCAGTAATTCGAACAACTCTCCCAATGTGAAGGGTTCGACGGCACGGACATAGTTGATGCCGAAATCCGGATAGAACTCGTGGTGAACCATGATGCATAGTTCCCGAAAAAGGTGACTTAACTATACCGTCAACGTACCTCTGGCACGGGGTGCCTGTCTACACCGAGACATGTAGTGAGACGAAATACGCTCATGCCAGGGTTGCGTCTGCCCGGCTGGTTGTCGGTGTCAAATACCCCGAGTGCCTTAGCACCCGGGGCGTATGTGAAAGCGGTATTTGACGGAAAACCCTAGTTTACTGCCTTGGCATCAACCACGTCTTTTTCGATCTGCTTGCCGCTGGAGATCGCGATGCGGCGCGGCTTGAGAGCTTCCGGAATTTCGCGTTCGAGATCAATGTGCAACATGCCGTCTTCGTGGCTTGCGCCGACAACCCGAACGTGATCGGCAAGGTGGAAGCGCCGCTCGAAGGCGCGCGTGGCGATGCCACGGTGGAGATAGGTTGCCTCATTGCCGTCTTCGGCCTTGCGCGCAGTCACAACCAGCGCGTTTTCCTTGACTTCGATCCCCAGATCGTCCGCCGAGAAACCCGCGACGGCGATCGAAATGCGATAGGCGTCATCGTCGGTTTTCTCGATGTTGTAGGGGGGATAGCTGGGTTGGGACACGTCGTTCGAAAGTACGCGGTCCATCAGGTTTGCCAGTTGATCAAAGCCAACCGACGAACGGTATAGGGGTGCAAAATCATAGCTACGCATGGGAATCCTCCATCATGAGCGATACCAAAGTGGGTGCCTTCCCAAAGGGACAGGCGGGTTATGCGAGACCCGATCATCGGCGTCCCGTGAAACCTAGGTGTGGATCGCTTTCGGGGTTTTCAAGTGGAGAAAATCATTCGCCTAGTCGACCCGGATGAACTTGGCGCCAGTCGTCGACTTGCGGGTGCCGATCTTGATGCGCTTGGCACCTGAATTCACCCGCACGGGCGCCGCATCGCCAGTGCGCATCCGGCGCTTCAGTTCCGCGACAACCGCGGGCAGTTCCATGCCAAAGGCGATCGTCTGGCCCTGGGCATCCTTATCCATCGCCGACACGAGCGACAGGATACGCACACGATCGCCGTATCGGGCAAAGACCGGTGCCCCCGATGAGCCGTAGGTGACATTGCAATCAAACGTCATGAGGCCACGGCCGCGGCTGAGAAGCCCGCAATCCCTTTGCCAGGACAGGTGTTCGCTGCGTCCTCTGCCGTAGCTCAGAACCGAAACCTTTTCGCCAGGACGCGGATCCGAGTAGATCGCAAACGGGTTGGCTTCGCTGGGTGAAATGGGCGAATCCAGCCGTAATAGAGCCACATCATGGAGCATCATGTTGCCGGAAATCTTTCCATCCCGACTTGGGACGTAACGGGCATTGGCGACCACCCTGTTCACGCCGCGTGCCGCGAAGGACGCCCCCGACACATACCCTGCATTGAAACGGATACTGCCCGCGTCTAGGAGTTTGCCGGTCTTGCGTTCAAATACACAGTGCGCTGCCGTCAAAACCAGATCGGAGGCGATCAAGGCACCGGTACAGTAACCCTCTCCCCGCAGGTCGACACGCCCGACGGCTTCCCATCCAATCAACTCTCCGCGGCTTTTCAAGGCACGCAGGGTTTCCTCGGCGCTGGCCTGAGAGGCAAGGGCCATCGAAAACAGGCACAGAATTCGCAGGATGGTTTTCATGGTCGCACAAACTTTGCACTCAAGGTCGTGCGACCCTGACCAGGTGTTGCACGCGACGAAACGAAGTGTCCGGAAGACATCTGCATCACCTCGAGCAAGAGCTGCAAGGGTTCACGCAAAGGCATCCCAAGAGCCACGGGCTGTCCATTCAGATCCGCCTTGGCCGAGACAACGGAAACGATGTGCGGCTCACCGCTTTCAAAGGAAAAGATCGGGGCGCCGCTGCTGCCGAAATCGACGTTGCACGAGGTCACGACAAGACCTTTTTCATGGCCGAGAAACTCACACCCTTCCTGGATCGAGGGCACCTCGGCACGGTCATGGGCATAGGAAACAACACCAACACGATCGCCACGACGCAAACCGACGGAGGTTTTGTAGGGCCTGATGGCCGTCGTGCGGATCGGATGGTAAAGCTGCAGGAGCGCCAGATCATCAGCGTCCGGCAACGCCCCATCCCGTTTCATTTCGAAATCGGGGTGGACCACGGCCTGTCGAATACTGCGATAGGCCTCGGCCCTGCCGTTGCGCCAACCGGCACGAAACTCGATCCGGTTGTGGTCGATACGACGTTTGCTCGCCTTGTCGAACAGGCAATGGGCGGCTGTCAAAACAAGGTCCGGCGCGATCAATGCCCCGGTGCAAAACCCCTTCCCGCCAATCTCCAGACGGCCCACTGCCTGCCAACCACGGATGTCATCCCCGGTTGTCATTTGGCGCAGCCCCTTTGAATCCGCGAGCGCGGTCTGGGCCAGCCCCATGAATGCAAACAGAAAAAGAAGATTTCGCAGCATGTTCATCCCTTGTGTCACCCTCTTCCTAACAAGGGGAGAGGGCAAAACTTGGGCAGGAACTGCGCAATCTGCGGGCGGTTTGGACTGTCAGCGCAGGATCGGGATGTCCGGCGTGCGCTTGCCTTCCTCGGTCAATGCGGGCGGTTGTGGGCCACCTGTTGCCCAATCCAATAGCTCGACCGTGTGCACGATCGGCACCTCGGTACCCGAACCAATCTGCATCATGCAGCCAATGTTGCCTGCTGCGATGATGTCGGGGTTTCGCGCCTCAAGGGTGCGCACTTTGCGTTCCTTGAGCTGGCCCGAAATCTCGGGCTGCATCAGGTTGTAGGTTCCCGCCGAGCCACAGCAAAGATGGCTGTCAGCGGGTTCGACAACCGTAAAGCCCGCAAGCTTCAACAGATCCTTGGGATAGGTCTTGATCTGCTGGCCATGTTGCAGCGAACACGCCGCGTGATAGGCGACCACGGTGTCCTTTGTCTCGCCTTCCGGCATCTCAAGCTTCATCAGGAGTTCCGAAACATCCATTGCCAAGGCGCTTACGCGTTCCGCATCCGCCGCTAGGGGATCATTGCGGAACATGTGGCCATAGTCTTTGACCGTCGTGCCACAGCCCGACGTATTGATGACAATCGCATCCAGGCCTTCGCCATCTATTTCGGAACACCACGCTTTGATATTCTTGGCGGCCGAGGCATGGCTTTCGCTTGTTCTACCCATGTGATGGGTCAGCGCACCACAGCACCCCGCCCCCTTGGCCACGACGATTTCGCAGCCCAGCCGCCGCAACAGGCGTATCGTGGCGTCGTTGATATCGGTGTTCAGCGCCTTTTGCGCGCAGCCCGTCATCAGGGCGACACGCATTTTCCGGGCACCCGTGGCTGAAAAGCTTTGGGGATCGTCATTTCGGCTCACTGGCGGAATGTGCTTTGGCGCCATGGCCAGCATCGCCTTCAACCGCGCATCCGGCATAAGGAAGGCGAAGGGGCGGCCGATCTTTGCGCCGAGAAGCGCGAGACGGAACCTTTTCGGGTAGGGCAGGATGCGGGCCAGAACCCAACGCAACGCGCGGTCCATGAATGGCCGTTTGTAGCGATCTTCGATGTACTCTCGCGCATGATCCACCAGGTGCATATAGTGAACGCCAGACGGACAGGTTGTCATGCAGGCAAGGCACGACAGGCAGCGATCGATGTGTTTCACGGTTTTCGGATCGGGGTCACGCTCGTTTTCGAGCATATCCTTGATTTGGTAGATCCGTCCCCGCGGGCTATCGAGTTCGTCTCCCAGCACTTGATAGGTCGGGCATGTGGCCGTGCAAAAACCGCAGTGCACGCAGGCACGCAGGATTTCGTTGGCGCGCTGCGTGCCGGGGTTCTTCAACTGGTCTTCGGTAAATGTCGTCTGCATCGTATTATCCCATCAGGCCCGGATTGAGGATGCCGCGCGGATCAAACTTGTCGCGGATGCCTTGGGAAAGCAAAGCAAGCGGCGCGGGCTCGGGGTGAAAGGCTGGTGGTTTGTGCTGGGATTGCCCCACAGAACGCACAAGAGTGGCGTGCCCACCAAGTGAAGCCACGACATCGCGAACCGGCAAGTCCGGATCATCGGTTGCAATCGAGATCAGACCGCCGCCCCAATCAAAGATCGAACGTGGGGCACCAAGCGCCTGAATGACTTCGGGGCCATCGCTCGGCTTTACAGAGACCCGCCAGACGAAACCGTCTTGTCCGCTGAACGCATCCAGGTTCTTGAGCGCCTTCCAGAGCATCGCGCTTTGCTCGCCTTCCACCAACTGCCAGCCATCGCAGATCGAAGACTGAAGCTGTTGCACGCGATAGGAAACGGACCGTGCCAGACCTTCAAGGCGTATCATCGCGCGCCCGTCAGCCCCAATGCCTGCACCGGTCAGGTCGAATGGCGAGCCCAATGCCTTGGACAAGGCGGAAATGGCATTCCCCAGATCAAGCTCTGGCGCAACGAGGGTCGCTTCGGTCTCTGGAATGGCCTGAACCTTCAGAGACACTTCGGTCAGCACGCCCAGTGTTCCCCGGCTTCCCGCCATGAGCTTGACCAGATCATAGCCGGTCACGTTCTTCATGACCCGACCGCCGTTTTTCAGGACACGCCCCATGCCGTCAACAAAGCGCACACCGAGAAGGGAATCCCGGCAGGCACCCACCTGTATACGGCGAGGGCCAGACACATTCCCCGCAACCGCACCTCCGATCGTGGGAGTACCGGACGTTCCAAGCAGTGCGCGATGGTCCATCGGTTCAAAGGCAAGCCGCTGGCCTTCGGCTGCAAGCGTGTCTTCGATCTCGCTGACGGGCGTCCCGGCCTTGGCAACAATAGTTAATGCGCCGGGTTCATAGAGCGTCACGCCCGACATTCCGGATGCCGAAAGAACCTCGCCTTCCACGGGATCGCCAATCGGGCGGGTGCCACCGCCGATGATCCGCAAGGGGCCATTCGCAGAGGCTATACACTCGGCCAAAGCCGCTTCGTTTTCTGGTTTGATCATGTTCATGTGTCTCTATTCCGCCGCAATACGCCGCGTTTCACTGGATGCCAGCGGAAAAACCTTGGCCGGATTCAAAAGCCATTTGGGATCGAACACGTCCTTGATCGCCATCTGGATGTCGAGATCTTCAGGGGCGTACTGGTCCACCATCAGATCGCGCTTTTCGATCCCGACCCCGTGTTCGCCCGTCAGGCAGCCGCCGACCTCAACACACAGGCGCAGGATGTCGGCGCCAAAGGCTTCGCACTTCTCGAGATCTCCGGGTTTGTTTGCATCAAACAGAATGAGAGGGTGCATGTTGCCATCGCCGGCGTGAAACACGTTACCCACATCAAGACCATAGTCCTTCGACAATTCACCGATTCGGCGCAGGACGAAAGGCAGCTGGCTGACAGGAATGGTTCCATCAAGGCACATGTAGTCGTTGATCTGCCCCATCGCGCCAAAGGCGGATTTGCGGCCAAGCCAGATGCGCGCGCTTTCGTCTGCCGAGCCGCTTTCGCGCAGTTCGACCGGATTGTGGGTCTTCGCAATTGCGACGATGCGCTCAAGCTGTGCATCGATTTCCTGGTCGCTGCCCTCCACCTCGACGATCAGCAGCGCCTCGCAATCAGGATAACCCGCACCGGCAAATGCCTCGGTCGCGCGGATACAGGGGCGATCCATGAACTCAATGGCAACGGGCAAGATACCCGCCTTGATGATGTCGCTAACGCATTGACCGGCAACTTCATTGCTATCAAACCCCATAAGTACCGGACGCGCGCCTTCGGGTTTGCGAAGAATCCGCAGCGTAGCCTCGGTCACGACGCCAAGCTGTCCTTCGGAGCCACAAATGACACCAAGCAGATCAAGGCCTTGAGCATCAAGGTGCGCGCCGCCAATTTCAACGATCTCGCCATCCATCATTACCATCTTCACGCCCATGAGGTTGTTCGTCGTCACGCCGTACTTCAAACAGTGCGCCCCGCCAGAGTTCATCGCAATATTGCCAGCAATGGCGCAGGCCAGCTGGGACGACGGGTCAGGCGCATAGAAGAAATCCTCTTCCTCTACCGCACCTGAAACACTCAGGTTCGTGCGTCCGGTTTGAACACGGATAAAGCGGTTGTCGTAGTCGACTTCGAGAACATCGTTCATTCGGGCAACACCGAGAATAACCGAATCGGCCGTTGGCAAGGCCCCGCCCGCCAAAGAGGTGCCGGCACCGCGGGGCACGACGGGAACACCTTCTTCGTGGCATATCTTAAGAATTTCCGAGACCTCTTGTGTTGTTGCGGGCAGCACGGCTGCAAGAGGGGGGCACCGGTATGCGGTTAACGCATCGCACTCATAGGCACGGGTTTCTATCTCGTCTTCAACCACTGCGTCGGTCGGCAAGACAGAACGCAGGCGGGCCACGATACGGGACTTGCGGGCAAGGATCGTTGGATCCGGGGCTGGCATCTCCATGGGGCGCACTCCTCACTCATAGATTGGTAAGGAAATATAACCAATTCTTACCTCTGGCAAGCCCGGAGCAAAGTCGTTAGTGTCCAATCATGATCTGGATGGACCGACTTTCACTTTTCTCCGCAATGGATTTCATTGCAGTTTCAATGCTTTGCCTTCTGTGGCTGGGGATTGGGTTTTTTATTGAAAATCCTCCAAAGATGCACCCATCTCTGTCATTTCTGATGGTCAAATACCGAAAAGAGTGGATGATCCAGTTCGTCCACCGCAATCCAAGGATGTTTGACGCCCAAATGCTTGGGCACCTACGTCAGGGAACGGCGTTTTTCGCGTCCACGACCATGATCGCCATCGGCGGCGGGCTTGCCCTGATTGGCAATACAGAGCGCCTCGCAGGGGTGGCAAGCGACCTAACTCTGGTGAGCGCCCCTGCCTTTGTCATCGAGGTAAAGCTCGTCCTCATGGTCCTGTTCGTGGCGAACTCATTTCTGAAATTTGTGTGGGCTCACAGGCTCTTCGGCTATTGTTCCGTGGTGATGTCCGCGGTTCCAAACGACCCTGAAGACGCGGCGGCCATTCCGCGTGCCATGCAAGCATCCGAGATCAATATTACGGCCGCTCGCAGCTTCAACAGGGCGATGCGGTCGGTTTATTTTGGGCTGGCTTCGGCGGCCTGGCTTTTTGGTGCGTCAGCGTTGATTGCGGCCTCTTTGTTAACGGTTTTCGTGCTTTGGCGGCGCGAATTTGCCTCGCAATCACGCAATGCGCTGTTCCAAGATCCGCTTTGAGGTTTACCAAGGTTAAGGTCAAAAACCCCTGTCGGTGCCACGTCGGTATTACGTCGGCATTGCGACGGTATGGATGCCGAAAATCGGACGGTTAACGCATCGCACGGATTGACGTTTCATGAAGATTTCAATTGGAGAGATTGGTCAGACGCGGTGGTAGGGAGAGCCTGCGAGGATCGAGGCCGCGCGATAAAGCTGTTCGCTCAGCATGACGCGCGCCAGCATATGTGGCCAAACCATCTTACCAAAACTGAGCTTGGCATCGACCTGCGATCGCAACGAGGGATCAATTCCATCCGCGCCACCGATGACGAAAGCGAGGTCGCCCCTACCTTCGTCCCGCCACCCCGCCATCATGTTGGCGAAGTCGGGAGAGGACATCAGCTTGCCGCGCTCATCGAGGGCGCAGATCACGGCCCCTTTCGGGATGACACCGGACAGGAGCGTAGCCTCGGCGGCCATGCCGCCACCTTTCTTGTCTTCGACCTCGTGAACGGCAACAGGGCCGAGACCCAAGGCCCGGCCCGTCTTGTCAAACCGTGAAAGATAATCGTCAAGGAGTTGGCGCTCGGGACCGGCGCGCAGCCGTCCCACGGCGCAGATATGCACCCGCAAAGGCATGTTTCACCCGTGGCCCTTCCTGGCCCGAAAGTTAATGGATCAGGCGGTACCGCCCGGCAGCCACATCTTTTCGAGCTGATAGAATTCGCGAACCTCGGGACGGAACACGTGAACGATCACATCGCCCGTATCAATCAGAACCCAGTCGCCGGTCTCTTTACCTTCGACCTTAGAGATTCGATTGAAGTCCTGCTTCACGCGCTCGATGAGCTTTTCCGAAATCGCCGCCACCTGACGCGAGGAGCGACCAGAGCAGATCACCATGTAATCCGCCATGGACGACTTGCCGCGCAGGTCGACCTGAACGATGTCTTCGGCTTTGTCATCTTCGAGCGAGGAAAGGACCCGAGCAAGCAATGCTTCGCTTGTCGCTTCGGCCTGAACTCCGTTGGTTTCGGAGTTGGGAGTAGCATCATGTGCCACGTCAGAATTCAGAGACAGAGATCTGCCCTCCTTGCAACGCACCGCAACGCCCCGGTGCTGGGCATGCTTTCAAGATAGCATCGCTTATGGGGCTGCTCAATGGCGCTCACGCAGGATTGTGGTGTTCCTGCCACAGGGGTGTCAGTCGGCCAGTGGGGGCGGGTCGCCGTCCTGAAGCATGCGCACTTCGCGCTGCGGGAAGGGCAAGGAGATCCCATTTTCGTGGAAAGCATCCCAAAGCGCGAGATAGACGTTGCCGCGGATATTGGTCAGGCCGCCAGTCGGATCTTCGATCCAGAAGCGAAGGATGTAATCAACCGAACTGTCGCCAAAGCCAACGATGTGGCAGACTGGTGTCTTGGGGAAACTCAGGACACGGTCCACGCTTTTGGCGGCGTCGATCGCCAGTTTGCGAACGACATGCGGATCGTCGCCATATGAAGTCCCGAAATAGATGTCGAGCCGCACATAGGCATCGGTATGAGACCAGTTCACCACCTGCCCCGTGATCAGGTCTTCGTTCGGAATGAGGTATTCGCGGCCATCGCGGGTAACGACGCTGACATAGCGGGCGCCAAGTGAATTGATCCATCCGAAGGTTTCGCCAAGCGAGATCACGTCGCCGGGTTTGATCGACTTGTCGAGCAGGATGATGATGCCGGACACAAGGTTCGAAACCACCTTTTGTAGACCGAAACCAAGGCCGACACCGATAAAGCCGGACATGAAGGCAAGGCCACGCAGATCAAAACCGACGATGCGCAGGCCGACCACGAAGGCGATTCCGTAAAGTACCACTTGCAGGAACTTGACGAAGAGCACCTGCATAGACGGTGAAATGTCTTCGTTGTTGCGGATCGACGTGGCGGATTGGGTGGACAGGAACCGGGCAAGCGCGAAGGTCAGGCCCAGCATCACAGCCGCCTGTGCCACCACCCAAAGCGAGATGCGGGTTTCCCCGATCTCGATGGCGGCATGATCCATCAACTGCATGGTTTCCTGGGACAGGCCAAGGATCGAGATGGTGACCCAAGCCCATGCGCCGTAGCGCAGGATCGCCCGCAGGAACGAATTCGAGACCAGACGGACGACAAGCACCACAACCAGCCAGGCCGTCGACAGATTGGCGAGAACCCCGAGAAGGTAGGAGCGGCTTGGCCAGGTGACCTCGCGCATGATCCAGACAATTGACCAGATCAATACAACGAACACCACAAGCGCCAGACGCCTGTGCAGCATCAGCATGTAGCGATAACGCCACTTGGGCCAATCCTCGCGCGCGCGCATCCACTCATAAAACCGGGGTTTGATGATCCGGGCCAAGAGAAGCGACACCGCGAGGACGGCCAGTGCGATGGCCACCTGATAGGCATTCCATGGGCGCAACAGCCCTTCGAGGAAGGTCAGGGTCTGATCCCAGACGCTTAGCGCGATTTCCTGGGCATCCTGTTCGACTGCCTCCGCAGGGGCATCGGTTGCCTGTTCAAGGGTGGTTTGCGATTCCGCCTGGGTTGTCTCTTCGTCTGCCATTGCCCTCATCATGCACGGGTGGGCGGCTTGCGGCAATCATCAACCGACCACTGGAAATCCGAAGGCGCCGACGGGTGATTTCGATGAGGCAGGCAAGTTGACTTGATGGAAAGCGATTCGAGGTGTATGTCGGGCGCATGAAACGCATCTATGACATTGCCGACCGCGCCTTTCTGCCCTGGCGCTTTCATGGTCAGAGCAAGACTGTCATCGCCGCGCTATGAGCGCGCCGGCGCGCCTTTTGGCGTGCCCGATTTGCAAGCCACACAGCCATTCTAAACAAATCGGAGAGGACCCATGTCCCCCAAGACCCTTTATGACAAGATCTGGGATGCGCATGTTGCGCATGAAGCGGAAGACGGCACCTGCCTTCTGTATATCGACCGCCACCTGGTACACGAAGTAACCTCGCCGCAGGCCTTTGAAGGTCTGCGCATGGCGGGCCGCAAAGTACGCGCGCCCGAGAAAACCATCGCGGTTCCGGACCACAACGTGCCGACCACCGCAGGCCGTGAAGACCCGGCGCAGATGACCGAAGAGTCGCGCATCCAGGTCGAGGCGCTCGACAAGAACGCCAAGGAATTCGGCGTGCACTACTATCCGGTGTCGGACGTGCGTCAGGGCATCGTGCACATCGTTGGCCCGGAAAACGGCTGGACCCTGCCGGGCATGACCGTTGTTTGCGGTGACAGCCACACCGCGACCCACGGCGCCTTTGGTGCCCTGGCGCATGGTATCGGGACGTCGGAAGTGGAACACGTTCTGGCGACCCAGACCCTGATCCAGAAGAAATCGAAGAACATGAAGGTCGAGATCACCGGCAAGCTCAAGCCGGGTGTGACCGCCAAGGACATCACGCTCGCGGTGATCGGCGAGACCGGCACCGGTGGCGGCACCGGCTATGTCATCGAGTATTGCGGTGAAGCGATCCGTGATCTGTCGATGGAAGGCCGCATGACCGTCTGCAACATGGCGATCGAAGGCGGTGCCCGCGCGGGCCTGATCGCGCCGGACGAGACCACGTTTGAGTACTGCAAAGGCCGCCCGCACGCACCGAAAGGTGGCGCTTGGGAGCAGGCTGTCGAGTACTGGAAGACCCTGTTCACCGATGAGGGCGCGCATTTCGACAAGGTTGTCACCCTGAAGGGTGAAGAGATCGAGCCGGTTGTGACCTGGGGCACCTCGCCCGAGGACGTGCTGCCGATCACCGGTGTTGTGCCCTCGCCCGAAGATTTCGAAGGCGGCAAGGTCGAAGCGGCCCGCCGTTCGATCGAGTACATGGGCCTGACCCCCGGTCAGAAGTTGGACGAGATCGAGATCGACACCGTGTTCATCGGTTCCTGCACCAACGGCCGTATCGAAGACATGCGCGCCGTGGCCGAGATCGTTAAGGGCAAGAAGATCAAGGAAGGCATCCGTGCCATGATCGTTCCCGGCTCGGGCCTCGTTCGTGCGCAGGCGGAAGAAGAAGGTCTGGCCGAGATCTTCAAGGACGCCGGTTTCGAATGGCGCCTTGCGGGCTGTTCGATGTGCCTTGCGATGAACCCCGACCAGCTTTCGGAAAACGAGCGTTGCGCCTCGACCTCGAACCGGAACTTCGAAGGACGTCAGGGCTATAAGGGCCGTACGCACCTCGTGTCGCCGGGCATGGCCGCCGCTGCCGCGTTGACCGGCAAACTCACCGACGTTCGCGAGCTGATGTAAGGAGCCAGCACAATGGAAAAATTCGAAAAACTGCACGGCATCGCCGCGCCCATGCCGCTGGTGAACATCGACACCGACATGATCATCCCCAAGGTGTTCCTGAAGTCGATCCAACGCACCGGCTTTGGCGCGAACCTGTTTGATGAAATGCGCTTCAACCGCGACGGCACCGAAATCCCCGATTTCGTGCTGAACAAGCCGCAGTACCGCGACGCCGAGATCCTGATCGCCGGTGACAACTTTGGCTGTGGTTCCTCGCGCGAGCACGCGCCCTGGGCGATTGCCGACTTTGGCATCAAGTGCATCGTGTCGACCTCGTTTGCCGACATCTTCTTCAACAACTCGTTCAAGAACGGCATCCTGCCGATCGTCCTGCCGCAAGAGCAGGTCGACATCCTGATGGCCGACGCGGAAAAGGGCGCCAACGCCCGCATGACCGTGGACCTGGAAGCGCAGGAAATCACCACTTCGGACGGCACCACCATCGCCTTCGAAGTTGACGCGTTCAAAAAGCACTGCCTGCTGAACGGTCTGGATGACATCGGTCTGACCATGGAAAAAGCCGAGGCGATCGACGCGTTCGAAGCCAAGGCATCGGCCGCACGCCCCTGGGTCTGACCCCAAAGGAATGTGGCAGAAATAAGGCGGGCCGCCCCATTCGGGCGGCCCGTTTTCTTTTGAACACCCCCCACATACCCCCGGTTTTGCCCCCCGGGATGCCTAGTGAACAGGGGATTCCACCCCCACAATATCTTGTAGAGCCTTGGGGAAATTGACAATTTTCCGGAAAAGTTGGTGCAAACGCGCACCAGTTTTCCAGCTTTGCCAAGGATTTCAGAGCTTTGGCAAACATTTGCTTGAGAACCTGCTACATTGGATGCAAGATTGAGGCAGAAATGAGGCAACCGTCCGAGCAGACGGTATCAAGTTGGAAAAAGATCGCGGCAATGTATCGTGACAGTCCAGTTTGAAAGGAAGAGAGCAGTGGTCGCAAAGCTGATTAGTGCGCTGACGCGTGCGGTGTTGATGTCGCTTCTGGTGGCGACCCCCGCGCTGATTCTGCCCAATGTCAGCACCGATGTGATCCATATCGTTGTCCTGTTCTCGATCTTTGCCGGCGCACTGGTCTTCTTTGAATACTTCGCCACCTATCCCAGCATCGTTGAATTCCGCTATGCGCCGCCGTTCAACAGGCTGCGGTTTGTTTCGATCTTCATGACGGTGTTCACCCTGTCGGTGATCGCGCGCGGCCAGTTCGAGCCCAACGCGCTGACGAGTTTCCTGCGGACGCTTGGCGTGATTGTCGGGAACTGGATCGATTTCCCCTATTCACCGGTCCGCCTGATGGTGATCATGATGCCGGACAATGCGTCGCCCGCATTGATCGCCGAGGTCCGGACGGCCTCTGGCATGTCCTACCTGATCTCGCTGATCACGCTGACGGTGTTCTTTTTCTTCGTGCGTATCCTTGGCTGGCCTGCGCGCAACGGTGCCTTCAATGTCTGGGTAAACCTGCCGCTGTTTGATCCGACGGCGGGTGGCGATGTCTTGCCGCGCCTGCAACGTGATGGACGTCTTAACATCGCGTTAGGGTTTCTGATGCCATTCTTGATCCCGGCGATCGTGCAGATGATGTCGGACCTTGTGGATCCCGTGCATCTGGATGATCCGATGACCCTGATCTGGACGATGAGCGCATGGGCCTTTATCCCGGCAAGCCTGATCATGCGGGGCATGGCAATGATCCGCGTGGCCGAGTTGATCGGCGAAAACCGGCGTCGCGCCTATGCGGCGGCAGAGGCCATTCAAACGGCCTGATTCTTCTTCTGTGTCTGTTCCTGATGCTGCCCGGCCTTGTCGGGGCGGATGTTGTGCGCGTTGCGACCTTTCATGTGGAAATGGGGCGCAAGGGGCCGGGGCTGATGCTGCGGGACATCCTGAAGGGGGATGCGCAGGCACGGGCGGTGGCGCAGGTGGTGGCCGAGGGCGGGCCGGATGTGCTGGTGTTGCAGGGAGTGGATTATGACCACGGTTTGCGCGGGCTGGGGGCCTTGCGGGACGTGATGGCGGCCGAAGGCACGACGTATGACCATATGTTCGCGCTGCGCCCCAATACGGGCATGGCGACGGGGATGGATTTGAATGGTGACAGGCGCACGGGTGGGCCGGCGGATGCACAGGGGTTCGGATATTTCGCGGGGCAACGCGGGATGGCGGTCTTGTCGCGCTGGCCGGTTGTGCGGGACGGGGTTCAGGACTTTGGCGCGATGTTGTGGCGTGATCTGCCGGGGGCGGAGATGCCCTTGGTGGAAGGTGCGCCGTTTCCTTCCCAAACCGCTTGGGAGGTTCAGCGGCTGAGTTCCGTAGGCCATTGGGTGGTGCCGGTTGAGACGCCGGGTGGGGTATTGTCGTTGCTGGTGTTTCACGCAACGCCGCCGGTGTTTGACGGCCCGGAGGATCGCAACGGGTTGCGCAATGCCGATGAGGTGCGGCTGTGGCAGCGGGTGTTGGATGGAGAGGTCGGCGCGGCGCCAGAGCCGCCCTTTGTGATTGCGGGGGTTGGCAATGTTGATCCCGAGCGTGGCGAAGGCAGGCGCGAGGTGATGCGCGGGCTGTTACAGGACGCGCGATTGCAAGACCCGGAACCCCGCGGCGCGGACGGACGGCTGGTGACGGTTGATTGGCCCGAGCCGATACCGGGCGATCTGCGCGTGAGTTACCTGCTGCCCTCGGCCGGGGTCACCGTGGTGGCCAGCGGGGTTTACTGGCCACCCAGCGGGAGTGGAGTGGATGTCGCAGCAGCGAGCCGTCACCGGCTGGTCTGGGTTGATCTTGAGATGTGAGCGGGCGTGATGCGGGTGTGGGCCGTTGCCATGCGCAGGGCTTCGTCGCGCGGGGTTGGCTGAAAGTCGGGCAACAGAGTGTTGAACCGCGTACCGTCCAGCGCGTGCGGCAGGTTCCAGAGATAGCGCATCTCGAGCAGGCAGCGCCCCATCGCCCAGAACGGAGCGGCAAGCCTCAGGGGCAGCCAGTTCATGGTCTTGGCGCGGACGGTCTGGCCGGTGGCCCTGGAGATCGCCTGTGCCATCTCGGCGCCGCTCAGGGTGTAGCCGGGAAAGGGAACATCTTCGTATTGCGCAAGGTCGTGGCGTTTTTCGGCCAAGGCGACGGCAGCACGAGCCAGATCGGGCAGATAGGCCCAGGAATGGGGTGCATCAAGGCGGCCGGGATAGGTCAGCCTGCCCTTGGCAAGCGGCTTGGTGATGATCCGATCGAACCAGTTGCCCGAGGCTTCGGTATCGAGGAAATCCCCTGCCCGCAGCAGGATCACCTGCACACCGCTTTCTCGGTAGGCGCGTTCCATCTCAATGCGGAGACGCCCCAGCGGGTTGGTGGCGCGATGGGCGGTGTGTTCGTCCCACGGCATGCCCGCGTCCGGCCCGAAGACATAGACGTTGCCCGGCACGATCACGGTTGCGCCCGATGTCTTGGCGGCGCGGATGATCTCGGCGTGGAGCTTGGGCACCTGCCTTGCCCAATCGGGATAGGCCGGGTTCCAGCCGGCAACGATCACGTCCTTGCCCTGCGCTGCGGTGATGAGGGTGTCGTGGTCGCGGTCGAATTGGTGAACATCCCATCCCGACGCTGAAAAAGCGCGGGTGGCGTTGCTGCCAAAGCGACCAGAGCCGCCGAGGATGAGTACGGATTTTGTCATGGTGTCCTCCATGTGTCTTGGGGTCATGGAGAGAATGAGGTGTTCACAGCCAAATATAAATTGGCAAATTTCTTACGTATGGTATTCATTTTTGAATGGATAAACTTGCCTCTCTCGACTGGTCGCTTGTGCAGTCTTTTCTTGCCGTGGCCGAAACCGGATCGCTTTCTGCCGCAGCCAAGGCCCTGCGCACGAGCCAGCCGACGGTGGGGCGGCACATCCGCAGCCTTGAGGCGGAGCTGGAAGTGGAACTGTTTCACCGCCACGCCCGGGGGCTGCACCTTACGCCGCTTGGGCAGGACATGGCGGCATCGGCCCGCGACATGCAGGAGGCGGTGCGCCGGATCGGCATAAGGGCGGCCGGTGCGCGCGAGGCGCTGGAGGGTGATGTGCGGATCACGGCCAGCGTGTTCATGTCGCATCACGTACTGCCGTGGATCATCGGCGACATTCGCCGCAAGGAACCGCATATCCGCATAGATCTTGTGGCAACGGACGAGACCGAGAACCTCCTGTTTCGCGAATCCGACATCGCGGTGCGCATGTATCGCCCGACCCAGCTTGATACGATCACCCGCCACCTTGGGGATATTCCGCTGGGGTTCTATGCCACCGAAGACTATGTCGCGCGCATGGGCCTGCCAGAGGTGCCTGACGATCTGACCCGGCATGACCTTGTGGGCTATGACCGCAACGAGGTGATCATCCACGCCATGCGCGAGCAGGGATGGCCGGCGACGCGGGACTGGTTCAAGGTGCGTTCGGACAACCAGAGCGCGGTCTGGGAGCTGATCCGGGCGGGATGCGGGATCGGATTTTGCCAGACCCACGTGGGGGATACGACACCGGGTATGGTGCGCATTCTGCCGGACTATCCGCTGCCCACCCTGCCGGTTTGGCTCACGGCGCCGGAAGCCATGCGGCACACGCCGCGCATTTCGCGTGTCTGGGACCTTCTGTCAGAGGGGCTTTTGCCCTTCGTTTCTTGATCTTTGCGCCCCATCCGGCTAGGGCAAGGCCAAGCAATTTCATCAAGGACGACACACCCATGAGCAACCCTTCGCTTCTCATCCTCGCCGGCGACGGCATCGGCCCCGAAGTCATGGCCGAGGTGCAACGCATCATCGACTGGTACGGTGACAAACGCGGCCTGAAATTCGACGTGAGCGAAAACCTCGTGGGCGGTGCAGCCTATGACGCGCACGGTGTTCCGCTGCATGACGACACGATGGCCAAGGCGCAGGAAGTGGACGCGGTTCTTCTGGGTGCCGTGGGCGGCCCGAAGTACGACGTTCTGGACTTCAGCGTAAAGCCCGAGCGCGGCCTGCTGCGCCTGCGCAAAGAAATGGACCTGTTTGCCAACCTGCGCCCGGCGCAGTGCTTTGACGCGCTGGCAGACTTCTCGTCGCTGAAAAAAGACATCGTGGCCGGTCTCGACATCATGATCGTGCGCGAACTGACCTCGGGGTCCTACTTTGGCGAACCGCGCGGCATCTTTACCGAGAACAACGAGCGCGTGGGCATCAACACCCAGCGTTACACCGAGTCGGAAATCGAGCGTGTTGCACGTTCGGCATTCGAACTGGCCAAGCGCCGCGGCAACAAGGTTTGCTCGATGGAGAAGGCCAACGTGATGGAATCGGGCATCCTGTGGCGCGACGTTGTCACCGAGGTTCACCAGGCGGACTATGCCGACGTGGAACTGTCACACATGTATGCCGACAACGGCGCGATGCAGCTGGTGCGTGCCCCGAAACAGTTCGACGTGATCCTGACCGACAACCTGTTCGGCGATCTTCTGTCGGATTGTGCCGCGATGCTGACCGGCTCGCTTGGTATGCTGCCCTCGGCAAGCCTTGGTGCGCCGATGGCGAACGGCCGCCCGAAAGCCCTTTACGAGCCGGTACACGGTTCGGCACCTGACATCGCGGGCGAAGGCAAGGCCAACCCCTGTGCCTGTATCCTCAGCTTTGCAATGGCGCTGCGCTATTCGTTCGACCAGGGCGCGGAAGCCGATCGCCTCGAAGCCGCGGTCGAGAAGGTACTGGCCGACGGCGTGCGCACCGGCGACCTGATGCAGGCCGATGGCGGCACCCCGGTTTCGACCTCGGAAATGGGTTCGGCCGTGATCGCTGCGCTCGACGCCAGCCTCTAAGACGTGTCTCCCTCGGCCTCTCACGGGGTCGAGGGAAACCGCTGATTGCGTCGTCGCAATCAAATGTCATGGGCGGTTCTTTTCTTCACCTTTGAAGGCAAAGCCGCACCATGCAAAGAATCCAACAAATCCCCCGTTTCAGGGGAAAAGACGCTTGCAAAAGCAGACAGCGCCGTATAATCCACCCGCCACGGTCGGAGCGTAGCTCAGCCTGGTAGAGCACTGTCTTCGGGAGGCAGGGGCCGGAGGTTCGAATCCTCTCGCTCCGACCAAATAAACAAGGCGCCTTAGGGCGCCTTTTTGTTTTTCTTCCCTGAACGGATTTTCTGGCGTCTCAATGCCCTAAGAAGTGGCGCAGGGAGCCTTGGAGCGCGAGATTCGCGAGGGCGCCGCCGGTTTTAGGATTGTTCGTTTTCCCAAAAGCCGTTCTGGCATTATCATGGAATTGTTGAAGGTACTTATCAAAGCTCGCCATTTAATCGCGCGCGGGCTGACCTTAGACTTCAAGGGCTGTGCAGAGCGATAATCCGCAATGGGAGGCCAGATGGCGCAACAAAACCACATTCGCTTTCTTCTCAATGATACCGAGATCACCGTTGAGGGTGCGAAGGCGACGCTGACGCTGTTGGATTACCTGCGTCTGGAACGCAGGCTGACCGGAACCAAGGAAGGCTGTGCCGAAGGTGATTGCGGGGCCTGTACGGTGCTAGTCGGGCGGCTTGCCAACGGGGTCTTGCGATATGAGACGGTCAACGCCTGTATCCGGTTCCTGGCCTCGTTGAACGGGTGTCATATCGTGACGATCGAGCATCTGCGGGGAGAGGGTGGCGCATTGCATCCGGTGCAGCAGGCGATGGTGGATTTCCACGGCAGCCAGTGTGGATTCTGTACGCCGGGTATCGTCATGTCGCTGTATGCGCTTTGGATGGAAAATTCGGACCCGAGCGTCGGGCAGGTCGAGACGGCCTTGCAGGGGAACCTGTGTCGCTGCACGGGATATGAGCCGATCATCAAGGCGGCGCTGGCGGTTGGCTCTTATAGCAGCCCGGCGCGGGATGCCTTGTCGGTTGAGCGGGAGACGATTGCGGCAACTCTGAACGGGATGCAGGCGCAGGGGCGGATCGTGGCTGGCCCGCAGGATGACATGGCGATCCTGCCGGTGGATGCCGCCGACCTTGCCGCCGTTTTGAGCGAATACCCCGAGGCGACGATTGTGGCCGGGGCGACCGATGTCGGGCTTTGGGTGACCAAGTTCCTGAAACCGATTTCGCCGGTCGTGTTCATCAACCATCTGGAAGAGTTGAAAACCATCGATGTTGGCGCGGATATGCTCAGCATCGGGGCCGGTGTCACCTATTCCGAGGCCGAAAATGTGATCAGAGAGGCCCTGCCGCATCTGTCGGAATATTGGGATCGCATTGCCGGATGGCAGGTGCGCAACATGGGCACGATCGGGGGCAATATCGCCAATGGCTCTCCCATCGGGGACACGCCGCCGGTTCTGATTTCGCTCGGCGCGCGGATTACGTTGCAAAGCATGGAAGGCGCCCGCGAGGTGCCGCTGGAGGCCTGTTTCATCGACTATGGAAAACAGGATCGCAAGGCGGGTGAGTTCGTGTCGGCAATCCATATTCCACGGCCAAAGGCCAACCAGATCGACGCGGCCTACAAGATTTCAAAGCGGCGGGACGAGGATATTTCGGCAGTGGCCGTCGGGATCAGCGTCACGGTAGACGCAGGCCAGATAACCGGGGCCCGGATTGCCTATGGCGGCATGGCGGCGACCCCGAAACGGGCCACTCATGCCGAGGATGCGCTGATGGGGTCGGCCTGGAGCGCGGCGGCGTTTGACGCGGCGGCACGGGCGCTGGCCGAAGATTTCGCGCCGTTGAGCGACTGGCGGGCGTCGGCGGAATACCGGCTTTTGGTTGCGGGCAACCTGTTGCGCCGCTTTCACCTTGAACATGACGCGGCCCACGAGGGGCCGGCGCGTCTTGCAGCGGTATGAGGGGTGTGGTCATGAAAGACAGACAGGATATCCGCGGCGCGACACGGCAATCGATCCCGCATGACAGCGCGGCAAAACAGGTGATGGGGCGGGCCGAGTATACCGACGACATCGCCGAACCGGCAGGGACGCTGCACGCCTACCTTGGGGTGTCCGATGTGGCCCATGCGCGGCTTCGGTCGATTGACCTGTCCGCTGTGCGCGCCGCGCCGGGTGTTGTCGATGTTCTGACGGCGGCCGACATTCCGGGGGTGAATGACGTGAGCCCGACCGGACGCCACGATGAGCCGGTGTTTCCGACGGACGCAATCGAATACCACGGCCAGCCCCTGTTCGCGGTTGTGGCCGAGACGCGGGATGCGGCGCGGCGAGCGGCGGAATTGGCCAAGGTCGACTGCGAGGTTCTGCCCCACGCAACAGACCCTGTTTCGGCGCGGGACGCGGGAATGCCACTGGTGACAGATCCTCTCAAGCTTGAGCGCGGGGACGTGGTCAGCGGGTTCGGGGCAGCGGCGCATCGGGTGACAGGGCGGATGGTCATTGGTGGTCAGGATCACATGTATCTTGAAGGGCAGATCGCCTTTGCCGTACCGGGCGAGGACGACGACGTTGTCGTGCATTGTTCGACACAACACCCCAGCGAGGCGCAGCACATGGTGGCGCATGTCCTTGGGGTGCCCTCCAACGCGGTGGTGGTGAACGTCCGGCGTATGGGTGGCGGGTTTGGTGGCAAGGAAAGCCAGATGAACCTGTTCTGTGCGGTTGCTGCCGTGGCCGCCAAGAAACTGGGGCGGCCGGTGAAGATTCGCCCGGATCGTGATCAGGACATGACCGCTACGGGCAAGCGCCATGACTTTGTTGTCGACTATGATGTGGGCTTTGATGACACGGGGCGGATCGCGGCGGTGGAAGGCGAGTTCGCGGCGCGGTGCGGCTTTTCCTCGGACCTGTCGGGGCCGGTCACGGATCGGGCGCTGTTTCACGCCGACAACGCCTATTTCTATCCCAATGTGCGCCTGACATCGCGACCGCAGAAGACAAATACAGTCTCTAACACGGCCTTTCGTGGCTTTGGCGGGCCACAGGGCGTTGTGGCCGCGGAGCGCATGATCGAAGAGATTGCCTTTGCGCTTGGCAAAGATCCTCTGGAGGTGCGGCGGGCGAATTTCTATGGCGATGGTGCGGATGACCGCAGCCTGACGCCCTATCACCAGACGGTCGAAGACAACGTGATTGGCCGGATCGTTGATGAACTTGAAGACAGCGCGGACTATCAGGCGCGTCGCAAGGCGATTGTCGAGGAGAACGCCAAGGGGGGTGTCCTGCGGCGGGGTATTGCGCTGACGCCGGTCAAGTTCGGGATTTCCTTTACCGCGACCTGGTACAATCAGGCCGGGGCGCTGATCCATGTCTATAACGACGGGTCGATCCATCTGAACCACGGTGGCACCGAGATGGGCCAGGGGTTGAATACCAAGGTGGCGCAGGTCGTGGCGGAGGCCTTCCAGGTGGATTTTGACCGGATCAAGATCACCAAGACCACCACCGAGAAAGTGCCGAACACCTCGGCGACGGCGGCCTCGTCGGGATCGGACCTGAACGGGATGGCGGCGCTGGATGCTGCCGAGCAGATCAAGGCGCGGCTGGTGCAGTTTGCGGCAGAGAGCCGTGGTGTGGGCGAAGACGCGGTACGTTTTGTGCCGAACCACGTGCAGATCGGCGATGAGGTCGTGGCTTTTGATACGCTTGTGAAAGAGGCCTATATGGCGCGGGTGCATCTGTCGGCGGCGGGGTTCTACAAGACGCCGAAAATCCACTGGGATCGCGCGGCGGGCAAGGGGCGGCCGTTTTACTATTACGCCTATGGCGCGGCCTGTTCCGAGGTGGTGATTGATACGCTGACCGGCGAGTATCGGGTCGAGCGCACGGATATCCTGCATGATGTGGGCAGGTCGCTCAATCCGGCGCTGGACAAGGGGCAGGTTGAGGGCGCGTTTATCCAGGGCATGGGATGGCTGACCACGGAAGAGCTTTGGTGGGACGATGCGGGGCGGCTGCGCACACATGCGCCATCGACCTACAAGATTCCGCTGGCAAGTGACCGGCCCCGCGTTTTCAACGTGGAGCTCGCGGATTGGTCGGAAAACCGGGAGATGACGATCAAACGGTCAAAGGCGGTGGGGGAACCGCCGTTCATCCTTGGGATTGCGGTTCTCGAGGCGCTGTCGATGGCGGTGGCGTCGGTGGCGGATTACAAGGTCTGCCCGCGTCTTGATACGCCCGCCACGCCGGAGCGGGTCTTGCTGGCGGTGGAACGGCTGCGGACCGAGGGAGCGCGGGGATGAGCCAGAGCGCGACATTGCGGGCTTTCCTAGAGGCACATGAGGCCGTGGCCAAGGTGCGGATCAGCCGCGTTCTGGGCTCGGCACCGCGTGCGGAAGGCACCGAGATGTTCGTAGCGTCAGGGGGTGTTTTCGGCACGATTGGTGGCGGTCAGCTGGAGTTTCGGGTGATTGATGCGGCCCGCGCCCTGTTGGAACGGGGCGACGCGGCGGATGTGCTTGATCTGCCGTTGGGGCCGGAGATCGGCCAGTGTTGCGGCGGGCGCGTCGAGGTTTCGCTGTCCTGCATGAGTGCGCAAGACAAGGAGGCGGCGGTTGCCGAAGCGGCGCGGGAAGATGCGCACCAGCCGTCGGTTTATGTGCTGGGGGCCGGTCATGTGGGGCGTGCGCTGTGTGACCTGTTTCAGCATATGCCGGTGCGTTGCGTGTTGGTGGATCAGCGCGAGGAAGAGCTGGCGCAATGCGCGGCGCAGGTGGAACAGTGTCTTACTGCGCTGCCCGAGGCCGAGATTGCAAGCGCACCGGATGGCAGCGCCTTTATCGTCACGACACACGATCACGGACTGGATTTCCTCTTGGCCTCGACCGCACTTGGGCGGGAGGATGCGACCTATGTCGGGCTGATCGGGTCCGCCACGAAACGGGCGAACTTCCGCAGTTGGGTGCAGCGGCATTGTGACGGGGTCGACGTTGCGCGGCTTGTTTGCCCGATTGGTGCGGGTGCCGATAAGGACAAGCGGCCAGCCGTGATTGCGGCAATGACGGTGGCCGAGGTGATGGCGGCGCTGTCGATCGCTAACCAGTGTGACGCCGACATCCCGGTGCGCCATTTCGCGGCGCAGTAGCGCGTTTCTAGGTGTCGATCGTCAGCGGCGTTTCGAACCAGTGTTCCTCGAGGTTGGGGCCTTCGCCGATTCGATCCACCACGGCAAAGAGGCCGGGATCATGGAGCGGCGTCAGAACGCCGTGCCAGACACCCCGATGATAGTTCACCCCCTGCCCCGGAGCGGTTTTGAACGCCAGGGGGCGGCCGGGTTTGCCATCCTCATCCGGTGCCACCACGACGACGAAGGGTTTGTCTGACAGGGGCAGAAAGGCCTGACTGCCGTCGGGATGTCGCTCCATCATGTCGAGTGCGAAGGGCAAGGTCACGCATTGGGATTGAAACACGCTGATCCCGGCCTGACCGTCGGTGAAATCAAGGCGCGCGCGATCGTGGTAGCGGCCACACCGGCCCTGATTGATGATCTTGTCGGCCTCGCCCGAGACTTCGATCACATCCCCGAATGCGGCAAAGGCCGCGGCGGTCAGCGGTTGCAGGTGGATGATATCGCTCATGCGCCCAGCTTCTCGATCAGGCGCAATTCGGCGATCCGCTCGACCTGTTTGCAGGCCTCGGCGAATTCGGTGTCGCGATCATTGTCGACCCTGCGTTTGAAGGCCTCAAGGATCGTGGCCTTGGTATTGTCGCGCACGGCAATGATGAAGGGGAAGCCGAATTTTTCGGTGTAGGCGGTGTTGAGCGCGGTAAAGTCTGCGCGTTCCTGATCGGTCAGCGCGTCGAGACCGGCCGAGGCCTGCTCGGCGGTGGATTCGGCAGTCAGGCGCTTGGCAGCAGCCAGTTTGCCGGCAAGGTCGGGGTGCGCGACCAGAACCGCGTGGCGCTGTTCCTGCGAGGCGGAGCGGAAAATCCGCGACAGGGCGCTGTGAACGCCGGTTGCCGTGTCATGGGTTGGGCCAAGTTCGAGATCAAAGGCGCCTTCTGCAATCCACGGGCTGTGTTCGAAAATGCCGCCAAATTCCGACACAAAGGTTTCCTTGTCCATCGCGGACGGGCGCAGGCCCTGTCTGGGGGGGTGTTGCCGCGCCCAGTGATCGGCGATCTGTTCGCGGGTGGCGAACCAGACGCCATCGTGTTGGCGGAAATAGTCGAGCACGCGCTTGAGGGCGGCGGCACGGCCCGGACGACCCATCAGGCGACAGTGAAGGCCGATAGAGAGCATCTTGGGCGCGCCCTCCTGACCCTCGGCATAGAGCATGTCGAAGCTGTCCTTGAGGTAGCTTTCGAACTGGTCGCCGTTGGTATAGCCCGCCTGAATGGCAAAGCGCATGTCGTTGCAATCCATCGTGTAGGGCACGATCAGTTGATCCTTGCCCCCTGCCCTGACCCAGTACGGCAAATCATCGGCATAGCTGTCGGCGATATAGGCAAAGCTGCCTTCCTGGGCGACAAGGTCGACGGTGTTCATGGAACAGCGCCCGGTGTACCAGCCGCGCGGCGCGCTGCCGGTGACTTCGGTGTGCAGACGGATCGCCTCGCGGATTTGTGCGGCCTCTTCTTCGGCGCTCATGTCCTTGTGTTCGATCCACTTCAGACCATGGCTGGCGATTTCCCAGCCAGCGGCGGTCATTGCCGCCACCTGTTCCGGCGCGCGTGCCAAGGCAGTGGCGACACCGTAGACCGTGACAGGCAGATCGGACATCAGGCGATGCAGGCGCCAGAAACCGGCGCGGCTGCCGTATTCGTAGATCGATTCCATGTTCCAGTGGCGCTGACCGGGCCAAGGCTGAGCGCCGGTGATTTCGGAGAGGAACGCCTCGGAGGCGGCGTCGCCGTGGAGGATGTTGTTCTCGCCGCCCTCTTCGTAGTTGAGAACGATCTGAACGGCGATCTTGGCACCGTTCGGCCAGTTGGCGGCCGGCGGGTTTGCGCCGTGGCCTGTCATGTCTCGTGGATAGCGTGTCACGTGAAATCCCTTGTGCGTTCGACACTTACTAAATCACAAAGCCGCCGTGGTTTTTCAAAAAATGTTAGAAACACCATTCTGGTGGACCGGCTTTGCCTCATTTCTGATATTAGGGCAGAACGATCCCAGCACACAGGAGACCCAGCCGATGACGGGATATTTGACCACGCATGTTCTTGATACCGCGCGCGGATGCCCGGCGGCGGGGCTTGAGATTGAACTGTTCCGGATTGAAGGCGAGAGCCGCACCCTGTTGAAGACGCTGACAACCAATGACGACGGGCGCACGGATGAACAGATCCTGCCAGCGGACGCCTTTGCGATCGGGGAATACGAGCTGGTGTTTCACGCGGGCGCCTATCTGGACGCGACCGGCACGCCACCGGAATCCCCGCGTTTCCTGAACGTGATCCCGATCCGGTTCGGCATGTCGGAAGCGGCGCATTACCACGTGCCGCTGCTGCTGTCTCCGTTCGGCTATTCCACCTATCGCGGCAGTTGATCCCGGGGCCGGTCAGGCCGTGGCAAATTCGGCCTGCGCGGCGGTGACGGCGATCATGTGAAGCGCGTCTTCGGCGCTGCAACCGCGTGAGAGATCGTTCGCCGGTTTGTCGAGTCCCTGAAGGATCGGGCCAATCGCTACCGCGCCGCCAAGACGTTGCGCGATCTTGTAGGCGATGTTGCCGCTTTCGAGATTGGGGAAGACGAAGATGTTGGCATCCCCTCCAAGCGGCGAGTCGCTGGCCTTGGAAGCGGCGACGTCGGGTACAAAGGCCGCGTCGAACTGAAGTTCGCCGTCGATCAGGAGATTGGGCTGGGTTTCCTGTGCAATCTGGGTGGCGGTGACGACCTTGGACACTGCCACATGTTCGGCACTGCCGCGCGTCGAGAAAGACAGCATGGCGACGCGAGGTGTTTCGCTGGTGAGTGTGGCAAAGGATTCTGCGGAGGCCATGGCGATCTCGGCCAGCTCTTCAGCGTTGGGATCGACCACGAGGCCACTGTCGGCAAAGATGTGCGCGCCTTTCTTGGCGTGATGCGCCTCGCAGAACAGCATCAGAAAGAAACTGGACACCAGCTTGGCACCCTTTTTAGGGCCAATGACCTGAAGCGCGGTGCGTACGATTTCGGCGGTGGTGGCAACAGCGCCGCCAACGGTCCCGTCTGCCAGCCCGGCCTTCACAAGAAGCGCCGCATAGACATGCGGTTTCGACGCGGCACGCAACGCCTGTTCGAGGGTGACACCCTTGTGCTTGCGCAGGCTGTAGTAGAGGAGCGCAAGTTCATCACGGTGGGGGGATTTGGTGGGGTCGTGAATCTCGATACCCTCGCCCGGCTCTTGCTTGAGCAGCGAGAATTGCAACTGAACAGTCAGTTCATCGCCAACCAGAATCGTGCGGGCAATCCCCTTGTCGCGCGCCTCAATGGCGGCCTCGACGATACGCGGATCCGTGCCTTCGCTCATGGCAATGACCTTTTGCGAGCGGGCAGCGTTTTTCAGCAGCGTCTCCAATGGTTTCATGAATTCTTCCCCTCCCGAGATGCATCCGGAAGCGTACGGCAAATTCCCAAACGGGTTAGGGCCAGCCAGAAGCGCCGTTTAGGTCCAAGCAAGAAGTATCTGGCATTCACCTGCTGATCGCCAAGTGCGGACGATTGCATTCAGGTCTGCCGGCGGGCAAAAGGGAGGCAGATTTGCAGAGCAACATGCGTCCAATGGACCGGAAAAGTCGCGTAGGTGTTACATTCGTTTGTTTTGCGCCCTAAAGGAACGTTAGAAGAGCTTGATACTGGCCTTTTGACCAAAATTTTTCGCAAGGAGAGACACGTTGAACATTCTTCTGGTAGGAGCCGGACTTTCCGGTGCGGTGATCGGGCGACGTCTTGCCGAGGCAGGACATGACATCACAATCGTTGACGGGCGCGACCATATCGGCGGCAACTGCCACACCGAACGCGATGCCGAAACCGATGTGATGGTGCATGTCTACGGCCCGCATATCTTCCACACCGACGACGAAGAAGTGTGGAACTATGTCAACGAGTTCACCACCTTCATGCCCTACAAGAACCGGGTGAAGACAACGAGCCAGGGGCAGGTGTTTTCGCTGCCGATCAACCTGCACACCATCAACCAGTACTACGGCAAGACCATGCGCCCCGACGAGGCGCGCGAGTTTATCGCCAGCATCGGTGACAGCTCGATCGAAGAGCCGGAAACCTTTGAAGAGCAGGCGCTGAAGTTTGTTGGCCCCGATCTCTACGAGGCCTTTTTCAAGGGCTATACCGAGAAACAGTGGGGCTGTTCGCCAACCGAGCTGCCGGCTTCGATCCTGAAGCGCCTGCCGGTGCGCTTCAACTATGACGACAACTATTTCTTCCACAAGTTCCAGGGCATGCCGGAAAACGGCTATACCCCGATGATCGAAGCGATCCTGAAGCACGACAAGATCACCGTGAAGCTGAACACCTGGTACACGCCGGAGATGGGGGAAGGCTTTGATCACGTGTTCTGGTCGGGTCCGCTGGACGGGTTCTTCGATTACAAGCTGGGCCGTCTTGGCTATCGCACGCTGGACTTTGAAAAGTTCACCGAACAGGGCGACTATCAGGGCTGTGCCGTGATGAACTATGGCGACCGCGACGTGCCCTTTACCCGCATCACCGAGCACAAGCATTTCTCGCCGTGGGAAGAGCATGAGGGCACCGTGTGCTACCGCGAATTCTCGCGTTCCTGCACGCCGGACGACATCCCCTATTATCCGATCCGCATGGTCGACGAGAAGGCGATGCTGGCGGACTATGTGGCGCTGGCGGAAGAAAGCGAGGGCGTGACCTTTGTTGGGCGCCTTGGCACCTATCGGTATCTCGACATGGACGTGACCATTCGCGAGGCGATGGACACGGCGACGATGTTCCTTGAGCATCAGGAAAACGGCAGCAAGATGCCCGCCTTCGCGGTGTCGCCGCAGTAACGACGCGCGCGTCCAAAGCGAAAGAAACAAGGCCGGTACCGCGACGGGTGCCGGCCTTTTGCGTTCCGCAACGAGGTGTTTTGCCTTAGGGACAAATCTGCGGTAAGGGAAAGCCTTCCAAAACGGATGCGCGACTCATGACCCAACATCGTTCCGAACTGCTGATGCCAGCGGGCAACCTTCGCAAGCTCAAGATGGCCGTGCTTTATGGCGCGGATGCCGTCTATCTTGGCACGCCCGACATGTCGCTTCGCACGAAATCCGAGTTTTCGCTCGAGGATGTGATCGAGGGGGTCGAGTTCTGCCATGAACATGGTCGCCGCGCCTATCTGACGCTGAACCTGTTCTCGCACAACAAGGACATCCCCAAGCTGGACGAGTACATCGAGACGGTGCGGAAGGTGAAGCCGGACGGCCTCATCATTTCCGATCCGGGGGTGTTTCAATACGTACGCGAACGGGCACCGGAAATCCCGCTGCATGTCTCGACGCAGGCCAATATCGCCTCTTGGCTGACCACGCAATTCTGGCAGTCGCAGGGTGCGGACCTTGTGGTTCTGGCACGCGAGGTGTCTTTCCCCGAGCTGGAGGAAATTCGCGAGAAATGCCCGGACATCAAGCTGGAAGCCTTTGTGCATGGCGCGATGTGCATGACCTATTCGGGCCGCTGCCTGTTGTCGAACTTCATGGCCGAGCGCGGGGCGAACCAGGGCAACTGTGCCAACTCGTGTCGCTGGAACTACAAGTTCCACATGCGTCTCAAGGACGGCACGGTTCAGGAGTTGATTGTCGACGAGGACAATTTGCACATGTTCGAATTCCTGCTGGAAGAAGGTGTGCGGCCCGGTGAGTTCCTGCCGATCCAGGAAGACGAGCGCGGGAGTTATATCCTGAACTCGAAAGACCTGTGCCTGATGCCAAAGCTGGATGATTATCTGCGCATTGGTGTCGACAGTCTCAAGGTCGAGGGGCGCGGGAAATCGGAATACTATGCCGCCGTCGTGGCGCGGGCCTACCGGATGGCGATTGATGACTACTATGCCGACCCGGAGAACTGGAACGCGGCGGATTACATGGAAGAACTGGGGACCGTGGGCAACCGCGGCTATACGCTGGCCTTCCACAAGGGGCGTTTGACCAACCTCGCGCATGGTTACGAGCAGACGCAGGCGATTGCCCAGTGGGAATATGCCGGGGTTGTGACCGAGGTGACCGAAGACGCCTTTCATGTCGAGGTGAAGAACAAGCTTGAGCCGGGGGATGTGATCGAGATCGTGTCACCGGTGGCGCGCAATACCATCCTGCTGCGGGGCTATGAGTACGAGGTGGCGGCAACCGGTGAGAAGAAAGAGGTAATCCACGGATCGACCAAGACGATCATCCGTCTGCCTTTCGCCCTGTTCGAGCATGAAGACCTTGAGGACCTGCGCACGAACTTTCCGCCCTACACGGTGCTGCGCAAAGAGCGTGCGCTGACCGAAGAGCAATGGGCGCGTCTGCAACTCGACAAGACGGCGCTGGCGATGGAAGTGAAGGATAGCACCGGCGAGACCGCGTATAAGCGTCGCCGCGACAAGCTGGTGGAGGCGATTGAAGCGGATGCCAACACCAAGCGTTTCAAGACCAACCGCAAGGGCACCGAAGGGTGTTGCGGCAAGGGGTGCAACGGCTGTCTGATCTTCTGGCAGGACGACATGTACGCCAAGGCCCGCGAAGTCCTTCTGGAACGCAAGCAGGGGGCGATGCTGACCAAGGCCGAGGCGGCCGAGTTCAAACTTCCGGCGGCAGAGTAAGCGGGGTTCAGGCCTGATCGTGCCGGTAAAGCGTGATCGGGCCGGATTGCATTTCGCTCAGAAACTGGCGGGTGAAGTCCCAGATATCGGCATCATGCACGAGGTGGTGGGTGAGATAGCCCAGCGGCTCGGCGGCATCGGTGTTGCCGTTCCGCCGATCTTGCAGCAGCTGCACGGTTTGGGCGACCAGCGTCTCGGGCGCGACGAGGCCCCGCGTGCCGCGCCAGAAAATCGGATCGATATGGGTGTTGATCTGGACCACGCCGGGCGCGGGCTCAACGGCTTTGCGGGGCGTATAGGTCGAGATCGCGGTATAGCCGATGGCGGCAAGCGCCGGCATCAGGTCGGGCGCGATGCGGTTCCAGGGCGGCACGAACATCGGGGCGAGACGCGCACCAAAGAGGCCTTGCAGGCGGGCGAGCGCGTTTTGCAGATCGGCGCGGGCGTCTTCAGGTCTGCGGGTGGCGCCGAACTCGACCTTCTTGGCTTCGGGCGGGGCGTGGTTTTCATGCGCCCAGCCGTGGATCACGGGGATCAGGTTTTGGCGGCCGTCGACATAAGTCGCCAGTTCCGGCCTGGCCGTTTTCGGGATCACGGCAAGGTGGACAGGCACGCCAAGCGCCCGTGACATCTCGTGCATCCGGTCCAGGTGCGCGGTGGACTGGATCGCGTCGTCGTCGCGCCACCAGAAGGGCAGAATCAGACCCTGTTCCCGCCAAATCGCCAGTTCTTGCCGGAGGGGGGACCAGTCGATCTTCATGCCACACTGACCAGTTTTTCGGTGATGCGCACCGCCTCGGCAGCGCCATCCATCGCGGCGCCATTCCCGCTACGCGGGCCTTGGTTGATCACCCTGGCGACCAGTTCGGCCATGCGCGCCGGTGTCACGTCGGCGGTGGGCAGAACCTCAATCGCAGGCTGTTCGGCAAGCGAGGTGGAGCGCAGGGTCTGTTCCACCTCTCCGCCATCATCGAAGGGGACGAGAACCGAGGGGATGCCGGTTTGCAGGAGATCAAGCGCGGTGTTGTAGCCACACATACTCAGCGAGGCGGCAGCGCAGTAGAGCATCTGGCGGAAGTCGGGGCGCACGGCCTCAATGGTGATGTCGAGATCGCCGGCCTTTTGTTTCAGCGCGGCAATCCGCGCGTCGCGGTCTGCGCCGCCGACAAGGATGTGCCAGTGCAGATCACTTTGGCGGGCGGCCTCGATCGCGCATTCGAACATGGCCTGCCCGACTGATCCACCACCGGCACTGACCAGCACCTCGCCCTGCCCTGCCCCGTCAGGATGGGGTGTTGCGGCGGGTGGTGCCACGTAACCGGTGTAGTGCAACAGGGGCGCGATGGCATCGGTGACCGGCCAGCTTGCCGAGAGTTGGGTGATTTCGGGGTCGGAATGGACCAAGACGCCATCGTAGTAGGTTGTGAGAATTTCGGCGGCTTTTTCCGCCTTTTTGGGTTTCGAGGGCGGGGCGAGGATATCGCGAATGGAGCACAGCACCCGGGGGCGGTTGGGCATGGCATGGGCCGCATTGAGAAGGGCCAGAAACTCGTCCGACAAAGAGCGGCGACCGAAGGGAAAGAGTTCGGTCAGGAGCACATCGGGTTGCAGGCGGTGCAGGGTTGCGATGGCCAGCTGCTTGCGCGCTTCGAAGGTTTGTTCAGTCACCTCAAGGCCAGCATCGTCCAGTAGGCGGCTGAAATTGGTGCCGTCAGAGGCGACCGACGGCAATTGTATGAGATCGATTCCGGCAAAATCCATGTGCGGCGCTGGGCGGCCGCCCGACAGGATCGTGACGGTGTGACCCGCGGCCAGATAGGCACGGCCCAGGGTCAGGGCGCGGGACAGGTGGCCAGCGCCGAGAAGATGGGTGACGGAGATCAGAACCTTCATGCGACCCTGTCCAGACGCACGATTTCGGGTGAGGCGACGCGCAGGTCTGTGCCGTCGATCTCTACCACGAACAGGCGGTTTCGCTTAACGGCAAAGGGCGGCGTGCCAAGGAAATCCCAGCCGTGGGCCTTGGCGAGGATCATCCGCATGATGCCGATGTGGCAGACGGCAAGCGTATCGGCCTTGAGCGAGAAAACCCAATCGGCGAGACGGTTCCAGACCTCGGCCGGGGTTTCGCCGCTGGGGGGCTGATAGTCCCAGCCCCAGTATTCGATGTCCCGAAATCCGGAGTCGGGGTCGGCCTTGAGGTCGACGCCCTTGAGGCCTTCCCAGTCACCCCAGTTCATTTCGATCAGGGAGTCGACGGTTTCGGGTGCGCGACCGGCAACGATTTCCGCGGTTTCGCGGGCCCGGTGAAGGGGGCTTGAGACAAGGGCGGCATCGGCCCAGTCGGCGGGCAGGCGAAAGGCGGCAAGGTCGGCGCGGGCCTCGTCATCCAGCGGAATGTCGGTGCGCCCCTGAATGCGGCCTGCACGGTTCCAATGCGTGTGCCCGTGACGCAGCATGGCCAATCGGATCATGCGTTCTCTCCCATCAGTGTCTCAAGCACATCCCACAGGGTTTTGCGGGCGGCTGGCAAGAGATGATTTTGCTGAACGAAGGCGCGGGCCTGGGTGGCGCGGGAGGCCCAGTAATGCCGCGCGCCCCAGAGGCGATCAATCGCGGTGGCCATCGCGGTGATATCGCCTTCGGACACCATCGCCGCGTTTGGCAGGACGTCGCGCACGCCGGGACGGTTCTCGGCCACGACGGGAACGCCCGCCGCCTGCGCCTCGAGGTAGACCATGCCGAAAGCCTCGTTCACACCCGGCCAAAGGAGAACCGAAGCGCGATCAAAGGCGGCGTCTTTTGCAGGCCCTTCCAGCTTGCCCAGAAAGGTGACGCGATCGCCGAATGGGGCGAACAGGGCTTCGACCTCGGCGCGGGCAGTCCCATCGCCAACGATTTCACACCGCCAATCGGGGGTCTTGAGGTGTTTCAGAACCTCGGCGGCCACGGTGTAGGACGCCAGCTTGTCGCCCGGACGCATCATGCCGAGGCACAGGATGGTCCGGTCCGACGGCATCTGGTGCACGGGAAGGTCATCGCGGCGCAGGAAAGGGTGCAGGTGCGCGATGCGCTGATCCTCGGGCGCGTGTTCCAGAAGCGAGACACCATCGCGTTCGGTGACATGGAAAATCGCCTGTGCCTGATCGGATGCGGCGTGTGCCGCGCGGGCGAATTGATCCCACGGGCCATCAAGGCGCTTGTAGGCGCGGGTTGCTTCGATCTGGATGTAGGGGATGTTCAGGGCGGCGGCGACCTTTGGACCGATCAGGTCGGGGGCTTTGTAGTAGTTGTGATAGGTAACCCAGGCCGACCATCCGCCAAGAGCGATCAGCCGCTCTGCCTCGGCCTCTGCATCTTTGAAAAGCGCAGCCTGTACCGCGCTGTCACCCTTGCCGTCATAGCTTCGCAGTTCCGAGACAAGGACCACGGTGCAATCGCGGGCGGGATCGGCCAGCGCGTCCATGATCCCACGGGCCATTTCACGATCTCCCGACGGGTTCGGATGGTTCGGGGATTTGAGCGGCGCGTAGAAGGCGATCCGGGCCATCTTACTCTCCGATCAGGGCCTTGAGACGGGCATCGAGTGCCTTGATATGCGGCCCCATGAGGAAGTGATTGGTGAGACGCTCGTAGGCGGCCTCGGCCATGGAAAGGCGCTTTTGCGGATTGTCGGCAAGATCGGTCATGGCTGCGGCCAGTGCCTTGGGGGCGTCATCCGACAGGATGCCGTGAACGCCCGTGTCGATGAACTCGGGGATGGCAGAGACCGGGGTCGACAGAATACAGAGCTTTTGCGAGGCGGCTTCCATCAGGACGTTGGGCAGGCCATCGCGGTCACCATCCTTGGCGATACGGCTGGGCAGAACGAAGATATCGGAGGCGCGCATGGCCTCGATCACTTCCGGCTGGTCGCAGGCCCCGCTCCAGGTGATGCGGTGGTCGATCCCGAGGTCGCGGGCCTGTGCCTTGAGGGTATCGCCGTTGCCGCCGCCGATATGCTGCCAGTGCCAGTCGAGCGTTTCGGGCAGTTGACCGAGGGCGGCGATCAGGTTGTCGAAGCCTTTTTTCTCGACCAGACGACCAACCGACAAAAGGCGCAGGGGGCCGTCGGTGATGGTGCGTTCCGGAGGGGCGGGAAAGCGGGCGAGATCAAGCCCATGGTAGATCAGTTCGACCCGATCGCGACGATCCGCCAGCCCCTTGAGGTGCTCGGCGCCAAAGCCGGTGCAGGTGGCAAGGAACTCGGCGCCATAGGTGCTTGCCTGAAGTTTCTCGCGCTTTTCCCATTCCGGCGAGGTCCAGATGTCCTTGGCGTGGGCCGAGACGCCCCAGTCCATACCCCGCATGATGGCGGCATAGCGGGTAACAGAGGCCGGTGTGTGCATGAAATGCGCATAAAGGGCAGCGGTTTCCGGCGGCAATTCAGCGGCCAGAACGCAGGCCTGACCAAACCGGCGGCCCCGGTTGGTTGTGCGGTCGCGCATCAGATCCCACAGCCAGACAGCCGTCGCCTTCCAGAAGCCAGTGCGCAGGATGTTGCGACCAATGCCACGCAAGACGCGCAGAGGTTCCTGATAGAGATACTCGGGCAGGTAGTTGACCTTGGCCTTGAGCCGGTCATGCAGCGGATGGCGCTTTTTGTCGGTTGGAAAGCGAAGCGACCAGATTTCCAGATCATGGCCCATTTCTTCGAGGGCCACGAGTTCCTGTGCGATGAAGGTTTCGGACAGGCGCGGCCAGCCCTTTACCACAACCGCCAGACGGGCGTGTTTTGTGTTCATGCCACCCCTTGTGCGTCCTTCAGACCCAGCATTTCAAGAGAACGATGTGAGACGAAATCCAATCCGTCCAGAAGCCCCGGCACAAAGGCCGTCGAGGGTTTCTTCTGGTGCGGCAGTGCGCGGATGGCTTCGATCATGGCCACAACGGTCAGCCCCTCGCGGAATTCGTCGAGAACACGCACAAGACCGAGTTCTTCGGCGCGATGTGCGCGGATGTATTGTTCGAGACGCGGCTTGGTGCGCGGCACGATAACCGCGGGCTTGTCGAAGGACAGCATCTCGCAAAAAGTGTTGTAGCCGCCCATCGACACGATGCCCTGTGCGCCTGTGATCAGGTTTTCCATACGGCTGTCGAAACCGGTGGTCTGCACGCGGCCATCAAGAGCGGCAACGCGGGTTTCAAACTCGGCACGCTGCTCGCCGGAGAGGAAGGGGCCATAGACCAGCTTGGCATTGGGGCCGAGGGTGGGATCGCGTTCATAGGCGGACAGAACGAGGTCCACCATGCTGGCGCCATCGCCGCCACCGCCCGGAGTGATGAGAATATAGTTCTCGTCCGGGATCTCGCCCTCTTCGAGGACTTCGCGGCGGAGATAGCCGGTATATTTCATCCGCGACCGGAAGGCGGCGGAGAGATCGAGACCTGCCGTGGGATCATAGATCGAGCGCAGGCCGTAGACCCATGCCTCGTCATAGTATTTCTCGGCCGCCTCGATGGCGCCCTTGCGTTCCCATTCGGCGGCCAGAACTTCAGGTTCGTCCAGCACGTCCCGCAGGCCCAGAACGATATGCGCCTTGCGCTTGTTCTTGAGCCAGTCGAGCGCCGGGATCAATTCGCCGCGAAACCCCGTGGGTTCCTTGTCGACGATCAGGATATCCGGATTGAAGTGCATGGCGGCCGACTTGATGAGACCCGCCCGCAATTCCGTGGTTTCGTCGATATCAAGGCCAAGCGTTTCCGAGGCATAGGAGCCATCGGGGTTCTTGGTGACACCGGGAAGGCGGATGTGGTCGACGCGATCCGGGAAGGCAAAGCGTCCTGCGACCGGAGATCCGGTGAGGATGATCGCGGAAATGCTCTGGTCTGCGGCGGTGATGGCACTGGCAAGGGTACGCGAGCGACGGAGATGGCCAAGGCCGAAGGTGTCATGGCTGTAGAACAGCACACGCGGCGAGCTGTTGCCCGCTGCCTGTCCGGTCACATTCTTGTCGTCAGCCAAGTTCTTGCCCCTTTACCGCGAGATCACAGTCGCAAATCCGACTCGGACTTCGCAAGCACCCCTTTGATATCGTACAGGATCGCACCCGGCTTTCCGAGTGCTCTTATTGCCTCGGCTCCCATGGTCACGAATTCGGAATGGGAAACGGCAACAATGATTCCGTCATACGCCCCTTGTTCCGGCGTCTCAACCGGGGTGAGGCCATATTCTTCCTGCATCACTTCGGCACTGACCCACGGATCCCAGATATCGACATCTGCCGAGTAGGATTGCAGCTCTTCCGCGATGTCGGCGACGCGGGTGTTGCGCGTGTCGGCGCAGTTTTCCTTGAAGGTGAACCCCATGATGAGCACGCGCGAACGGGCCGGGTTTTCCTTGCGTGCCAGCATCGCCTTGATCATCTCCTGGGCAACGTGACGGCCCATGTGATCGTTGATGCGGCGTCCTGCGAGGATCACTTCGGGGTGATAGCCCAGCTGTTCCGCCCTGTAGGTCAGGTAGTAGGGATCGACACCGATGCAGTGCCCGCCGACAAGACCCGGCTTGAACGGCAGGAAGTTCCACTTGGTGCCTGCGGCTTCGAGCACTTCGAGCGTATCGAGGCCAAGGCGGGAGAAGATCAGAGCGAATTCGTTGACCAATGCGATATTGAGATCGCGCTGGGTGTTTTCGATGACCTTTGCGGCCTCGGCGGTCTTGATCGAACTGGCCCGATGGAGGCCCGCCTTCACGACCGGCGCGTAGATCGCCTCGACACGGTCGAGGGTTTCATCATCCTGCGCGGCGACCACCTTGATGACGGACTCGAGCGAATGTTCCGCATCCCCCGGGTTCACGCGTTCGGGCGAATAGGCGAGTTTGAAATCCTCGTAGGCCCGCAAACCGCTGCCGGCGGCAAGGGCGGGGCCGCAGACGTCTTCCGTCACGCCGGGATAGACGGTGGATTCAAGGATGACCAGGTCGCCCTTGGAAAGGTATGGCGCAATGCTGTTGCAGGCGCTGTGGATCGGCCCAAGGTCAGGTTTGCGCGCGTCGCTGATCGGGGTCGGCACGGCGATCACGTAGACCGTCGCGTCTGCAAGATCGGCGGGGTTCGACGTATAAAGCACGTTGGCGGCCTGCATCGACTCGGTCGAGACCTCGCCGTTGCGGTCTTCGCCGTTGCGCAGCGCGGCGACATGACCGTCGTGGGTATCAAAGCCGATCACGCCGAAGCCGTTTCTGGACAGGGCCAGGGCCAAAGGCAGCCCCACGTAGCCAAGACCAAGGACTGCGATTTTCTCTTTTGGTGCGATTGTCACGGATCCTCGCCCAGCGGCCAAGGCCGCGTCTTCTTCATCCGCACTTGCGCTAACGAAAACCACGGGAAATGTCACCCCTAAAGGCGCAGAAAGCACCGGCTAAGGACACAAAGACAACAGATTTCCCGGGCTTGGCGGCACGGATAAACCCGAACGTTTACGTGGCGCGGGATTCTGCGCTACATCTTGGCTGTAACGCGGCAGAAGGCTTTCTCGATGGTACTCCGATTTCTGGTTCTTGTTCTGACTGTACTTTTCCTTGCGCAGACCCCGCAAAGCGGGATGGCACAGGGAACGGAGGTCAGCGGCGAAGTAAGTGATATTCTCCAACAGGCTGCCGACAATGGCATGAGCGTGATCGTGCTGGATGGTTCCGGCAACATGATAGGTGCCTCTGAGGAAGCCGGTGAGACGGAAGCGGAAGCCGAAGAGAGCGACGGCTCCCAGCTCATGAAAGCCCAGATGCGGGTCAAGAGTTTCCGGGAGACGTTTGCCCAGCGGCTGAGCGCCCTGCCCGCCGCCATCAACGAAGTCGAGTTCATCCTGCGTGCCTCGAGCCCGACAGGCCAGATCTGGGCCTTTTTCGAGACGGTAATCTGGACGCTTGGGTTCCTCGCGATTGGTATCCTGTTCGAGCGTGAGGTGTACGGCAAACGGTTTGCCATCAATTTCGTGGTGCCGCGCATCAAGGAAAATCCGGAAGGGTATTCGGGCAAACTGCCGTTCCTTGTCTATCGCTTTGTGGCTGGTTGTATCGGCATCTGCGTTTCGGTTGCCGTCGCTATTCTGGTGAGCTTCCTGGTCTTTGGCTCGACGGACGATACCGCGATCGAATTCACCTATCTGACGGTGACGGCCGCCTACATGCTGGTGCGCGTGGTGTCACTTGTCTGGCGGATGATCCTGTCGCCCTACCTTGATCAGTACCGCATTCCCGCGTTTTCAACCCACGATGCGCGCAAATTGCACAACTGGCTGTTCTTCGTGGCCATGTTCGACATCTGCACGGCGTTCTTTGGCATCTGGCTGAAAGAGCTGGGACTGAACTACGATGTGTTTGCGATCATGTCGGTTGGTCTGAACACGGCGCTTCTGTTGCTGAACATCAGCATGATCTTTGCCAACCGCGTCGCCATTTCGAACGCGATCCGGAATGGGCGCGATCTCGACGATGTGACGCTTGCCACACGTCTTGCCAGCCAGCTGTGGGCACCTTTCATGCTGGTCTACATGGTCATCGGCTGGGCGCGTCTGAACTTCCAGCTGGTGCTGGAGTTGCCGGTCTCGGTTCCGCTGATCGCCGGCGCCTACATGATCCTGATGTCAATCATCGTGGTCTACGCCACGATCAACTATGGCATCGAACGCTATTTCCAGCGTGCCCGCGCCATCCGCGAGCTGAACGAAGCTGCCGAGGAACTGGCCGCGGCTGCGGAAGAGGATGGTGAAGACGCGGAAGTTCAGGACGAGGTGGCCGAAATCGAGGAGCAGCTTGAAGAGCTGAACTCGAAGAAGATGAACACCTTCGAAGATCTCGCGCGGCGTATCTCGGGGATTCTGGCGATGGTGGCGGGTCTCGTGGCCTGCATCAATATCTGGAACGGCGAAAACATCATGGACAGTGATGATTTTTCGGGACGCGCAATTGATGTGATCGTGATCCTGTTCCTTGGGTATATCGTGTTCCATGCCTTCCGGATCTGGGTTGATACCAAGATCCGCGAAGAACAGGGGGATCAGCCGGAAGAGGCCGAGCTTGGTGACGAGGGTGGCGCGTCCAGTGCTTCGCGCCTGGCGACCCTGCTGCCGCTGTTCCGCAATTTCATCCTTGTGGTGATCACCGTCACTATCGTGCTGATTGCGCTGATGGAACTGGGCGTAAATGTCAGCCCGCTGTTTGCCGGCGCCGGTGTTGTTGGCCTGGCGATCGGTTTCGGTGCACAGACCCTTGTGCGGGATATTTTCTCGGGCGCGTTCTTCCTGTTCGACGATGCGTTCCGCAAGGGCGAGTACATCGATATTGGCAGCGTGAAGGGGACGGTCGAGAAGATCTCGGTGCGGTCCTTCCAACTGCGCCACCACCTTGGGCCGCTGCACACGGTGCCCTTTGGTGAAATCACCCACCTGACGAACTTTTCGCGTGACTGGGTGATCATGAAGCTACCGCTGCGCGTGACATATGACACCGACGTGGAACGCGTGCGCAAGCTGATCAAGAAGCTGGGGATCAGCCTGCTGGATGATCCGGTTATCGGTAAGGATTTCATCCAGCCGCTGAAAAGCCAGGGTGTGATCGAGATGCAGGATTCGGCGATGATCATCCGGGTGAAGTTCATGACCAAGCCGGGGGATCAGTGGATGGTGCGCAAACGTGTCTTCCAGGAAATCCGCGATCTGTTCGAACGCGAAGGCATCAAGTTCGCCCACCGCGAAGTGACCGTGCGCCTTGCGGATGAACCGAAAGAGCCGCTGAACGAGAAGCAGAAAGAAGCGATTGCAGGGGCGGTACAGGGCGCCATCGACGACGAGGCGCTGGAAGGTCAGAGCGCCCCAATGGATGACCGGTAACGCGAAACCAATCGTCTGAAAACGAATGCCCCGGACATTGTCCGGGGCATCTTTCGTTTGGGGTGTTGGTTGCTGCCTTAGCTGCGGTTCGGATCAAGAGCGTCGCGCAGGCCATCCCCGAAGAAGTTGAAGGCGAGAACCACGATCACGATCGGCAGCATGGGAATGGCTGTCCAGGGGTAGATCTCAATGGAGGCGAGGTTCTGGGCGTCATTGAGCATGACCCCCCAGCTTACGGCCGGGGCGCGCAGGCCTAGACCAAGGAATGACAGGGCCGTTTCGCCAAGGATCATCGCCGGTATCGACAGGGTTGCGCTGGCGATGAGGTGGCTGAGGAAGTTCGGCAGCAGGTGCTTGCGGATGACGCGGCTGGGCCGTGCGCCCATCATTTCGGCGGCGCGCACGAATTCTTCTTCGCGCAGCGACAGGAACTTGGATCGCACGGCACGGGCCAGGCCCGGCCAATCCAGAATGCCAAGGATGATCGAGATGATGAAGAAAACCGCGACCGGCCCCCAGTGCGAGGGCACCGCCGCAGATAGCGCCAGCCAGAGCGGCAATTCAGGCAGGGAGCGCAGGATTTCAATGACGCGGTTGATGCCCCAGTCGAGGATACCGCCGAAATAACCCGCGATAGAGCCAAGCACGATGCCGATGACAAAGGACACGGTGATCCCGACAAGACCCACGGTCAGCGACAGCTGAGCACCATAGAGGATGCGCGAGAACACATCGCGGCCAAGCCGGTCAGCCCCGAAGAGGAAGAGAGTGGCCCCTTCCGGCGCGCAGAACAGGTGCGTGTTGGTCTTGATCAGCCCGGCCAGCTTGTAGTGCGAGCCTTCGCAAAAGAATTCGAGCGGTGCGGGTGACGCGGTGTCCGGGATGTACTTCCATGCAAAGGTTTCGAGATCCATCTCGGCCACGAGCGGATAGACGAAAGGCCCAACAAATTCGCCCTCGTGGATGAAATGCACCGCTTGGGGCGGGGCGTAGAGGTGGTCGGGATGCCGCTCGTTCGCCGTGTAGGGCGAAATGAACCCCGCGAAGGGCAGCATCAGGTAGGAAAACAGCAGGAACAGGGCCGAGAAGAGACCGAGTTTGTGTTCCTTGAACCGCAGCCAGATCAGCCGGGTGTTGGACATATCTAGTTCGGCGCTGCGCTCTTCGATGCCGCTGTTCGGATCATAGGGGGCGTCGTCGATGTAACGACCGTCGGGAAGCTGGGTCATGCCGAACGTCCTCCAAAGCGGATGCGCGGATCAAGCAGCGCGAGAAGCAGGTCCGAGATCAGCGTGCCGATCAGGGTCAGAAGAGCGACGAACATCAGGACAAATGCCGAGAGGAACTGGTCCTGCGACTTGAGCGCAGCGAGCAGCACAGGACCAATGGTTTGCAGGCCCAGCACCACCGAGACCAGAACCGAGCCCGAAACCAGCGCGGGCAGCAGCGTGCCGATGTCGGCAACGAAGGGGTTGAAGGCCACGCGCAGGGGATATTTCACCAGCATCCGGCTTTCGGGCATGCCCTTGGCGCGGGCGGTCTCGACGTAGGGTTTGCCCAGCTCGTCCAGAAGGTTGGCCCGCAGACGCTGCATCATCGCCGCCGCACCGGACGTGCCGATCACGAAGGTTGGAATGATCATGTGGATGAGGACCGACTTCATCTTTTCGAAACTCATGGGCTGGCCTTCGAATTCGGGCGCCATGAGACCGCCGATGGGCAGGTTGAGATAACGGTTGCCATAGTAGAAGAGGATCAGCGCCAGAAGGAAGTTCGGTGTCGCAAGGCCGAGGTAGCCGACAAAGGCAGAGGTGTAATCGACCCATGTTTTTGCGCGGGCCGCAGCCAGAACGCCAAGCGGCAGCGCCACGGCATAGACAAAGATCACGGCGGCGAGGTTGACCAGAACCGTCAGCCAGAGCGCGCCGCCCACCAATTCGGAAACCGGACGGTCAAATTCGAACGACCAGCCGAATTCGCCCTGCAACATCCCGGCATAGCCATGTGGGCCGGGGGCGAACCCCATCCAGATCATGTATTGCTCCCATAACGGGCGATCCAGCGCGAACTCCTTGCGCAGGAACTCGGCCTTGGCGACGCCGGCAGACTGGCCCGTCGCGCGCAACTCGTTGATCTGGTTCGACAGGTAATCGCCGGGGGGCAGGTTGATGATCACGAAGATCAACACCGACACCACCAGCAATGTCGCCAGCATGGTCAGAAGCCGAAAGAACGCAAAGCGCAGAAGGGCCATTCAGGGGTCTCCTTACCGGTCCAGCCAGTATTCGTCGGGACGGTGCACCCCGAAGTGCGCACCCGGCGACCAGGCCCAGATGGCCTTGAGCGGTACGTTTTTCACGGCGTTGTTCACCACGACGGGCTGACGGCCGCCGGCGAGGATACCGATGCCGTAGACCTGATCGGCGTGGATATCGACAATCTCCTGCCAGGCCGCCGTGCGCCCCGCATCATCCGTAGCAGTGCGCCAGTCCTCGGCCAGGTCCATCAGGCGTTTGGGTGCCTCCATATCGATGGGTTCCCCAGCTTCACCGCGGGTCTGGTAATACTGGCCCCACTTGGGCCATGCGAAGAATTCCTGCTGCTGCGGAACGGCATAGGTGGGCGAGGTATAGGGCTGGGCCAGACCATTGTCCCATCCGAACCAGACCGCCATCATGGTTTCGCCCGCATAGACGCGGTTGCGCAGGATGTCCCGTTCGAGCGGGCGCATGATCAGTTTGACGCCGATGTCACGCCAGTTGTCGGTGATGATCTGAAGCGCATTTTCAACTTCCTGACGTTCGCCAGCGGTTTCGATGACAACCCAGACCGGGCGACCATCGGGCAGAAGGCGGATACCTTCGGCATCGCGTTCGGTCAGGCCCATGTCATCGAGCAGCGCATTGGCCTGCGCCACGTCGTAGGCGGACCACGCGGCGAGGTTTTCCGGTTTGTGGAAGGGGCTTTCGGGCAGCATGGTCATCGCGCCCTCTTTGCCCAGACCGAAGTAGAGCGCCTTGTTGATGATGCGCCGGTCGATTGCCAGCGATAGGGCACGGCGGAAACGCACGTCGCGCAGCGTGTTGCGCCAGCCTTCGTCGTTATAGTTCAGGTTGGGGTAGATAGCGATTTGCGAGGCGTTCCCCTGCCCCCAGAGAAGCGTTCTGTAGCCGCCCGTCTTTTCGCCCTTCTTGAGGATCGCGACGTCCTTGAAATCAAGACCACGGGCCTGAAGATCGACTTCGCCGGCATTGGCCTTGGCCGCCACGAGACCACCGGAGACGACGTTCATTTCAACGATGTCGATGTAAGGCAGTTGCGTCCCTTGGGTATCAATGCGGTGATAGTAGGGGTTGCGCACGAAAAGGAAGCGGCTCTTGCCGTCCTTGGTGGCGAGAATCCAGGGCTGCAACGTCGGCAGGGCCGGGTTGTCGAACTTGTACATGTTGTCCGACTTGTTATGCAGCGCCGCCCAGGAGCGCACGCGCTTTTCCTCCAGCAGGGCCTCAAGGCTTGCCATGTCGGCATATTTCTCGTGAAACGGCTTCAGGAAATGCGCCGGGCGATAGATGAACGGTGGGCGGGCCTCGGCGAGGGCCTGAAGGAACAGCGGGTTGGGTTTGGACCATTCGTAGATCACGGTGGTCTCGTCCGGGAAGGTCACGGTTGGCAATTCGCCTTCCACGCGCAGGAAATCCTGCGGGCCGGAGGGCGACAGCGCGGGGTTGTTGGCAACGTCTTCCCACCAGTAGCGGAAATCCTCGGAGGTGAAGGGGTGGCCGTCTGACCACTTGTGCCCCGGCCTCAGACGCAGGGTGAACTTGCGGCTGTCTTCGATGTCGATGGCCGCGAGGATGTCCGGCTTGATCTCGTAGGTTTCGTCATAGCCGGCAAGACGCGCGTAGCCGTAGACAACCATCTGGCGGATGTCCTTGCTGCGGGTCACGAGCGTGCGCAGGGTGCCCCCCTGTTTCCCAATGGTGCGCCCCTTGGCCTTGAGATCAACAACAAGCGGGTCGGAGGGCACACGTTCCGCGGCGGGTGGCAGATTGCCTGCGTCCACTTCAGCCTTCCAGAAGTTGCTTTCATTGACGCCTGCCAAAGCTGTTGTCGCGGTGAGCGCAATGGCGGCGAGAGAGGAAAGAAGACGGTTAAACATGGCAGCGCACCTTATGTCCGGGGCTTGTTTCGTTGAGAGGTGGCACGTTGGCACCATCAAAGCGGAAGGCTTCGGGCCAGGACGAGGGCTCTCCGGCCCCCTGTGCCACGACATTGAGATCGATCGGGCGTTTGATGTCGGGCTCGGGCTGGGCCGCGAGCAACGCCTTGGTGTAGGGATGTTTGGGGTCGAAAAAGAGGCTTTCGGGCGGCCCCTGTTCCACCACCAGGCCTGCGCGCATCACCGCAACATCATCCGCGATCCGCGCCACGACGGCGAGGTCATGCGAGATGAACAGGTAGCTGAGGTTGAGACGGTCGCGGATTTCCTCGAGTAGTTGCAGTACCTGTTCCTGTACTGACACATCCAGCGCGGAGGTGGGTTCGTCGCACACAAGGAATGTCGGCCCAAGCATCAGGGCGCGGGCAATCGAGAGGCGCTGGCGTTGTCCGCCGGAAAAGGCGTGTGGATAACGGGTCAGCATGTTCTCGGAGAGGCCCACCCAGTTCAGCATCTCTGCCGCGCGGTCGAGACGCTCCGAGGCGGACCCGATACCGTGGATATCCATCGGTTCGCACAGGGCATCCTTGACGCGCATTCGGGGGTTCAGGGTCGAGTAGGGATCCTGAAACACCATCTGCGCCTTGCGCTGGAAAGCAAGGCGACCGGCGCGATCAAGCTCTTGCAGGTTCACCGGATCGGCACCCTTTTCGGCACGGAACAGAACCTGCGCACCGGGATCGGCAATTTCCGCGCCCAGCGCGATGCGGGCGCAGGTTGTTTTGCCCGAACCGCTTTCGCCGACGACAGCCAGTGTCTTGCCGCGCTCGACACCGAATTCGATGCCACGCACGGCATGTACATGGGTCTTGGGATGCCAGGGCGCCGATCCCTTGAGCGTGAACGTCTTGGTGACGTCCTTCATCTCGAGTATCATGTCCTTTTCCGGCTCTTGCGCGTCGAGGGCACAGCCTTCGGGGATCTGCGGCGCCGCCGCGAAAAGATGACGGGTGTAGCCGTGCTGGGGATCGCCCAGGATTTGCTGCGCGGTCCCTGCCTCCATGACCCGGCCACGATTCATCACGCAGACGCTGTCGGCCATGTTGGCAACAACGCCAAGATCGTGGGTCACGAGGACAACGGACATGCCCGTATCTTTCTGGATGTCCTTGATCAGGCCCAAAACCTGTGCCTGAGTTGTTACATCCAGGGCAGTTGTCGGTTCATCCGCGATAAGAAGGTCGGGTTTGCCGACAATCGCCATTGCGATCATCGCGCGCTGGCGCATACCGCCGGACAATTCGAAGGGATAGGAGCGGAAGATGCGCTCGGGGTCGACAAAGCCGACACGTTCGAAGGTTTCCAGAACCCGCTTGCGGGCGCCCTGCCCCTTGGCAGTGCCATGCAGGCGCAGGACCTCGATCACCTGATTGCCGATGCGATGCAACGGCGAGAGCGAGCGCATCGGCTCTTGGAAGATCATCGAAATCTGGTTGCCGCGGATGTCACACATGCGCCGCTCGGACTGGGCGAGGATATCAACGGGGCCGTTCTGACCGTTCAGCGTGATCGAACCGGCCCGGATTTGCGCGGCGGCGGGCAAGATACGCAGGGCGGAGCGGCAGCTCAGGGTTTTGCCCGAACCGGATTCGCCAACAAGGGCCAGTGTTTCACCCGGTTCGACGGAAAAGCTCACGTCTTCGACAACGGGGGCCGACTTGCCGAAACCGATGGTAAGCCCCTCAACCTTCAATAATGCCGTCACGCGTTTTCCCCTAAACCCGCCTTTGCGGGACACTCCCTACAGGGCAGATCATTTTTTCTTGATTCAATCTGTCCCTGACAACAAAGCGAGTGAAGCATGTTTGACAGTCGACAGGCAAGTCGCTTGAACCCTTTCGACGTAACGCCGCTGTGACGTTTTGGCGTCAATGCCTCACTTCCCTGTTATCTATTGGTGAACTGCGCTAAAGAGTTTTCAAGCTGACTTCTTGATTTAGCAATCGGTTGCCTTTGCGCGGCCAACAATCACATTTGACCCATTTTCTTTTGATCAGGCCACACCATAACGATGAAGATTGCAGCACGATCAATGGCTTGGCATCCGGTTTGGATTGCCCGTGAAATTCGCCCCACCGCAATGCCACAAAAAGCATCAAAAGGGGATTATCCAAACAGTACTGTTTCCGGATCAATCACGAAAAAGCCTTTCCTCGCGCGAGTCTTGTGGGCTAGAACGGTTTGGAAGGGGTTGTTTTCAAACGTTTTGGCCCAGCAGTTAGGGCGGAGGAAGTGATGTCGTCTGACTGTGGCAGTTTCTTGACCTATGTGGAGCGCCGTTTCCGGTTGGCCGGCAGTGCGCTCGTCGACGACGGCAACCACCCTTATTTTGTCCCCACAGACACGCTTGAAGAAGAAGGCGGACCGTGGCCCGAGGGCTTTCTGAGCATGTCGCACTATGACTATCTCGGCCTCATGCACCATCCGGAGACGGTTGGCGCGGCCAAGGCGGCCTATGACACGTTCGGGACCGGCGCGGGCGGATCGCGGCTCGTGGGGGGTGAACGCAGCACGCACAGGGCGTTTGAAAAAGACCTTGCCGAGTTCCTTGGCGTAGGCGGCGTGCTATCGATCATTTCCGGCTATCTCACCAATATCTCACTTATCCAGCATATGGTTGGCGGCCGTGATCTGGTGATCGCGGACGAGCTTGCCCACAATTCGATCATCATGGGGTGCAAGGCTGCGAAGTGCACCTTTCTGACCTATCCGCACAACGATCTGGATGCCCTTGCGGCCCTGCTGGACGAACAGCGCGCGCATTTTGGCCGCGTGCTGATCGCCACCGACGGGTTGTTTTCGATGGATGGCGACATCACCGATCTTCCAAGGCTCCTTGAGATCAAGGAAAAGCACGACGCCTGGCTGTTGCTGGACGAAGCGCATTCCTACGGGGTGCTTGGGGCGACAGGTCGCGGACTGTGCGAGCATTTCGGGATCGACCCCAACCGTATCGAACTGGCCGTGGGCACCCTGTCAAAGACCTTTGGGTCGTCGGGCGGGTTCGTGGCTGCGAATGAACGGGTGATCGAATGGCTGCGGTTTACCCTGCCGGGGTTCGTCTTCTCCGTGGGGCTGGCCCCCGCGACGGTGGCCTGTGCGCAGGCGGCTCTTGGTATCCTGCGCCGCGAACCAGAGCGCGTTGCGCGGCTGCGTGACAATTCCCAGACGTTCCTGAACATGGCACATTCTGCGGGGCTTGATACCGGCGAGGCCATTGGCGAAGCGGTGGTGCCGGTGTTGTTCGATACTCCGGACGAATGCGTGTATGTCGCCGGGTGTCTCATGCAACAGGGGATCTATGCGCCGCCGGTCGTTCACGTGGGTGTGCCGAAGGATGCGCCACGTATCCGGTTCTTTATCTCGGCAGCACATGAAAAGGCCGACCTCGAGAGGGTTATCAACGCGGTTGCATTGGCGCTTGCCGATTTCCGGGCATCGCAACAAACGGCGATCAGCGCGGAGTAACTGAATGACATCGCGCCAGTCCCTTACACGCCGCACCGCGCTTGGCTTGATGTCCGGTGCCACGATCGCGGGTTTCGGCGCGACCCAAGGGCACGCGGGACCGAAACTGCGCGTGGTCGAGTCGATCCCGAGCAAGCGGCTGCCGAAGGTGCGGCGGACATGGCCGATGCCCAAGGATCGCGGGCAGGTGTTCTTTATCCAGAGGTCAATGAACCCCAATACCGTGGTCTATACCGCGCGATACGACGGTGCCGGAAATCTGGGGCGTCGTCCCCTGACGGCCTATTGGCGCAGGTATGCGGAAGAGGGACAGAAGCGCGACCTCTTTGTTTACGAGCGCGTCTTTGCCTATGGCATTTCGGCCCGCAGGAAACGCGAGGCCGGGCGATGGTCGGCACGCTTTGCCGCTTTGCCCGACCTGCCTGCCGAACTCAGGCAGAACGGCCCGAATGACGCGGCCCTCTGGAGCCGGATCGAGGGGCGGGACTACCGCCTGATTTACGGCTTTCTCGATCTCGACGAAAGCGGGATGATCCCGAAAGTTGAGCGCCTGCGCCTTGTGACCCATGACAAGGATGCGGGGCAATTTGTAACCCATATGATTTCCGTATCCGGCGGAGAAATTCACTGATGAACACGACGACCAAGACCCCCATCCGCACCGCAATTGTAGGTGTCGGCAACTGTGCCAGCTCGCTGATCCAGGGGGTAAGTTATTGCCGCGCCATGGGGGATGCCGCCATCGGGGTGAGCTTTCCGAACCTTGGCGGTTACACGCCTGCCGATGTCGAGCTGGTTGCCGGATTCGATGTGGACAAACGCAAGGTCGGCAAGACGCTGGGCGAAGCGGCCTTTGCCGCCCCCAACTGTACCGAGCAATTCCATACCGAGGTCTCCGATCAACAGGCGCTGGTCTATCGCGCGCCGGATCTGGATGGTGTCGCGGCGCATATGCTGTCCAAGCCCGAAGACCGGAGTTTCCGCCTGTCGGATGCACCTGAGATGGCGCGGGACGAGATCATCGACCTGCTGCGCGAGAAAGGTGTCGAGGTTCTGATCATCTTCCTGCCGGTGGGATCACAGAAGGCGGTGGAGTTCTGGGCCGGTTGCGCGCTTGAAGCGGGGGTGTCGATCGTGAACGGCATCCCGGTATTCATCGTCTCCAACCCGGTCTGGGCCGAGAAGTTCACCAAGGCGGGTATTCCCTGCGTCGGCGACGATTTCAAGGCGCAGCTTGGCGCAACCATCGTGCACAGAACGCTTGCCAACCTGGCCGAGATGCGCGGCGTTCAGATCGACCGCACATATCAGCTGAACGTAGGTGGCAATACCGATTTTCTCAACATGACGGAACATGACCGTCTGGCCAGCAAGCGCGAAAGCAAGACCGAAGCGGTTCAGGCGGTGATGGAAGAGCGGCTGCCGACGGATGACATCCGCATTGGCCCGTCGGACTATGTGCCGTGGTTGAATGACCGCAAGGTGGCCTATGTGCGTCTTGAAGGGCGTCTGTTTGGCGGCGCACGGACCAACATCGAACTCCGTCTGGATGTTGAGGACAGCCCGAATGCAGCAGCCGAGGCGCTGACGGCGATCCGGTGTGCGCGTATTGCACGGGATCGTGGCATGGCCGGGCCGGTGGCTGCGGCAAGCGCCTTCCTGTTCAAACACCCGCCGGAACAGATCGAAGATACCGACGCGCATGACGCGCTTCTGGCCTTTGCCAACGGCGACGAGGGATAAGACCATGCGCGCCGCCTTCGTGACTGGGGGTTCCAGCGGAATTGGTCTGGCGGCGGCAAAGCTTTTGGCGAAACGCGGGCACGTGGTGGTCTTGTTTGCCAGGGATGCCGACAAGCTGACACAGGCGGCCGATAGTGTGCGGGCCGAGACCCCGGGTGCCGAGGTGCATGTGTTTTCGGTGGATGTGCGTGACAAGACCGCGCTTGCGGCGGCGGTTGAGGCCGCGATTGCAAAGGTGGGTGCCCCCGAAATTGCCATTGCCAGCGCGGGGATTGCCGAACCGGGATTGTTCCGCGAGCAGTCGCTTGAAGCGCACGAAACGCAGATGGCCGTGAACTATTTCGGCACGCTGTATTTCCTGCACGCTTTGCGGGGGCCGATGTCGGCGGCTGGCGGGGGCAATATCGGGGTGATCGCCTCTGGGGCCGCGTTCTTTGGTATCTATGGCTATGGGGCCTATGCGCCGTCGAAATTCGCCCTTCGCGGCCTTGCCGAAGTTCTGCGGCTTGAGCTGGAAGAGGACGGCATTAGCCTGACCCTCAGCTATCCGCCGGATACGGATACGCCACAATTGGCAGCCGAAAAACGGACCAAGCCGATGGCCACGCAGAAGATTACCGAAGGCGGTGGCCTATGGAGTGCCAAGGCGGTGGCGGCGTCGCTGCTGGATGGCATGGATGCGGGACGTTTCGTGGATGCTCCCGGGGCGCAGATGAAGGCGCTGAACCGTTTGACCAGCCTGATTGCGCCGCTGCTGCGGTGGCATCAAGCGCGTATCATTCGCAAGGTGAACCGGTGAGCGTTGTTCAGATTGCCTATGCCGCCGGGGTCTTGCTTGCCATTGGCGCCACGACCATCGCGATCTTGATGATGGTGCCAGCCGGCCGGAAAGTTGCCAGCGACCTTGTCGGCGCATTTGGAAGCCTTGCCATCACCGCCGCCGTTCTAATTGGCGTGTTTCTGGCCGGTCCATGGGCGCTGATGGTGTTCTTTTTGCTGCTGGCCGGGCGCGTAGCGTTTGAGGCGGCGCAGGTGCGCCTTGGAAACGGCTACGTTTTAGGCGGCGTGGCCGTGTTGCTGACGCTGGGCTCGGTTCTGCACGAAGCGGTGGCCCCGGTGCTGATCGCGCTTTGGTTTCTGGCCGCCGGGCGGCTGCTGGCCGTGCCGTGGGCGGACAACAGCAAATGGCGCGCCGTGATCGAGGTGCTTTTGTTTCCCGCGCTTCCCGTTGCCATCCTTGCCCAGGGTGTCCTGCGCCCTGAACTGATGGCGCTGATGCTGGCGATCTATGTCCTGATTGAAACCTTCGACAGCTACGCGCTTGTGGTTGGCAAGGTCTTTGGCAGGACCAAGGCCTTTCCGGTGCTCAGCCCGCGCAAGACGGTTGAGGGGCTTTTGGGCGGCACGGTCTGCCTTGTGATAACGGCCGCTGGCGTTGCCTATCTTGTCGGGGAACCTGTTGGTCTGGCCTGCGGCATCGCGGTGGCGGTGGGTGTACTTGGCCTTGCCGGAGATCTTGGTGCGTCGCGGCTCAAGCGGATTGGAGGCGTAAAAGATTATCCCGTTGTTCTGAAACGGCAGGGCGGCGCGTTCGACATTTTCGACAGCTGGATCGCCGCCGGTGCTGGGGTGACGGCCGGAGCAATGCTTTGGTCGATGCTGTGAAAGGGTTGCAAGCAATGGCAGGGAAACGGACAATCACCCCATGATCCGACCCGGCCCCGTTTTTCGCATCCTCGCCGTGCCGACCGTTGCGCGGCTTGCCTTGCTCGTGGGGTTGGTGGTCGCCGTATTCTTGGCCGAGAGTTTCACCACGCTGATGGAAGGGGCCATCCGGCATGGCGGCGGCAGCCTGCATGTGCTGACACTGCTCGGCTACAAGGCGCCTGAGATCGTAGATCTTGCACTGGCCCTTGGCATGTTGATCGCCCTCTATTTTGCCCTGAGCGATGCGCGGCGGCGGGGGGAGCTTGTCATTCTGGCCACCAGCGGCGTGAGCTGGGCGCGCATTCTCTGGTTCGCGATCTGGATGGGGGCGATTGGCGCCATGCTGTCGGTTCTGGTGTCGGGTTATCTTGTGCCTGCCGCCCGATTTGGCGAGCGGATCACGCAGGCGGAATTGCGTAAGGACTATATTCTGGCGCAGGTTCTGGAAGCCGGACCACGCAATACGCTGCAAACGATCGAGGATATCACCTTTATTGCGACCCCGCCCGCAAGTACCGAACAGGAGCGCGGCAAACTTTTTGCCTTTCAGGCGCATCCCACCGGGTCATGGCGTGTCGGGCAATCGCATGACTGGACAGTGACCGGACCGGACGGCGAAGGCAGCTACCGACTGCAAATGAACCAAACAACGGCCTATGAAGGCCTGCCGGCAGAGGCCCGCCCCGCGCCAATCAGTGTCTTTCGCGCACGCAATGCGGGGTTCGATTTCGAGATGCAGAAAATCGTTTCCGAGGTCAGCAAGGTTCGACAGACCTGGGAGCGGCCGCTGGTGTTGGGCGAGGTGCCTCTCAAACGGCTTGCCGAAGTGCTGTCGCGTGCGATCCTTGTGCCAACGGCGGCGCTTCTTGCGGTGGCGGCCGTGCTTGCGGCGGGGCGTGGCCTGATGCGGTTTGCCAGCCTGCCCCTCGCGGCGGTTCTGCTGCTGTTTTACGATGTTCTGGGCCGGACTCTTGTTCTGGATACGGTCGGTAGCCTGCCATTCATGGGCTTGGTGGCGCTGACGATGCTCGCCTATCTTGGACCACCGCTTGCCTATGTGCTGATGCGCGGTGAAGCGATCATGATCCCGGTCAGAGGTGACGCATGAGATGGCGCGGCGGAGTGGCCCGGCGCATGATTGTCATGACGCATCTGCAGGCGATTGCCTTTGTGATGTTTGTTCTGCTGACCGTTGCCATTGCCATCGACCTGACCGAGACGCTTGACGAGGTGCGGGCGCATGTTGCGGAGACAGGCCATTCCCTGCCCTTGGTTCTGGCGCAATACCTGAGTTACCGGGCGGCTGATATCGTGACGCGCCTCTTGCCGATGGCCTGCCTTGCCGGGGCCTTTGTGGCAGAGCTTCTGCGCCATCAGCGCATGGAGCATGTCATCCTTGCCGCGGCTGGTGCCGGGCCGGGCATGTTCCTTGCTTCGATGTTGTGGGTCGGGGGCATCGTGGGCGGAGCGCAGGTGGCGCTGGAAGGGTGGCTGCGCCCTGCGGCGGTGTTTGCCCAGACGGACCTTGGCATCGGATCTTATGCCCACCGGTTTCGTCGGGGGGAAAGTGGACCGCGCTGGTTTCTTGACGGCAATCGCGCAATCCGGGCGCGGGTTCTGAGGGACACAAACCCGGAACTGCGCGAGGTGATGGTTTTCGAAGGCGTTGATGAACCTGCGCTGCGCAGCATCACGCAGGCGGACCGTGCCATTCCCGGAGCGACCGATCAGGAATGGATTTTGGAGAACGTGGTGGTCTGGTCCCCTTCGGGTGGGCAGGTGCTGTTTCCCGTACGCCATGACCGGCTGGTGCTGCAATTCCCGCTGCGGCAGGCGCATCTTGAGTATCACGATATCTGGAGTTTCTACCTGCCCAATGCGGCGCTTCGACAGATCGCCACCCTTGAAGGCACGCCCAAAACGGCGGACGGGCAAACCGCGGTCGCACGGCGATATCTGGCGCTGTTTCTGCCCGGGGTCTTTGCCCTACTGGGCGCCAGCCTTGCCCAGGCCGCGCGCAGTGGCAGGCTGATCGCATGGTGGCGTCTGCTGGCGCTGGGCACGCTGGGGTATGTCACACTGGTGTCGGTCAAGGCGTTCTGGTCGCTGGGCGAGATGGGCACGATGGCCCCCTTGCCGGCAACCACGGCGCCGTTGGTGTTCGCCCTGATCCTTGTGATGATCTTTCAGATCCGGATGAACGGGCTACCCGGCCGTCGCTAGCAAGGTGTCGCGTTCCTGAATGCGCGGCCAGATGGTGCCGATCGCACGCGAGAGCATTTCCTCGGTGTCCACCTCGCTCCACGCCAGATCGGGGATCAGGGTGCAGGCGATATCGCGGGTCTGCGCCAACCGGATCACCGAGTCCTCGTAGTCGGCCTTGGCGTCTTCTGCGAGAACCGCGCGTGCGGCGGTTTTCAGGCGCTCGGTGTCTTCGGCGTCAAACCTGCTGAGACCGGTCAGTTCACCGAAATGGGCGCGGGGTTGGGCATCGATCTTCTTGGACATGGTGTCGAAAATGGTTTCGTCGCGGGTCCAGATATAAACTTCGTCCCCTGATCCGGTCACGCCGGACACAAGGATTGTCGATGGGCCGTCAAGAACGGGGGCAAGCGCGGCGGTTTCATAGATCAGGTCGGATTCCAGAAGGACGAAAGGCCCCGAGAGATCTTCGAGACCGGTCATCATGGAGCGGAGGCTGCCTGTCGTCGCGAAATCCGGATTGTGCACCAGTTCGACCCCCGGCATGGTGCCGAAGATATCCTCGTATTGGTCTGCCAGATGGCCGGTTACGATGCGCACCCGCGAAACGCCTTTGGCTTGCAGGAGAGTGACAGAGCGCGCCACAAGCGGGGTGTCGTTGATTTTCAACAGGCCCTTGGGCGTGAGGGTGCCGCGTGGCCCCATGCGGATGCCGCGCCCGGCCGCAACAATCAAGGCAGTATCTGTCATCGTATTACAAGATCCTGAAATGGCTCGAATTTGAGGGTGAGCCTATGGTAGGGAAGAAGCGTTCGCAAGTTTCAAGGGGCCGGTTGCCACCATGAAGATCGTGCAGGTTAGCCCCTATGCAATGGACCGCCCGGGCGGCGTTCAAAGCCATGTTCGCGACCTGAGCAACTGGCTGGAGCGGCAGGGCCACGACGTTCAGATCATTGCACCTCCGGGCAAAGGCGGCGCACCGGACGTGATGACCCTTGGCAAGGTGCGCGAAATCTCGATGCACGGTACGCATTTCGAGCTGAGCCGCGCCAGCAAGAGCGAGATCGAAGGCGCATCGATGGCGCTTTTCGACTGGGGGGCGGATGTGGTTCACCTGCATACGCCGTGGACCCCGATGCTCGGCTGGCAGGTCTGGAAGGCGCTGGAGCTGCCAACCGTCGCCACCTTCCACGCGACCCTGCCGGAAGGGGGCGGGTTTGACCCGATGACATGGTTCCTGGGCCGTGCCGCAAAATACTTCGACGAGCGCCTCGAAGGTATCGTCGTGCCCTCGCGGGCGCCCCAGGCGCAATGGGAAGCGCGCGGGCATGATCCGGTTCCCAAAATTCTGGCGCCCGCGATTGATCTTTCAGAGTGGCGGGATGTCCGGCAGGGGCCGAGGCATTCCGAAGACGGGCCGCACGTGATCTATCTGGGGCGGCTGGAAGAGCGAAAAGGGGTGCAGGTTCTGGTGGAAGCCTGGAAAGAGGTGTCCCGACGCCTGCCGGCTGCGCGCCTGACCATTGCAGGCAAGGGCAGCATGGAAGGCGCATTGCGCGAAGCGGCGCAGGGCATGCGTTCGATCCGCTTTCTTCCGCCGCCCGACAACGAGGCGGCCCGCGCCTTGGTCGCGCGCGCCGATTTCTTTGCCGCGCCCGCAACGGGCGGCGAAAGTTTTGGCCTTGTTCTGATCGAAGCGATGGCGGCGGGCACCATACCGATTGCCGCAGAGAACGAGGGCTATGCCACCGTTCTGGCCAATGGCGGCGAGACGCTGCTGGTGCCACCGGGCGATCCCGCGGCCCTGGCGGACCGCATTGTTCTGCTTGCTTCGGACCAGCAGAAGGCGCTGGATTTGCGCACATGGGCAATGGCGCGGGCCGAGACCTTTGACGTGGCGCAGGTCGGGCCGCGTTACGTCGCACTTTATCAGGCCGCGGTGGACAAGCACGGCGCATCCATGCCAGCGTGCGACGAAACATGACAAGCAATTGACGCGCGGCGAAAACCGGCGCGAAGAGGGATAGACAACAGGTATGGGCGATCTCGTGATCTCGGCCGATTTCGGCACGTCCGGTGTCAAGGTGGGCGTCGTGGACGAAAGCCTGACTCTGCTGGCCAAGACCACCGAAACCTATCCCATGCACCTCGCTCCGGGCGGGATCGCCGAGCAGGCGCCGGATGATCTCTGGCAGGGTTTCGTCCGCGCGGTGCGTCGTCTTGCAGAAGAGTTTCCAGACCTGCAAACCCGTGTGAACGTGATCGTGTTTTCCAGCCAGTTGTGCGGTGTGATCTGTGCCGACGAAAGTGGCGCGGCGCTGCGGCCCTGTTTGACATGGTTGGACAAAAGGGCGGCAGAAACAGGCCAGTCGCTGGTTGGCGGGTTTCCGACGGTCGCTGGGTACGGCGCGTTCAAACTCGCCCGCTGGCTCAGGATCGCGAATGGTGCGCCGGCCAAGAACGGCATGGACCCGACGGCCAAGATCCTGTGGATCATGCAGAACGAGGCCGATGTCTTTGCCCGCACGCGGTGGCTGCTTGATGTGAAAGACTGGCTGATCCATCGCGCCACGGGTGTATTCACCACGAGTTCGGAAAGCGCCAACCTGACGTGGTTGATGGATACGCGCAAAGGGCGTGAAGGGTGGTCGGAGACCCTGTCGCGCATGACCGGCATCGGGTTGGACAAGATGCCGGAGATCGTGGATGGCGAAGCGGTTGTGGACCGCCTGTCCGCGAGGGCCGCGGATGAACTGGGGTTGCGGGCCGACACCGTTGTCCTTGGCGGCACATCGGATGTGACCGCGGCAGCGTTGGGATCAGGCGAGGTGGAAGACGGGGCGCTGCATGTTTCGGCGGCGACCAGCCTCTGGATTGCCGGTTTCATGCCGGGCCGCGTGTTGAACGTGGCAAGTTCCTACGCCACGATTTCATCCAGCCTTAGCTATCGGCCGCTGCTTGTCGCCTCGCAGGAAAACGCGGGATCAGCGATGGAATGGGCGGTCCGGATGAGTGGCGGCACAACCGAAGGCGAGGCACTGGCGGGGGCATTCGACGACATGGGCACACCGCAAGCGGATGACCCCTATTTCCTGCCGTGGCTTGCCGGTGAACGTGTTCCGGTGGACAACGAAGCCGTGAGAGGCGCGTTTCACGGGCTTGCCCTGCACCATGATGCCCGCGCCATCCGTCGCGCGGCGGTCGAAGGTGTCGCGCTGAATTTGCGGTGGGCCTATGACAAGGTCAGCCGTGAACGGGGTGTTCTGACGAACCGCCCCTTGCGTATGGTGGGCGGCGTGGCGGCAAATGCCGCATTCGCACAGACGGTTGCAGACGCACTGGATCGCGAGGTTCATGTGGGCGGTGCGCGTCATGCAGGTGTTCTGGGCGCGGCGACCCTTGCGGCCAGTTACCAGGGATGGGCGCAGAACGCGTTTGAGGCGGCCGCGCGCCTGCGGCACCAGAGCACTGCGACCTATACCCCCAATCCGCAGCGTGTGGATGCGCTTGCCCAGCGCAATGCGCGGCTTGAAAAAATCCGCCGCCACGTGGTGCGCAGCTACCAGTAGGAGAGCGATATGATCGACGGGCTTATAAAATCCAAGATCGACCCGATGTGGGAAGCCATGTCGACACCGCTTGTCCGCGCCAAGTGGACGCCCAATCAGGTGACCTTTGCGGGGCTGGTGCTGATCATTCTGGTCTCCGCGGCCTACCTCTGGCACGGCAACCCGTGGGTCTATGGGCTGACGCTGGCGGTGGCCTTTGCCTTTGACGCGCTGGACGGTGCGGTGGCGCGCCGGCGGGACATGCGCAGCAAGGCAGGCGGTTATTTCGATGCCATGGTGGACCGCTATCAGGAGCTTGCCGTTCTGGGCGCATTGGCGTGGATGCACGATCTATGGGCGCTGGCGCTGCTGGCCTTTTCGGGCAGCGTGATCACCAGCTATGCCAAGGCCCGCACAGCCATCGAAATCCCGATCAGCAACGAGGACTGGCCGGACTTTTTCGAACGGCTTGAGCGGGTGATCTTTCTCTGTGTGATGATGGTGATTGCGGGCGTGTTTCGCACCCATGCGGACCTGATCGTGATGGGCGGACTTGCCATATTCGCGTTGTTATCGCACGGAACGGCGCTTCAACGGGCAAGGCGTGCCACCGCCATGTTGCGAAGCGAGGATCAGGCGCGCAAGTAGCGCCAGATCGCACGCCCCATATCGAAGTGATAGGACAGGACGTAGCCGAGGAATGACGAGAGCAGCATTGGCTCTGTCACGGTATAGGCCGTGTAAAGTGGCACGCTGATTGGGCCGAGGTCATATCCCTTGATTACGAAGAGAAAGAGATAGGCCACACCAAGGCAGACCGGCACCCAGATATAGACGCGCCGCAGGTTTCCGCCCCTTTTGTCCATGAAGCTGCGCCCCTCTTCCAGGGCACCGTGGCGGCGCGAAAGGAACTCCCCGAAGACGACGACGAAGGCCTGTGAGAAGAAGAAAAGGTAAGAGCCAACCATGTGCATTTCATGGTGATCCGGAAAGCGATACCGGCTCAGCAAGACCATGCCGACGCTGGCCATTGCCTGAAGCAGAACAACAATCAGCGAGAGCCAGAAGATGCCCCGATCCGTGGGACCGGTACGCGCCTGTTCGCGCCATGCGCCGTAGACCAGTGCAGAGACACCGACAAAGAGGATCGGAGCGCAGATCGCCATCCAGATGGCAAAGGGCTCGCCCACCTGCGGGGCAGAGATTGCGCGGCTGATGGTGGCAGGTTGCTCCGAGACATACTCGGGGTGCAGAACGGCAAACACGATACGGGCGCGGTAGATCAGGATGTTGACCACGACAATGACGAACCCTGTGCACAGGATCGACAGCGCCAGAAGGCGCACGGTGAGACGCGAGGGGATCACCCCGACACCTGTGGTGCGCGATGGTCCTGTCGCTGGTCCTGCACAACCCTGCCCGCTTCCATGCGGATCAGGCGATCGCATTTGTGGAACTGGTGTTCGTCATGTGTAATCGCGATGACCAACTGACCCGAAGCCGCGAGTTCCGGCACAAGAACGTCGTAGAAAAACGCCCGGTTGGCCGGGTCCTGATCGGCGGCAAATTCATCCAGAACGATGATGGGGCGTTGTTCGGCCAGCGCAAGCGAGAGGGCCAGACGGCGTTTCTGACCCGCGGACAGGGAAAGCGACGAAAAGCGATCCTCGTGCATGTTGACGCGATCGGAAAGGTTCAGATCGGCGATGCGGCGCTCCATGCGCTCGATTTCCTCGGGGCTGAGGCCATAGGCGCGCGGGAACAGGTAGAAACCGCTGAAGACCGACGAGAACAGTTCGCGGTAGGTATGGCGGCTTTGATCGTCCAGCGGCGCGCCATCAAGGTAGATTTCCCCCTGATCCGGACGGCGCAGACCGGTGATGATGTCGAGCAGGGTTGTCTTGCCCGATCCATTGCCACCACAGATGAAGATGGTTTCGCCGGGGGAGAAGGTGAGATTAACGGGGCCGAGATGAAAGAATTCCGCATCCTCGCGGCCGGGTTCGGACACGCTGGCAGAGATGTTTTCGAGCCGGACTTCCCTGAAGGATGTCGGGGCGGGCTGATCACTGTCGATGGAGGCTGACTGCGCATGTGTCAGGGCCTCTTCCACCTCGTGGATCCTGTTGAAGGAGTTTTCGGCGCTGGCAAGGATCGGCAGGGCGCCGAAGAAATACTCGATCGGTCCGTTGGTCAGGAAAATGATCGTCAGAACCTGGAACATCAGGGCCACGCTGCCACCGGGCAGAACCGGCAGGAGGATGACGACGAAACACAACAGAAGGATCACCGCGGTCTGGCCAAGGGCGGTGGAGGCCGCGAACATGCGTTCGGCATCAATTGTGTGGCGGCTGGTGTCCTCGATGATCTCGAGCGTCTCGCTTTCAAGTGCGGCGCGGCGGCTTTGGCGCAGGCGCAGTTCCTTCCAGCCGGACAGCAGATCGCGGACACGATCCCAATAGGCCGCGCGATCCTGCGATGCGCGATGCAGCCTCGTACGGGCGGGACGGTCGAAGAACTGGTAGCCCAGCGCACCGATCACCATCGCCCCAACCGTGGCCATGCCAGTTTCCCAGCTGATCCAGAACAGGTAGGGCACCGCGAACAGGATGATGACCGTGGCCTCGACCGCACCGATGACGGTGTTGATTGCGCCGGACAGGTTATCGACCTCGTGGGTGATCGCCTGATGCACCCGGCCGTGCGGGCTGGACAGCAGGAAGTCGATATCAGCGCGGGTCAGGGTCTTTGTCAGACGAATGCGGGTCTTTTTGCGGATGCGTTCGATCAGGACATGGGTCCGCATTTTGAGGACATATCCGAAGGCCAGCATCAGCGCCGCCGAAACCCCGATCCAGACTGCGGACCACCCAACACCCTGTTCCGCGGTCTTGGCCGTTTCGTTGATCGAGAACATCAGGCCAGCGCGGCTGAGGCTGCTGAAAATCACCAGAAAGACAATCGGATCGCGCATGATGCCGCTGGTGACCAGCAAGTAGCGCACCACCGGGGCCTTTTCGGCAAACATCCTGCCAATACCCTGCTTTTTCGAAGAAGTAGTCACGAAAATTCCTTGCCCATCGAACTTGGGAGAACGCTAAACGGTTTCTTGTGAGGACGCCAGATTGTGTCCGCCGACACGCCAGCGATCTGCATAATGGCGGATGGCAATTGTATTGTTGCGGGTTTCCGGCCCGCCTTCCCCGGCGTTGATCCGGCCCAGCGAGGTTTCCTTGAAGTGTTTGAAGTCCTGCCACGGCAGATAGCTGAGGCCGTTGTTTGGCACCACGAGACAGGGTGCGTTGCACAGGGCCGAGGTGCGCACGTCATCGGCAAGAAACCCGGCACGCGGGGTTTCGGAGAAATCGGTCATGTCTTCGAGGTCGAAGAAACGGGGACGCACCAGATAGGCGAAGACACCCAGAAGGACGTCAACCTCTTCCGGTTGACGCAGGCGATGCCCCCGCAAGGGCGCGGGCGCGCGTTTCAGCAGGTTATCCATGACCCGCGTCGGGCCATCGGTCAGATCACCGGGCACGATCCAGCCCGCGTTGGTCAGGGCGGCATCCGGCAAGCGGGAGGCGTGTTTCTCGATCTCTTCAAGCGTGTCGCGTGGATATATGCGGTCGTCGTCAACCACGAGGATCGGCTGGTCCGGGTTATCAGAGGATAGCAAAGTTGGGATCAGCTTGGTCGCAGGTCCCCAGTCGCGGCCACAACGGTGGATTTCAACGCCTTGCAGGGCACTCAGGTGGGGCGGCACCTCGTAGGCGCAATCTTCACGCAGGGAATGATCGGGGATGTTCACAACGATCTTTTTCGGCGGGCGCGACTGGGCCAGAAGGCCTTTCAGCGCATAGTCGATGCGCGAAATGCGGCTTGGGATCGTTGTCAGGCTGATGATCGTGTCGGATTTCGCAGGGGAAGCGGCCCATTCTGCATCGAGTTGCGCCAGCGATTTGCGGGACAGACGCCATTCATGCAGAACGTCCCGAAAAAACCTTTCCCCTTCGAAAAGGAACAGCAGCCGCCAGGCAAGGTAAACCGCCGCGATCAATAGGATAGCTGTCCAGATAATCCAACTCATCCCTGTCCCCCAGTTGCGCCCTTTCCATGTAACAGGTGGCAGGCGCAGCGCAAACTGTCTCCTTTGGCGCAGGGTGGTAAAATGGTGCACAAGGGGGTTTAGTGGTCGGGAATTCCATTTCATGACTCGGATTGCGATGACCAAGCCTCTTCCACTTTTCGTGACCGCTGCCGATGCGCGTTACTGGCGGTGCCTGCATCAACTGCTGCGTGCGGTTCAGCGCAAGGGCTGGACCGAACAGGCGGAGTGGGCGGCCTATGATCTTGGCATGGAAGCGGAACAGAGGGCTCGGCTTGAGCGCGATTTTCCCTGGGTGCGGTGGGAGACGTTTTCTTACGACGGTCTGCCGGAACATTACGTCCCCTCGGCCGGGAGCTATGCCTGGAAAGCGCATCTTTTCTGGCCGGAGGTGGAACGCGCATCAGGCCCCGTGATCTGGATGGACAGCGCCAACCTGCCACTGGCGTCGCCGAGCGAGATGCTGGATCACATCGATCAATACGGGATCTACCTGTTGCATGGGCAGGCCCCTTTGCAAGAACGCTGTGATCCAAGGGTGCTTGATGCCTTAGGTGTCCCGCGCTGGACATGGGGCACGCGGGAATGTGTGACGGGCCTTGTGGGGGTGGATGCCGCCAACCCGGTGATGCGCGATTTCATGCGGCGCTGGAGTGACTTGTCGGCCGACCCCGAGATCATTCGCCCGAAAGAGCGGATTGAACGGCACATGAACGATCAGGCGGTTCTGAATGCGATCATGGCTGAAGCAACCTGCAAGGGTGATGTCGTGCTTCCGCAGAAGGATGTGGACATCAGTTCGGGGCGCCCTGTGCGGTTTCTTTCGACGCGCAACAAGGTGCGGCCCAGTTTTCCAATCTGGGCAGACTGGTTTTCCCGCGCCTACTATCGCGTGAACAAGGTGCTGGATCAGTTTCTGCACCGGCTGGATGATTTCCACCTCGATCACAACCCGTTCTGGAGGATGCACAAGGAATACTTCGGGGTGCACTACAAGGCGGCGGACGGGTCGGTGAGCGACATGCCCTGCCCCTTTGGCCACTACTATGCCGATCCTTTCCTGATCGAACAGAATGGCGAGACATGGGCGTTCTTCGAGGACCTGAACTATTTCAAAGACCGCGCCACTATCGCGGCGATGCGTCTGGATGACGGGCCATCAAAGGCGGTTCAGGTGCTTGATCCGGGGTGCCATGCCTCGTTCCCGTTCCTGTTCCGCCATGATGGCCAGCTGTGGATGCTGCCGGAAACCTGCAAGAACGGCACTCTGGAGCTGTGGCGGTGCATCGGGTTTCCAGAGCGCTGGGAGAAGGTGCGCAATGTGTTTGAAGGCGTCAACTGCGCAGACAGCGTGGTGTTTGAACACGATGGGCGCTGGTGGCTGATCACCTCCATGGAATCGCCGATGGCAGGCGGCATGTACCGCTATCTTGCGATCTTCCACAGCGATGATCCGGTGACGGGGGATTGGCAGGCGCATCCGGGCAACAAAAAGGGTCTGGAAGTCACATCACGCGGCGGTACGGGGCGCAACGCGGGTGGCGTCCTGCGCAGCCGGGGGCGGCTTCTCAGGGCCGTTCAGTCCAGTCGGGACTACTATGGTCAGGGCATGCAGTTTCGCGAAATCACCACTTTGACACCCGAAGCCTTCGAAGAACGTGTCGTCCCGACACCTGACGATCTGCGCATGGCGGATCAGGAGGGCGTGCATCACCTGTCACGACTCGGGACGCTGACGATCTGGGACAAGCGCACACGGCACTAAACCAACCCGCCCATCGCATTCGCAATGGGCATATGCAGTGTCGGTTTTCGCAAACAGATTTCGGAATCCTGCAGGTGAAGCCCCGTTTGTCTCTTTTACCGTAAGGGTCAAAGGAGACATCGCAATGAACATGGAAACCCCTCGCACCCGTTCCCGCTCGGGCGGTCGCAGCGCCCGCCGCGCGGCTCGTACGGCACCCGATTTCGCAATGCTGCCCGGCCTGACCCGCAACATTCCCGTTTGCGAGGTCATGGACGGTAGCCAGGTTGAACGCATCCATAATGCGTCGATGGACATTCTAGAAAACGTGGGCGTCCACTTCCGCGATCCGATTGCCTTGGAAGACTGGAAGCGCATTGGCGCCAAGGTGGTCGACGAAACCGTCTATCTGGACCGTGCGCTGGTGATGGACCTGATTTCGACGATCCCGTCGGACTTTACCTACCACGCGCGCAACCCGGCCAAGAACGTGCGTCTTGGCGGCAAACATTCGATCTTTGTTCCGATGACTGGCGCGCCGTTCCTGCGTGACCTTGATGACGTGCGTCGCAACCCGACGCTCGACGATCTCGCCATGTTCCACAAGCTGGCGCATATGTCGCCTGCGCTGCATTCCTCGGCGCACCATATTGTCGAACCCTACGACCACCCGATTTCGCAACGGCACCTCCGCATCACCTATTCGTCGATGAAATACTCGGACAAGACCTTCATGGGCATGACTACCTCGCCCAAGAACGCCGAGGATGTCATGGACATGTGCGCAATCCTGTTCGGCGAGGATTTCCTTGAGGAAAACCCGGTGACCACAGGCAACTGTAACGGCAACTCGCCGCTGGTGTGGGATGAGACGATGCTGGGGGCAATGCGGGCCTTCTGCAAACGCAACCAGCCGGTTCTGTGTTCGCCCTTCGTGCTGGGCGGGGCCAACACACCGGCATCGGTGGCCGCCTCCGTGGCGCAGCTGAATGCCGAGGCGCTTTCCGCCCTGGCCTATACGCAGGTGATCCGCCGTGGGGCGCCGGCGATCTATGGGCATTACCTGTCGACCGTGAGCATGAAGTCGGGCGCGCCGATGGCGGGCACCCCCGAGATCAGCCTGATGAATTTCATGATCGGCCAGATGGCGCGGTTCTATGACGTGCCGTGGCGGACCTCGAACACCCTTGGCGGGGCCAAGACCTTTGATGCGCAGGCAGGGTACGAGAGTGCGACCACGCTGTCGTCGGTCATTCACGCGGGCGCCAACTATATCTGGCACTCGGCCGGTTGGAACGAGGCGGGTATGCACTGTTCGGTTGCCAAGTTCGTGGTGGACGCCGAGCAATGCGCGATGGCCTATCGCATGGCGGAAGGCCCGAAATGGGATGACTTTGACACCGCCGTGGGCGCCGTGCCTGATGTTGGTCCGGGCGGTCACTATCTTGGCCACCCGCACACGCAGGAAAACTTCCAGACCGCATTCTTCATGCCGGAACTGTTCGACAACAACTCGATCGAGCAATGGGTGGCCGAAGGCAGTGTCGAGATCACCGAGCGCGCCTTGAACCACGCCCGCAAGCTGCTCAACGACTATGAAGAGCCGAAGCTGGACGAAGCCAAGAACGAAGCGCTTCTGGATTACATCGCACGCCGCGAACGCGAAATCCCGGCAGCGGACGAGTTGAACCAGAGCTACTAAGCGTATCGAGGGGCCACATCGGCCCCTCCTTTTCTTATGCACCTTCGGCGGCGCGAACGAGCCAATCCCGCAGTAACAGAGCCTGTTTCGAGGCCCCCGTGGCGGCGCGAATGTAGAACTCGCGCGGTGCCGGGGCCTCGAGATCCATCAGGGGCACCAAAGCCCCGCTTTCCAGCATCGGCCGGGTTTCCTCGCGCCATCCCAGCACTACACCGATCCCATCCTGTGCCGCCTGAAGCGCGATGATGTAGTTGTTGAGGTGCAAGAGATCGCCAAGCGGGCCTTCATAGCCGACCTCGCGGAACCAGACCGGCCATGTTGTATAGACGTCCTCTGGTGAATGCAGGTGGATGAGCGGCAGTTTGGCCAGCTCTTCAACCGAGGTAACGGGATGCTCGGCTGCGAACGCGGGACTGGCAAGTGGCACCATCACATCGCGGAACAGAAGCCGGCAGTCGCCCGCATCTTCGGACATGTGACCATAGCGGATTTCAAGGTCGGCGCGCGCGCCCTCGGGTTCAACATCGCTCAGTTCCTGAGTGACCCGGACGTTGGGAAACTCGCGCCAGAACCGCGCGAGCCGCGGGGTGAGCCAGAGGTAAGATAGGGCGGTTGTTGATGCGATGCGCACGCCCCGGTGCTCGGCCTGGTGGCGCAGCGCGGCAATCGCCTCGCCGATCTGGGAAAACCCGCGTTCCAGCGCGGCATAGAGCATGGCCCCCTCAGGGTTCAGTTCCACCCCACGCCGGTGCCTTTCGAACAGAACAAGGCCCAGTTCCGTTTCCAACCCCTTGATCTGATGGCTGACGGCGGCCGGGGTCACGTTCAACTCTCCCGCGGCACGTTTGAAACTGCGATGACGCGCGGCAGCCTCGAAGGCGTCCAGCGCGCTTAGCGGGGGCAGATCATAGTAGGTACGGGCCATTACCTTCTCTAACTTGGATGTTTGCGCTTTCACCAAAGCACAAGGGACAGGATCACTCCATAGATGAATCCATCTAAACCCAGATGAATTTTTTCAGAATTGTCGGACCGAACGCGCGAGGGCAGGTTCCCGCCACACACAGGAGACCGCAATGACCCAATCCCCCCTCGCCCTGCTGGACGACACCCTGCGCGCCACACGCGTGTCGTTTGACCAGATCCCCGTTATCGACGTGGCCCCGCTTTTGGATGGCAGCGACAAACAGAAAGTCGCCAGGGAAATCCGCTGGGCGTTGTCCAATGTCGGCTTCATGTACGTCAAGAACCACGGCGTGGCCCGTGACGTTGTCGAGAGCGCGTTTGACCAGACCCGCCAGTTCTTTGACCTGCCGCTAGACCAGAAAATGGACCTGCACGTGAGCAAATCCGGCACCGCGCTGCGGGGCTATATCGAGATGTTCGGCGAGAATACCGACCCGACCCGCACCAAGGATCTGAAAGAGTGTTTCGATCTTGGTCCGGAAACACCGGGAGATGCCACACCGTTTTTCGGCGCGAACCAATGGCCCTCTGAAGCGGTGCTGCCGGATTTTGCCAGGGTGATCTATGGCTACCATCAGGACATGCGGGCCCTGTCGACCAAGCTGCTGCGCGGGATTGCGCTCTCTCTGGATCTCGACGAAGACTTCTTTGCGCCAAAGATGACCAACCCGATTTCGATCCAGCGCCTTCTTCACTACCCGCCGCAGACCGGCAAGATCGACGAAAGCGTGATGGGCATCGGTGCGCACACCGACTATGGCAACCTCACCATTCTGGCTCAGGACAACGTGGGCGGGCTGCAAGTGATGAACCGCGACGGGGATTGGGTGATGGGCCCGCCGATCGAGGACACCTTTGTCATCAATATCGGCGACCTTGTGCAGAAGCTGACCAACGACCGCTATATCGCCAACCTGCATCGCGTGGTGAACACATCGGGGCGCGAACGTTACTCGATCCCGTTCTTCATCGACGCCGACTATGACGCCGAGTTTGCGCCGCTGCCGTCCTGTGTGACCGAGGACAATCCTGCACGCTATGAGCCTGTGACCTGCGGTCGACACAAATTCGCCCGCTTTGTCGACAGCTTCCCTCATCTGGCTGCGGAACAGGGCAAATGAAAGAAAGGGGCGGTTTCTAGCCGCCCTCTGCAGCAAAGGGTGAGCGCGGCAGGTGGGGCCACGTTCAAAAGCAACGCCTGGGGAAATCTTCGGGCATCCTCCTCCGCAAAGAGGGGCGGCGGTGCACACGGAGCTGCCTTTCAAATAGAGATGGGTTACTTCCGTTTTCGTTCGAATTCTTGTTCGACGACTTCCGTACCCCACTGCTTGCCCCGTTCTTCATGGACTAGTTCAAATCCATACTTTTCATAAAGGTGGCGCGCGGCATCGAGTCCTTTGAACGTCCAGAGACGGGTTCGATCGAAAGCTGCCGTATCAACAAATGACGTGGCCTTTTCGAGAAGCAGTTTTCCTACTCCCATGCCTTGGGATTCGGGACTGACAATGAACCACCTGAGATGGCTGGCCCCATCCTCAAGGTCCTCTCCATCAAGCGACACCGAACCCAGCAGTGTTTCGCCAATGTAAGCGGAGAATGTCGTGTTCACGGAGCTTTCTATACGCCCCATGAATTCTGACATTTCAGCCGCAACTTTTCTCTCAAAGATGGCACCAAAACCAAAATTGCTCGCGTAGTAGGAGGCGTGCAGACCAACGACGGACGCAATCACACCGGGGTAATAACCCTGGCGAAACTCTATCGCACTCGAGTCAAAGACCCGGCTTGTTTCTCCTCGCAACGCCTTGGCGAAAAGCGTCAAACCTGTTTCGACCTTCGTGAGATCATCCTTCGCAAGATGTTCAAAGGCCGACCTGATTTGTCGGCGCCCGAAGTCTTCAAGCGACTTCAAAAGAGCTTTACCTTCCTTCGTGAGACCTATTTCCCGAGATCGGCGGTCGGCGGGGTTTGTCTTTGCCTCGATCAATCCGTCCTCAGCGAGTCTTTGGACAAGACGACTGACCGATGACTTCTCTAGCTGCAGTAAGTAGCTCAGGTCACTTGCATTTGTGACGGTGCCGTAACCCAACTCTATGATCGTATGCACGGCTGACGGAGACAGCGCTGTCCCAGCTAGCCCTTTCTGCATGAACCCAAGCTCGCGGACGATGTCGCGTGAAGCTGCGCGCAGCTTATCGATACGCTGTATGGAAACGAGTTCACTCATAGTTGTATAGTACAACTAATTTTCCTCCCGTCTACCTACAACCGACATTCGCTTCGATGCTGCGACACGTCTGGGTGGACTCAAAGCGACCATTGTCCTTCGAGCCTTCGGGGCTCTCAAATTCACCACGTCTTGCAAGGGGCTAGCGCTTACAAACCGGCCCATCGTCTCTGAATCAGTCTCTAATTCACCTTATTCGGCACCGGCGCGCCATTCCTTGTAGCGCAGATAGACATTGGCACCGATGGTGGCGAAGGGCTGGGGCGGGAGCCGTTTGGGCGCGTCCTCGGCGGTGAAATGCGCGGTGATCTCGCTGCTTTCGCCACAGGCAAGTTCCGCCGCCCCCATACCGGTCAGGGTGCCGCGCGCGGTGCCAAGACCGTTTTGCACGCAGGCCGAAAAGACACCGTCTTCGACCTCCTGCATCACCGACACGCCATTGAGCGAGAGGCACAGGTGCCCTGCCCACTTGTACTCCATCGGGTATCCGGCAAGCTGTGGGAAACGTTCGTCGAACTTCTGGCGATGCACGCGGCCGGCGCGGTTGTTTTCCGCTTCGGAGGGGTTCATCTCGGGTTTGAGAACGGCGCAGGTGCGGGTCACGATGCGATTGCCGCCCTGCCCCGTATCAATGCGGCGCATGGTGGTGCCCATCGGGTCTGATGGCGTGATGCCCCAGCGCGGCTGGCCACCAAGGGCCTTGAGAGCATCCGCGTCGAGCTCGCCTGTCATCGAGGCAAAGAGGAAGAGTTGCATCAACCGCCCCCTGGCAAAGCCAAAGCTTTCCAGATGGCCGTTATTGGCAAGGATGATACGCCCCGTTGCCACGCTCCCCTTGGCGGTCTTGACCACCCAATCGCTGCCCGCCTTTTCGAACCCGGTGACGGGCGAGTTCTCGTGCAGGGAGATCCGGGTGGAAAGCGCCTCGCCAAGGCTTCGGATATAGCCGGCGGGCTGCAGCATCACGGTGCCGGGCGTATAGAGACCGGACGTGTAATGCCTGCTTCCGGTCAGGTCATACATGGCCTGCGCGTCAAGCATCTCGGAGGTTTCCCCCATCGTCGCAAGGTGCCTGGCATAGCTTTGGTTGTGCGCGTCCCCGGCGGGGGTTGCGGCACCATTCACCTTGCCGACAGGATCGAAAAAGTTCGCGTCGATCCCGTAAGCGTTGACGGCGTCACGCGCGAAACCGATGGCCTTGCGATTGAGGTCGATGATCTTCCGGTCATCCCCTGATCCGGCATAGTCATCCGAGGCAAGGTCGTGCGGCAGGTCAATCATGAAACCCGAATTGCGCCCTGCGGCACCTTCGGCAAGCCGACCGGCCTCGAGCAGGACAACGCGCGCATCTGGTTGCAGCTGAAGCAAACGCTCGGCGGCCGAGAGGCCCGCAAAGCCGCCACCGACGATGACGAAATCGGCGGTCTGAGACCCTTCAAGCGGCACGGCCGGAGGCTGCGGCCCCAGAATGGCGCTCCAGGCCGCCTGCCCCCGATGCGAGGGCAGGCGTTTGGCTGTGAACCGTGTCACGACACGGCCTCGTCTTCGTCGTCCGCCAGATCGATCCAGATCGTCTTGAGCTGGGTATACTGGTCGTGAGCGTGAACCGAGTTGTCCCGACCGCCAAAGCCCGACTGCTTGTAGCCGCCGAAGGGTGTGGTGATGTCGCCTTCGCCAAAGCTGTTGACTGTCACCGTCCCTGCGCAGATGGCACGGGCGCCGCGCACGGCGCGTTTGACGTTGGAGGTGAAGATCGACGCCGCAAGGCCGTATTCGGTATCGTTGGCCATGGCGATGGCCTCGTCGAAACCGGAAACCGTGATGACCGAGAGAACCGGGCCGAAAATCTCTTCGCGGGCCAGATCGTGATCATTGCCGTCGACTTCGACAACGGTGGCCTCGACATGAGTGCCGTTGTGGGCCTTACCGCCCAGAACCACGGTCTCTGCCTTGTCGAGATAGCCGCACACCTTGTCGAAATGCGCCTTGGAGACCAATGCGCCCATGCGGGTTTCCGGATCCAGCGGATCCCCGACATTCCATTCGCGGGCATGGTGGCTGATGCGTTCCATCAGCTCGGCCTTGACGTCCTTGTGCACGATCAGGCGCGAGGTGGCAGAGCAGTTCTCGCCCATGTTCCAGAAGGCACCGTTCACGATGTGCTGGGCCACGCGATCAAGGTTCTCGGCGTCGTCCATGACAACGCAGGGGTTCTTGCCGCCCATTTCGAGCACGACTTCCTTGGCGTTGCTTTCTGCCGCGTAGGTCAGGAAACGTTTGCCGGTGACTGTCGAGCCGGTGAAAGACACCATGTCGATGTCCATGTGGCGGCCAATCGGTTCACCGACGTCGGCACCACCGCCCGGCAGGATGTTCAACACCCCCTTGGGCACGCCCGCTTCGGAGGCCAGTTCGGCCACGCGCAGAGCAGTCAGGGTGGTTTCCGCCGCAGGTTTCAGAACCACCGAACAGCCTGCCGCAAGGGCCGGACCGATTTTCCAGGCCAGCATCAGAAGCGGGAAGTTCCAGGGGAGGACCAGCCCGACAACCCCGATGGGTTCGCGCACGACCATGGCGATATGATCGTCGGATGCGGGCGAGACCTGATCATAGATCTTGTCGATGGCCTCGGCATGCCACTTGATGCAGTGGATGGTTTCGGGCACGTCGACGGTTTCGCAATCGAAGATGGTTTTGCCGGAATCAAGCGCCTCCATCACCGCCAGTTCGCGACGGTTGCGGGTCAGGAGCTTGGCAAAACGGATCAGAACATCCTTGCGCTCTGACGGGTGCATCCGCGACCAGCGGCCGTCTTCAAAGGCTTCACGCGCCTTCGCCACGGCAAAGTCCACGTCTTCCTGCCCGCAGGCCGCGATGTCAGCCAGCTTTTCGCCGGTTGCCGGGTTTACGCTTTCGAAGGTCTTGCCCGACGCTGCCGGACGATAGCCGCCATCAATGAAGGCATTGGTTGGCAGGGTCAGATTGGCGGCGATGGATGTGTATTCTTCCTGTGTCAGCAGATCCATGATCCTTACCCCTCTGCCTGAATATCTGCGATGGTGGATTTCAGCACGCGGATCACTTGTTCCAACGCGCGTTTGTCGTCTTTGTTGAGCCCCTTGAGCGGCGGCCGCATCGGGCCGGTGTCGATGCCGTTCATCGTCACGCCGTGCTTGATGCATTGGATGAACTTGCCACCCTGCTCGAGCACGCGCATCAGCGGCATCATGGCGCTCATGATGCGGCGGCCCTTGTCAAAGTTCCCTTCGATGGCGCAGGCCTGATACAGGGCCACGTGCTCCTCGGGCAGGAAGTTCGATCCGCCGCAAACCCAGCTGCGCGCGCCCCATGCGAAGAATTCAAGCGCCTGATCATCCATGCCGCAGGACATCTGGATGTGTGGATAGTCACGCGCCAGAAGGTGCACGCGGTTGATGTCGCCCGAGCTTTCCTTGATGGCGCAGATGTTACGCGACCGGCCAACGCGATCGAGGAACTCTTCCCCCATGTGGACGCCCATGCGGCCGGGGTAGTTATAGAGCATCACCGGCAGGTTCGCGGCCTTGTCGATGGCGAGTGCGTTCAAGGCGTTCTCGCGTTCGGTGGGCACCGAATAGGGCGGCGTGGCCAAGAGGATCGCATCGGCCCCCATGTCGCGGGCCCCTGTGGCAAGGGCAATCGAATCCGGTGTCATCATCGCGCCCGTGCCTACGATCAACGGCAAACGCCCCTTGGAGCGTTCGCGGGTGAAACGCGCGATTTCAAGACGTTCCTCAACGGACTGGGCATAGTTTTCGCCGGTCGAACCACCGGAGATCAGGCCGTGCACGCCCTTGTCGATCAGGTTCTCGATCACGTCGGCCAGCGCGTCCCAGTTGACGCTGTGGTCGTCGTTGAAGGGCGTCACGACCGGCGTGTAGATCCCTTCGAATTTGAAAATCGGAGTCATGTGCATCCTCTGTTCGGAGTTAAGCGGGGGTCTTGCGGGGCAGATCACCAAGCGGCAGATCAAGCCCGGCAGGCATTACGAAAATTTCGATCTGGTCGCGCGACAGCGCCCAGTGATCATCAGCCAGCTTGCCGGCGGCAGCCTCATCACCGGCTTCGATGGCGGCGATGATCTGGTCGTGCTGTTCGGCGGCGTCCGACAGGTTCTCGGCCATGCGATTGTCGGTTGGGCGATAGAAGGTCATGCCAATGCGGGCGTGATCGATCAGCAGGCGGTGAAAGCTGGGCGTCAGATAGACGTTGTCGGCCATCTCGCCGGTGATCTCGTGAAACCGGTTGTTGGCAAGGGCGCGATCTGCACCGGTGCCGGATTTCAACGCGGCGCGAAACTCTGCCTGCGCCTCTTTCAGCCTGACGATCTGATCGGCGCGCGCGTTCTTGGCCGCGAGGCGCAGAACGGCAGCATAGATCATCGGTGCGGTCAGAAAGAAATCGCGCAGGGTGGTGTGAGACATCTCGGATATGCGCGCGCCGCGATTCTCGCGAAGGTTGATATAGCCTTCCCCCGCAAGCTGGCGAAACACCTCGCGCAGGGGGGTGCGCGAAAGGGAAAACTCTTCGCTGAGCGCGGTTTCATCAAGGTCTTCACCCGGACGCATCTGCATGGTCAGGATACCCATCTTGAGCGCCTCGTAGAGAGCCATTTTCCGCGATTTCGAGTCGGTTTTCATCAGTGTCTCCCGGTCTGCGATTTTGCTGACCTAACATAAAATACAATTTGTATACACAGAAAATTTCGATTACACCGATGCGACGCCGTGGTGCGGATTCACGACTCACGCTAGGGTTTACTCATGAAAAAGCCGGAACACTTTGCCTTTGTGCTTGTGCCAGAATTCACTCACATCGCGTTTTCCTGCGCGATTGAACCGCTGCGCATTGCCAACCTTGTCAGTGGCGAAGAGCTTTATAAGTGGTCTCTGATCTCGGAAAACGGCGAGACGGCGACCTGTTCCAACGACATCGTGACGGTGGTGCATCACGGTTATGACTCGGTGCCCGAGTGTGACCGCCTGTTCATCCTGTCCGGTATCAACGTTCAGAATCACGTCTCGCAACCGCTGCTGAATCTGATCCGCAAGGCGCGGGTCAGCAAAGCCAAGCTTGGCGCATTGTGTTCGGCGGCCTTTATCATGGCCAAAGCCGGGCTGCTTGATGGCAAACGCGCTGCGATACACTGGGATTTCCACGACGGTTTCATGGAGGACTTTCCCGAAGTGAGCCTCGTGAGCAGCGTCTTTGTTGCGGATGAGTCCATCGTGACCGCCTCGGGGGGGACGGCGACGGCCGACCTGATGATCCACCTGATCGCCGAGCAGCACGGCAATGAGCTTGCCGTCGCCGTGGCGGATCAGATGGTCTATAACGCCGTGCGCGAAAGTAGCGCGGAACAGCGGGTCTCGCTTCAATCTCGCCACGGGATGCGCAATCCGCATCTCGTCAAGGCGATCCAGATGATGAACGAGAACATCGAGGCGCCCCAGTCACCGGCGCTGATTGCCGAGGAAATCGGCATCTCGACCCGGCAACTTGAACGGCTTTTTGGCCGCTATCTGAACTGTTCGCCCAAGAAGTACTATGTCGATCTGCGGCTTCAGAAGGCGCGCAATCTTCTGGTGCAGACGGATCAGTCGGTCACGGAAATCGCGCTGGCCTGCGGGTTCGAAAGCCCCGGTCACTTCAGCCGCGTCTATCGGTCGAAATTCGGCATCACCCCGACCACCCAGAAATCCACAATCGGTTAGAGCGGATCAGTCCGGTAGAGTTTCACCCGCAACCCGCCGTGCGCAACGGGCGGGCCGGGTTCGAGAAATGGCAGGCCGGTTGCCTTGGCGAGGCTGCCATCGGTGGTGATGATCCCGACACGCCAGCCCCGAAAACGGTCGAGCATCGTCTTGCCCAGCGCCCCGTGCAGCGCGAACAGCTGCTTTTTCTCGCCGATCCGCGTGCCGTAGGGCGGGTTGACGATGACAAGGCCGGGCGGGCCGGAAGGGCGCTGGATTTCACTGACGCCGCAATGTGCAAATTCGGTGAGGTCTTCGACGCCCGCGCGTTTGGCATTGTGTTCGGCCGCGGTGACGGCACCTTTGTTTCGGTCAGAGCCAAAGAACCGCAATTCTGGTGAATTAGACTCTGATTTTGAGTGCAGGCCTGACCAAATACCCGCATCGAAGGTTGCAAGTTTCTCAAAGGCAAAGGCGCGGGAACGGCCCGGTTTCAGACCGCGTGCAATCTCTGCCGCCTCGATCACGAAGGTGCCTGATCCACACATTGGATCAAGCACAGGTTCGGTGCCGTCATAGCCGCATTGGCGCAGGAAACTGGCCGCGAGCGTCTCACGCATCGGTGCCTTGCCGACCGCCCCCTTGTTGCCGCGCTTGTGCAGCGGTTCGCCTGAGGTGTCGAGCGAGAAACTGCACTGGTTGTCTTCGATCCGCACCTTGATCTGCAAAGGCGCATCAATCGCAACGGGGATACCAACGGCACTCGAAAGTGCGCGCTCGATCCGTTCCGAGGCGGCACCGGCATGGTAGATCTTGGACTTGCGGCAGGTCACCTCGACCTTCACTGGCACATCGCGGCGCAGGAAACGTAGCCATGGAAGTTCCGCAGTCTGCTTTTCAAGCTGCGACAGGTGCATGGCCTGAAACCCGCCAATGCGCACCATCACCCGACCGGCACAGCGCATTTCGAGGTTAGCACGCCAGACATCGCGCCAGTTGCCCCGAAACCGCACGCCGCCGGGCATGGCCTTGGGTTTCTTGAACCCCAGAGCGGCGGCTTCGTCTTTGACGATGAGTTCGAGGCCCGGTGCGGCCTGAAGGAAGATTTCGAATGTAGCGTTGGCTGTCATGGCGCCTGTCTAACGAGAGATCCGCGTGAAGCCTAGCCGAGATATGCCCGCAACGCAGGCGGCGGATTGTCGAGCAGGTCTGCGGTGGCGGTGGGGGCATGGGCCACGCCATCGGCCACAAGCACGGTGTGGGGCGCGATGCGCCGTGCGTCTTGCGGATCGTGGCTCACCATCAAGAGCCCTGCACCGGTTTCGTCGAGAACCTCGGCCACCAGATCCAGCATTTCCACCTTGAGTGCGGGGCCGAGCGCCGCGAAGGGCTCGTCCAGCAGGACCCAGGGTTTGTCCTGCACGAGAACACGAGCAAGGGCGACGCGGCTTTGTTGGCCCCCAGAAAGCGCTGCCGGTTTGCGGGGGCCGTATCCTTCGAGCCCCACCCGTTTCAGCGCGGCCTCAACGCGGCTGGCCTGTGTCGCATCAAGGCGCAGATCGGGGCGAATACCAAGGCCGACATTCTGGGCCACGGTCAAATGCGGAAACAGGTTGTTGTCCTGAAACAGCATTGCCAAAGGGCGCTGTCCCGGAGCCGCATGTGTCATATCCTGACCCTGATTGAGAACGCGCCCTGTTTCGGGATCCAGGAAACCGGCGAGGAGGTTCAGCAGGGTGGATTTGCCCGCACCAGATGGGCCGATCACCGCAACGCGCATGCCGGGCTGGATCGAGAAATCGGCGGTAAGCGAGAAGCCGCCCTGCCGGATCAGGGTATTTTCAAGAGTCAGCATGGCCACGCCCTCCGCGATCAAACAGCCAGAACAGGCCAAAACTCAGCACCAGCAGCAAAAGCGCCGCGCCGGATGCCGCCTCCATCCGATAGCTGCCCATCAGGCGATACATCTGCAAGGGCAAAGTCGCCGTTTCCGGATCGGCAAACAGGGCAATGACCCCGAGGTCTCCCATGGACAGCGCTGCAGTTAGGCCACATGCGAACCCCAGCGGCGCGCGCATCCGTGGCAAGTAGATGATACGCAGCCATTGCCGCCCTGTGAGGCCCAGAGAGAGGCTTAGACGGCCATAACCCTGTACCACGTCGCGGGTTGACCCGATCAGAATGCGCAGGGCAAAGGGCAGCGCCATGATCGCATTGACAAGCGCCGTGACCGGGAAGGCGAAATCAAAGGGATCGGCAATCGGGTAGATGACGATGAACAGCCCCGTCCCGATCACGAGCGGAGAAGAGGCGATGCCCAAAAGGCCAACGGCCTCCAGCCAGCTGCTCTTGCCGGCGGCGGCGATTGCGATGGGCAGGGCAAGGGCCAGCATGAGCGCGGTTGATCCAAGTGACACAAGCACCGAAACACCGGCCGCCTTCCACACCTGCGCGGGCATCTTGGTGATGCCGAGAAGCCCGTCGATCACAACAAGGGACATCGGGAGCAAGAGGAAGAGGGCGGCAAGGGCAATGACGGCGGAATCGAGACTAATCCGGCCCAAACCGGCGCTATCCCACCTGCGCACGGCACGATCCAGCCCCGCGCCGAAACCCTCGCTGCCGGAGAGTTTCAGGGCAACAAGCGCGGCAATGCCAACCAGAACCAGTTGCACACAGGACAGGAGCGCGGCGCGCCCGAGATCAAAATCGAAGCGGAAGGCCTGATAGATAGCGAGTTCAACCGTGGTGGCCTTGGGGCCGCCGCCCAATGTCAGGGCCACGGCGAAGCTCGACAGGCAAATGGCGAAGATCACGGCGGCAGCCGGAGGCACGACACGCGACAGCATGGGGGCTTCGATCACGCGCCACATCTCGCGCGGACCAAAGCCCAGTTGCGCGGCAAGGCGAAAGCGTTCGGCGGGCACTTGCTGCCATCCCTGCAAGATCAGGCGCGTGGCCAATGGCAGGTTGAAGAAGACATGCGCCAGAACAACACCGTGCAATCCGTAAACCTGTACTTCGGGAAGGCCCAGCCAGCGGAGCGCTTCGTTCAGGATGCCACTGCGCCCGAAAACCGCCAGCAGACCCAGAACCGCGACAATCACGGGCAGAATGAAAGGGGCGCCCAACAGCGTGATGAGAACACGGCGTCCGAAAAACCGCCGTCGCGACAGGGCACGGGCGACGGGGATGGCAAGCGCCACGCTTATGGCGGCGGACAGTACGGATTGAACAATGGTAAATCGAATGGCCGCCCAATCAGACGGCCCAAGGCCGCGCCCCGCTTCTGCGCGCAGGGCGACGGCCAGCAATGTGCCCAGAACAAGCGCCGCGACCAGGGCCGCAGCGCCAATCCCGGGCCAGCGCCTTACTGCGACAGCGCGCCCAGCCATTCGGCCAGCGCCTCGTCACGGATGGCCTGTACCTTGTCGGTGGCAATCAGGCGTGCCTGTTCCGGCGCGATCGGCGCGGCAAAGGCGTCTGGTACACCCGCAGCCGGGGTAAAGGCGGGGTACATCCAGTTGGTGGTCGGGATGATCGACTGGAACCCATCCGAGACCATGAAGCTCAGGAATTGATCCGCCAGTTCCGGCTGATCGCTACCCGCCAGTTTGCCAGCCACCTCGATCTGCATGTAGTGCGAGGGGAAGGCAGCGGCGGCCTTGCTCTGATCTTCTTCGGCAATGATGTGGTAGGCGGGCGAGGTTGTGTAGCTCAGCACCATGTCGGCTTCGCCTTCAAGGAACAGGCCGTAGGCTTCGGACCAGCCCTTGGTCACGGTCACGACGTTGTCGGCAAGGCCTTCCCACATCGCGGCGGCACCATCACCGTACTGCTCTTTCACCCAGAGCAGGAGGCCGAGGCCCGGAGTCGAGGAACGGGGATCCTGGATCACGATCTTGACGTCGGATGCGGCCAGCTCTTCGAAGGAAGTCGGTGCATTTTCCAGCTTGGTGGTGTCGTAGACAAAGGCGAAATAGCCCCAGTCATAGGGCAGGAAGTTGGCGTCGTCCCAGCTGCCGAGTTCGCCAAAGGGGTTCGGCACGTCGGTGGTAACGGTCTGGCCATGCGGTGAAAAAAGGCCGGTTGCGGCAGCTGCGCCCGTCAGGCCGGTGTCGAGGCCAAGCACGACGTCGGCATCCGAACGCGCGCCTTCCAGCTTGATCCGCGCCAGAAGCGCCGCGCCATCGCCAGCGCCGACCAGCTTGAGATCGCAACCGCAGATTTCTTCGAAGGCAGCTTCGACCGCCGGGCCGGGGCCCCAATCCGAGACAAAGCTGTCGTAGGTGTAAACAGTGAGAACGGGTGTCTCGGCCACCGCGGCAGTGGCGGCCATCATTCCCGTGGCAAACGCAAGATACTTCATGGCATCCTCCAAAATGCGACGGACGGAGCTTATTTGGAAGAGAGTCAGCCTTCCCTCCGCCGGTCTTAACCGGTTCAGGTTCTACGGGTTCGCAACGATTTGCATCTCAGCCCAATTCGGGCACCCCGAGGTAGGCGCGACCCTAGTGACGCCAGCGGCCGGTGACAAGCGGATTCCATGAGTCCAGCAAGGTTGACTGCGGCGAATGGGCAAAGCCCCTTGAGCAAAGACCTCCAGACCGCTATTCCGCCTTGGAACAAAGGAGCCCGCCCCATGTCGATGAACAGCTTTGGCCATCTCTTCCGCGTCACCACCTGGGGTGAAAGCCACGGACCCGCCCTTGGTGCTACCGTGGATGGCTGCCCTCCCGGTGTGCCGATCGAACCGGAGATGCTGCAACAGTGGCTCGACAAGCGTCGCCCCGGCCAGAACAAGAACACCACCCAGCGCAACGAGCCGGATGCGGTGAAAATCCTGTCGGGTGTGTTCGAAGGGCAGTCTACGGGCACGTCGATTCAGTTGATGATCGAAAACACCGATCAGCGCTCGAAGGACTATGGCGATATCTCGGAAACCTTCCGGCCCGGCCATGCCGACATCACCTACTGGCAAAAATACGGCATCCGCGACTATCGCGGTGGCGGGCGGTCCTCTGCGCGTGAAACCGCGGCCCGTGTAGCGGCAGGTGGCATCGCACGCGAAGCCATCAAGGCGCTGGCCCCCAATGTCGAGATCAAGGGCTACATGACCGCGATGGGCGAGCTGGAAATCGACCGCAGCAAGTTCGACTGGGACGCCATCGACCAGAACCCGTTCTGGATTCCGCAAGGCGCGGAAATCGCGCAGGAATGGGAAGACTACCTTCAGAAAATCCGCAAAGAGCACAACTCGGTTGGCGGTATTGTCGAAGTCGTGGCACGCAATGTGCCTGCGGGCATCGGTGCGCCGGTCTATGGCAAGCTGGATACCGATCTTGCCGCTGCGATGATGTCGATCAACGCCGTGAAGGGCGTTGAAATTGGCGAAGGCATGAACGCGGCCCGCCTGATGGGCACCGACAATGCCGACGAAATCTATATGGGCGAGAACGGCCCAGAGTATTCCTCGAACCACGCCGGCGGCATTTTGGGTGGTATTTCAACCGGCCAAGACATCGTGGTGCGTTTCGCGGTCAAGCCGACCTCGTCGATCCTGACCCCGCGCAAGTCGATCCGCAAGGACGGCAGCCCGATCGAAGTTGTCACCAAGGGCCGCCACGATCCCTGTGTTGGTATTCGCGCCGTTCCGGTGGGCGAAGCCATGATGGCCTGCGTGATCCTCGATCATATGCTGTTGCATCGCGGCCAAGTCGGCGAAAACCGCGGTAAGATCGGCTGACCCCTTGGGCGCAATCCTCGCCATTACCTTTCCGATCTACGCCGCGATTGCCCTTGGCTATGTCGTGGTGCGGATGGGCTGGTTCAGCGCCGGGGACATGCGGACACTTGGCAAATACGTCCTGAACATTGCGCTACCGGCTCTGCTGTTCAACGCGGTGGCCTCGCGTGATCTTGGGGATGTGCTGCATCCCGGTTACATGGCGGTGTTCCTGTTGGGGGGCCTGGCGACGATCTTGCTGGCCTATCTCTGGTTCTCGATGACAGCCCCTGACGCGACTCGACGCGCAGTCGCGGTGATGGGCAGCGCCTGTCCGAACTCGGGCTTCATCGGATTTCCGGTCATGTTGCTGGTGTTTCCGGACATCGCCGGGGTGATCCTCGCGCTCAACTTCCTTGTTGAAAACGTCATCCTGATCCCGATCTGTCTGATCCTGATGGACCTGTCACGGGGCAAGGGACACACCTCGGTCACGCGGCAGATCCTGATGATCCTCTGGGGTGTTGCCAAACGGCCAATGGTGATCGGGCTGGCCCTTGGCATCCTTGTCTCGCTAAGCGGCGTGGCTCTGCCCGACTCGGCGACGCGGTTGTTCAAGATGCTGGCGGCCTCGGCGTCGGCCCTGTCACTGGTGGTGATCGGCGGCTCATTGGTGGGCTTACCGACCAAGGGGAACCGCGCCCTGGCCCTGCAAATCTCGGCGGGCAAGCTGCTTTTGCATCCCGCGATGGTCGCCCTCGCGCTTGTGGCGCTCGCGGCAGTTGGCGTGACCCTCCCGGCGGACATGGCGGTTGCCGTTGTCCTATCCGCCGCAATGCCGATGTTCGGCATCTACTCGGTTCTGGCGCAGGAACACGGGTTGGAGGGTCTGGCCTCTATCGCCATGCTGGTGGCAACCTCTGCCGCCTTTGTGACCCTATCGGCCTTCCTTTTCTGGATGGTCTAGGCGGGTATTGCCCGCCTGCCATGATCAGGCAAACAGACCGGCGTATTCCTCGCGCAGGGCTTTTTTCTGAACCTTGCCCATCGTGTTACGTGGAAGTTCGTCGAGCAGGATCACGGTTTTTGGCTGTTTAAACTTAGCCAGTTGCTCCACCAGTCCCGCAGCAATCGCCTCGGTTGAGGTGCCCTCGCCTTCGGGAACGACAACGGCAACGACGGCTTCTCCGAAATCCGGATGCGGCACACCGATCACCGCGCTTTCCTTGACACCAGGCATGTCGTCAATCAGGGCTTCGACTTCTTTGGGGTAGACGTTGAACCCGCCAGTGATCACCAGATCCTTGGAGCGGCCGACGATGGTGACATAGCCGTCTTCGTCCACCTTGGCCAAGTCGCCAGTGATGAACCAGCCATCCGGCAAAAGCTCTTCCGCCGTCTTCTCGGGCATCTGCCAGTAGCCCTGAAAGACGTTGTCACCGCGCACTTCCAGCACCCCGATCTCGCCCGCAGGCACCACTTCGCCCTCATTGCGAATCCGGGCCTCTACGCCCGGAAGGGGGAAGCCTACGGTGCCGGCCCGACGCTCTCCGTCATAAGGGTTCGACGTGCTCATGTTGGTTTCGGTCATGCCATAGCGTTCGAGGATACGGTGGCCTGTCCGGTCCTCCCATTTCTCATGCGTATCCACCAAGAGCGGCGCAGAGCCGGAAATGAACAGCCGCATGTTGGCGGCGCGGTCCTTGGTCAGGCGCGGGTCATCCAGCAGGCGGGTATAGAAGGTGGGAACCCCCATCATCGCCGTGGCGCGCGGCATGGCCTCGATAATCTGGTCCGCATCAAAGCGGGCGAGGAACTCGACAGAAGCGCCTGCCAGAAGTGCGACGTTGGTGGCCACGAAGAGGCCATGGGTGTGAAAGATCGGCAGGGCGTGGATCAGGGTGTCAGACTTGGTGAACTGCCAGTAGTCGCGCAGCATTTCCGAGTTGCTGGCAAGGTTCTTGTGCGACAGCATCGCGCCTTTCGAACGGCCCGTGGTGCCGGAAGTGTAAAGGATGGCGGCAAGGTCATCGGCCCCGCGCGCAACAGGGGTGAAGCCGCCGCGTCCCACAACGGCCTCTTCCATCGTCCCGCGCCCCTTGGCATCGAGCGTCATCACCTTGGCCGCGCCCGCAACCGTTGCAATCGCCTCGGCCCTGGCCGGGTCACAGACCACGACACGCGGGGTTGCATCGCCAAGGAAATAGGACACTTCGGCGGTGGTGTAGGCGGTGTTCAAGGGCAGGAAGACCCCGCCCGCCATGACCGTCCCAAGGTAGAGCTGGATGGCTTCGATGGTTTTTTCCACCTGAACGGCCACACGGTCTCCGGGTTCCAGACCAAGGTCGACAAGCGCACCTGCCATGCGTTCCGCACCGGCAAACAATTCGCCAAATGTCATGCTCGCACGCTGCGGAATACGAGCGAAATTGCGGGTTTCCTGGCCCACTGATGCGGCATGCAGGCGGGAAATCAGATAGTTGGCGTCATACATTGTGAAACCCTTGAGAAATTGGCTTCGCCTTTTCTCACTTGCACCTGCCCCAAGATCAAGCCCCAACTCCTTGCCAATCTGCCGCAAGAGGGCCACGATAGCTGCGCGCACGAACCCCACGAGATTTCCATGACCCCGTTTCGCGGCATTGCCCTCAAAGTGATTTCAGTCCTGCTGTTTGCGATCATGGCAAGCTGCATCAAGGCAACGGCCCCACATGTACCACCGGGCGAGGCGGTATTCTTCCGGTCATTCTTTGCCCTGCCGGTTATCGTAGGCTGGCTTTTGGTACGTGGCGAATTGCGTACCGGCCTGAAAACCCAAAACAAGATGGGCCATTTCTGGCGCGGTTTCATCGGCACATCGGCAATGGCGCTTGGCTTTGCCAGCCTCGGGCTTTTGCCGCTGCCCGAGGTGACGGCCATCGGCTATGCAGCACCGTTGCTGACCGTTGTCTTTGCCTCGATGTTCCTCGGCGAACAGGTCCGGGCCTTCCGCCTTTCGGCCGTTGGTCTCGGACTGGTTGGGGTGCTCATCGTGCTCTATCCGCGTTTGACGATTTTCGGCACCGGCGATCCCTACAGCGCCGCGACGCTTGGGGCGGTTCTGGTGCTGGGCTCCGCCGTGTTCAGGGCGCTTGCGCAAATCCACATCCGCAAACTTGTCCAGACCGAGGAAACCGCGGCCATCGTGTTCTATTTCTCGATGACGGCCACCCTGCTCTCTTTGCTGACCCTGCCGCTTGGCTGGGTCTGGCCGACGCCGTGGGAAGCCGCGCTGTTGGTCTCCGCCGGCCTGATCGGCGGTGCGGCGCAGATTTTCCTGACGTCTGCTTACAGGTTTGCGCCCGCGTCGGTGGTGGCCCCGTTCGACTATGCCTCGATGCTCTTTGCCATCCTGATCGGTTTCTTCATTTTCGATGAAGTGCCCACCGTCGTGATGCTGATCGGGTCGAGTATCATCATCGGGGCCGGCGTGCTGATCATCTGGCGTGAACGCCAGCTGGGCCTGCAACGCGGGGCACGTCAGAACCTGACGCCGCAGGGGTAAGCAAAGAAAAGGGCCGCCCATGGGGCGACCCGAAGGCCCGTGTCGGACCTAAGATATTCAAGCGCGATTATTCACGCACGAGGCGCTCGTAGCTTTCCGCGATGTCGCGGGTCAGGTCGCCCACTTCGAAGGTATAATCGCCGATCTGGCCAACCGGGGTCACTTCTGCCGCGGTGCCGGTCAGGAAGCACTGTTCGAAATCGGCCATCTCTTCCGGCATGATGCGACGTTCGTGGACGGTAACGCCCTTGTCTTTCAGCATCTGGATGATGGTCTGACGGGTGATACCGTTCAGGATCGCGTCCGGGATCGGCGTGTGCACTTCGCCGTCTTTCACAAAGAAGACGTTGGCACCGGTCGCCTCGGCAACGTAACCGCGGTAGTCCATGAACAGGGCGTCAGAACACCCTTTGGCCTCGGCCGCGTGTTTGGAGATGGTGCAGATCATGTAGAGGCCGGCGGCCTTGGCCGCGGTCGGAATGGTTTCCGGGCTCGGGCGCTTCCACTGGGCGATGTCGAGCTTGGCGCCTTTCATCTTGGCGTCGCCATAATACGCGCCCCACTCCCAGACCGCGATGGCAAGGCGCACGGGGTTCTTGGCGGAGGCCACGCCCATGTCTTCGCCCGCACCGCGCCATGCAACTGCACGCACGTAGGCGTCGGTCAGGCCGTTGGCCTTGAGGGTTTCTTCCTTGGCGGCCTCAATCTGGTCGACGGTCCACGGAATGTCCATGTCGATGAGTTGGCCCGATTTCAGCAGACGCTCCGAATGCTCGCGGCTTTTGAAGATCTTGCCGTTATAGGCGCGTTCGCCTTCGAAAACCGAGCTTGCATAGTGCATCGCGTGGGTCAGGATATGCACGTTGGCATCGCGCCACTCGACCAGCTTGCCATCCATCCAGATCTTGCCGTCGCGATCATCATAAGACCCTGCCATGGTCTTCCCTCCAACTTGGGTTCGTTTTGCATAAGTTGCGCGAGAAATGGCCGATGTGGTCACATTGTTGCGCAAAATCTGCGATTCGCTACCAGTTCGCCCTTGGAGTGTCAATAAAGCTGACTTATTGTGGCGCTAAATTGATCGAAAAACGACTTGGACACTCCAATGGCCGACTCACACAGTGGCGAAAGCCTGCTGTACCTGACCGATGAACAGCTCAGGCAAGGCATTGAGGCGATGTATTTTGCCTATCGCGGCTTTACCGCAGACCCCGACCGAATCCTTGCGACGATGGCATATGGCCGTGCACACCACCGCGCGATCCACTTCATCAAGCGTGCTCCGGGGACCACGGTGACCAACCTCCTCGAGATTCTCGGCGTGACCAAACAGTCGCTGAACCGCGTGCTGCGCACCCTGATTGAAGACGGGCTTGTCGAAAGCCGTGTCGGCTCGGCCGATCGTCGCGAGCGCAACCTGTTCCTGACCGAAGCGGGGGAAGCCCTGGAAAACCGCCTGTCCGACGCCCAGCGCACACGGATGCGCGCCGCCTATCGCGATGCCGGACCGGAAGCGGTATCGGGTTTCCGCCGTGTGCTTGAGGCGATGATGGATGGCGAAATGCGCCGCCGGTACGAAAGTCTGCGGGAGAAGGGCTGATGAGTGACGTTGATCCCCACCTCCTGATCGTTGACGATGACGAACGCATCCGCGAATTGCTCAAGAAATTCCTGATGCGCAACGGGTTCCTTGTGACCTCGGCGCGTGATGCAAGCCACGCCCGCCGCATTCTTTCCGGACTGGATTTCGATCTGATCGTTCTGGATGTGATGATGCCGGGCGAAGACGGCATGTCCTTTACCCGTTCGATCCGCGAAACCTCGATGACGCCGATCCTTCTTTTGACCGCCAAGGGCGAAACCGAAGACCGGATTTCTGGGCTTGAGGCCGGGGCGGATGACTATCTGGCCAAACCCTTCGAGCCAAAAGAACTGCTTTTGCGGATCAACGCCATCCTGCGTCGGATGCCCGAGGTCAAGGAGGCGGATACGGTTCCCAAGGTGCTGAACCTCGGCCCGATCCGCTATGACATCGACCGGGGTGAAATGTGGCAGGGGGATGAGATCGTCCGCCTGACGGCCACTGAAAGCCAGCTGATGCGGATCTTCTCGGCCACGCCGGGCGAGGCGATCAGCCGTGCCAAGCTGGTTGAGGAACTGGGTCGGGATCGTGGACAGGCGCAAGAACGCGCGGTGGATGTTCAGATCACCCGCCTGCGCCGCAAGATCGAGACCGATCCAAAGCAACCCCGCTACCTCCAGACAGTGCGCGGGGCGGGGTACATGCTCGCGCCCGATTGATCGGAGCAATTTGAACCGCGACAAACAGGGGCCGCTGGTCTAGGGTAAGATCAGGACACGGCCCCGTTATCCCGTTGCCTTCCTTGCGATTTCCCGGCGCGACGCGCCTTGGGCACGTGTCGTGAACAGGGGAGGACACTATGAAAAACACTTGTTTCGCACTGGCTCTGGCTTGCGCCCTGCCGACCTCTGCCTTGGCTCAGCAACTCGAGCAATGGGGCACGGCAGGCGGCTGGGACGTGATGATCGACCCATCCATGGGCGATGGTTGCCTGATACAGGCCGAATATTCGGACGGATCGGTTGTCAGGATCGGATTCGACCGCAATGTCGGCGAAGGCTATGTCACCGCGTTCAACATGGAATGGGGCGACATCATCGAGGGCGAACAATACGGCATTCTCTTTGATCTCGACGGCGCAGAGTATGATGCGGTGGCAACAGGCATCTATCTTGACGATGTGCCCGGGGCAGACATCTATTTCGACAATGTCGAGTTCTTCATGGACATTGCCAACCGCTATACGATGACGATCTACAACGAGAACGGATATGTCACCGCGATTGATCTGGGGGGCACGCAGATCGGACTGGAAGCGGTTCTGGAATGTCAGTCCGAGATGGGCTGATACCTCTGGCGTCTTGGCACCCCGCTGACTAACGTGCCGGAAAGCGGCCCGCGCCGCTTGGTCTAAACGGCAGGGAGAACGCGTATGACAACGGCGCTTTACACACACGCAGAGTGTTTGAACCACCGCACACCGGCGGGACATCCGGAACAGGTGGCGCGGCTGGAGTATATAAACGATGCCCTGAGCGCGGGCATGTTCGATGCCCTGGACCGGCGCGAGGCACCCCTGTGCGAGGATGCCGACATATTGCTGTGCCACCCGCAGTCCCACCTCGATACGATCCTAGCCTCGGAACCGGAGACAGGAAGCCGCGCGTTGGATGCAGACACGCATATGTCGCCCGGATCCGTGCTGGCCGCGCGCCGCGCCGTGGGCGGGTGCATCGCGGCGGTGGATGCCGTGCTGGCGGGCGAGGTCGGAAACGCCTTTGTCGCCTGCCGCCCGCCGGGGCACCACGCGGAACAGAGCACTCCGATGGGGTTCTGCCTGTTTGGCAATGCCGCCATTGCGGCGAAACATGCGATGGAGCGTCACGGCCTCGAACGGGTGGCGATTGTCGATTTCGACGTGCACCACGGCAACGGCACACAGGCCCTGCTGTGGAACGAGGCGCGCGCCCTGTTTTTCTCGAGCCACCAGAACCCGCTCTGGCCCGGCACAGGCATGCCCGAAGAAACCGGTGGTCACAATAACGTTCACAATCTGCCCCTGCCCCCGCATTCCGATGGCCGCCTGATGCGCGCCACCTATGAGGCCCAGGTTTTCCCGGTGATCGAACGCTTCAAGCCTCAGCTCCTCATCATCTCGGCAGGATTTGACGCACATTTGGCCGACCCGCTGGCGCAGCTGAACTGGGCCACTGACGACTTTGTCTGGCTGACAGAGAAACTCTGCGATCTGGCCGAAGAACATTGTGATGGTCGCGTTGTCTCGACTCTCGAGGGCGGATATGATCTTTCGGCACTGGCTGCTTCGGTGGCGGCCCACGTAAGCGTATTGATGGAGAAAACCGCATGAGCGACACGCCGGTAAGCGAACTCAGTTTCGAACAGGCCATGGCCGAGCTGGAACGCGTGGTTGGACAGCTGGAACGGGGCGATGTGGCTCTGGAAGAATCGATCGCGCTTTATGAACGTGGGGCCGAGTTGAAGAAACGCTGCGAGGCCAAGCTCAAGGAAGCCGAAGAGAAGGTGGCCGCGATCACGCTTGATGGCGACGGCAACCCGGCCTCCCTTAAGCCGGTAGACGGCCTCTGAACAAAATAGACCAGCCCACCCGAAGGGGTGGCGCGACAAGGACCAGACCATCGTGTTCCAGACCCGCCTGAAAGAGACCGCCGCCCTTGTGCAGGCGCATCTTGAAACCACGCTTGCCCATTATGGCGATCTGCCCGTGATCGAAGCCATGCGCTATGCCAGCGCCGGCGGCAAACGCCTGCGCGCCTTTCTCGTGCTGGAAAGCGCCCGAATCCACGGTGTGGATGCCGATCATGCGATCTGGCCAGCAACAGCAATCGAGGCGATCCATGCCTATAGCCTCGTACATGACGATCTGCCCTGCATGGACGATGACGACCTGCGCCGTGGCCTGCCGACCGTTCACAAGAAGTGGGACGAATGCACCGCGGTTCTGGCGGGGGATGCCCTGCACACCTTTGGCTTTGAATGCGTGAGCCGCCCGGAATGCCATGCCGATCCGCTTGTTCGCGCGGAACTGACCCTGAACCTGGCCCGCGCCGCAGGGGCACAGGGGATGGTTTTGGGTCAGGCGCTCGATATTGCGGCGGAAACCGCCCCCGAGCCGCTGACACTTGACGAGATCACCCACCTTCAGGCGGGCAAGACCGGCGCCTTGATCGCGTGGTCGGCAACAGCCGGTGCCGTCATGGCGCAGGCCGACACCACGCCGCTGATGCGCTATGCGGCGGACCTTGGTCTCGCCTTCCAGATTGCCGACGATATATTGGATGTTGAAGGCGATGCGGAAAAGCTGGGTAAGGCCGTGGGCAAGGACGCCGATGCCGGCAAGGCCACCTTCGTGTCGCTTCTTGGCCTTGACGAGGCAAGAAACCGCGCAAGGCAGTTGGTGGAAGACGCCTGTGATGCGCTGGAAATCTATGGCAGCGAGGGCGATACCTTGCGGGAGGCCGCACGGTTCGTTATCTCGCGGGACAGCTAAGACAGAAAGGCACGTCGATGTCTGCCAGACCCGAAACACCCCTTCTGGACCGCGTGAACACGCCTGCGGACCTGAAACAGCTTTCCGATGCGGAACTGACCCAGCTCGCGAACGAGCTGCGGGCAGAAACGGTTTCGGCGGTCTCTGAAACCGGCGGGCACCTGGGCGCGGGCCTTGGCGTGGTGGAACTAACGGTTGCCCTGCACGCGATTTTCGACACCCCGCAGGACAAGATCATCTGGGACGTCGGCCACCAGTGCTATCCCCACAAGATTCTGACCGGTCGCCGGGATCGCATTCGTACCCTGCGCCAAAAAGACGGCCTGTCGGGCTTCACCAAACGCAGCGAAAGCGTCTATGACCCCTTCGGCGCGGCGCATAGCTCGACCTCGATTTCCGCCGCCCTCGGCTTTGCCGTGGCGCGGGATCTGGGTGGTCAATGCGACGGCGGGCTTGGCGATGCGGTGGCGGTTATCGGCGACGGGTCGATCTCTGCGGGCATGGCCTATGAGGCGATGAACAACGCGGGCCACCTCAACAAACGCCTGTTCGTGATCCTGAATGACAACGACATGTCGATTGCGCCTCCGGTGGGTGCGATGTCGTCGTACCTGTCGCGCCTCTATGCCGGTGATCCGTTTCAAGAGCTGAAATCGGCGGCCAAGGGCGCGGTGTCCCTGCTGCCCGAACCCTTCCGCGAAGGGGCGAAACGCGCCAAGGAAATGCTCAAGGGCATGACGGTTGGCGGCACCCTGTTCGAGGAACTGGGCTTTTCCTATGTGGGCCCGATTGATGGCCACGACATGGAGCAGCTGTTGCCGGTGCTGCGCACCATGCATCAACGCGCCACAGGTCCGGTGCTGCTGCATGTGATCACCAAGAAGGGCAAAGGCTATGCCCCGGCGGAAAACGCCCGCGACCGTGGCCATGCGACGGCCAAGTTCGACGTCTTGACCGGCAAACAGCACAAGGCCCCCTCGAACGCGCCCTCCTATACCTCGGTATTCGGGCAGGCGCTGGTGGACGAAGCCGCCCGTGACAATCGCATCTGTGCAGTTACCGCTGCAATGCCTGATGGCACCGGCCTCAACCTTTTTGCGGAACGCTATCCAAGCCGCTGTTTCGACGTGGCGATTGCTGAACAGCACGGGGTGACCTTCTCGGCCGCGCTGGCGGCGGGCGGCATGAAACCCTTCTGCGCGATGTATTCGACCTTCCTGCAACGCGGCTACGACCAAGTGGTGCATGACGTGGCGATTCAGCGCCTGCCGGTGCGTTTCGCCATCGACCGTGCGGGTCTTGTTGGCGCCGACGGGGCAACTCACGCTGGCAGCTTTGACATCGCTTATATGGCCAATCTACCAGGCATGGTGGTGATGGCCGCCGCAGACGAAGCGGAACTGGTCCACATGGTCGCCACGGCCGCAGCTTATGACGATGGCCCGATCGCCTTCCGCTATCCGCGTGGCGAAGGTGTGGGTGTTGATATGCCGGAACAGGGCGACATCCTCGAGATCGGCAAGGGGCGTATGATCCAGGAAGGCAAGCGCGTGGCGCTCTTGTCTTTTGGCACACGTCTGGAAGAGGTCAAGAAAGCTGCCGAAGCGCTTTCGGCCAAAGGCATCACGCCCACCATTGCCGATGCGCGTTTTGCCAAACCTCTGGACGAGGCGCTCATCCTTGATCTGGCGGCCAATCACGAGGCGCTGATCACGATCGAGGAAGGCGCAATCGGCGGCTTTGGAAGCCACGTGTCTCAGCTACTGTCCGAGAACGGTGTGTTTGATCATGGCTTCAAGTTCCGCTCAATGGTGCTGCCCGATATCTTCCTTGATCAGGCCAGCCCCAAGGACATGTATGACACCGCCGCCATGAATGCCGAGCATATCGAAGCCAAGGTTCTGGATACGCTGGGCATCTCGCAAATCGGCTCTAAATCAGCCTGAAATGCAGCCGAGGGACGCGTCCCCCGGACTTTTCATTCCTGTTCGGCCTCAAGCATCGCGTCCAGTGCCGAAGTGTAGGTCGGGTATTTCAGGACTACGCCCAACTCGTCCTTGATGCGATCATTGCGAACCCGCTTGCTGTCGGAATAGAAGCTGCGCGCCATCGGGCTCATGTTCGCCTCTTCAAACGGCACGGCAGGTGGTGGCTCCATGCCCAGAAGTTTGGCCGCATATTCGATCACGTCCTGCGGCGGGGCCGGGTCGTCGTCACAGACATTGTAAATGCGGCCCGGGTTGGGGTGCATGATCGACGCTTCCAGCACCTGGGCGATGTCTTCGACGTGGGTGCGGCTGAAGATCTGGTTCTTCTTGATCACCCGTTGCGCCACCCCTTTGCGCAGCTTGGCAAACGGACCACGCCCCGGGCCGTAGATCCCCGCGAGACGGAACACATGTACCGGAAGCCCCTCGATATCCAACCATTCGCGTTCAGCCATCACCCGGCGCTGGCCCCGCACCGTCGCCGGATCGGTTGGAGACTCTTCATCGACCCATCCGCCATCATGGTCACCGTAAACACCGGTCGTCGAGAGATAACCAACCCATTCTAACCGGGGCGCGGCATCCACAATCGCCTGCCGCCCGACACGCATGATGGGATCGCCCTCTTCATCCGGTCCCGCAGAGGTCAACAGATGGGTCACACCCTTGAGCGCGTCGCGAAGATCGCAGGGCCACAAAAGCGGCTTCACACCTTCCGCCTCAAATGCCTCGAACTTTTCGGGTTTGCGAGTGGTGCCGATCACGGTCCACCCTTTTGGCACCAGTCGCCGCGCAAGTTCGCGCGCGGAAAACCCGTGCCCCAGTGACAGAAGAACCTTATCCATGTGCGCACCCTGCCGCCGCGCCACGGGACATGCAAGGGAAACCCTTGAATGGAATCGACGGTCACGATTGACTGACGTCATGACAACAGCCGATGATCCAAATCTAGACGCCGCCTACGACCTTGAAACGCCGGAAGACTCTCTCAGGCTCTATGCAAATTGGGCCGAGACCTACGACAGCACCTTTGCCGAAAGCCACGATTATGTCCTGCCGCTGCGGGTGGCAGAGCAGTTCGTAGATGCGGGGGGAACAGGGCCTGTGCTGGATGTCGGGGCCGGTACGGGATTGTGTGGGGCCTGTCTACGCGGGCAGGGCATTACCGATGTCCATGCCACGGACATCTCGCAAGAGATGCTGGACGTCGCTGCGCGCAAAGGCATTTATCAGTCTCTGTTCACCGGCGATCTGACTAAGCGTCTGCCCGTGGAAGACGGCAGTTACGCTGGAATAGTCTCTTCTGGAACCTTCACCACGGGCCATGTCGGACCTGATGCCTTTGACGAACTCCTGCGCATCGTGCAGCCCGGCGGCCTTCTTGCGATCTCGATCAACGGGGTGTATTTCGAGAATATGGGCTTCAAGGCCAAACTGGATGGGTTATCGGATCAGATATCGGATTTGCGGCTGCCCGAAGTGCGATACTACGGCGAAAATGCCAGCGGGGACCACAAGGACGACACCGGTTTTGTAGCTCTGTTCCGCAGGATTAGAGACTGATTTCCTTTGCAGTCAGCGGGCACGGCTCTCCGTCATAGAAAGTGGAAAGAGCTTTGCCAAAGATGGCGGGCGCACCGGGTACGGCCGCAAAAAGCGTGGCAGTGCTGCGCACTTTGAGGGCGTCGACGGGCCCGAATATTTCCTCCGCTGACGAGTCAAAGTGCCTTGTTAGAGCCTCAAACATTTCGATCAGACGCGGCCCCAGAACCGGATGCGCAAGATAGCGGCTGGCCTCATCCAGATCGGCAAGCCCATAGTCATGGGCCCGTTGCGACCGACCAAGGGAGCGCAGCTGTGGCATCTCCCACCAGATCCAGTGGGTCACTTTGCGACCGGCGGTCAACTCGGCCAGTGCCTGTGCATGGGTCGCCTCCTGCCGTGGCAGGAAGCGATCCAGATCCTGGATGTCGATCACTTGCCCTTCCAGACAGGATCGCGCTTTTCGGCAAAGGCGCGTGCGCCCTCAAGCTGGTCATCCGAACGATAGAGGGTATCAACAGTCGTCAGCTGGCTTTTGGTGATCCGGTTCATCGTGTCCTGGAACTTGCTGTCCTCGGCGTCGCGCACGATTTCCTTGATCGCGGCATAAACAAGCGGCGGGCCGCTCGCCAGAAGACGCGCCAGCTCCCATGCGCGATCCATGAGTTGATCCGCAGGCACAATTTCGTTCACAAGCCCCCAGCGGTTGGCCTCTTCGGCATCGAACCAGCGCCCGGTGAGCAAAAGCTCCATCGCGATGTGATAGGGAATGCGCTTGGGCAGCTTCACGCTGGCCGCGTCGGCGACGGTGCCGGACCGAATCTCGGGCAGGGCAAAGGTTGCGTGGTCTGCGGCAAGGATCATGTCAGCCGAAATCGCCAGTTCAAGACCACCGCCGCAGGCGATGCCATTCACTGCCGCGATGATCGGCTTGTTCATGTCGCGCATTTCCTGAATGCCGCCAAAACCGCCGACGCCATAGTCCCCATCAACCGCGTCACCATCCGCCGCCGCCTTGAGATCCCAGCCGGGGCAGAAGAACTTGTCGCCGCCCCCGGTCAGGATCGCGACACGCAGCTCGGGATCATCGCGGAACTCGCGGAAAACCTCGCCCATGATACGGCTGGTCGCGAGATCAATCGCATTGGCCTTGGGGCGGTCCAGCGTGACCTCAAGAATGGCACCCTCGCGCCGTGTTTTCACTACGTCCTGGCTCATCTGTTCAATCCTTCCGTCGCATCAGAGCATCTGCCGCAACCGCGTCGGTTGGCGTGCAGAGCAGCGGGTTGATTTCAATTTCCTCAAGTCCTTCGGCCTTGGCAAGAACATAGGCCTCTACCGCACGAATGGCCCGCAGGATCGCTGCCCGATCTGCCGCAGGAGCACCGCGATAGCCATCCAACAGTTTGGCCACACGCAGGCTATTCAACGCGTTGTCGATCATGCTGTCGGTCGCAGGCAGCAGGAAGCTCGCGCTGTCTTCCATCACTTCGGTTAGGGTACCGCCTGCCGCTACGGTCATGACGAACCCGTGCGCCGGATCCTTGACCACCCCGATCAAAAGTTCGGCAACAGCGCCGGTCACCATTTCCTCGATCAGGAAGTGTTCGGTCGGCATGGCAGCTGCGAGATCACTGACCTCTCGCCCGCTCATTAGGTTCAAGGCCACAGCCCCCGCTTCGGTCTTGTGGGCAATGCCCTCTCCCTTGAGGACCACGGGAAAGCCAAGATCAACGGCCGCTGCCCGCGCCGCCCCTGACGAGTTCGCACGTTTGAAGTTGGGCAGCCTCAATCCGTGCCACCCCAAGCGATGTTTGGCTTCGGCCTCGGGCACGAGTTCAGGTGAAACAGTCTCTGTTGGCAGACACAATGGTGGAACGTCTTCCGGTGCGGGTTGCGCCGCGGCTTCGCAGGCCACAATGGCTTCTGACAGCCCCATCAAGGGCACTACACCCGCCGCCAAAAGGCGCTCAGCCACATCCTCGGGAAGCAGTTCCGGCAGGGTCGCTACCATGGCGACGTTTGCACCTGTCTGCTGTTTCGCGGCAATCGCCGCCTGCACCGTGCATTCCCAATCGTCCGCATCACAGCGATCCGCGCGCGGAAAATCCACGACCATCATGGTCAGGGCGAGATCGGGATCCATCATGGCGGCCCAGGCTTTGGTCATCGCCTCAGTGTCACGCCAGATATAGGTGTGATAGTCGAGCGGGTTCGCGAGGGCCACCATAGGGCCCAGCGCTTCGCGCAGATTGGTCTTCTGGCGATCATTCAATTCAGGGAAAACCACCCCGCGCCCATGCGCGGTATCTGCCGCTAGGCTGGCTTCGCCGCCGGAACAACTTATCGACGCGATCCGGTTCGAAGGCAAGCGCCCGACCACGTGCAAGAGTTTCAGGGTTTCCATGAACTCTGGAATAGAATTCAGGCGCGGGATGCCGAGGCGTGAGAGCAAAGCCCCGGCACCCGCATCGCCCCCCGCAAGAGAGGCGGTATGAGATACGGTTGCCGCCTGTGCCTGATCCGACTTGCCCACCTTCAGGGCCACGATCGGTTTGCCCACGGCACGCGCCTTGGCGGCGAGATCTTCAAAGGCCCGTAGATCACCGAATCCTTCGATATGCAGACCCAGCGCCGTGACGCGCGGATCATCCAGCAGGGCTTGCCCGATATGGGCCACACCCGATTGCGCCTGATTGCCTGCGGTCACGACATAGGCCACCGGAACGGCGCGTTTCTGCATCGTCATGTTGATGGCGATGTTGGAGCTTTGGGTGACAATCGCCACGCCCTTGTCTGTAGCATGTCCGCCGTGCTGATCCGGCCAAAGCAGGGCACCATCAAGGTAGTTCACGAAGCCATAACAGTTCGGTCCGAGGAACGGCATGTCGCCCGCGGCGTCCAGCAGTTGTTCCTGCAAGTCGGCGCCCTCGGCATCCTCGGCCTGCGCTTCGCGGAAGCCACTGGCGAAACAGACAGCGCCCCCTGCCCCGCGTTCAGACAACAGGCGCACGGCTTCGATGGTGATAAACCGGTTCACACCGATAAAGCTGGCATCCGGGGCTTCGGGCAGGTCTTCGATATGCGCATAGACCGGCAAGCCCGCCATTTCCTCGGCCTTGGGATGCACGGGCCAGATTTCACCCGCGAACCCCATCTTGCGGCATTGCTCGATCACGAGACGGCACCAGGCGCCACCTCCGATCACGGCAATCGTTTTAGGCCGGAATAGTCTCGAAAGATCGCGCATCAAGAGTCTCTTTTTCTGTTCTTCAAGCTGCCGGAGCACTGGCGTTAGCTGGATGGGCTGCGGTCGTTGTGACCAAGGTCGCGGTCCGGGTCGATCTGGTCGCGCAGGCGGCGTTTGAGTTCCTTGGCTTCAGGAAACCCGCCATCGCGCTTGCGCTCCCAGATCAGGACGCCGTCCACGGTTACTTCGAAAACCCCGCCAACCTCGCCGGGCACGATGGTGACTCCACCGAGGTCGGTATGGAATGTTTGCAACAATTCCTGCGCCAACCACCCTGCCCGCAAAAGCCAATTGCATCCGGTGCAATAGGTGATGGTCACGCGGGGTTTTTCCATGGATCAGGCTCCGAGAGGTCTCAGCATCTCGCGGCTGATGATGTGCCGCTGGATTTCACTGGTTCCTTCCCAGATACGCTCAACCCGCGCGTCGCGCCAGATGCGTTCGAGAGGCAGTTCATCCATAAGCCCCATGCCGCCATGAATTTGGATCGCTTCGTCGGCCACAAAAGCCAGCATCTCGGTCGCCTTGAGTTTGGCCATCGACATGTCGCTCTCGGTTACGGTGCCCTGATCGTATTTCCAGCCGGCCTCCCAGGTCAGAAGGTTCGCGGCCTTCAGTTCCAGCGCCATGTCGGCGAGTTTGAAGCTGATGCCCTGAAACTTGCCGATCTGCTGGCCAAACTGCTTGCGTTCGGCGGCGTATTCCACGGCGTGTTGCAGCGCGCGTTCGGCGCGGCCCAGACAGGTCGAGGCCACCTGAAGGCGCGTTGCGCCAAGCCAGGCGTTTGCCACTTCGAACCCCTTGTCGACTTCGCCAAGAACCGCGGAGGCAGGCAGGCGGCAATTGTCGAATTCAAGCACCTGGTTGGTATAGCCACGGTGGCTCACGTTGCGATACCCGTCGCGCACCACGAAACCCGGTGTTCCCTTGTCGACGAAGAAAGCTGTGATCTTCTTTTTCGGCCCGCGCGGCGTGTCTTCGACACCGGTCGCCATGAAGACAATCGCGAAATCGGCAATGTCGGCGTGGCTGATGAAGTGCTTGGTGCCGTTCAGAATCCAGTCATCGCCATCTTTTTTGGCCGAGGCTTTCATGCCACGCAGATCAGACCCCGCGTCCGGCTCTGTCATGGCAAGACAATCCCATTTCTCACCGCGCAGACACGGATAGAGGTATTGATCTTTCTGTTCGTCGGTTCCAGCCAGCAGGATGTTCGAGGGGCGGGCGACCGCCGTCCAGTGCAGCGCATAGTTCGCGCGCCCCAGTTCCTTTTCGTACATCAGCCAAGTCAGCGTATCGAGACCTGCACCGCCCACCTCTTCGGGCATGTTGGCCGCATAGAGACCGGCCTCCATCGCCTTTTTCTGAACGTCCTTGATCACGTCCATATCGAGATGGCCGGTGCGTTCAATCTCGGCTTCGTGCGGGTAGAGTTCATTCTCAACAAAGGCGCGTGTCGTCTCGACGATCATCGCCTGTTCTTCGGTCATCCCAAATTGCATCTTGTCGCGCTCCTATGCGGGTTTCCTTCATCTGAAATCACTTGCATCAAAGCACCATGCGTTGATAGGCATTTTTCATGCAAGAATGGGCGAAAACTTCCGCTACACCGCAGCGAATCGGTGTCCTTCTCTTCGAAGGATTTTCCAACCATTGCCTTGCCAACACGGTGGAACCGATGCGGGCCGCGAACATGCTGTCGGGCCGCAACCTTTACGACTGGCAGTTCCTGGCACTGGATGGCGCGGCAGTGGCATCGTCCAGCGGCCTGCAAGTCACGCCACATGCCCGCTTGATCGATCACGCGGGCGACATGCTGGTTGTCATGCCCTCTTACGGATTTCTCGATCACGGCGGCTGGAAAACCCAATCCGCGCTGCGTGGGGCCGCGACGCGCTATGATTTTCTTGCCTCGATGGATACCGGCAGTTGGCTTCTGGCCGAGGCCGGGTTGCTCGACGGGCATCGCGCGACAATTCACTGGGAAGAACTGACCCGTTTTGCAGAGCGGTTTCCCGAAGTCGAGGCGCTGAGAGAAAGGTTCGTTCTGGACCGGGATCGCATCACCTGTTCCGGTGCGATGGCCGCTTTCGATCTTGTCATGCATCTGATCGGGCGCGATCACGGGCAGGCGCTCGCGCTTGAGGTCGCGCAGCTGTTCATGACCCGCGATTCGGCGCGATCTCATGCCGGTGGGGCCAGCTCCTCAAGCCGCGTGGTGAACCAGGCGCTGGCCTTGATGCAGGAACACCTCGAGGAACCTCTGCCGATATCAGAAATTGCCCGCCGCACGGGACGGACACAGAAAGCCCTGGAAACCCGCATGCGGGCGGATCTTGGCGCGACACCTGCCCAGGTTTATCGTCGCCTGCGCCTGAACCTTGCCCGCAAGTTGGTCGTGGAAACCGACCTGCCGGTTTCCGAGATCACGCTTCGGGCAGGTTACGAGAATGCTGCCTCCATGACCCGCGCATTTCGCGAAGAATTTGGCACGACACCTCGCCAGCTCCGCCAACACGATTAGGGCTGGTTGCGGCGTCGCGCGATCCTTTCTCGCATCATGTCCTTGGCCTTGGCGGATCCGTCGTGAAAGGTTCCAAACAGCTTGTCCCAAGGCACTTCAAGCGTGCCATAGTTCACTTCGAAATAGCGATGATGCAGTTGGTGATGGAAATTGCCCAAATGCAGACGCTTGCGCCCTCCTGCCCAGACGCCCTCGAACCCGGTGTGCGTGATGATCGCGTAAAGACCGTAGAACATCAGGTGACAGATCAGGTGAACCGGATGGGTCGGCAGAAAGAAATGCACGAAGATCGTTCCGAAATAGAACAGGTGCTCAACCGGGTGCATGCTCAGGCCGGACCAGGGGCCGATGTCCGTGTTTCGGTGATGCAACGCGTGGAACCGGTAGAATAGTCCGGCGTGTAGAAGGCGATGAATCCAGTAGAAATAGAAACTCTCCCAAATCGGGATCAGGAAGAAAATCGCCACGAACCAGACAGGGTTTTCCGCCCAGGTCAGCACGGGCGCAAGGCCGTTCGCCATCGACCACCAGATCAGCGCCTCGTAACCGCTCCAGACAGTCACGCCCGAGGCAATCGCCCAGAACATGTTGTCGTGAAGCTGATTGCCAAAGGTGAAGACACGACCTTGCCGCGGGAAGGGCCTTGGATCGTATTTGTGGTCGGTGCCCTGCAATTGATAGCGGTGAAAGACAAGGTGCAGGCCATGCGCGAGCAGGAGCACCAGAAGACAATTGCGCAACCAGATTTCAGCTATCCAAAACCCCGGTTGCGCGGCGTCTTCAAGGGTTGGGCTCGCCCAGAAGTAGCTAAGGTAGGCGAGCCCAACGATGCCAAGATTAATCGAAATGGGAAACCAGCTGTCCCAGTACCACCGCAAGATCGCGACCGGGCGCAACGGCCATTGGAAGAGTGGATTTACCCCCAGGGGCAAGTCGGGCGTATAGTTCCACTCTCTCCGCTGTGTCATTTCGTATACATCTGCTTTTTGTGCGCGCGGGTCTGGATCGTCCCCGCTTCGCTACCATCGTGATACGTGCCGAACCACTTGTCGAAGGGAATCTCGGACGTGCCATAGTTGCACTCGAAATACCGGTGGTGCAGCTGATGGAAAAAATCCCCGGTACGCGCCACCTCGTTGTCGGTCACCACGAGTTTTTCAAACCCGCTGTGGCTGAGAACGGGACTGATCTGCTGAAAGTAGGTATGGAACAGCAGATGCATTGGGTGCGACGGTACGATCAGGTGGATGAAGTACGTGGCGAAGTAGAGGATGTTCTCGAACCAGTGGTTCGAGATGCCCGACCACGGCCCCGTGTTCACGTTGCGGTGGTGAACGGCGTGTACGTGTTTGTAGAGACGTGGTGAGTGCTCAAGACGATGCACCCAGTAGAAATGCAGCCCCGACCACATAGGGATGAAGAACATCCAGGCGATGCACCAGATCGGCGAGTCTGCGAAGGTCACGGTTGGCACATAGGCATTCGCCATCGCCCACCAGATGATCCAGTGATAGACGGTTGCAACCGTCATCGCGCTGCCAAGGGTCCACCAGATATTGTCCCAGACCTGATTGCTAAAGGTGAAGGTGCCGTTGCCCCGGCTCAGGTCGCGCCTGTCGAACTTCTTGGTCATCCCCTGGCCCTTGCGGATGTAGAGCCACCAATGCAGCCCCCCGGCAACGACCGTCTGGGCCACCATGTTCATCAGCCAGATGCGGAACATCCAGCCAGCCTGAAACGTTTTCATCTGTTCAAGCGGCGGCAAGGCCCAGAGATAGGCGATCGCGGCAATCGCCATGCAGACAACCAGTGACGTGAGCTGCAACCAGGCGCCCCGATACCAGTTCCAGACCGCACGCGGGTTGGGCGGCCACGCAAAAAGCGGGTTCAGCGCCACCGGTTGTGGCGGCCGATAGTTCCAGCGTGCAGCTTCTCCGTCCGCTGCGAAGTCATTTGTGACATCCGTCGGCATTTCGTCCTCCCAAACGATAGTGTGCCTTAGCTGGCGTAGTTAGACCCTTCCTCATCGAGGATGGCCTTGAGTTCATTGAGATGGCGCACGTCCTGCTCGGGGTAATCCTCGAGCTCTTGTGCGGTTTTCTCGGCAATCTCGTCCGACAGCACGCGTAGCGGCTGGCCGGTTTGCAGGGCGCGGATATAGGTCTCGGCCGCGCGCTCGAAATAGTAGAGCCGGTTGAAGGTATCCGCGACGGACGACCCGATCACCAGAACACCGTGGTTGCCCATGATCATGGTTTTGACCTTCGGATCACTCATCATCGAGGCACAGCGTTCACCTTCCTCCTCGAAGGCCAGGCCGCCGAACTGGTTGTCGACAACGTAGCGGTTGTAGAATGTCGCCGTGTTTTGGTCGATCGGCGGCAGGGTGCTGTCTGCCAGCGCGGCAAGCACGGTGGCGTGGGTCGAATGCACGTGCATCACACAGCGAGCATGAGGGCAGCGGCGGTGGATGCTGCCATGCAGTCCCCAGGCCGTCGGATCGGGCGCATCCGGACCTTCAAGGGTCTTGGGATTGTTGGCATCAAGGAACAGAAGATCGCTCGCCTTGATGCGGCGAAAGTGCATCTGGTTTGGATTCATCAGGAACTGGGTACCATCGTCGTTCACTGCAAGGCTGAAGTGATTGGCGACCCCTTCGTGCATGTTCAGACGTTCGGTCCAGCGAAACGCGGCCGCCATATCGACGCGTTCCTGCCAGAAATCCATATTTGGGCGAAGTTCGGCTACACTCATTTTTGCGCATCTCCCTTAGATGCGATCAAGCCTGCCCAAGGCGGATTTTCTTTACCAACGAAAAAAACAAAGGCATACCATTAGTCAAACTTATGATCGAGTTATAGCCATGCAACCTGGCCTGCCGCCTCTGAACTGGCTCCGAGCCTTCGAAGCCGCCGCGCGCCACCTGTCATTCACGGGGGCGGCGGCCGAGCTGAACATGACGCAAAGTGCCGTTTCCCAGCAGATCAAATCACTTGAAGGCCATCTGGGTCAGCCCCTGTTTTACCGCCGTCCCCGCACCCTCGAACTCACCACGACAGGTCTGATCTATCTTCCCGTGGTGCGCGAGGCCTTTCGCACCTTGCGGCGTGGCACCCGTGCCTTGCTTGGACCGGAAAGCAATGTCTTGCAGGTGCAAAGCAACATCACCTTCGCGATCTACTGGCTTGCACCGCGCATTGGCCGGTTTCACGAGCGTCACCCCGACATCCGCCTGAACATCCGCACCGAACTTTGGGAGCCGCGCGACATGGCCGAAGGGGCCGATGTGGAAATCCGCTATTCCCTGAACCCGGCGCCGCATCTGAATGCCCGCCTTCTCAGGAAAGACCACTACTATCCGGTTGCGGCCCCCGACTATGCCGTCACGCTGGACACACTTGCGGAACAGCCTCTATTCGACTGTTCCAACCTGATGTGCAATTGGCCATCATGGGCGGAAGAACAGTCTCTATTCTGGCCCAATCCGCACATTACCTACTGTACAACCTATTCCGTTTCGATGGCGATTGCGGCGGGTGGCAGCGGCGTCGCCCTTGCGCATGACACGATCGCAGCGGGCCTCTTGCAACAGGGCAAGTTGGTCCCACCCTTTGACCTGCGTGTTGCGATGGAAGAGGCCTACTACATCCTGCTTTCAACACAGGCGCAGGACATGCCGGCCGCCCACGCTTTTGTGGACTGGCTGGAAGAGGAAATGCACCTGTTTGAAACCGAGCTGGAACACCTGCGCCCCTAGATGAAATCAATCCATCCATCGAGGTAATTGAGGCTTCCCTTGCCCTCAATCGTGAGTGACTCACCACCGGAGAAATAGAAGACAAGGTTATTGCCCGCATCGAACTTGGTGTGCTGGTCAATCACTTCGATCACGGTCTTTCCGCCACCCCAAAGGTCTTCATCAAGGGCAAGGCGATCCGACTTCTTGTTCCAATCTGCGATACGGTGCTGGCCATCGCCCAGCCGAAGCACAAAGCTGTCCGCACCGCCTCCGCCAAACAGGCTGTCGGTTCCGGTGCCACCTTCAAGGGTGTCCCTGCCCAAGCCGCCTTTCAGCGTATCGTTGCCCGCCTCGCCAAACAATTCGTCGTGGCTTTCCGCGCCAATCAGGAGATCTTCGTTGTCTCCGCCGAGCAGGGTGTCGTTGCTAGCCCCACCGGTCAGAGTATCGTTGCCGGCTTCGCCATTTGAACTACCGCCATCTTTGCCCGAGAACAGCTTGTCATTTCCGGCACCGCCATAAAGCTGGTTATAGCCATTTCCGCCATAAACCGTATCGCCCCCAACACCACCGTAAAGGTTGTCATCACCGCCACCACCAACGATCGAGTCATTGCCAGCACCTCCATAGATGAGGTCGGAACCGCCTTCGCCCAAAAGCGTATCCCTGCCGCCGTCTCCCCACATCTGATCGGTGCCAAAGCCGCCTTTGAGCAAATCATTGCCACTGCCAGCGCTCATGAAGTCGTTGCCGCTGCCCCCTTCAAGGGTATCGTCATTGGCCCCGCCATAAAGGATGTCATCATCATCTTCCCCCATGAGCTTGTCGTTGCCCAAGCCACCTGAAAGATTGTCATCCCCCACACCGCCGATCAGCAGATCGATGCCATCGCCGCCAACGAGATAGTCAATCCCGTTCTCGCCCAGCAGCGTGTCGTTCCCGTCTCCGCCTTCGAGGATATCCCAGCCAACGCCGCCATTCAGGGAATCATTGTCGGCGCCGCCAAAGAGCTGGTCGTTCCCGACGCCACCAATCAGGGTGTCTGCCCCCGCATCGCCCTTGAGCGTGTCGTTGTGTTTGCCGCCATCAATAAGGTCGGCATCATTTTCGCCGTTGAGGGAATCTTCTCCATCGCCACCAAGCAACGTATCGTTCCCGTCACCGCCAAGCAGGGTATCGACCCCTTCGCCTGCATCCAACAGGTCATTGCCCGTGCCACCCACCAGATAGTCATCGCCATCATTGCCAAACAGCAGGTCATCGTCTTCGTCGCCGGCAACGACATCGTTGCCCTTGCCGCCAACGAGCGAGTCGATCCCGGTGCCACCGCCAAGGGTGTCGTTGTCGGCACCCCCAAGCAGCGTGTCGTTGCCGTTACCCCCATTGAGAATATCCCAGCCATTTCCACCATTGAGAAGATCGGTGCCATCCCCTCCAAACATGGTATCCACACCGGCTTCACCCTTCACGATGTCATTGCCAGCACCGCCATCCATAAAGTCGTGGCCCGTACCGCCAAGCAACGTGTCATTCCCGAGATCGCCCATCATTGTATCGAGGCCATCATCGCCCTTCATCTCATCGTCACCTGCTCCGCCGGACAGGTTGTCGTTATCCGCGCCCCCAGAAAGCGTATCGTTGCCATTCCCGCCATTTACCTGGTCGAATCCCGCGCCGCCCAAGAGTTTGTCGGCATCTCCCTGGCCTTCCAGAAAATCATCGCCGACACCCCCAGAAAGCGTATCCTGGCCCAGACCTCCAAATAGGAAATCCCCGTCCTTGTCGCCGCGCAGAAAGTCGTTGCCAGCGTCGCCGCTCAGGAAATCGATACCGACACCGCCGTAGAGCGTGTCATTGCCATCGCCGCCTTCAAGGTTGTCACTGCCGTCGCCACCATTCAGGAAATCGGCCCCGCCTTCGCCAAAGATGCCGTCATCGCCGCCTTCTCCAAGAAGGCTGTCATTGCCAGAGCCTCCCTTTACGTGGTCGCGCGCGTCCCCGCCCAACAGCGTGTCATTTCCACTGCCACCTTCCAGGGAATCCTCGCCAGCTTCACCCAGCAACTTGTCGTTGCCATTACCCCCCAAGAGCGTGTCAGCACCATAACCGCCAAAGAGTTTGTCGTTGCCGTCGTCGCCGTTCAGCAGATCCTTGTCTCCGCCGCCCCTGATGACGTCATTCTCGCCGCCACCGTTGATCGTGTCGTTCCCGGCGAACCCCAGCAGCGTGTCCTTGCCAATGGTTCCGGCAAGAAGATCTGGATTTGCTGTTCCCTTGATTTTCGGCATGGCGTTGTCTCCCCTTTCGTCTCGCGTACAGACACTCCCATTGCCTGCAACGGTGAACGGCTCATAGCGACCAAGGTCGTGAGCGCACGGGGATTATATCAGAATTCAGGAATGCGAGTCTGACTTATGTCAAAGCGGTCTGGACGGCACCCAGGCATAGCCATCGCCACACAGAAGATAGGCCTCTCTCAGGCCGTGTGGTTTGTCGGTGGGAGGTTGCAGAACGTGCATGCCCGCCGCCTCTGCGCGGTCTGCACACAGATCCGGATCACTGTCATAGAGCCTGATTTCCACGCCAGCCCCACGCGCACCAGCCTCGGGAAGAAGACCAGGGAGAGGATGCGAGTGATACGTCGCATCGCTATGAACCTGAAACACCTGATCGCCATATGTTAGGATTGCGAAATCCTTGGAGACACGGTGTGCTTTCATCTCGAAAACAGTCTCTAACATGGCGCAAAGAGCCTGAACATCGCGTACCAGGATGTTGATCCCGATCCCTCGCAAAGACGCCCCGAAATCGGCCGCGCTGACAGTTTCAAAATCCACCTGAAGCTCCTTTCACGAAACCTTCACCATGCCTAGCCTTGATCACCCCTGCAACGCGTGTCAACGTGGGACATGGAGCCTATTCAACTGAAAACATGGGCCGAATGTGCCCCCCGTCTTGTTGCCGTCGCCGCCGGGCGCGCGCCTGCAGACACCGTCATCCGCAATGGCCGTTGGGTCAACGTCCACACCCGCGAAATTCTTCCAGACCACGATATCGCAATCGCCGAAGGGCGGATTGCCTATGTCGGGCCGGATGCCGATCATTGTATCGGGCCGGAGACCGAGATCATCGAAGCGGATGATCGTTACATGATTCCCGGCCTGTGCGACGCCCACATGCACATTGAATCCGGCATGCTGACGCCAGCAGAGTTTGCCCGCGCCGTCATTCCTCACGGTACAACCAGCATGTTCACCGACCCGCATGAGATCGCCAATGTTCTGGGCCTCGAAGGCGTGCGGATGATGCACGACGAAGCCCTGATGCAACCCGTGAACATTTTCACGCAGATGCCTTCCTGTGCGCCGTCAGCCCCCGGCCTTGAAACCACCGGTTTTGAAATCGGGCCGGATGATGTGTCCGAAGCCATGCAGTGGCCCGGGATCATTGGCCTTGGCGAAATGATGAATTTCCCGGGCGTGGTGAATGGCTCGCAGCAGATGCTGGCGGAAATCGCCGCGACACAGGCCGCGGGAAAAACGGTGGGTGGCCACTATGCCTCGCCCGATCTGGGGCCGGCCTTTCACGCCTACGCAGCGGGCGGCCCCGCAGACGACCATGAAGGCACCTGCGAGGCCGATGCCATTGCCCGCGTGCGTCAGGGGATGCGCTCGATGATGCGCCTTGGCAGTGCCTGGTACGACGTGGAAAGCCAGATCACGGCTGTCACGGAAAAAGGCCTCGACCCACGCAACTTTATCCTCTGCACCGACGATTGCCACTCGGGCACGCTGGTCAACGACGGCCATATGAACCGCGTGGTTCGACATGCCATCGCCTGTGGATGTGATCCGGTGATTGCCCTGCAAATGGCAACCATCAACACGGCAAGCCACTTTGGCCTTGAACGCGAACTCGGATCAATCGCGCCCGGGCGGCGTGCGGACATCATCCTGACCAGTGACATTGAAACCCTACCGATTGAACATGTGATCGCGCGGGGCCGGACCGTTGCCAAGGATGGTGAGATCCTCGTTGATTGCCCGCACTATGCCTGGCCTGAACATGCCCGGAACACCGTTCGTCTTGGCCATGAACTCGGCGCGGATGACTTTGCGATCCCCGCGCCTGAAGGGGCAAGCGAGGTGACGGTCAACGTTATCGGCGTGGTCGAAAACCAGGCTCCGACAAAGGCTCTCACTGCAAATCTTCAGGTCGAAGATGGATTGATTCAAGGTGATATAGAGACTGATATTGCCCAGATTGCCCTTGTCGAGCGCCACCGCGCAACCGGCGATGTGACCAACGCTTTTGTTTCAGGGTTTGGCTACACGGGCAGGATGGCGATGGCCTCGACCGTGGCCCATGACAGCCACCACATGATAGTGGTTGGCACCTCGCGGGAAGACATGGCGCTGGCTGCCAACCGGCTGGGTGAGGTTGGTGGCGGTGTCACCGTGTTCAGGGAGGGCAAGGAAATCGCGCTCGTTGAACTGCCGATCTCCGGCCTGATGTCTGACGCCCCTGCCGCCGATGTCGCGGCCAAGGCGCAGGCGCTGGTCGAAGCGATGGAAGCCTGCGGCTGCACGCTCAACAACGCCTATATGCAGCATTCCCTTCTTGCTCTCGTGGTGATCCCCGAGCTGCGTATTTCCGATCTCGGCCTCGTCGATGTGACGCGGTTTGAATTGACTGACCTTGTGACTGGAACCAAATGACACCTGCCCAAGACCTTGCCACCCTGACGCCCCCCTCCTATGCCGCCGAAGCCTTTACCGATGCGCGTGCGGCCGTGGACCGGCTTGAAGAGCTTTATGAACAGGCAACCCGTTTTCTCTGCGACAGTTTTCGGAACACTTTGAATGACGGCCCACGCGGCAACCGTTTCCGCGCCTTCTATCCAGAGGTGCGGATCACCACCAAAACCTTTGCCCAGGTCGACAGCCGCCTGTCCTTTGGACACGTCTCGGAACCGGGCACGCATGTTGCAACGATCACTCGGCCAGATCTGTTCCGTCACTACCTGGAACAGCAGATAGACCTCCTGATCTGCAATCACGGCGTGCCAGTCATGATCGGTCCGTCGACAACACCGATCCCGATCCACTTTGCCGTAAGCTCTGATGCAGATCTGACGGTGCCGCAACAGGGGGCGGCCGCCTTTACCCTGCGCGACATCTTTGATGTGCCGGAGCTCTCAACGACGAACGACGACATCGTGAACGGCATGCACGTGCACGATACAGATGACACAGGTCCGCTTGCCCTCTTCACCGCCCAGCGCATCGACTATTCGCTTGCACGGCTTTCGCACTACACCGCGACGGACGCCGAACACTTTCAGAACCACGTGCTGTTCACCAACTACCAGTTCTATGTGTCCGAGTTCGAAGCCTATGCCCGTCAGCAGCTTGGTGACCCTGAAAGCGGCTATACCGCCTTTGTCAGCACCGGCAATCACGCGATCACCACGGCGGATGGCACGCTGCCAACCGTAGACAAGCAACCCCAGATGCCGACCTATCACCTCAAGCGGGCGGATGGATCGGGAATTACCCTTGTGAACATCGGCGTCGGGCCTTCCAACGCCAAGACAGCCACCGACCATATCGCCGTCTTGCGCCCGCATGCCTGGGTCATGGTTGGCCACTGCGCCGGCCTGCGCAATTCACAATCTCTGGGTGATTTCGTTCTGGCCCATGCCTACCTGCGCGAGGATCACGTGTTGGATGACGATCTCCCTGTCTGGGTGCCGATCCCGCCGCTGGCCGAGGTGCAGATCGCCCTGGAGACGGCTGTGGCCGAAGTCACCGAGTTGAAGGGCTATGATCTCAAACGCGTCATGCGGACGGGGACCATTGCCACCATCGACAATCGCAACTGGGAGCTGCGGGACCAGTCGGGCCCGGTTCAGCGCCTGAGCCAATCACGCGCCGTTGCACTGGACATGGAAAGCGCCACGATTGCCGCCAACGGCTTCCGGTTCCGGGTTCCTTATGGCACGCTTTTGTGTGTTTCCGACAAACCACTGCATGGCGAATTGAAACTTCCCGGCATGGCTTCGGATTTCTACAAGACACAAGTTGCCCGCCACCTCCTGATCGGGATACGCGCGATGGAAGCCCTGCGGGATATGCCACTTGAGCGGTTGCATTCGCGGAAATTGCGCAGCTTCGACGAGACAGCATTCCTCTGAGAAATGCCGAACGGCGCAAAGTGACGTTACGTCTCGGATTCGTCATAACGACACCAGAAGTGTTCAAGGCGACAGAGACTGGCCCTTTTGGTCAAAAAATTCGTGGATAACCCTAATTTTTTAGGGTTTTCGCGCCCAGATTTCGTTGTGTTCCCTACACTATTCCCCTTAAATGCCGGACACGAGGCCCGGTTCGGGCAGACTAAGGAGACCTGAAAATGGCAAAACCGATGACCAAGACCCAACTCGTTGCTGCACTGGCCGAAGATATGGGCACCGACAAGAAATCCGCAGCAGCAGCTCTGGACGCCGTTTGCAACCTGATCACCCGCGAAGTTTCGGGTGGCGGCGCGGTAACCCTGCCGGGTGTTGGTAAGATCTACTGCCGTGAGCGCCCCGAGCGCATGGTGCGCAACCCCGCCACCGGCGAGCAGATCAAGAAAGAAGCCGACAAAGTGGTCAAGATGACCATCGCGAAGGCCCTGAAGGACAGCGTTAACGGCTAATTCTTCGGATATTCGAATCTGGAAAAGGGTCGTCCTGGGGCGGCCCTTTTTCTTTTCGGCAACCCGCCCTAGGCGGCGTTGTCTTCGACAAAGGCCCGCAGGACGCGCAGGTCATCAACGCTGACATGCCGTACTTCACTGCGCACACCGACCGGCTTGAGCCGCGCGAACGCCCGCGATAGGCTCTCGGGTTTCATTCCCAGTTTGCCCGCCAGAACAACCTTGCCATAGGGAAGCTCGACACGCGTCGCGCCGCCCGCCTTGTCACACAACTCAAGGATGAATTCCGAAAGTCGCTCGATCCCGCTTTTTACCTTCAGGTTTTCGATCTGGGTCATCATAGCATCAAAGTGGCCCGAGGCCGCCGACAGAACCGCGTTGCTGATTTCGCGCTCGGCGCCGGGGCAACCGCAAGTGCAATTTACGTCGATGAGCAACATCGAGCAGTTGGTCACGGCCTCAGCCGAAACCGGGCTGCGCCCGCGTTGCAGCGCTGCGATTTCATCAAAACTGTCGCCCGCCCCGACGGTCGCAAGAATCGCTTCATGCCCACTTGGGGAAACTCGAAACAGTTTGACCCAACCGGATTGCACAATCTTGATGGCATCCGCCGGCTCATCCTGAAGGCTGATCGTGCTTCCTCGCGAAAAGGTTTTCACCCGCGCTTTCGACAATAGACAAGTTCGGATTGGCTCGGACAATTGTTCGAGCAACGGTAACCCCTGTCCGAAATCCGCCATGCGAATCTTCATGCTTCCCCCTAAATGCGCGTGGAGGCTTATTAGAGAGGTTTGCGCTATCGGAAATTGAGGCAGATCAATGCACAAAAAACCGTCACATAGTCCTAAGTTCAGTGCGAAACGAAATCCAATAGACGCATTTTGCAGACAACGCGCCTTAAACATGTGGATTGGCACATATTTACTTTGCGCTCAGCACAATAAGAAAACGCCACGTATGGGGACGCCATGACAACAACAACGATTCGCGCCATTCTTAGAAATCGCCAAGTTTTTTCCGTCTCTCCCGAAACAAGCCTTCGGGACGCGTCCAAGTTGATGGCCGACAACGCCATTGGGGCTGTCGCGGTGATGACAGACCAAACCCTCGTCGGGATCCTGACCGAGCGCGATATTGTTTTCTGTGGCGTTGCTCAGGGCCTTCGAACGGATGAGGGCACTGCTGGGCAATGTATGACAGCCGACCCCGTCACCGTTGAAATCGACGATGCCATCTCCGACGCGCTGGCAGCCAAGCTTGGCGACGCCTTCCGTCATCTTCCGGTGATGAACAACGGAAAGTTGTGCGGCATTCTTTCGTTCCGCGATATTCCTGCCGAATACATCATGATGTTCGAACGCTTCCGCGAGATGTCAGCCGCACACGCGGATGACTAGATCCGGGATTGCGAAATCGTGAGCGCGAAACCTGAACGCGGGCCATTGCGACATTACTGCGAATGAGCTTACATCGCAGCGATGGTTAACAGGTGAGGCAAAGCCATGGATCTTCGCGCAATCGGCATGGGCCTCTTGTTTGCCCTGATCTGGTCATCTGCTTTTACGTCCGCGCGCATCATCGTTGCCGATGCTCCACCCTTCGCGATTTCTGCCATCCGTTTTACCATCGCAGGCATCATCGGTGTCGCGATCGCGCGCGCCCTTGGTCAATCCTGGCACCTGACACGCGATCAATGGCGTGCGACTCTGGTTTTTGGCCTCTGTCAGAACGCGATCTATCTCGGGCTCAATTTCCTCGCCATGACAACCGTCGAAGCCTCTCTGGCCTCGATCATCGCCTCTTCGATGCCGCTCATGGTCGCCCTGGCGGGATGGGTGGTTCTAAAGGAGAAACTCTCGCGCCTCGCGACCTTTGGGCTGGTTCTCGGCTTTGGGGGTGTGATCCTGATCATGGGCACGCGCATAGGCGCAGGCGTCGATATGTTCGGCGTGATCCTCTGCGTAATTGCCGCCGCTGCGCTCACCATCGCCACCCTTGTCATGCGCGGTGCGTCTTCTGGGGGCAACATGATGATGGTCGTCGGTTTGCAGATGTTCGTCGGCGCGGGGGTTCTATTTGTCGCCTCGCTGATTTTCGAAACCTGGGAGTTCAACTGGAACCCCCGGATGCTGACGGCCTTTACCTACACGATCTTTGCGCCGGGCCTGCTGGCCACCTGGATCTGGTTTGCCCTTGTCGCCCGTATCGGAGCGGTCCGCGCCGCCACCTTTCACTTTCTGAACCCGTTCTTCGGGGTCGCGATTGCCGCCGCCCTTTTGGGCGAAGCTCTCGGTCTGATGGACATCATCGGGGTTGTGATCATCTCGGCCGGCATCCTTGCCGTGCAGCTTTCGAAACAATCCCACACGCCCAAGTGATCTCCTGTCAGCAGGGTTTGTGCTGACAGTCGGCCGCTGTGCGGCACATAAAGGGCCATGGAACTCCTGTTTGCATATGGTGCGGGTCTCTTGACCCTGATCAACCCCTGCGTCCTGCCGGTCCTCCCGATCGTGCTGGCAACGGCCCTCCAGGCCAGCCGCCTCGGCCCCCTCGTCCTGGCTGCTGGCATGAGCCTCAGTTTCGTTGCGCTTGGGCTTGGTGTCACGACATTCGGTTATGCAGTGGGCCTGAACGAACAGGACATCGCCAAGGCCGGGGCCGTGCTGATGATGGGTTTCGGCCTGATTCTTCTCGTGCCCCGGTTCTCGGCTGCCTTCTCGACCGCCACTGCCGGCGTCGCCGCGTCTGCGGATGCCGGTCTCGATCAGGTCGATCGCTCAACCCCGCGCGGTCAGTTCCTTGGCGGTATGTTGCTTGGCGCTGTCTGGAGCCCTTGCGTCGGCCCGACCCTCGGCGGTGCGATTTCCCTGGCCAGCCAAGGAGAAAGCATCGGCTGGGCCGCCGCCATCATGGTCTTCTTTGCCCTGGGCGTCTCGAGCATCATCCTCGGCCTTGGCTACGGTGCGCGTTCGGCCCTCATGCGCAGACAGGCCCTCATGCGCCGTATCGCAACTTCGGCCCGCCCTGCCATGGGGGTCATCTTTGTGGCCGTCGGGGCGATGCTCTTCTTCGAAATCCACCACATCCTCGAAGCCTGGCTGGTGATGAACCTGCCGGCCTGGTTCATCGATCTTTCCGTCTCCCTCTGATCCAGAAAGGACATTTTCATGAAACGTCGTGACTTCCTCCTGATTGCCGCCGCATCCGCCACCCTGCCCCGCGTTGCCTTTGCCGCGATGGATTACACGCCCGGCGTGGTGCAAAAACACCTCGACGCAGGTGACACCGTTTTCCTCGACTTCAAGACAAGCTGGTGCACGACCTGCGCCGCACAGGAACGGGTGATCAATGCCCTCAAGAGCGAAAATCCCGCCTACGAAAAGAACATCGTCTTCGTGAATGTCGACTGGGATCAATACGCCAAAGCCGAGTTGAGCACGCGCCTGAACATCCCGCGTCGTTCAACCCTCGTGGCCCTGAAGGGCGACAAGGAACTGGGGCGCATTGTCGCCGGAACCTCCAAGGCGCAGATCAAGGATCTGATGGACACCGCCCTGTCAGCCGCGACCGCCTGACAACTTCGGGTCCGGCGAAAACCGGACCCCACCTAGGCCTCGGCCTGCGCAATCAGCCAGTCCCGGACCCGTTCCGCCTGCGGAATAAGGCGGTTTCGCTTTGACCAGACCAGATAGAAGCCCGCCCCGGTTTCCCAGGCCCATTCCTTGCGCGCGGCAAGAAGGCCCTGATCGATCAACCGTTCGGTCACATGCCGCCAGCCAAAGGCAAACCCCTCTCCAGCCATGGCTGCCTGCAAGACCAAGGCATAATCGTTCAGCCTTAGACCCGCCTTGGGGGTGCGGTCAGACAGGTCGTGATGCGCAAACCAATCCGACCAGGTCGGCCTTTCGCGTACGGGTTCTTCCAGGTGAATCAACCGCTCATGTAACAGGTTCGGAACCGTCTTGAGGTTCACGGCCGCCGCCATCACCTGCGGGCTGGCAATCGGATAGATCACCTCGCGGGCAATCAGGGCGGCATGACAATCCGCCCAATCTCCATACCCTCGCCTTATGCCAAGACTGATGTCTTCAGCATCCAGATCCGGATCACGATCACTGGTCTGAAGGCGCAGGTCGATCCCCGGATGTGCATCGTGGAAGGCCTCGAGACGCGGCACCATCCAGTAGTAGGCAAACGCGGTTGAGGCCGACATGGTCACGTGGTCGTTCTGCCCCCGCTGATGCACCGCACGTGCAGACGCCAGAATACGTTCCAATGCAACGGAAACGTCAGCAAACAAACGCTCTCCCGCCGGTGTGAGCGTGACCGAACGATGCGCCCGAAGGAAGAGTTTCACCCCAAGACTCTCTTCCATCTGGCGGATCGCCGCGCTGACCGCGGGTTGCTGAACATTCAGCTCGGTCGCGGCCCTGGTGAATGAACCAAGCCGCGCGGCCGCCTCGAAAAAGATGAGGTGGCGAGGGGATGTCAGAAGTTTCCATAGCTCTTGCATAACTGTGGTTTATCCATTCGATCAGATTTTTCAAGGATCACAAATGCTCTGCCCCGCCATACCCTGCTCCAATCCAACCTTTCAGGAGCATCTACCCACATGGCACGCCGCGCCCGTTCTTCCCGTTCCCGCGATACCGCGCCCAGCGTCTCTCCGGCATCGCCGCATATCCGGCGCACCCTGCCGTTCTTCGATCCGCTGGACGAGGAACAGCTCGCGCGCCTCGAAGGCCAGGTCGACTGGATCATGCAGGAGGTCGGCATTGCCTTCCGGGATGATCCCGAAGCCCTGCGCATCTGGAAAGAGGCCGGCGCAAAGGTCGATGGCGATATTGTCCGCGCGCCATCCGACTGGATTCGCAACCTCTGTGCAAAGGCACCTCGTGAATTCACCCAACTCGCCCGCAATCCCGCGCGATCGGTCACCATTGGCGGCCAGAATCAGGTGTTCGCCCCGATTTACGGTGCCCCGTTCGTACGCGATCTGGAAGGTGGCCGCCGCTATGGCGACATGGAGAGCTTCGAGAAACTGGTCAAGCTGACCTACATGCACCCGAACCTGCACCACGGCGGTTTCGTGATCTGCGAACCCTGCGACGTTCCGGTGAGCAAGCGTCACTTTGACATGCTCTATGCGCATATGACCCTGTCGGACAAACCGCACCTTGGTGCCATCACCGAGATGAGCCGCGCCCAGGACAGTGTCGACATGGCCGAGATCATCTTTGGCAAAGACGTGATGGACGAAAACTGTGTCATCATGGGCAACGTCAACACCAACTCGCCCCTGCTGGTCGACAAGGTCGTGACCGAGGCAATCCGCGTCTACTCGGCCCGTGGGCAGGGCATTATCGTTGTCCCCTTCATCCTGTCCGGCGCGATGGGTCCGGTCTCAACGGCCGCTTCGGTGGCACAGGCGATGGCCGAAGCCATGATGGTCTGTGCCTTTAGCCAAATCGTCCGCCCCGGCGCCCCCTTTGTTCTTGGCAACTTCCTGTCGTCGATGTCGCTGAAATCCGGTGCCCCCACCTTCGGGATGCCCGAACCGGTGATGTCGAACTATGCCATTGGCCAATTGGCCCGCCGCGCCGGCCTTCCCTTGCGGTGTGGCGGATCGCTGACCGCCTCGAAGATCGAAGATGCCCAGGCCGCCTACGAAAGCGCCGACTCGATGCACTCGACCATGCTGGCGGGCGCAAACTATGTGCTGCATTCCGCCGGATGGCTTGAGGGCGGCCTGTGCACCGGGTTTGAAAAGCTGATCATGGATGCCGATCGCCTAGGCGGCTACCAGAAGGTGCTCGATCAGGGGCTGGATGTCAGCGACGAAGCCCTTGCTCGCGATGCCTATGGTGAAGTCGACCCCGGCGGTCACTTCCTTGGCTCGGCACACACCATGCGCAACTACCAGACCGCCTTCTATGAACCGAAACTCAGCGATTCCGAAAACGTGGAAAGCTGGGAAGAGGGTGGCTCCAAGGACATGCGCCGCCGCGCCTACGAGCGCTGGAACGAAATGCTCAACCACTACGAAGCACCGGCCATGGACGAGGCCAAGAAAGAAGAGCTCGCCGCCTATGTCGCCAAGCGCAAGGAGGAGATTCCGGATGCCTGGTATTAAGATCACCGGCCTACGCGCCACGCCGATCAATATCCCGCTGGAAAAACCCATGTGGTGGACCGGCGGGCACTATCCCGGCACCTCGAAAACCATCATCGAGGTGGAAACCGATCAGGGTCTCGTCGGACTGGGCGAGGCCCCATCGGTAGATGTGGTCGAAACCATCCGCGCCATGGGCGAACGTCTGATCGGGGCCGATCCCCTCGACATTGCAGGATGTGAATCCCTGTGTGTCCCGCCCTGGCAGATCGTTCAGAACACGGATGATTCCAGCGTTGTAAAAGCCTTTGGGGCCATTGAGATCGCCCTGTGGGATTTGCGCGGCAAGGTCTCGAACGAGCCGCTCTATCGCCTGCTGGGCGGCGCGGTGCGCAAGGACATTCCCTTTACCGAGTATTTCGGCTTTCGCGAAGGCGGCGAGATGGACCCGCAGGCCATTGCCGATTACTGCCTGCGCATGCACGAAGAACACGGCTCGACCATGTTCGAAGGCAAGCTGATCCTCGGCGACCCGGAGCTTGAGATCGACACGGTCAAGGCCATCCGGGAAACGCTCGGGCGCAAGGCGATGATCCGCCTAGACAGCAACATGCAATGGTCCTTGCCGACCGCAATCCGCGTCTTCCGCGAAATCGAACCCTACGACATTCGCAACTACGAAGACCCGGTGGCCACCTTCGAAGAGATGGCCGAACTGCGCAAACATTCGTCGATCCAGATCTCGACCCACGTGCCCGATATTCGCCGCGCCGTTGCGCTTGGTGCGCCTGACTATATCGTCACCAACTTCGCGGTTCTCGGCGGCATCGCCCGCGCCGTGCGCTTTATTGGGGCCTGCGAGGCCATGGGCGTTGGCTTTTGGTGCTACTCGGGTGATGCCGGTATCGCGACGGCGGGCTACCTACACATGAAAGCCGCCATGCCGTGGATCACCGAACCCAGCCAATCGCTGTTCCGCTGGCAGATTGGCGACGTGATCGAAGGCGGACCCTTCCGCCAGACCAACAACACGATCCGCGTACCGGAAGGCCCCGGCCTTGGTGTCACGCTGGATCGCGATGCCCTTGCCCATTGGCATACCCATCTCGTCGAGAACGGACCTCTCGATCACTTCCATGACCCCGCAATGCCCGGCCGTTTCCGCCGCTTGCCCCTGAACTGAGGACGCACACATGTCAGACACCTTTGCGCAATCCACGCTGAACATTCACAAAGAGGAAGGCAGCACCGACAAGAAACTCCCCTCCCACGCCAAGGTCGTGGTGATCGGCGGCGGTGTCGTGGGCTGTTCGATCCTGTTCCACCTTGCCAAGTTCGGCTGGAAAGATGCCGTGCTGCTTGAACGTGACGAGCTGACCTCAGGGTCCTCGTGGCACGCGGCGGGCCAGATTCACACGATCTCGTCCGACCCCAATATCTCGCGCCTGCAATCCTACACCATCGACCTCTACAAGGAGATCGAAGAAACTTCGGGCCACAGCGTTGGCCTGCATATCACCGGCGGTTTCTACCTCGCGTCAAACAAGACATGGTACGACTACCTCAAGCGCGAACGGTCCAAGGCGCGCTATATGGGTCTCAATCAGGAATTCATCAGCCCCGAGGAAGTCGCGGAACGTCACCCGCTGATCGACCCCAAACACTACTATGCCGCGCTGTGGGACGATCAGGACGGCGATCTCGATCCGTCGGGCGCAACCTATGCCTTTGCCAAGTCGGCCAAGGTGCATGGCGCACAGTATTTCACCCATTGCGGCGTCACCGCGATGAGCCAGCGCCCTGACGGCAGCTGGGACCTGACCACGCCCAAGGGTGTGATCAACGCCGAGCACGTGGTGAACTGCGGTGGCCTGTGGGCACGTGAAGTGGGCCATATGTCGGGCATCAACCTGCCGGTGCAGCCGATGGAACACCACTACCTGATCACCGACAAGATCGACGCCGTCGTAAACCACGGCTCGCGCCTTCCGGCCGGTATCGACTACGAGGCCAACATCTACTTCCGCCAGGAACGTCAGGGGATGCTGCTGGGCACCTACGAGCCCAAGGGCACGCCATGGAAAGTAGACGGCACACCTTGGGACTTCGGCCACGAACTCCTGCAACCTGATCTCGACCGCATTGCCGACCGTCTGGAAATGTCCTTTGAACGCATCCCGGCGATTGGCGAGGCCGGGATCAAGGACATGATCAATGGCCCCTTCACCTTTGGCCCCGACGGCAACCCGATGATCGGTCCGGTTCCGGGCATGAAGAACTACTGGGTCGCCGTGGGTGTCATGGCAGGCTTCTGCCAGGGTGGCGGCGTCGGCCTGACCATGGCGGAATGGATGATCGACGGCGAACCCTCCATCGACGTCTGGGCAATGGATGTGGCCCGCTTTGGCGAGTTCGCGACACCCGACTGGGGCACCATCAAATCAACGGAAAACTACGAACGCCGCTTCGTGATGACCTTCCCCAATGAGACCCTGCCCAAGGGCCGTATGCAGAAAACCACCGCTCTCTATGACCGGCTGGTTTCCAAGGGGGCCCGCATGGGCCAGGGCTTTGGCCTTGAAAACGCCCTGTGGTTCGCTGACAGCCCCGAAGACGCCCATGAAGAGCCGACCTTCGAGCGCAACCGCTCTCACGACTATGTCGCGCGCGAAGTCAAAGCGGTGCGCGAAGCCGTTGGTGGTATCGAGATCGCCAACTTTGCCAAGCACGAGTTCAAGGGCGCCGGTGCGCGTGCCTACCTCGACCGTGTGCTGGCTGGCTATGTTCCGAAACCCGGCCGCCTGACGCTGACTCCGATGCTGACCCCCAAGGGCAAACTCTATGGCGATCTCACCGTGGCTTGCCTTGCCGAGGATCACTTCATGCTCTTCGGGTCCGGCGCAATGCAGGAGGCACATCGCCGCTGGTTCGAAAAAGACCTGCCCGACGATGTGACCTATGCCAACGTCTCTGACGACTGGCATGGTATTGCCCTGTCCGGCCCCAAGTCGCGCGACCTTTTGCAACGCATCACCCGTGAAGACGTCTCGGGCGAGGCCTTCAAGTTCCGCGACCTTCGCCAGACCTTTGTCGGCGGCGTGCCGGTCATCCTCAACCGGATCAGCTTTTCCGGTGAACTCGGCTACGAAATCTACTGTAAACCGCAGTACCTTCTGCGCCTTGCCGAAGCCATTGAAGAGGCGGGCAGCGATCTTGGCTATCGCTGGTATGGCGCCCGTGCGCTGATGTCGATGCGCCTTGAAAAGGGCTGGGGTGTCTGGACCCTCGACTTCCGTCCCGACTTTGACGCCGTCGAATCCGGAATGGACGTTTTCATCAACTGGAAGAAGGATTTTGTCGGAAAAGAAGCGACTCTGGCCGCGAAAGAGGCAGGCGCCAAGCGCAAACTCGTGACAATGACCATCGACGTGGACGGCATTGACGTGTCGAACGACGAGGCGATCCTCAAGGATGGCGAAGCCGTAGGCTACATCTCGTCGGGCGGATATGCCCACCACGCGAAGAAGTCGATGGCAATGGGCTATGTCACGGCAGAACACGCTGCGGCAGGCACCAAACTACAGGTGGAGATCCTGGGTGAATTCTACGACGCGGAAGTCCTGGGCGCACCCATCTACGACGCCAACGGCGCAAACATGCGCGCCTGAGTCCAGTGCGGAGGATAGTGACATGACCAAACCCATGAACCTGTCCACTGCGGCGGCGCAACCGGTCCATAAGGTTGCGCCCAAGAAATACGTGTTCCTGATCCAGGAAGAGTTTTCGCATCTCTCCTTTACCTGTGCCGTCGAAGCCCTTCGCATGGCCAACGGCTATCGCGGCAAGCACTACTATGACTGGCACATCGTCAGCGAATCCGGCGAACCGGTCCGCGCATCCAACGGCATTGCGGTCAGCGTGGACGGCGACCTGCGAGAGTTGGATCGACGTGAGAACCTGTTGGTCGTCGGTGGTGACAACGTCGAGATTCACAGCACAACCCGCATCCTGAACTGGCTACGCCGCGAAGCCCGTCGCGGCGTTACCGTCGGTGGTATCGGCAGCGGGGCCTATACCATGGCCCGCGCAGGATTGCTCATTGACCGCCCTGTCACGACGCACTGGGAATACCACAAGACCTTCACCGAGGTTTTCCCGGCCGTGAACCTTCAGGAAACCCTCTATTCGATCGATACCGACCGCATGACATGCGCTGGCGGTGCTTCGTCGATGGATTTCATGCTCGCCCTGATCGAACGTGATTTCGATCGTGAACTGGCAAACGTCGTCTCCGAAAAGATGGTCTACACCAACCCCCGTAGCCATTTTCACACCCAACGCCTGTCGTTGCAAATCCGTGCAGGCGCGCGTCACACCAAGTTCGCGGACGCGATCGAGATCATGGCACAAAACATCGAAGAGCCGCTTTCGCCAGTCGAAGTGGCTGATCGTGTAGGACTATCAGGCCGTCAGCTTGAACGTCTGTTCAAGAAACATCTGAACACCACTCCCAAGACCTACTACACCGGTCTGCGTCTCCAGAAGGCGCGGGAACTCTTGTTCCACACCAACATGAGCCTCGCTGAGATCTGCTTTGCCTGTGGCTTCAACTCGCAGACGCATTTTTCCAAGAGCTATCGCGCCAAGTTTGGCGTCTCTCCCAGCCGCGACAACGGGCGCCTCTAGTTCAGAAGCGCTTCCACTTCGCGGGTGATCGCACCAGAGAGAGGCTTGGTTCTCGACCCATAGGTTTTCACCACGGTCCCGTCGGGGCCAATCAGAACCTTGTTGAAATTCCAGCGGGGTACGAAGCCGACCTCGGTCTTGAGAGACCGGAAAAACGGATGCGCAGCCTTGCCTTTGACATGGGTGATCCCGGTCATCGGCAAATCAAGGCCGAACTGCGTCTCGCAGAATTCCTTGACCTTACCTTCGTCCGCCAGTTCCTGCTTGAAGTCGTTTGACGGCACCGCCAGCACCACAAGCCCCTCGTCGCGATAACGATCGTACAGATCCTGAAGCTGGCTATATTGCTTGGTATAGCCACAGCGTGACGCGGTATTCACAACCAGAACCGGCTGACCTGACCACTGTGACAAGGTCAGTTCACCGCCATCTATGTTGTCAAACGGCGCATCCAGCTCAAGGGACCATGCAGGCATGGCCGAAAGGAGGATCGCGAAAACGGCGGCTGTAAAACGGGACATGTCTTTTTCTCCTGTTGAAAACTCTACGTTCAAAACGGGTCTTTGGATCAACATGCTTTGAAACCATTGAAATATTTCTTGGACTTCCCCAAGCGAACGCCATCTAATGCCCAGCGGAAACAAAAAGGGGGAGACGCGCATGACCACCTACCATCGCAATCCTGACGCCATCGCGGCGCTTACGGACGAACAGTTCTGGGTCACGCAGGAAAACGGCACCGAGCGGCCCGGCTCGGGCAAGCTGCTCTACAACAAGGACCCGGGCATCTATGTCGATGTCGTCTCTGGCGAGCCTCTGTTTGCCTCGTCCGACAAGTACGAATCCGGCTGCGGCTGGCCCAGCTTCACCAAACCGATCGAGACGGCGCATGTGACCGAACATCACGACACCACGCACGGAATGGTGCGGACCGAGGTGCGCAGCAAACACGGTGACAGCCACCTAGGCCATGTCTTTCCGGACGGTCCGATGGATCGAGGCGGCCTGCGCTATTGCATCAATTCGGCAAGCTTGCGGTTCGTGCACCGCGATGACATGGAGGCCGAAGGATATGGGGCTTATCTGGACCAGGTTGAGGAGATCTAGAATGACGGAACGTGCAGTTTTGGCCGGCGGATGCTTCTGGGGCATGCAGGATCTGATCCGCAAGATGGATGGCGTTATCTCGACCCGCGTGGGCTATACCGGCGGCGACGTGGCGAATGCCACCTACCGCGACCACGGCACCCACGCCGAAGGGATCGAGATCAACTTCGATCCCGCGCGGATCAGCTATCGCAAGCTGCTGGAGTTTTTCTTCCAGATTCACGATCCGACCACCCCGAACCGTCAGGGTAATGACCTTGGGATGTCCTACCGATCAGCCATCTACTTCACCAGCGAAGACCAGAAGGCCATCGCTCTGGATACCATTGCCGACGTCGATGCCTCGGGTCTCTGGCCCGGCAAGGTGGTGACCGAGGTCGAACCGGTAGGCGATTTCTGGGAGGCCGAAGACTACCATCAGGATTATCTCGAGAAGAACCCCAACGGCTATACCTGCCACTTCGCACGCCCTGACTGGGTGCTGCCGAAGCGGGAAACCGCGTAACTGATCCAAAGGCCATGCCCGGCCGTAATCCGGGCATGGCCTATCAAACTCTGCGCCTCATTCTGGGCGATCAGCTTACCCACACCCTCCCCATTCTTGAACACGGCGATCCATCAACGGATATCGTTCTGATGGCAGAGGTTCATTCCGAAGCCACCTATGTGCGCCACCACAAGAAGAAGATCGCACTGATCTTCTCTGCGATGCGCCACTTTGCCGAAGAACTCCGCGAAGCTGGCTGGAAGGTTCTCTATTTTGCCTATGATGGCACGCAAACGGTTCCCGATCTTTTCAAAGCCCTTGAAACCGCACAATCCATTCACGACTTCGCCTCCGTATCAGTCACTGAACCAGCGGAATTCAGGCTTCTAGAAGAAATCAAACAGTGGTCCGACAGGCTTGAATGCCCTGTCGACATTCTCCCCGATTCCCGCTTTCTGTGCGACCACGCGACCTTTCAAAACTGGGCCAAGGGCCGCAAACAGTTTCGAATGGAATACTTCTACCGCGAGATGCGGCGTGCCTATGACGTCCTGATGTCAGATGGGTCGCCTGTTGGCGGAAAGTGGAACTATGACGCCGAGAATCGCCGCCCTCCTTCAGACGGTCTTGATGTTCCGCCTCCCTTCCAGGCGTCCCCCGACAGGATCACGCAAGAGGTTTTAGCCCTCGTCGAAGATCACTTTCCCGAACACTTCGGCGACCTGCATCCGTTCCACTTTGCCGTAACCCGCACAGATGCTTTGGCCGTTCTTGACCATTTCATCACGACCCGCCTGTCCCTGTTCGGCACCTATCAGGACGCGATGGTTCAGGACGAGCCATGGATGTTTCATAGCCACCTGAGTTTTTACCTGAACTGCGGCCTTCTGGTGCCGATGGAGTGCATCCGTGCTGCCGAGGCGGCCTACCATCGCGGCACCGCGCCCTTGAACGCCGTCGAAGGGTTCATCCGTCAGATCCTCGGATGGCGGGAATATGTGCGTGGACTTTACTGGCTCCGGATGCCCGGCTACGCGTCCGAAAATGCCCTGAATGCCCAGCGCCCATTGCCAGCGATGTACTGGGGAAAGCCAACGCAGATGAACTGTATGCGGCAGAGCATCGACCAAACCTGGAAGTGGGCCTACGCCCACCATATTCAACGGCTCATGGTTCTTGGCAACTTTGCCCTGCTTGCCGGCCTCTCCCCAAAAGAGGTCAATGAATGGTACCTCATCGTCTATGCCGATGCCTTCGAATGGGTGGAATTGCCCAACGTGTCCGGCATGGTTCTGTTTGCCGATGGCGGCCTGCTGGCGTCCAAGCCCTATGCTGCCAGCGGCGCATACATCAACCGCATGTCAAACTATTGCACAACCTGCCGCTATAGCCCGACGCGCAAGAACGGCCCTTCGGCCTGTCCCTTCAACTATCTCTATTGGGATTTCCTTGATCGCAACGCAGAGCGCCTGTCAGGCAACCCGCGCCTCGCGATGCCATACCGAACCCTCACGCGCATGAGCGAAGACAAGCGACAGGCCATCCGCGATGACGCCGCACGTTTCTTCAAGTCTCTGGACAAGGGCGAGGTGGTCTAGCGACCAGCACTGATCATGAGAGGCAGGTGGCCGTTCTTGCGCATCCGGCGCACCAGCTGACGTTGCGCCTTGCGCGTCGGAATGGGCGCAGCAGGTACTCGCGGCTTGCCCGCGGCCAGCTCGGGGAAGATCAACGTGATTTCCTCACGAGCCGCTTCAGAAAGGGCACCCCAAGCCTGCGCCCCCGTATAAAGACTCTCACTCGGAGCGCCTTCGGCAAAAACGATTTCATGCCCGTCAAACAGCAGATGCACATAGTCCACCTCAAGGGCCTCTTCATCCAGGGCAATCCCGGGCATCCCCACAAGGCAGATGGCAGGCACCAGAACTTCGGCTTGTCCAAACATGCGGCGGGCAATCGGCGTAGAGACCAGCATCCGATGCTGGCGCGACACCCGCAGGTCGCGCAACGGTAGCCCTTGGCCCAGCGCCCCGGCGCGGATCAGAACGGGGCGATAGCGCGGTTCCGCCGCCATCTGCGCCTCTGTCACCTCGCGCCGCCCAATCCATCGCACAGGTTTCAGGCCATCCGGCGTCTTCACCAGATCCCCAATCCGGATATCACGCGCCCGACGTGTCCCCATGTCGGTTTCGATCCCGGTATCCCCGGCAAAACAAACCATCAGTTCAATATTGTCGACGATTGCCCCAAGGCTGTTGTCCGGCCCCAGCTCGGTCATGCGCAGGGTATAGTCCCCCGCCGCCGGGAAGGTGACGGGCAGTTGGTAGCCGGTAAAGCTGTTGGCAGTGGGCAAAATGGTGGTCGAGGCGATCACGGCACCCGTGTCGTCAAGGATCTCAACGGTAAACCCCTCGGAACCTGCTTGCCCAAGGGACGCGTTCCGCAACGCGACATCAAGCGTCAGCGTCGTTGTCGTGGCATAGTCAACCGTAAAGGTCTGCTCCATGACGGTGGTCTGGCCAGAGCGCCCGTCCATCTCGGCAACGCGGTTCGAAGACCCGTTTCCAAGATAGGCAGACTCGCGATAGCTAGTCTCGAGATCATTTCCCGACCAGCCAGTGCTGCCACCGTCAAAAGTGCCGTTGATGATAAGGTTCTTGGGAGGCATGAAAATCCTGCGCGCGCAATTGCTCGGAACCAATCATCGCGCAGGACTGTGCAATCAGGCGGGCCGTCTCGTGGCAATTCCAAGACCACGAGACCCCCTGTTACTCGGCCGCAATCCTTGGGCGCCCCGATGCCTCAACGGTGATCGTGCCCTCGATGAACACTTCACGCCCTTCGGCCTCTGCGGTCTTCAGATCCCGTAAAACCGTCACCCGAATTCCCTCGGCTCCCGCTTGCACCGCTTCCTTCTGGGCCAGTGCGGACAGGTGTGTTTCAAGCAGGCTCAGCGCCTCTTCCGCTTCGGCAAAGTCCTTTGGTCCATCTTCCAGATGCACCCGGAATCGCCCTTCGGCAGGCGCCGAAACCTCGCCACTCCGACGGATGGTGACGCGCCCGACAACCGCACCCACGGCGTTTGCAACGCCGGCATGGGTGGGCAGTTCCATCTGGCACCCAAGCCTCTTTCCGACCGCCGGATAATAGCTGGGCGCAGAGGCCCCAAGTCCGATAACCGGCTGGTTCAAACCCGCATCAAGACGCACCAGACCACGATGCCCGTCGAGACCGCGCTGCATCAGGACATGTCGCGCCAACTGTTCGGGCGGCAATCCGAAATCGGCTTCTTCTTCTGCAAAAGCAGTCTCTAACAAGGCCAAAACCGTTTGTTCGGTCAGCTGGTCCACGATGATCCGCGCCATGTCTTTCGGATCAGGCGCCAGCATGTTGCCGCTGCCGGTACGGCGACGTCCGAACAACGACAACGCCTTTTCGGCCGCCTCCCTGTCCCATGCGTCCACATTGCCAAGAACGTGGCTCGCGTCCGAGGGCGTCACCCCTGCCACCTGAACAAGACCACGCTCAACCAACCGTCGCAGCGCCTTGATCTCCATCCGGGTGCGCAGCACATCACCAAGGGGATGTACCTCGTCACCAATCCGCTCCAGCAACGTCGCCTCGCGAGGCGCGAGCCCGTCAGCCCGAAGCCCGGGAACCGCGCGCACGAACCGCGCATCATATTCCCCCGGCGTCGCGCTGCGCATTTGCTGATCCAGCGCCTTGTGAACAACCTCCGGCGCGTCCATCGCCACGAGGGAAACCGGCAACACGCGGCGCGGCCCAAGCGTCACACCACCCTTGAGGCCCTCGCTGATGAAATGCACCTCGCTATCACCCCCAAGACCCGTGGTGCGCATCGCCACGGCCTCAACCATCGTACGATAGGGGCCAACCCGCGCGCCGTCCGGATCAATCGCTGGCCGGCCATCCCGCAGCACGGCAACGTCTGTCGTCGTCCCGCCAATGTCCGACACAAGCGCATCCTGCGCCCCCGTCATCCAGCGCGCCCCGACGATCGACGCCGCCGGGCCGCTCAGGATCGTTTCGATCGGCCGCTCCCGCGCAAACCCTGCCGAGATCAGGGCCCCGTCACCCCGCACCACCATAAGCGGCGCAGTCACACCCAACTCGCCCAGCCGGGCCTCGGCACGGGAAATCAGGCGATCAATCATCCCGATCAACCGCGCATTCAAAACCGCCGTCATCGCCCGCTTGGGACCGTTCAGTTTCGATGACAGGTGATGAGAACAACTGACAGGGCGCTCCGCGATCTGCTGCACCATTTCCATCGCGCGCTGCTCATGCGCCGGGTTGCGCGTGGCAAATTGCGCGGCCACCGCATAGCCGGAAACCTCGCGCCCATGCGCTTCAAGCCACTGGCGCAACGTCTCTTCGTCCATAGGCGTTTTCTGGTCACCCGCATGATTGTGCCCGCCCGCCAAAACAATCGCCGGATCACCGGCAAGCGCATCCAACAGCCCATGTTTGGCCAGGTCGTCTTCCTTGAAACCGATCAGGATCAGCGCAACCCGCCCGCCCTGTCCTTCGACCAAGGCGTTGGTCGCAAGCGTTGTCGACAGCGAGGCCAGAACAATCTCGCCCGGGTCCACCTCGGCCTGCGCCAATACGGCTTCAACCGCCTTGCCAATCCCCTCGGCAAGATCGTGGCGCGTGGTCAGGGATTTCGCCGAGGCAATCACTTCGCGCTCGTCTCGGATTAAAACCGCATCTGTGTAGGTCCCGCCGGTATCGACGCCCAAAGACAATGCCATCGCCTGTTTCCTTCCTGTTCGCCCCCTCCCGATGCCACGGGGGGCGGCCTCATGCCTGCCTGTTTGCGACCCCCGCAAGACGTTCTTCTGCCCATGCCGCGGCCTCGGCAACGGTCTCGTCCGGATCACCTTTCAGGCCCTGCACCTGCGCCAGAAATCCGCGGTCACCGCTGTTGCCAATGGCATATAGAACGTTGCGCACAAAACGGTTCCGGCCGATCCGCTTGATCGGTGACCCGGAAAACTTGGCACGGAAGGCCGCATCGTCAAGCGCGGCCAGTTCGGCCAATGGGGGCGCAACCAGATCATCGCGGGCATGGTACTTCACCTCGCGCGCCTCAATCGCGAACTTGTTCCAGGGGCAGGCCGCAAGACAGTCATCACACCCGTAAATCCGGTTCCCGAGCTTCGGCCGCAACTCGGGATCAACAGGGCCGTGATGCTCGATCGTCAGATAGGAAATGCACCGACGCGCATCGATCTTGCCCGGTGCCGGAAACGCCTCGGTCGGGCAAGCATCCAGACAGGAGCGGCACGACCCACAGTGATCGATTTCCGCTGGATCAGTCTCTAATTCCACCGTCGTGAAGACCGACCCGATAAAGAACCAGGACCCAAGGTCCCGGCTTACAAGATTGGTATGCTTGCCCTGCCACCCGAGACCCGCCGCCTGCCCCAGCGGTTTCTCCGGCACCGGTGCGGTATCCACGAAAACCTTCACCTGCGTCGCGTCACCCGTCTCGGCGATCAGCCAGCGCGCCAGCCGCTTCAGCCGCTTCTTGACCGTGTCGTGGTAATCCTTGTTCTGCGCATAGACCGAGATCGCGCCGCGGTCCTTTAACCCGTGCACATGGGTCGGATCATGATTGGAAGTATAGCTTTCCCCCAACATGATGATCGACCGCGCTTCAGGCCAGAGCGCCGCCGGATTGCCGCGCCAGTGGGTCCGCTCGGCAAGCCACCCCATCTGCCCGTGATAGTCTTGCGCAAGGAATCCCGCCAGTCCCGCAGGCACATGCCCAACCGCGTCCGGCCGGCAGATGCGACACAGGTCAAACCCGATCGCCTGCGCCTCGCTCACAAGTCGCGCTTTCAATTCAGCCGTCACTCACCCGGTCCTTCTTCTTGGACGAAATACCCCGGGGGAAAGGGTGGCCTTGCCAGGCAAGGGCAACCTTGGGGGCAGCGCCCCCTGCTCCCGGTTCAGAAATCAAGATCCGCATAATGTGCGGGCGGCGGAAAACCCGGAATCTGATCCGCCAGGATCGAGCGGAACGCCGGGCGCGACTTGATCTTGGCATACCAGTCCTTGACCACGGCCGAGCGGTTCCAGTCCACATCCGAGATATAATCAAGCGACGACAGGTGCGCAGCAGCCGCGAAATCCGCCATCGACATACTGTCCCCTGCCAGCCAGCGTCGGTGATCCAGCAGCCAGGTCATGTAGTCGAGGTGATACTTGATCTTCTGGGCCCCCGCCTTGACGTTGCGGCTGTCGGGATACCCCTGCCCCATCAGCTTCTTGTTCACCCGTTCATACAAGAGCTTCGAGGTCACCTCGTGATGGAACTTGTCATCGAACCACGCCACGAGGCGCCGCACCTCGTAACGCGCATCCACGTCCCGCGGCATCAGCGTCGGCTCGGGGTATTTTTCCTCAAGGTATTCACAGATGGCGCCGCTGTCGGCCATCATCTTGCCGTCCATCTTGAGGACAGGCACTTTCGCCGCCGGATTGCGGCGCAGGAAATCGGGATCCTGCTCCCAGTACCGCTCTTCAACCAGCTCAACTTCGATCCGCTTTTCCGCAAGTGTCAGGCGCACCTTGCGGCAGAAAGGGGATAGAGGAACGTGGAACAGGCGATTCATGTTGGCATCACGGTAACTATTGGAGGTTGTTCCTCAATATCCCGTTCTCCCGCGTTTGTTCAATCCTCGAAACAACGGGAGCGGCCATCCCGGCGGATCGTCTCTGCCCCATCCCGAATACGGGCTGCCCGCGCACGCAGCTTCTTGCCGGGTTTGGAGGCGGAATAGGTCTTGGGAGACGGCAGAACAGCAGCCAGTTGCGCAGCCTGTGCCGAGGTGAGTTTTTCCGGTCCAACCTTGAAATAATGCCGCGAGGCGGCTTCGACACCGAACACGCCTTCGTCAAATTCGGCAACGTTCACATAGACCTCAAGTATCCGTCGCTTGCTCCAGGCAATTTCAACCAAGGGGGTCAGCAGGGCCTCAAGCGCCTTTCGCCCCCAGCTGCGCCCCTGCCACAGGTAGACGTTCTTGACCGTTTGCTGGCTCAGGGTCGATGCCCCACGGCCACTGCCGTCTGCCAACGCCGCGCGGATTGCCTTGATGTCAAACCCCCAGTGCTCGCAGAAATTCGCATCTTCCGCGGCCACGACCGCGCGCAACATCACCGGCGCGACCTCTTCAATCGGCACCCATTCCTTGTCCAGCCGCCCAAGGCGCTGTTTTTCGGAATACATCGTCCAGGTCATGGGCGGATTGATCACGATATAGATCAGGACGGCAAAAATTGTCAGCGACACCCCCCAGACCGCGCCACGGCGCAGCGCACGTCGAACACGTCTCCAGACCTGCTGGCGCAGGGTCAACTCCGGTGCCGATTTGCCCTTTTTCTTCGCCATGAATCCCTGCTGCTCAAAATCTGCACCGGGGATAAGCTGCCGCAAGCGTCAAGGCAACAGGTTGCATTGCCTCACGGCGAACAAGCCCAGACAATGACGCGGCAGTTGTAGCCGTAGTCCATACAATAGCTCATCGCCGCACTCTCGGCGAGCTCGCGGGTCCTGTCCCAGGCCCAGCCCCACCCGCCGTTGTCGGCTTCTGCCATTGCCCCGCAACTGTTGTAGAACGTGCGCACATTCGTGCAGTTCCAGCCGCATCCAGACTGGGCCGCATTATAAGCCGCTTCTTCGGAAACATGGCTATGTGCCCAGCCATAGGCTCCGTTGGGTCCTATTCCGACAGCGCCCCAGCAATATTCATAGCCGCATTGTCCGGCGGCAGCCCCTTGTGCCAGCCCCGAAGCCAACAGGCCCACAAGGGCCAGGCGTTTCACTTTTCGCATGACATCCTCCCCTTTTGTGTCCCAAGCATACGCGAGGTTCGCATATCCACAAAACGGCAAGCTATTTCTGCTTGGCCCGGCTCTGCTTTTGTTCCCACTGCACACGCCGTATCAGGCCGGAATGAAACATAGCCGGAGTTTCCGCACATTTTTCGATCAGGAGCTGACCTGGAATCAGGCTGTAACCGAAGAACTCCATGAGAGACTCGTGTTTCGAAAGCACGGCGTTTACCTGCTCCCACTCCGAAAAGGACAGAAACGCATGGTGGCGCGGCGACAAATCCATGATTTCGGAGAGCGGATCATTGCCTTTACCGGCAATGGTTTCCCGCGCCTTGACCTCAAGTCCAAGCGCCCGATTCACAATGGTCGGATCTTCGCAAAAGTCCTCGTAGCGCATACGTGGAAACTCGGGGTGTGCCTCGCTTCCCTCTTTCAGAGCTTGCGCTCTCAGTACCCAGGACTCTGCCGCCCTTGCCAACATGGGCGGTCGAAGCGGCGGAGTGTTGTAGTTGAAAAGAATCGACGCGATGAAGCTGTAGGGGCTGGCGATTGAAAACAGGCAACGCGCCTCTTCGCCAAAAGATTTCAAAATCGACGTCACCCGCAAGATGTTTGGCGGCGAGCACTCGATAAACAGGTCTTTCCCGGCCTGCCGCGCCAAGTCGCTCCACGCGTCCCTGATTTCCGGCCAGGGCATGTCGTGGTCGGCCTTCCACTGATCTTTGCGCATGATCTTACGAACGCCGGGTGCCATCTGACCTTCGTTATTTCCAAAGGGAGGCAGATAGCCGTTTGTTTGGGTTTCAAGATATTGGCCAATGATAGTCGAGCCGGAATTGTTGGGACTAAACAGAAAAAGAAATTTTATCGACATGCGAACGTGCCTCGAAAATGGAAAACGGGGCCCGAAGGCCCCGCCAAAATTCCTTTATTCTGCCGGAACAGCTTCCGGCTCTTCCGAAAGCGGTGCCGGCAGGTGCGCCAGCATTTCCTTCGGACAGACCTGAAGGAAGTTGGCCTTTTCGATATCCCAGTGTTGAAGGATATCCGCACCCTTGCGGCTACCGGTTTCCGCGACATGGCGCTCGATCAGGCCCTTGAGCTGATCTTCCCAGTGCTGCACCGCGACCGGACAGGTCACCAGCGTTTCAAGGTTCATCATGTCGGTTGCCTTGCCTTCCGGATCGTAGAGATAGGCCATGCCACCGGTCATACCCGCGCCAAAGTTGGCACCGATCGAACCGAGGATCACGGCAACGCCACCGGTCATGTATTCGCAACCACATGCGCCGCAGCCTTCGATGACCACCTTGGCACCCGAGTTCCGCACCGCGAAACGTTCGCCTGCACGGCCTGCCGCAAAGAGGAAACCATCGGTGGCACCGTAAAGCACCGTGTTGCCAATGATGGTATTGTCTGACGCGGTCAACGGGCTGGCCATCGGCGGGCGCACAACAACCGTACCACCCGACAGACCCTTGCCGACATAGTCGTTTGCATCGCCCGAAACCTCGATCTTGAGGCCCGGAGCCGCGAAGGCACCCAGAGACTGACCGGCAGACCCGGTGAGTTTCACCGTCAGGTGATCCTCTTGCAGCGCGTTGCGCATGCCGAAGTTGCGGACGATATGCGAGGACGTGCGCGTGCCCACGGTGCGGTGCGTGTTCTGCACCGCATAGGACAGCTGCATCTTTTCACCGTCTTCAAGGAAGCGGTGCGCATCACGTACGATTTCCGCGTCCAGCGTATCCGGAACCGCGTTACGGTCCTTGTTGCGATCGTAAACGATGTCCTTGGCACCATCGACGGTGATCAGGAGCGGGTTGAGATCGAGATCATCAAGATGCGCCGAACCACGCGACACCTGCGCCAGAAGGTCGGCACGGCCAATCACTTCGTCCAGCGAGCGGGCACCGATCGAGGCGAGGATTTCGCGAACTTCCTGAGCGTAGAAGGTGATGAGGTTCACAACCTTGTCTGCCGAACCGGTGTATTTTGCACGCAGCTCAGGGTCTTGCGTACAGACGCCAACCGGACAGGTATTCGACTGGCACTGACGCACCATGATACAGCCCATCGCGATCAGAGCGGCAGTACCGATGCCGTATTCCTCGGCACCCATCATCGCAGCCATGACAATGTCACGACCGGTCCGCAGGCCACCATCGGTCCGCAGGGTAACGCGATCACGCAGGTTGTTCATTGCGAGAACCTGATGCGCTTCGGTCAGGCCCATCTCCCACGGCAGACCCGCGTATTTGATCGAGGTCGCCGGCGACGCACCGGTACCACCGTTGTGGCCCGAGATCAGGATGATGTCGGCTTTTGCCTTGGCCACACCGGCCGCAATCGTGCCAACGCCCGAAGACGCCACAAGCTTCACCGTCACCTTGCAGCGCGGGTTGATCTGTTTCAGGTCATAGATCAGCTGCGCCAGGTCTTCGATCGAATAGATATCGTGGTGCGGCGGCGGCGAGATCAGGGTCACACCCTTGGTCGAGTGACGCAGGCGCGCAATCAGGTCGGTCACTTTCATGCCCGGCAGCTGACCACCCTCACCCGGTTTCGCACCCTGGGCGACCTTGATCTCAAGTTCTTCACACTGGTTCAGGTATTCGGCAGTCACACCGAAACGACCCGAAGCCACCTGTTTGATCTTGGCCGACGGGTTGTCGCCGTTCGGCTCGGGAACGAAGTGTGCCGGATCTTCCCCGCCTTCACCCGAGTCAGACTTGGCACCGATCCGGTTCATCGCCACGTTCAGCGTCTTGTGTGCCTCTGGGCTAAGCGCGCCCAGCGACATGCCCGGCGTCACGAAACGCTTACGGATCGCGGTGATCGACTCGACTTCTTCGATCGGCACCGGCTTGCCCAGCGCCTTGATGTCGAGAAGATCACGCAGATGGATCGGCGGGTTGGCCTGCATCGCCTTGGAGTAGTTCTTCCAAAGCTCGTAGGATGCACGGTTACAGGCCGCCTGCATCATGTGCATGGTCTGCGCGCCCCAGGCGTGGGTCTCACCGGATTTCCGCGCCTTGTAGAAGCCACCAATCGGCAGAACGCTTGTACCTTCACCAAAGGCTTGGGCATGGATTTCCGCCACCTTGGTCTGGATACCGCTGACACCGATACCCGAGATCCGCGAGGTCATGCCGGGGAAGTACTCGGCGCACATCGCACGCGACAGGCCGACGGCCTCAAAGTTCAGGCCACCGCGGTAGGAAGACACAACCGAGATACCCATCTTCGCCATGATCTTGAGAAGACCCTGGTCGATAGCATCGCGATAACGGGCAACAGCCGTCGTCAGATCAACATCCAACAGACCGCGCTCGATGCGTTCAGCCAGCGAATCCTCGGCAAGGTAAGCGTTCACGACGGTCGCACCGGCACCGATCAGCACGGCAAAGTAGTGCGGGTCGATACACTCGGCCGACCGCACATTCAGCGAACAGAACGTCCGCAGGCCCTTGCGGGTCAGGTGGCTGTGCACGGCGCTGGTAGCGAGGATCATCGGCATCGCAACGCGCTCGGCATTCTGGCCTTCGTCGCTCAGGACAATGTGTCCGGCGCCCGAACGAACGGCGTCTTCTGCTTCCGAACGGATACGGGCCAGACCGGCTTGAAGCGCACCGCTGCCTTCATCGGCGCCAAAGGTACAGTCGATACGCACTACGGTGTCGTCAAAAGCTTCCAGAAGACGCTCGAACTGGGCCGTGCCCACGAACGGGCTTTCCAGCATCACGATTTCGGTCTGCGATCCGTCTTCGTCCAGCACGTTCTTGAGGTTCCCGAACCGGGTTTTCAGCGACATCACACGATATTCACGCAGGCTGTCGATCGGCGGGTTGGTTACCTGGCTGAAGTTCTGGCGGAAGAAGTGGCTGAGCGGGCGGTATTTCTTGGACAGAACCGCGCTCGGGGTATCGTCACCCATCGAGGCAATCGCCTCTTTGCCATCCTCGGCCATCGGCGCGAGGATCTGTTCAAGCTCTTCCATCGTGTAACCGGCCGCGATCTGGCGCTGACGCAGTTCTTCACCTTCGAACATGGCCTTCTCGGTCACGCCCTTCAGCACGGTTTCAAGATCTTTAATCTTGCCGACCCAGTCACCATAGGGGCGCGATTCAGCCAGCGAATCCTTGAGTTCGGTGTCGTGGTACAGCTTGCCCTCGGCCATATCGACCGCGATCATCTGACCAGGGCCAAGCGCGCCTTTTTCGACAACAGTGGCCTCGTCGGTCGGCACCATGCCGGCTTCGGAGCCCGAAATCAGAAGGCCGTCGCCGGTCACGACATAGCGCATCGGGCGCAGGCCGTTCCGGTCAAGACCGGCACAGACCCAGCGGCCATCGGTCATCGCCAGAGCGGCCGGACCATCCCAGGGCTCCATGACCGAGTTGCAGTACGAATACATGTCACGCCAGCTTTGCGGCAGTTCTACCGCCTGCTTCGACCAGCTTTCCGGAACCAGCATGGTTTTCGCCATCGGCGCCGAGCGACCGGCACGCACCATGACTTCGAACACACCATCAAGCGCCGCCGAATCCGAAGCACCGCCCGGAACAATCGGTTTGATGTCGTCTGCAAGCTCACCAAAGAACGACGAGGCCATGCGAATTTCGTGGCTCTTCATCCAGTTCAGGTTGCCCTTCAGGGTGTTGATCTCACCGTTGTGCGCCAACATGCGGAACGGCTGAGCCAACCACCACTGCGGGAAAGTGTTGGTCGAATAACGTTGGTGATAGAGCGCGAAAGCCGATTCAAAACGCTCGTCCTGAAGATCCGGGTAGAACACGGCGACCTGCTCGGCCAGCATCATGCCCTTGTAAATGATCGAACGACAGGACAGCGACGCAATGTAGAGGCCGGCAATCGACGCGGCGATGGCGGCCTTCTCGATACGGCGACGGATCACATAGAGTTCGCGCTCGAAGGTCTCTTCATCAACACCCTTGGAATTCGAGATCAGGATCTGCTCGATCTCGGGGCGAGTGGCGTTGGCCTTTTCACCCAGACAGGTCACATCGACCGGCACATGACGCCAGCCATAGATGCGGTAGCCCATCTTCAGAACTTCGGTTTCCACGATAGTCCGGCACGCTTCCTGCGCTCCGTGGTCGGTGCGGGGAAGGAACACCTGTCCAACTGCAATCAGCTCGTCCATCTGCGGCTCGTGGCCAGTGCGACGCACCTGATCATAGAAGAACGGTACCGGAATTTGCACATGGATACCCGCGCCATCACCGGTCTTGCCGTCGGCATCAACGGCACCACGGTGCCAGATCGCTTTCAGCGCAGTGATGCCTGCCTCGACAACCTTGCGGCTGGGTTTGCCATCGATCGACACCACAAGGCCGACACCGCAGGAAGAATGCTCTTCCTCTTCACTGTAGAGACCATTCTCGGCCATCCACGCGCGCTTGGCTTCTTCCTCGCGAACCCAGTTCTCGTCATATTTGGTCATTGGCGTTCTCCTGTCCCCGGTCTGGGGTATTCTCGCTGCGCTGTCCGTCGGCATTCCGGGGAGGACCCGATCGCCTGCATCAAACTGCGCGGTATATTTCTTGCGCCCAAGGCGCGGTTATGTGTTGTCGTGGTGTCCGGATCGAAATGAATTAAGATCCGCTACACCCCGCGGGGCGTTGTGTGCTCATGAAACCCGGCGCACCGGGGCGAATGATCTGGGTGGGTGTCCAGGCCAGCTTCTGGGTCTTGCCGAACTGTTCGATCTCGACTTCACCCTCGATGAAGAAGGACGCGTCCGGAGCAGCAAAAACCTCGAAGGACCACTGCGACGACACGCCGTTTTTCTTAACCGTCATCGTGCGCACCAAGGTCCCCTTGCGGAAAGTCTCGCCGCTGATCCGCACTTCCTCGTCGCCGATGGTCAGTGCCGATTCCAGCAGAACCGCATTGCCCTGAAGGACCCCCGACGAGAAGCTCATGTCGCGTGTCCCAAGGCTCTCACCAGTGGCAAGCGCCGTTGTCAAAGAGGCTTCCGGAGCGCTGCCTTCGGCCACGGTTACATCGGTGCGACCACCATCAGCCTGATACTCGACCAAGTCCCAATCGGGGCCAAAGTAGTGCGAGTCGCTCAGCTTGCCGTTTTCAAAACTGTGAACTTCAACGCGATTACCGCATTGCAGATAGTTCGACACCATGCAGCTCTCGCGATGCACAGTGGCAACCGCAACGCAGCCTTCAGGAACAGCTTGCTCTTGCGCGAATGCGGTGGTCCCCACACAGGCGGCAAGAACGGTGACAAACAGTGCTGTTTTCGTCATGTCCCTTTTCCTTTTCTGCTTGGTGCGGATTGCAAATCCGCCCTGGCCAAAATGGCTGTTTACCCCTGCAAACAGGAATTACTCTGCTGCAACCGACGATGCTTTTTCAAAGCGCTCGATGATGGCATCGGCGCAATCGCGGCCATCCTTGATCGCCCAAACGACAAGCGAAGCGCCGCGCACGATATCACCAACAGCATAGACGCCGTCCATCGCGGTCGCACCGGTGGTAAATGCCGCTTTCACGGTGCCCCAGCGGGTCACTTCCAGCGCCTCTTCGCCCCACAGCGTCGGCAGGTCTTCCGGCTCGAAGCCTAGCGCCTTAATCACAAGGTCTGCTTCTTCGACATAGTCGGCACCTTCGATTACTTCCGGCGATTGGCGGCCGGATGCGTCCGGTTGGCCAAGGCGCATACGCTGAACCATCACGCCATTGACCGGATCACCGGTAAAGCCCTTGGGCGCGGCAAGCCATTCAAAGACAACGCCTTCTTCCTCGGCATTGTTGGTTTCACGTTGCGAGCCTGGCATGTTGGCGCGGTCACGACGATACAGGCATTTCACGCTTTCCGCGCCCTGGCGGATCGCGGTCCGGACACAGTCCATCGCGGTATCACCACCACCGATCACGACAACCTTCTTACCTTCCGCGTTCAACTCGCCGCTTTCGTATTCGGCAACCGTGTCGCCAAAGTTCAGGCGGTTCGAACAGGTCAGGTAGTCGATTGCGCGGACAATGCCTTTTGCACCAGCACCCGGTCCACCCAGATCACGCGACTTGTAAACACCCGTAGCGATAATCACGGCGTCATGCGCAGCCCGCAGGTCGGCAAACGAGATGTCTTCACCAACATTGCAGTTCTGCTTGAACTCAACGCCACCCTGCTCAAGCAGGTCAACGCGGCGCATCACGACGTCTTTCTCGAGCTTGAAGCCCGGAATACCATAGGTCAGCAGGCCGCCGGCACGGTCGTGACGGTCATAAACGGTGACCTTGAAACCTGCGCGGCGCAGACGTTCCGCAGCCGCGAGGCCACCCGGGCCGGCACCGATGATGCCAACGCTTTCCGCGCGCTCCACCGACGGCGTGATCGGCTTGACCCAACCTTCTTCCCATGCCGTATCGGTGATGTATTTCTCGACCGAACCGATGGTCACGGTGCCGTGGCCCGACTGTTCGATCACACAGTTGCCTTCGCACAGACGGTCCTGCGGGCAGATGCGGCCACAGATTTCCGGGAAGGTGTTGGTGGCCTGCGACGTGGCATAGGCTTCTTCCAGACGGCCGGTCGCAGTCAGGCGCAGCCAGTCGGGAATGTTGTTGTGCAGCGGGCAATGCGCCTGGCAATAGGGCACGCCACATTGCGAGCAGCGGCTCGATTGCTCGGCAGCTTTCGCATGCGCATACTCGGCATAGATTTCATGGAAATCCTTGTTCCGCTCGCCCGCGTCACGCTTCTCCGGCATGTCACGATCAACGGTCACAAATTTCAGCATGGGTTGCTTGGCCACGGCAGCTGCCTCCTGATTTGTCTGGTGACGCGTGTTTAAGCAATGTTGAAACCGAGTAAAAGTCAATTGTACTGACCTATTTGAAGAAAATTTCCAATCTCAGATGGCGAAAAGGTGCTGAAAACCACATTTTTAAATCCGATCCGGACCTAAATTCAGAGTTTCTTTTTTATTACAATATCTTATACCATGCCCCAAATACAACGCGCGGACAGGGGTCAGATGAGCTTCTTTCACATTCTTCTGGTGGCCATCATCCAGGGCATCACCGAATTCCTGCCGGTGAGCTCTTCCGGGCACCTGATTCTCCTTCCGAATCTCACGGGATTCGCCGATCAGGGGCAGGCAATTGACGTGGCCGTACACATCGGAACGCTTGGCGCTGTGGTCCTGTTCTTCTGGTCGGATGTGCGCAGCGCTCTGGTCGGGCTGCCCCGCCTTCTCACCGGCAAGATCGATACGCCCGGCAGCAAACTCGCCTTCCTCCTCATCATGGCAACCATCCCGGTCATCCTGTTCGGCATCACCCTGAAACTCACCGGATTGGACGACGCCATGCGCTCGATGGCCGTGATTGGATGGACCATGCTCGGCTTTGGTATTCTCCTGTGGTGGATGGACCAGCGCGGCCCCTCCGAGAAGACCGCCGCAGGATGGAACCTGCGCGATGCCCTGATCATGGGGGTCTGGCAGGCAATCGCCCTGATTCCCGGCACCTCCCGATCCGGCATCACGATCACCGGCGCACGTCATCTTGGCTATGAACGCTCCGATGCCGCCCGCCTTTCCATGCTGATGTCGATCCCGACGATCATCGCAAGCGGCGTCTTGCTGGGTGCAGAAGTCGCCGGTAACGCCGACATGCAAACCGCCCGCGATGGCGCCATCGCGGCAGTCTTCGCCTTCTTCGCCGCCCTCCTGGCGTTGAAGTTCATGATGCAACTTCTCCGCTCGGTCAGCTTCACGCCCTACGTGATCTACCGCGTCGCTCTTGGCATCATCCTTCTGGCCATCGCCTACAGCTAAAGAAAAAGGCGGGCCACATTGGACCCGCCTTGCGATTTCCAAACCCGAAAGCAATCAGGCGTTCAGGTTCTTTGCCGAATCCTTGATGGCGTCATACTGGCCCGACGGGCGGAAGCGCCACAGATAGTCGGCCAGAACCGCATCGGTGCTTGTCGGCTCGATGCCCAGATCGGCAAAGCCCTTGGCGTCTTCCGAAACCACATTGTCGTTCCGCAGCAGCTTGATCTGGTCGCGGGTGATGATCTTGTTTTCGATCAGCCCCATCAGAACCGCCTGCACCATGTCACAGCCCCAGGCCATGAGACGTGCCACAAAGAACGGCATATTCACGATCAGGCGGCGACGGTGCGCAACGTCAATGGACTTTTGCGCCCATTCCCGCAGCGTGCCCACATCAGGACCGCCCAGTTCATAAACACCCTGCGCCTCGCCCAGAATGCCCTTCACGGCCGCCTTGGCAACATCGTCAACGTAAACCGGCTGGAACTTGGTATCGCCGCCGATCACGGGCAGGATCGGGCCAAGGCGCGACATGGACGCAAAGCGGTTGAAGAACCCGTCATCGGGCCCAAAGATCACGGAGGGGCGCAGGATCATCGCGTTCGGCATATGCGCGAGAACCGCTTCCTCGCCCTCTACCTTGGCCTTGGCATAGCCGCTGTCCGAGGCGGTGTCCGCGATGGCCGAGATCTGCACCATCGTGTCAATGCCTGCCTCTGCGGCCAGACGCGCAACACGACCGGCGCCTTCCGCCATAACCGCATCAAAGGTGTTCTTGCGGTGCTCCCCCAGAACGCCAACGCAGTTCACAACCGCATCGGCACCATCCATCGCAAGTGCAACCGAGGCATCATCGCGAATATTGCAGAGAACCGGCTCAACTTGCCCGACCGCACCGTAAGGTTTTACGAACATCGCCTCGTTGGGACGGCGCACGGCCACGCGCACGCGCCAGCCCTCTTTCGCCATACGTTGCGCAATGTGGCGCCCGACAAAGCCCGAGCCGCCATAGATGGTCACAAGTTTCGGCATGGGAACCCTCCGCTTCTTGAATTCCTGTTTTCGGAATACGCCCGTTGCGCCGCGGGAACAAGGCGCAAACCCCGTACCGCGACAAGAATCCCCTTTAATTCCGAAAGAATTGGAAAGGCGCGCAACAGCCACCCCGAAAGTTCATGATAGAAAATTTAAATTTCTTTCAGAATCGCGTTGACACCCCCCGCCACGAGGCTTAAACGCCTGCCTCACCAACCCGTGCCCAGATGGCGGAATTGGTAGACGCGCTAGCTTCAGGTGCTAGTGTCCGTATGGACGTGGAGGTTCGAGTCCTCTTCTGGGCACCAAATTCCCCGAAATGATATATCCACAAAGCCTTGCTCAGGTGTCGCCAGTTTGGTCCACTCTTCCATCCAGCTTTTGAGGCGCTAATTTCTCAGTATGCGAGAAATTTTTCCAACGAGCTCTCAGTAACCAACTCTAGAATTCGCGCATGCAGCTCAGTGCCCGAACCAAGCAATATCTTCCCTTTGCACTTCGCCCTAATGAAATGCATTTGACGTCAGCGCTTGTGTGTCCAAATAGCGATCCTCCAATTTGCGGGACAATCTATGCCAGTTGGTTGACCAGTTCAGATGGGGCATCCCAACACCGACGTAATCGACGAAACGATCACGCGTTTGGCGGATAATTGGGAAGGCGATGAAGCTGCAGATGGGATTGATGCCCCCCTAAACAAATCCCGGCCATCGTGGGCACAAAACGATTTGGAAAAATGAAGGCACTTTTTCTGTTCCGACTGAGATCCTTCAGTGCCGAGAAACTTCTACGTCGGGAAGTCCTCGTTGCGGGCAGGAAAGGGAAAAATGAAACTCCGATTTTTTTGAATGCAATCTGGGTCAGTCTGGGGGGTGCAGTCTTCCGCCGTGAATTTCAGGTAGGATGGTCTTGGCCGAATGCTTTGCCTTTTGCTTCTGGGAAGGAGCGCGTCAACCTAGAAACAGCTAGTAAACAACAAAGGTTCACGAAATCTGAAGTTTGAAATCCTCGTGATACTTGGCCTGCAAGAAATCAAAGAACCGGTCGTGGAACAAGGCAGTGTGTTCATGCGCCAATCGGTCTGCGGCATCAGCGTCTTGCCGTTCAATGGCTTCGATCATGGTGAAGTGTTCGGGACCGAGGCTGCGGCCTTTGACCGAGTTTTTCGTGAACTCGAAATGCATGTGCAGGATTCGGCGACCCTCATCGAGAAGGCGACCATAAGATTCCATTAGGTAAGGATTCCTGCCGGCTTTTGCGACCGCCATGTGAAAGGCCTTGTTAGTAGCGGACATGTCGAGGTGGTCTTCGCTGCGGCAGGCGTCTTCATAGGCTTCAGCGCATTGCTTCATTTCTGTCAGATCAGCCTCGGTGCGGTATTGAGCTGCCAGCCGTGTCGTGATGCGTTGGAGCAAGTCCAATGCCTCGACGTACCTTGGGAACTCCATAAGGTTGATCGGGGTCACGATGGTCGTTCGGTTGGAGAGCATTTCGACCATACCCTCGGCAGACAATCGCACCAATGCTTCGCGAATCGGAGAGCGTGACATGGCGAACCTTTCGGCCAGAGCCGCCTCATCCAACGGGGTGCCAGGCGAAAGGTCCAACTCGAGAATCTCGCGCTTTAAGGTCTCGTAGACATGTCGACCGCCCCCGCCCCGAGCCGGCTTTGCTGTTGGTTTGGCTTTCTTTTTTACCTTGGTCGTTGTTTCGGATGCCATGAGGGCCTCTTGAGAAAGAATTGCATGCGAAAGAGAGCATTTCCAAAATATATTGACTTGTCGACGAACTGTCGACTAATTTCCTGCAACCATTCACGTCGACGAACTGTCGACAAAGATCCGGGCGGAAAACTCGGGGCAACAGAGGAGACCGAAATGAAACTCAAAATGCTTGCACTGGCAGCTGCGGGCCTTCTGGCGGCAGGATCAGCGATGGCTGAAAGCCGTCTGGATACCGTTAAGGAACGCGGCAAGTTGATGTGCTCTGGGCACAACGGCAGCTATCTGGGCTTTGCCGAAGTGGACGATCAGGGTAAATGGAAAGGCCTGGACATCGACCTTTGCCGCGGATTGGCCGCATCATTGTTTGGCCAGGCCGACGGCAACCTAGAAATCGTTCCAATCAGCTGGGCGCAGCGTTGGCCTGCGCTGCAGTCGGGCGATGTAGATGTCATCATCAAGCTTTCGGGCTGGAGCCAGAGCCGCGATACCGAATTGAACCTGGCCTTCTCGCGCCCCTATTTCGTGGCGTCGTTCCACGTGATGGTGAACACTGATCTGGGTGCCGAAAGCGTGGCCGATCTGGATGGTGGCTCAATCTGTGTGTCGGCCGGAACCTCGACCGAACGCTTCCTGGCCGCATATATCGAAAAGCTGGGTATCGAGGCTGAACTGATCGTATTTGAAAGTGGCGACGAGGTGCGCAGCGCCTACTTCAACGGCCGCTGTGACGGCCTGACCCTGCTGGCACCTCCGCTGGCCGCTGCCCGCGCCAAGTCGGCTGACCCGTCAGCCCATGTTATTCTGCCCGACGTGATCGCGCTGGAGCCCGAAGGCATCATCGTGCCCGAAGGCGATCCAAAATGGTTGGACGTTCAGAACTGGATGGTCAGCTCGCTTTGGTTCGCTGAGCTGCACGGCATCACCCAAGCCAATGTGGACGAAATCCGCGCCAACCCGCCGTCGGCCCAGATCGGCAAGTTCCTGGGTGTAACCCCGGGCTATGGCGAACGCCTGGGTCTGTCGGATGACTGGGCCTACAACCTGATCAAAGAGGTTGGCAACTACGCCGAGATCTTCGATCGCAACGTGGGTGAGCCCTATGGCCTGCCGCGGGCGATGAATAACCTCTACACCAACGGCGGCGTGTTCGTCCCGCTGATGGTTGACTAAACCTCCCCCCTGCCGGGGCCCTTCGGGGCCTCGGCCCCTCTTCCTTGTTGATCACGGGAGCCTTGCCGGATGTTTGCGCTTCTCAAGAAAAAATCTGTTCGGGATAAGGTGTTTCAGGCCGGTTTCGTTGGCGGGCTGCTTGCACTGATGATCCTGTTTGCGGTGACCGCCCGGATCAATCTGGACGCGCAGGGCCTGACCTCGGGCTTTGGGTTCCTGAACCGGGCGACCGGCTGGGACGTGAATTTCTCACTGATCGAGTTCGACACCTCAGACACCTATCTAAAGGTGATCTGGGTTGGTTTGCTGAACTCCTTGTTCCTTGGCGCGATCTCGTTGTCGATCGCCACCGTCCTGGGCACTGTCATTGGCATTATGCGAGTATCAGGCAACGAGATGGCCGAGCTCATTGGTGCCAGTTTCGTTGAACTCTTTCGAAATATCCCACTGCTGCTGCAGCTGTTCTTCTGGTACGCGATCCTTACATCGCTGCCCAAGCCGAAGCAGGCGCTGGATATCGGCGGCATTGCCTTTGTGAGTGGCAGAGGCATTTACCTGCCGGGGCTGAATGTCAGTGGCGGATCAGTCTTTGTGGCGGTGGCGATCATCACAGCAGCACTTGGTCTGATGCTATGGCTGAAAACCGCCCGGCGCTTTGCACAGACGGATGAAACGCGCAAAACTTCGATGGTTCGCGGTTTGTGGCTGGGTGTATTGGTAACGGTTGTGGCAACCCTGTGGATCGGGCGCATTCCTGAAACACCGCTTGTGAACTTGCCATATCTTAAGGGGCTGAATTTCAGAGAAGGTGTTCGTATTTCACCCGAGCTTCTTTCCTGTATCGTGGCCATTTCGATATATGGTGCGGCCTATATCGGCGAGATTGTGCGCGCAGGCTTCAATGCCGTGGGCAAGGGGCAATCCGAAGCCGGGCACGCGCTTGGTTTGACCCAATGGCAGATATTCAGCCGCATTCGTCTGCCGCTGGCCATCCGTGCGGTGCTGCCGACACTGATCAACCAGTATGTCTGGCTGTTCAAGTCGACAACGATTGGTATTGCTATCGGCTTCGTCGACTTCTTCTTCGTGATCTCCACCGCGATCAACCAATCGGGCCAGACGCTCGAGCTGATCGCCATCCTGATGGGCGGGTTCCTGGCCATCAACTACTCAATGGCCTGGGTGCTGAACCGCGTGAACGACGCGATCAAGCTCAAGGGCACGCAGCTGCGCACCTGAGGAACGATCATGGCCAAGACCTATCATACCCCGACCTTCTTCGAGAATGTGCGTGCGCGTTACTTCTCGACCCGCCTGGACACTGTCATGACCATAGGGTTCGGTGCATTTGTAGCATGGATCCTTTGGAACCTGCTGGACTGGGGCGTGTTGAACGCCACCTTCTCACAGGAACACCGCGACCATTGTGGCCACGGGAGCGGTGGGGCCTGCTGGGCAGTGATTGACGCACGTTGGCGGCTGATCCTGTTCGGGCTGTATCCCTTTGAAGAGCAATGGCGTTCGGCAATTGCCTGCATCGTCATGGTGTTGGTTGGTGGGCTGTCCTGTGTACCGTGGTTCTGGAATGCACGACGGATCGCTCTGCTGTGGGTCGCCGGGTTCGCCACCTTCTATGTCCTGATGCGCGGTGGCTATTTCGGCCTGACGGAGGTGACCGAGCAGAATTGGGGCGGGCTGTCGCTGACTATTTTCATTTTTGCGACAGTGATCCTGATGGGCATGCCGATGGCCATCGTCTTTGCCCTGCTGCGTCGTTCGGAGCTTCCTTGGATAGCCCGCACCATGGCACTGGTGATCGACACCATCCGGTCACTGCCACTCTTGTCGATCATGTTCACCTTTGCCATCGTGCTGCCCTTCGTGCTGCCGGGCTGGGCCGTGGGGGACAAGCTCTATCGTGTAATTGTCGGCTACGCCCTGTTCTTTGCCTGTTATCAGGCCGAGATCATCCGGGGTGGTATGCAGGCCCTGCCAGCCGGGCAGGAAGAGGCCGCCAAAGCACTGGGAATGGGATACTGGCAGCGGATCGGCTATGTCGTGCTGCCACAGGCCTTCCGGAACGCCCTTCCGCCGACAATCAACCAGTTCGTAATCACCTTCAAGGAAACCTCACTGGTCGTCATCATCGGTTTCTTCGAAATCCTTGCGTCAGGCAACGCTGCCTATGGCACTGCCGAATGGAATTTCGCTCATGTGGAAGTCTATTGCTTCGTCGCGCTGATCTATTTCACTTTCGTCTTCGCCCTGTCGCGCTACGGCGCCTATCTTGAACGCCGCCTGAGCGTTGCATCCCGCTAAGGAGCCCGCAGATGTCCGATACCAACACCGCCGTCCGCATTGCTGAAATGGACAAATACTATGGGTCGTTCCACGCCCTGAAGGGGATCAACCTGACCGTGGAAAAGGGCGAGCGGATTGTCGTTTGCGGCCCATCCGGATCTGGCAAGTCCACCCTGATCCGCTGTATCAACAAGCTTGAGGATTATCATGGCGGTTCGATCAACGTGCTGGGGACCGAGCTGGACGACAACCTGGATCACATCGACGAGATCCGGCGCGAGACGGGTATGGTGTTCCAACACTTCAACCTGTTCCCGCATATGACGATTCTGGAAAACTGCACTCTGGCACCGATCTTGGTGCGCAAGCAGCCACGTGCCGAGGCGGAACAGATCGCCATGGAATATCTAACCAAGGTGAAAATCCCCGAGCAGGCCGACAAGTACCCCGGCCAATTGTCAGGCGGTCAGCAGCAGCGTGTCGCCATCGCCCGTGCGCTTTGTATGCGACCGGAGATCATGCTGTTTGATGAACCTACTTCGGCGCTGGATCCCGAGATGATTTCCGAAGTGCTGGACGTCATGGTGAGCCTTGCAGACGAGGGCATGACAATGATCTGTGTTACCCACGAAATGGGCTTTGCCCGCCAGGTCGCCGACCGGGTGATCTTCATGGCGGATGGCGAGATCGTCGAGCAGGGGCCGCCGGATCAGTTCTTCGATAACCCGCAACACGAGCGTACCCGCACCTTCCTGAGCCAGGTGATTGGCCACTAAAGAGATGAAAGAAACCAACATGACCGAGCAAAGCCATTCCACCCACGACGCACAGGCTGACGACCGCAACGAGCACATCCTGATCCATGTGAACGGCCAATTGGTACCCAAGGATCAGGCTGTGGTGTCGGTCTATGACAGCGGCTTCATGCTTGGCGACGGCATGTGGGAGGGGATGCGTCTCTATGATGGCGAATGGGCTTTTTTTGACGAACACATGGACCGCTTGTTCAACTCGCTAAAATCGGTGTCGATCGATATTGGTATCGGTCCCAAGGACATTCGCAAGATTTTGGACGACACGGCAGCCGCAAACAACATGACTGGCGATGCGCACTGCCGACTGATGATCACCCGTGGACGCAAGGCGAAACCGTTTCAACACCCCGGGCTCTCGCGATTTGGCCCGACCATCGTGGCTATTGTCGAGCATTCGAAACCCGCCGATAGCCTGCAGAAAAAGGGCATTCGCCTGGCCACAGTCCCGCAGGTACGCGGGCTACCGATGAGTCAGGACGCCAAGTATAATAGCCATTCCAAGCTGAACTGCGTTGTAGCCTGCTTGCAGGCCGAACAGGCAGGCGCGGATGAGGCGCTGATGTTGGACCCGCACGGTTTTGTGAACACCACCAACGCCTGTAACTTCTTTATCGTGCGCCGAGGTGAAGTCTGGACCTCGACTGGTGACTACTGCATGAACGGGGTGACCCGGCAAAAGGTCATTGATCTGTGTCGCGCCAACGACATTCCGGTCAAGGAAAAGAACTACTCCCTGTATGAAGCATATGGCGCCGACGAGGCCTTTCTGACCGGCACCTTCGGGGCACAAACACCGGTGGCCGAAATCGACGGTAAACGCATCGGCGAGCATGACGGTGCAGGCCCGATGACGTTGCACCTGCGCCAGCTCTACAAGGAATTGATCGCTCAGAATGTGGCCGCTCAGAAGGCGTCCCGCTGATGGATATGGGTGCGGGCGGCCTGCTGTTGCTGGGATGCGGCAAGATGGGTGGAGCCATGTTGCGTGGTTGGCTGGCCAAAGGGCTGTCGCCGGATCAGGTGACGGTGCTGGACCCGCGCCCCGCCGACTGGCTGTGCGAGCTGCAGGCCAAGGGATTGCGCCTGAACGTTCAGCCTGACACCCCGCCCGCCATCGCCGTCATCGCCACCAAGCCGCAGATCATGGGTGATGCGATACCTGGCATAGCTGCCTTTGGGAACGGACCTACGCTGTTTCTTTCGATCGCTGCGGGTACGTCAATTGCGACGTTTGAGGATATGCTTGGCTTGGAGACACCTGTCGTGCGTGCCATGCCCAACACGCCCGCAGCTATCGGAGCCGGCATCAGCGCGTTGGTTGCCAACGAGCAAGTGACAACAGATCAACTGGGCCTTGCCGAAAGGTTGCTGGCGGCGGTGGGTGAAACGGTTTTGCTTGATTGCGAAGAACAGATGCACGCTGTAACGGCGTTGTCGGGCTCTGGTCCGGCCTATGTCTTTGCGTTGGCTGAGGCGATGGCAGGAGCAGGCCAGGAACTGGGTCTGCCCAAGGACATGGCGCTTCGGCTTGCTGTGGCAACCATTGCCGGGGCTGGGCGTTTGATGATGGAAACCGGAACTGCGCCGGATGTCTTACGCGATCAGGTCACATCTCCCAATGGCACCACCGCAGCTGGGCTGGACGTGCTGATGCGCCCGGACGGAATTGCAGAGCTGACGCGTCAAACCCTTGAAGCAGCCGCCGACCGCAGTAGAACTCTGGCGTAGAGGTGAACCGCACGGCTTGACCGCGTCGGTATCACCAAGCGAACAAAAAATCGAAATGAGTGCCCTATGAAAATTGGTTTTCTTCACGAACACCCGACCTGGTCAGATGCCCTGATCGACTGTTTCGCTCAAAATGGTATTGAACCGGTTCTGATCAATATCGCGGAAACGCCTTTTGCGACCGATGCGCCTGCTTTCGATGTCGACCTATGCGTCAATCGGATCAACATCATGCCATCTCACGGGCGGGCACCTGCCGTAGCCGCACACACTCTGCATTTCTTGAATTGGCTGGAAGGTTCAGGGACAAAGGTGATCAACGGGTTCCAGGCACATTTTGCCGGGGCGTCGAAGGCCGTACAAAACGGAATTTTCGCGGGCCTTGACCTCGACCATCCCACCGCAATTGCGATCTATCGTCCGGAAGACGCGCCTGCAGCAGCCGAACGCATAGGTTTTCCAGTGATCGTAAAACCGAACATCGGCGGTTCCGGCAGTGGTATCGCGCGGTTTGAGGACTCTGATGAATTGCAGGCCGCGGTGGAAAACGGCGATCTTGATCTCGGGATCGATGGGACAGGATTGGTGCAGGAATACATTCAGTCGGACGGCTTCGTGTACCGGGTCGAAGTTCTGGGGGACGAGCTGTTCTATGGCATTCGCCAGCGCATCGTAGAAAACCAGTTCAACTATTGCGCTGCCGATGGGTGCAGCATCAGTTTAGAAGGCTCGCCTTCAGAAGCTGAGTTCGACTTCTGCTCCCTGGATAGCGCGGGTCGTATCGAGCCGCACGAGGTGCCCGACGGAGTTTTGCAAAACGTTCTGAAGATCTGCCGTGCGGCCGGCGCCGAAGTTGGTGGCGTCGAATATTTCATTCGCGCGGAGTCCGGTTCGGCCTGCTTCTACGACTTCAACCCCTACTCAAACTTCGTCGGAGAGGGAAAAGCGTTGTTCGGCTTTTCCCCCGAACAACGCTTTGTCGACTTCGTGAAGGCCCATCTGTCAGATTGAAGGTTAGGTTTGCTGCCCTGTTCTTATGCCTAGATCCCTGTCGGCATGCTTGTTAGGCGGTCTGGCTATGCTGGTGGTTATACTGCCGCTGGTCTTTCGGATCATCACTGGGCCCGGTTGGTATCCAATCGGGCCCTTTCATTATTGGGTATCCGTCAGTCGATTCTCCAATGCGACGAGAACCTGGGCATATGCCGGTTCGATCCAGTCGGAATTCCAGAACCAGAGATATAATCCTCTATCCACTTCGTGCTGGGTGACCTTGGTACCACCCTGTACCGGTTCCAGACGCCACCGATGATCAAACGTAATAACGCCGAACAGGCCCCCGGTCTGACGCAGTTCGCGGTTTTCGGTCAGGTTTTTCACAGCGGCGCTCATTTCCAGAAATTTACCTTCAGGATCGCGCACCTTGTTCCGCACCTTTCCGCCTTGGACGTAGTCGCCTTGGACGTGGACAAAAACCGGATTCCAATCCGGATACGCCTCCGTATCCATCAGAATTTTCCAGACTTCATGCGGTGCGGCAGGAATGACTGCTTCGACATGAAACGTCTTGCGGGTAAACAACCCCGCCACCACCAGAATGGCGATGACGGGCAGCACCCACTTAAGAAGGCTCGAGATCATCGCATGTACTTGTCGAACCAACCCAACAGATCCTGCGGGTGTGATCCGACATAGTCATAGGCGGCAAACCGGCTTTTCTCGATGTCCAGAAGTTTGAGCTCTTTCTCGACTGTGAGCGCTTTGTAGTAGTCTTCGACCATACCCATCTGTGTCCAGGGATCGTTCTGGTTCTGGACCACCAGGGTTGGTACGGTCACTTTCGGAGCATCTTTGACAAAATTCGGCTGGCTCATGTCGAACCCCAGCCGTTTCTCGCTGACTCGCTCGCCGGCGCGGACCATGAATTTCGGCATGCCGAGCGCTTCCATGAAACAGGTATAGAGCAGCGGCTGCACCGCGACCATCGCCTTTACGTTCAGACGCGTTGCCAGCCCGTTTTCGCGGCCATAAGCGTAGGTTGTCGAGGCCGCACCCATGCAGATCGACAGCAGACCAATCGATGCTTCCGGGAACCGCTCGGTCACGAAATCCACCGCCGCCAGCACGTCCTTGGCTTCTTCCGGTCCCCAGCTGACCCAGGGAATTGGTCCCAGATCACTTTCTCCATGCCCACGCATGTCATACATAAGTACCGAATAACCTTGCTCAACCAGGTATTTCGCCTGGCGCAGGAACTGGATGTCGCGCTTCCAAGGGCTGATCGGACCATGTCCCTTTGGAGTCCATCCGCCGCGATTACACTGCACCCCGAAATGGGTCTGCACAATCACGCGATCTTCCCCGCCGTTGATTAGCCAACCGCGCAGGGTGGTGCCGTCTTCCGCTTTGAAGACGACGTTTTCATAAGCGAGACCATGGGCCTCGGGGGTGTCAAACAAAGGCGACTGCCCCGGTTTGACCATCATATTCGAGATCATGTTTCCCAACATCAGAGGTCTCCTTGGGTTAGGGCTTGGGGTCTTGGATAATGTTCTGAAGGCTCAGCAGGCGTAGGTTTGCGTAGCGATTGCTGATCCTACACACACCGTCCTCAAACCGGTATTCATCGCGGTATTCTGCCACGCCAGTTACGCCACGCGGGTCATCCATGCTGGCGCCAATCGGGTGAATGAAGATCTGTACATAGTTGGTGCCGGTGGCGGTGGTATCTGATGTGGGCTGGATGCGAATATTGCTCATCAGGTGCAAAAACCGCATCTGGTCGCGGCCCTGCAGATAGCGCCCGGCGATTTCCGAGTGACCGGTAAAGGTTTCTTCCTCCAGGCGGGCATTGGCCAGGCGCAGCACGGCATCTTCTGTAAAAAGCTGGGCGAATGCCTGCGCGGTTGCGGACATGTCGTCACCGGGGTGGTCCAGATACCAAGCATAATCATTCACAGTTTGCGTGCAGGCGACGATTTGCGCCGTGGATTCAGCCTGCGCGGGCAGGGTGGCGCCGAGGGACAGCAGACCGGCGAGAACTGTATTTTTCATTGCTTTCACCTCACATATGGGCGTCGTACCAGGCGATCATTTCGCCGGGGTTCTGGCTGAAATAGCGGTAGCCTTCGTAGCGCACCGGGGTGCCTTCAATCCACAATAGCTTCTTGTCGGGGTTGGGCAGCTTGTCGTGAATACCTTGGGCGTCCGAGGGTTTGGTGGTCATATCGTCCTTCACCTGCACCACCATGGTCGGACAGGTCACCTTGTCGGCACGGGCGATGGCGTTGCTGTCGGTGTGACGGAAGCTGGAGTAATAGCTATAGCGCGCATTGAAACGCTCAACCGCATTTTCCACGCCGTTGTCGATCAGAGCCCGTTCGATGAAGGGCGCCGCCGACAAGGGTTGCAAGGCGATCATGCAAGCTATGTCCTCGAATTCTTCGGGGTGTTTTTCCATAGCAAGGAACGTTGAGTTACAGCCCATACACTGGCTGTGAAGCGCAATTTTGGCGCCTGGCATTTTGTCTTTTGCAAAGCGGACAGAGCCGATCACGTCGCGCCATTCAATTGCACCAACGCCCGTGATGCTGCCTGCACCCTCGCTGGAATGGCCGTGGCCGCGCAGGTCATAAGCCAGCACGTTGTAGCCGGCATCATGCAGTACCTTGTACGCTTCGACAAAGTTCACCTCGAACCCGCCTTGTCCGGTCCAGGGCTCCAGATGGCCCGGGTAGCCATAGCGGTTCGCGCCGATGAAATGGTTGACGATAACCAGCTTGTTCGAACCTTCTGCCGGAATGAACCAGCCATCCAGCATCACGCCATCCATCGCCGGGAAGAACACGTCTTCGTATGCCATACCGTAGTCCGAAGGGCGGCGCAGAATGGGGGTGCGGAAAGAATAGCTCACGCCTTTGGCGATTTGATCTATCAGAGCATCTTCCTGTGTCTTGTCCATGGGGTTTCCTTTCGGTGTTTGTGCCCGTGCCGCCCATGGAAGGACGCTCGCGAAGATCGCGGCAGTGCTGCTGGTCAATAGGGTTCGACGGGTCAGGGTCATGACATTTGCCTTACAACTGTTTCGCAGTTGTACAGTTGTATTTTACATTGGAACCACACTTGTCAAGAAGTAAAAACGATTTTATTTAACTCCCATGACCAAAGCAGTTGCCAACCCCATGACCGAAACCGAGGAAAAGATCCTCGACGCCGCAATCCGCACATTCCTGCGATACGGTGCCCGCAAGACATCAATGAATGACATTGCCAAAGCCGCCGGTGTATCGCGCCAGACGCTTTATGATTTGTTTGGAAGCAAGGAAGAGTTGATCCGTGCTTCAACCCGTTCAATTACAGATCAAAAACTTGCCACGGTGCGGGAACGACTCGAAAAGAGCTTGTCCTTGGCAGATCAGCTAGAGATCTATTTCGAAGAGACCATCGTGGAGAGTTTCGAACTTCTGAAAGCGGCGGGCGATGCGGAGGATCTGATTGCTGGCTATCACGAGGTTGGCAAGGAGGCGATCGCAGAGTCACATGACCGCCATGCCGAGTTGGTTGAAGAATTGCTAGCACCATATGCCGCGCAATTGCTCAGCCACGGCCTCACACCGCAAAAACAAGCGCAGTTTATTGTCACTGTCACAATGGGCCTGAAAGCCGGAGTCGAAACGCGCATCGAACTGGACGCCATATTGAATACGTTGAAGAAAAACTGCCTTTCCGTTGTCACTGACAAGATTGCAATGCCATCTCACTAGTTGGGTTTGGGCTTACGGTCGGCAAACAGCTGCTATGCGCTGTTCATCGCTATCAATTCGGCAATAGGCAGACGCGTCTACAACATTGCCCGGCATCGTTTCGGCGCCTGAATGACTGGCCTCGGCAGTCTCTGCCGATCAGGCGCAGAGACTGAACCTGAAACCGCGCAATCTTGTCTGCAAGCCTAGTCGCCTAATCCGCAATATCCGCTGCGTCCCCTGTCTCCGCAAACTGATCCATCGATTGAAACCGAACAGTTTTCACCACAGCCAAGACCTAATCCATATCCGGCTCGGCGTGATTGAATTCGCGCGGTCAACGCCATAACGTCGCCCTGCCAAGACCGTAAAGGGCCAAGCCATTGCAACCACCCACCCCTCCCATTCCGGAAGAGTTGACGCTTGTCGTTGACGGGCTGACCTATGCCGGTCTTGCATCTGGGCCGGTTGATGCCCCGCCTATCCTCGCGTTGCATGGCTGGCAGGACAACGCCAACAGCTTCCTGCAACTGGCACGCGCCCTTCCCGATGTCCGGCTGGTCGCGCTTGACCTGTCCGGCCACGGCCTCAGTGGCCACCGCTCCACCGATGCAACCTACCAGATTTGGGACGACCTGCCCCAGCTTGTCGGCGTTCTGGATGCGCTGGGTTGGGCGCAATGCGCGGTCCTGGGACACTCCCGGGGGGCAATCATCGCAACTTTGCTGGCCGCGACCCAACCGGAAAGGGTTCATACGCTCATAACCCTCGATAGCATGCTGCCCAGACCCGCCAAAGACGAGGACTTTGCCAAGACACTGCGCGCGTTTCTCAAGGACCGCGCCGCGCTTTTGAACCGGTCTCCCCGCCAATACGCCACCGAACAGGACTTCGTCGCAAGACGCTCCCGTATGGGTGAACCACCCCTTGTCTCAACGGTTCTGGCAGAACGCGCACTCAAGCCCTGCGACGACGGTTTTGTGCATCGCAATGACCCACGACACAACGGCGCCTCGGCGGTCAGGATGAATGCGCAGCAGTGTATCTCCGTACTCAAGACTCTCTCAATGCCTGTCCTGAATATCTGGGCCACCCCCAGGAAGGGCCTCGAGGACGACATCGCACTGCAACGCGCCCTGATTGCCGAGCACATGCCGGATGTCACAACGGTTGATATCCCGGGACACCACCACTGGCACATGGAGCCAGAGCCCGCAGAACAGATCGCCACGGCCATCAGGCAGTTTCTGGTCTAGTCCCCTCGGCGCAAGCCTGCCCCACCCGATCAATGCGCGGCTTTCCGCATGAGTCATTGAAACGGCCCCGCGAAAACCGTAAGTCCTTTCTATCCGGAATTTCCGAGGCTTGAGATGGCAAACTACCTCTATCAGAACGACCTTCCCGACGGGCTTGACCTTGGCCCCATCGTTGCAATCGACTGCGAGACCATGGGTCTCAACCCCCATCGCGATCGCCTCTGTGTGATCCAGATGTCGGGGGGCGACGGGAATGCACACCTCGTGCAGGTCGCCATCGGTCAGACCGAGGCCCCCAACCTCTGCAAGATGCTCGAAGATCCAAACGTGCTCAAGCTGTTCCACTTCGGCCGCTTCGACATTGCCGCGATGTATAACGCCTTTGGCGCTCTCACCGCCCCGGTCTACTGCACCAAGATCGCCTCGAAACTGGTGCGCACCTACACCGACCGCCACGGCCTCAAGAACCTGCTTCAGGAATTGATCGGCGTCGACATCTCCAAGCAACAACAGATGAGCGACTGGGGTGCACCCACGCTCACCGACGCACAGCTCGACTATGCCGCCTCTGATGTTCTTTACCTGCACCGCTTGCGCGAAGAGCTGAACAAGCGCCTCGAACGCGAAGGGCGCACCGAAATGGCGCAGGCCTGTTTTGACTTCCTGCCAATGCGCGCGCGCCTCGATCTCGCGGGTTGGCCCGAACAAGATATCTTCGCCCACTGATGACCCAGACCTCGACTTTCTCTGACACCGCCCGCCGCGTCATCGCCACCGAGGCCGATGCTCTGCGCCAGTTGGGTGAAGGCCTGAACGGCGACTTTGATAAGGCTGTCGAAATCCTGCTGTCGGCGACCGGGCGCGTGATCGTATCCGGCATGGGCAAGTCCGGCCACATCGCCCGCAAGATTGCAGCCACGCTTGCCTCGACCGGCACCCCCGCGCATTTCGTGCACCCCGCCGAAGCAAGCCATGGCGACCTTGGCATGATGGCGCAGGGCGATGTTGCCCTCGTACTGTCCAATTCCGGTGAAACACCCGAACTGGCAGACGTTATCGCCTACACCCGTCGGTTCAACATCCCGATGATCGGTGTGGCAAGCCGCGCCGAGTCGACCCTGATCAAACAGTCCGATGTCGGCCTGATCCTGCCCCGGGCAGAAGAAGCCTGCGGCAGCGGCATCGTTCCGACATCTTCGACCACCATGACTCTGGCACTTGGCGATGCACTCGCCATCGCCCTCATGGAACACCGCAGCTTTACGCCCGAACACTTCCGTGAATTCCACCCCGGTGGCAAACTCGGTGCCCAACTCAGCCGCGTCAGCGACCTTATGCACGATGGCAAGGCGCTGCCGCTGGTCTCGCGCGAAACCCCGATGGCAGATGTCCTGATCGAAATCAGCCAGAAGGGCTTTGGCGTTGTCGGCGTAGTGGACAACTCCGGCGCGTTGCAGGGCATCATCACGGATGGCGACTTGCGGCGCCACATGCAGGGCCTTCTGGATCTGTCTGCCGCCGAAGTAATGACAGCCAACCCAACCACCATCGCGCCCGACGCACTTGCCGAGGAAGCGGTTGCCGTGATGAATGGGCGCAAGATTACCTGCCTGTTTGTGTTGTCTGCGCAAAAGGACATGACACCACTTGGTCTCCTGCACATCCATGACTGCCTGCGGGTAGGCCTGGGCTGAGAATGGACGGTATCGGGATGTCATACTCTCGCTTCATCTCTCTGTTGAAGGTCATCCTGCCCCTGACGGCGCTTGCGCTTTTGTCAACGCTGTTCCTCGTCTCCAACCGCATCAGCGACAGCACCGCCTCGATTCCGTTCGCCAAGGTCGATCTTGAGCAACGCGCCAAGGAACAGCGGATCACCGCCCCCTTCTTTTCGGGCAAAACCCAGAAGGGACATCTCGTGATGTTCATGGCAGAAGATGCCAAACCCGACGCGGACCAGCCTTCGACGTCGCTCGCACATAAAATGCAGGCCCGCGTCGATCTGAAAGACGGCTCCAGCCTGTCAATCAAGGCCGATACAGCCTTGATCAACAACAGCACGCAGGAAGCCCAACTCGAAGGCGCGGTGAACATCAGCAGCTCGAACGGCTTTGATATTCACAGCGACCTGCTGACATCCGCCATGCGTCGCCTTCATGTCGTCTCACCCGGCACTGTGACCGGAGAAGGCCCTGCCGGGGCCCTCCGGGCCGGTGCGCTCGAAATCGTGACGGACGAAGTATCTGGCAAAACAACTTTGTTTTTCACAAATGGTGTGAAACTGATATACACACCAACGAATTGATCGAGGTTTCCCCAGTGTCACTGCCCAAGTCTGTTTTCCTGGCTATCGCACTATTATTTTCAACGGCGGCCTTGGCCCAGGGTTTTGAAGTGGCATTTGGTAGCCTGCAACAGGACACGAACCAACCCGTTGAAGTAAACGCTGACAGCCTGTCCGTGAACCAGGCCGACGGCACCGCGACCTTCTCCGGCAATGTACTCATTAGCCAGGGCGGTATGCGTATGTCTGCACCTGAAGTGCAGGTTTTCTACAACGAGGAATCCTCGGGCATCTCGCGCCTTGTGGCCACAGGCGGAGTGCTTCTGGTCAAGGATCAGGATGCCGCCGAATCCCGCGAAGCCGACTATAGTGTTGAAGGCGGAACCGTCGTGATGGTCGGAGATGTGCTGCTGACGCAGGGCAACAACACCCTGCATTCGCAGAAAATGACCGTGAACCTGGAAACTGGCACCGCGCAGATGGAAGGCCGTGTCAAAACCATCCTGCGCACCGGGGACAACTGATGGCTGCTCCTGAACTGACGGTCGCCGAAGGAAGCTCGGGACTCCGCGTCGACAACCTACGCAAAAGCTATCGCAAGCGGGTGGTGATCCGGGAATTCAGCATGGAGCTGAACCGGGGCGAAGTTGTCGCTCTTCTCGGGCCAAACGGCTCGGGCAAGACCACAACCTTCTACGCCATCGCGGGTCTCATCATGCCCGAAGGCGGCCGCGTCACGATCGATGGCCGCGATGTCACGCATATGCCGATGTACCGCCGCGCCAAGCTGGGTATTGGCTATCTGCCGCAGGAGATGTCGATCTTCCGCGGCTTGAGCGTGGAAGAGAACATCACCGCCATTCTCGACATCACTCAGAAGGATCGCCACAAGCGCCGTGAGCGCCTTGAAGAGCTGCTGTCGGAGTTCTCCATCGAACACCTCCGCCGCGCCCCCGCACTGGCCCTTTCTGGTGGTGAGCGCCGCCGCGTGGAAATTGCCCGCTGCCTGGCGGCCGACCCGAAATACCTGCTGCTTGACGAACCTTTTGCCGGCGTCGATCCCATCTCGGTTGGCGACATTCGCCATCTTGTTGCCGATCTCAAGAAACGCGGTATCGGTGTTCTGATTACCGATCACAACGTGCGTGAGACCCTCGAAATCGTCGATCGCGCCTATATTCTCCACGATGGCAAGGTGCTCATGTCAGGCACACCTGACGACGTTGTCGAGAATGAAAACGTGCGTCGCGTCTATCTGGGAGACAACTTCCGGATTTCGTAATTCACCAAAAATTTTTGCGTGATTCTTCTTCGGAATTTGATCTGACCACATTGACAATTCCCTCGCCTGGGTTCTCAATGAAGGTATGACGTTTTTGGTACCCGAACCGCAGACTCACGCGGCCTTCTCGAAAAGGCCCGGTCTCGGACAAGGTACGAAGACGTCCAATTCCAGCATTCGAACCTGATCCGATCCGGGGCACTCAACGCCCTCGGACCGTGGTTCGACATGTCATCGCAAAGGAGACAGGATGCGCTACCAAATTACCGGAAAACATATCGATGTCGGTGATGCCCTTCAGACTCACGTCAAGGACGAGCTAGGATCAGTGGTCGGCAAGTATGCTGAACGCCCCACCGACGCCAACATTATCTTTTCCAAAAGCGCACACGAGTATGTTTGTGAAGCCACGGTTCACCTATCAACCGGGCTGACCGCGCAGGCCAAGGCGCACGCGACCGAAATCTACGCCGCTTTTGACGACTGCAACGAAAAAATGGAGAAACAGCTGCGCCGCTACAAGCGCCGCCTCAAGGATCACCACCGCGAACGTGCAGAACCGGTTGAACTCTTCGGCGCGTCCTCGTATATCCTCGCCTCTGAAGGGGAGACCGAGACGGCTGAGCCGGAAACGCTACAGCCGATGATCATCGCCGAGATGGAAACCAAGATCCCGTCTCTGAGCGTCGGTGAAGCCGTGATGCAAATGGAGCTCGCTGGCGCACCGGTCTTGGTATTCCAGAACGAAGGTAAAGACGGATTGAATGTCGTGTACCGCCGTGAAGACGGCAATATCGGCTGGATCGATCCACAAGGATAAGTCGGCAGAGCCAAGGTCTCTGCTCGGAGATACAGGCATATGGACCTTTCTACCATCCTGAAGCCAGAGGCGGTCAAAGTTGTTTCGGCCGCCTCTAGCAAGAAGCGCTTGCTGCATGCAATCGGCGAGCTGGCTGAGTCCGCCTATGGTCTGGATACAACCCGTGTTGTCGAAGCGCTTCTCGAACGTGAAAACCTCGGCCCTACCGGGGTTGGCCACGGCGTTGCCCTTCCGCACGCCCGCCTGGACGGCATCGACACCGTCGTCGGCGCCTTTATCCTCTTGGAAAAGCCCGTAGATTTTAACTCGGTTGACCGTCAGCCAGTTGATATCGCCTTTGCGCTTTTCGCACCGAACGAAGCAGGTGTTGAGCACCTCAAGGCACTGGCGCTGGTTTCACGCACGCTGCGAGAGACTTCGGTCTGCGCCAAACTGCGCGCCAACCAGGACGCCCAGACTCTCTACTCGATCCTGACCGAAGCCCAGAACGTTCAGGCCGCTTAAAAACCGGGCCTCAGACCCAGCTATCAAAGCCGAAATTCAAATAGTCGCGCTGGTATATGTCATGCACCAGCGCCTCTATCTCTTCATCGTAAATCTCGCCCAGCGCAAAGGGCACGTCATCCGGCGCGCGTTCGGGTTCCGGCGCGTCCAGCCGACCAACCTGCATCGCAAGCAGCGGCAGGAGGCTCTCCAGCTCGTCTTCCCGCACGATCATGTCCGGCAAGCAAAGATCGCCGAATCCCTTTAGCGTTGCGGCTTGCGTCGCCCAGTGGCCATCGATTCGAAAACTGGTCTGCCCCGCCAAATTCGCCTTCACAAACGCCAGATATGCCACAAACGCCTCTCGGTGTGCCGCGACGTCATATGACGCGTCAGGCCCGTTCTTGGGCAGCGGCACCTTGTAGACCTTCATCAGCGTATTGCGGATCTGCGCGTAGCGTCCTTCATTCACAGGCAGGATCATCTCGCAGAACGTGGCATGCGCCCGCGCAACCGGATGGCGTACAACCGTGAAACTGCGATGGCCCTTGTTCTTGCGCTTCCACTGGCGCAGGGCCTTTTGGTTCAACTTGGTCGGCAACGCATCGACATCGACGCCATCAAGGTCAGCCAGCCACTTCAACACCTGGGCTTCCGGCCCGGATCTAACCGGCAGGTACATCAGGGGCGTCTCGGCAGCCAGCGCGTAGGACGGCACGGCCGCCCCGCGCCGTGGCTCAAAGTTGGGTGTCCTGCTCAGGTTAAACCGATCAAGATCAGCCAGCGCATTGATGATTTCGTCGAAGTTGGCAACCTTTTCGGAAACAGGTTTGGGGTTCTGACGCTTCAGCGTTTTGTCCAGCTCCTCCAGCTTGCCATCGTGCCCAAGAAAGCTGGCCAGACCATTCATGACCTCGACGTTCTGCAAGTCTTCATAGGCGACATAAAACGCCGTCTGACCGGTTTCCTGAAGCGCATTCTGGATCAACACCTGAAAATCCTGCAAGTCCTCGACATGCGCTTTGAACTCCTGCGGATCAATGCGCACCTTGCCGGTCTCCTTGCGGCGCCGCACATCCGTCAGTTTCCACTGCCCCGTCGCCTGCGCGATTTTGAGCGACACGTAACTGTCCATCGGGTTTCGAGTGAGCACGATCTTGGCGCAGCGCGGATCGTTCAGGCAGACCTGCAACACCCGCGGGTCATGATCGTGGAAATAACGGAAGCCGCCCAGAACGCCATCCTGCGCCTTGATCACCTTGATCAGGGCGATTGGGTCGTGCGTGCGGTCCTCATAGGTCACACCAAGGATTTCCGACTTGTTGGGATAGCCGATGAAATGCGGATTAAACGCCTCACCGTGGCAGGTCAGCCCGTCGAAAGCGTTGATATTGGTCTCAAGAAAATTCGACCCCGTCCGCATCTCGGCGAAAACGACAAAGTAATCAAAGGTTTTGTTCATGCGATTTTACTGCACCAAATAGGGTTTGCGCGGGGGTTTTGGCTGGTTCAGTCCCGGTTGTGCGACCGGGAAGTCCCCCATCAGGTAGGGGTGCATCCCCTGGTTCTTGAGGTTCTGGAGGAACTGGCCGAACCCCGTCAAATCCGCCATCTTCGGCGCCTCTGACAAGCGGCGCAGGGAATGGCCGCCCATCTCGTCAATGATGGTCTGCAAGGGCTCCATCGGAGCTTCGATAAACTCGGCCATTGTCCAGATGCGTATGCGCGCCTTGGCCCAGATCGACCGCAACACCTTGAGCTGCTCTGCCTCGAGCTTCTGAAGATGCGCTGCCTCCTGTCGAAGGTCGGCAAAATTGCGGTTCGACTTAAACAACGGCACGGCCCAGGCGCCGCTGATCACCGAGATCTGCGCATTGGGATCTTTGGCCACGAACCACATCGGCGCGGTTTCGTCCATTGGCCCCATCTGGAAACACTGGCGCTCCCCGCGGGTGTTCCAGATCAGGTTGGTGAGAAACGCCGTCGGGTTATAGTCCCGCAACATCGGAGCATCCGACAGCGCCCCGTTGATCACCTTCTGCCCGTTCGCAAACTCGGCGCGTTCCGGACCGTATATATGCCCGTGCACCTGTGCACCCGTTGCCTTGGCCAACCAGGGTTCAAAGTCTTCGAACAGTTCTGAAAACCCCTGAAAGATCGAATAGCGCCCGCTGGTGATGCTGTGTTCATACCCCTCGTGCGGAAACCGGCTCTGCATATACAGGCCCTGCCGTCCGCGTGTCCGTCGCTCCACCGCCTTGGCGAATATCCGGTCAATCTTGGCCGGGTTCGGTTCGGTCATCTTGATCGCGCCTTCGGGGTCGGTCAGGAACGCGTCATAGAGCTTGTTCGCATGCGGCCAGATCTTGCGCGCGACAAAACAATCCGAACGCCGAAGCAATTGCAGGTGATCATCATAGAAAATATGCGGTTTGCCCTGGAAATCGAACTTCGACAGGGTCAGAGACCGGCTTTCCACATTGGTCGAATACAGCCGTGACAGGGTCTGGAAATAGCTCTCGTCGGGAATCCAGACCTTCTTGAAATAGGTATCATAGGTTTCCCGCTCCGGATCTTCGAGGATCGCAGAAAGCGTCTGGCGCGTCAGGCACCACCATTGCGATCCCATATGCGGCACGATCCCGTTCGGTATCTTGCGCCGAAATCCCACACGTCTCTGCAATTCGACATACTTGTCGAAAAGAAAACGCCGCTTCTTCCAGGAAAAGGGAAAGCGCAGAACGAAACGTTCGTGGCTCAGCCCACCCACTGTCCAAGGCACATCCGAGGTGGTCGCGGATTCAATAAAGTCCGTCCGTGGCCGCGCAGCAAGATAGTCTTTCAACTCCTGCACCGGGCGCAGCGGCAGGCACGATCCGGACGACAGGTAGACGTGCCGCACATCGGCAAATTCCGCCAGCATCATCTCGGCAGCGCTCTGTGTCCCGGCCACAAGCCCCCAAGTGCCCCACTCACAGGTGTGCCGTTTGCAGAACCGCACCTGCGCAACATCCGACAACGCCGCCTGAAATTCCTTGAACGTCTTGCGCGGCACATTGGCGTCGACGTGGATCACCACCGGGCATCCGGATGCCGTCCAGTGACGGGCAACCTTCTCGGCCCTGTCCAGGGCCGTATGCACCAGCATGATGATGCCAACGCTCACCGCAACACCTCCTGTATCATGCCCAGTTCCCCTTGGACATCAGCCCGAGAATTTCCAGCTGTCTCCAGTTAATATACTTCTCCGACCATTTGCACCAAAGTTCGGGATCATTCTCCATCGCCTTGGCATAGGCGATATACTCCACACTCGCCGCGTAGTGCTGCTTGCGGTGCAACTCCTCGGCCGCCTTTGCCGAGAAGGTATCTAAAAACTTGGTGTGCAAAAGAATGCCCGATGCCTTTTCCCCACCCCACTCATCGAACACGAGGTTAAGGCCCCGCGGCAGGATCATGTGGGTCGAATCCACATAGGCGTATTTCTTGCTCCACTTGACGAGCGGCACCTTGTTGAGGGCGGGCGCCTCTTCGGGGTTGTCCTGAAAGAACATCCGCGCGCGTGGCCCCCCTTGAATCCAAAGGTTCCAGTACCGCCAGTTCCGCGAAATCGTGTAGTTCCCCGCATCGAACCAACTCGCGATTTCAAGCGGGTCCTGGCCGGCACGATAAGGCTGAGCGTTTAACCGCCCCTTGGGGTACATATCCAGCAACATGGTGCTGAATGACCGGATCGAACTGGCGTCCAGCCAGTCGGTCAACGCCCGCAGCGGCCGGGTATCACAGAACGGATAGACCAAGAGTTCATCCGGATCGACCACAAGACACCAGTGGCCATCCCCGTATTTACGTTGCAGCCAGTTCAACCAATCAACGCCAAAGCGGCTTTTCTTGTAGCTCGCCTTGGTCGTCCAAAGTGACACATCCGGTTGCTCTGCCAGATACTCGCGCGACCCGTCATTGCTGTCGTTGTCCACAATAACGAAATGGTTCACACCCATCTCGCGATAATAGTCGAGAAAATAGGGAAGCCGGGTGTATTCGTTGCGCAGCGTCGAGAACACGATGATGTCGTTGCCGCGAATGTGTTCTGTCCGATCGGCAACCACGCGCAGCTCTCGGCTCTTGCGAAAGGCCCTTGCCAGCAGATGCTTACGCTTCCAACGCAGCTTGTATGATTGGAACAAGCTCATTCCGGCCCGTTGCTCCTGCCTGATCCGCCGGAATCTGCGCCTTGAATCAGATACTTGACCTGATCACTGGCACAATTCCCTGCGGTTCCTAACCCTACCCGAAGTCGCCGGAAGTTTCCGGTTCTTACAATTGCGTTGAGAATACGCCTTTGTTCACATTTCGTAAACAGTGAGCCACAGTATGCGCCCGCCCTCGTTAACATAATTTAAAGCCAAGTGCCGCGCGACATCAGCCCCATTGCTTCAAGCTGCCGCCAGCCGCGATACCGGCTCGATGCGTCGCACCACAAATCCGGATCGTCGATCAATCCCTTGTAGTAGTCGTCATAAAGATCGCTGTTGGCAAAATGCTCGCGCCGATCCAACTCCTCTCGTGACTTGTCGACGATGGTATCAAGAAACTTGGTGTGCAGCAGGATGCCCGAAGCAAATTCGCCCCCATCCCTGTCATACACCCGATTGAGCCGTGCCGGCAGCATCCCGTGGGTGGAGTTTACGTAAACGAACCGCCGGTTCCACTTTACCAGGGGCGTCTTGTTCATCGTCGGTGCCTTGCGGGGTTCCTTTTCAAAGAACACACGCGCCCGCACCCCCCCTTGTATCCAGAGGTTCTCTTTTGGCATTTGCCGCTGAATGGTGTAGTTGCCGGCGTCGAACCACGACAGGATTTCGGTGGGATCCTGCCCCGGTTCGTATCGCTGTTCGCTCAATTTCCCCTTGGGGTACATGTCCAGCATCATCGCCGGAAACATCTCGACCCCCTCACCATCCAGCCATTCCGTCAGCGCCTTGAGCGGGCGGGTTTCCCAATAGGGGTAGATCAGCAACTCGTCGGCATCGAGCGTCAGACACCAGTGGCCGTGCGCATGGCGGATCAACAGCCAGGTCAGCCAATCCAGCCCAAACCGACTCTGCTTGTACCCATGCGCCGTGGTCCAAAGCGACACATCGGGCTGCTCGGCAAGAAACTCACGAGTCCCGTCGTCGCTGTTGTTGTCGACAAACAGAAAGTGGCGAACACCAAGCCGCCGGTAGTGCTCAAGAAAATAAGGGAGCCGCACGATCTCGTTTCGAACCGTTGCCGCTCCCAGAATATCGTCAGGGGCAATCTGCCCCGTCCGGTCGACCACCGCCTGCATCTGACGCCGCTTGCGCAGCGCCCGAAACAGCAATCGCCTGCGCGTCCACCGCAGCTTGTAGGCAGCCCTCAGCCCGCGAAGTTTTTCGCGATCAAGAGCTCCGATATGCCCCAAGCCAAGTGGAATGGACGCGACCTCATTTTTCGTAGTGCCCGGACTGGTGCCAGCGCCAGGCGTCGGAAATCATCGTGTTCAGGTTCGAACGGGATGGTTGCCAGCCTAGCTCTTTCTCTGCCCGTGTCGAGCCGGAAACGAGCCGTGTGCAATCTCCGGGACGGCGATCGCCCTCGACATAGGGCACATCGCGGTTGGTCACGGCGCGAGAGTGATCGATCACTTCCCGAACCGAAAACCCGCTGCCGGTGCCAAGGTTGAACACCCGGCTACCCTTGCCATCCAGAAGCCACTTAAGACCCAGAACATGGGCATCCACAAGATCGCAGACATGCACATAGTCACGAATGCAGGTGCCATCAGGCGTGTCATAGTCGGTGCCAAAGATCGTCAGCGCATCCCGCTTGCCGTCAATTGCATCAAGCATCAGCGGAATCAGGTGCGTCTCGGGCTGGTGGAATTCACCCACTTCCGCCTCGGGATCGGCGCCAGCCACGTTGAAATAGCGGTAGATCACGTGGTTCAGACCGGTCGCCCCTTCGAAATCCTTGAGCATGTCTTCAATGGCACGCTTGGAAGACCCATAAGCATTGATCGGAAACTGCGAGCTGTTTTCATCCAGAACCACGTTGTCCTGATCGCCATAGGTCGCACAGGTCGACGAGAACACAAAGTTCATGCACCCTGCCTCGGTCGCAGCCTCGATCAGGTTCAGCGACCCCTGAACGTTGTTCAGCCAGTATTTGCCCGGGATCTGCATGCTTTCGCCAACCTGGCTCAGCGCCGCAAAGTGCATCACGGCAACCGGCTCATGCTTGGCAAAGACTTCGTCCAGACGCGCCCGATCAAGAAGGTCGCCCTTCTCAAGCGGGCCAAACTTGACCGCATCTTCCCAGCCGGTGCTGATATTGTCGAAGGTGACCGGATTGAACCCGGCCGCCTTAAGGGCCTTGCACGCATGCGAGCCGATATAGCCGGCACCGCCGGTTACCAGAACATTCTGCACTGAAATTCTCCCGCCGCTTATTGCGCTGCTTTTTGCGATGCGACCAGCTCGTGCAGGTACTCGCTCAGCTCGTCACGAAGTTCTTCGCGCGCCATTGCAAAGGCCACGGTTGCCTGCAGGAAGCCGGCTTTCGAACCACAATCAAAGCGCTGACCGCGGAAACGATATCCAAACACGTTATTCTCGTGTTCGATTTCCTTGGCGATCGCATCGGTCAGCTGGATTTCCCCACCTGCACCAGCCTCTTGCTTGTTGAGGTTACGCAGAACATGCGGAGACAGGATGTAGCGGCCAATCACCGCGAGGTTCGACGGCGCTTCTTCCTGTTTCGGCTTCTCAACCATGCCCTTGACCGACACCAGCGAACCCATGTCTTCCTTCACGTCCAGAACACCATAGGCCGATGCTTTTTCTGGCGGCACTTCCATGGCCGCAACCATGCTGCCACCGGTTTCCTCGTAGGCTTCCACCATCTGCTTGAGGCAGGACTCTTCACCTGCAATCACGTCGTCCGGCAGAACCACGGCAAAGGGCTCGTTCGCAATAAGGCGACGGGCACACCACACCGCGTGGCCAAGGCCCAGCGCGCGGTGCTGGCGGATATAGGCGATGCCACCGCTTTCCATATTGGTCTGCTTGAGTGTTTCAAGCAGGTCTTTCTTGCCTTTGCGACGCAGTTCCTGCTCGAGGATCGGGTTGTTGTCGAAATAGTCCTCAAGCGCGCTCTTGCCGCGCGAGGTGACAAAGATGAACTCCTTGATTCCTGCTTCGCGCGCCTCGTCGATCGCGTATTGAATCAACGGGCGGTCAACAAGGGTCATGATTTCCTTCGGAACCGATTTGGTGGCCGGCAGAAATCGGGTGCCAAGACCTGCGACGGGAAAGATTGCTTTCGTTACCTTTTTGCGCATGGGGAGCTCGCTTTAATAATTTCAAGTTGGGTATTCTGACCCAAAACCTACAAAACCCTACTCGGATTGAGCACGTCTTTCAACATGACGGAATACCGCGTAAATGTGACAAATCACTAATGATATAAGGCATGCTTACTTTTCAGGCGGCTCTGACGCAAGGAAAACCCTGCGCCAGTGCATGGAAATTCTGCACTGCAGAATTAGTCGAATGCATTCGTGATCGCAAAGGCCGATCCGAACAGTGCAATCAGGGCCTGGGCAGGTTTCACAACCGATTCGGTCGCAAGCACTGTATCGCCCGGCTGGATGTAAAAGTTCTTGGCACCGAACAGGCCATCCGCCGACGTCAGGTCCATCGCGAAGATCACGTATTCCCGTGCCGGGCCTTTGTCGTCGGCACGAACGTGGCCCGCCTCGTACTGGCGCAGGACAAGAAGGCCCGCAGGGTTGGCGCGCGCATCAATGAGACCACCTAGGATCGAAACCGCTTCAAGCCCGGAAATCGCTTCCTTGTTGAAGTTGACGATCTCTTCTTTCTCCGTGGTCCCAAGCGCAACGAAGAACCGAGGGTCTTCCGTGATCACAACCTGATCACCCCCGCGAAGAATGGCATTCTTCTTGGAATCCTTCAGAAGCTCCGAGGCCGGAATCTCATAGGTATGCCCGCCACGGATCAGACGCACGAGCGGATTGCGGATCGACTCGCTGATACCGCCGCCCCTCGAAATGAGCGACAGGATCGAGAAATTGCGGTTCGGCAGAGGATATGTTCCCGGCGTTTTCACACCAGCCACGAGGTCCACCGAGTTTCCAACACCTTCCTCGAGATCCAGCTGAACCTGTGCGGACGGTGCAAGTTGGGTCATTTTCTCCTGGATCAGGCGGCGTGCTTCCGGGGCTGTCAAACCAGAAACGTTTACCTGGTCAACATAAGGGACAAAGGCTGTTCCGTTCGGCTCGACCTCAACCCGCGCCACCTGCGCACTGCGTTCGTCACGACCAGTGATAAGAGAGTTCTCGGCATTGTCCCAAATGGTCAGGTTCAGCATGTCGCCGGGGCGCAGGATATTGCTCCCGCCACCGCGCTGTACGGCAAGCCAACGGTAGTGACCCTGCCAACCAGTAACCGGCCAGCCCTTGATCATGTCGGCACTGTCCCGCGTAACGGGGACAATTTGAACATTCTGTTCCGCGGCTTTTTCAGGGTCCGTCTTTACAACTTCCGAATACACAGGAGCACCGCGCGGCAAAGCACAGGCAGCCAAAACACACAAGGCGGCCATCAGGCCCAGATTTCTGACCATGGAATGCATTGAACTGTTCTGCCCCTATAAACTTTTAACGGCTTTCTACTCTTAATGGCTCACAAACTCAAAACTCTTTGTTGAAAGGGGTGATTCTTATGACAACAGGTTGCCTTTACACAACATTGGCGAATTTGAACCGACAGCAGAGCACAACTCTTGATTGAAAGCCTAGGCAAGCTGCTCAAAATGCTGTAGGAATTGGCAGGTGGTCATGCCGCACTGCATTTGCCACCAAGGACAAGAAATTCCCCTTATCGGGTGTGTAGGTGATATTTTAACTGTTTGGTAACCTTCGAGCGGATTTAAGTCCTCTAGGCTGCACTATCATAGGCCCGGCAAAAGACCATGCTGTACCAACTTCTCAAATCCCTGAACCGCACGCAAAAAAGTTCCGTGCTGGTTCTGCTTGATCTCATCTGGATCGTTGTTGCATTTGAAATCGCTCTCGCCATCGAAGCAAACGGTGCCCAAACGCTCGCAGCATTCGTCGGAATGTCCTGGTACCTCGCCGTACTATTGCCCGCAGCCATACTGGCGATCAAACTCTTCGGCCTCGAGCAAATCAAGCTTCACGCCTTCAGCCTTGGGGATGCGGTCGATACGGCCTCTCTGGCTGTTTTCCTCGGTGGATTGGGCTTCCTTTGCAATTACCTGCCCGTGGCACGAAGCATGGCACCACTCTCCACGTTCTTTGTATTTGCCCTGCTATTTCTCGTCCTTTCCGTTGGTGCCCGAATTGCGCTCCGCAACATCGTCATGGAGATTTTCCGCCGTGGTCAGAACCGCAAGCGCGTGATGATCTATGGCGCAGGCCAGACCGGCCAACAGCTTGCCGCCGCGCTCGTCACAGACGATGAATTCGAAGCCGTTTGCTTTGTTGACGACAAGGTCGCCCTGCAAAAGCTCACCATCAGCAGCATGCGCGTCCATGCGCCCCGCGAAATCGCCGACATCGTCGCCAAGGAACAGATCGACAGGATCGTCCTCGCCATGCCCTCGGCCAGCCTCGCGGTACGCACACGCATCGCCCACGGCCTGCGAAACGTTGGCTGCGAAGTGCTGGCCCTGCCATCTTTCGCCGAAATCGTCCTGCGTGGCGAAGAGGCCCACAAGATCGCCCCTGTCGAAACCTCGAAACTGCTGGGACGTTCCGCTCTCGAAGGCGAACTGCCCGCCGCGTCAGAGACCTACCTGGATCGTTCCATCCTCGTCACCGGCGCTGGTGGCTCGATCGGGTCTGAACTCTGTCGCCAGATCCTGACCTGCAAACCCAAACGCCTCGTGCTGCTCGATCACTCGGAGCTTGCGCTCTACAACGTCGAACGTGAACTCCAGGAAACCCAGACAGATTGCGACGTCGTCGTTGCCCTCGGGTCGATCAACGAACCTGAACTTCTGGATCAGGTGCTCCAACAACACGACATCGACATTGTCTTCCACGCCGCCGCCTACAAGCACCTGCCGATGGTCGAGGACAACTGCCTCGAAGGGCTGCGCAACAACGTGATCGGCACCCGCGCCGTGGCCGAAGCCGCCCGCCGTCACGATGTCGAACGCTTCATCCTCGTGTCCTCGGACAAGGCCGTGCGCCCCACGTCGGTCATGGGGTCGTCCAAGCGCATGGCGGAACTGGTGGTGCAGGACCTTGCCACCCGCAGTGAAGGCACGCGCTTCTCGATGGTTCGGTTCGGCAACGTCATGGGGTCATCCGGCTCGGTCATTCCCCTGTTCGAAGACCAGATCCGCCACGGCGGGCCGCTCACCGTGACCCACCCGAATGTCACCCGCTTCTTCATGACGGTGTCCGAAGCCGTCCGCCTCGTCCTTCTGGCCGGAAGCTTTTCGCGCGGCGGTGACGTCTTTGTGCTCGACATGGGGGAACCGGTGTCGATCCTCGATGTCGCCCGCAAGATGATCGAAGGCTCGGGCTATAGCGTCCGCGACGACAAGAACCCGGCCGGAGACATCGCCATCACCTTCACCGGCCTGCGCCCGGGTGAAAAGATGCACGAGGAACTGCTGATCGGTTCTGACATGCTGACAACACCGCACCCCAAGATTCTCAGGGCACAGGAAAAACGCTTGTCGGAAATCGAAATAGCGGGGGCCCTGCAAGACCTCCGGCGCGCCATTCAAACACGCGATGAATCGCTTGCACTGGCCACGCTGCACACCTGCGTGGAAGAGTTCACGCCAAAAGACGACCGTGACACCGCCAGCTGATCAAACGCCGTAGTAGTCTCTGTACCACGCAACAAACGCCTTAACCCCGGCGTCTACCGAGGTTTCAGGGCGTGATCCGGTCAATGATTGCAACAGCTGCGCCTCGGCCCATGTTGCAGGCACGTCGCCGGGTTGCATCGGCATGAAATTCTTCTGCGCCTCGATACCGATGGCTTTTTCGATCGCCTCGACAAAGGCCATCAACTGAACCGGCTGGCCATTGCCGATGTTCACCACACGCCACGGCGCAACAGGGCTGAGCGAGTCAAACGCCTCCGGCTCCTCCTTTCGCCCATCCGCCTGTGGCGGCACCGCCTCGACAAGCGCCACGATTCCAGACACCAGATCGTCGATATAGGTGAAATCCCGGCGCATATCCCCGTGGTTGTAGATATCGATCGCCGACCCTTCGAGAATGGCCTTGGTAAACTTGAACAACGCCATGTCCGGACGCCCCCACGGCCCATAAACCGTAAAGAAGCGGAACATCGTGACCGGCAGGTGATAGAGATGCGCATAGGAATGCGCCATCGCCTCGTTGGCCTTCTTGGTCGCCGCATAGAACGACATCTGGCTGTCCGCCTTGTCAGTCTCAGCATAGGGCATATCTTCGTTCGCGCCATAAACCGACGACGTCGACGCCAGAAGCATATGCTGTGGCGGATAGGCGCGCGCGGCTTCCAGAAGGTCAAATGTCCCGATCAGGTTGGCTTCGACATAGGACCGCGGCGCATCAATCGAATACCGAACACCCGCTTGCGCCGCGAGATGGATCACAACGTCCGGGCGGTGTTTCTCGAACAGGTTCATCAGCAGGCCCGGCTCTTCCAGACGCCCAACAACTGCCGTGAACTTCTCGTTCTGCTGAAGCATCGCGTGGCGGCGTTCCTTCACGGCCACCTCGTAGTAATCGGTCATCGCATCAAGGCCGATCACCGTCCAGCCTTCAGCAAGCAACCGCGCCGCGGTGTGATACCCGATGAAGCCGGCAGACCCGGTCACCAATGCGGTACGATTGAATGCAGTCATGATAAAAAGCCTCCCGGCAAATGGATCTGTTCGATCCCCTCAAGACACAAAGAAACCGCCCGCAATTGGAAGAGGGCAAGGAAAAATCTGGGCAGGCACCGCCCGCCTCAAGGCGTGCCCATCTCCGCCATCATCGCTTCGATGCGCGGAACATCTTCGGGGTTGTTCAATTCCCAGAACTGCCGCCCGCGCGCTTCGACCTCAACGCACAGGACCTTGTGGCCGTTTTCCATGAAACGCAGCTGTTCTAGGCCTTCCAGTGTCTCCAGGGGACCGGCCTGCCAGCGCGGATAAGCGCCCAGCGCCGAAGGCCGGTAGGCATAGACCCCCACATGGTGGAACACCGGGGTCTCGGCATCGTCGGCATAAATTTCCGACGTGAATGGCACCACTTCCTTGGAGAAATACATCGCGTGACGGTCCTTGGTGAACACCGCCGTTGTCCCACCAACACGGCCCGCCTTGCGATCTTCAAGGAACCCGTTCAAGGCACGGCCATCACAGCGCAACACCGGCGTTGCCACCTCGGCCACCGGATCGTTGCGCAACCCTTCGATCAGGTCCTCGACAAACCAGGCGGGGGTCAGAGGCGCATCGCCCTGAAGGTTCACCACGATATCGAACCCGCCACCCAGATTGTCATAGGCCTCGGCACAGCGTTCGGTACCATTGGCACAGTCTTCCGAGGTCATCACAACCTCGGCGCCAAAGGCCTCGGCCGCTTCTCGGATACGGTCATCATCTGTCGCCACCACGACACGGTCCACGCCCTTGACCTGGCATGCCGCCTCCCAGGATCTCTGGATCAGGCTCTTGGTTTCGCCCGTCGCGCCTTTCAGCGTGGCAAGCGGTTTACCGGGATAGCGGGTCGACGCATAGCGCGCCGGGATGGCGATCAGAACAGACATCAGGCCTCTTTCAGTTCCACGTTCGGGGCGTAGGCAATGAAATACGGGTTGGCAAAGTCTTCCTTGCCATAGGTCAGCGGGCTGTGGTCATCGAAACGCACAACATCACCACCAGCACCCAGCAGAACCGCATGGCCAGCGGCCGTATCCCACTCCATGGTGCGGCCGACGCGCGGGTACAGATCGGCTTCGCCAGTCGCGACGAGGCAGAATTTCAGCGACGAACCCGCGCTCTTGAAATCCGCCACTTCGTACTTGGCGATATAATCCTTGGTCTCGTCGGTCAGGTGCGATTTCGAGGCCACCACCAGAAGCGCGGCATTGTCGCTTTCAGCAACCTTCATCGGCGTAACTTCGCCCACGGTGTCCTTGGCGAAATCACCGGTTTCTTCAACAGACTGGCCGTCTGCTTGGGTAAAGAACATGCGGTTCTTGGCCGGCGCATACACCACACCACGCTGCGGCACACCGTTTTCGACATAGGCGATGTTCACGGTGAAATCGCCACGACGGTGGATGAATTCCTTGGTGCCATCCAGCGGGTCAACGATCAGGAAAGTTTCACCCTTGGCTGCATGGCTATCTGCCTGCTCTTCGGTCACCAGCATCACGTCGGGGAACAGTTCAACCAGACCCGCGGAAATGATTGCGTCTGCCGCTTCATCCGCAGCCGTCACCGGGCTGTCGTCCGACTTAACTTTCACGTCAAAATCGTCTGCGTTGTAAATTTCCATAATCTTGTCGCCGGCCTCGATGGCCAGTTTACGAATGGCGGGAATAAGTACGTTATAGTCCAAAGGGGTATCTCCCAAGCAGGATTGTTGAAATGACGAGTCGCGCCCCTTATGATGCGACAATAACGGAACGGCAAGATTTCCCTGTCAAAACCGGTTCAATCCGGGGAACCTGAGGCGATGTTTCAACAAGCGGCCCCTAAAACGACGCTTTCTAGCGCACTAAACATATCCGAGCTGATTTATCACTCGGTCGTGAGAAACGTACGCAAGTCTCACGGCAATGCCCTGATGTCCCTGATAATGAACATGATGCAGGCGATCATCTTCGTGATGGCCTTTTACGTGATGTTCTCGGTCCTCGGCATGCGCGGCGCGGCCCTGCGCGGTGATTTCCTGCTCTACATCATGTCGGGCATCTTCCTGTTCATGACCCACACCAAGACCCTTGGTGCCGTGGTCGGGGCCGAAGGTCCGTCTTCGCCGATGATGAAACACGCGCCGATGAACACCATCATCGCAATCGTTTCTGCTGCACTCAGCACCCTCTACATTCAGGTGCTGTCGCTCTTCACGATCCTGTTCATCTACCACGTCGGCTTTACCCCGTTCGAAATTGACCGCCCCCTGCCCGCGATGGGCATGGTGCTTCTGGCATGGTTCACCGGCCTCGCGCTTGGCGTGGTTTTCCTGGCGCTAAAGCCCTGGTTCCCGACCTTCGTCAGCATCGCCAGCACGATCTACCAGCGCGCCAACATGATCGCCTCGGGCAAGATGTTCGTCGCCAACACCCTGCCAAGCTTCATGGTCTCGATGTTCGACTGGAACCCGCTGTTCCACTGTATCGACCAGTCGCGCGGCTATGTCTTCATCAACTACGCCCCGCGCAACTCCAGCCTCGAATATCCGATATGGTTTGGCATCATCTTCCTGATGATCGGCCTCATGGGCGAGTTCTATACACGCCGCCACGCCTCCCTCAGCTGGAGCGCCCGCCGGTGATGCGGCTTCTGGCTGCCCCGCTTTTGCTCCCGACCTTACTGAGCGCAGGAGAGTTTCCTGCCCTGTTTTCCGTGACTGGTGTAGCCGCGAACGATGTCCTGAACATCCGCGAAACCGCAAACGCCTCGGCCGATAAGCTGGGTGCCCTGGCACATAACGCAGAAAACGTCGAAGTCGTGGCAGTTGATGACGCCCGCAAATGGGCCCTGATCAACACGGGCGAAACCGCCGGCTGGGTCGCCTTCCGCTACCTCGCCCGTCAGTCCGAAACCGGCTGGGCGTGGGACAGGATCGGACTGGAATGTTTCGGCACCGAACCCTTCTGGTCCGCCGCAACCGATGCCGACCGATCCCTCCTTGCGTTCCAGTTCTTTGATGATCCGGTGGAACACTTCGCAGTTCAGTGGACCTCGCACCCGGAAAACTACACCGTCGGCACCTTGGGCCTTGGCGCGGCCTCGCCTTCGGGCTCTGCCTTTGCCACCGTCCGAAGCGCACTGTGTTCCGACGGGATGAGCGATCGCACCTATGGCCTCGCGACGGAACTGTTCATTCTGCGCGACGGCACGCCCACCGGCTATCGGGGTTGCTGCACACTGCGCCCGTGATCGCTAGGCCACCACCCGCATTGTCAGGTTGATCCGCCCGCCCTTCGGCAACAGCCTTGAAGACCCAAAGCGGATGCGATCCACGCCATGATGCGCCAGCCGTGCCGCGCCGCCCATGACCACCACGTCGCCGGACTCCAACCACAACGACTCGGTCTTGCCGCCCCGCTCGACATTGCCCATCCGGAACAATCCCGCATCACCCAGCGAGATCGACACCACAGGCCAGTCGAAACTGCCTTCGTCCTTGTCCTGATGCATGCCCATCCTGGCGTCTTCGCCATAGAAATTGACCAAACAGCAATCCGGCGCGCGCGAAACGCCCGATACGGCCTCCCAGACGTCCAGTATCCTCTTGGGAATTTCCGGCCACGCCATCCCGTCAGGGTGATGCGCCTGATACCGGTATCCGCCACGATCCGTGACCCATCCCAGGCGCCCGGCCGACGTCATGCGCACCGACATCTTTTTCCCCGACGGGGTCACGGGATCAAAGAACGGCGCAACGCGGGCAACCTCGCGCAAATCCGCAACCATCTGTTCCTGTATCCGAGCCTCCAGAAACCCTTTGTAAACCTGGAATCCCCGGATCATCAGCGGCGCGTTCATGGCATCCTTTCCACACTGCCCGAAAAAGCTTGGATTCTTCGCATATGTGCCAATTCTCATGCTTGCAGGCTCTTTTTCCCCTCCCTATATACCCTGCGAAGCGCGTCGGTCGAATGACTGTCGCATTCGGAATCGGGGCAAGGATGCCAAAACGGGTCCGAACCTCGGAATATCGCCTTAAGTAAGAAGGGATCGAAAATGAGCAAAGTGATTGGTATCGACCTCGGTACGACCAACTCCTGTGTTGCCCTGATGGAAGGGTCGCAGCCGAAAGTAATCGAAAACGCGGAAGGTGCACGCACCACCCCCTCGATCGTTGCTTTCACTGATGACGAGCGCCTCGTAGGCCAGCCGGCGAAACGCCAGGCCGTCACCAACCCCGAAAACACCGTCTTTGGCGTCAAGCGCCTGATCGGCCGTCGTGTTGACGATGCAGCCGTCGAAAAAGACAAGAAAATGGTGCCCTATGCCATCGTCAACGGCGGCAACGGCGACGCATGGGTCGAAGCACGCGGCGAAAAATACTCGCCTTCGCAAATCTCGGCCTTCACCCTGGGCAAGATGAAAGAAACCGCCGAATCCTACCTCGGTGAAGAAGTAACCCAGGCCGTCATCACCGTGCCTGCATACTTCAACGATGCTCAGCGTCAGGCCACCAAAGACGCCGGCAAGATCGCGGGCCTCGAAGTTCTGCGTATCATCAACGAACCGACTGCCGCCGCTCTGGCATACGGTCTCGACAAGGAAGATACCCAAACCATCGCGGTCTACGACCTTGGTGGCGGTACCTTCGACGTGACCATCCTCGAAATCGACGATGGCCTGTTCGAAGTGAAATCGACCAACGGCGACACCTTCCTTGGTGGTGAAGACTTTGACATGCGCATCGTCAACTACCTCGCGGACGAGTTCAAAAAAGAACACGGCGTTGACCTGTCGGCCGACAAGATGGCCCTGCAGCGTCTGAAAGAAGCTGCCGAGAAAGCCAAGATCGAACTGTCGTCGACCTCGCAAACCGAGATCAACCAGCCGTTCATCTCGATGGGCAAAGACGGCCAGCCGCTGCACATGGTCATGAAACTGACTCGTGCCAAGCTGGAATCGCTGGTTGCCGACCTGATCAAGCGTTCGATCAAACCCTGTCAGGACGCCCTGAAAGACGCGGGCCTCGCAGCCAACGAAATCGACGAAGTCGTTCTCGTCGGTGGTATGACCCGTATGCCCAAGGTCATTGACGAAGTGACCAAGTTCTTCGGCAAAGAGCCCCACAAGGGTGTGAACCCCGATGAAGTGGTTGCCATGGGTGCCGCCATTCAGGCCGGTGTTCTGCAAGGCGACGTGAAAGACGTTGTTCTGCTCGACGTGACCCCGCTGTCGCTCGGCATCGAAACCCTCGGCGGTGTTTTCACCCGCCTGATCGACCGCAACACCACCATCCCGACCAAGAAGTCGCAGGTGTTCTCGACCGCGGAAGACAACCAGAACGCCGTGACCCTGCGTGTGTTCCAGGGTGAGCGCGAGATGGCCGCCGACAACAAGATCCTCGGCCAGTTCAACCTCGAGGAAATCCCGCCGGCACCACGCGGCATGCCGCAGATCGAAGTGACCTTCGACATCGACGCCAACGGCATCGTGTCGGTTGGTGCCAAGGACAAAGGCACCGGCAAGGAACAGTCGATCACCATTCAGGCATCGGGTGGTCTCTCGGACGAGGACATCGAAAAGATGGTCAAGGAAGCCGAGGACAACGCCGAGGCCGACAAGGAACGCCGCGAGCTGATCGAAGCCAAGAACCAGGCCGAGAGCCTCATCCACTCGACCGAAAAGTCGATGGAAGAGCACAGCGACAAGGTCGACCCGACCACCATCGAAGCCATCGAACTGGCCATCGCCGCGCTCAAGGACGACCTTGAGAAAGACGACGCCTCCGCCGACAAGATCAAGTCGGGCATCCAGAACGTGACCGAAGCGGCCATGAAACTGGGTGAGGCGATCTACAAGGCCAGCCAGGAAGAAGGCGCAGGAGAACCCGAGGCCGCCGACATGGGCCCGGGTGACGACGACATCGTCGACGCCGACTTCGAGGACCTGGACGGCGACAAGCGCTAATGGCGCATCATCGGAACTGAAATTGGGGCCGGTCCGCTTGCCGGATCGGCCCTTTTCATTCCGTGCCAAAGGAGACACCCATGGCAAAACGTGACTTCTACGAGGTGCTTGACGTCGGCAAAGGGGCTTCCGCGGACGAAATCAAGAAGGCCTATCGCAAGAAGGCCAAGGAACTGCACCCCGACCGCAACGCAGACAATCCGGATGCCGAATCCCAGTTCAAGGAAGTGAACGAGGCTTATGACGTCCTGAAAGATGCCGACAAAAAGGCGGCCTACGACCGCTTTGGCCACCAGGCCTTCGAAGGCGGTATGGGCGGCGGTCCGCGTGGCGGGCATCCCGGTCAGGGCGACTTCGCCAGCGCCTTTTCGGATGTCTTTGATGACCTCTTCGGCGACTTCATGGGCGGGCGCGGTGGCGGTGGCCGTCAGCGTGCATCCCGCGGTGCCGATCTGCGCTACAACCTGCGTGTCACCCTGGAAGAGGCGTTCTCGGGCCTTCAGAAGACAATCAATGTACCGACCTCGGTGCAATGTGGGTCATGCGAAGGCACCGGCGCCGAAGGCGGTGCGGAACCCGTCACCTGCCCCACCTGCTCGGGCATGGGCAAGGTCCGCGCGCAACAGGGCTTTTTCACGGTGGAACGCACTTGCCCCACCTGTTCGGGCCTTGGCCAGATCATCAAGAACCCCTGCAAAACATGTAGCGGTCAGGGCCGCGTGGAAAAAGACCGTGCGCTTTCGGTCAACATCCCCGCAGGCGTTGAAACCGGCACCCGCATCCGTCTTGCTGGCGAAGGCGAAGCCGGCATGCGCGGCGGCCCCAACGGTGATCTCTACATCTTCATCGAAGTGTCCAAGCACAAGATCTTCGAACGCGATGGCACCAACCTGTTCTGCCGCGTCCCGGTCAGCATGACCAACGCCGCGCTGGGTGGTGACATCGAAGTGCCGACAATCGATGGCGGCCGCAGCCGCGTAAAAGTACCCGCCGGTTCGCAATCAGGTCGCCAGATGCGCCTGCGTGGCAAGGGCATGCCCGCCCTGCGTGGCGCGGGCAGCGGCGACATGTTCATCGAGATGGCCGTCGAAACCCCGGTCAACCTGACCAGCCGCCAGAAAGAATTGCTGCGCGAATTCGAGGACCTCTCCGAGGACAACAACCCCGAAAGCAACAGCTTCTTCAAATCGGTCAAAAGCTTCTGGGACAGCATGAAAGGCTAACCCAAAGCCAACCGGTTCAAAATGCAAAGGCGCGCCTCCCGGTGCGCCTTTTCTCTTGGGGCGTCAAAATTTCCCTGCCGCAGGTCGCTTCCTGCACAGCCAGTCCCTGCCCTTCGGATCGAACCTGAGCCAAAGGGAGAACAGACCATGCAGGATCTCAAAGGCAAACGCGCCCTCGTCACCGGTGCCGCAGGCGGCATCGGGCAGGCCATCATCACGAAATTGCACAACGCGGGCGCGATCACCGCAGGTGCCGACCGCGTCACAAGCGCGGCAGATCACGATTTCACCGGTGATCTGACAGACGCCGCCTTTTGCGACGGCCTGCCCGCCTTGGCCCACAAGGCCATGGGCGGCCTCGACATCCTGATCAACAACGCCGGCATCATCACCCGCGGCCCGATCACCGAAGCCACTGACGACGACTACGCGCGCTCGATGGCCGTCAACGTCGAGGCACCCTTCCGCCTCTGCCGCGCCGCCATTCCCCTTATGGCCGCAGCTGGCGGCGGGGCCATCGTCAACACCTCCTCGTGCTGGGGCGTACACCCCGGCCCCAACCACCCGATCTATGTGATGTCCAAGGCGGCCATTGCCTCGCTCACCCAATGCCTCGGGATGGACCACGCGCATCAGAACATCCGCGTCAACGCGGTCTGCCCCAACGAGGTGAACACACCAATGCTCCGCACCGGCTTTGCCACGCGCGGGCTTGATCCTGACAGCGCAATCGCAGACCTCAACGCCTCGGTCCCTCTGGGCCGCATCGCCGAGCCGGAAGACATCGCGGATGTCATCCTGTTCCTCGCCTCGGATCAGGCCCGCTACATGTGCGGCGCCCTGCTGGAAGTGAACGGAGGCAAGTCGGTCCAATGACACGTTTCGCAAACAAGGTTGTTCTCGTCACCGGCGGTCGAAGCGGCATCGGCGCGGCGACCGCGGCCCGCTTCGCTGCGGACGGTGCCGCCGTCGTCACCGCCCAGCGCGGCGCCGATCCGGCCCATGAATGGATCGAGGCCGACTTTCTCGACCCCACCACCCCAGAGCGGCTTGTTGCCGAAGTCATCCGGCGTTTTGGCCGCCTTGATGTTCTTGTCAACAACGCGGGCCTGATGCGCGAAGGCACCGCGCTGGAAACCACAGAAGAGGATTGGGCCGCCACCCTTCAGGTCAACCTCACTGCGCCCTTCATGCTTTGCAAACATGCCCTGCCCCACCTCATCGCCGCCAAGGGCGCGATCGTGAATGTCGGCTCTATCGAGGGGTTGGGATCGAACCCGCGCCACCCCGCTTACTGTGCCTCCAAGGCGGGCCTGCACGGGCTCACACGGGCGCTGGCTGTCGATCATGGACAACAGGGCGTGCGCTGCAATGCGGTGGCACCCGGTTGGATCGATACCGAACTGAACGTCGCCTTCATCGAAAGCCTTGGCGATCCCGAAACCTTCCGCGCGGGGATCGGAGATATCCACCCTGTCGGACGTACTGGAACGCCCGAAGAAGTCGCCGCGCTGATCACCTGGCTTGCCTCCGACGAAGCGGCCTTCGTCACCGGACAAGTCTGGACAATCGACGGTGGCCGCATGGCCCAACTCAGCCTGCCCAAAAGTTAACGTCCGGCGCACCTCCGCAATACCTCCACGATACCGACGTAATACCGACGTTGGTTTTTCAGGTTTTCCCGAGAAAATTAATGCGCGTTAAGATTTGGCTAACCAATTGTTCGCCACTCTCCGGCTATGACGGAAAGGCACGCCCTACTCGCTAATTCCTTGCCGCTGTTCGACAGCGAGGAAGCTCCGGTTGCGCCAATTCCATCCGGCAAACTGCCTTCGTATATCGCCAACCACCGGCAGCGCCTTCGGGAGCGTTTCCTTGAGGGCGGCGCCTCTGCCATGCCTGATTATGAAATCCTCGAACTGGTACTGTTCCGCGCCATTCCACGCCAAGATGTAAAGCCTCTGGCTCACAAGCTTCTGGAAACATTCGGAGATTTCAACGGCGTTCTCTCTGCGCCCATCCCCCGCCTGAAAGAGGTCAAAGGGGTCGGAGACGCCATTGTCCTCGAGTTGAAGATCATTGAAGCCGCCGCTCACAGGCTGGCCCGCTCGCGGGTGTTGCAGAGACCAATCCTGTCAAGCTGGGACGCGCTGATCGACTATTGCCACACTGCGATGGCACATCGTGAAACCGAACAGTTCCGCGTATTGTACCTCGACACCAAGAACACCCTGATTGCCGACGAGGAACAGGCCAAAGGCACCGTCAACCACGTGCCCGTCTACCCCCGCGAAGTCGTCAAACGCGCCCTTGAAACCAACGCCAGTGCCTTGATTCTAGTGCACAATCACCCATCAGGTGACCCAACACCCTCCCAGTCCGACATTGAGATGACGGCCAAGGTCAAAGCCGCAGCCGAGGCCTTGGGCCTGACACTTCACGACCACATCATCATCGGAAAATCCACCGAACTCAGCTTCCGGTCCGAAGGATACCTCTAGCGCACCCAGACCTCGACTCGGCGATTGACCTGCCGTCCCCAGGCACTGTCATCGCAGGCCATCGGCATTGCCTCTCCAAATGCGTCGACATCCAGCGTGAGCTGTTCGAAATTCGCAGTCTCCGCCGCCGCCACGACCGCGGCCTTAACGGTTTCTGCACGCTTCAGGGCGATCTTGCGATTGCCTTCCGCGGCCCCTTCCCCGTCGCTGAAACCGACAAACAAAAGCCGCCGTGCATCATAAAGACCCGCTTCCAGCGCACGCGCCAATTGCTGGACGTTGGAACGCGACTGCGCATCAAGCTGGGTTTTTCCGGTTTGAAACCGAAACGATGTCGTCAACCGCTTCATCGGGGACAAGGTGTTGGTCATACGCTGTAGTTCCGACAGCGGAATGTCATCTCCGGCAACCGAGATGGCACTGACAAAACGGTCCCCCTGCAAATTCACGGGGATTTCTTCGGCTGCCTGATCCACAAATCCCGCCCGTCGGATCACGATCTGCGCCGAGGGGCTTCGCGTATAGGCCAGAAACTCCCGTGCAATCTTCGGCAACCGCCGCGCCGGGAAATACAGGAACATGGGGGCCGTAAGCGGATAATCTTCGGTCTTGATCGTCCGCCGCGACGCCGCCAGCGAGAACCCGCAGGTTCCCGTCAGGTTCAAACGCTGGGTGTTGCCCGTCTCCGAGAACTGCGCGATTCCGATCGCAAAGGGATCACGCATCACCGCCGAAACAAGAGCGAGGTTCTTTTCGTGACGCACAGTTTCAGCCGAAAACTCGCGATCCACCGGCTTCATCAACTGGTCTTCCAACGCTTGAGACGATCCCGAATTCGCCGCTGGCAGGTGCAGAGCAATCGGTGCATCCGGCCCCCCGAATTCAATCCAGTTGTCGATCTGACCCGCAAACACCTGGGCCAGCTGCAAGGGCGACAAGGACCGTACCGGATTGCCGGGTGACACAACCGGAACCAGCCCATCAAGCGCCAGAACGCGGCTGCGATTGGTGTCCGTCATGTCACCAAGACCGGCCTCAAACCCGCGTTTGGCTTCATCTGGGCGTATTTCCCGAAGAGACATGGCGATGTCCGCTTCATCGGCCAGAAGGTCGGCAAACCCTTCATCCGAGTTGCTCGCATAAAAGGAGAACCGCGCAAGAACGGTTTGACCAGTTTCATCGCTCAGATGGTATTCGAATTCAGTCAGGCTGATCGAAACGCGCGAGACCTTGTAGCCATTGCGCAGCGCAAAAGCTTCTAGGAGCGCTGGCATCAGCACTTCACCCATTGAGGCCGATCCCGAGACTGACACCTCGGCCACATAGTTGATCAGGCTGGGACAGGCAGGCCCAGTGCAGAGGACTCCTGTACCGTCCACGGTCAACTCGCCATAGACAGTTTCGACACGATAAAACTCACCATCAAAGCCAAGAAGCGTCCCGGTGATCTCAACGGCACCATCGCGCGACGTCAAAGTGACGTCCTGCGCGTAGGATGCGTTCGCCCCGATCAAAAGGAAAAGTGCGGCGAAAACCGCCGCACGCAAATTGTTCATAAGACTACCTTTACGATCCCGCCTAGTTGCGCGCGATTTTCAGGTCTTCCAATAGGTTTTTCAACACCAGAAATTCACCTGCGGCATCGCAGTTCGGCATTTCCACTTGCAGGTCTTGAATACGTGCCTCTTCACCACGATGCACCTCGATTGACTGCGCACTGATCGAGCGGTCACAGTTTGTTTCTCCAACCTCTGCCTCAACGCTTAGCGCAACAGCGCCCTGCTGTTTCGCGGTAAGAGACGGGAAAGTATAGACCTCAGCGAACTTGCCTTCTTTGAGAGCCTCATTCCCAAGGCGGGTCAGGAAACCGCCATCGCCACTGGCAACCGAAGACACATCCCGCGCACTTTCGCGCCAGACATGTCCCGCGTCACCATAGGACGCGCCAAATTCCAGAGCATGTAGCTCGACGCCAGTATCACCTTGCCACTGAACCACTATGCGGTCGTAGAAAGCCAAGGAGGAGACCTCTGTGCGCACTACAGCGCCATCACCATTGGCAAAGGCCACGACGAACAAGGACTGCTCAGCAAGGGCCGGAACATCCACGGAGAATGAGCCGTCCTCTGGCAAGATGTCGGTAAACAGCATATCCGAATGACGGATGGTCAGGCGTTCACCTGCCAAACAAGGCGCTTGAACCGTCAGATTGACCAAAGCTCCCGCGACCGGCTCTGCAACCAGAGAAATTTCACAACCCAGGTTCGGCGCGCTCTCCTCGTTGGGTAATAGACCAATCGGCACGTCCCGCGAAACCACCAGGAAGACGGCATCGGACGGCAATGACACCTCTTTGTCCAACTCCTTTGGCAGCGCAGGCAAGGGTGATTTTGAAATTTGGGGCGGGTTCGACGTCGATTCTATCCCGGGGTCAACCGCGTTTGCAGGGCTGTGACCCGCATATCCAGGTTCACTGAATTGCATCAGGAAGCCGATCGAAACTGCGCAAGAAAAAGTTGCCCCTGCAAGGGCATAGCGACGATAAGTATTTACTGGTTTGCTCATACCAAACTCCAAATCCGCGCTGCCCCAAAGCCTTTGTGCAACAAAAAAAGGGCGCCGATGTGGCACCCTTTTGATTTGAATCTGTTCAGAAGGTTAAGCGAGACGTCCGTGGCAGTGTTTGAATTTCTTGCCCGAACCACATGGGCAAGTATCGTTGCGCCCCGGATTACCCCAGGTGCTGGGATCATTCTCGTCAAATCCATCAATTGCATCTTCGGTCGGCGCTGGCATCTCGGAGGCCCTGGCGGCTGCCTCCATCATCTGGCGCTGTTGAGCCATTTCCAGGGCAAGTTGCTGCTGCTCTTCTTCCGTCATCGGGCGGATCTGGGCGAGCGTCTTGGTCACGTCAGCGCGCAGACCATCCAGCATGGACTCGAACAGTTGGAAGGATTCGTTCTTGTATTCGTTCAGCGGATCACGCTGCGCATAGCCACGGAAACCGACAACCGAACGCAAATGTTCGAGCGTCAAAAGGTGCTCACGCCACTTGGTGTCGATGGTTTGAAGAAGAACCTGCTTTTCGATCATCCGCATGGACTCAGGCCCGAAATGCGCAGCCTTCTGAGCCATCATTTCATCGGCGGCGTTTTCAAGGCGCTCCATGACATCTTCGTCATCAACGCCTTCTTCGTTGGCCCAATCTGCTACCGGCGCATCAATTCCAAGCGCTTCGATGCAAGCTTCGTGCAGCCCATCAACGTCCCACTGATCTGCGTAGGTCTTGGGGGGCATATGCGTTTCAACAAGATCTGCAATCACTTCGTGGCGCATATCCTGTGCAATCTCGGACAGGTCAGCAGCTTCCATGATTTCACGACGCTGTCCGAAGATCACCTTACGCTGATCGTTCATGACGTCGTCGAACTTGAGAAGCTGCTTACGGATGTCAAAGTTGCGACCCTCAACCTTGGCCTGGGCGCGTTCCAGCGATTTGTTGACCCAAGGGTGAACGATCGCCTCGCCCTCTTTCATGCCAAGTGATGACAGAACCTTGTCCAGACGGTCGGACCCGAAGATGCGCATCAGGTCGTCTTCCAGAGAGAGGAAGAACGAAGAGCGACCAGGGTCACCCTGACGGCCGGAACGGCCGCGCAGCTGGTTGTCAATGCGGCGCGATTCATGGCGTTCGGTTGCCAGAACGAAAAGACCGCCGGCATCCTTGACCGCCTGCTCGTCAGCCGTGTGAGCTTCTTCAATGCGCGCGCGGATCTCATCAGGATGCTCTTCAGGATTTGCCGCGATCGCCTCCATGATCTTGAACTCGACGTTTCCGCCAAGTTTGATGTCAGTACCACGGCCCGCCATGTTCGTTGCGATGGTCACCGCGCCAAGCTTACCGGCATCTGCAACGATCTGCGCTTCCTGCTCGTGCTGGCGGGCGTTCAGAACGTTGTGCTTGACGCCTGCTTTCGAGAGCATATCCGAGAGGAACTCCGACTTTTCAATCGAGGTCGTACCCACAAGGATCGGCTGGCCCTTTTCGTGACCTGCCTTGATCTCTTCAACGATTGCTTCGTATTTCTCTCGGGCTGTACGATAAACAGCATCGTCCTCGTCAATACGTGCAATTGGACGGTTCGTGGGAACCTCCACAACACCGAGACCATAAATCTCGGCGAATTCTTCCGCTTCGGTGGCGGCAGTACCGGTCATCCCGGCCAACTTGTTGTAGAGGCGGAAGTAGTTCTGGAAGGTCACCTGAGCCAAGGTCACGTTTTCTGGGCGGATGTCACAGCCTTCCTTGGCTTCAATTGCCTGATGCAAGCCCTCGGAAAGACGGCGCCCAGCCATCATCCGGCCGGTGAATTCATCGATCAGGACAACATCACCGTCACGAACAATATAGTCCTTGTCACGGGTGAACAGTTTGTGGGCACGGAGGCCCTGGTTTACATGGTGTACGATAGTGGTGCTCTCGGGGTCATAGAGAGACTGGTCTTCGGGCAGGATACCATGCTTCTGGAGCAACCCTTCGAGATAGTCGTTGCCTTCTTCCGAAAAGCTGACCTGACGGTTCTTTTCCTCGATGGTGTAGTGTTCGTCGCTCAGTTCCGGGATCAGCGCATCAATCGCTTTGTAGAGCTCGGTACGATCCTGTGCGGGGCCAGAGATGATCAGCGGTGTTCGTGCTTCGTCGATCAAGATCGAGTCGACTTCATCTACTACCGCAAAGTTGTGACCGCGTTGAAACATTTCCGACAACTCGGATTTCATGTTGTCGCGAAGATAATCGAAACCCAGTTCGTTGTTCGTTGAATAGGTGATGTCACAGGCATACGCCGCCCGCTTTTCTTCATCCGGTTGCTGGGGATAGACAACGCCAGTGGTCATTCCCAGTGCGCTGTAGACTTTGCTCATCCACTCTGCGTCACGCTTGGCGAGATAGTCGTTCACGGTAACGATGTGCACACCTTCGCCAGTCAGCGCGTTCAGATAGGACGGGAAGGTTGCAACAAGCGTCTTACCTTCACCGGTTTTCATTTCGGAAATGTTCCCCTGATGCAGGAAAACACCACCCATGAGCTGTGTATCAAAGGCGCGGAGACCAAGTGCGCGGTGCGCGGCTTCCCGGCAGTTTGCGAAAGCTTCGGGCAGCAGGTCGTCGAGGCTTTCGCCACCTTTCGCTCGTTCGGAGAGTTCGGCGGTCTTTGCCTTGATCTCGTCATCCGAGAGTTTTTGGAAATCGGGCTCGAGCGCGTTGATCTTGTCGATGAGAGGGCGGGTTGCCTTGATCTTGCGGTCGTTCGGCGTTCCGAACATTTTCTTGGCAAGTTTTCCGATACCCAGCATGTGTCTTTGTCCTTCATTGACAGATTCGTGCGAGGCATTCGCTTGCTCGTCCCGCGCCCTGCTCATACAAACGGGAAACAGGCAATTTGCCCCAGCCTCAAAGCGATGTAAGGGGCGTCTGTAACAGTGTCAACGCCGCCAACCCGCGCGGCATCAGCCGAGGACGAATGGATGTCAAAACACCTCAATTTTATGCGATCTGCGGCTCTGGCGCTGTTGGTAGCTCAACCCGTATCGGCATCGGAAGAAATCCGGGCAGACACTGTCGTTGCCACGGTCAACGGCGAAGAGATCACGATTGGTCAGATGCAGATTGTCCGCGAGCGGCTTCCTGAGCAGTATCAGTCACTGGAGGACAGTGTTCTCTTCGACGGAATTCTGGATCAACTGATCCAACAAACGTTGCTTGCGCAGTCTTTTGAGGGAAATGAACCCCAGCGCATCAAGCAGGCCCTGACAAACGAACGCCGTTTCTTGCTGGCCGACGCTGCCCTCAATTCCGAAATTGCCAAGGGTGTCGACGAAGACGCAATCAAGGCCGCCTACCAAGAGACGTACGTGACCAACTTTGTTGGTCCCAAGCAATACGACGCATCACATATTCTTGTAGAGACTGAAGAAGAGGCCAGCGCCATCCGCGAAGAAATCCTTGCAGGCGCAGACTTCGCCGAAAAGGCAAAAGAAAAATCTACCGGCCCCTCCGGGCCTTCTGGCGGTGCCTTGGGATGGTTCGGCCCCGGCCAGATGGTAGCGCCTTTCGAAGAGGCCGTGGTTCAAATGGAGGTCGGCGAGGTCTCGCAACCTGTTCAAACGCGCTTTGGCTGGCACCTCATCCTGTTGAATGACACGCGCACAGACGACGCACCGGCATACGAAGCCGTTCGGGACCAACTGGCTTCCGACATTCAAACCGCCCGAATTGACGAGTTGCTCTCCTCGCTCACCAGCCAGGCCGATGTATCGCGACCGGAAGCAGGGGCTTTTGACCCCTCGATCCTGAGTAAAACCGAGCTCCTAGATGCGCAAACTGAAGGAAACTGATCATGGGTGAAATCACACATGTATCGCCACTCGCGCCCGCAGGCTTTCCGGACCTTCCGGAAATCGAGGGGGTAGAGTTCGCCGCTGTTGAAGCGGGTGTGAAGTATCAGAACCGCAAAGACGTGACGCTGATGCGCCTGGTTGAAGGCAGCTCCCTGGCCGGCGTTTTTACAAAGTCCGCGACCAGATCGGCAGCCGTTCTTGATTGTCAGGAAAAGATTGGCGCACCAAGCTCTGAAGGCGCAGCAATCATCGTCAATTCTGGCAATGCCAACGCATTCACCGGAAGGAACGGGATGGAGTCGGTGGCCGCTGTGACAAACGCAGTTGGTGAATGCCTTGGACTACCTGCATCGCGCGTCTTTTCTTCGTCGACAGGCGTTATCGGAGAAGCGTTGCCGCATGACCGGATTATTTCAAAGGTCAGTGAGGCGTGCGAAGCACTCTCAACTTCCGGCATTCGCGACGCGGCAGAGGGCATCCGCACAACTGATACCTTCGCAAAAGGAGCTGGCTCTACGATTGAGATCGACGGCAAGCCCGTGAAAATTGCGGGTATCGCCAAAGGTTCGGGCATGATTGCGCCCGATATGGCGACGATGCTGGTTTATATCTTTACCGACGCTCAGGTTGAGCAGCCTTTGCTACAAAAGGTTCTTTCGGAACTGACAGACCAGACGTTCAACAACATCACCGTGGACAGCGACACCTCCACGTCTGACACTTTGTTGTTGGGAGCCACTGGCACGTCAGGCGTTGAAATCACAGAGGACAACAGTGTCTTCCGCGATGCCTTGCGAGACGTGATGCTCGATCTCGCACATCAGGTTGTAAAGGACGGCGAGGGCGCGACCAAATTCGTGGAAGTTGCTGTTACAGGTGCTGCAAGCGATGAAGATGCGCGCGTTCATGCACTGGCGATCGCCAATTCACCACTCGTGAAAACTGCCGTTGCAGGTGAAGACCCCAACTGGGGGCGGGTTGTCATGGCGATTGGGAAATCCGGCGCAGCTGCGGACCGTGATCTTCTATCCATTCGGTTTGGGGATATTCTTGTCGCTGAAAATGGTTGGGTATCGCCAACCTATAGCGAAGAGGCAGGTGCATCCTATATGAAAGCCCAAGAACTCGCGATCAATGTCGATCTTGGGTTGGGAGACGGCGCTTCGACCGTTTGGACCTGCGACCTGACACATTGCTATATCACCATCAACGCGGACTACCGATCCTGATGAAAACTGTTCTTGTTTCTGCTGTTGCGCTCATTGATGTCGATGGGCGCATCCTTCTCGCACAACGTCCGGAAGACAAATCCATGGCCGGCCTATGGGAGTTTCCCGGGGGCAAGATCGAAACTGGCGAAACGCCAGAAGCCGCTCTGGTCCGCGAACTTCAGGAGGAGCTGGGAATCGATACTTGGGAGAGCTGCCTGGCGCCGCTTACCTTTGCGTCTCATAGTTACGAGGATTTCCATCTCCTGATGCCGCTTTTTGCCTGCCGGAAATGGGAAGGCACGCCGATGTCAAAGGAGGGGCAAACCCTGAAATGGGTGCGCCCAGAGAATCTTCGTGATTTCAAGATGCCGCCCGCAGATATCCCCCTGATTCCTGTTCTGAGAGACTGGTTGTAGAAGTTTTGGGCAAAAAAAGTTGTACTCTCCTACATGTTGTGCGTTTGTGGATAACTTTCCACTTAACACATTCTCGAAGTCGCGCTAACGTAACATCACTGTGACAGCCCGTAGGGTTAAACGAAAATAAACTTAAACTATATCCAATCAGGTCAATATCACTGGGGAGATTTGACATGCTTAGGACTATCACAGTGGGCAGTTGTGTTTCCGTCCAAGGAACCTTCGTGCGCACTTTGCCTGGCGGCAAAATTGCCGTCCGTGTAGGGAATACGATCTATTCTGGAGTGCCTATCCAGGCGTCCAGCTGACGAAAAGTAGTCTCACGGAAAAAGAAGGGGAGCCTCAGGGCTCCCCTTTGTCATTCTATCAGTCGAGGGTTCTCGTGACTTCTTCGCGCTCGAAAATCTCGATCACATCGCCTGCGCGAATGTCATCGTAGTTTTCAAATGCCATACCACATTCCTGACCCGATTGAACTTCGGCCACTTCATCCTTGAAGCGCTTGAGGGTTTTCAGAGTGCCTTCGTGGATCACCACGTTGTCGCGTAGTAGGCGAACGCCAGCGGAACGACGCGCGACGCCCTCGGTGACCAGACAGCCCGCAACCTTGCCGACGTTGGATACCTTGAAGACATCCTTGATTTGAGCGTAGCCGATGAAGTTCTCTTTGATCTCGGCGCTCAGCAGGCCCGAAGCCGCAGCTTTGACGTCATCAACAAGATCGTAGATCACCGAATAATAACGGATCTCGACGCCCTTCTGGTTTGCCGAATTCCGTGCCGGGGTGTTCGCACGAACGTTGAAGCCCATGATCGGTGCACCGGAGGCTTCTGCAAGACCAACGTCGGTTTCGGTAATGGCACCGACACCGGAGTGGAGAACGCGCACGCGAACTTCGTCGTTGCCGATCTTCTCCATCGCCTGAACGATGGCTTCGGCTGAACCCTGTACGTCCGCTTTAACGAGAATCGGCAACTCCGCCACGTTCTCGTCTTCCTTGGCCTTCTGCATCAGCTGCTCAAGCGTAGTCGCAGCACCTGCTGCTGCGCGTTTGTCCTTGGCAGCCTGCTCACGGTACGCGGCAATTTCGCGCGCCTGGGCTTCGGTCTCAGTGACGTTCAGCACGTCGCCTGCTTCCGGGGTGCCGTTCAGACCGAGTACCTCAACAGGAACCGACGGACCAGCTTCCTGAACGCGATCGCCCTTGTCATTGATCAGTGCACGAACCTTACCGTACTGCTCGCCAACAACGAAGATATCACCCTGTTTGAGCGTACCTTTCTGGACGAGGACGGTAGCGACGGGACCGCGACCGACATCAAGCTGGGCTTCGATCACTGCACCCTGTGCTGCACGATCGGGGTTGGCCTTCAGCTCGAGAATCTCAGCTTGCAGCGCAATCGCCTCCAGAAGTTCATCGAGACCTTGACCGGTCACAGCCGAAACCTCGACGTCCTGCACTTCACCGGACATGGCTTCAACAATCACTTCGTGTTGCAGAAGTTCTGCGCGAACCTTGTTGGGGTCAGCTGCCGGTTTGTCGATCTTGTTGATCGCAACGATCATCGGCACTTCGGCTGCCTTAGCGTGGTTAATCGCTTCGATGGTTTGCGGCATCACCGAGTCGTCGGCGGCAACAACAAGAACAACGATGTCAGTCACCTGAGCACCGCGAGAACGCATCGAGGTAAACGCTGCGTGGCCGGGTGTATCGAGGAACGACAGGGTTACACCATCGTTGGTTTGAACCTGATAAGCGCCAATGTGCTGCGTGATACCGCCAGCTTCACCCGCCACAACCTTGGCATCGCGAATTGCATCAAGCAGCGAGGTTTTGCCGTGGTCAACGTGACCCATGATTGTGATGACGGGCGGACGCGGCTGAAGTTCTTCATCCTTGTCTTCCACGTCGGCAATGACGTCTTCCACATCAGCGTCGGATACGCGCACAACCTTGTGGCCAAACTCTTCAATGATGAGTTCCGCAGTATCGGCATCAATCGATTGGTTTTGGGTAACCATCATGCCCATTTTCATGAGCTCTTTGACGACGTCGGCAACACGCTCTGCCATACGGTTGGCCAGTTCGGAAACTACGATGGTCTCCGGCAATTGCACTTCGCGGATCACCTTTTCGCGCTCAACCGAACCGCCCATCGCCTTTTGACGAGCGCGCTCTTGTTTACGCTTCATTGCAGCGAGCGATTTTTGGCGACCGCCTTCACCCGACAGCGCCTGGTTCAGGGTCAGCTTGCCTGAACGACGGTTGTCGTCACGGCCTTTACCGCGTTGATTTCGCTGCTGTTGTTCACGTTCGCGATCTTGCTTGCGCGACGGCGATGCCGCCGGAGCAGGCTTGTTCGCGGCAGTGCGTGCGGTCGCTTCCTGCTTAGGCTGAGCCGCGGCAGCAGCAGCCTCGGCAGCAGCACGTTTTGCTGCTTCTTCGGCTTCACGCTTCTTGCGTTCTTCCTCTTCAGCCTTCTGGCGCGCGCGCTCTTCGGCTTCGCGCTGTTCACGCTCCTTGGCTTCGGCTTCAGCACGGCGGCGCTGGCGCTCTTCCTCGCGGGCTTTTTCTTCCGCCTCACGCTTTGCAGCCTCTTCGGCTTCGCGCGCTTTCGCGGCTTGCAGCGCTTTCAGACGACGCTCCATTTCAGCATCGGAAATCCCGGCAGGACGGCGCGAGGGATCGCCGCCAGCCTTGGCAGAGCCAAGACCCGACTTGGCAGCACCGGGTTTCGGAACCACAACGCGCTTGCGCTTGGTTTCCACCACGACGTTTTTGGTCCGCCCGTGGCTAAAGCTTTGCTTTACGTTGCCAGGACGCGATCCTGATCCACGCAGGCCCAGAGTCTTTTTACCGTCGTTATCGCTCATCTAGCTGTCTTACCCTTCTGTGCGGCCCCTGCCGCACCATTTTCACGAATGCCTTTTAACCGTTGGGCTTCCTCTACTACACGATGCGTGAGTCCGCCAGACGCAAGCGCACCATGTATCACAGTTTGTCGCCCAAAAGCCAAACCTAATTCATCGGCCGTTAGCCAGCCGATGTAGTGGCCACCGTAAGGCGTGCTGAGCTTGGATTTTCCCCGTCCTGATCCATCAGAAGCCTGGATCAAAACCTCGGCGTAATCCTTCGCAAGCCAGTCCTTGACCTTTTCATATCCGGTAACGGCCTCACCCGATTTGCGCGCCATGCTGATAAGATCAACAACACGGCGCGCCACTTGTTTCTCGACCTCGCTCACGAGGTCTTCGGGCACCGAAACCTTTTGTTTCGCGGCGCGAGAGAACAAACCCTTGCTTGCCGCCTTCTTCAACGCAGCACGATCTGCAGAGACCCACATCCCGCGCCCGGGCAGTTTACCCAGCACATCCGGCACGACTTGAGCATCGGGCCCGACAACAAAACGGATCAACCCGAATTTGGGTTGGGTTTCGCCAGTGGCGATGCACTTGCGTTCAGAACCGTCAGCGCGGTCTTTGGTGCGTCCACCACGTGTCATGTTTGTGCCACTGAGGCCCTGAATCAGGCCTCAGCCTCCTCTTCGGTTGCGTCTTCTTCTTCGGCTTCCGCTTCTAGTTCGGAGGGATCAACCCAACCCAGAACGATGCGTGCGGTCATGACCATGTCCTGCGCTTCTTCAAGTGACACACCAAAGGGCTCAAGAACACCGTCGTCCTTGACTCTCTCGCCATCGACGGAAGTCCAACCACCCGCGAGCTCCCAATCCGCGCAAGTTGCGAAATCTTCGAGCGTCAGAACGCCATCTTTCGCCAGTGCTTCGATCATCTGGGGTGTAAGGCCTTCGAATTCAACCAAGCTATCTTCGACACCCAATGCACGGGCGCTTTCCATCGCTGCCTTGTTCTGGGCTTCGATATAGTCACGTGCACGCGCTTGAAGCTCGTTTGCGGTGCCTTCATCGACACCGTCGATCACAAGAAGCTCGTCAAGTTCGACATAGGCGACTTCTTCGAGGTTGGTAAACCCTTCGGAAACCAGCAGTTGAGCAAAGAACTCATCAAGGTCCAGAGTTTCCACAAAGAGCTTGGTGCGTACTTCGAACTCTTTCTGACGGCGCTCGGATTCGTCCGACTCGGTCATGATGTCGATATCAAGACCGGTCAGCTGAGACGCGAGGCGTACGTTTTGACCGCGACGACCAATGGCAAGTGAAAGCTGCTCGTCAGGAACAACCACTTCGATTTTGCCAGCTTCATCGTCCAGAACAACCTTGGAGACTTCAGCAGGTTGCAGAGCGTTCACAAGGAAGGTTGGCTGATCTTCGTTCCACGGAATGATGTCGATCTTTTCGCCCTGAAGCTCGTTCACAACGGCCTGCACACGCGAACCTCGCATACCAACACAGGCGCCGACAGGATCAATCGAACCGTCATAAGAGATCACGGCGATCTTGGCGCGGGAACCGGGATCACGGGCGACGGCCTTGATCTCGATAATGCCGTCATAGATTTCCGGCACTTCCATCTTGAACAGTTCAGCCATGAATTCCGGCGCGGTGCGCGACAGGAAGATCTGCGGGCCACGGGTCTCGCGGCGCACATCCTTGATGAAGCAGCGCACACGGTCATTCGGGCGATAGCTTTCGCGGCCGATTTTCTCGTTGCGGCGCAGGATACCCTCGCCACGGCCCACATCCACGATGACATTGCCGTATTCTTCGCGCTTAACAACACCATTGATGATGGTGCCTGCGCGGTCCTTGAATTCGTCGTACTGGCGATCACGCTCGGCTTCGCGGACCTTTTGAAGAATGACCTGCTTTGCGGACTGCGCAGCAATGCGGCCCATTTCGACCGGCGGCACTTCTTCGATGAATTGATCGCCAACCTTGGGATCATCCAGATACTGCTTGGCCTGCTCAACAGTGAACTCAGCTTGGTAGTTTTCAAGCTCTTCTTCTTCGACCACGGTGCGAACACGGGTGAAGGTTGCCTTACCCGTCTTGCGATCGATGCTGACACGGATATCCATTTCCGCGCCATAACGCGACTTGGCTGCACGCGCGAGGGACTCTTCCATCGCTTCCACAACCAGGCCCGGGTCGATCATCTTCTCGCGAGCGACAGCCTCGGCGGTTTGCAGCAACTCAAGCTGGTTTGCAGAGGTAATTGCCATTGTCAGTCCTCCTCGGAACCGTTTTCGGTTTCAATCTCGTCAAATTGGTCTTCGTTCAGGGTGCCTGCCGCCTTGCGCTGCCGCAGCATCTCCTTGATCAGTTCGTCAGTCATGACCAGTTTGGCATCTGCCAACCAATCAAATTGCAGACCGACAGTTACCGTCTCGCCCTGTGACTCGAGGTTGATGAGCACCTCTTCACCTTCGACGCCAGCCAGAACGCCCTTAAAGCGTTTGCGGCCATCGATCAACTCGGCGGTTTCGATCTTCGCGTCGTAGCCCTCGAAGGTCTCGAAATCCTTGAGGCGGGTAAGGGGCCGGTCGATACCGGGGCTGCCGACTTCGAGCACATACGAATCCGAAAGCGGGTCTTCGACATCCAGAACCGCACTCACTGCATTCGAGATATCGGCACACTCGTCGACCTCGATGCCTCCAGTGGGGCGCTCGGCCATGATCTGCAGAGTATGTGTGCTGCCACCTTGAAGACGCAGGCGTACGAGCTCGAACCCCATGTCTTCAATGACAGGAGATATGATCTCGGCCAGTTTGCGATCTATCGCAGTTTTGGCAATCAGGTCACTCATCGTAGCTTTCCAAACACAAAAAAACGGGCCAGCGGCCCGTCGAACTTTCCGATGGAGCGTTGGGAGTACATCCCCCAGCGCACCGCTGTTGAAAAGGCATATACGCGCGATGCAGCGAGTCTGCAAGGTCTATGTGAAAACGCCCCGCAAATGCGGGGCGTTTCCTAAGATTTTTGGGCGGAATTAAGCGAACCACCAACGCTCGATGAGACGCGAGCTATCCATCTGGAACACGTTACCAATCGTTCCCGAGTTGGTCAGCTTGGTGCTGTGCGCATCCACATAGTTCGCGTACATCGGAATTACGGTCCCGCCTTCCGACGACATCAACGCCTGCATCTCGTGATACATCATGCGGCGCTTGCCGCTGTCCAGTTCGGCGCGCGCAGTCAGGAGCAGTTCCTGGAAGCGTGCGTTTTCCCAACCCGAGTCATTCCACGGAACACCAGTTTCGTAGGCGGTCGAGAACATCCAATCCTCGGTTGCACGACCCGACCAGTAGCAAGCACACCACGGTTTCTTGAGCCAGACGTTCGACCAGTAGCCGTCAGCCGGTTCCTGAACCACGTTGATATCAATACCGGAAGCCTTGGCGGAAGCCTGATACAGTTGCGCTGCGTCCACTGCGCCCGGGAAGGCCGCATCCGAAGCCGAGAGATCAACTTTCAGGCCATCGAGGCCGGCCTTTTTGAGGTGGTGCTTGGCTTTATCCGGATCATAGTCGTTCAGCGGAAGATCCGACGCGAAGTACTGGTTCGCAGGACCAATCGGAATATCGTTCGCAACGGCACCGTGACCCAGAAGGATCTTGTCGACCATTTCCTGACGGTTGATTGAGTGCTTCAGAGCTTTGCGCACGTCCACATTGTTGAAGGGCTCCAGTGCGGTCAGCATCGGGAAGGTAAAGTGCTGGTTGCCGGTCACCTCGAAGATGTTGATCATCGGGTTGGCCTTCATGAGCGGCTCGGTCTTGAAGTCAACGCGGTTCACCGCGTCTACCTGACCGGTCATCAGAGCATTCATGCGCGCCGAAGAATCGTTGATCGCAATCAGTTCAACCGAGTCGAACCAACCTTCTTTGCCATCCTTGTAGTGGCCGTCAACACGGCTCAGCAGGGTACGAACGCCGGGGTTGAAGCTCTCAACCTTGTAGAGGCCGGTGCCGATGCCATTTGCAATGGCTTCGTCCACCTGACCGGCCGGATACATACAGATGTGATAATCGGAAAGAAGGAACGGGAAGTCCGCATTACCCGCTTTCAGAGTCATCTGAACCTGATGGTCTCCCATCTTCTTCATTTCGGTAATAGCCGAAACGATTGGTTTCGCCGCCGATTTCGCGCCCTCGGCCACGTGCATGTTCAGTGATTCGATCACGTCGTCAGCGCCAAACGCCTTGCCGTTGTGGAAAGTCACACCCTTGCGCAGATTGAACGTCCAGGTTTTGGCGTCGGGGGTAGCTTCCCAGCTCTCAGCCAATTCGCCGGCCAGTTCGCCACTTGCGGCAACCTGAGTCAGGGTATCAAAAACTGCGCCATGACAGGCCATGATCATATAGCTGTCCGAGTGTGTACGGCTATCCCAGCTATCCGAAGTGTTGGCGCCAGCAAGACCAAGACGCAGGGTACCACCACGCTTGGGCATTGCAGAAACCGGCATACCGGTTGCCGCAAGAACGCCAGCGGCTGCACCGGTCTTAAGCAGGCCACGTCTGCTGATATTCGTCATTAGATTACTCCCATGTTGGTTGTTCGGCTTTTTCACCGATTAGTAAGCCGCCCGTTCACCGGGCGATTCGAATTACATCTTATCAACGGCGGCGTCGCCGATGTTATCAACTCCACGTTCATTGAGCAGATTGGTGAGCCAATCCGGATCCATTTCCGGAACCGAGCTGAGCAGAAGATCGGTGTAGGGATGGTGCGGAGGTGTGAACATGTCGTTTTTGAGACCCTGCTCAACAACGCGCCCGTCTTTCATCACGACAACCTCGTCGGCAATTGATTTCACTGTAGCGAGATCGTGTGTGATGAACATGTAGGACAAGTTAAGCTCATCTTGCAGCTTGGCAAGTAGCTTGAGGATACCTTCGGCGACCAATTGGTCGAGCGCGGATGTTACCTCGTCGCAAATGATGAACTTAGGCTCGGCAGCAAGAGCGCGGGCGATACCGATACGCTGTTTCTGTCCCCCCGACAGCTCGGACGGCAGACGATTATAGTACTGCGACGGTTCAAGCTCGATTTCTTCCAGGAGATATTCTACGCGCTTGCGTTTTTCCGCACCCGTCAGTCCCATGTAAAACTGAACGGGTCGTCCAATTAGCTCGCCGATCGTTTTGCGTGGGTTCAGAGCCGTATCTGCCATCTGATAGATCATCTGCGCCTGACGCAGCTGCATTTTGCTCCGCTTGCGGTAGTCGAGCGGAAGTGCCTCGCCGTCAAATTCCACATGACCCTGCTTGGGCGGCAGCAAGCCAGTGATACAACGCGCCGTGGTCGATTTGCCCGAACCGGACTCACCAACCACTGCAACTGTCCGACCTTCATGAATGTCGAAGCTGACATCGTGCAGCACCGGAATTTTGCCATAAGCAGCAGTCACGTTCTGCACGGAAATCACCGGGGTTGCCGAAGTGTGCACAGCAGGTTTTTGCGGGCGCTTGAAGCTTCGAACTGCCCAGAGAGATTTCGTGTAATCCTCTTGAGGGTCAGAGAGCATCTTGCGGGTTTCCGCCTCTTCGACCTCATCGCCCTTGAGGAGCACTTTGATCTTGTCAGCCATCTGCGCCACGACCGCAAGATCGTGCGTGATATAGATCGCGGCCGTATCGAATTCCTCGACGATCTCGCGGATCGACGCGAGAACCTCAATCTGGGTCGTTACGTCCAACGCTGTTGTTGGCTCATCAAAGATGATCAGGTCCGGACGGCATGCCATTGCCATTGCAGTCATCGCGCGCTGAAGTTGTCCGCCTGACACCTGGTGCGGATAGCGAAAGCCAATTTCCTCCGGGTTTGGCAGTCGCAACTTACGGTAAAGCTCTACACCATCAGCTTCACTTTCAGCCTTGCCCAGCACTTTGTGCTGAACTGGAGCTTCGGTGTGCTGGTCGATCAAACGGTGAGCCGGGTTGAAACTTGCAGCCGCGGACTGGGCAACATAAGCGATGCGTTTTCCTAGGAGATCGCGCTTTATTGCAGCCGAAGCATTGACCAAGTCGATCCCGTCAAATTCAACGGTTCCATCTGAAATCCGGCATCCATCTCGAGTAAACCCCATCGAAGCGAGACCAACTGTAGATTTACCAGCGCCGGATTCGCCAATGAGACCCAGCACTTCGCCTTTTTTCAAATCAAGATCGACGCCATTTACGATCTGGTTCCAGGTTTCATCACTGCGGCCTTCAATTTTGAGACCGCGAACTTTGAGCAATTGTTCAGACATTCTCAGCCTCCCTTATTCTTTCAGACCCGAAGATTTGTGCAGCATCCAGTCGACTACGAAGTTCACGGCAACTGTCAGCAGGGCGATGGCACCTGCCGCCAGAAGCGGAGCACTTGCCACCTGCGGCGCGAACGCAGCGAAGTTGATAAACTGCGCGAGATCGCGAACCATCGTCCCCCAATCCGCAAGGGGTGGCTGGATCCCCACACCCAGGAACGAAAGCGATGCGATGGTCAGGAACACAAAGCAGAAGCGCAATCCGAATTCGGCCAGAAGCGGCGCTGTCGCATTGGGGAGGATTTCGCGGAAAATCAGATACCCCAACCCCTCACCCCGCAGCTTTGCAGCCTCGATATAGTCCATCACCACGATGTTCAGACCAACCGCGCGGGCCAATCGGAAAACGCGCGTCGAGTCGATGACCGCGATGATGAGAACCATGTAGAAAGTCAGCAGGCCTTTCTCTGATCCCGCCCAGGCAGCCGCAATCGTCATCAGCAAAAGCGCAAAGATGAGAGACGGAATTGCCATAAGAACATCGACAGCCCTAGAAACGATCTGATCAAGCCAACCACCAAGAGTTGCCGCCAAGAAACCAAGAGTGCCACCGATGAAAAAGGCGAGGACAGTGGTTGCAAATGCGATACCAACCGTATTTTGCGCACCGTAGATCAAACGAGACAGGATATCTCGACCGATCTGGTCCGTTCCCAACGGGTAATCTGGATTGCCACCCATTGCGGGATTGCCGCCGGGCACAATGTTGGCTGCACCCAGAATTTCTTCCTGACCGTAAGGTGCAAGAATGCCGGCAAAGATAGCCACAAATGCGTAGATCAGGATGGTCAGGACCCCAAAGCTCGCCGTCAGAGGCATAGAGCGAAAGAGCTTTCTAGTTGCATTCGTTCCAACGGAACGTCCCAGAATCCGGAAGATCCACGCAGCGATGGCAAAGATCACCAAGCCTTCTACCGCTTTCCCGAGGAAGAAGTACTTGTTGGCGACTGTAGCGTCACTCGAGTGCGAGAGCACATAGGACCAAACCAGCCAAACAAGAACCACGGCCCCAAATACAAAGCCAAAGGCGACTCCATAAGACATATCGCGGAAGTAGGGCTTGTTGCCAGTTATCTTCTGGCCAAGAAAGCGGAATGCCCATCCCACAGCCGCCATTCCAACGGCCCAGAGAAGCAAATTCAGAATTGTCATCATTTCGGGTGCCTCAGACGCGGGTTGGACAGGATCGATAGAATGTCAGCCGTCAAATTCAGCAGGATGTATGCCGCTGCAAAAATCAGACAGCACGCCTGTACTACTGGGATGTCACGGATTTTCACGCTGTCCACGAACAGCTGGCCAATGCCTGGATAGACAAACACAACCTCGACAACGACGACGCCCGTGATCAAGTAGGCAAGGTTCAATGCAATCACGTTGATAATCGGAGCAAGCGCATTAGGAAGCGCGTGCTTGACGATCACTCGCATCGGAGAAAGCCCTTTGAGGCGTGCCATTTCGATATAAGGCGAGGCCAAAAGGTTGATAATCGCAGCACGGGTCATTCGCATCATGTGGGCGGTAACAACCAATGTCAGGGTCAAAGCGGGAAGCAGCGTTTTTTCAAACCGCTCTCCAAAGCTCATTCCGTCATAGATGTTGGACAACGACGGAAGCATTGGATTCAAAACCGCAAGGAACAGGATCAGAATGTACGCCAGAAAGAACTCGGGCGACGAGATGGAACTGAGAGTGAGAATGTTCGTTGCGCGATCGAAAATCGAGTTTCGATAGAGGGCGGCCAAAACACCGAGAGTGATCGAGATCGGAACGGCGATCAGTGCGGTGACGCCAGCGAGGAACATGGTGTTCTCAAACCGCGGGCCGATCTGCGCTGCAACCGAGGCCATTCCAGAGCCAGCATCGGATCCTACGAATGACGCGAAGTTCGCTTGGGCAAAGCTATTTCCAAGGTCTCCTTGGACAGCGCCGCCCAGCCAGCTCAGATACCTGGAAACAGGATGCTGATCCAACCCAAGATCCTTGCGGATTGCATTTACGGCTTCTTCTGTTGCGCCCTGTCCTAGGATTGCTTGCGCAAAATCCCCGGGCAGCAAGTTCACCGCGGTGAAAATGACGACTGAAACGACGAACAGCGTCAAAACCCCCAGCGCAAGACGCTGGGCTATGATTTTCAATATCGAGGCCACTTGTCCTCACCTGTTGGCTTTTTTGTGATTAGCTTCAGGTTAACGGGCGACAGAAACCTGTAAACCCTCTAAATCTTAAATGCCCATAAGAATTTCGTTTTCGTGTGTTTTTATGTTGGGTTTCCCCCATTTTTCGTTTTTTTGGGGGTAGAGCCAAAGAAAATCTGGACCTATCAATCGCTCAAATTCGTGCCAATTGGTTCATAACACGGACCAATTCCGCACTGATGCCCGGCTCCGAAAGCGCATGCCCAGCGTTGTGAACCATCCTGAGTTGTGCGTTTTTCCACCGAGACGTTAGCTCGTAAGCGGACTGAGGTGGACAAATCATGTCATAGCGCCCCTGCACGACAAAACCGGGGATATGAGCGATCTTGTCCAAATTTCCAAGAATTTGGCTATCTTCGTCGAGAAAACCCATGTTCTGAAAATAGTGGTTCTCCAGCCGAGAAAATGCCCGTGCATACTCGGCGGGAGGCTCGCCCACTGCACCTACCGAATTCATGGAAGCGAGTGCGTTTTCCCACTTGGCCCAGGCCTGCGCGTAGCGGACTTCGGTCGATCGATCCCCGCTGAACAACCGCGTGTGATAGGCTGCAATCAAGTCACCGCGCTCAGTTTCCGGAATGAGGTTTACGAACTTTTCCCAATGCTCCGGCCAGAAATGACCTGCACCGCCACCATAGAACCAATCTAGTTCCGGGCGCGTCATCAAGAAAACCCCACGGAGAACCAAACAGGCCACCCTGTCAGGATGAGTTTGTCCGTAGATGAGAGCAAGCGTCGCCCCCCAACTACCGCCGAACACAATCCACGACTCGATATCGAGAGCCTCGCGAATGGCCTCCATATCGCCGACAAGGTGCCATGTCGTGTTGTTTTCAACAGACGCATGAGGTCTGGATTTCCCACATCCCCGCTGATCGAAGAGGACTATTCGATAAACTTTCGGGTCAAAATACCGCCGCATCGCCGGGCTCGAACCACCACCCGGACCGCCATGCACAACAACGACCGGCAAACCATCTGGCCGACCGGACTGTTCGACATAAATTGTATGACCATCACCCCTGTCGAACATCCTCTGGTCAAAGGGTTCAACAGGAGGGTAAAGGTAGCTGACCGCGCGCTTTTGGCCCGAGTTTTTATCCATGTCCGACCTATATAAAGTGAGGCGGCCCAAATGAGCATATGGAGATCAGAATGCAAGGCTCACAATCAACTGTCGACCCCTCAGAAGTCGCAAAGTTTGAAGCCATGGCGGCTGAGTGGTGGGATCCAAACGGAAAATTCAAACCTCTCCATATGCTGAATCCCTGCCGGTTGGACTATATCACCCGCCAGGTTGCCGCGGAATTCGACCGCGATCTTTCGCAACCAGAACCCTTCAAGGGGCTCCGTCTGCTGGATATCGGTTGCGGTGGCGGCCTGCTGAGCGAGCCTATGGCGCGTCTCGGCGCGACTGTGGTTGGAGCGGACGCTGCGGGTGGCAATATTCCCGTGGCCAAAGTCCATGCAGAACAGTCCGGCCTGGACATCGACTACAGACACACCACAGCCGAAGCCCTTGCGGAAGCGGGTGAGCAATTCGATGTGGTTCTCAATATGGAAGTGGTCGAACATGTGGCCGATCCGCTTTCCTACCTCACAGCCTGCAAAACGCTTCTGAAATCCAGTGGCCTGCATCTGTGCTCGACGATCAATCGCAACCCCAAGAGCTTTGCTGTCGCAATTGTCGGAGCGGAATACGTGATGCGCTGGCTGCCCAAAGGTACACACGAGTGGCACAAGTTCATCACGCCGGACGAGCTTTTCGATCTGTTGGAGAAATCCGGCGTCAAACCGGTGGATCGCAAGGGGTTTGTGTTCAACCCTATCAGCTGGCAATGGTCGATTTCTGATCGCGACCTCAGCGTGAACTACGTCACGGCAAGTGTGCGGGCTGACTGATCAGAATTAGGTCTGATCAAGCTTGACCCGCAATTCGCGAAGGATAGGCAAGGCCGCACGCACGCGATCTTCGCCAAGATCTTCCACGATTTCGGTAATCATCGGAGCGATTCCCGACAGCGCCTCATCTCGGGCTTGTCGACCAGCCGGGCTTATCCCCACGATCTTGCGGCGAGCATCATCCCAATCAGGGCGCACGTGAATGTAGCCTGCCACCTCAAGCTTGTTGAGCGTGTTCGTCATTGCGCCGCGCGTGACATGAAAGGTTTTTGCCAACTGTGCCGGGCTGCGCTCAGCCCCTGCTGGTGCCAGATGGTTGAGAACAGAAAAATGGGAAAGCTCCATTCCTTTTGGAAGAACTTTGGACAGGCGCGCGCGTGCCAACTGATCTGCCATCAGGATTTCACCGAACAATGAAATCGCCAACGAATTGTTATCGCTCATTCAGGGGCCTTCGAAATCTCTGTCGTGGGTCAATGACGGGACCTTTCGTCGTGCTTTTGCCACCATAGATAGGTCCAGATCAACACAAGACACGCCGGTTTTCGTTCCGGCGTCCAACAGAACCTCGCCCCATGGCGCAATTACCATCGAATGCCCATGTGTTTGCCGCTGTTTTCCACGCGATGCAGAATGAAGGCCGGTTTGCGCGGGAGCCAACACGAAGCACCCTGTTTCAATTGCCCGCGCCCGGAGAAGTGTTTCCCAATGCGCTTTTCCGGTCAGATGGGAAAAAGCAGCCGGAACAGTCAAAATTTCCGCGCCTTCCTTTGCAAGCCGCCTATGCAAGTCAGGGAAGCGCACGTCATAACAAATCGTCATCCCGACTTTGCCGAACGCAGTTCCCGCCACGACCGCTTTGGATCCCGGGCGATAGCCGTCCGACTCGCGATAGGTTTCCTCAGTTGAAACCTGCACATCAAACATGTGGATCTTGTCGTATCTGGCGAGAATCTCGCCATCAGGGCCAATTAGGAAAGATCGGTTGGCGAACCTGCCGTCCTTGTCATCGGTTTTCAGCGCGAGTGATCCGATAAGTAGCCAAATCCCAAGCTCACGTGCCTCAGCCCGCAAGCCGGCCAGCGTTTCGTCATCCGTTTCAAGTGACAGAACACCGGCCTGGTGCGCGCGGCTTGAGGAAACACAGTTGGTCACTTCAGGCGTAAGCACAAATTCGGCGCCCTGCACTGCTGCGTCCTGCATCATGTCGCGGACTGTCTGAAGGTTTTCGACAGGGTCATCCGAACTTGTCATTTGCAGAAGTGCAACGCGCGTCATGGATCAAGCGGCCAAAAGAGGATCAAGTTTACCCGCACGTTCCAGCGCATAGAGATCGTCGCAGCCGCCGACATGAGTTTCACCAACAAAAATCTGAGGGACCGTACGCCCACCATTGGCACGATCAATCATCTCGGCCTTGCGCGAAGGCTCGCGGAAAACGTCAATCTCAGTGAACTCGACACCCTTTTGGTTAAGCAAGCGTTTAGCCGCGTGACAGAAACCGCATAGTGGGCTGGTGTAGATCTCGATGGGTTTAGACATGGTTTCCTCAGTCGATATGTCGTTCGAGAGGAATTTAGGCATCCTTGGCAACGCGCGCCAGTGTAATGACGTTCACGTCCTTGGCACCGTGTTCAATGAGCACATCAGCCGCAGCTGTCAAAGTCGCACCAGTCGTCATCACATCGTCGACCAATAGTATTTTCGCGTCCGCCACGAGTTCTTCGTGTTTCGGATTCACTGTGATGGCACCTTGCATGCGGGCAAACCTCTCATCCATTGAAAGGCCCTTCATTGTTCCCCCAACCAGTGGGCGCTCCAACAGATCAAGACACGATTGAAGCGAAAGCTCGTTCGCAAGGGCTTGGGTCAGCAGGGCGGCTTGGTTGAACTTCCGCAAAAAGAAGCGTCTTCGGTGCAGTGGGATAGGAACAAGAAGTGTGTCCTTTTTTACAAGAGGCTTGGCCGCCAGGGCCATCCATCGGGCGGCAGGATATGCGACGTCATGTCGATCGCCATGCTTGAGAGCCAAAACAAGTTTGCGTGCGTTGTCTCGGTACAAAAGAGCTGCTCGCCCCTTTTTCCATGGCCGTTCAATTTTCAGGCAGTCATCACAAACTTCGGTACCTGTTTCGGCCTCGCCTGGAAGAGGCACTCCACATTTGTCGCACACCAATCCTCCAATGAATAACATGTCGTGCCAACACGCTCCGCACAGACCGAAATCCGTTGCAACCAACGCGCCACAATTCACGCAACGCGGAGGAAAAAGCAGTTGGATGAGCGTTTGAAACTTTTCCTGCATCAACATATGTTCCGCCCATGCAAACCACGCCTGAAATAGTCGACCGCAAGTCGCTTAGCCTGCACCGATCTCGCGCAGATCGCGACAAGGGGATGTTTCTTCAGAAGCTTGCTTTCGATGATGTTCAGGATCGTCTGTCTTTGGTTAACAGAGACTTTACAAATGTCGCGGTTGTGTCGCCCTTCCCCGAAGTTTGGGCAGCGATTTTTCCTGATGCGCGTGTCGTTCTTGATACCGATCTTCTTGATCTGGAGCCAAAGTCGTTTGACCTTGTGATCCATGCTCTTTGCCTTCACTGGGCAAACGACCCCGTTGGCCAGATCATTCAATGTCACCGCGCCCTTAAAAGCGACGGGTTGTTCATGTGCGTCACCTTCGGAGGACAAACCCTCACCGAACTACGTGCCGCTCTCGGACAGGCCGAAAGCGAAGAAAGAAACGGGCTTTCCCCGCGCGTCGTCCCCATGGGGGAAATTCGGGATCTCGGAGCTTTGCTTCAAAGGGCCGGCCTTGCGCTTCCAGTAGCCGATTCCGTGCCCATGAAGGTGACCTACAAAACCCCCTGGCATCTGATGAAAGACTTGCGTGCGATGGGGGAAACCAATGCGCTTTCGGGGCGCCTACGTCATCCAACAGGAAAATCGGTGTTTCTCAAGGCTGCCAGCTTGTACGAATCCGAGTTTGGGGAAGATGGTAGAATACCGGCGACTTTTGAACTGGTGTTCCTGACAGGCTGGGCACCTGATGAAAGCCAACCCAAACCGCTTCGTCCGGGATCGGCTTCGGCCCGTCTTGCCGAGGCACTTGGCGCAGTAGAAACGCCACTCAAAGATTGACACAAGCAGGCCAAGCACTAGGTCAGCGATGACGTTGAAGAAAAAGGGACATTTCATGTCGGACACCACCGCAACCCGCCCAGAACACAGTCAGCCGGATCATCCAAAGGTGGCACGCGGTAAGGTTGGTGTTTTGCTTGCAAACTTGGGCACGCCGGATTCCTACACCTACTGGCCAATGCGCAGATATTTGAACCAATTTCTCTCGGATAAACGTGTCATCGATTACCCCGCATGGAAATGGCAACCGATCCTGAAGGCAATCATCCTGACGAAGCGCCCCTTTTCGAGCGGCGAGGCCTATAAGTCGATCTGGAATCATGAGCTTGACGAAAGCCCGCTGATGACCATTACGAAGGATCAGACCGCAAAAGTCGCCACTTCAATGCACGAGAGTTTCGGCGAGAATGTCATGGTCGATTTCTGCATGCGCTATGGAAACCCATCTACCGAATCGAAAGTGCGGGAGATGGTTGCCGCGGGATGTGAAAAGATACTCTTTTTCCCACTGTATCCGCAGTACGCTGGCGCCACTACGGCCACTGCCAATGACGAATTTTTCCGCGCCTTGATGAAAGAGAAATGGCAACCGGCGGTCAGGACGGTACCAGCATATTTCGACAATCCAGGATACATTGATGCCTTGGCGCAATCGGTTGAAGCGGCCTATGCCGAAATCGAGCAAAAACCCGAGCTTCTAGTGGTATCCTATCACGGAATGCCCATCCGCTACTTGATGGAGGGCGATCCCTATCATTGCCAGTGCCAAAAGAACACGCGGCTATTGCAAGAGCGCTTGGGTTGGGAAAAGACAGATCTCAAGACTACGTTCCAGTCTCAGTTTGGACCGGAAGAATGGTTACAGCCTTATACGGTGGAAGAGGTGGCACGCCTTGCCAAGGAAGACGGCGTCAAGCGCATCGCAGTTATTGCTCCAGCGTTCTCGTCCGACTGCATCGAGACGCTTGAAGAGATCAACGAAGAAATCAAAGAGAGCTTCGAAGAGGCTGGCGGTGAGGAGTTCACCTATATCCCCTGCCTCAACGATCAGGATGCGCACATCGCCGCCCTTTCGGACATCATCAAGGACAATCTGAAAGGTTGGATTGGCTAAAGCCGGCTCAGCCCCTCCAGAATGCGAAAAAGGCGGAGCCATCGGCTCCGCCTTTTTCTTTAGTAGTGTATCGTAAAATTACGATGCAGCTGCAGCAACCAGAGCGATCAGGAGCAGCGGAACCCAGATAGCAGCGCTCGACGAGCTTGCTTCGGCTTCAACTACAGTCGGCTCAACAACCGGATCAGCCATCGAACCAGCGAATGCGGTCGAAGCAGCGGCGGTCAGAGCAGCAGCGAGAACGAGTTTTTTCATGTTATCCTCCAGATAAAAGCTTGCCGCCATAGTGTGAGGGCGACGACAAGCACCCAAGACTTACCTCGTATCTTTGTCTAAACCGCAATTCAGATCAATTGCAAACCCAAGATACGGATTCTCAAGGCCCAACGGCCAAAATGTCGTCAAATAAGCAACACTTGCGTGCCAACTTTGGCCAAACCGAACAACTCCGAAATATGCTCGTTATAGAGCCCGATGCAGCCATTGGACGAACGCCGGCCAATCTTGCGTGTATCGTGTGTTCCGTGAATACGGTAATACGTCCAGCTTAGGTAAAGAGCGTGTGTGCCAAGCGGATTGTCAGGCCCCGGCGGAACATGATCGGGCCATTCAGGATTGCGTTTACGCATCGCAGGAGTCGGCCGCCAGCTTGGACCTTCCACCTTGCGCACCACCTTGGTGCGTCCCCGGCGTGTCAAATCCTCGGTCAACGGGACAGATGATGGGTAAAGCTTGTACGTTTCACCATCTTCAGACCAATAGTGCAGTGCGCGTGATGTAACATCCACCAAGATGGCACCATTTCTCAGATTGGAGAAATAAGGCGTCCAATCCAGTGCTCGAAAGCTTGAGATGTTGCGTACGACAACCTCGCTGAGATCACGCTCAACTTCGGTCGTGGAGGACTCGGTCTGTGCGAGCGCGGGTGCACCTATAAAGGCCGCACCAGCCGCAAGGAACGAGCGCCGTCCAAATCCTTTTTGGCTATTTTCTTTCATAGTTGCTCTCCAAACCCCTTTGGATTTCTGTTCCACAAAAGAATATTGCGTGAAAGCCGCAGTCGCAAATCAAACACCTGTCATTTGGCGAAGTCACGCTGATGTGGGTTTTCAAGGCAACGGACCCTAAGGTAGAGGTGAGTCCAAAGGAAAAATGATGGGACGAGCAATGACGCGACTAATTGCGCTTTTCACCGCCGCAGTAATTGTGCTTGCAGGCTGTGACACGACAACCGGCGGATCTGGCAGCACGCGACAGTATAAGATCTCGTCCAACAGCACAGCCAAAATTCAGTATCGCGTTCTCGACTCCATCAATGCGCTGCGTCAGGCTTCAGGTGCCCCTGCTCTCGAATTGAATGCACAGCTAAACGCAGCGGCGGCAACGCACTCTCGTGACATGTCCATCCAGAACCGCCCTTGGCACTTTGGCTCTGACGGCTCTTCGCCTCTGCAGCGCGTGCAACGCGTTGGCTACACTGGTCGTTTTCTTGGCGAAAACATCTCTGAAACCTATGAGACCGACATGCAAACCATCGAAGCATGGCTTGCCGATGAAGGAACACGTACGATTCTGCTTAACCCAGAAGCACGCCACTTGGGCTTTGCCTGGTATCAGGAATCAAACGGCAAAATCTGGTGGACACTCGTGACGGGCAGCCCGGTCGATACTCCGCAGGTTCACGGATAGATCGAAATCGGTGTCCCGTTTCGAACCATCGCGTAGATATCTTCCATTTCGCTGTTGGTAACGGCGATACAGCCGGCCGTCCAATCAGGTCCGCCTTTCCGGTTCTTCCAGGGGCGGCCATGGATGAAAATGTCACCGCCGGGATCTTTTCCCTGTGAAGATGCGTAAGCTCTGTCCGCCGCATTTGGATAGGAAATACCCAGGGACAAATGAAAGGCGCTGTTTGGATTGCGACGGTCGATAATATAGTCGCCTTCGGGCGTACGCCCGTCACCTAGAATCGTCTTGTCACCTTCGGGTGCAAATCCCAGTCCGATGTCATAGGTTTCCAAAACATCGTCTTGATGCATCAGATACATTTTGCGGCTGTCTTTGTAGACGAGAATCCGCGTAACTTCTGGCCCATTGTAAGTCTTGAACTTCGACGCACACCCGGCAAGGCCAACAAGACTCAAGATCAATAGGGCAACTGCGAACCTGCGCATGGAAACGATCCTTTTGGGTGCTGTCTTACAGTGTTGCTGGTTTCGAGTACAGAAAAGGCTGGCGTTCCACGATATCGTGATGCCTCATCGAGAGAAGCAAGCAGCAAGTTCAATGTGTGTCGACCACCGAAACTGATCAACCACCTGAATCCAATCTAGTTCATAACCCGCGTCGACCAATGCCTTGGCATCTCGGGCAAATGTGACCGGGTTGCAGGACACGAAAGCGATGACGGGAATATTGGATACCGCCAGTTGTTTGACCTGAGCAGCGGCACCCGCCCGAGGTGGGTCGACAACGGCAAGGTCATAGTCAAGATCTTCAGCCATCACCGGATTCCTGAAGAGATCACGTGTTTCCGTCGTCACTTTCTTTAAACCGTGCGACTTGCGCCAACCCTGATCCAGCGCCTCCATCATCGGGCGCGCACCTTCGACCGCGTGCATCTCATGTCTCAAGGCCAAGGGCAGCGTGAAGGTGCCGCAGCCAGCAAACAAATCGATGCCCTTGCGCCCAGCGCCTTCAATCGCGCTTTCGACCGCGGCCAAAAGCGCCTTTTCACCTTCATCCGTAGCCTGGAGAAATGCTCCTGCCGGAGGAATGACTTGAGCCTGGCCGAAACTCTGACTGGCTGAATGTCTCGCGGCAACAACCTCACCATCCCAGCTCAATCGCGCCAGCTTATGGCGTTCTGTTTCCTGGGCGAGCAGGTTTTGCAGCGGACCATCAAGGGGTTTGCCGCCAGTTACGGCGACGTCCAGCCCATTGGCGGAAACGGCAACCGTCACACTCATCTCGCCCTTGCGACTCCCGCCAAAAATGGCCAGCTCCTTCACCGCTGCAATGCCGTCGCGAAGTTGCGGCAACAGCAACTGACACTCTGGAATTTCGGTTATCACATCGCTGCTACGGGCATGAAACCCAACGGTTGCGCCCTTTTTCGTACGGCGAGCCGAGAAAACTGCCCTGCGTCGGGACATGGGGGAAGACGTTTGGATTGGATAAAACTCTGCTTCCAGTCCCTGAGCTGCAAGAGCCTGCCTCACCACATCGGTTTTCCAATCGGCAACAAAAGAGTCGCTTGCATGTTGCAGTTGGCACCCTCCGCAGCTGCGAAAATGGCGGCAGGGCGCTTTTACCCGATCAGAAGAGGGCTCAACGACTTTGACGTTTTCCAGACGGCTTCCAACGAGTTCCCCGGAAACGATCTCGCCGGGAAGTGTCAGCGGCGCGTATACAGGACCCTCAGCAATACCATCGCCGTGATGGCCCAGACGTTCGATCTTGTACTCTGTCATTTCATCCGTTTTCGTCTTCTTCACCTTCGATGCTGATAAACCCGCCTGACTGCCGCTCCCAGAAACGTGCATAAAGGCCATTGTTCTTCAGCAACTCGTCGTGTGGGCCTTCTTCAACGATTTGTCCATCGTCCAGCACAAGAATTCTGTCCATTTTGGCGATGGTCGAAAGGCGATGCGCAATCGCAATTACGGTTTTGCCTTCCATCATGCCGTAGAGCGTTTCCTGAATGGCGGCTTCAATTTCGGAATCCAGAGCGCTTGTCGCTTCGTCCAGGATCAGGATTGGTGCGTCTTTCAGGATCACGCGGGCCAATGAAATGCGCTGCCGCTGGCCGCCGGAGAGTTTAACACCACGCTCACCAACCTTGGCGTCATACCCGCCCTGCCCGCCGGGATCACGCAGGTCCATGATAAAATCATGCGCCTCCGCCTTTTGCGCCGCCTCGATCATCTCGCTTTCTGTCGCATCAGGTCGACCATAGAGAATGTTCTCCCGAACCGAGCGATGCAAAAGCGCACTGTCTTGCTGCACCATGCCAATCTGATCTCGCAAAGAGTTTTGCGAAACGCGCCCGATGTCTTGTCCATCGATAAGAACTCGGCCCTCTTCCGCATCGTAAAACCGTAGGAGCAACTTGACCAAAGTGGATTTTCCGGCTCCGGATCGCCCAATCAATCCAACTTTTTCTCCCGGTTGGACCCTCAAAGAAACCGAATTCAAACCTCCCGCGCCACGGCCATAGTGATGGGACAGGTTCTCGATTTCGATCTGGCCGTCTTCGACCTTGAGATCAGGGGCACCCGGCACATCAACAAGCGAGATCGGCTGTGCGATGGTTTCCATACCTTCTGCCACAACACCCAATTGGCGGAAGAAACTGGTCAACGCCCACATGATCCAACCCGTCATCGCGTTCAACCGAAGCGTCAGAGCAGTCGCGGCGGCAACGATACCAACACTGGCCGTACCCTGAGACCACAGCCATATCGCCCATCCAACAACGGCAACAATCAGAACCCCGTTCAGAAGCACGAGAACCACATCCATGACGGTGTAGATACGCATCTCGGCCTGGAACGTTTCGCGGGCGTATTCGATCGACTCCTTGGCATAGTCCATCTCGCGCTCATCATGTGAGAACAGCTTGACCGAATGGATATTCGTGTAGGCGTCGACAACGCGGCCTGTAACCTGCGATCTTGCATCGGACGCGCGCTGAGACGCAGGCCCAACCCTTTGGATCGTCCAACGCACAAGAAGCCCGTAAAGGAAAACCCACCCAAGCATTGGCAGAACGAGTCTGGGATCGCTGTCGGCCAATAGAATTGCCGCGCCCACAAAGTAGGCCATCGAGAATGTAATGGCGTCGAACACCTGAAAGACCGCTTCGCCAGCTGCAGGCGGTGTCTGCATGATCCGGTTCGCAATGCGCCCCGCAAAATCACCTTCGAACCAGCCGACCGACTGGCGCAGAACATGTTTATGCGCACGGTACCGGATTAACGTGCCAAAGTTCGGCATGACCGCATTGTTGAGAAGCAGAACATCAATTGCCTGAAGCAATGGGCGAAACAGAAGGATCGCCAGGCCAACAACAACAAGTTCGAAGCCGTGAACACTCCAGAACTGCGCCGGATCACCGGACAGCAAATCGACAATACGACCCATATATCCGATCAGGATGATCTCGACCGCGGCAACAATGATCGACATGAGCGTTGCAAGCGCAAAGAGCTTTTTGAAAGGCTGAGAGTATTCCCAGAGAAACGGGAACAGCTTGCGAGGAGGCGTATCACTGTCCTCATAGGCACAGTACGGATCAACGAGGTTCTCGAAAAACCTGAACATGAAACACTCTCTCGATAGTTAAATTTCGAGAAGCGCCTCACGATCCAGTTGAAAGTTGGACTCGATCCAGCGGCGCTCCAACTCCTTGAGCTTTTGCCCCAAGGTGGGGCCAGAATACGCTGGCATCAAGTCTTTCGGCTTGATCGGAAACACAGCGGCCACACCCTGTTGGATTTCTGCAAGCAATGACTTCTCCAGGGGCATCTCCAACATGGCGCATCGCAGAACCATAACAGAAGCCGCGAAAGACGCGCCAAATCGGTATCCGAGCTCGGCGAGTGAGCGCGCACTTCCGGTTTCTTCCCGCAATTCCTCAACAAGGCGCAATTGTTTTTTGGAAAGGCGCAAGGCGTCGCCAAGGTTTTCGCCTACGGTTGCGGCAAGCCGGCGCATTGGGTCGGGTTCAAGCCCGAGCAACCCCTCGAAATGCACCAATGGCGCGACTGCCTTTGCTTCGGCGCCCTCAATGACCCTGATCAGCACGCCGCTTGCATTCATTGCGGCCAAGGCCGGTGCAGGATCCCTCGCGCTCAATAGTTTGACAAATTCTGCGCCGACTCGTTCTTTTGACAGGCTATCAATCCCGTCAACATTCGCAGCAATCGCTGCGAGGGCTTCGGCGTCCATGCCCTCTTCGGGATTGCCGTACCAAGCGTGGAACCGAAAGAACCGCAGAATTCGTAGATAATCTTCGCGAATGCGCTGATCGGCATCATCAATGAATCGCAGCTTTCGGGCGTCTAGGTCTTTCAATCCCCCCAGGGGATCAAGGACGATCCCGCTGGCATCCGCGTAAAGCGCATTCATGGTGAAATCACGGCGGTGCGCATCGTCTTCTACATGTTTGGAAAACGCGACAACCGCCCGACGACCGTCAGTCTCAACATCTTTGCGGAAGGTGGTAATTTCATGGGGAACATGGCCGGAAACAACCGTGATCGTACCATGTTCAATCCCGGTTGGAATCGCGTTTAGCCCAGCGCCAGCGGCAAGTTCCATAACGATCTTGGGCAAAGCGTCGGTCGAAATATCGATGTCGTTGACCTCTGCGCCAATCAACGCGTTGCGCACGCAGCCGCCCACAAACAGTGCTTGGTACCCGGCGTTGGTGAGCATCTTGCACACGGCTTGCGTATGCTCGTTCTCCAGCCAGGAACCAGATACCCGGATCACGCTTCCATCCTTTCGGCAAGACCGCGCAGAATGCGCGCCGTCGCCCCCCAGATGTAATAGGGACCAAAGGGAACCGTAAAGTAATGACGCCTCTGTCCGCGCCATCGCCGCGATTGGATCGAATACCGACCGGATTGAACAAGGTGGGACAGAGGAACCGAAAACACCTCATCCACTTCGCCCGGTTCTGGAGTGACAACAAACCGGGAAGTTACGTGCGCGACAACGGGAGTGACGGAAAATCCTGTGACTGTCTCGTGGCAAGGCAGTGTTCCGAGAACCTCCACGATATCAGAAGGCAATCCGATTTCTTCGCGGGCTTCCCGAAGGGCAGCGGCCGTGACGTCCACATCTCCCTCATCCTTTTTGCCGCCAGGAAAGGCGATTTGACCTGGATGGTGTTTGAGATGCGATGCGCGCTTGGTAAGGATCACGCGCAGCTCGCCTTGCTGCATTTCTATGGGAACAAGCACACCAGCAGGCCGCAGTTTACGCCCCGCCGGCAAGACAACATCTGGATTGAGATCGAAATCCGAAGACTCGCCGCTTTCACGAGCAAGGGCCCGTTTCAGTGGAATTAGCGGGTCACTCACCCTTGGTCTCTTCCGCCTGGAATCCAACCGTCTTCGGATCAAGCTCGTAGTGCGCCCCACAGAACTGGCAATCCGCAGTTACCAGACCATCATCGGTGGTCATCTTTTCGATGTCCTTTGCCGAATATATAGAAAGGCTTTGGCGAACGCGTTCCTCGGAGCACGTACATCCAAACTTAACAGACTGCGTATCGTAGACGCGTGGCTGTTCTTCGTGGAAAAGGCGAATCAGCAGGTCCGTCGGGGAAACGGAGGGGCCGATCATCTCCAGATCTTCAACGCTATCGAGCAGAATGTTAGCGCGATTCCAGTTCTCTCCGTCATCCTCGTTTAGGATGTCAGACGCAGCAAGGAGGCCTCCCTCGGCGCTACCACCTTCTCCGGTCACATGAGGAGATGCCTTTGGCATGTGTTGGAGCATGATACCGCCCGCGCGCCAATGTTCTGGCACACCCGGCTCAATCGACTTGCCAAACCGTAGGGCAAAACGAGTCGCCAGCTGTTCGGATTGCGCAAAATATGTCTCGGCACAGGCCTTCAATGACCCACCGGCCAATGGCGCAATCCCCTGGTAGGGTGTCATACCATTGCCCTGATCCATGAGAATGGCAAAATACCCGGCGCCGATCTGTTCAAAGGGATCGCCATCCGTCAGGCGGCTCTCATCATAACTCGCGTAAGCACGAATGCGCGCGGGTTCGCCTTCTTCTTGTGGCCCATAGTAATCCGTTGCGATCATCCGCACGGCGCCTTTGGACTGAACTTGCAAAGAAAGCTTCCAACGTAGCTTAATCGACTGACCAATAAGCGCGGTCAAAAGTGCCATCTCGGCAACCAGTGCTTCCACGGCGGGGGGATAGTTGTGTTGCTTCAACACACCATCCAACACGCCATCAAGACGTGCAACGCGACCGCGAATATCCGATTTGTCGAGCTGGAACGGCAGAACTGTGTCGTCCCAGGCGATTTTGTTTCCAAGAGTCATGGGGTTTCCCTAGTGGCCTTCATTTGCCATACCGCGACTATATAGGAGCGGCAAGCCAAACAAAAAGAGGTGCAACGTGATACGACGATTTGGGCAACCTCCGAGAGCCGATGTCAAATACCGGGCCCGACCCGGCGTCTATGCCGTCCTGCTTCAAGGATCGGATATGCTTCTGACATTTCAAGAAGAGCCGGATCCGGAATTCCAACTGCCCGGGGGCGGCATCGACCCAGGCGAGTCCCCTGTCTTCGCTCTTCACAGAGAAGTATACGAGGAAACGGGCTGGACAATTTCCGCACCGAAACGTTTGGGGGCATTTCGGCGCTTCGTGTTCATGCCAGAGTACGATCTCTGGGCGGAAAAGGTCTGTACGATATATGTCGCGAGACCTGCGCTTCGATTGGGCCCTCCGACTGAACCCCTGCATTCAGCTTTTTGGTTGCCAGCAAGTGAGGCGATCGGGGTTCTGGCGAATTCAGGCGATCAGCATTTTGCGGCCACATGTTTGCAATGACGGGCGCAGGGACTGAATTCAAACAAAATTCCGGAGACATCATCAGACATCTTTTCACTTCCAGAAAAGGCGATGAGTCTTTTGTGGAGGTCGGCCAACATCGTTTCGACGGGCTGGTTTCTCAGTTGGTATAACAACTTCGACAAGGCGCTTTCACCTAGCAGGTGACCATCAGGCCCGGAGCATTCCGTGACTCCATCTGACAGGATTAAAAGACGGTCTCCCTCGTTGAGGTCCACTTCAAGTTCCTGATATTCCACGTCTTTAATCAGGCCAATTGGAAACCCTCCCGACCCAAGAAATTCAACCTTCCCTGTTTTGCGCAAAATCACTGGATGCGGATGTCCAGCCTGAGTCATCGAAACTCTGCCCAACTTAAGATCCAAAACCGCCAGAAGCATTGTGAAATAGTGCTCCGTTTCGAGTTCAGAAAGCAGGATGTTATTTAGCCTCGCGGCGACCTGCGAAGGCGCGAGATACTTTGTTTCACTGTTCTCATTTGAAACTAGTGCGATGTTCTGATCCGCGGAATTGGACGAAAGATAGCCAGCTAACCTTGCGGTCATAAGTGCGGAACTGACCCCATGTCCTGACACGTCCAGTGCATAAAGGCCGATTTGGTGGGGGCTAATCCTGTAGTGACCAACGAGATCGCCACCTACATGCCCGCTTGGTTGAAGCATGTAGGAAACAGACCCCCTATCGAAAACCTGAAAAGTCTCTTTAACCAAAGACTGTTGAAGCTTTTTGGCTTCCAGCAAATCGTTGTCCAACAAGCCATACAACCTTCTCAATTCGCCTAGTGTTTGGGAAATAACTTCATTCTTTTGCGTCAACTCCTTCTGCATCCGGAGGATTCGATCACCAGCGTTGATCCTTGCCCTGAGTTCATGCGCATTGACCGGCTTGGAAATGAAGTCATCTGCTCCACTCTCCAATCCCCTGGCAACCTCTGCCTTCTCGCTCTTGGAGGTCAGCAAAATAAAATATCCGTAGCCATCTGACGGAAGTGCCCGAAAAGCCTGACAGAATTCGAGGCCGTCCATTCCCGGCATGACCCAATCGCTGATAATCAGATCTGGGCGCTGGTGAAGGCAATGTTGGAGCGCTTCCTCGCCAGAAGCGGCTTCATGAACCTCATACCCATCGCGAACCAAGGACGCGGATAGAATCCGACGTTGAAGCCGGCTGTCATCGACCAATAGCACACGCTTGATAGCTCTTGGTGGTGATTTGGTTGGTACATCTTGGTGCTTTTGAAGTGACAAAGGTGGATCTACCGGGACAGTCGCTCGAGTTCACAGGACCATTGTTATCACGTTGTGCCTTAACAAGACCTCAACCCAACTGCGCTCGATACTGTTTGTCGTGGCGCTCATTTCTTAAGGATTCCATGTCACAGTCGTCTCGGGCGACTGCGAGGTAAGGAATGATCAATTGGGATCGCGTTGAAGAATTGCACGAAGAAATTGGGCCAGAGGATTTTGACTCTGTCGTCGCGCTATTTCTGGAGGAGGTCGGTCAAGCAATTTGCCGGCTTGAGGAAAATTCTTCTCGCTCTAATCTGGAGGCGGATCTGCATTTTCTGAAAGGCTGTGCTCTAAATCTTGGGTTCAACAGTTTCTCGCTGGTTTGCCAAACAGGGGAAACACTGGTTTCCGAGGGCAATGAGGAGCTCGTTAATTTGCCTGGCTTGCTTGCAACTTATGAGGACTCTCTGAATGAGTTTCAATTGGAGCTGGAGACCCGGCTCAAACAACTGAAGCGGTCTATTCCCAAACCTTCCAGCATTGGCTGAAACAACAGGGTTTCCAGGCTGAAATCCGCAGTAAACAAAGCCAATTTAAGGGATTTCGATCGATTTCTCTTCTATGGTTCTGCCTGCACCTTGCCCTAGTGTGGAAAACCCGTTATCGCGCCCTCGATATACGTATAAGGGGAAGAAAACATGTCCGCGCCCAAGAAAGTTGTTCTGGCCTATTCCGGCGGCCTTGATACCTCGATCATCCTGAAGTGGCTGCAAACCGAATATGGTTGCGAAGTGGTGACCTTCACCGCCGATCTGGGTCAGGGTGAAGAACTCGATCCTGCCCGCAAAAAGGCAGAACTTCTCGGTATCAAACCCGAGAACATCTATATCGAGGACATCCGCGAAGAATTCGTGCGCGACTTCGTGTTCCCCATGTTCCGCGCCAACGCGCAGTACGAAGGCCTGTACCTTCTTGGCACCTCGATCGCGCGCCCTCTGATTTCGAAGCGTCTAATTGAAATCGCCGAAGAAACCGGCGCAGACGCCGTCGCGCACGGTGCGACAGGCAAGGGCAACGACCAAGTCCGTTTCGAACTGGCTGCTTATGCGCTGAACCCCGACATCAAGGTGATTGCACCCTGGCGTGAGTGGGATCTGACTTCGCGGACCCGCTTGATCGACTTTGCCGAGAAGAACCAGATTCCGATCGCAAAAGACAAACGTGGCGAGGCCCCGTTCTCTGTAGATGCAAACCTTCTGCACACCTCTTCCGAAGGCAAGGTTCTGGAAGATCCGGCGCAAATGGCACCCGACTATGTGTTCCAGCGCACCGTGCATCCCGAAGATGCACCCGACACTCCGGAGTATATCGAGATCGGCTTTGAAAAGGGTGACCCGGTAAGCATCAATGGCGTCGCCATGTCGCCGGCAACCATTCTGACGGAACTGAACGAATACGGTCGCAAGCACGGCATTGGCCGTCTTGACCTCGTTGAGGGCCGTTTTGTTGGCATGAAATCGCGCGGCATCTACGAAACACCTGGCGGCACGATCCTGATCGAAGCCCACCGTGGGATCGAGTCGATCACGATGGATCGCGGTGCGATGCACCTGAAAGACCAGCTCATGCCGCAATATGCCGAGCTGATCTACAATGGTTTCTGGTACTCGCCCGAGCGCGAAATGTTGCAAGCCGCCATCGATCTGAGCCAAGAGCACGTCACCGGCACCGTTCGCGTGAAACTGTACAAAGGCCTGGCTTCGACGGTTGGTCGCTGGTCTGAGCATTCGCTCTATTCGGAAGAGCACGTGACTTTCGAAGAGGATGCTGGCGCGTATGACCAGAAGGACGCGGCGGGCTTTATCCAGCTGCAGGCCCTGCGTCTCAAGCTGATCGCGATGCGCAACAAGCGTGTGGGCAAGTAAGCTCCAGCAACGTCAGCATTGCCTGAATATGAACGCCCCCCTAGCACTCTAGGCGGGGCGTTTTCTTTGGGAGTGAGACATGGCGTTGCAACAAATTGCGGATGGAATTCAATCGGGTTTGGCGGGTAAGTCCTTTGATGGCAGTCTAAAATTCGATTGTGGAGACGATGGGGTAATCGTTCTCAAGGATGCATCAGCCAGCACAGAGGATCAGGAAACCGACTGCACCATTCGGATTTCCAAGGACAACCTAACCAAGTTGTTGACTGGGAAGCTCAACCCGATGACCGGTGTCATGATGGGCAAGCTGAAAGTATCCGGCGATATGGGCGTTGCGATGAAGCTTGGGAAGCTAATCAGTTAAGTTTCTGATTTTGCGCGCTTTCACGCCTTCTCAGACTGCATCTTGCGGTAGTAGATCATAGCCTCATCCAGCACTTTTTGAAGATGCTGGGGGACGCTCGGCAAGGGGCCTTCGGGCCCTGCGAAACCGGAAGAGTTCCAGACCGCACTGTACCAATGCGGGGCCCAGACGCCATCGTCCTTGTGGCCGCCGCGGGGCCATTTGAGCATGGCATCTTCGAAGTCCAGTTCAAGCTTAGTACATATTTTTTTCAATTCTTTCATAGGGTTATATCGTATGTCGTGACTATCGACGACAATTGGAGTTTGCCCCCACCCCTTAACTAGATCGAACAATTCGACCTGTTGACGAAAGCCGATGTCGTTCACCGTGGGGTTCTCACGCTTGGCGGCATAGCTGGCGATGACGCGGGCGGGATGACGAATGAGGAAGACGTTGACGCAGTCTTTCATCCACTCCCTTGGTATGCCAGGGATCATGTGTTGCGTCATATGCTTTTGATAGAAAACGGTTTTTCCCTCTGGAACTTCCCCAACCAGAGATCGGGAAACCACCTCGGGATCCAGTGATTGCGATGCCAGAATCTCGTCTCGCATCGGGTGATCAAGGCCCGTCCTGGCAAGGTAAGCGGCGTAGAATGGTTCGTCCACGACGGCGCAATCCGAGCGATTTCCAAAGCTGTACATCATGGCTGTCGAGAGGTTTCGCGGGCCGGACCACATGGCGATTTTCATCGGATTTTGCCTGTCTGTATCACGTCGGTATTACGTCGGTATTGCGGAGGTGCGGGATTCAGCTTTCGACATTGCGGGCGACCAAATCTTTGTAGAGCGCGCGAATGCGGTTGGTCACCGGCCCCATTTCTCCGCTGCCAATCTGCCGCCCGTCAATATCGCCCACGGGCGTCTGGGCGCCGAATGTTCCGGTGAGAAATGCCTCGTCGGCGCCATAGGTATCCACGAGTGAGTAGTTGCGCTCGAACACCGGAATGCCGTCTGCGCGGCACAGGTCGATCACCTTTTGGCGGGTGATGCCGTTCATGCAGTAATCGCCGGTTGAGGTCCAAACTTCGCCCTTACGCACGATGAAAAAGTTGCAGGCATTGGTCGTATTCACAAAGCCATTCACATCCAGCATGAGGCCTTCATCTGCCCCTGCCTTTTCGGCAGCGATACAGGCGAGGATGCAGTTCAACTTGGAATGCGAATTGAGCTTTGGGTCCTGTGTCATAGGGAGGCCGCGGATATGGGGTACCGTGGCCAGGCGAATCGGGCGTGGGATCGATGGCCTGGAATGTTCCATGATGATGGTTATCGTTGGCCCCTGTCGGGACAGGCCCGGGTGCTGAAACGGGCGGGTTTTGACACCGCGTGTAACCATAAGGCGGGCATGGGCATCGGTGGTCATGCCATTCGCGGCGCGGGTATCTTCCAGCGCCTGTTTCACGGCGTCTTTGGACATGCCGATGTCGAGATCAATTGCCTTGGCGGCTTCGAACAGGCGGTCCATGTGTTCATCAAGGAAGGCCCAGTGCCCCTGATAAAGCCGCAACCCCTCCCAGACACCGTCACCAAGCATGAAACCGGAATCATAGACGCTTACCACGGCTTCGGCCTTGGGAACGATTCGACCATTCAAATAGATCAGGATGTTTTCGTTTCGCGCATCGTCTTCGGCCTGGTGCGTCGTGACGTGATCGTCCATTTCGAGCTCTCCCTCTTTCTCGCGAGGCTAGGAGCCTCAGGACAGACTTCCAAGGGGTAAACTGTGGTCACCAACCCGTGACATTCGATTGCATGGGATTGTGCTTCGCGTTGTTGCGCAGCAGGCTACTCCATATCAGGAGGTTTCATCATGCGTCTGGTTCTCAAAGCTAAGCCCATTGTACTGGGAGCACTCATCTCAATTGGTCTTCTTGCACACGGCACCCAAGCGAAAGCCGCCGAAGATACCTTGATCGTAGCAGGAGGGTGTTTTTGGTGCGTCGAGAGCGATTTTGAAAGCGTGAAGGGCGTAAAGGAAGCCGTTTCCGGATACACCGGCGGAAAGACCAAGAACCCCAGCTACAAGGATGTGACTCGTGGAGGCTCGGGCCACTACGAGGCAGTAAAGATCATTTTTGATCCGAACGTGGTGAGCCGGAGAGAGCTGTTGCACAAGTTTTTCCGTTCGGTTGATCCGACGGATGCGGGTGGCCAATTCTGTGACCGTGGAAACAGCTATCGAACAGCCATTTTCGTCTCTAACAAGGCGGAAAAGTCCCTTGCAGAGAAATCCAAGGCCGAAGCACAAAGTGCGCTGGGGCGTAAAATTGTGACGCCGATCCTTGAGGAAGGCCGGTTTTACGATGCCGAAGCGTACCACCAGGATTACTACAAGGGTTCAAAGCTTGTCCTGACGCGGTTCGGGCCGAAACGCCAATCCGAAGCATATAAACGCTATCGCGAAGCCTGTGGCCGCGATGCGCGCGTCGCGCAGCTTTGGGGTGATGCGGCACCTTTTGTCGGTCACTAAGGGCTTAACCCGGGTAGCGGGCTGCCGCCCCTGTCAAAAACCGGCGGCCCTTACCTCTGCAAGATCAGGAATGACATCTGCAGTGCCCTCGCGAGTCACCATGAGCGCAGAGGCACGGATCGCTAGGTCGATTGCCTGTTCGATCGGCTGACCCCGATCAAGCCCCGCAGCAACATATCCCGCAAAGGTATCACCGGCCCCTGTCGCGTCGACGGGCGTGACCTTGGGCGCGGGGAATTCGTGCTTTTCGCCTGAAATAGTGTCTATCAACACGCAACCACGGGCCCCCAATGTCACAATGATCTTGAGCGCGCGCCCCTGCCCGATCGCTTCACCGGTGGCGGCCTTGTGCTGCTTCAGTTCGACTTCGTTCAGGATGACGACGTCGGCAAAGGGAAGCGCGGCTTCCAGAGCTTCGGTTTCATAAGGAGCAGGACAACAGATCACGCGCAGACCGAGGCTCTTGGCTGTTTGCGCGGCAAAGACCTGTGCGTTGGTTTCGTTCTGAAAGATCAGGGTGTCCCCAGGGGACGCCTCGGATAGGACAAGGCCGATCTGGTCTTCGGAAATCAGGCGATTGGCACCGGGATAGATGACGATGGCGTTCTCGCCTGAGGGATCAACGTTGATAATGGCGTGGCCCGTGGGTTCTTCGATCCGGGCAATGGCGCGGGTGTCGACGCCATATTCCATCATCCTCTCAACCGCCCACGCGCCATCGGACCCAACCGCGCCGATATGGGCCACATGCGCGCCGGCGCGGGCCGCCGCGACCGACATGTTGGCCCCCTTGCCGCCAAGCCCGCGGCTCATGGCAGAGGCCGCCAAAGTTTCCCCCGGCGCGGGAAGGTGCGGGACGCGGTAGAAGTAATCGGCATTGATCGAACCGAGATTGTAGATCGCCATTGGGTTTGTCCAAGTGTGAGGGCCAAAGAAAACGGGCCGGACAAGTTTGCCCGACCCGTCAAAAACTTCAAGCTGATCCGCGGTTAGCCGACTTTGCAGGCCGCGAGGATCGCCATGTTCAGGATGTCGTTGGCGGTGGAGCCGGTCGAGCAGATCTGAATCGACTTGTCGACGCCCGAGAGGATCGGGCCAATCACGGTTGCGCCGGCCATTTCCTGAAGCAGTTTGGTTGAGATCGACGCCGAGTGGCGGGCGGGTACGACCAGAATGTTGGCGGGACCAGTCAGGCGTTGGAACGGATAACTTTCCTGCGCCTTGGGATTCAGGGCGACGTCGACTGTCATCTCGCCTTCGTATTCGAAATCGACACCGCGAGCGTCCAGTACGCGGGGCGCGATGTGCATCTTTTCGGCACGTTCCGACACCGGGTAGCCGAAGGTCGAGAAGCTGACAAAGGCCACGCGCGGCTCGAGGCCCATGTGACGGGCAACGCCTGCTGCGCGTTCGGCGATGTTTGCCAGATCGGTTTCATCCGGCCATTCATGAACAAGCGTGTCGGCCACAAGAACGATGCGGCCGTTGTGAAGAAGCGCGGTCACACCAACAGCGCCATGTTCTGCATCGGCATCAAACACGTGGTTGATGAGGCCAAGAACGTGGGCGGATTTACGGGTGGCACCGGTGACGAGGCCGTCGCCATGCCCGTGTTGAAGCATCAGCGACGAGAACACGTGGCGATCACGCGCGGCCAGTTTGAACACGTCGTGACGGTCAAACCCTTTTCGTTGCAAACGTTCGTAGAGGAAGTCGACGTAGGTATCGAGGTGGCGGGTGTTCTTGGCGTTGACCACTTCAATTTCGCGAACGGCATCGCCAAGGCCGGCAGCCTCGAGCTTCTTTTTCACGTCATCTTCACGACCAACAACCAGCGCCTTGCCGAGGCCGGAACGCTGATAGGTTACGGCGGCGCGCAGAACGCGGGGGTCGTCGCCTTCGGCAAAGATCATGCGGGCCTGCGCGTTGCGGGCGCGGGCATTCAGGCTGCGCAGGATCGACGCCGTCGGATCCATCCGCGATTTCAGGCTGTCTTCGTAGCCCTGCATGTCGATGATCGGACGGCGGGCAACACCGGTGTCCATGCCAGCCTTGGCGACTGCCGGCGGAATGCGGAAGATGAGACGCGGATCAAACGGTGTGGGAATAATGTAGTCGCGACCGAAGGAAAGCTTGCGACCATAGGCCATCGCGACCTCGTCGGGCACGTCTTCGCGGGCCAACTCTGCAAGGGCTTCGGCGCATGCGATTTTCATTTCGTCATTGATGGCACGGGCGTGAATGTCGAGAGCACCGCGGAACAGGTAGGGGAAGCCAAGCACGTTGTTCACCTGGTTCGGATAGTCCGAGCGGCCCGTGGCAACGATGGCATCAGCGCGTACTGCGTGCGCTTCTTCCGGTGTGATTTCCGGATCGGGGTTGGCCATGGCAAAGATCACGGGATCATCCGCCATCGACGCGACCATATCCTGGGTCACGGCGCCCTTGACCGAAACACCAAGGAAGACGTCGGCATCTTTCATGGCCTCTTCGAGTGTGCGGAGATCGGTCTTGATCGCGTGGGCCGATTTCCATTGGTTCATACCTTCGGTACGGCCCTGATAGATCACGCCCTTGGTATCGCAAACGATACAATTTTCATGTTTCGCACCCATCGATTTGAGCAGTTCGATACATGCAATGCCCGCAGCCCCTGCCCCGTTGAGCACGATTTTGCAGTCTTCGATTTTCTTGCCCGAGATATACAGCGCGTTCAGAAGGCCAGCGGCGCAGATCACGGCGGTGCCGTGCTGGTCGTCGTGGAAAACCGGAATATCCATCTCTGCCTTGAGTTGCTGCTCGATGATGAAGCACTCGGGCGCCTTGATGTCTTCGAGATTGATGCCGCCAAAGGTGGGGCCCATCAGCTTGACCGCCTTGATGAACTCTTCCGGATCTTCGGTATCCAACTCGATGTCGATCGAGTTCACATCGGCGAAGCGTTTAAAAAGAACTGCCTTGCCTTCCATCACCGGCTTAGAACCAAGTGCGCCGAGGTTGCCCAGACCAAGAACCGCCGTACCGTTCGAAATGACCGCAACAAGGTTGCCCTTGTTGGTATAGTCATAAGCAGTCGAGGGATCGGCAGCGATTGCTTCGCAAGGAACCGCCACACCAGGGCTATAGGCCAGCGAAAGATCGCGCTGGGTGGTCATCGGGACCGATGCCTTGATCTCGAACTTGCCCGGGGTCGGTTCAAGGTGGAAGGCTAGGGCCTCTTCGGGTGTGACTTTGGTCTTGGTCATCAAATAGCGTCCTTTTTCGGGTCAAAGGCGTCATAGACGAGCCTACGGACTCTCTCAACCTGTTTGCGCCAGTTCTTAACGCGTTTTCGCCTTTCGTCCTCTGCGACGATTTTGCTAAGTCTGTCTGCACTATCTTGGGGGAAACAGCAGTGAACGCAGGCAAACCGGCCGTCACGCCGATGATGGCGCAATATCTCGAGATCAAGGCCGAGTATCCGGACGCCCTTTTGTTTTATCGAATGGGCGACTTTTACGAGATGTTCTTTGATGATGCCGTTGCGGCGGCCGAGGCGCTGGATATCGCGCTGACCAAGCGCGGCAAACACGACGGTGCCGAGATCCCGATGTGCGGTGTGCCGCATCATGCGGCCGAGGGCTATTTCCTGACCCTGATCCGAAAAGGGTTTCGCGTTGCTGTTTGCGAACAGATGGAAAGCCCGGCTGAGGCCAAGAAGCGCGGCTACAAGGCTGTTGTGAAACGGGAAGTTGTGCGGCTTGTTACTCCGGGCACCCTGACCGAAGATTCCCTTTTGGATGCGCGCAGGCACAATTTCCTTGCAGCCTTTGCGACCGTGCGGGACGAGGCTGCGCTGGCCTGGGCGGATATTTCGACCGGATCGCTTTACGTGATGCCCGTTTCGCCCGTGCGTCTTGGCCCGGAACTGGCGCGGCTGGCCCCGTCGGAACTTCTTGTCGCCGAGGGATCAGAGGCGGAATTGTACGAAACAGTCTCGGATGTTGGGGTTTCCCTTACACCTATGTCGCGTGGGTCTTTTGACTCGACCAGTGCGGAAAAGCGTGTTGCGACGCTGTTCAAGACGTCTTCGCTGGATGCCTTCGGAACCTTTACCCGCCCAGAAATCGGGGCGCTCGGCGCAATTGTCGACTATCTTGAACTGACCCAAAAAGGCAAACTGCCGCTTTTGCAACCGCCGGTACGGGAAGCAACGCAGGGCGTGATGCAGATTGATGCCGCGACGCGCCGGAACCTTGAACTGACCCATGCGCTTTCGGGGGGTAAGGCAGGTTCATTGCTCGCGACCATCGACAAGACGGTAACCCCGAGTGGCGCCCGGCTTCTTGAACAACGCCTATCCAGCCCGTCGCGGCGGCTTTCGGTGATTCAGGGTCGGCACGATTCAGTCTCTAACATGGTGGAAAACCGTCAGATTGCGCGTGATTTGCGTGACAGCCTCAAGAAGGTCCCCGATCTGGATCGGGCGCTGTCACGTTTGTCTTTGGACCGAGGCGGCCCGCGTGACCTTGCCGCGATCCGAAATGGCCTAAACCAAGCAGAATCGCTTTATTCGAGCCTGAATTCGGCACAATTGTCCGATGATCTGGCCGATGCGGTAGAGGCTCTGGGGGGGCATGAAGAACTGTTGGACCTGCTGGATCAGGCGCTTGTGGCCGATCCGCCCCTTCTGGCGCGGGATGGCGGATTCATCGCGCCGGGATACGATGACGAGCTGGACGAAAGCCGGACGTTGCGCGACGAAGGGCGCGGCGTGATCGCGGGGATGCAATCCCAGTATTCGGAAATGACGGGAATTGCCTCTCTCAAGATCAAGCACAATAACGTTCTGGGCTATTTCATTGAAACAACGGCAAAACATGCCGATGCGATGATGTCCGCGCCGCTGTCCGAGACCTTCATTCACCGCCAGACAACCGCCAATCAGGTGCGCTTCACAACCGTGGAGCTCTCTGAGATGGAAACCAAGATCCTGAATGCGGGGAATCGGGCGCTTGAGATCGAAAAACGTCTCTATGACACCTTAAAAGGGTCTATTCTGGACGCAGCGGGACAGGTTTCAAGCGCATCAAGGGGGCTCGCGGAACTGGATTTGGCCACTGCGTTGGCCGAACTGGCCATTGAGGAAAGCTGGTGTCGTCCGGACGTGAACGAAAGCCGTGACTTTCACGTGGAAGGCGGACGCCATCCGGTGGTTGAGGCGGCCTTGCGCAAGCAGGGCGGGTCGCCTTTTGTCGCCAATGACTGCGATCTTTCCGGCGGGGATGAAGCGAGCATCTGGCTTTTGACTGGTCCGAACATGGCCGGTAAATCGACCTTTCTGCGTCAGAACGCGTTGATTGCCCTTCTCGCGCAGATGGGGAGTTTTGTGCCGGCAACCGAAGCGCGGATTGGCGTGGTGAGCCAGTTGTTCAGCCGCGTTGGCGCCTCGGATGATCTGGCGCGCGGGCGATCCACTTTCATGGTTGAAATGGTGGAAACCGCCGCGATCCTGAATCAGGCCGATGATCGCGCGCTGGTTATTCTTGACGAGATCGGCCGCGGCACCGCGACCTATGATGGTTTGTCGATCGCATGGGCCACGCTGGAACATCTGCATGACGTGAACAAATCGCGCGCCCTGTTTGCCACGCACTATCATGAAATGACGGCGCTTTCTGAAAAGCTTGGCGGTGTTGAAAACGCCACAGTGACGGTTCGGGAGTGGGAAGGCGAGGTCATCTTCCTGCACGAAGTCAAAAAAGGGGCGGCGGATCGCAGTTACGGGGTGCAGGTTGCACAACTCGCCGGATTACCGCCAGTCGTTGTCGAGCGTGCGCGCGTTGTTCTGGAGGCTCTGGAAAAGGGCGAGCGTGAAGGGTCAGGTCAGAAGGCGTTGATCGATGATCTTCCGCTTTTCGCCGCGACGCCGGCACCGCAACCGGTAGCGGCCAAGGGCCCCTCGCCGGTTGAGGAAATGCTGGGCGATGTGCATCCCGATGACTTGAGCCCGCGAGAGGCGCTTCAGGTTCTTTATGCTTTGAAGGAAAAGCTGGGCTAGCGCGACACGCGCCAATATCCCAAAGAAAAAGCCCCCGAACTTGCGTCGGGGGCTTTGTTTTTTAGCCAGTGAAGGACGAAACGCCCACCTGCGCGGGGCGCAGCAGGCGATCGTGCAGCATGAAGCCTTCGGCCGATACCTGGATGATGTCGCCCGATTTGGTGCCAGGCAGCGGCGCTTCGAACATGGCTTCGTGCATGTTCGGATCGAACCGGTCTCCAACGGCCGGGCTTACGATCTCAACACCGTGTTTTTTGAAAACGTTCAGCAGCTCGCGCATGGTCAGTTCGATCCCTTCGATCAGCGCGGCCGAAGCCTCTTTCTGTTCGTCGGTGATCGCGTCCAGCGCGCGCTTCATGTTGTCGTAGACCGGCAGGATATCGCGGGCCAGCTTGGAACCGCCATATTGCTCGGCGTCGCGGCGCGCTTTGTCGCTGCGTTTACGCGCGTTTTCGGCATCTGCCAGCGCACGCATGAACCGGTCTTTGTACTCGTCACGCTCAGCGCGCAGCGAATCCAGTTCAACCGCCTCGTCTTCGAGTTCGTCCAGGCTCTGGGCAAACTCTTCGGCCTCGGCTTGTTCGATGTCGTCCAGAAACTCGTCTTTTTTCGGTTCTGCCATTTCTCAACCTCTAACCGCGATCGGAAATCAATTTTCCAACCAGTTGCGCCGTGTAATCCACAATCGGCACGATACGTCCATAGTTAAGGCGCTTGGGGCCGATTACGCCCACAGCACCCACAATCTTTCGATCCGCGTTCATATATGGAGACACCACCAAAGAGGAACCCGAAAGTGAAAAAAGTTTGTTCTCAGAGCCAATAAAAATGCGCACACCGTCGCCCTCTTCGGCGAGTTCGAGAAATTCGGCAATGTCGCGCTTGCGCTCGAGGTCATCAAACAGGGTGCGGATGCGTTCGAGATCTTCGGCTTCTTCTTCCGATCCCAGCAGGTTTGCCCTGCCCCGCACGATCAGGCGCTCGTGGCTGCCTTCATCATCCGCCCAAAGCGCCAACCCGTTTTCGACCAGATCACGCGCGAGGGTGTCGATCTCCTGACGGCGCTGGCTGATCTGGTTGCGCACGCTTGTTTGCAATTCGGACAGCGTGAGCCCCTCGACCATGGAATTGAGGAAGTTCGCCGCTTCCCTCATCGAGCTTGGGGTTTGTCCGGGCGGCGGTGTAAAAAGGCGGTTTTCAACGTGCCCATCGGCAAAAACGAGAACAACAAGGGCGCGATCATGCGCAAGGCTAACGAACTCGATATGCTTGATCGGTGCCTCGTGTTTTGGCGCCAGAACCAGAGAAGCGCCCTGTGTTACACCCGAAAGGGCCGCGCCAACCCTGTCGAGCATGCCGCCAACATCGGCGTTGCCTTCGCCAAGGGTCGCGTCAATCTTCTGACGGTCCTGCGCATCGAGATCGGAAACCTCCAAAAGACCATCGACAAACATGCGCAATCCCATCTGCGTGGGAACGCGGCCGGCACTGACGTGGGGGCTGTCCAGAAGGCCAAGATACTCCAAATCCTGCATCACGTTGCGCACGGTTGCCGCGGAAACCTTTTCCGACATGCTCCGCGTGAGGGTTCGAGACCCGACGGGATCGCCTGTATCCAGATAGCCCTGGACGACGCGGCGAAATACTTCGCGCGAGCGGTCGTTCATTTCGTTGAAAATGCGGGCGCTGTCGCTCATGGCTCATCCTTGTCCTGAATGTCATTAAAGTGCCCTTGGCAGAAAGGTCAATCGGGGTTGCGTTTCGTTGCTGCGGCCTTGTATCCCCATGCCCAAGCAACAAAGGATTATCGCCATGCGTCCGTCGGGAAGAGAACTGAATGAAATGCGCCCGGTTTCCATTGAAACCGATGTCACGAAACACGCCGAAGGCTCTTGCATGATCAAGATGGGCGATACGCATGTTCTGTGCACCGCCTCGATCGAAGCGCGCGTTCCGCCCTTTATCAAGGGTTCGGGTCTTGGTTGGGTGACAGCAGAATACGGCATGCTGCCGCGCTCGACCTCATCGCGTATGCGTCGCGAGGCTGCCGCGGGTAAGCAAGGCGGAAGAACGGTTGAAATTCAACGACTTATTGGTCGCTCTCTGCGTGCTGGTGTGGATCGTGTCGCGTTGGGTGAACGCCAGATCACGGTTGACTGTGACGTTATCCAGGCAGATGGCGGCACGCGCTGCGCGTCGATCACGGGCGGCTGGGTTGCGCTGCGTCTTGCTGTGAACAAGCTGATGAAAGCGGGCGACGTGATCACCGATCCGCTGATTTCGCCGGTTGCCGCGGTATCTTGCGGGATCTACGCGGGCCAGCCTGTTCTGGACCTGGATTATCCGGAAGACTCCGAAGCCGGCGTTGACGGGAATTTCATCATGCTGGGCAACAAACAGATGATCGAAGTCCAGATGTCGGCGGAAGGGTCGACCTATTCGCGCGACCAGATGAACCAACTTCTCGACCTGGCAGACAAGGGTGTTGAAGAACTGGTTTCTGCGCAGCTTGCGGCGACGGCATGACCCGGAAATTCGACGGAAAAACCCTGTTGGTGGCAACACACAACAAGGGAAAACTCGAGGAGGTGGCCCACCTTCTCGAGCCCTATGGCGTCAAGGTGGTAGGCGCGGGTGAAATGAACCTGCCCGAACCGGAAGAAACCGAGGATACGTTTGTCGGGAATGCCCGGATCAAGGCGCATGCCGCCGCAAAGGCAACCGGTTTGCCGGCACTTTCGGATGATTCCGGCCTGTCGATTGACGCTCTGGATGGTGCGCCCGGTGTCTATACGGCGGATTGGGCCGAAACCGGAAATGGCCGGGATTTCATGATGGCGATGACTCGCGCACATGACGAATTGATTGCGAAAGACGCCCCAAAGCCGTGGACGGCACAATTCCGGAGTACGCTGGTTCTGGCTTGGCCTGATGGGCATGATGAAGTGTTCGAGGGTGTCGCGCCCGGCACGTTGACCTGGCCGATCCGTGGCAAAGACGGTTTTGGCTATGATCCGATGTTCATTCCCGAAGGCCTTACCGTGACATTCGCGGAGATGGATCGCTGGGAGAAAAACAAGATCAGCCACCGCGGTCTCGCGGTTGCCAAGTTCGTAGCAGGCTGTTTTGGCTGAGGATTGGCAAAACGGGGGCTTTGGTCTCTACATTCATTGGCCGTTCTGTCAGGCCAAATGCCCCTATTGCGACTTCAACAGCCATGTTTCGCAAAAAATAGACCAGAAACGCTGGCTTAGAGCCTATCTGGCCGAGATTGACAGAGTCTCTCAAGAGACTCCAAATCGCATTCTCAACACGGTCTTCTTTGGTGGCGGCACGCCAAGTTTGATGGATCCCGAGATCGTGGCCGAGATCCTTGATAAGGTGCGCAGGGCCTGGCCGTCTTCCAACGATGTCGAAATCACGCTTGAGGCTAATCCGGGCACTGTTGAAGCAGGACGATTTGAGGCCTATCGCCAAGGTGGCGTAAACCGGATTTCAATGGGTATCCAGGCGTTGAATGACCATGATCTGCAGCGTTTGGGGCGGATTCATTCGGTTTCCGAAGCCAAAGCCGCTTTTGACATCGCCCGCACAACCTTTGATCGGGTTAGTTTTGATCTGATTTACGCACGACAGGACCAAACGCTGGAAGATTGGCGGGCAGAATTGCGCGAAGCCCTGTCTATGGCGATTGATCATCTGTCTTTGTACCAGTTGACGATCGAGGATGGCACGGCGTTCGGTGACCGCTATGCCCGAGGAAAATTGCGCGGCCTTCCTGAAGACGATCTTTCGGCCGATATGTACGAGGCGACATTCGATATCTGCGGTGAATTCGGTTTTGAGGGCTATGAAGTCTCTAACTATGCCAAAGTTGGCAATGAATCGCGCCACAATCTGATCTACTGGCGCTATGGGGATTATGCCGGGATTGGCCCGGGTGCACATGCACGCCTTACATTTAATGGTCAGAAATACGCCGCTGAAAGCTGGCGCAACCCTACAAAATGGCTGGATTCCGTGCAATCAGGCTCGGGAGAGTCGCTCCGGGAATGCGTTGACCGGGAATCTCAGCTGATCGAGTTCATGTTGATGGGTTTGCGCTTGTCAGAGGGAATTGATCTCCTACGTTACAAACAGTTGGCTGGCCGAGACTTTGGTAGCACCAAAGCGGACACGTTGAAGGATCTGGGTCTCATAGAATGGGACGATCAGAGGTTGAGGGTGCTTCCGAATGGCCGGATGGTTCTGAATTCCGTTCTTGCGGAGCTTTTGGTGGAGTAGACATGCGGGTACTTTGGGCAGTTCTTGGCTTGCTTTGCGTTGCCCTTGCCGTGATCGGCATCGTTCTTCCGCTTTTGCCAACCGTCCCGTTCCTGCTTCTGGCGGCATTCTTCTTTGCAAGATCGTCTGAGCGGCTTCACAACTGGCTATTGGATCACCCTACCCTCGGCCCCCCGATCGAAGACTGGCAATCGCGCGGCGCAATCAATCCAGCAGCAAAACGTCTTGCCACCATCTCGATTGTCGTTGTGTTCGGAATTTCGCTCGCCATCGGCCTGCGCCCAATGTTGTTGGGCATTCAGGCCGGTGTTCTAAGCATGGTTCTCTTGTTTATCTGGACGCGGCCTAGCTGGTAGAGCTGAGGATACGGCAGATTTCATCAAGCTGATCGAGCGAGACGTATTTGATGGTCAGCTGACCGCTTTCGTCGCCGGTTTTGTGATCAATGATGACCTTCATCCCCAGGTTGGCCGACAAATCCCCTTCGAGGGCAACGGTATCCGCGTCTTTCTTGGGTTTGGGCGCCGCGGGCTTTGGTTCGGACGGCTTGTTTTGCGCGGCTTTTGCCAGAGCTTCGGTCTGGCGCACGGAAAGACCGCCTTTGACCACCTTCTTGGCCAGCGCAGACGCATCTTCCGACGTAATCAAGGCGCGCGCATGGCCAGACGACAAGGCCCCTGTTTTCAGCAGCTCAAGAACATCTTCGGGCAATTGAAGCAGACGCATGACGTTTGCGATGTGGCTGCGGCTTTTGCCGAGAGCTTCGGAAAGCTTTTCCTGCGTATGACCAAACCGATCCATCAGCGCGCGATAGCCCGCCGCCTCTTCGACCGGGTTCAGATCGGCGCGCTGGATGTTTTCAATAATCGCGATCTCAAGAACTTCGGTATCGTTGTATTCGCGCACAACGACGGGCAGTTCGTGTAGTTGTGCAAGCTGCGAGGCACGCCAGCGGCGTTCACCAGCGACGATTTCATAGGTTCCGCCTTCACGCTCGCGCACGATCAGCGGCTGAATGACGCCTTTTTCCTTGATCGAAGCGGCCAGTTCGTCGAGTTGGTCCTGAGTAAAGTCGCGACGGGGCTGATCGGGATTGGGTACGATCTTTTCGATCGGGACAGTCATATCCGCGCGGCGCGGCTCGCCTGTTTGTTCCTGAACCTTTTCTTCAGTCACATCTGCCATCAACGCAGACAGACCACGCCCCAGACCACGGGCTCTTCCCTTTTTCTCAGCCACAGCGCTCTCCTCTTTTTCTTATTATGCAGCGATTTTCATGTGCTTGGACATAAGTTCGCGCGCCAACTCGCGGTAAGCCTCGGCCCCTTTGGACGTAGGATCGTAGTCGATAACCGGCTGGGCGAAAGACGGGGCCTCGGAAACGCGGACATTCCGCGGAATGCGCGTTTCCATAACCAGTTCGCCGAGGTTGTCACGGGCATCCTGTTCAACCTGCTGCGAAAGGTTGTTGCGCGCATCAAACATAGTGAGAACCACGCCTTCGATGCGCAGCTTGGGGTTCGCCGTCTGGCGCACTTCGCGAACGGTCAGCATGAGTTGCGACAGACCTTCAAGGGCGAAAAATTCGCTCTGGAGCGGGATCAGCACGGAATCCGAGGCGATCATGGCGTTGACCGTCAGCAGGTTGAGTGACGGAGGGCAATCAATCAGGATGTAATCCCAGTCAAAGGCATCCATTGCCGGCTGGCGCAGCGCGTCATGAAGAAGAAAGCTTCGTTTTTCGTTGGAAAGCAGTTCGATATCTGCCGAACTCAGGTCGACGGTTGCCGGGATAATTCCCATCCCCTGAACGCCGGTCTCCTGGATGACATCGGTCAGTTTGATGTCTTCAAGCAGAAGATCATAGGTCGTGAGTTTCCGGTCTTCGGTTTCAACACCCAGACCTGTCGATGCGTTGCCCTGCGGATCAAGATCGACGACCAGAACGCGGCACCCTGCCTCGGCAAGGGCGGCGGAAAGGTTGATAGCGGTTGTTGTCTTGCCAACCCCACCTTTCTGGTTGGCGACTGAGATAATTTTCGGGCCCCGGGGACGAGTGGGATCAGACACGTCGTATTTCTCCGACCTTGAGAATAACTGCTTCGACTTCTGTCTTACTTGTAATGACCTCGTGGTTGAATGACCACGATTCCTCTGCTTTGCGCAGTTCTTTTTGCCAAGTGGCGCCTTTCGGGAACAAGGCGGTGCCGGTTTCGCCTAAATGGCGCTCAGCAAAGGAAAACAGGAGATCCAGATCTGCGAGAGCGCGGGCTGAAAGGATCGAGGCATTCTGGGGTTCGGCCTGTTCGATTCGTTTTGTGATGACATTTGCCGTGACACCGGTCTCGCGTAGAACCGTCCGCAAGAAGGCGCACTTACGTTGATCGCTTTCGATCATGGTGAGCTTGGTCGGGGAATTGGCTTCGGCGGCCATGATGGCGATCACCAATCCGGGGAACCCTCCCCCACTGCCGATATCCACCCAATGATCTATAGGATGATCTGCGCAGTGAAAAATCTGTGCGGAATCATAGATGTGGCGCTCCCAGAGATCGGGAAGTGTTGTTTTGGAGACCAGATTGATTTTCGGGTTCCACTTGCAGAGGAGATCAGCCAGCTTTTTGAGGCGATCCGATGTTTCACGTGAAACATTCAGGCGGCCCAAAACATCTTCTGCGCTCATACTCACGCGATCTTTCCCTTCTTGGCCTGGCGAATACGCGCAAGGATCAGGGTAAGCGCCGCAGGCGTCATGCCGTCAATCCGTCCTGCCTGACCAAGGTTCGCGGGGCGTGTCGCGTTGAGCTTTGCTTTGAGTTCATTGGAGAGGCCCTCGACGATGTCGAAATCGAAGTCGGCGGGTATCTCCTGATTCTCGTCCCGCTGCATGGCTTCGACATCACGCTTTTGGCGTTCGATGTAGTTGGCATAAAGCGCGTCGCGCTCAAGCTGGGCGCGGGTGTCCGGATCAATGGAGGCATATCGCGGGTCCAGTTGTTCCAGATCTCCAAAGCTGACATCGGGGAAGGCGAGAACCTGAAAGGCCGTCCGGCGGTTGCCATCCTGATTGACCGAGATACCCGCGGCATTGATTTGCTTTGGAGAGAACCTCTCGTCTTCCAGAAGATCGCGGGCCGTGTTCAGGCGATCGAGTTTTTCACCAAAGGCGCGACGACGGGTTTCGCCGACAAGGCCAAGCTCCAGCCCTACCGGGGTGAGACGCTGGTCGGCGTTGTCTGCCCGCAGCGACAGGCGGAATTCGGCGCGGGAGGTGAACATGCGATAAGGTTCAGTGACACCGCGCGTGATGAGGTCGTCGACCATAACGCCGATGTAGCTGTCCGAGCGGCTGAAATACTTGGGGTCTTTGCCCTGCGCGGAGAGCGCGGCATTTAGGCCGGCAACAAGCCCTTGGGCGGCGGCCTCCTCATATCCTGTGGTTCCGTTGATCTGACCCGCAAGATATAGACCAGGAACGGTCTTCACCGACAAGGCAGCATCAAGGGCGCGGGGATCAACGTAGTCGTATTCGATGGCATAGCCGGGTTGGAGGATCTCGACTTCCTCAAGACCATAGATCGAACGGACGTAATCTTCCTGGACATCGACAGGTAGAGAAGTCGAGATGCCGTTTGGATAGACCGTGTCGTCATCCAGACCTTCGGGTTCAAGAAAGACCTGGTGCGACGTCTTGTCGGCAAAGCGGACGATCTTGTCTTCGATCGACGGACAATAGCGCGGCCCTACCCCCTCGATGTGACCGCCGTACATGGCTGAGCGGTCCAGGTTTTCGCGGATGATCTGATGGGTCTTTTCGTTGGTGTGGGTGATCCCGCAGGCCACCTGCCGGGCTGAAGGCGCCTTATTGAGGAACGAGAACATCGTAGGCTCATCATCGCCGGGCTGAGAATCCAGAAGATCCCACTTGATGGTTTTGCCGTTCAGACGCGGTGGCGTACCGGTTTTCAAGCGGCCAAGCGGCAACTGAAAGCTGTCGATTCGCTCGGCCAGACGTACGGAAGGGTCATCCCCCATACGACCACCGGGGCGAGAGACATCGCCGATATGGATCACACCTCGCAGGAATGTGCCGGTGGTTAGGACAACTGCGTGCGAAGAAAGCTCTGATCCGTCAGCCAAGATGACACCGCGAACAGAGTTTCCCTCCATGCGGAAATCGGTGGCTTCACCTTCGATCACAGTGAGGTTCGAGGTGGCCATGATCTCTGCCAGCATCGATTCGCGATAGATTTTGCGATCTGCCTGCGCACGGGGGCCTTGTACGGCAGGGCCTTTGCGACGGTTCAGAAGGCGAAACTGGATGCCAGCCTTGTCAGCCACGCGCCCCATGACGCCATCAAGCGCGTCGATCTCACGAACGAGGTGACCCTTGCCCAGCCCACCAATCGCCGGATTGCAGGACATCACGCCGATGCCCGAGGTTTTGAGGGTGACTAAGGCAGTCTGCGCACCCATTCGGGCCGCTGCATGAGCGGCGTCCGCACCGGCGTGTCCGCCGCCAACAACGATGACGTCAAAATGTTTCACGTGAAACACTCCTTACTTTCCGATGCAGAAGCTCGAGAAGATTTCATCCAAGAGGTTCTCGACATCTACGCGACCCACAATCGAATCCAAAGCACGAATCGCACTGCGCAGTTCTTCGGCCGCGATCTCATAGTGATCCGGCCCCAGAGCAAGCACCGCGTGCGCAGCCGCGAGGTTATCGTTTGAGCGCGTCATAGCAACGCGATGGCGTTCGCGCGTAGCAATACCAGAGCGCGCCGCCTGTTCGGACAGAGCCTCGGTGATTGCTGTCACGAGCTCGGATACCCCCTGCCCCGTCTTTCCGGAGACGGCGTTGTCAGACTGCTCCAAGGTATCGGCCTTGGCCGCGCGGACAATGTCTCCTTCAAGCGGCTGGAAATCGGGGTGATCCCCCTGATCCACAAGAAAGACGCGAAGATCGGCAGCCTCGGCGCGCTGACGGGCGCGTTCGATTCCAATGCCTTCGACGTAGTCTTCGGTTTCCCGAAGGCCGGCGGTATCGAGAAGGGTGACAGGAAGGCCATTCAGTTCCATCCGCACCTCGATCACATCGCGGGTTGTCCCGGCGAACTCAGAGGTGATGGCCGCCTCACGGCCTGCAAGAGCGTTCAGAAGCGTCGATTTGCCAACGTTTGGTGCGCCCAGAATGGCAACCTCGAACCCCGTCCTGATGCGCTCTGCCGTCTCGACACCGGAAATTTCCTTGGCCAAGTCGGTGCGTACCTCCGAAAGCAAGCCCTGCACCTCTGGCGTCACGTCGACCGGAACCTCTTCATCGGCAAAATCGATGGTTGCCTCAAGCAATGCCGCGGCACGGATGAGTTTTTCGCGCCAGCCGCCAGCAAGATCCCCCAAGTCGCCTGACAGAACGCGCAGGGCCTGACGCCTCTGGGCTTCGGTCTCTGCTTCGATCAGATCGGCGAGACCTTCGACCTGGGCAAGGTCGAGACAGCCGTTCTCAAGCGCGCGACGGGTGAACTCTCCCGCCTCTGCCAGACGTAGGCCTTCAACATCCGAAAGCTCGCGCAGCACGGCGTTCACCACGGCCACAGAGCCATGCAGGTGCAACTCCAGCACCTCTTCGCCGGTAAAGCTGTTCTTTTCGGGGAAATAAATCACCAGCGCCTGATCGAGGCGGCGGCCTTCCTTGTCCTTCAGGAGCTTGAGCGAGGCGTGACGCGGTTCAGGAAGGCCAATGCCAAGAGCCTCCCCTGCCCTGGAAATCAAGGGGCCAGACACACGAACGACAGCGACCCCCGCTTTACCGGGGGCCGTTGCCAGAGCGAAAATCGTATCAGGCACATAGGCCATCGCGAAACCCTTAGGTGTTCATCGAGTCAAAGAACTCAGAGTTGGTCTTGGTCTGCTTGAGCTTGGACAGCAGGAATTCGATCGCGTCCGTGGTGCCCATCGGGTTAAGGATGCGGCGCAGGACAAAGGTCTTGGCCAGATCGCCCTTGTCGACCAGCAGGTCTTCTTTACGGGTGCCCGACTTGAGAATGTCGATGGCCGGGAAGACGCGTTTGTCGGCAATCTTGCGATCCAGTACGACTTCGGAGTTGCCGGTGCCTTTGAATTCTTCAAAGATCACCTCGTCCATACGCGAGCCGGTGTCGATGAGGGCGGTCGAGATGATGGTCAGCGAGCCACCCTCTTCGATGTTCCGCGCAGCACCGAAGAAGCGCTTGGGACGTTGCAGGGCGTTGGCATCCACACCACCGGTCAAAACCTTACCAGAAGACGGCACAACGGTGTTGAAGGCGCGACCCAGGCGGGTGATCGAGTCAAGCAGGATGACCACGTCACGCTTGTGTTCAACCAGGCGCTTGGCCTTCTCGATGACCATCTCGGAAACGGCGACGTGGCGGGCAGCCGGTTCGTCAAAGGTCGAGGAGATGACCTCGCCTTTCACCGAGCGCTGCATGTCGGTAACTTCTTCCGGACGTTCGTCGATCAGCAGAACGATCAGATAGCACTCGGGGTGGTTGGCCTCGATGCTGTGCGCGATGTTCTGAAGGATAACGGTTTTACCGGTCCGCGGCGGCGCAACGATCAGCGAACGCTGGCCCTTACCAATCGGCGCCACGAGATCGATCACGCGGGCCGATTTGTCCTTGATGGTCGGATCTTCGATTTCCATCTTCAAACGCTCATCCGGATAGAGCGGTGTGAGGTTGTCGAAGGCGATCTTGTGTTTCGCTTTCTCTGGCTCTTCGAAGTTGATCTTCGTGACGCTCATGAGAGCGAAGTAACGTTCGTTTTCTTCCGGCGCTTTCATCACGCCTTCGACCGTATCCCCGGTGCGCAGCGAGAACTGACGGATCATATCTGGCGAAACATAGATGTCATCCGGACCGGGAAGATAGTTGGCCTCAGGCGAACGGAGGAAGCCAAAGCCGTCCTGAAGCACCTCGAGCACACCCTCGCCGATGATTTCCCATCCTTCATCCGCGCGTTCGCGGAGAATCTGGAACATCATTTCGCCTTTACGCATTGTCGAGGCGTTTTCGATCTCGAGCTCTTCAGCCATTGCCAAGAGATCCTTGGGGCTTTTCGCCTTGAGATCTGCCAATGCGAGTTTTTCAATTGTCATGGGAAACATCCTACGCACGACCAAATCGGGCCGTGGATTGCATCAGTCATTCGGAAGACACTTGGCCCGGACGGGCCAGTTGCCGAATTACATAAGGAAACTTGGGAGGGGAGTCAAACCGCGTCAGAATTTAACGACGACAGAAAGAACGATCACGATCATTAACAAAGTCGGGACTTCGTTCATCATTCGATAAGATCGGCCTTGCAGGGTGTTTTCACCACGACCGAATTGTTTCCGCTTTATCATCAGCCAGTGATCGAACACCGTCATGGCAATAACCGCAGCACCCTTGGTGTATGGCCAGATGGCAGACCAGTCCACGACACCGGGTGTGAAGACCAAAGTCAGCCCAGCCAGCCACGTGGCGATAGAGGCAGGGGCCATGATGTATCTCTGGAGCTTGTATTCCATGATACGGAGCGTCTCGTCGAGCTGATCTCCGACTGTCGCTTTCTCAGCATGATACACGAACAGTCGAGGTAGATAGAACAGCCCGGCCATCCAGGACAGAACGGCCATGATATGGAACGACAAGACGTACGGGTAAATATCGACGAGAAAGTAGGTCATCGGGTTTTCCAGACTGAACTAATCCCTCTCTAAATAAATAAATAAAAAGATAAAAGGATGATGATTAAGTAGGCTGCTCCAATCCTGTGGATTATGCGTTTTTCACAAGGTTTTTCCACATTGGAATGAATTGCCCGAAGAATCTTAACGAAATTCATTTTTCGATTTTTAGTTAAATTATTTCAGATACTTAACCTATATCATTCGGGCAGTGCAGAATGTGGAAAACTGTGTGAGCGAATCTGTATCCACGACTTTCTTCACAGGCTGGAAGTTTTACAAATTCACCGTGGGGAAAAACTGGGGAACTCGCTGAGATGGGCTGGGTTTTCCCAAGCTTGCATTGCTTTGGGGAATTTCCGAAAAACTGCCCTAGCTTCGTCAACGAGAAACCCACGGATTTATCCACATGTCACAACACATCATCCTCGCGTCTGGTTCCGAGATCCGGGCAACGCTGTTGCGAAACGCCGGCATCGCCTTTGATGTCGAGGTTGCGAAAGTGGACGAAGAAATGTTGCGCATGGGCCTTGAGGCCGAACAGGCGCCGCCACGTGACATTGCCGACGCATTGGCCGAAGCAAAAGCGGCCAAGGTGGCGAGAAAGAACCCCGATGCGCTGGTTATTGGGTGTGACCAGGTGCTTGATTTCGAAGGTCAGGTGTTTTCGAAACCCAAGAACGTGGAAGACGCGCGAGATCAGTTAAAAGCGTTGCGCGGTAAACGGCATACCTTGTTGTCTGCCGTGGTGATTTTTCATGAGAGGGAACCTGTCTGGCGACATATCGGCATGGTGCGCCTGCAGATGCGGGACTTTTCCGATGCCTATCTGGAAGAGTACCTTGAGCGAAACTGGGAGAGCATTCGCTGGAGTGTTGGAGGCTACAAGCTTGAAGAAGAAGGTGTGAGATTGTTCCATCGCGTTGACGGTGACTATTTCAATGTTCTCGGGATGCCGCTAATCGAAGTATTGAACTATCTCATGGTTCGAGGAGATTTGATGTCATGAGCCTGCCAAAGATCCCACTTGCCGGGGTGATCGGCCACCCGATCGCGCATTCAAGATCGCCCTTGCTGCATGGCCACTGGCTTCGGACCTATGGAATCCAGGGTCACTATATTCCGATGGATGTGGCTCAGGGCGATTTGCAAGCCGTTCTGGAAGCAATGCCAAAGATGGGTTTTGTCGGCGCGAACGTCACCATCCCGCACAAAGAGGCGGTGATGGAACTTGTTGATCACGTGACGGACCGCGCGTCGTTGATCGGGGCGGTGAACACGCTGATTTTCCGCGAAGACGGCAAGACGATTGGTGATAACACGGATGGGTACGGTTTTATCGAAAACCTGCGTCAGGGCGCGCCGGATTGGAAGCCGGATGCGGGGCCAGCCGTTGTTCTTGGCGCTGGCGGCGCGGCGCGGGCTGTTGTCGCTTCTTTGCTGGATGCGGGTGTTCCAGAGATTTTGATCACCAACCGGACTCGTGTGCGTGCCGATCAGCTGCGTGCGGACTTTGGTGCGCGGCTTTCTGTGGTGGAATGGGTGCAAGCGGGCAATATTCTTGAGGACGGGGCAACTGTCGTGAACACGACATCCCTTGGCATGGCTGGTAAACCCGAGCTTCGGGTTCCATTGGATGGCTTGCGAAAAGATGCCGTTGTGACCGATCTTGTCTACAACCCTCTCAAAACGCATCTACTTGAAATCGCTGAAGAAAAAGGCTGCACCACCGTCGATGGGCTTGGCATGTTGCTTCATCAGGCCGTTCCTGGCTTTGAACGCTGGTTCGGACGCAGGCCGGTTGTGGACGACGCAACCCGAGAGGCGGCGCTGGCATGACGTTTCGCGTTGGATTGACCGGCTCTATCGGCATGGGAAAGTCGACGACGGCAAGGCTTTTCGCCGATGCCGGATGTGCGGTTTGGGATGCGGATGCCGCAGTTCATCGCATGTATTCCAAAGGTGGGGCTGCGGTGGCCCCGATTGAGGCCGTTTTGCCGGACGCAGTGAAAGATGGTGCGGTTTCGCGTGAACGGTTGAAAGAGCTGATCGGCAAAGACGCCTCGGTTCTGAAGACGCTGGAAGAGATCGTGCATCCTCTGGTCGCCAAGGATCGTGCGGAATTTGCCGAAGTCGCCACGTCGGATATTCTGGTATTCGATATTCCGTTGCTGTTCGAAACCGGGGGAAACCTGACGATGGATGCTGTCGTATGTGTCTCTGTTTCACCTGAAATCCAGCAAGAAAGGGTTCTGGCGCGTGGTACGATGACGGAAGATCAGTTTCATCAGATCCGCGAAAAGCAGATGCCCAATGATGAGAAATGCGCGCGATCGGATTTCGTGGTGATCACGGATACTTTGGATCATGCGCGTGAACAGGTGGCGCGGATCATCGAGGCCATCAGGGAGAGAATGACCTATGCGTGAGATCGTGCTTGATACCGAAACCACAGGTCTTGATCCCAATACCGGCGACAGGATTGTCGAAATCGGTGGTGTGGAGCTGTTCAACCACATGCCGACGGGCAACACCTATCACCAGTACATCAATCCCGAACGCTCGATGCCGATGGAGGCGTTTCAGGTTCACGGAATTGGCCCCGATCTTCTTGAGCCGCCGCAAACCGATAATCCAGCCGCGATCACGTTGCGTGATAAGCCGGTTTTCAAAGAGATTGGCCAGGCGTTTCTGGATTTCGTGGGGGATGCCAAGCTTGTCATCCACAACGCGTCATTCGACATGAAATTCCTGAATGCCGAATTGAAGTGGATGGGGTTGCCCCAGATACCCTGGGAACAGGCGCTGGATACACTGGCAATCGCGCGGAGAAAGTTTCCGGGTTCGCCAGCGTCTCTGGATGCCCTGTGTCGTCGGTTTGGCATCGACAATGCCAACCGGACCTTGCACGGCGCGTTGCTCGACTCGGAAATCCTTGCGGATGTTTATCTTGAGCTGATTGGCGGGCGTCAGCCGGATTTTGCGCTGTCTGCCGTTGCGACGAAAAAGACGGAAACGGTTCAGGATACCAGTTGGCAGCCAAAACCACGCCCTAGCCCCCTGCCCTCGCGGTTGACCGAAGACGAAAAGAAGGCCCACGAAGACTTCGTTACCAAAATGGGCGACGATGCCTTGTGGGCCAAACTTGGGTAACAGCCCCGCAATGCGGGACCATTGAAACTTATTGAACTGCGGCCTGGGCCTGTGCTTCTGCCTGACGACGCGCCAGTTCCTGGCGGTACAGCTGCATGAAGTCGATGTTTTCGAGGTTCAGCGGCGGGAAACCACCGTCGCGGGTGACGTCGGAAACGATGCGGCGCAGGAACGGGAACAGCAGACGCGGGCATTCGATCAGCAGGAACGGATGCAGTTGGTCTTCCGGAACGCCTTCGATGTGGAAGATGCCGGCATATTCCAGTTCGAAGATGAACATCTCGTCACCGGTTTCTTTGGTCTTGGCGGTGATGTTCAGCTTGGTCACAACTTCGAACTGGTGTTCGACTTCGCGCTTCTGGGCGTCAAGGTTGACCTGAACCTGAACGTCGGGCTGTGCTTCACCGCTGATGCGTTTCTGGGCGAGGATGTTCTCGAAGGACATGTCCTTGATGAACTGCGCCAGAACATTCATGCGAACCTGGGGTGCCGCCTGTGCCGCGCCGTTGTCGTTTTCCGACATGGTTTTCTCCTGAATAAATCAAATCTCTGGTCTGCTTTATCAGGAAGAAAACCGCGCCTCAATGCTTAGTCCAGCCTGAGGGTTGATGCGTCGGTCGTTTCGTTGGGTCGACTTCGGTAAAGTCGCCATCGATCACGTCATCCTGGGCAGGGTGGGATTGCTGTTGCGCGCTGTGCATGGATCCCATCGCGAAGCTTTGAACCTTCACGCGCGCCTTGATGTAGTTGAACACGGCCACGCGCACGGCCGGGACAAGTAGGGCAAAACCAACCGCATCGGTGAAAAAGCCCGGCGTCAGAAGAAGTGCGCCGGAGAACAGGATCATGGCGCCGTGTGCCAGGGGTTCGGTGGGATCATTGAGGTTTTCGAAAGACCGTTTCAGGTTGCCGAGGGCCAAAGCGCCCTGATTGCGCACCAGAAACGTGCCGAGCATCGCCGTGACAACAACAACTGCAAGGGTTGGCAATAGGCCGATCGCCCCACCGACTTGGATGAAAAGCGCAATTTCGATCAGGGGAACACCGACAAAGGCCAGGAACAGCCACATATTCTTCAATCTCCAAGTTTGTCACCGAGCCAGTGGACTTGATCTGGCCTGTGACTTACATAAGTGCGGTATACGCCTGTTTCCATGCCCTGTTCGAGGTACTCATGAATTCACCCATTCTTCAGCTGCTTGTGTTGGCTGGTATTGCCGTCTTTCTCATCCTCCGTCTGCGGAGCGTTTTGGGAACGCGAGATGGGTTTGAGCCACCGCGCCAGCAACAGGTTCAAACTGAGCGTCGTGGTCCGGAACTTGAGGTTATCCAGGGCGGTCCAGATCCGGACATCGTGGATCACGTTGCCGAAGATTCGGATGAGTACGCAGCGCTTGCCGCAATGAAGCAGATCGAGCCGAGTTTTGGCGTGAGCGATTTCCTTCAGGGTGCGCGTGGCGCTTATGAAATGATCCTGATGGGTTTCGAGAAGGGCGATCTGGGTTCGATCAAGCCGTTCCTGTCGGATGAGGTTTATGATGCCTTTGCCCATGTCGTCGAGGTGCGCGAGAAACAAGGCCTCACGGTCGAGAGCGAATTTGTCGGTGTGCGCGAAATGGCGTTGCACAATGCGACATTCGACACGGATAGCCGCGAAGCCGAGATCACCGTTCGGTTTATCGGTGAATTGACCCATGTTGTGCGAGATCGTGCGGGTGACATCATCGAGGGTGACGAACGCCAGGTCAAAAAGCAAAGGGACATCTGGACTTTTGCACGGGCCATGGGGTCGGATGATCCCAACTGGCAACTTGTCGCAACGGGCGAATGATTTCCTGGTTTCGGGCGGCTGTTCTGGCAGGACTGGCGATGGTCGGGTCTGAGGCAGCATCCGAAACCACGATCAAGATTCTGGATTTCAAAGATCTGGATGGATGGGCCGAGGATGATCATGCCGCGGCCCTTTCCACGTTTCAGAACACCTGCATGGATTTCGATGCCCCGGATTGGCAGGCGCTGTGCAAGGCGGCGGGTGAAATTTCAGATGCGCGCAGTTTCTTTGAGCTGCTGTTCCGACCGGTTCTGGTCGAAGACGGCAAGGATGCGCTGTTCACGGGGTATTTCGAACCTGAGCTGGATGGGTCTTTGGTTCCGACCGAACGCTATCGGTACCCCTTGTATCGGCAACCTCCGGAAGCGCGCCGCAAAACCAGCTGGCTTACCCGCCGTGAGATCGAAACCAGCGGCGCCATGGTGGGGCGTGGACTGGAGATTGCATGGGTTGATGATCCGGTAGAGCTTTTCTTCCTGCAAATTCAGGGATCTGGCCGCATTCATCTGCCTGATGGAAGCTATCTTCGGGTTGGCTACGGTGGATCAAACGGTCGGCCTTATCGCTCAATCGGTGTCGAGCTTGTGCGGCGCGGTGTTTATTCAGCCCATCAGGTCAGTGCGCAGGTGATCAAGAATTGGGTGCGCCGCAATCCGGTGGATGGTGCAGAACTGCTGCGCCACAACGATTCCTATGTTTTCTTCCGCAAGGTTACACGCGTGCCTGCGGATCAAGGGCCGCTTGGGGCCATGAACCGTTCGATCACCACCATGAGAACGGTTGCCGTTGATCCAAGGTTCACACCGCTCGGAGCCCCTGTCTGGGTTGAAAAAGAAGGTGAAACGCCTTTGCGGCGGCTTATGATTGCGCAGGATACGGGATCGGCGATCAAGGGCGCGCAGCGCGCGGATATTTTCTTTGGCACCGGGGATGATGCCGGCCGTGCGGCAGGACGTTTGAAAGATGGTGGACGAATGATCATTCTTCTGCCAATTCAGCGGGCCTATGCCATGTTGCCCGAGGCCGTGTTGTGAGTAGAAGACGTCTGACCCCTGAAGAAGTAGATCTTTGGCGCAAGGTGGCGGACTCTGCGCATCGGATGCACCCGGAACGCTCTCGGCACGAAGAGCCAAAGCCGAAACCCAAGCCGATCAAACCGGTTCGGCCGCGTGTGCCAGAGTTCGAAGTTGGCTCTCGGGCGCAGACCGCCCTGCCCCGCAATGATCTGTTGCCCGGTATTTCCGAACGCGTGGCGCGACAGCCGTTGCATATGGATAAGAAGGTCTATGGCAAGATGAAGCGCGGGAAGATGTTGCCAGAAGGCAAAATCGACCTGCACGGCATGACCCAGGAACAAGCGCATCCGGCGCTGACTGGATTTATCATGCGGTCATTTTCCGAGGGAAAGCGGCTTGTGCTGGTGGTGACGGGGAAAGGCAAATCCAAGCCGGATGACGGGCCAATCCCGGTGCGACGCGGTATTTTGAAACATCATGTGCCGCAATGGCTGGCGATGCCGCCGCTCGGTGCGATGGTGCTTCAGGTTGCCGAAGCCCATGTGCGTCATGGTGGCGCCGGAGCCTACTACGTGTATCTCCGACGCCACTGAGGTTTACAGGACGTAGCGGCTTACGTCTGCGGACTTGGTCAGTTCACCAAGGTTTTGTTCAACAAATGCTGCGTCGATGGTGATCTCGTCTCCGGAGCGATCGGGTGCCGTGAAGCTTAGCTCTTCAAAGACACGTTCCATCACCGTGTAGAGACGCCGTGCACCAATGTTTTCAATGGTTTGGTTCACGTCTGCCGCGATTTTCGCCAGTGCCGCGATGCCTTCGTCCGTGAAAGTGACCACCACCTCTTCGGTGTTCATCAGAGCGGTGTACTGACGGGTCAGGGCATTGTCAGTTTCCGTCAAGATGCGCACGAAATCATCTTCGGTCAGGGCACGCAGTTCCACGCGGATCGGAAGGCGGCCCTGAAGTTCGGGCAGCAGATCCGAGGGTTTCGCGATGTGGAACGCCCCGGACGCGATGAACAGGATGTGGTCGGTTTTGACCGGACCATGCTTGGTGCTGACGGTTGTGCCTTCGATCAATGGCAACAGATCGCGCTGCACCCCTTCCCGGCTTACATCTCCGCCCCGAGCTTCGGAACGAGCGCAGACCTTGTCGATCTCATCAAGGAAGACGATGCCGTTCTGTTCAACCGCTTCCAGCGCAGCCTTGGTGACGGATTCGTCGTCCAATAGTTTGTCTGCCTCTTCGGAGATCAGGATTTCATAGCTTTCAGCAACCGTCATGCGACGCTTCACAGTGCGACCGCCAAAGGCTTTGCCGAACAGATCACCGATGTTCATCATACCCATCTGGCTTCCGGGTTGGCCGGGGATGTCGAACATGCCACCCATTGGGTTCGTGGAATCAGCCACTTCCAGCTCGATCATCGTGTCATCGAGTTCGCCTGACTTCAGCTTTTTGCGGAACATTTCGCGGGTGGCATCGCGGGCGTCCTCGCCGGCGATTGCCTCGATCACGCGGTCCTCTGCGCCGCGATGAGCGTTGGCCTTGACGTCTTCACGCATGTGTTCGCGAGTCATGGCAATTGCGCTGTCGACCAGATCGCGCACGATCTGTTCAACATCGCGGCCCACGTATCCCACCTCGGTGAATTTCGTGGCTTCGACCTTGATGAAAGGCGCGCGGGCAAGTTTTGCCAGCCGGCGGCTGATTTCGGTTTTGCCGACGCCGGTGGGGCCGATCATCAGGATGTTTTTCGGGTACACTTCTTCCCGCAGATCATCGGAAAGCTGCTTACGGCGCCAACGATTGCGCAGCGCCACGGCAACGGCGCGTTTTGCATCGTTTTGCCCGATGATAAAGCGGTCGAGTTCGGAAACGATTTCGCGCGGGGTCAGATCGGTCATTTGGTGATTTTCTCTACGGTCAGGTTGCCATTGGTGTAGACGCAGATGTCTGCCGCGATGGCCATCGCGCCGCGGGCCACCTCTTCGGCGGATTTGTCGCTGTCCATCATGCCGCGTGCGGCTGCGAGAGCAAAGTTGCCGCCCGATCCGATGGCCGTGACGTCGTGTTCGGGCTCAAGAACGTCCCCTGCCCCGGTGATGACGAAAATGTCGGCACCGTCCGAGACGATCAGCATGGCCTCGAGCTTTTGCAGGTACTTGTCGGTGCGCCAATCCTTGGCAAGTTCTACAGAGGCACGGGCCAATTGGCCGGGGGTGGCTTCGAGTTTGGTTTCCAGACGCTCAAGCAAAGTGAAGGCATCTGCTGTCGAACCGGCGAAACCAGCAACAACGTCGTATCCACCGGGCGACAGGCGGCGCACCTTGCGGGCGGTGCCCTTGATGACAGTCTGGCCAAGGGAAACCTGGCCGTCGCCAGCAATCACCACTTCGCCGTCTTTCTTGACGCCGATGATCGTTGTTCCGTGCCAACCGGGGAATTGGTCTTGCGACATACATTTCTCCTTTTGTTGAAGACCTATATGAGGCCCGCGCGCAAACCGCACAAGGGCAGCCCTTGCCGCAGAACGAAAAAGGGCGCCCCGATTGGAGCGCCCCTTGACCAAATTGATCGTAAGATCAGATGGCTTCTTCGATCCAGCTTTGCAGCGCGGCTTTCGGAGCAGCGCCGGCGCGGTTCGAAACAACCTGACCGTCTTTGAAGATGAACAGCGCCGGGATGCCGCGAACACCCATCGCCGCAGCGGCGTTCGGGTTCGAGTCAACATCGACCTTGGCGATCTTTACCTTGCCTTCGTACTCGGACGACAGCTCTTCGAGAGCCGGGCCGATTTGTTTACAGGGGCCACACCACTCGGCCCAAAAATCCACCACTACGGGGATGTCCGAGTTCTTGACTTCGGCGTCAAAGGTGGCGTCGGTGACAGCGACGGTTGCCATGTGATTTCTCCTGAATGGATAGCAGCGTTTGGCAGAACCTAGGTAGAGCCTTGGCTGGCGTCAAGGTATCCAGTGGTCACAAGCGCCTGTGTCACAAGATCGTGGGGCAAGAACATCAGTTCTGCATGACGCGTCCAGAGGATCGCGGTTTCGATCTTACGATCAGGATAAATCTGGGACAGCGCGTGGGTATAGGCGCCCATCTGGCGCAAAATACCCTCGGGCGTGGCCTCTGGCGAAGGCGGCACCGTCGCGTTTGTTTTGAAATCAACGGCTAGGATGCGATCCGGTTCAATGATCAGCCTGTCGATTATGCCGTGCAGACGATGGTCTCCGATCTTCGCAGTAAGCGGGACTTCGGCAAGTGCTTGCGGTGTAAAGACATGCGCCATTGACGGGGTGTCGAGAACGGTCGTGGCCTCTGCCAGCAAGGGGGCAATGTCATCGGCGAGTGGCGGGAGATCGGACGCCAGAAGGATGTTTGTGCCAACTGTGGGCCATTGGTCCCTTGGATAGTCAGGCAGATGTTCCAGCAGAAGGTGGATATGGGTTCCCCGCGCCATTGCCGCCTCTTCATCCAATCCGGCATCTCCGGCAAGGGCCTTGGCACCGCCGAGATCAGAGGGGCTCAGGGATTTCTGTGGCTTCTCGGGTTGTCTGGCCGGCGTTTTGAAGAGGGCAGGCAATTCCGGAAGCACGTCCTGCGCCACTTCTTCAACGTCGGTGACCTGACCGGACCAATCACCGTGCGAATATCGAAGGCCTTCGCCAAAGGGGAACTGCATCGTTTGTGCCCCAACCGACCCCAACCCACGGCGGATGACGTCGTACCAGGCTTCTCCATCTTTCCCGAGATCACCGGCCGCGGCGACGATCAGCCATTTCTCGGCACGTGTCATCGCCACGTACAAAAGGCGCTTTCGCTCGGCCTTGAGGGTTTGGGCTGTTGTCTCGCGTGCATCGCTCACGAATTGTGGCGATGAGGCAGAAGGTGTTGCCCAAAGCGCGGAGTCTCCGGCCTCGATAATCTGGCTATCGTTGCGGATCTGTCGCTTGCCGGTGTCGGGCAGGATGACAATGGGCGCTTCCAAACCTTTGGAGCCGTGCACCGTCATGACCCGAATACGATTTCCGGCGCTGTCCATCTGGCGTTTGATTTCAAGCTCGTCGGTTTCCATCCAGACAAGGAAACCTGTCAAACTGGGCACGGCGCTGCGTTCGTAGGCCAGAGCCTGGGACAACAGGGCGTTGATTCCGTCTTCGGCCTCGGTTCCAAGGCGCGCGAGCAGATTGTTGCGGCCAAGATGGCGGGTCAGGATGCGTTCGATCAGATCATAGGGCCGCAGGAAATCGGTTTGATCCATCAGATCGCGTAAAATGGCGAGCGTTTCGGGAAACTCATCCTTGCGGTTGCGCAGGGCATTCCAGAGAACCGAGTTGGGTTTTCTGCGATGGGCGAGGTCAAACAACTGCTGTTCCGTCCAGCCCAACAAGGGCGATCGCAGGGCCGTGGCCAATGAGAGATCATCCTCGGGGGTTTCGAGGAAGGACAGCAATGCCCCGAGATCGCGAACCGCAAGTTCGGCACCCACCTTGAGGCGGTCGGCTCCGGCAATCGGGAGGTTGCGGGACTTACAGGCGCGAATGATCTCGTGGAACAGATCAGAGCGGCGCTGGACCAAGATCAGGAAATCTCCGGGTTGAACCGGACGCTGATCGTAAAGGTCATTTTCGCCTTTTTTGCCAGGAATAGTCTCTTTTTCATGGATCATCCGCGCGATTTCATCGGCAACACGATTGGCCAGAAAGACGGTGTGGTGCGTCTCGCTTTTCCGGTCGACCGGGATGTACCATTCATGCTTTTTCGCCTTTGGAGCAGGATCGACTATGGGCCACAGATCGACGCGACCGGGAAGATCGGCATTGAAGGCGCGGTGCTTCATGTCTTGCGGGAAACCGGCGCGCAGCTGTTCGTCAAAGCAGTGATCGACAAGGTTCAGGATCGCAGCAGAGGAGCGGAAGGAATACTCGAGCTCAAGCGATTGCAGGGGTTTGCCCGTTGCCGCGAGGCGCGTGGCGAAATCCTCTTTCATCCGATCGAATTCGGCGGGATCAGCCCCCTGGAAGCTGTAGATTGACTGTTTTTTGTCACCCACAACGAAAATCGTGCGCTCGATATCGCTTCGGGCGCCGGTTCCGCTGGTGAATTCCTGCGCGAGACGTTCAATCACCTGCCATTGAACCGGGCTGGTGTCCTGGGCCTCGTCGACGAGAATGTGATCAATGCCGCCATCAAGGCGATACAGCACCCATTCTGCCACGGCCCGGTCATTCAGCAGGGCACGCGCGCGTAGGATGAGGTCATCAAAATCGAGCCAGCCGCGCAGCTGTTTCTGGCGCTCGTATTCCGAAAGGAAGGCGTGACCAAAGGCCGACAGCACAGCGGCACGCTCGGCCGCAGAGAGGGCAAGGCGCGATTGTCTGGCATCTTCGAGGCGCAGCATCAGGGCATCAATTTTGGCCACGAGATCGGGGTGATCTTTTTGCAGGGCCTTGGTCGGAACAGAGCCTATCTTTGCCGAAAAGGGTGCTTTTGCGGATGCGCCCGTCAAAAAAATGCCTTCGAGACTTCCGAGATCCTCGTATGTGGGCGCGCCGATTTTCGACAGCTTCTCGGCGTTGGTGTTGTCGGTCTTGCCACCGGTGCGGAGAACCTCGATGAAAGACTGAAGCAGCTCGCCCTCGCCGCCCAGAAACACTTTGGCAGCGATGTCTTCCCGGCTGAGCGATTTACTCTGGTCCATCAGGTCGAGGAAAAAGCCCGTGTTCTGACGCGTTTCAAACCTGTCGCGGTGCCGAACGATTTCATCGGTTAAGCTTTCCAGCGTTTCGCCCGTGAAATGCCGCGCGAGGTTCTGTACCAAATCGGCCTGCGCGCCCTCTGCCATATCGGCCACGATGTCTTCACGAAGGAGGGCCGCGGCGCGATCTTCCATTTCGGCAAACAGCGGAGAAACCCCGGCCTCAAGCGGGAATCGGCGCAGCAGGGAGGAACAGAAAGAGTGGATCGTCTGGATTTTCAAACCACCCGGCGTTTCGATTGCACGCGCGAAAAGGGTACGAGCATCACGCAGAAGCGTGCCATCCAGAGGGATTTCCACGCCCAGTTCATCAAGCTGTTTGCGCAGTTCCGCATCATCCAGCATCGCCCATTCGCCAAGACGTTTGAACAGCCTGTTCTGCATCTCGCTTGCGGCGGCCTTTGTGTAGGTCAGACAGAGAATGTGCTGGGGCAGAACACCAGAAAGCAGCAGGCGGGCAACGCGATCTGTCAGAACGCGGGTTTTGCCCGAGCCGGCATTGGCGGAAAGCCAGGTCGATTCATTGGGGCGTGCGGCCTGAACCTGCCGCTCGGTGGCGTCGTCACGTTGGATCATTTCACATCCTCCGGCATCGGATCGTCGGTGATGTCCCATTCGCCAAATCGGGCAAGCTGATCGAAGTCTCCGACATCCCGATCGCTGTGTATGGCGCGGCGCGAGGTAAACCCGTTGTCTGCATCGGCATAGTGGCCGATCAGCTGAATAAACTCGTCCCAAACCTGCGCTGCTGGCGTTTTTTCGAGGGGGGCAGGTTCATCCTTTGGTGTACTGCCCAGGCCCAGATAAATCGCAGCGGCCACATCTGTCGGATCAATATCGTCAAAGCCCCCCTGCTCGGCCATCGCGGCCTCGAGGAGAAGCTGTTTGTCAAAATAGAGTTGTTCATCCTGCGATGGTGGACGGCCGGTCTTGTAATCATAAAGGATCAGCTGGCCATCGTTTGTAGCATCAACCCGATCCGCCTTGGCGGTCAGGGTGAAATCAAGCGCGTCGATGCGAGATTTGGCCTGACGTTCGTGTGCAATCGGGGCCGCCGTTTCGCGACGGCGCTGTTCGCCTTGCACAAAATGTCCGGCAACCCGCTCGATACGGGCCTGCCATAGGGCACGCGCGGCGGGCCATGGAACGTTTTCGGCAAGCACGTCGTGCGCGATCTCGGTCAGGCGGGCTTCGGTCAGGTTCTCAGGTGTTTCGGAGACTTCTTTGACAAAAGTTTCCAGAACTTCGTGAACCACGATGCCTCGCAAAAGAGCATCCGGCGTTTTCATCAGGCTGTTGAGGGGGCGCAGGCGCAGGACATGTTTGGCGTAGATCGCATAGGGGTCGCGGATCAGGCGTTTGATCTCTGTCACCGAAAGCTGTTTCGGTCGCGACACTTCTGGCGGTCGCGGCGATGGGCGCTTGGCCGGTTCGACAGGGTTGATGTCTTCCAGAGCAGCCACCAGTTTCAACCAGTTGCTTCCGCGCTGACGCATTCCTTGCAGGGCCGTATCTCCCCCCTGCCCCGGCAATCCGCTCATCAGGTTTGTCAGACGGTTGATCCAGCGGGACGGCACGGTTTCGGCTTCGTCCGAGCGGATGGAGCGGGTGAGCCAGACCTCGGGCGCGCCAATGGCCTGTTGGAAATCATGCGCCGAGAGGCCGATTCGACGTTCGGGAAGCAAAAGACCCGCATCATGGCGCATTTTACGGTTCAACCAGGGATCGGGCGAAGGCGCTTCGGGCCAGCTGCCCTCGTTCAAACCGCCAAGGATCACGAGATCGGCGCCCTGAACACGGGCCTCGAGCGTGCCCCATATGAGGATGTTGGGATGGCCTTCGTCGCGGTCGCGCACCTCTCCGTTGGCGATGACCGCGCCGAACAGATCGCTGTAGTCGGAAACGGAAATAGGGCCGGCGTATTGGGCGTTTTCCCTGAGCTGCGCCACGAGCTTGGCCGCTTCGCGCCCTGCCGCTTTCTCCCAGAGTTCACCACTGCCTTCAGGCACCTGCCCTCGCGCAATCCGCTCGGCGAGCGATATGTGGCCCTCAAGGCGAACCGCGAAATCACACTCGCCCGGCATCTCCTGATCACAGAACACACTGACGAGCCAAGCTGCCCATGTCTGATCTTCGGGATCGCGGGCGGCGGCCCAGGCTTGGAGGATATCGGGTTGCGGGTAGGTCAGGCCCTTCCTGCGAACATAAAGTTCGAGTTCCCGGGTCCGCAGCAAGTGGTCACCGCGACCTTCCGCGCTGTGTGTCAGGGGGTGTTTGAGAAGCGTCAAAAGCATTTCCGAAGTGAGTTTCTGCTGAAACAGTCTCGAAACATGGCGCAGGAAACGGCCCGGCGGGCTTAGTTGCAAGGGTTGGCCGGCACTGTCATCCGGCGTGATGTCCCAACGGTCCAGCGCGGCCGTCACTTGCCGTGTGAGCATACGGTCAGGGGTGATGAGCGCGGCGGTTTGCCCGTCTTCTGCCGCCTGGCGCAGGCGCATCGCGATGGCTATTGCCTCTTCTCGCATGGAGGAGGCTTCCAGCAAGGTGACATCTGAAACCGCGTCTTCAATGCCGGTCAGGTTTGGCCCTTCGGCAAGCCATTGATCCGTGACGGGCGCGGGGCGCAAGGCAAGCGAAACAAGCCGGTTGCGGGTTTCGCTGGGCACATCGAGACCGTGCCAGGGCACAACGTCGTTTGGTTGCATCCCGAGGATGTCCATCAGGCGCCGGAACCTGAACTGGGGGTGATCTTCACTGCTCAGGGCATCGCCCAGGGCATCCCAGACGTGATCGGGTGTTTCGAAATCAAAGCCCGGCAGAACGATGGCCCCCTGGGGAAGGCGGGCGATGGCCTGCATCAAGAGCATCATCGTACCACGCGATCCGGTGGACCCCGCGAGAATGACTGGGTGTTGCGGCGGGTTGAGGGCCCATTCTTCGGTCAGGCGTTCGATCACCAGACGCTGGCGGGTTTCCGCGTCGGGTGTGTCGTCAACGGATTCAAGGAAATCGCGCGCAATGCCAAAAAAGGTTTTCGCTCGCTCCCAATGGCCGGATTGATCGGACACATCCAGCGCCTCGATGGTGTCGGGGGTGACCCCCTCGCCGCTCATCTCTGACATCAGGGCGGCAAGGCTGTCGGCGAGATCATAGAGCGACGCGCGCGCCGCCAGATCGGGTTGCGCGTCGAGAAGCTGGGAAATCAGCCGGATCAGTTCGAATCGCTTGCGAAGCGGCGGGACCGGCGGAGGGATGTCGTGGGCGTGGGTCGCCCGCCCGAAATCCGACAAAAGCCGAATGCGTGGCAAGAGTGTAGGCGGCCCTTGATCGAAAATCTCGCGAATGCGCCGTTCCATCCGACGCGTGTTCACGATCAGCTCGACGCGCGCGAACTCTTCGGGCGGCCTGTCTGAAAACCGTGCGCGTAAGCCCTCGGCAAGGTTCTTGGGGAAATCCGCGCCGACAGGAATGCCAAAGACGCGCGGTTTGTCCGAGGGCTCAAACATCGGTTTGCTCCAATAGCGCCTCGGCAAGATCAATGCCTTCGGGCGATCCGACATCACACCATTTTCCGGGATAGGACAGGCCGAACAGGCGGCCCTCCTCGAACATCTGGTTCCAGAGAATGTTGAGCGAAAACGCCTTTTCGGCCACGCCGTGCAACTTTTCGGTCTTCATGATCTGAATGCCGCCGTAAACGTGGCCCGGTCCTCGGCTGAGCCGGCCTGTTTTGTCGATAACAAAGTCACCCTGCCCTTTGTGGCCCACAGTTGCGTGCTGGGGAACGCAAAGCAGAAGAGCGTCCATCTCTTCAGGGCGCCAAGCCTGTTTCAAAAGTTCAAACGGGTTTGGGCCTTTCCAGATCGCATCGGTATTGGCCGTGAAAACCGGACCCTCCCCCAACAAAGGCAGTGCGGCACGCAGGCCGCCTCCCGTTTCGAGGATTTCGGGCGCTTCAACGGTTGTTGTGACCTCTGTTTCCGCGAGGTGGTCTTCCAGCTGTTCCGGCAGATAATGCAGGTTCGCAACGACACGGCCGGGTGCGATCGCGCGGGCGAGATCAAGAGTGTGATCAATCAGCGCCCTGCCCCCGACCTTGACCAGCGGCTTGGGCTGAGACTTGGTGAGATGCCGCATTCGGGTGCCAAATCCGGCGGCGAACAGCATTACAGCGTCGGGATCGTGGCGCATTTTTCTTTCAGCATTTGAAGGTGGCCCGGGTGAGGCTCGGGGAGATCCTTGAGGAGCAATTCACGGGTTTCCGAGAGAGCAGGATGTGTCAAATCACGTAGCAAATAAGACCAGACCCGCGGGATCAGATCGATGTAGTGGGGCTTGCCAAAGTGCATGGAGAGGCGTGCGAAAACACCGATGATGCGCAGGTTTCTCTGGGCGCCGAGGACGTGATACGCGGTTTTGAAATCCTGTTCTTCCATGCCGGTGGCGTCTAGGTAACGAGAGATCATCCGCGTTTCGATTTGCACCGGAACATCGCGCCGCGCGTCCTGAAGGAGCGAAACGAGATCATAGGCGCTGTGCCCCACAAGGGCGTCTTGGAAATCCAGCAGGCCAACGCGGGCCGAGGCAGAGCGATCCGGGAGCCACAGCAGATTTTCGGCGTGATAATCGCGCTGGATCAGGACCTCGGCTTCGTGTGCGTGGGTTTCCAGAACTGACTGGAAATGGGTCTGAAAATGCGCGGCCTTGTCTTCGTAGGGCATATCCAGACCGCGCAGATACCAGCGGTAGGCAAGCGCGGCCATTTCGGCCATGAGTTCGGGGGTATAGGTCTTCAGGTCTGTGGGTGCGGCGTGTTTGTGCAGATCGACAAGAACGTCGGTTGCGGCCTCATACAGCGGGGTTTCCAGGTCTGGCGAGCGCTCCATGACGCGTGCGAACAGGTCATCGCCCAAATCTTCGAGCAGAAGGAAGCCATTGGTGGGATCAGAAGCCAAGACCCTGGGTGCAGACAGGCCCAGATCACAGAGGTAGGTGTCGATCTTTACGAAGGGGCGCACATCTTCGCCCTTCTCTGGGGGCGCATCCATCAAGACGGCCGTTTCGCCATTCATTTCAAGGCGCAGGTAACGGCGGTTGGAGGCGTCTCCGGCCAGTGGGCCTACCTTGGCCGCTCTCCAATCGGTTGTCGCAATGAATTTGTCGATCAGGGTGTCGCGATCAGACATCAAGAATTTCCTTAAGGCGTTGGGGCCAGAGTGCGGATTCAGCCGCGAGTTCAAGGGTGCGTTCACCCTCGGTCGCCGTCATAGCAAACCGCATCGAAAGGGCGTTTTCGGGGGCAAGTTCGGCAAGGCGGTCAGGCCACTCCACGAGGCAAATCGCATCGGTAAAGGCATCGGTCAGTCCCAGTTCGACAACTTCGTCTGGCGAGGTGAGGCGGTAGAGGTCCGCGTGCCAGATCTCGCAGCTTGTGCCGTCGTAGATCTGGACGAGCGTGAATGTGGGAGAGGGCACATCCTCTGGTTCCGAAAGCAGGGATTGGATCAGGCTTCGTGCAAAATGGGTTTTTCCGGCACCAATATCGCCCTCTAGCAGAAGGACATCACCAGGGGTCAGGAGCCGGCCGATTTCAACGCCAAGAGCAGCGGTTTGATCAGGAGAGCCAAGGGAGATCGAGTGGGAAAATGCAACCATGATCGCAGATTACACGGGGGCACGACGCCCGCAAGCAGCTTGGTTTCAGACTGTTCGGGTTTTTGATCTCGTGACGTCTGTTTCCCCGGAGTCCAGCGGTGAAAAAGAGATGACTTTGAAGCCCGCGCTTAGCGGGGAAAGTTGAAAGCTGAAGGACTGGCCGGACTTCATTTCAAATCTGCCAAAGAAAGGTTTGTCCGGGTCGAGCGTTTCGATGTGATCCTGCACCTTTGTCCAGAAATCTGTCTCGGCGCTGGCTCGCCTCCATTGGGACAAGGCATCCCCAATCGTATAGTTCGCCAGCGTGGTGTCCGGGTCCGTAGACCACAGGGTGCGATAGGCCCGGTTGCTATTGCTGATAGTTCCGTTGGGCGACATGACCGCAATCGCGTTGGGCAATGCGTCAATGATTGATTGCCCAAGTTCAATGTCAGCCCGAAACCGCCGTGTTAGCGAAATTTCTGCACTGATATCCTCGAAGAGCAAAGCAATGGCCCCGTCAGGGTGAGGCCGGCCATTGACCTTGTAGGTCAGTCCGCTGGGCAGTGACCATGTTTCGCTGTAGCGATCATCGGCTGCCGCCACCACGAGTTCGGCGATCCTTTCGCGCCACGAGGAATAGTTCTTTGGCTCCGGCATCATTCGGTTTTCGCGAAGACGATCAAAGAATGCCTGCATGTTGGGCCTAGACGAAAGAAAGTCTGCGGGGAGCGACGTGAGATCAATGAGCGCCGGATTGAAGAGGGAAAGCTGGCGATTTCGATCGAATATCGCCAGGCCAATGGAGAGTTGCGCAAAGGTTTTGGTGAGAGTTTGAACAAACTTCCGTTGCGCGATTTCCGCGTTCACGATCGTATTCGCATCCGACGCATAGTGGATAAACGACCCTTCGGCTTCTACGCTGGTCACGTCGAACCAAAGGACAACATCCTCGTTCGGGTTCCTGACGGCCGTTCGGCGTGGGGTGTCGGATTGCACCGGTGTTTCGAACAATCTGGGAAGGGGTGACATTTTTTCGGCAGGCAGAACCGTTTTGGCCAAAGCGAGGTATGCTGCATTTGCCCAGAGCAGTTTGCCCGAAGCGTCGGTCTGCCAGATAGGATAGGGCGTATTTGTCATTGCGACTTCGGCGAAACCGGGAGCTGAGTTCTGGTTTGCGTATGTGCGTGTCTGAATGCGAATGCGGGCGAGATCATCCCATTGATCCAGAATGGCAAAAGTTGGGTCCTGTGGGTTCAGTGCGGCAAAACACTCTGTTGATCGGCAGTCTCGAGTGCCTTGTTCGGTTGGAAAATTTGGAAAGCGTTCTTGCAGGATGGAAGCAGCCGAAGCCCAATCGATTCCTTGCGGGGTTTCATTCTTCAACCAAGCGAGGCCGGCTGGATTCGCGTCAACCATTGCCCCGGATTGGAACAGGAGCATTCCTTGTGGGCGGGCGGGATCGGGCACAGGAAATCTGGGTGAGCCAGCCCGTGTCGCAAAGTTGATCAGTGCGAAAGCCAGCATCGCCAAGGCAAATCCAAGCGGAATTGCGATGAGCCATTGAGAACCCAGTACTTCGGTCATTGCGCCCCACCCACAAAGTCTGGGCAATGTTGGGCGCAAATTGGTTAACGAGGGCTTAAACGCAGATTTTATGCAGTGATTTTCGGATTTTCGCCGAGGGCCGATGTTGTGCGGGACGCCTCTGCATCGATGAGTTCGCGTGGCCAGATGACCTCGACGATGGCGCCGGTTGGGCTGGCGGTGTCGCGTGAGGGGAGATAGCCGTCGGACCCATTGGCAAAGCTAAGCTCGGCCCCGCTGCGTTCCAGCAGGGTTTTGGCGATGAAAAGACCAAGCCCCATGCCCTCGTAACCGGGGCGCTGTTTTCTTTCCCGGTCGCTTCGGCGCTTGCGGACGAAAGGATCGCCGATCCGGCCGATGAGGTGCGAAGGATATCCCTTGCCGTCGTCCATGATACGCAGGGTGATCGTTTCATCCGTCCAGGACGATTCCACCCAGACATTCGCCCGGGCAAACTGAACCGCGTTTTGAATCAGGTTGCGCAGGCCGTGAATGATTTCCGGACGTCGCAGAATGCTGGGGGGTTGGTCGTCGGGGTTCTGGGATTTTGCCCGCTCGAAGTGAATGTCGATTCCGCTTTCCATATGCGGTTCGGCGGCGTCTTCGATCACCGTAGTCAGCGGAGCCTGGCGCACGTGTAGATCATCTTTGCCGGCGCGGCCCATGGAATGAAGGATTTCGCGGCATCTGTTCGCCTGATCGCGGATGAGTTCGGCATCTTCGTAGAGATGCGGCTTGTCCTCGATTTCATCCAGCTCGTCCATCAATTCGGAACTGGTGAGTTTGATGGTGGCAAGCGGGGTGCCAAGTTCATGCGCGGCCGCGGCAACCACGCCACCGAGGTCAGTCAGTTTCTGTTCACGGGCGAGGGCCATCTGGGTTGCGGCGAGGGCCTGGGACATCGAGGCCATTTCGGTAACAACGCGCCTTGAGTAGACAGCGGAAAAGAGGATGGCGATCACGATGGCGACCCAGCTGCCGTAGACAAAGACATCGGGCATTCGGAGAATGAAGCGCTGTTCTGTGCGCAGGGGCATGTGGAACCAGAGCATCAGGGTCACGAGAACAATGGCGATTGTGGCCATGATAATCGTGGATCGGACTGACAGAACCGATGCGGAAATAGTGATCGGGCCAAGCACGAGAATGGAGAACGGATTGTGCAGGCCGCCCGTCAGAAACAGCAGGAAACACAACTGCAACAGATCGAACAGGATCATGAACGAGTTCTCGGTCTCGGAGAGCAGCTTGTTCTCCGGGAAAACGAACATCGCGATCAGGTTGCCGATAACAGAGATGCCAATCGCCAGAAAACAAAGGCCATACTCAAGTTCGAGGGCGAACATGCGCTGGGCGATGATCAGGGCAATCAACTGACCGCAGACGGCAATCCAGCGCACCATGATGATTGTGCGCAGACGAATCCAGTTGCTGCGGCCACTGCCGGAGATCAATTCTGCGGAAAAATCCGTCATCTGTGTGCCTTTGTCACTTGTTCCTGCCGGATCAATTGTTAGGTGTCGCTTGAGCATCATTCAACCAATCAAGGTACCGGGGGTCATCATGGTCCGTAATCTCGCAATTCTCGCAGGAGTCGTCGTGGTGGCAGGTCTTGGGGGGACGTTCTACTTTTCCCAAGGGTCCAACGATGAGGATCAATTCGCCCAATGTCGTGAAGGCGCGGTTGCTGGGGCGATTGGTGGTCCGTTCGAACTTGTGAGCGAGACGGGCGAGACGGTGACGGACAAGGACGTCATCACCGAGCCCTCTCTGCTCTATTTCGGCTATACCTTCTGCCCTGATGTTTGCCCGCTGGACAACACCCGCAACGTCGAGGCCGTCGAGATTCTGGAAGAGCGTGGGCAGTCGGTGAAGCCTGTTTTCATTTCGATTGACCCGGAGCGCGACACGCCGGAAGTGATGGCGGAATTCACCGACTACATGCATCCGCGCATGGTGGGTCTGACCGGATCGGCCGCGCAGGTGAAGGCCGCGAGCCAGGCCTATCGTACCTACTACAAGAAGCAGGAGAGTGACGATCCGGAGTACTATCTCGTCGATCACTCGACCTTCAGCTATCTCGTGCTGCCAGAGCACGGGTTTGTCGACTATTTCAAACGAGATGTGACGCCGGAACAGATGGCAGATCGCATCGGCTGCTTTGTCGAAAAGATGTAATGTTTCCACACCGTTTGACCCCCACGTATTCGCAAGTTAATACTTGTGGAAATTGGTTGGAGGAATAGGGACGGATGGTGGAAAACAGCCTGCAGGACATTGGCCCCGACAAGTCACTTCTGCTTGTGGACGATGATGAGCCGTTCCTGCGCCGATTGGCAAAAGCCATGGAAAAACGTGGCTTTGAGGTTGAGACAGCCCAGTCGGTTGCGGCGGGCAAGGCCATCGCGACCGCACGCACCCCCGCATATGCTGTGGTTGACCTGCGTCTTGAGGACGGCAATGGCCTTGAGGTTGTCGAGGTGCTTCGTGACAAGCGCGAGGACTGTCGGGTGATTGTCCTGACGGGCTATGGCGCGATTGCGACGGCGGTTGCGGCGGTCAAGATCGGGGCTGCGGATTACCTTGCCAAGCCTGCGGATGCGCAGGACGTGATGAACGCGCTTCTGGCACCGGAAGGCGAGCTTCCGCCGCCGCCCGAAAACCCCATGTCGGCGGATCGTGTGCGGTGGGAACATATCCAGCGGGTCTATGAACAGTGTGATCGCAACGTGAGTGAAACCGCGCGTCGCCTGAACATGCACCGCCGGACGCTGCAGCGCATTCTGGCCAAGCGTTCGCCGCGGTAAGGTTTTCCGGAATCCTTAAAATCCAACGTCGGTATTGCGTCGGTATTACAGCTGTATTGCGTCGGTGCGACGGGCGTTAACCCTGTTTTCATGGGGTTAATCGGGCGTTCGCCCTGTTAGGCGTTTCTGGCCGCCATTTCAGTCTTTCAGATCGTATCTTGTCAGCACCTTGTCGACGCGTTTTCCGTTGGACAGGGTGACATTCTCGAGCTTGTTCCAGATGCGGAAACCGCGACTTTGATAATAGGTCAGGCCGCCTTCGTTGTCGGCGCGGATATTGGCGTTGATCCAGTCATAGCCAAGTTCGAGCGCGGCTTGCCGGGTGGCTTCGAACAGTTTCGAGCCGATGCCGTGGCCGGTGCGGCCGGACTTTACGAAAGTGGCGATGTCACAGGCGGTGTCGGGAAGGTCGGGCCAGGGGCCGATCCATTGAAAGCCGAGGAGTTCTCCGTTGTCGTCGATCGCCACGTGCCATGCGGAGCGCGGGGTGTTGGCCTGAAGCCATTCTCCCAATTGGTCGCGGGTCAGTGGTGTGGTGATCGCGGTGGTGCCGCCGATCGTGATGATCTCGTTCAAGAGCTCTGCGGTCTGGCGCAGGTCAGGCGTGCTGCCGGGGCGGACAGAGACGGGTGAGTGCATCAGATTTGCGCCAGCAAGGCGTTGTGCCGCGCGGTATAGTCGTTGCGCACGTCAACAGGGGGGCGGAGCCGGATGTGCAGGCCGTCGATCAGGCCATGATCCGGTTTGCCAAAGATCTTGTTGGCCTCGGCCTGCGTGAAGCCGGCAATTTCGGTGGCCTCCATCCATGCACTGAGGGTGTCGGCCTTCTTGATCTGGCGCTTGATCTGGACCGGCGTGGCGGCGGGCAGGCCAAAGCGGATGTGGATCGCGGCAGTCAGCCGTTTGTCGAGATCTTCGTAGCCCGGACCGACGGCGGCCTTGACCGGCGAGATCATGTCGCCAATCACGTATTCCGGCGCATCGTGCAGAAGGGCCGCAAGGCGCCATTTGGCCGGTGCCTTGGGGTTCATGCGGCCAAAGATCTCTTCGACAAGCAGGGAGTGTTCGGCCACGGAATAGGCGAAATCGCCCTTGGTCTGGCCATTCCAGCGCGCCACGAAAGCGAGGCCGTGGGCGATGTCTTCGATCTCGATGTCGACCGGTGTCGGGTCAAGCAGGTCGAGCCGGCGACCGGAGAGCATACGTTGCCAGGCGCGGGCCATGTCTGTTTCCTGTTCGTTCCATTTATGCCTCTGGGTAGCCCAGGGTGGACCCCTGAGGCAACAGGGGATGATGGGCTTTCCACGGATCAGGATAGCGCGCCATGAAGCGCCGGATCTTGGGATAGGTCAGTATCTGGTCGATCTCGCGGTCGAGCCGCTTGGGCCAGGGGTGGCGCAGCCATCCTGTTTCCGGTTTGGGAAAGTGGTCCGATGGGGCGTGTTCGGCGAAAAACGTCTGGAAGGCCGCAATTGTTGCGTCGCTGTACCAGGTGGCTGTTTGCCCTGCGTGCCAGGGTTTGCACAGGCCGGTGTAATGCAGCACGCCGGGATCATAGAAGCGGGTGGCGCGCGGGAAGGAATGAACGATCTGCCAGTTCCAATGCGGGCTGAGTTCGGCAAATTCACCACACAGGACCAGATTCAGCAGCGATTGATCATGGAACATGAAATCCGGGTTCCGATCCATTTCCGACAGAATGCGCGACAGCATGTTTTTGGTGTTCCAGCAGTCGACGTCGATCAGGAGGACGCCGGAATTGAGATATTTCACGCAGTCTATGCCGCGCTTTTCGAAGTCGAGAACCGGGGTATCCAGCGCAAACAGCTGGGTCTTGTCGAGGGCGGCGGCGACTGGATGATCGCCCATGTGCATCTCGAACAGATGCGAGAGATTGCGACAGTTCGGAAGGGTGTCGGCGTCGAGATAGAGGAGATGCGTGTAGCGATGGCTAAGGGCTTCGGGTAGCCAGAGGCGCAAGTAGGCCTCGATCGGGAGCCATTTGGTTGGCAAGTTCGCCGCTTGCAATGTTGCGCGCAGGTCAAGCACCAGGTTCTCGATGCCGAGTTCGGAGAGCTGTCGGGGGACGGGAAGAGGGGATAGCGAGCAGATCAGGATATCGAAGTCGCGCCTGTCTACCGTGGTTGCCGCTGTGAAAGCCGAGAAAAGCGCAGTCGACAGGCTGGCGCTGTCGACGCAATAGACCAGCGCCTTGGATCGTGGGACGGGTGGTGGGGGTGATTTCATAAACAATACCCGGGGCAACTCGTACTGGGTGCGAAAATAGCATTCACCGTGCATGGTGCCGAAATCACGTTTTTGTAGGGGGAATGGCGGCCCAAATGGGGCTGCCCCAAAAATGCCACATTTCAGGCGCATCATGATTTCATGTCGGGACCGCGTGCTGCCAACGCGGAGTATTCGCCACGGTGGCGCGATCCCGCATTCCAGGGCTTGGGGGGCACGTTCCTTCCTCCCGCGTGCCCGCCTCCCCTGTAAACGAGCAGAAATGGAGACTGGCATGTTCAGGCGAGCAATCGCAGCGTGCGTCCTGTTCGGGATGGCCGTTGCAGCCCCACCGGCGTTGGCCGGAAACTGTGCGATGCGCGACACCGTGGTCGAGCGGTTGAAATCAAAATACTCCGAAGCACTGGCAGCAGGTGGCCTTCAGGGCAACCAGGCGGCCACCTCCGTGATCGAGGTCTGGGCGTCGGATGAAACCGGCACCTTCACCGTTATCGTGACAAACCCGCATGGCATTTCCTGTGTCGTGGCGGCGGGGACCGACTGGTTCCGGGCGCTTCCGGGGGACAGCAAGATCGTGCCCGGCACGGCAAGCTGACCTGACGCGGTCATCGGGTCAGCGGACAACGGTTTCGTCGGGAAACCGGCGGCGCAGGCGGCGATAGGCGGGCAGGTGGCGAAGATGGTCGAGCACGACCAGCGCCCGTTTCCAAAGCGGCAACCGGGCCTCGCGCCCCGTGAGCGGCGTGAAGGCAAGATGCGGGAAATGCGTGGCGAAAAACGTGGCATAGCGGGTTTGCAGTTCGGCGGGATAATAGCGCGCACCTTCGGGCACCCATGGTTTCGGATAGCCGCAGAAGTGTATGATCTGCGGCTGAGTCTTTTCTGAAAAATACGGCAAATCACGGGTCCACTGCCAATTCCAGTCGGGGCCCAGTTCGGCGCGTTCATCCAGGAGCACCAGGTTGAGCAGGGATTGGTCGTGGTGCAAGATGTTTCGGTCTTGGGCGACAAAGGCCAGCATTCTTTCCAGACACTTCAGGTGATTGAAGCGAGGGACGTCAAACAGGGTGACGCCCGCGTTCAGGTAGGCGTGGCCGTGCATATTGCGGACGTCAAAGTCGTGAATGCCCCTGTCAGGGCGTCGCCATTGCAGCACGTCGCGGGTGGCGGCGACGGGGTTTTGGTGCAAATCAAGGTGAAATAGAGACGAAATCCTCTCTCCCGGCACGGTGGTGTCGGCATCCAGATAGAGCAGGCGTTCGTATCGGTCGGCGAAGTGCTGGCACAGCCAGAGGCGCATGTAGGTTGTCACCGGAAGCCATCCACCAAGGGGCAGGTTGAGGCCTTCGATCGTGTCGCGCAGGGGGAGGTGTTCGAAACGGATATCGAGGGAGGTGAGGCTTTCGGGAAGCTCAAGGGGATCCAGGCTACAGATCACGATATCGAACGCACGGTTTCTGGAATTGTTCAGGGCGTCCTGGGCCGAAAACAGCGCCATCGGCAGCATGGTTTCGTCGACACAGTAGACCAGGGCGAATTTGTTTTCGGGCAAAGGTGTTTGGCTGTGCATTGGAGGAATTCAATCAGGGTCACCGCATTCAATCAGGAATTGTCGGGTTTGGGAACAGGTGGGCGATCACCGTCGGCACGACGGTTTCGTGAACCGATGTGTGTGGGATTGGTTCCCAGCCGACCCCATATTGATAGGGCAGGGAGGTCGGCGAACCTCCGGCGCTCCTTGCGGACCAAGTGTTATGCAAGGGAGAGAAACATGTTCAAACGTCTGTTTACTGCAACTCTCTTGTTTGGAATGGCCGCGACTGCGCCGCCCGCGTTTGCCGCCAACTGTGCGCTGCGCGATGTGGTTGTGGAGCGGCTGGAAAGCCAGTTTAGCGAAAAGTTGACCGCGGGCGGGCTTCAGGGAAGCCGCGCGAGTTCGTCGCTCATCGAGGTGTGGACCTCGACAGATACCGGCACCTTCACTGTCATTGTCACCAACCCGCAGGGGATCTCTTGTGTGGTTGCCGCAGGTACAGATTGGTTCCAGCAGGAGCTTGTCAAAGAGCCGGAGGGTGTGAACAGCTGATCCCTTATTCGGGGCCTCAGAACTGTGAAATACCTTGGTTTACGGGGTGCCATTGTCGAAACGCCATTGCGGTGCTATCTGGGGCGGCAAATGACTTGCCTCAGAGGAGCACGGCGCAATGGCGACCGACTATATCGTTAAGGACATCAACCTGGCCGAGTTCGGCCGCAAAGAGCTGGACATTGCCGAAACCGAGATGCCGGGCCTGATGGCGCTGCGCGAAGAATATGGTGAGAGCCAGCCGCTGGCCGGTTCGCGCATCGTGGGCTCGCTGCACATGACCATCCAGACCGCGGTTCTGATTGAAACGCTGGTTGCGCTGGGCGCGGATGTGCGCTGGGCGTCGTGCAACATCTTCTCGACCCAGGACCACGCTGCGGCGGCGATTGCCAAGGCGGGCGTACCGGTCTTCGCGATCAAGGGCCAGACCCTTGAGGAGCACTGGGATTACCTCGACAAATCCTTCCTGTTCGACGAAGGCCCGAACATGATCCTGGATGATGGTGGCGACGCGACCCTCTACATCCTGCTGGGCGCGCGCGCCGAAGCGGGTGAAGATCTTGGCGTTCCGTCCTCGGAAGAGGAAGAGGTGATCCACGCTCAGATCAAGAAGCGCATGGAAGCAAGCCCGGGCTGGTTCACCAAGATGCGTGGCCAGATCAAGGGCGTGTCGGAAGAGACCACCACCGGTGTGAACCGCCTGTATCAACTGGTGCGTGACGGCCAGCTGCCATTCCCGGCGATCAACGTGAACGACAGTGTCACCAAGTCGAAGTTCGACAACAAATACGGCTGTAAAGAGAGCCTCGTGGACGGTATCCGCCGCGCCACCGACACCATGATGGCCGGCAAGGTTGCCGTGGTCTGTGGTTACGGTGACGTTGGCAAAGGCTCGGCTGCCTCGCTGCGCGGTGCAGGCGCCCGTGTGAAAGTGACCGAGATTGACCCGATCTGCGCGCTTCAGGCGGCGATGGATGGTTTCGAGGTTCTGCCGCTGGAAGACGCGGTTTCAGACGCTGACATCTTTATCACCACCACCGGCAACAAGGACGTGATCCGCATCGAGCATATGCGCGAGATGAAGGACATGGCGATTGTCGGCAACATCGGCCACTTCGACAACGAGATCCAGGTTGCCAGCCTGAAGAACCACAAGTGGACCAACATCAAGGAACAGGTGGACATGATCGAGATGCCGTCGGGCAACCGTATCATCCTGCTGTCGGAAGGTCGTCTCTTGAACCTTGGTAACGCAACCGGCCACCCGTCGTTCGTGATGTCGGCCTCTTTCACCAACCAGGTTTTGGCGCAGATCGAGCTGTGGACCCGTGGCGAAGAGTATAACAACGACGTCTACATCCTGCCCAAGCACCTGGACGAGAAGGTTGCCAGCCTGCACCTCGAGCGTATCGGTGTGAAGCTGTCGCAGCTGAGCAAGGAACAGGCAGACTATATCGGGGTGTCGGTCGACGGCCCGTTCAAGCCGGAACACTACCGCTACTGATTTCCAGTCGGATATTGGACGAGATATAAAACGGGGCCAACACGGCCCCGTTTTTTTGTGCGATCAACTGCCAGGCAGCAGGATGTTGGCCGTTATGTCGCTTTCCGAAAGGTGCGAAGTGTTTTCAAGCGTCACGAGAACAATGTCGAATTCGCCGGGAACGTCGTCGACGAGAATGTAATCGCCGTTGGCATTGGTGCGAATGTCGAGTTGTCCGCCGATGTTGCTGGTGTGAATTTGGATTTCTTCGTTTGCCTCGTAGTCGGTGATCACCTTGGGGTCGTCCAGTGTGGACTTCGAGAATGTGAAGGTGTCCTTACCTGCTCCTCCGGTCATCGTATCAAGACCGTTGCCGGACCAGATGAAATCATCGCCGCTGCCGCCAAACAGGATGTCGTTGCCGTCTCCACCGAACAGACGGTCGCTTCCCAGTCCGCCCTTGACGACATCAGAGCCCGCGCCGCCAAACAGGAGGTCATTGCCGCCACCGCCGTTGACGGTATCGTTGCCGTTGCCACCTTCGATGGTGTCCTGGCCGCCATCGCCATTCAGTCTGTCGTTGCCGCCCTGACCCTTGATCTTGTCATTGCCCTTACCGCCGCTGGCGCGATCCCGGCCCTTGCCGCCGTCGAGGGAGTCAAAGCCGTTGCCGCCGTTCAGGGTATCGTTGCCCTGCCCGCCGGAGAGCGTATCGAACCCGTCGCCGCCGCTTGCGGAATCTGCGCCGGACCCGAGGTTGATGGCATTTGCGTTTGAATCGCCCTGAACGCGGTCGTTTCCGTCTCCGGTTTCGACATTTTCAAAGCCGCGGAAGGTTGTGTCGTAGCCGCAGGATTCGTCAATCGACGTGGCTGTTCCGGCGGTCATGTCGACGTCCATGTCACAGGACGGCCCGACCCATGGGGTTGGCATGACAAGCCAGTCATTCCCCTGTCCGCCGTGCACGAAATCATCGCCGGGTGTCAGCCACCAGGTGTCATTGCCTTGGCCCAGACGCCCTTCGTCGTCGGTGAGCCAGCCCATTGCAGCGTCATCGCCTGTTGAGCCAAGCTCTCTCACCGGATCGCCTTGAACCCATTCGTTGGCAAAGTCGGAAAAGGCGGTGTGCCGCTCTGCGTCGGTGGTGGCATTGCGGAAGTTTTCGCTGGCTGCGATCAGGGTTGTGATGTCGCTGTAGGTTTCGGCGGCGTGGCCGAACTCGCAGGCCCATGTCGAGAATGTCGGGTGCCAGAACTTGCCGTAGTAGATGCTTCCGCCGGTCGGGTTGCCGTCACCGTCAAGCGTGAGATCGTTATTGAAGTAGAGTTCCAGGCTTGGGCCGGTAGGCAGGTCGATAAACAGGAGGGTATCGTTGATGGGGGTCAGTATCGAATCCGTGGCCACGAATTGATCGAAGATGAGTTTCAGGCTGGGTTCGGGAATGGTCGCGTAGTGTCGGTAATACATGGCAATATCCTGATCAGAGAAATTTCCGAAATCCTGCCGCAGGGCCTGTTGCAAATCAAGTAAGAGGGTTGTGATGATGCAGGGGAGGGGTGGTTGCCCCTTGTTTTATTGACCCTAGGTCACCTTGGGCATGGGGGAAACCGGCGGGATTTTTCCCTTTGTGGGTTGGGGTGGAATGTCTAACCTGCTTGCGAACCACGGGGTTCGGGAACTTTTTGCGGGGGCACCCGCCACAAGGGAGAATTTGAAATGGGCAAACGCGACGATCTTATCGCGAAATATGCGGACGACCTGAAGAACAAGTGCGGCATGGAGCCGGACATGGATCTGCTGACCAAGGTGACCATCGGTTGCGGTCCGGCGATCTACAATGACGATGCCTCGACCGTTGCGGCAACGCAGGAAAGCGAGCTTGAGACCGTCAAGAACAACTTCCTTGTGAAGAAGCTGGGCCTTGCGGATGGTCCGGAGCTGATGGATGCGATCAATTCGGTGATCGAGACCTATGGCCGTTCGGAGCGCAACAAGTATCGTGCGGTGGTCTACTACATGCTGACCAAGCATTTCGGCAAGGAAGCCATCTACGGCTGAACCGGCGATCCGGTTTCTTGAAGCAGCGCCCGCTTTGGTTAAGCGGGCGTTACTTATTTGGGAATGTTTCTAGATACTTGGTGTTTGCCGCGAGGGTGGGGAATGCGGTATCAAGGGACAAGTCGCGCCAGGATGGCCAGACCCTGAATATCGGTTCACGTGTGGTGAGTAGGGAGCACGTGGGGGAACGGGGGATCTGGCCGGTGCCGTCGGACGGACCCCCGTTCACAGTTTCAGAGCAGCGTAAGAACCAGCCCCATCAGGGTGCAGCCGATGGTGGCGTAACCGCCGTCGATCAGGATCAGCGCGCGAGGACGGCCGGCAAAGCTGTAGTTGGTTGCGATCCATGGCGTGGCCAGGAACAGGCCGATGCCAAGCCCGCCGATCAGGCCTGCGCCGGGCGAGGCGATACCGCCAAGGGCAAAGACGTGGCGCATCATGCCGGCGACGAAGATCGCGCAGACAAAGGCCACGATATAGGGCAGGGCGCCTGAATTGGGCGGGCGGCCGTTTTCGTCGGGGGTGATACCGGCGGCCTGCATCCACGGGCGGCCAAGGGCCATGTACCAGACGGCCCCAAAGACATAAGAGGCGATGGCCGCCGCGATAACCGAAATGAATTCCATGATCGTCTCCTGCTGCGCATGTTCAGGCACAGTATGGCGGAGGATCAGGGATTTGCCTACAGGCCGCCCATGTCGCAGATGATCTGCCATTCGGCTTCGGATACGGGTTGCACCGAGAGGCGGGAGTTTTTGACCAGCACCATTTCGGTGAGGCGCGGATCGGCCTTGATCATGTCAAGCGAGACGGGATTGGGCACCGGTTCCACCGCCTTGATGTCCACGCATTCCCAGCGCGGATCGTCGGTCTTGGAGTCCTGATGCGCCTCGGCGATGACCTCGACAATGCCGACCACGGATTTCTCTTTCAGGGAATGATAAAAGAAACCGCGGTCGCCGATCTGCATTTCGCGCATGAAATTGCGGGCCTGATAGTTGCGCACGCCGTCCCATTCTTCGCCGGCGTCCCCGTTGGCAACCTGCTGATCCCAGCTCCAGGTGTTGGGTTCGGATTTGAACAGCCAGTAGCGCATCAGCCGATCACCTTGTTCCACGGGATCAGTTCGACCGAGGCAAAGAGATCGGCCTGTTTGTAGGGATCGTTGGCGGCCCAGTCCTGCGCCTCTTCCAGCGACATGTTCAGGACGATCAGCGAGCCGCACATCTCGCCGTTCTCATTCAGGAACGGGCCCGCCATTTCAACGGCATCGGTGGATTTGAGATAGGCGACGTGGGCGTCACGGTTGGCCTTGCGGATCTCGAGCGCGCCGGGTTTGTCCTTGGCGATCAGGGCGATTTTCATGGGTGTTCCTCCTTGGGCGGGCGCGAGAGCAGAAGCTCCATCGCCTGTGTAATGGCAAGTTTTCCGTCAATCAGGGCGGTGACGGCCTGAGTGATCGGCATGTCGATCTCAAGATGGGCAGCGCGCGCGGTGACGGCGCGCGCGGTGGCGGCGCCTTCGACGGTGACATTCGGGTCGAAGGCTTCGTTGCGGCCAAGCGACAGGCCGAACCGGTAGTTTCGGGACTGGACCGAGGTGCAGGTGAGCGTGAGGTCGCCAAAGCCCGAGAGACCGGCCAGCGTATCGGGGCGGGCCCCAAGCGCGCGGGCCATGCGCTGCATCTCGGCGTAACCACGGGTCATCAGGGCAGCGCGGGCACTTTCGCCAAGGTTTGCCCCCATCGCGGCACCGCAGGCGATGGCGATTACGTTCTTGAGCGCGCCGCCAAGTTCGGCACCGGTGGTGTCGGTGGTGCGGTAAATGCGCAGGTTGGGTGTGGTCAGCGCCTGTTGCAGCTGTTGGCCAACGGAATCGTCTTCGACCGCGAGGGTGAGGGCGGTCGGCAGGCCGCGTGCGATGTCGGCGGCGAAGCTTGGGCCGGTCAGGATGGCGGGCGTTGCATCGGCGGCGCAATCGCGGATCACCGCGACGGGGCCAAGTTCGGTGTCCAGTTCCACGCCCTTGCAGCACGCCACGAGCGTGTGGTGGTTCAGGGCGGGGTTTTCGCGCAGGAAGCCGCGCAGTTTCTGCATCGGAACGGCGAGCAGGATGGTGTCAGCCAGCGCCGCGTTGATGTCGTGGGTGACGTGCAGCGTATCCGGAAAGGCGGCATCCGGCAGGCGGCGGGTGTTTTCCCGCGCGGCGGCCATTTCCGCGACGTGATCCCTGTCGCGTGCCCAAAGGGTGACGGGGGTGCCGGTACGGGCAAGCGAAATGGCAAGGGCGGTTCCGAACGCGCCTGCGCCGATCACGCTGATGCTCATGCCTTGGCCCCTTTCTTGCCGCTGCCCAGAAGGGCGGGTGCTTTCTTGTCGAGCGGCCAGCGCGGGCGGGCCACCAGTGTCATGTCATCTGACAACCCCTGACGCAGACGTTCAAGCCCCGCGTAGGCGATCATCGCGGCATTGTCGGTGCAAAGTGCGAGGGGTGGCGCGGTGAAGGTGACGCCGTGTTCGGCGCAAAGCATCTCTAACCTTGCCCGAATGGCGGTATTTGCAGCAACGCCACCGGCCACGGCGAGGAGCGGCTGGGCAGGGTTTTCGGCAAGGTATTCCACAAGGGCGCGGTGGGTTTTCTCGGCCAGAACATCGACAACGGCGGCCTGGAACCCTGCGCAGAGATCGGCGCGGTCCTGTTCCGTGAGGCCGCCCTTTTCGGCAATCACGGCATCGCGGGCGCGCAGCAGGGCGGTTTTCAGGCCGGAGAAGGACATGTCACATCCGGGTCTGTCCAGCAGGGGACGCGGGAAACGGAACTTTTTGGGATCGCCCTGTTCGGCGGCTTTCTGGACCGAGGGACCACCGGGTTGCGGCAGGCCCAGCAGGCGGGCGGTCTTGTCAAAGGCCTCGCCCGGGGCGTCATCAATGGTGCCGCCAAGGCGCGAGAAATCCTCGGGACCGCGGGCGATCAGGAACTGGCAGTGCCCGCCGGAGACCAGAAGCATCAGGTAGGGAAAGGCCACCTGATCGGTCAGGCGTGGGGTCAGGGCGTGGCCGGCAAGGTGGTTCACGCCAACCAGCGGCAGACCAAGACCGGCGGCAAGGCCCTTGGCGCACATGACACCGGAAAGCACACCGCCGATGAGGCCGGGGCCAGCGGTGACGGCGATGGCGGTGACGTCCCTGAGGGCAAGACCCGAGGCGGCGAGGGCCTCTTCGACACAGATGTCGAGTTTCTCGGCATGGGCGCGGGCGGCGATTTCGGGGACGACGCCGCCGAAATCGGCGTGCAGCTCGGTCTGGCCGTGGACGATGGAGGCGAGGATTTCCGGGCTGCCGTCTGCATCGGCGCGGATGATGGCGGCCGCGGTATCGTCGCAGCTGCTTTCCAGACCAAGGATGATTGTCTCGTTGTTCATGACCAATGCCGTTGCGCGGGTGTTCACAGGCAGGTAACACCGAAAGGTGCCCTGAACAATGCTGGCCGTTGCAATGACTTCTGATCTCACCCTTCTGATGACCCGGCCGATGGCGGCGTCCGAAGCCTTTGTCGAGATGCTGAGGCAGGCGGGTATTGACCTGAAGGTGGTGATGTCCCCCGTGCTTGAGATCGTGCGCCGGGATGTGACCCTGCCTTCGGACCTTGCCGGGGTGGTTTTCACGTCGAAGAACGGGGTGGCCGCGGTGGCGGGGCGGGATTTGCCTTGCTGGTGCGTGGGTGATTCCACTGCTGCGGCTGCGAAAGAGGCCGGATGGCAGGCGGTGTCGGCAGGGGGCGATGTAGAGGCGCTGTACCAGCGGATTTTGGCCGATGCGCCACGGGGGCCGCTGCTGCATGTTCGCGGTGAACACGCGCGTGGAAATCTGGCGGAGCGCCTGAGCGCGGCGGGGATCGAGACGCGGGATGTGGTGGCCTATGCGCAGGAGGTGCGGGCGCTGACAGATGAGGCAAAGCGCCTGTTGATGCGGGAAAACCCCGTTGTTCTTCCCCTTTTTTCACCGCGAAGCGCCCAGCATGTTGTTTCACAGGGGCCCTACACGGCACCGTTACAGGTGGTTGCCATCAGTGACGCCGTGGCCGCAGAGGCGGCGGGCTTGCGGGCGCAGGGAATGGAGATTGCCAGGACACCGGATGCGGTGTCGATGGTTGCGGCGATAAAACACTTTGCAGACGCAGCGTGCCGCATTGAGAGTGGAACCGGCAGGGCCTAAGCTCAGACAGGCATTTGCAGAACGAAACCGGATTCGAAAGGGTAAAGGCGCGTGGCCAAGTCAGACGAAACCGACAAGCCGACCGAGGCTCAGACCGAAGAGGGTGCCAAGGCACCGCAAGAGACCGTGGATGCGGAGGTCTCGGAAGAAACGGACGCTGCGGAAGAAAGTGTAGAAGAGGCCGTGGAAGACGCGGTTGTTCTGGATGAACCCGGAGCAGATGAGGCTTTGTCGGATGACGCCGAGGACGCGGCCGACGAAGACGGGGATGAGATCGACGGGGACGAGGTGGCGGAAGATGCCGAGCCTGAACCCGAGGTCGAGCCGGTGGCAGAGACGCCCGCGCCGGTGATCGAGGAAAAGAAAGTTGGCTTTGTTCCCGTGGTTCTTGGCGGCGTTGTTGCGGCGGCCCTTGGTTTTGGCGGCGCAACCTATCTGAGCACGCAGGGCATTTTGTTCGGCGCACAGGATGATGGCGCAGTCGAGGCGCTGGCGGCGCGCGTTGCCAAGCAGGATGATCTGATCGCCGCGTTGCAATACAACCAGGATAAGCTGAGTGCTACGGCAGACCAGGCGCTTTCGACGGCGGCGGGTGCCAATGAGGCCGCGGTGCGTTTGCAGGGGCTTTCGGATCGGATTGAGACCGTGGCAAACAACCTTGTCGCGCTGGAAAGCCGCGTGGTGGATGCCGAGAAACGCCCGATGACCGAGGGCCTTTCGGCGGCAGCGGTCGAAGCCTATGAGCGCGAGGTTGAAGACCTGCGGGCGATGGTTGCGGCACAGCTGGAAGAAGCCAGGTCGCTCAAGGCCAATAGCGAGAAGACCGCGCAGGCCACCCTTGGGCAGGCTGCGTTGACGCGAGTTGTGGCGGCGCTGGATGCCGGGGCCGCCTATCGCGGCGCGTTGACCGAGCTGGCAAGTGTCAGCGGTGTCGCCATTCCGGCCGCTTTGACGGATTATGCCGACGAAGGCGTGCCGACCCTGACCACGCTTGTCGAGGATTTCCCGGATGTGGCCCGCGAGGCGCTGGCCGATGCCCGCAAGCAGGAAGAAAAGGCCAGCGGCGCAGGCCGCCTTGGCCAGTTCCTGAAGTCCCAGCTGGGTGCACGTTCGACCACACCGCAGGAAGGCGAGGATGCCGATGCGATCCTGTCTCGCGCCGAAGCGGCGGTGAAAGAAGGACGTGTTGCAGCGGCGCTTGAGGAGTTGGGCCAGTTGCCCGAAAGCTCGCAGGCGCTGATGGCGGGATGGGCCGAAAAGGCCGCCGCCCGTGTTGCCGCGATGGACGCTGTCGAGACCCTGGCGCAAAGCCTGAATTCGAATTGAAGGACACATGATGCTTTGGTCCCTGATTAAAATCCTGTTGTTCGTGGCCGCAATTGCCGGTCTGACCTATGGTGCCGGATACCTTATGGAGAGCGAAGGCGGTGTGATGATCACCGTGGCTGGCGTGGAATACACGCTTGGCCCGCTTCAGGCGGTGATTGCCTTGGTGGCGCTGGTGGCGTCCTGCTGGGTGCTGTTCAAGCTGGCCTCGCTTTTGGTGGCGGTGCTGCGGTTCCTGAACGGCGATGACACGGCCATCAGCCGCTATTTCGATCGCAATCGCGAAAAGAAGGGCTATCAGGCGCTGTCTGACGGTCTTTTGGCGCTGGCCTCGGGGGAAGGGCGCGTGGCGATGGAAAAGGCCCGCAAGGCCGAACGCTTCCTTCAGAAGCCCGAACTGACCAATCTGCTCACGGCGCAGGCGGCGGAAATGTCGGGTGACAGCCACAAAGCGACCGAGGTTTACAAGAAGCTTCTGGCCGACGACAGCACCCGCTTTGTGGGTGTGCGCGGGCTGATGAAACAGCAGCTTGTGGAGGGCAATACCGACAAGGCGCTGAAGCTTGCCGAGACCGCCTTTGCCCTGAAGCCACGCCACGTTGAAACGCAGGATACGCTGCTCAAGTTGCAGGCCGAAGATGGTGACTGGAAAGGCGCGCGTGAGACGCTGGGTGCCAAGCTGCGCTATGGTTCGGTACCGCGTGATGTGCACCGCCGTCGCGATGCGGTTCTGGCGTTGTCCGAGGCGCGGGATATCGTGGATGAGGACGCCAGCGTTGAGATGCGCGAAAAGGCGATCGAGGCCAACAAGCTGTCGCCCGATTTGATCCCGGCGGCCGTGATGGCGGCCAAGGGCTATATCGAACAGGGCAAGGGGCGCGCCGCGACCAAGCTGTTGCGCAAGGCCTGGTCGGTGCAACCGCATCCCGATCTGGCCGCCGCCTTTGCCGCGATCGAGCCCGAGGAAACCCCGGCCAAGCGGGTGATCCGATTCCGAAACCTGATCAAGGGTGACGAAAGCCACGCCGAGGCGATGATGCTGATGGCCGAGTTGCAGATTGCCGCCAAGGATTTCCCGGCTGCGCGCCGTGCGCTGGGCGATCTCTACGAGAGCGATCCGACCACCCGTTCGCTGACCATCATGGCGGCAATCGAGCGTGGGGAAGGGGCTGATGACGCGGTTGTCAAAGGCTGGCTGGCCAAGGCGCTGACCGCGCCGCGCGGCCCGCAGTGGGTGTGTGACAATTGTCATCATATCCACACCGAGTGGACACCTGTCTGTGGCAACTGCAACGCCTTTGACACGCTGACCTGGACGGCACCGCCGGCCTCGGACGTGATGAGCGCCACCGGCGTGGAAATGCTGCCGTTGATCGTGGGTGCGCTGGAAGACAAGAGCGACGAGGCCGACGACGAGGATCTGATCGACGCCGAGGTTGTCGAAGCAGAGCAAACCCCGGAAGACGACACCCCCGAGGTGCAACCGGGCTACGTGGAAAAATAACGCTTTTCCACCGCGTCGCGGGGTGCTATTAGCGCCCGCGCAAGTGCCTCAATAGCTCAGCTGGTAGAGCAGGTCCTTCGTAAGGACAAGGTCGGGGGTTCGAGTCCCTCTTGAGGCACCACTTCAATAAAAATTTATATATAAAACAACATGTTGCTATGAGGTGGCTGGTTTGGTCCACCTTTCGGCCCACCTTTTGTAGTGCATTGATTTCAGTGTATCTGAGAGAGCTGTCCAATATATCTCTTTCAGCCGAACCAAAGAATTCGCGAATGAAGCTCAGTCGTCGAAACAAGCTGTACCTTCTCTGGGTACTTCACCCCACTTGAGTGAAGGCACCTGGCCTACGCCGATCGAAGTGGTTCACCGGAATGGCCGGAGCACTGAAAAACCAAATTGGCGCTCCAGGCGCGAAGGGGCAGAAGCGCGTGCGTAACTCTTGCACGTTGGACCGCAAAAGAACCCGCTCCGAATGGTCTTCGTACACATTGGGTGATTTCTCATCGACGGCACGCCAATAAATGGGCGAATATCCAAAAGCGGCATCGTCAATAGTTTGGCATCGGCAAATCCGCCAAAACTCTGTGCGTCGGGCGTTCAAAAAGCAAGTAAATGTACGAGACCAAATGACGGTCGAATGGACGAGACACGTAATTGATTAATCCATAAATGAGAGCCTCAAGCGAGGTGCAAGAAAAGCGATTTCCTTCTCCAAAAACAGGGTCCGATAACGCGCCTTTCCTATCTCACGAATTTTTTCAAAAAAATCAGCCAAATTAAGCCATTTTCAACTTTCTCTGTGGAGACGTAAGACGGACCCGAAAGCGCTTTTTTCTAGATGGCCTCAATTCCAAGGTTGGCTTTTAACATTTTGAAAATAATTACGTTTCCCGAAGCGTTTCTCTTTGCTTGCCTGTTTTCGAACTTGGAAAAGCAGTTCGGAAAGTGGGGAATTTTCCCCGCAAGTGTTTTTTGAGGCTCAACTGCGGGATTCTCGCAGTTGATTGGACGAATAGCCAAGCTGCCGCGCGTTGGAAATAAGTGACCAGCAGCCTCGCGCCTAGGTGGTCTAAAGACGACGCGCTTTCTGCGCATGAAAGCGGCGAATTTGCGTGCCAAAATAGTTCCAGGAGGAGATTGGGTTATCTCCCTTGTTTTTGAGACCCTTCTCCACGATGCGGGCAATCTCGTCTTCGGAAAGCCCCATTTCCATCCATTCCAGCACCTTTTCCTTTCCCTCGTGGCGCATCAGCGCTGCTTCGAGCTCGGGTTGACCATATGAGACCGCGAGAGAGTTCAGACGCTTCACAAAACCGTCCATGGGGTGAACACATTCATCTTTGTCCAAAGTGGTCGCTGCGCTGGCGGGCTTAGTCTCAGCAGAGCTTTGGTGCACTTCAGCCGGCTCCTCATCGCTTTGGGGGGCATTTGTCGGCTGACGATCTTTGCGCTTGGCAACGTTCTCCTTGGCTTTCTTGGATTTGTCCTGGAAGTGCTCGACGGCGTTCCGGGCCAAGACTGCGAAGAACCCAGCTTCGGTTTGGACAACTTTGCCAAGCTTAACCAAAGTGGTGATGGTCTTTTCGAAGGTCTTGGTACTGCGTCTGCCATGCCCGCAGCGGCGCGCGAGACGGTCCATATCGCCTTCCGCGGGCCCCTGGAGCTCGCAGTTTACCACGAGGAGACGCACCAAGGTCGCGATTTCGGTTTCGTCCAGGTCCCAGATCGCATTGCGAAGAGTCTGGATTGGAAGCTGGGCAAAGAACATTTGACCCGACATTGGTGTTATCCTCCTGCTTGGTCTGCAGTGTCGATTGGGGTCTGCTGGTAGAGGGGCATTTGCCGTGAAGCGAAATGCTCCTAGCGGTTGGCCTTCGCCATTTCGATCACATCAAGGATCTCGGATTGCGGCCAGCGCGAAGCCGAACCGAGTTTGATGGGCTTTGGCACGGAGCCGTCGGCAACGCGGCGCCAGAAGCTCGGTACGCTGATCGACAACAAGTCAGCGGCTTCACCGACCTTCAGAAGCGGATCGACAGAGCCAGTGGGGGGGAGGGGAGGTTTGGTCATGATTCAAGGTGCCTCAAAATGAGTCTTCATGAGGCAACAGAAGCGCTTTGGATCGTTCGCCGGGAGGGGATAAATTTTTTCTCCCCCCCTCCTGGCTCACTTGTTGCTTTGCTCAGAGAGCGAGGGGTTTCCACAAACCTCTCGCTGCGTGTCACTGCCCAGCGCGTCTCATCATCATGTATTTTTCTTTTTCTGAATCTGTTTTGGTAGAACGGTCGATCTACGGTCGTAAGAGAGTTTCATTGAAATCATTCAAGAAAACCGCACGAACGGATACTCGACTGTTTTCCTCGCGTGACCATTTTGAGCAACAACATCGTTTTAGTGGTGTTTTATACCTCCGGGATTCATGGCGGCCCGGCCGAAAAATGACCGCTGTGAAGGGTGCCCTTCCGGCAATGAGGCTTTTGGCGAAACGTGTTGGAGTAGAGGAGGGTGCCCTGTCAGTCGCGTAGGCCACTAGGGTGGAAACCAGAAATTCGCTGCGGCGTGCTCCAACGTTGAGTCTGCAGCACGCTGGCTTCTCATTCAATTTGTCGTTCTTTGCAGCCGGCGCGTTTCGACGTGCTGATACCAGGATGGCGGGTACGTCGCAGTTGCTGTCCATGGCCCGCCTGTGCGGTGCTTCACGTAACGGACCAAGAGCCCCACTTCATACGGCGGAAGGGACATCCAGCTGATCATTACCAAGCGCTAAGGGCAATCCGGACTGTGGTCAAAAACGTGACGATCCTGGAAGCATCATTCTAGTTTCATCTTACGCTCAAAGCTTTTTCGGAAAACGCCTTCGAGTTCAGGATAATCCCACCAAGGTTTTCCATTTTTGCCGTCGCTTGCTTGAAAGAAACAGGTGAAATCGACGTGTTGCTCAGCGTCAAAAGGACCGTTTCATTTACATAGCCGATTCCCTGTTGGCTCGACATTGGCGTTTGCTGCACGCTGGCGCGCAACCAAACGCCGTCAATCGCGGTACTGATCTGAAAGGCAATCTTTTCTGCAAGCTCGCGTTCCATAATCGGTGAGAGTGCACTGAGCAGGTTGCTTTGCATCCGGGCGTGAATCACGGTTTGAATGCGTTGGTTCTGCTGGTTGTACGGCGCATCGGCGCAAAGGCTGATCCATGCGCGACAGACTTCTTGATAGAAAACCGGGTCCGAGAAATTGCCAACGATAATGGCGCTTAGCCGTTCCATTGGGGTTTCTGCATGGCGCAAAAGCTCGATGACCCCATCCCGAAGCAATGTGTTGGCGCGTCTCATCACCGCTTCGAACAAGGCATCCTTGTCCTTGAAGTAGTGCAGCACCACGCCTTTGGAAATACCGGCACGTTTGGCGATGCGATCGATCGTAGTGCCGCGAATCCCGAACTCGACAAGTATCTCGAAAGCTGCTTGCGACAGCTCGTCTTGCCGGACTTCCTTGATTGATTTCTTGGCCATGGAGAACCTTTTTCCTCAGTCAAACAACAGCTTAATCCCCAGATTAGACGTGCACAACACAAAACATTTGACATAAAAATCGACCAGTGGTCTAAAAAAATAACGAGAGGTCCATAACAGGGGAAGATCATGAAACGCGCACTCATGTCCGGCACGGCCGGCATTTCATTGGTACTTGGCGCCGCCGCAGCGATGGCGGACGAGGCAATCATCAAAATCGCTATCAACGAATGGACGGGGCAAAACTTGTCGGCGCATATCGCCGGATCCGTTCTGCAGGAGATGGGTCATCAGGTGGAATACGTGACCGCCGGCGCAGTGCCGCAATATGCGGCGATTTCCGAAGGCAGCCTGCACTTCAATCCAGAAATCTGGACCAACAACACTGGCGACATCTATCCGAAGGCCGTGGCCGCTGGCGACATCAAGGTGGTCGGCGAACTGGGTTTGCAACCGCGCGAGGGTTGGTTTTATCCGCCCTACATGGAAGAGAAATGCCCTGGTTTGCCGAGCTACCAGGCGCTCTATGACTGTGCCCAGGCATTTGCCGCCGCAGATACGTTTCCGAATGGCCGTTTGATCACCTATCCTGCGGATTGGGGCACGCGTTCTAAGGATCAGGTTGCGGCGATGGAGATGCCGCTACAGGCGGTAGCTGGTGGCAGCGAAGGCGCGATGATTGCAGAGTTGAAATCGGCAGTCGCAGCCGAGCAGCCGATGCTGATGATGTTCTGGCAGCCTCATTGGGTGCACGCTGACATCAAGCTCAACCTCGTTGAATGGGACAGCGCCTCGGCAGATTGTGTGGCGGGGCAGGACCAGACACGTGGAGAAGCCTGCGGGTTTGCGCAGGCCAGCGTCGAGAAGATCGTCAACAAGGATTTCGCAGACACCTGGCCCAAGGCCTTTGCCTTTGTCCAGAAATATGAACTGTCGAACGATATCCAGAACGCCCTGATCCAACGCGTCGATCAGAAAGGTGTGTCCGTCGAGGATGCAGTGGCCGAATGGCTGGCTGCTAACGAACCCACCTGGCGTGCTTGGATGAACTAACCTCTCCCTGTCAACTTAGCGCTGGCCCTGTGTCAGCGCTCTTTTCCTCTTAGCCAACAAGGGTCGCACGACGACCGCAAAGCCACGCAGACGCGGGAATAGTCCTCCTTTCCCAGTTAATGCGCAGCAATCAGCTGACGTGGCCAAACAAGTGTATTGGGAGTCCGATCGTGACGAATGGCAATCCTCAGCTGGGCGACGTCAAACTGTCGTGTCGAAATATCTGGAAGGTCTACGGCGCGCAGCCGGACAAGTTCTTCAACAACCGGGATGGAGCTGACTTTGGTGGCCTCACCTCGCACCAGCACGCCGAAAACATTCGTGCCGCCAAACATATAGTCGCCTCGGCCAACGTCAGCTTTGATGTTCATGTGGGCGAAATCTTTGTGATCATGGGTCTGTCGGGGTCAGGTAAATCGACAATGGTGCGCTGTCTGTCGCGGCTGGTTGAGCCAACTGCCGGTGAAATTCTGCTGGACGGTGAAGATCTGTTGTCCGCCAACAATAAGGAACTGATCGATTTTCGACGCCACAAGATGGGCATGGTGTTCCAAAATTTTGGCCTGATGCCGCATCTGAACGTGATCGATAACGTGGCCTTTCCCCTTGAGTTACAAGGCATGCCGCTGAAGCAACGCCGCAAACGGGCGCAGGAAATGATCGATCTCGTGGAACTCAATGGCCGCGAGGCAAGCTTTCCGCGCCAACTGTCTGGTGGACAGCAGCAACGCGTCGGTATCGCTCGGTCTCTGGCGGTCGAGCCGCAGCTTTGGTTTCTTGATGAACCGTTCAGCGCGCTTGACCCCTTGATCCGACGCCAGATGCAGGATGAATTCCTGCGATTGCAGCGCGAACTACATAAATCCATTGTCTTCATCACCCATGACTTTCTCGAAGCGCTGCGCATCGCCGACCGAATGGCGATCATGCGCGACGGAGAGGTTGTGCAAATCGGCCGCCCGGTGGACCTGATCCTGAATCCAGCGGATGATTACGTGCGCGAGTTCACCAACGACGTGCCCTGGGAAATGGTGCTGACTGCCGGCGACATCGCAGACCCGGACCGCGCTTTTGCACCGGGTATGGGGCATATCTCGGCGAAGACGAACCTGGGCACGTTGCTGCCCTATCTCGCGGACCACGAAGCAGGTGTCATGGTGCGCGACGACAGCGGTCAGGATATCGGTGCAGTCAATGCGCGCGCCGTGGTTAAGGCCTTGGCCAGCGGTGTGTTCAATCCTGCTGAAGTAGAGGACTGAACCATGGAGATGCGCCAACCTCTTGTTTGGATTGTTCTGTCTGCACTGTCGCTTGCTCTGTTTTGGGCTGGGGATGATCTGTCGGCCTTGGTGAAGTTTCCGGAGTCGTTGGTCTGGACGCCCGCTGGTTTGCTGAACACTCTCATGAACGCTTTTGTTGCGATATTCGGAAGTGCGTTCAAAGTAGTCGGATGGTTGCTTGAATGGCCCATTCGAGGGGCACAGGCGGTTTTGTTGATGTTACCCTGGAGCGTAACAACAGCGGTTTTCGTGTTGCTGGGGTTCCTTGCCTCGGGGCTAAGGCTGGCGATGTTTGTCGGGTTGGCGCTGCTCTACATGGCCGGAATCGGCTATTGGATGGAAAGCATGAATTCGTTGGCCATCGTGCTGATCTCAGTGCCGATGGCGACTGCGGTTGGCTTTGGCTTCGGTGTGCTTGGGTTTTATTCCGAGCGCATGCGCAAGGTGATCATGCCGATGCTAGACCTGCTTCAGACGATCCCCGCCTTCGCCTATCTCTTGCCCATCCTGATCCTGTTCGGCTTTGGCACTACGGTCGGGCTTGTCGCCTCGGTGCTCTATGCCTTTCCACCGATGGTGCGCAATACCATTTTGGGCCTGCGCGGCGTGTCGCCTGCGGTAATCGAGGCGGGCCAGATGTCCGGTGCAACCCCGTCACAGCTGTTCTGGAAGGTGCGGCTACCGGCGGCGCAAAACCAGATGTTGCTTGGTGTAAATCAGACCACGATGGCGTCGCTATCGATGGTGATCATCGCGTCAATCATCGGCGGCACCAGCGACATCGGCTGGGAAGTGTTGTCGACCATGCGCAAGGCGCTGTTTGGCGAAAGCCTTTTGGCGGGGTTTGTGATCGCCCTGATGGCGATGGCATTGGACCGGATCACTTATGGGTTTGCGACGCGCGACAAATTCGCTGCCGGCGCAGCGCGCAACAAAGTGAGGACGTTCGGAGTCCTAGTGATCATCGCACTGTTTGTCGCTTCGACATTCATGCCCGCGTTGCGCGCCTGGCCTGAGGCCTGGGTGGTCCATCCCGCAGGGCCGATGAACGACGCTCTGAGCGCCTTGGTGGTCAATGGTCGCGATTGGATCGAAGGCTTCAAGAACCTGTCCTTCTTCTTTGTCATGCTGCCGATCAAGATCGGCCTGGCCAAAGCGGTCAGCCCTTTCACTTGGGGGTTCACGTTGACGCCGGTGCTGACAGGCGCCTATTTCGCCGCTGCCTTGGCGTTGGCGGCCTGGGCCATGTTCCGGCGGCGCGCAATGCTGGCGTCGGTTATCCTGCTGGTTGCGACGCTATTGTATATCGGCTTGACCAATATGCCGTGGCTGGCTTTGGCCGCGATCATCATCTGTGGTGCCTATCAAGCGGCGGGACGTAATGTGGCGGTTGGGACAGCGGTCGGGCTGGCGTTTTTGCTGATCTCGGGTATCTGGCCGCAATCGGTGCTGTCGCTTTATCTTTGTGGCGTCGCTGTGCTGTATTGCTTTGTGTTGGGTACCTCGCTGGGCATCTTGGCTTCAGAAAGCGATCTGGCCTCCAAAATCCTGCGCCCGCTGATGGATACGCTTCAAACCATGCCGTTGTTCGTGATCCTCATCCCCTTTGTCATGGTGTTCAAGATTGGTGAGTTCACGGCGCTGCTGGCGGTGATCGCCTATGCTATCGTGCCATCCATCCGATACACCGAGCATGGGCTACGCAACTTGCCAAGCGACGTGATCGATGCGGCGCAAACGGTTGGCTGCACGCGGCTGCAACTGCTAACTCGAGTCAAACTGCCGATGGCCCTACCAGCGATCATGCTGGGGCTAAACCAGACCATTATCTATGGCATTGGAATGCTGGTGATCGCGGCGCTTGTAGGCACAAATGGGCTGGGGCAACACATCTATATAGGTTTGGGCAATGGTGATTTCGGGGTTGGCATGACTGCCGGCATCGGCATGGCAGTTATCGCCATCATCGCAGATCGCATCACACAATCCATCAGCCACAGCTGGCAGGAAAAGCTGGGCCTGAAGGCTCCGTCGAACTGAGGAGAGCAAGCGATGGGCTGGATCAAACCCAATTTTTCCAAAAGTGCGGGGCCGTATGCCTTCAGCCAGATTGCGCAAATTCGCGAGGATCTGGCGGACGAATTCGAACCCCGGGCGGCACGCTCGTTGCGCAACTGGCCAGTGCGCCTGTCAGAAAAGGAGTTCGCCGGCTTACCCTGCTTGGTCGTCGAGCCCAAAAATGCGCGCCCTCAACGAAGGTTTCTGCATTTCTTTGGCGGTGGGTATGTCTCTGGATGTCCCGAGTACGATCTGCCAATCCTCGCGCCGTTGTCTTGTCTGTGCGCCGCGCAGTTTATCGCGCCCCGCTATGCACTGGCCCCGGAGCAAGCTTTTCCGTCGGCGTTTCAACAGGGTGACCAACTGCTGAGAGCGTTGATAGAGGCGAGGGGCAAAACGCCTTTGTCCGTCAGCGGAGAGTCAGCCGGGGCTGGGCTGGCCACGGCGCTAGTGCAGGCATTGCCAGAGCGACAGCGGCCGGCAATTTCTCAAGTGCTGCTGATGTCGCCTTGGTGTGATCTCCGCGATGGCGCATTGCGAATGGCGGACCAAACAAAAGACCCGACGTTGACGGGCCAACAACTGCGTGTCTGCGCCAACATCTATGCGGCTGAACACGACAGGGCGTGCAACCAATTGTCGCCCTTGGCCGGTCAGTTTGGGCGACATTGGCCAGACACCATCCTGACTACTACTACCGGTGACATCCTGTATCCGATGGTGCGGGCCTTACAGGTTAAGCTGCAGTCGGCGGGCGCCAAGGTCGACTGCGTGACGGAAAACTGGCTTTGGCATGTCTTTGAACTCTACGACGAGTTGCCCCAGGCGGAAACGGCCCTGCGCAAGATCGCGCAACTGGTCCTGGCGAAGGGACAGAAGAAATGCTCGTGACGCGCTGGTTCAAGCAATGCGCCGATTGGTGCGTCTGGCGTCTCTACGTTCCCGATGGCTGACGTAGACGCCTTATCGCTCTTCACAACTAAACACTCACCTCATGCAAATTGCAGGGAGACACATGATGCTTGATCAATCGAAATCCACCAATATTGTCGGATCCGGGTTCACAAAAGACGCCACCCATTCCCAAGCGGCGGGCGGGAACTTTTATACGGACCCCCAGTTTCATCAACTTGAACTCGACCGCCTGTTTGCGCGCGAGTGGAATTACTTTTGCCACCAAAGCCAGATCCCCAACCCTGGCGACTTTCTAACCGGCGTTGTGAGCGATGAGCATATCTACGTGCTGCGGGGAAAGGACGGTGAAATCCGTACCTTTTACAACGTGTGCCAGCATCGCGGCCACCAGTTGTTGAAAGAGCCTTCGGGCAACATCAAGTCGGTCGTTGTCTGCCCCTATCATGCCTGGAGCTATGACCACGAGGGTAACCTGCGTGGCGCGCCGAAGATGAAAGAAGTCGACGGTTTCGATCGCTCGAAGGTCAAGCTGACTCAGGTGCGCACTGAGGTCATCGGTGGTTTCGTGTTTATCAACTTCGACCCCGACGCCAAACCATTCCGGGAAATGGCACCCGAGTTCGAACCGATCATCACTTCGATGGTGACTGAGGTCGACAAGCTGCAATGCGTCAAAATCAAGCCCTTTGAGATCAACGCGAACTGGAAGATCGTCACCGAAAATTTCCTCGAAGCCTATCACGTCGAGTTTTCCGGCGACGCGCATGTCGCCTTGGGCAATATCATCGACATCGACACCTACCGCTTCAACATTAGCGGGCGGACCATTGAATACACCGCCGGCGGTGGAAAGGAAGAGGTCATACCCTATCAGGTGAACAAAGAGGACGACTTCATCAATACGCGGGGGGCGCCCTTCCACCAGGTGTTCCTTTTCCCACACATGTCGTTTTCGGTCTTTCCTGGCACCAACATGATGTTTGTCTTCAACATGCGTCCCAATGGGCCTGACCATACGTCCGAAGAGATCATCTACTTCACGCTCGACGGTAGCATGAGTCCCCCGACCGAGACGGCCGAGGAGTATGTCAGCGACAACCTCAATCCTGAAGACATTGAACTGGTAGAGGCGGTGCATCGCGGTGTCAGTTCCAAGGGTTTTGTGCCCGGCCGCCTGATGGTCGACCCGGACAAGAAGGCCGCCTGGGGAGAGCAGTTTATCCACCATTTCGATACGCTAGTGCTTGACGCAATTGAGCGTGGCGAAAGCTGATACGTCCGTGGTCGCGCGCGTTACCCGTCGTGCGACCACGTCCTCAAATCTTGAAACAGGACGATGGGTCTGATGAAGGCAAAGCGTAACTTCTTTATTGACGGTCAATGGGTTCCTCCGGTCGAACCGCGTGATTTCCCGGTGTTGGACCCTTCGAACGAGCAGAGCGTTGCAGTTATCTCTCTGGGTGGTCCGGCCGATGCCGATCGCGCCGTGGCGGCGGCCAAAGCCGCTTTTCCTAGCTGGTCGCAATCCTCGGTCGAACACCGTGCGGTATTGCTAGAAAACCTCCAGGAGCTTTACGAGAAGCGCAAAGTCGACATGGTGTACGCCATGGTGACGGAAATGGGCGCTCCGATTTCCTTGAGCGAAAGCGCACAATGGGCATCAGGGGCGGACCACCTGGCTGAAACGATCCGTGCCTTGCGTGCATTTCCTTTCGCAGAGCATGCAAACCAGGACATCCTCCTGCGCGAACCGATTGGCGTTGCGGCGTTGATCACGCCTTGGAACTGGCCAATGAACCAGGTGATGCTAAAAGTCGCTCCAGCCTTGGCGACGGGCTGCACGGTTGTCCTGAAACCCTCGGAAATCGCGCCGTTGTCGTCGATCCTTCTGGCCGAATTGATCGAGCAAGCCGGGTTCCCGGCGGGTGTCTTCAATCTGGTGAACGGCGATGGCCCTGGCGTGGGGGCTCGGCTGGCCGAGCACGTGGACGTCGATGTGGTAAGTCTGACCGGTTCGACCCGAGCCGGTGCCTTGGTGACAAAGGCGTCGGCCGACACCGTGAAACGTGTCTCACTAGAGCTTGGTGGCAAAGGCGCGAACATTCTGTTCGAGGATGCTGATCTCCAAGCCGTTGAACGTGGAGTGTTACATTGCATGGAAAATTCGGGCCAATCCTGCGACGCGCCAACACGGATGCTGGTTCAGCGCCCGATCTACCACCAGGCGGTCAAGCGCGCCGCTGAGGTCGCACAGAGCATCAAGGTGGACTCGGCGCACAAGTCCGGCGATCATATTGGCCCCCTTGTCAGCAAAGAACACTGGGCCAAAGTACAGGGTCATATCCAAAGTGGGGTCAAGGAAGGTGCAAGGCTTATCGCCGGTGGCACTGGCTTGCCGGGCGGCATGGAAGAAGGGTATTTTGCGCGGCCGACCATCTTTGCCGACGTGACAAACGACATGTCGATCGCCCAAGAGGAGATCTTTGGTCCGGTGCTGTGTATCCTGCCGTTTGACAGCGAAGAAGAGGCGATTGCGATCGCCAATGATACCCCTTTCGGCCTTGCAAATTATGTCCAAACCGCCGATCCCGCGCGCGCCAGTCGAGTTGCGGCAAAATTGCGTTCAGGCATGGTGCGGATCAACGGTGCATCGGCGGGGTTGGACACACCTTTTGGCGGCTATCGTCAATCCGGCAGCGGCCGTGAAGGGTCGCGCTGGGGGCTGGAAGAGTTTCTTGAAATCAAGGTGATCTCAGGCGCCGATTGATCGGTGCGCTATCAATGCGCACAGCACATTCTCTAGGAGGGCTGAAAGATGCAGCATGAAAATGAACGGTCCATCGTTGTCATCGGCGCTGGGCAGGCGGGGTTTTCCTGCTGCGCCAAGCTACGCAGCTTGGGGCATGTCGGCGCGATCACCCTCGTGGGCGATGAAGGAGAACTGCCTTATCAGCGCCCACCTCTTTCCAAGGCTTATATGTTGGGCAAGCTCGCCAAGGAGCGTCTGTACCTACGGCAACCAGAATTCTACGATGACGAGAACATAACGTTACGCTTGGACACTGGAGCCAAGGCGATAGATCGCGCTGCCAGACAAGTGACACTGAATGATGGAGAAATCCTGAACTATGATCTTCTGGTTCTTGCGACTGGCGCCCGCCCGATCACTCTGAACGAGCAGATGGGAGGCGCGCTGCGGGGTGTCCACTATATGCGCAACATTGCTGACGCTGACCGCTTGGCGCACCAGATGATGTCAGGGCGGTCCATCGTTGTAGTTGGTGGCGGATACATCGGGCTTGAAGCAGCGGCAGTCGCCTCCGAATCGGGCATGCAAGTAACTTTGATTGAGGCCGCCGACCGGATTTTGCAACGTGTCGCTGCCCAGGAGACATCTTCGCATTTTCGCGATTTGCACAGAGCTCATGGCATCGAAATTCGGGAGGGCGCCAAGCTTGATCAACTGTCCGGCGCAGATGGCGCGGTGGCAACGGCGGAATTGTCCGATGGGAGTCAGATCGCGACGGATTTGGTTCTGGTTGGCATCGGCGTGAGGCCGAACATCGATTTGGCAACTGACGCAGGGCTGGACATTGAAAATGGCATCCGCGTTGATGAATACTGTCGGACTTCAGACCCCTACATCTTCGCCGTTGGCGATTGTGCGTCATTTCCCCATGGCGCAGACCGTATCAGATTGGAAAGCGTCGGCAACGCCATTGAGCAGGCGGAAGCAGCGGCACGGGTCATTGTTGAGGGCTCGATGCCTTACGAAGCCAAACCTTGGTTTTGGTCGGATCAGTTCGACGTAAAGCTACAGATCGCCGGCCTGTCGACCGGCTATGATCAGGTTGTTAAACGGCAGCTTTCGGAAAAGGTCGTATCCTTTTGGTATTTCGCAGGTGCACAGCTGCTGGCGGTCGATGCAGCAAACGACCCGCGTGCATACATGGTGGCCAAACGCCTGATCGACGCAGGCGGCACAGTGCAATCTAGCTTGGTCGCCGATCCCGACTTCGACCTAAAAACGCTTGTGAAACGCGCGTGACGATTGCGCCCGGCACATCATACCGAAAGGACGTACACTATGGTGACACTCACCTTTATTCAGCACAGCGGCGAACAACATGTTGTCAAAACGCCAACAGGGCTGACAGTGATGGAAGTTGCGCGCGACAACAACATCCCAGGTATTGACGCCGATTGTGGCGGCGCCTGCGCATGTTCGACCTGCCATGTCTATGTTGATCCGAGTTGGATTGGCAAGTTGCCCCCAAAAGAGGAAATGGAGGCAGACCTGTTGGATTTCGCTCACGAACCGAACCCAGAAACGTCGCGTTTAACCTGTCAAATCGAGGTTACGGATGTGCTTGACGGTTTGATTGTACGCATTCCCGTGCAGCAAGGGTAAACCGTTTCGAGAACGATTAGATATGGGAAGCAAATCCCCTTAGTTGGTCCCCTGGCCTTCCCCCAGTTCTGTTGGGTTTCAGCCAACTTATGGATGAAAAACGTGAGTTCCACAGGCGGATTTTCATCCAATTCAGCTATCATCTGCAATGCTGGGCGATGTGCAGAACGGTTCTTATGGAGAAGCCGCACTACCGCGAACTGTCTGGAGGTGGATGGCAGGTTTAGGCCGTTGAATTCTTTCTACAGAAAGGGCGGAGAGCTGTCATTAGCTGCACTTGCGAAGGTCACGGGGCAGCCAAGTGAAAGCTGCCATTCATTCTTCGCAGAATAAAACCCACATGCTGTACTGCGCACAAAGGTCGGATAAGCGCGGATTACCGTGCTGTTTCGCCCCCAGCCGGAACAGACCCCAGGGCGTAACCGTAGCCTCCCATGTTCACAGGCAGGCCGATGGCAACCAACCTCAAGCAGGGTGGCAAAAATTTTTACCCACAGGAAGGGCACGGGGCTTCCCTGTTTTCTCTCAGGAGATGGATGGTCGCACGGCTAAGCTATTGTCATGACTATGTTGGAAAAAATCACTCGGATAACGTTGGCGTTCTTTGTCATGTACGGTGTGTGACCTGAGCCCCTGAATCTCCTCCAGTTTTGTGTAGAGTCCGCCCAACTTAAGGACGGACAAATGAAGACGAGATTCACTGACGAGCAGATCATTCAGATGATCAAGGAGCAAGAAGCCGGCGAGAAGACGGCTGATGTGTGCAGGCGCTATGGGATCAGCCAAGGCACTTTCTACAAATACAAATCCAAGTATGGCGGCATGGAGCCGTCGGATGCAAAGAAGCTGCGGGCACTTGAAGCCGAGAATGCGAAGTTGAAGAAGCTGCTGGCCGAGCAGATGCTCGACAATGCGATGCTGCGGGACGTGAACTCAAAAAAGTGGTGACGCCCGATGCCAAGCGGAAGGCGGTGGCCCATCTGGTGGAGTTTCATCAGGTGAGCCAGCGTCGGGCGTGCTCTGCTCTGGACGTGGATCGTTCGACCGTGCGGTATCAATCGCGCCGGTCGAATGACACGGATCTGCGCGATACCATAAAGGCGGTCGCCAAGGAACGTCGCCGGTTCGGCTATCGGCGGCTGCATGTGATGGTCGAACGGCAGGGCTGGCAAGTGAACCACAAGAAGTTCCGTCGGATCTATCGCGAAGAGAAGCTCCAGGTGCGCCGCAGGAGTGGTAGAAAGCGGGCTCTGGGCACGCGAAGACCGATGGTTGTGCCGAATGGAGCGAACCAGCGTTGGAGCCTCGATTTCGTATCTGACGCACTGACGGATGGTCGCCGCTTTCGCATCCTGACTCTGGTGGACGACCACACACGAGAGAACCTCGCATTGGTCGCCGACACATCGCTATCGGGCTTACGGGTCACGCGGGAATTGGATCGACTGATTGCAGAGCGGGGCGCACCAAACACCATCGTTTCGGACAATGGCACCGAGTTCACCAGCATGGCCGTGCTAAGATGGGTGCAGGAAACGGGCGTCGACTGGCATTACATTGCACCGGGGAAATCGACGCAGAACGCTTTCATTGAAAGCTTCAATGGCAAGTTGCGTGACGAATGCCTGAACGAGACACTATTCAGCTCACTGGCCGAAGCACGCGAAACACTGGAAATCTGGCAGGAGGACTACAACACCCATAGACCACACTCGGCACTTGGAAACCTGACGCCGAAGGAATTTGCAGAGAAAATGAACATGGACAAACTGGCAGCGTAAGGCCATCAAACTAATGCCAAGGACTCTCCGCAAGGTGGAGGAAACTTGGGGCTCAGGTCATGTGTTTTGGGTCAAGACGATCCTTTTTGATCCGCCTGCCTCCGTACATGAATGCAAAAATTAAGCGGACCACAAGACCACATATCTCGACGAATTCATCCACTACAGTTATGTTGCTCAAGCAGTATAACGACACACTCATTGTGCGTAGCAGGGCCGACTCTACGGACGCATACGGTGGAACGTATGTTGAAATAGCGCAAAAAGAAGGATTTTTCATATGAATAAGTTTTTGGCAACGCTATTCCTTTTTTCAGCTATCATTGGAACAGCGCCGACATCTGTTCTTGCACTTTCTTTCGATCAATCCAGTGCGACAATTGCTGTGTGGAAAACAAAATCGGGAAAATGGAAAGCATGCGGCCCTGTCCAGTGTCTTTCGCTTGCGGAAGAAACGGAGAGCAAGGCTTTCGAGTACGTCAATGGCTTATATAGTAGCTACCAAGAAATCGGAAAGAGCGGTCGCTGTAAGGTTTATCAAAGTTTAGAGAAAACCAAATCCTTTCATCACTCTGCCGAATGGGTGTTGGACAAAGCAAAGTGCTAGTTAAGCCTTTGATTGAAAGTAAGAAAGGTTTAGGCGAGTGCTCACGTCATTTGAATTTTCTAGAATCGCAAGCTTAGTTTTTAGGATCATAGCCGTTAGGGTCAGGCTTGTCATAGCTCTGGTACTATTTCTGGGGCATGGCTACACTCCAGCGTTTGCCCAAAATGAACTCTGCCTTCCTGTCACAGCATCCCGTGCAACATTGGCCGAGGCTCAGGAGTTCGCCTCTAACCTTCCATCTAGGTTAAAGCCGGAGGTTCGCCAAGCACCCAACGGGTACTATGCGATTACTTTGGAACGAAAAAATTTTGCAGTGAACGGGTTTTCTCTCTCAGGCTTGAAGGCTAGTGGCTTGATTCCGTCTGACGCGTTCTGTTCGTCTGGCAAGGGGTTTTCCGGGCCGATTGCACAACCTGTATTGTTGGTGCAAGAGGGGGACGCAAAAGCATTTGATTTGGGCATGGTTGCGGGTTTCGTTCCAAATAATGCAGGTCTTTACTTATTAATTTTTGGAGGGCTTTTTTCTGCAATTGGCGTTCTTCGGTTTGTCTTTGGGTCCGCCAAATCGGTGACAAGATATATGTCGCCATCAGAGGGCGTGGCGTACCCTTTGACGGTGAAAAAGGTTAATGTCTCTTTGGGGCAAGATGTCCAAGAGGGTATGCCAATTGCGAAATTTGCCTCATCGAAGAACGAAGATCTCCTCAAGCCCGCATATGTTCTGAGAGCAGAGACATCAGGCCGCATCAAGAGCTTGAATGTTGCCCCTGGGGATGCTTTGAAGCGGTCACGAATAGTCTATCAATTGCAGGGTGAAAAGACGCCTTTGGTAGAGCTTTTTCTGGAAAACTTGCTAGCGAGCCTATTGGCCGGTATTTCTATTCTGAGTGCGATTAAGAATCCAGAGTGGGTTGAGAGCGTGTTGTCTGGCAATATTGTTTTGCCGAATGTGATGGCTGCGCCGCTTCTTTTGGCTTTTGCAGCTGTTATCGTATTTATCAGTATATTGCGATTTGGATTGCCAAAATCAATATTCGTGGCCGTCGCGCCTGTTGCTGTATTCTTGACCTTCTTTGAACTCGATCCATTAATCTTCTCCACTCCTTGGGATCGATTTGAAGAGGCGAAAAAGGAAGAAGAACATCTTCGTGTCTTGCGTGAGGAAAGAATTAAAGAGAGAACTGCGGAGGCGATTGTTTTAATCGAAAGACAAATGTTCGAGATCCATCGAATTGTCATGGATAACCAGGGTGAGTTCTTCGGTAAATTGAAGTCCACATGCAGCGAGACTGAAGAGATTTATCGGCCTACGCGTGAGCAATGGACGATAGGTTTAATGGAACGAACCAAAGAGAGGGCTGAAGAGCATGTGACCTGTTTGCGAAACTATGCCCGCAAGAATGCACCAAGTTTTGTGGAGGAAAACAACTTTTTTGCAAAGCAATATTCTGCGGCGTCTCAAAGATGGTGGAGTATGTCCGGCAGTACAATGCCGCCTCGTGCCCTGGTTTCAGAGCTATCGGTCGATTTTGTTCGGCAACGCGTTGAAGACACTCTGGTTCGGGAAACGTTGAGCGAATACAATAGAATTTATTCTGAAAATATTGAGACCGCCAAATACAATACGCGTGAAATTGAAAAAGAGGCGCTTCGTCGTGAAAATCTGGCCCGATCGTTGGCCCGGTTGACTGCGCAAAATCAACGCATGTTGGATCAGCAGTTGTCTCAGTTGATTTACGGAGTTCGTCCGTCCTCGTCATCTACCTTGCAACCGGTGATCCGTAGTGGATTTGTGTCGACAACATCTTCAGTTGCAAATGGTTCATCTTCCAATACGACACAGAAGAAGCAGTACAGATGGGCTTCGTGTGATCGTACCGAGGGGAATCTTAACTCTCGGCTGCACTGCATCATGAAACCTAGCCATAAGATTGAACCAAATACTGTCTACTTGCACCGTTGTGATGTGGAACTCGAAGGCCATTGCCATAGAGGTGTTTTTGGTGGCATGACGAAAGACCTTCCCGACGATCTTAATGATGTTTTGCCTCCTCTCAGGTGATTGTTGTCTATTCCTTTGGGTGCAGCGCGGCCTTGAGGTGATGCAAAGCTGAGATGGTTTCGGTTGTCGGCGACGTGTGAGACGTAGAGAACTGTTGGATGAACAATGAAAACCTGACAGAGTTGGCTATTCAACTTGAGCTTGGCGCTCCGGGGGTTGCTTTCTGTCTGGGGGCACCGCGCACGACAGTTGAGCAGGCTCTGGGCTCAGACGCTGATCCTTTTGATGTCGGCACCATTGAGCAGCAATGTGCGGCGAAGGGGTTGGGCCCGCTGGATATCGCCTGTGGGCTGGACGGCTATGCTGTGCAGCTCTTTGCGCCAGACTATCCTCTTGGAAAAGATATGTTTTACGATCCCCTTGAACAAGAGTGCCTCACGCGAAGGGCGGTCGATCTTCTGGGGCTGCCCTGGATGGAAAAGGGTCCGAAATGGGGGTGCGGGCATGACTTGTTTGAGCCGCCAGACCGTTCGTGGGAATATACCCCCGAACAAACGGCTCAGGCGGTATATCGGCTCATCGCGGGCAAGCAGCCCTGGAAGTGAGCTCCATTCCGTTGGGCAAGGAGGAAGTTGTCGAAAAATGGTTTTCGAGCGAGCGTTGAAAATGAAACTAATTACCACACTATGGACATAGCTCTCAGTGCTTAGAACCATTTTCTCACCCGACCACCTGCAATACCCAATTATTGTGGCCGAAATTAACGTAAAGGAAGGGGAAGGGATCGGGAAAGGTGATGTCGTTGTTCGACTTCATGACCGAAACGGGAAAATGATCTCGGTTGCGTCTCCCTTCGAGGGCACTTTAACGGCATTGGATGTCCAGTTTGGGCAGCAGCTTTTCCAACGGACCAAAATAGCCTGGATTCACACTACTGAAGGGGTGCAAGCTCAGGAGACGGAAAGCAAGTCTGCTCCCGCCACTTCCCTGCGCCGGAAATCAAAACGAAAGGAAACGGCTGCTGCTCAGACGGAGTTTGATGCTTCTAAGAGATACTATGTCAGTGCTAAAGGAGCCTGGTATTTACGAGTTGCAGCCTGGCTTGGCTTTCTCTCTCTGTTTCTGATGGCACTAGTGATCATCGCCGCCAACCCTTGGGTTCTTGAATTCCTTGGTGATGGACCCGTTTTGGTGTTTTCCATAGCATCTGTAGGACTGCTCCTTGCAGGTCTATGTGGTGCAGGTGCCGGGATCGAGCTGGTCGAACACGTCTCAACCTCTGCCAAGATGGAAGCCGATACCAGAACTGCCGTGGCCCAACGAATTCGGCAGGGGGAAGATGTTACATTACCTCGGGGATTTACTCCTCCATCCATACTCGCAGTGACGGTGCCTATGCTGGCTGCCTACCTTATAACAACGGATCAAATTGAGGTTGGCAATGGGCGCGACAGGCAGTCGGAACAAATTGCAGAGATTTCTCAAGAATATTCTTCGACTGAAACACGAACGCAAAGAACCCAACATGCGGACTTTGATGTTCGTCAGTTGCTCACAGAAAACACTGGTAGTGCACGCGCTTCCGAAGACCTGGTGGTTTCGGTGATGGGGAAGCCTAAGGATGTATGCTATCGTATGGGGCTTCTTGTGCGAGCTTCGAAACTGGATCGGAAGCAATGTCCAGACTGCGCCAAGACAGAGCGTCAGGCACAAATTGACAAGATAAACTACGTCAGAGACAGCTACATTATCGGGCAAGGTAAGCTGAACTACATTAACGTGTTAGAGTTCAATCTCGGTTACGCGTCTACCGAATGCCAAGGTGCCAATTTTCTCATGCCAATCACCAAGTACATGGTTTTTTCAGACGCTATCAGTTCTGTGTGTGATCAGGGTAGTCCGGTTGTCAGCAGACAGATCCGATCTCTGGAATCTGCCTTTCATGATTCAAAACCTCATTGTAAATCCCTACGCCCTTGGGCGAAGGATCTCCTTACCATAGAATGACGAATAGTTTCCCGTGTAATTTGAGAGTTATGAGTTAAGCTGAAAACAAGGGCTGAAAAGGGCGATTTGAATGGTTTAGTGCAAAAATTATCACGTTTAAACCATGCCTGACCAGGCAGGGAAATCAGGTTCTTAGGACGGTGCGCAAAGCAGGCGCACGACGTTACCCAAGCTGCGCCTGCAGTAAAGGGCAGCTCCGTCCTGCACAGCTGCCCTCTGGCCAACAAAAATGCTGCACAGTGTGTTGAACGGCTGCTTCGCGGAAGCTGCAATGCAGCACTTGGATAAATGGCCAATGGCCGGTGTGGGCCGTTCAATCCTTTTTTTACAAGAGGGGAGGGGAACGACGCTCGCCGAATCAATCACAAACCGCGGTTCATTGGTTTAGTCGTGGAGCTCCTACTGAAGCCTGTGCGAAGTCGGTCACTTTCAGACATGGCGGCTGAGACAAATAGCTCGACCATTGGAACACCACGGGGCTGTTTCGCTTCGCCGCAGGCGCGTAGGTGCCTGTCCGACATCCCAGCATCCCAGACCGCGTTCACTACGGTGAAGTCGGCCATATCGGGCATCGACGCGGGTCGGGCAGTCTTAGGTCTGCCCGACTATGCTGTTGCCGGAACGGATCTGGCCGCACAGATTCAAGATGCCGTTGCGGCGAACGATCTTGCTCATCCGAGCGCCGGTTTGAAAACGCTCGATCATCGAGGGCCTGTCAGTGGCTGAGGACCTGATCTAGGAACATGCGGGTGCGGTCGCTGCCCGGGTTGGTGAAGAAACTATCGGGATCATTTTCTTCGATGATTTCGCCCGCGTCCATGAAAATCACCCGGTCGGCGACCTTGCGAGCAAATCCCATTTCGTGGGTGACACAGATCATGGTCATACCTTCGGCGGCCAGGGTTTCCATGACGTCCAGAACCTCGCCGATCATTTCGGGATCAAGCGCCGAGGTCGGCTCGTCGAACAATAAAATCTCGGGGTTCATGCAAAGGGCGCGAGCGATGGCGACACGCTGTTGCTGACCGCCCGACAGCTGGCCGGGATATTTCAGCGCCTGGTTGGCGATCTGCACCTTTTCCAGGTATTTCATCGCGTCCTTTTCCGCCTCGGCCTGAGGGGTCTTGCGCGCCAGCATCGGCGCCAGGGTGCAGTTTTCGAGGATCGTCATGTGCGGGAACAGGTTGAAGTGCTGGAACACCATGCCCACTTCGCGACGCATTTCGTCGATGTTGGGGGCGTCGGCGTCGATTTCGTGGCCCATGATCTCGATCGTGCCGGCCTGTTGCTGTTCCAGCTGGTTGATGCAGCGGATCATGGTCGACTTGCCCGAGCCCGAGGGGCCGCAGACCACGATCTTTTCGCCGCGGTCCACGGTCAGGTTGATGTCTTTCAGCGCGTGATAGGTGCCGTAGTACTTGTTTACAGCCGTCATGCGCACGGCGGGGATGTTTGCTTCGTGTCTCATGCGTCCTCCATCGCGTAGCCGCGCCCGCGCAGGGCGGTGGTGATTTCCGTCAGGATCTCGGGGTCGTCGATGGCGGCGGGCATTTTCCAGTCCGCGCTATCGGCGATTTTCTGCATTGTACCACGCAACACCTTGCCCGAACGGGTCTTGGGCAGCCGCTCGACCGCAATCGCGGTCTTGAAGGCGGCCACGGGGCCGATCTCGTGGCGGACCAAGGAGACCAGTTCCTTTTCGAGCGTGGCGGGGTCGGTGTCGACGCCTGCGTTGGTGACATAGAAGCCCAGCGGCATCTGCCCTTTCAATGCATCCGCCACACCCACAACGGCGCATTCGGCGATATCGGGGTGGGCGGCGATGACCTCTTCCATCGCGCCGGTTGACAGCCGGTGTCCGGCTACGTTGATGATATCGTCGGTGCGGGCCATGATGAAGACATAGCCGTCTTCGTCGATGATCCCGGCATCCGAGGTGGCGTAGTAACCGGGAAACTCGGCGAAATAGGCGCTGTGATAGCGGTCCGGCGCATTCCACAGTGTCGGAAAACAGCTGGGTGGCAGCGGCAGTTTCACCACGATATTGCCCAGGGTGCCGGGGGGCACAGGATGGCCGGCGTCGTCCAGAACCTGCACGTCATAGCCGGGCATCGGCTTGCCGGGGCTGCCCAGCTTGATCGGAAAAGCGCCCAGACCCACCGGATTGCCCGAAATGGCCCAACCGGTTTCGGTCTGCCACCAGTGGTCGATGACGGGGCGGTCCAGTTTCGCCTGCGCCCATTTGATGGTGTCAGGGTCCGAGCGTTCGCCGGCTAGGAACAGGGTGCGGAAGGCCGACAGGTTATAGTCGGCAATCAGCTTGCCCTCGGGGTCTTCTTTCTTGATGGCCCGGAAGGCGGTCGGTGCGGTGAAAAGCGCGTTGACCTTGTGGTCCTGAATGACCCGCCAGAAAGCGCCCGCATCCGGGGTGCCCACGGGCTTGCCCTCGTAGATCACGGTGGCGCAGCCGTTCAGCAGCGGGCCATAGCAGATATAGGAATGCCCCACGACCCAGCCCACGTCCGAGGCGGCCCAGAAGGTGTCGCCCGGCTGCAGCCCATAGTGATGTTCCATCGTCCAGCGCAGTGCGACCATGTGACCGCCATTGTCGCGCACGACGCCCTTGGGCTGTCCCGTCGTTCCCGAGGTATAGAGGATATAGAGCGGATCGGTCGCCGCCACCGGCACGCAGTTGGCATAGCGCCCGGCTGCCTTGGCCTCTGCCACCGCGGCGGCATAGTCGATGTCGCGGCCTGCGATCATGTCGCAACGATGGGCATCGCGTTGCAGGATCAGGCAGGCTTCGGGCGTTTCATGCGCCGTGTCGATGGCCTCGTCCAGCAGGGGTTTGTATTCGACGATCCGCGCCGTCTCGATCCCGCAAGAGGCCGAGATGATCATCTTGGGGGCGGCATCGTCGATCCGCACCGCCAGCTCATGTGCGGCAAAGCCACCGAAGACGACTGAATGTACGGCGCCCAGTCGGGCGCAAGCGAGCATGGCGAAGACCGCCTCGGGGACCATCGGCATGTAGATAATCACCCGGTCGCCTTTGGCAACGCCATTGGCCTGCATCGCCGCCGCCAGCGCGCTAACCTCGTCTTGCAGCTCGGCGAAGGTAAAGCGTTGGACATTGCCGGTCACCGGGCTGTCCCAGATCACCGCGGTCTGATCCCCGCGCCCCGCTTCGACATGGCGGTCGACGGCGTTCCAGCAGGTGTTGCAGGTGGCGCCTGCGAACCAGCGGCCCATGGCGTCCATCTCTGGGTCAAAGACCTTGTCGGCTGGGGTGATCCAGTCGATGCCCTTGGCCGCCTCGGCCCAGAATGTGACGGGGTCAGCCTGCCACGCAGCATATGTTTTATCGTATCCGGACATGAGCGCGCCCTCAGCAGACATAGTTCAGGCCCAACCGGCCGCCATCGACATAGATGGTTTCGCCAGTGATATAGCTGGCCCGCTCCGAGGCTAGGAAAGCCACGGCGTTGCCGATCTCCCGCGCGCTGCCCATGCGTTGCAGGGGGGTGCGAGACATGGCCATTTTCATTGCCTCGGGGTTGGCATTTACACCTGCCATCATCTCGGTATCGATCGAGCCTGGGCCAACCGCGTTGACGCGGATGTTGTGCGGAGCCAGCGCGAGCGACATAGCTTTGGTCAGTTGCATGACCCCACCTTTCGAGGCGCAGTAGGCCGGGATGGCCGGGATTGCGACCACAGCGTTAATCGATGACATGTTGACGATGGATCCTTCGATGCCCTTGACGAGCATGGTCTTAGCTGCCCGCTGCGAGGCGACGAAGACGCCGGTCACATTGACGTCCATAACCTTCTGGAAATGCTCCAGAGAATAGTCCAGGAAGTTGCCGGGCAGGGCGACGCCGGCGTTGTTGACTAGGGCGTGAACCGGGCCGACTTCTGCCTCGATCTTGTCGAACATGGCATTGATTTGGTCCATGTCGCCCATGTCACAGGGGATGGCAATGTGATCGCCGTCCAGTTTTTCCGCCGCCGCCTTTACGCCTTCAGCGTTGATATCCGACAGCACTACGCGGAAGCCGTCTTCGGCTAGCACTTCGGCACAGGCATAGCCGATCCCCTGAGCGGCCCCGGTTACAAGAGCAATCTTGTCAGTCATTGTCGCGTTTCCTTAGTCGTCCAGGCCGTAGTCGGCTTTTGCTTGGGTTTCAGTGATGTATCCGGCGTCCAGATCGGCGCGGACCTGATCGCGGTCGCGTGCTCTGGGATCGCCATAGCCGCCCCCACCGGGCAGGCTGAGGATCAGGCGCTGGCCGTTTTCGACCTTCTGCCGCCCCTTGCCGCGCAACTTGGTGCCGTCGGACAGCTCAACCGCCCCGGCGCCACCCGGCCCACCGCCGTTCCGGCCTTGGGCGGGGTTTTCGATCCGGTCGAACATGGCGTTGAAGAAGAAGTCATAGCCTTCGCGGGCCTCGATCTCGATGGTTTGGCCCAGGCCGCCACGGAAGGCACCGGCCCCGCCGGACCCTTCGCGCAAATCCTTGCGCCAGACGGTGATCGGTCCGACGTGCTCGGTAGCCTCGACGCTCATGGTTGATACCCCCGAAGGGAAGGCTGTGGCCGACATGCCGTCCAGTGCAGGTCGTGCCCCGGTGCCGCCCGAGTTGAACATCAGCACCTCGCGGTTGGGCAGATCGCTGTCGGGGTCGCTGGGTCGGGCCGAGATCTGGATGTTCCAAAGCGCACTGGCCCCTTCAGCTGGGACAGTGTCGGGCATCGCCTGATGCAGCGCGCCCAGCACCACATCGGGCACCAGGTGGCCCATCACATGGCGGGTTGAAACCGGGGCAGGGCGCTTGGCGGCCAGGATGCAGCCTTCGGGCGCGGTGATCTCGAACGGCAGAAGCGAGCCGGTGTTGTTGGGCACCTGAGGCGCAATCGCACATTTCAAGGCATAGCAGGCATAGGCGCGGGTATAGACCTCGGGGCAGTTCACGCCGAATTTCGACATCGGGGAGGTGCCCGCGAAATCGGCTTTCAGGGTACTGCCTTCGACTGTCAGCGCCACCTGCATGTGCACCGGTGCCTCCATCCCGTCGACGGTCATGGTCGCGTTGTAGGTGCCCGAGGGGACCTGGGCGATGGCTTCCAGCGTCGCCTTGCGGCTGCCTTCCATGATGAAATCGCTCAGCCCGTCCAGATCGTCGATGGAGAATTCATCCATCATGTCCTGCAGGCGGCGGTTGCCGGCCTCGTTACAGGCGGCCAGCGAATACATGTCGCCCACGGTCTGGTCCGGAGTGCGCACATTGGCGCGCACCAGCTGGATCAGCAGCGGATTGACCGCGCCGCGTTCGGCGAATTTGGTGATCGGGATCAGCAGACCCTCTTCAAACACCTCGCCCGCGTCGGGGCCGAAGCCACGCCCGCCGATGTCGACAACATGCGCCGTGCAGGCGAAGTATCCGATATGCGTGTCCTTGCGGAACACCGGGGTGACAACGGTGATGTCGTGCAGATGACCGGTGCCCATCCAGGGGTCGTTGGTGATGAAGACATCGCCGTCAAAGGTGTTTTGCGCGCCGATCTCGCGGGCGAAATGGGTGACGCTTTCGGCCATGGCGTTGACGTGGCCCGGGGTGCCCGTCACGGCCTGCGCCATCATCCGTCCCTGCCGGTCAAACAGGCCTGCGGACAGGTCGCCCGCCTCGCGGACTGACGTTGAAAACGCTGTGCGGATCAGGGTCGTGGCCTGTTCTTCCACCACCGCGATCAGGCGGTTCCACATGATCTGATAGTCGATCGAGGATGCGCTCATTGCTCTGCTCCTTTCCGCAGCAACAGCAGGCTGCCGTCCCCCTGACCGATCACCGAATAGGCGCTGGTCACGATGGTCGAGGTTTCATTTTCCACCACCACGGCGGGGCCTTCGACGATGACGCCGGGGGTCATGGTGCTGCGTTCGACCTCACGCGCGGTGACGGTTTGACGTTGGGCAGCATCAAAGAACTCGCGGGTCTTGCCGCCGCCCAGCGGCAGGCCGGTCAGATGGCGACCCGCCTTGGGCACCTCGGGCAGGACCGAGGCGACGGTCAGCGACCAGTTGGTCACCTCGACCGCCAGATCGTCGATGACGCGGCCGAAAAGGGTGCGATACGCCTCTTCGAAAGCGGCCAGCAGGGCGGTGTGGTCGCTGTCGGTGAAGCTGCGATAGGGCAGGACCACTGGGATCTCCCAACCCTGACCGGAATAGCGCATATGCGCGGTCAGCCGGGTCGTGGTTTCAGCATCCCCCGCGCCTTCGGACACAAAGGCGCGCGCCTCGGCCTCAAGCTCTTGCAGGGCGGCGTTGACCGTGCCTGCGTCAAAGGCGTCCAGACGCTGGAACAACCCGCGCGAGGCCTCATAGCTGAACGGCGCCTTCAGAAAGCCGATGGCCGAGCCCACGCCCGCGCCGGGCGGGATGATCAGCGCCTCGATCCCCAGTTTTTCGCACAGGCGGCAGGCATGCAGCGGCGCGCCACCGCCGAAGGCGATCATGGTGAAATGTTCGATGTCGCGACCGTTCTCGACGGTGTGGACGCGGGCCGCATTGGCCATGTTTTCGTCCACCATTTCGGTTACGCCGAAGGCCGCCTGTGAGGGGTCCATGCCCAGCTTTTCCCCCAGGCGGGACGAGATTGCCCCATGCGCCAGATCGACGGACAGCGGAATGGCCCCCCCGGCGAAGTTTTCGGCGTCCAGACGGCCAAGGGTCAGGTTGCTGTCGGTGACGGTCGGCTCTTCCCCACCGCGCTGATAGCAGGCCGGGCCGGGTTCGGAGGCTGCCGAGCGGGGGCCCACCTGAATGCGCCCCATCGCGTCGATCGAAGCGATCGAGCCGCCGCCGGCGCCGATCTCGACCATTTCGACCACCGGGGTCGATACGGGCATGCCCGAGCCTTTCTTGAAGCGATAGGTGCGGGCGACCTCGAAGGTGTTGGCGGTTTTCGGTGTGCCATCCTCGATCAAACAAATTTTAGCGGTGGTGCCGCCCATATCGAAGGACAACACCTTGTCGATCCCATGCGCCATGGCGAAATCAGCGGCGAAGATCGCCCCGCCTGCAGGGCCGGATTCCAGCAGACGAACCGGTTCCGCGCTGGCGGTTTCGACCGAGATAAGGCCGCCGCCCGAATGCATCATGAAGACCGGAGCGCTGATCCCTTCGTCCCGCAAGCGGGCCACCAGGCGGCCCAGATAATCAGCCACCTGCGGCTGCACATAGGCGTTGGCGATCACGGTGTTGAAGCGTTCGAATTCACGCATCTGCGGCGAGATCACCGAGGAGATAGAGATCGACAGATCGGGCGCGGCTTTGCGCAGCGCCTCGGCCACCATCTGCTCGTGCGCGGGGTTGGCATAGGCATGCATGAAGCCGACGGCTACGGCCTCGTACCCACCGTCCAGAATGGTTTGCACCATCGCGTCGACCTCGGTCGGGTCCAGCGCCAGCAGCACCGATCCGTCCGCCGCGACGCGCTCGTTCATGGTGAAGCGGTCCTTGCGGGCGACCAGCGGGGTGGGCAGAGTCAGGTTCAGGTCATATTGCTCGAACCGGTTTTCCGAGCGCATCTCGACCACGTCGCGGAAGCCTTCGGTGGTGATGAAGGCCAGCTTCGCGCCGCGCCGTTCGATCAGCGCGTTGGTGACAAGCGTGGTGCCGTGGATGACCTGACCAATGTCTGTCAGGGGGATGCCAGCGGTTTCGGCGGCCTTGAGGATGCCATCCAGGATCGCCTGCTCGGGCTGGCTGTAGTTGGTCAGCACCTTGCCGGTCGACAGGCCGCCGGGATGTTGCAGGGCGACGTCGGTGAAGGTTCCACCGATGTCGACACCGACACGTATGTTGGGATTGGACATGTCCGGCCCTCGTTTCAGAAGCTTTTGATGCATTGGTTGGCGGCAAATGCCGTGTGATAGAACCCGGTCTTCATCGTCCGGTTCGACACCGGATCAAGCGCGGTGAAAGGCACCGGCAGGGTGTCTTCGCTGGCTCCTGTCAACAGTTCGGCCAAGGCTTTGCCGAACATGGTGCCGGTGGTAATCCCGCGCCCGTTGTAGCCGATGGGCGAATATAGTCCCTCGGCCAGTTTGTGGATGCGGAACAGGTGGTTGGGAGTCATAGCGATCTGCCCGTGCCAAGCGTTGTCGAATTCGACCTTGCCGAGCTCGGGGAACAGGCGGGCTAGGTTCTTTTCCGCCCAGCGGCGTGATAGTCCGCTCATGCCGCCATGTACCGCGCCCATTGATCCGATGATCAGCCGCCCGAAAGCGTCACGACGCAGCGAGAACATGACTGGTGCGGTGTCCCAAAGCCCTTGTCGTTCCGGCAGGATATGGGCCGCGCGCTCGCCCAGCGGTTCGGTTGAAAGCTGGAAAAAATGGATCATGGTATAGGTCTGCTTTAGCCCCGGCCAAAGCGTATCTGTGTAGGCGTTGGTGCCCAGAACCACATGTTTGGCGGTGACAGTGCCGCGGGTGGTGCGGACCTTCCACAGATCTCCGTCGCGCTTTAGCTCGGTCGCGGTCACCCCGGTTGAAATCGTGGCGCCAGCGGCCAAGGCGGCGCGAGCCAGGCCGCGGGCATATCCCATCGGGTTGATGGTGCCAGCACGGTGATCCAGCAGGCCGCCGTGAAACTGTGAGGTGCCGGTTCTCTGCGCCGTGGTTTCGGCGTCCAGCAGGTCGACCGGAGCACCCAGCCGATGCCATTCTTCGGCCCGGCGGGCCAGGTCCTCGAACCCTTTGGGAGAATGGGCAGCGTGGATCGTACCGGTGTGGGTGACCTCGCATTCGATTCGGTGTTTTTCGATCAGCGAAAAGACGTACTCGGGCATCTTGCCCAGGCGGTCGATCAGCTCGGCGCCTTTGGCCTTGCCCAGTTTGTCATGTACGTCCTGCGGCGGCAGCCAAAGGCCGGCGTTGACCAGCCCGACATTACGGCCCGAGCCGCCGTAGCCCACGTGCTGTGCTTCCAATACACGGCAGTTCAACCCGGCCTCGGCGCCGTGCAGGGCAGTGGACAGGCCGGTAAAGCCACCGCCAACGATGGCCACATCACAGGTGACGTCACCTTCCAGCCCCTGATCATAGGTCGGTTCGGTTGCCGACATGTCCCAAAGTGAGATCGGGTTGTTCTCTGGCACGGTTCCTCTCCCTGCAAATCGTCTGGTCGGGAGCGCGGCGGTCGCCGGGGAATCCCGATGAGCATCACCTTGATGCCTTTTTCAATATGTGTCAATATTCAATAAGAACGTGCTGAGATATGAAACAATATGCCGGAGGAGTCATATGCCTAAACTGAACACGACCGTCAAAGAAATGGTCGCCAATGCCCGCGCTCGAATCGAAGAGGTCGAAACTCCCGATGCCATCGCCATGGTCGGGAATCCCAATGTCATTATCGTCGATATTCGCGACGTGCGCGAACGCCAGCGCTCGGGGTTCATTCCCGGCAGCTTCCATTGTCCGCGCGGCATGCTCGAGTTCTGGGTGGACCCGCAAAGCCCTTATTTCAAAGAGGTTTTCAGCGAAAACAAAAAGTTTGTTTTCCACTGTGCTAGCGGCTGGCGTTCGGCCCTGTCGGTGGCGTTGCTTCAGGATATGGGATTTGAAGCAGCCCATCTGAAAGAGGGTTTTTCGACCTGGGAAAAGCAGGGCGGTCCGGTGGAGTTCCCCGATTCCCGCGCGTGACTTGCGCCGTGAAGCAGAGGCTCAAATCTGCTGCAGCCTGTGCGTCACGCTTTCTGCGGCCATTTTTACCAGGTCACAGATTCGTTCTTCGTCTCCGGGTTCCAGGTTGAACTCGGGGACTGACACGCCCAGCGCGGCGACCGCCTCGCCGTCGGGCAGGTAGATAGGCGCGCCGAAGCTGAGGATACGTTCACGGAACTCCCCTGTATCGATTGCATAGCCCCGGCCTTGAGTGGTGGCCATTTCTTCGTCCATAACTTTGATCGAGGTGATTGTGCGCTCGGTATGTTTGGTCAGGTTGCCGATTAGTCGCTCACGAAGGCGGTTGTAGTTTGCCGCAAGGATCGCTTTGCCTGTGCCGACACAATGGATCGGGGCGGTGCCCGCCACCGGATTCCACGATCGGATTGGTTGGGTGCTGTCGATCTTGTCGATGTAAACCACGTTCAGCCCGTCCGGTACGGCCAGATAGATCGCCTCGCCGGTTTTCGACGACAGCATCTGCATGGCTGGCCCGGCTAAATCACGCAGGTTGAAGTTTTCGACAACCGAGCGGCCCACCTGCCAGGTCTTAAGCGTCGCGCGATATAGCTTGTCCTCGGTCGTCTGCACATAGCCAAGTGCAGTCAGCGTCTGTAGAAGGCGGAAAACGTTGGACTTGGTCAGCTCAAGCTCACGCGAAAGTTCCGACACCCCCTTGGCGCCGCGAGCGGCAGCCAGGGCTTCTAGGATCATCAACCCCTTGGACAGGGTGCTGTCCAGCCGGAGTTCCTTCTTCGGGGTTTCGCTTGCTGTCTGATCACTCAACGATCCACCTCCAATGGTCTTGTTGGGAGTACTGTTCTGCATTTTGGCACGAATGTACACTCATGGATTGTCCTCGAAGGATGGCGGTTCATGCGCCATCACATCGCAGGGCGGCCCGTCGTATTTGCGAAGTTCGACAAAGGCGGAATGTGCGGCAGGCCCCTGCGCCAAGCGCGAGGTGCGATTGTCATGGGTCAGAACATTGGGATTGCCGTGGCGGTCGCGGTGCCTGGGGTGGTTATAGTCGGGGTCATACCAGGCGCCGGTCCACAGAAAGACGACGCCGCGCGCGATATCGCCGGTGACGCGAGCCCCGGCCAAACAGCAGCCACGCGCGTTGCTCAGCTCCACCAGGTCACCATCCGCGATTCCCCGCGCCTCGGCGTCCTTGGGGTGAATCAGCACTGGTTCCCGCCCTTTGACTTTATGCGCGCGACTGAAGTCTCCGTTGTCGAGCTGCGAATGCAGACGGGTTGCGGGTTGGCCGGAGATCATAGCCAATGGATATGTGTCTACCGAGCCATCCGCTATCCCCCGCGGCGGCATCCAGACCGGATGGCCGGGGCAGTCGCCATAGCCGAACCCGGCGATCACCTGCGAGAACAGCTCGATCTTTCCGCTGGGAGTGGGCAGCGGGTTGGCGGCCGGGTCTGCGCGGAACTCAGACAGGAACACCCGGTCGGGAGCGGGGTCTGGAACTTCGATCATATCGCCAGCGGTAAAATCGTCCCAGTCCGGCAAGTCGACCCCGTGCTCCGCCGCCGACTGTACTGTCTGCGCCCACATAGCTTGAAGCCATTCCTCTTCATTGCGCCCTTCGGTGAAGCTGTCCTTTGTGCCCAGCCGGTCCGCCAGATCACAAAAGATATCGTACTCGGTGCGGGCCAAGCCGGCCGGGGACATCAAGGCGGGTGAGGGGATCAGGCAGTTTTCCTGCTTGCCGACCACGAAATCACTACGCTCTTCGGGTGCGGCGATGGGCAAAACGATATCAGCGTGACGGGCGCTGGAAGTCCAGTTCATTTCGTTCACCACCACGGTCTCGGGGCGCTGAAAGGCCGCGTGCAGGCGATTCAGGTCCTGGTGGTGGTGGAAGGGGTTGCCCCCCGCCCACCAGACCAGACGGGCATCCGGGAAGCGGCGGGTTTCACCGTTGTATTCATATCGCGCGCCGGGTTTTTCCAGCATCTCTGTGATCATGGCGACGGGGATGAAGTCGTCAACCGGGTTGCGACCTTGGGGCAGGGCGCCGGGGCGCAATATCCGGTCCATCACACCGATGGTGCCGTTCACCCCATAGCCGATGGTATAGCCGGCGCCAGGCAGGCCGATCTGCCCGAGCATGGCGGCCAGGGTGACGCTCATCCAAAGGGGCTGTTCACCCCAGTCGGCGCGTTGAAGCCCTGCCGCGCAGCAGATCATGGTGCGGCTGGCGGCCATGTCGCGCGCCAGATCGCGGATGCGGTCCGCGGCGATCCCGCAATGTGTTTCGGCCCAATCCGCATCCTTAGAGATTCCGTCGTCCGCACCGGTTAGATAGGCTGCGACCTGGTCGAACCCTACGGTGTAGCGATCCAGGAATATCGCGTCGTGCATGTCTTCGGACAGCAGCGTATGCGCTAGCCCCATCATCAGGGCGACGTCAGTGCCGGGGCGAGGGGCGAGCCATTCGGCCCCCAGCGCAGGGTCGATATCGCGGCGCAGGGGGCTGATAGACACGAAGCGGACACCTGCGGCGGCGCAATCACGCAGCGCCTGGGGAATTCGGTGTCGCCCGATGCCGCCATCGGACACCTGCGTACTGCGCTGGGGAATGCCGCCGAACATCACCATCAACTCTCCATGTGCGGCGATGTTGGAGAACCGCGTCGCCTCTTTCACGTGGTCGCGGTAGTTGCCGACGATATGCGGCATCAGCACCAGCGCTGCGTTGTAGCTGTAGTTGCCCTCTGAGCGCACAAAGCCGCCGAAGGTGTTCAGGAAGCGTTTCAGCTGGCTTTGCGGGTGATGGAAGCGCCCCGCGCTGCCCCAGCCGTAAGAGCCTGCGAAGATCGCGTCGTTTCCATGTTCGGTGCGGATGCGCGTAAGTTCGCGGGCCAGCAGGTCAAGGGCGGTGTCCCAATCGACTTCGACAAAGGGCTCCCGCCCGCGCTGACCGCCGGCGTCACCGGGGCCTTTCTCCAGCCAGCTTTTGCGTACCGCCGGGCGCCGTACGCGTGCCCGGCCGGACAGGCTAGAGGCGATGTTGCCATTGATTCGCGATGGAGCCGGGTCTGCCGGATGAGGCAGGACGTCCACGAGCCGCCCGCCCTGCATGACAGCTCGGCCAAGTCCCCAGTGATTGCTGACCAACCCCTCGGGGTCGCGATGATGTTTGCTCATCATAATGTTCCGATATGTGCAACGTTTTTTTTGTATATTGACACGTTGAGGGTGGCGCGTCATCTTCTTTTCGTCTTTTTCAGGATTGCCCAGATGACCGACCAAAATCTAGATCTCTCCGATGCACTTGTGCATTTGGGGCGTGGGCCGCGGACACCGGGCCGCGCCGTGAACCTGCCGATCACCCAGGGATCGACCATGTTGTTTGACACTTTGGCTGAGTTCGAAGCCGCGCGTGAAGCGCGGTATCAGCCCGAGACGTTATACTATGGCCGCTACGGAAACCCGGCTAGCTTCGAGCTGGAAAAAACCATCGCCACGCTTGAAGGTGGAGCAGGGTGCATTTCGGTCTCAGCCGGGTTGACGGCGGTTACGCTGGCCCTGATGGGGGCGGCCAAAGCGGGAGATCACGTGCTGGTGGCCGATACGGTTTACACTCCCACGCGCAACTTTTGTGACACGGTTTTGCAGCGCTACGGGGTCGAAGTGTCCTACTTCGACCCGATGCAAGACTTCGCTCCGCATTTCCGCACGAATACGACGGTAGTCATGTTCGAAGCTCCCGGTTCGGGCACCTTTGAGGTGCCGGACATCCCGGCCATTGCTGCCCTGGCCCGCGCGCAGGGGGCCATCTCGATTATCGACGGGACATGGGCGACGCCGGTCTTCTGTCAACCGCTGAAGCTGGGCGTGGATGTGGTGGTGCATTCGGGCTCGAAATACATCGGCGGTCATGCCGACAGCATGATCGGTTTCATCGTCTGTAACGAGGCCACTTATGCGCCGATGCGCAAGATGGTGTTGGCCTATGGTGACAAGGCAGGATCGCAGGATGTGTTCCTGTCCATGCGCGGGCTGCGGACGCTGGAAATGCGGATGAAGGCAGCCGAGGCGGCGGGATACGAGATCGCCAGTTTCCTGCAGGATCAACCACAAATCACGCGTCTTCTGCATCCCGGATTTGCCGACTGCCCGGGGCATGATTTCTGGAGGCGTGACTTCACCGGGGCCGCAGGGCTGTTCAGTGTCGTGACCAAGCCCTGTTCAGATTTGCAGCTGCACGCTTTCGTCGATGCGTTGGAGTTGTTTGGCGTCGGCGTCAGCTGGGGCGGGTACGAAAGCCTGGTACTGCCGGTTGCACCACTGCGCACGGCCAAGCCCTGGGACGATCCGGGCCGGGTCCTCCGCTTCAATGTCGGATTTGAAAACATCGACAGCCTGAAGGCCGACTTGGCCCGGGCTCTGCCGCTTCTGGACTAAGGATCAGCATATGCACAACAAGATCGACCACTTCGCCATCGGCGCCGACACCCTGGAACACGGGCAGGCGGCGCTGGAAACCCTGCTGGGCGTCACCGTTCCGCGCGGCGGCAAGCACGATGCGATGAGCACGCACAACTGCGTTATGCAGTCGGGTAACGAAAGCTTCCTTGAGATTCTGTCGATTGATCCCGATGCGCCCGATCCGGGCCGCGCGCGGTGGTTCTCGCTGGACGAGGCTGCGACGCGTGACCGTATCACCGACCGCCCCGGCGCCCTGTGCTGGGTTGTGGGCACCGACAATCTGGACGCGGTGATCGAAAACAGCCCTGTCGATCTGGGGGAGGTGGTGGATTTTGCACGCGGCGATCGCACTTGGCGGTTAACGGTGCCTCGTGACGGTCATCTGCCCGAAGGCGGCTTGCTGCCTGCCTTCATCGAATGGTCCCCGGGGCCGCATCCCTCGACCGGACAGCAGGATTTGGGGGTCACGCTGACCTCGGTCGTGCTGACCCACCCCGAGCCCGAAAAGCTGACCGCAATGCTCAAGGCCCTGCAGGTTGACCATTTGGCGCGGGTCGAAGAGGGGGCCGCCAGCCTGGCATTTGAGTTGAATAGTCCGAACGGCCCTGTCCGCATCGACTGACACCCCAAAGGGCGCCCTAGCGGCGCCTTTTCAAATTAAGGAGGACCTTCATGACCGTCCGACCCAATGTCACCCCATTCTTTGACGACGATAGCAACACGATCTCATACGTCGTGCGTGACCCCTGCAGCGCCGCCTGCGCGGTGATCGATTGCGTGATGGACATCGACTATGCCGCCGGGCGGCTGAGCTTTGAAAGCGCGGATGCCATCATCGAGTTCATCACTGACAACGGCTGGCAGCTAGACTGGCTGATCGAAACCCATGTGCATGCCGATCACCTGTCCGCCGCGCCCTATATCCAGCAGAAGCTAGGTGGCAAAGTCATGATCGGGGAGCAGATCTTGGTGGTGCAAGAAACCTTCGGCAAGGTGTTCAACGAAGGGACTGAGTTCGCCCGAGATGGCTCGCAGTTTGATGTTTTGCTCAAGGATGGGGATACCTATCAGCTTGGCGGTTTGACCTGCTCCGCCCTGCATACGCCGGGCCACACCCCCGCCTGCATGACCCATTTGATCGGGGATGCGGCTTTCGTCGGGGACACACTTTTCATGCCCGACGCTGGATCGGCCCGCGCAGATTTTCCTGGCGGCGATGCCGGGCTCCTCTATGATTCGATCCAAAGGGTCCTGACGCTGCCAGATGAAATCCGCCTGTTCATGTGCCACGACTATGGCGCCGAAGGGCGTGACATTGCTTGGGAATCCACAGTGGCCGAAGAAAAGGCGCAGAACATTCATGTGGGGGCGTGCAAGACGCGCGAGGATTTCGTCGCTATGCGCGAGGCGCGCGATGCCACTTTGGACATGCCCCGGCTGATTATACCGTCCCTTCAGGTCAATATGCGCGCAGGCGAAGTACCCGTCGATGCGGATGGCAACCCACTGTTGAAGGTGCCAGTCAACAAGCTCTAACGGGCTCTGTTGCAACTTAAAAAGAAGCCGCCAGATCATCTCTGGCGGCTTTAGTTTTCAGGAGGAGGTCTCTTCGGTGGTTTAATGCTTGGCCACGGCCATCCGGCGTTTCAGGTATTCGCCATATTGACCCAGCGAGAAGATGAAGCTCCAGTAGATCAGCCCGACGAAGGCGTAAACCTCCATGTAGTAGGGGGCCCATTGCCCGGTGCCGAATGCTGCATTGGCACTGGCCAGGATGTCGAAGAAGCCGATGATGATGACGATCGCGGTTTCCTTGAAGGTGACCACTACCATGTTGATCGTGCCCGGCAGCGCGTGGCGGAAGACCTGCGGCAGGATGATCGTGTTCATGACTCGCAACGGGGTGATTCCCAGGGCTTTTCCGGCCTCAAACTGCCCTTTGGGAATGGCCTGGAAGCCACCGCGGAACACTTCGGCCTGGTAGCAAGCGAAGAACAGTGCGAAGGCGACGATCACGCGCCAGATCTTGTCCCCCTGCAGCCAATCGGGCAGCAGGATCGGAACCACCACAGCTGCGGTGAAGAGTGTGGTTAGCAGAGGCAACGAGCGGATGAAGTCGATCACCAGCGACGCGCCCGTGCGCACCACCGGCAGCTCGGACCGGCGTGCAAGCGCAAGTCCCAGACCCATCGGCATGCCCAAAAGTACCACCGAGGCGAACAGGAACAGAGTCAGCGACAGCCCGCCCCATTGATCGGTGGTCACCTGGGTAAGACCCAGCAGGCTGCCCTCCATCAGCAAATAATAGCCAGCGAAACCGGCGATCCACAGGCCCGACAGCCGCTTGCCGGACCACATTGCCGGTAGGCAGGACAGGATCACCGTCAGAATGATCGCCGCACAGGCCAGGCTCGAGCGCCAGTGCTCTTCATAGGGGTACAAGCCGAACAGGATCAGTCGGTGGCGCGCGGCTACTACGGACCAGCAGGCCCCATCCGCCGTCGGGCATTGCTCTGCCTGCTCCGCACTCCAGACTGCGCCGATAAAGGCCCAATCGATCAACTTCCACACGATCCAGGCCAGGCCCAGAAGTAGCGCGATGTTGATCCCGGCCATATCGGGCGAAGCGAAGACACGTTTGCGCAGGATAGCACCGGTCTTGCTGCGGGACTTTGAGGGAAGTTTCACGGTCGTCACTGCCATCCTAGTGCGCCTTCAGTTGCATACGCGCATTCAGCCAGTTGACCGCCTGTGCGATGGAATAGTTAATGCCTAGGAAAACCGCCATCAGGATGCCGATCAGTTCCAGCGTCTGCCCCGACTGAGTGATTGAGGTCGACACCAGCATGAACAGATCAGAGAAGCCGATGGCGACGCCAATTGTCGTAGCCTTCATTATGAAGATCCATTGGTTGCCAAGTGGCGGAATGATCGTACGCAAAGCCATGGGCAGCTTGATGCGGATCCAAATGTCGCGCGGGCTCAGACCCACGGCCTTGCCAGCCTCGACCAGACCTTTGGGTACCTCTTGCAGCCCGCCTCGGACCACCTCGGCGATATAGGCCGAACCGTAAAGGACGATGCCGATGATCATGGCCACCAACTCGATCGACACGGTGGTGCCGCCGACAAAACGTAGGCCTTTTAGTTCGGGGGCGGACACAAGTGGCGCGCCTTCGGGGCGCGACATCAAAGTGGCCAATATGACCAGGGCGGGGATTGTCACAAGCCAGGCGCGCAACCGCTGCGTGGTCTCCCAGCCAGTGAACCAGCGCATCAAGAAGGGCATCGCCACCGCAAAGCCCAAAACCAGTGCCGCCGCCATCAACGAGATGTTCAGCGCCGGGATCATCAGGCCCCGGTTCGACAGAAATGCGATGTCGAAAACAGTGATCGCCTGACGGGGGCCGGGCAGGTGGATCAATACCGCGTACCAGAACACCAGTTGAAGGATTAGCGGGATATTGCGGAACACCTGCACGAAGGCTGTCGCCGCCGCATTCACCCCTAGTCCACGCGCATCGCGCGCGGTGCCGATGGCAAATCCCAGGATCGTCGAGAGAACGATTGAGATCGCCCCTAGGAACACGGTGTTCATTGCCCCGATGGTCAGGGTGCGGGCATATGTGTCATCAATGGAACGCTCGATCAGCGAAAAGGAATAGGACCAGCCCGTCGCCCGATTGAGAAATCCGAAACCGCTAGACAGGCCAAGCACATCCAGATTGACACGTGCGCTGGAAACTGCCCCGACGATTATCACTGCCGTTAGCATCACAAGCATCGCCTGCAAAGCAATCCGCCTTTGACGCAGGCGGCGGCGTTGTTGGGTCATGTCCATTCTTGTCCCCTTCCTCAAATCCGAAGGGGAGATCAGTCCACAAGACACAGGCATGGGTCTGACCTCCTGTTTTCACGTTGGATCAGTCAAGGATCGGCGCATAGAGCACGCCACCATGGCTCCACAGGTTGTTCAGCCCGCGATCCAGTTTATAGGGCGAGTTGGCACCGAGATTGCGATCATAGATTTCCGCAAAGTTTCCGGTGGCCGCGATCATCTCGCGCACCCAGGTTTCGCGCAAACCCAGACGCTCTCCGATGCCGGGGGTGGCACCCAGCAGGCGTGCCACGGTTGGGTTGGGCGGGTTGGCGGCCATTTCTTCGACATTTGCCTGGGTCACGCCGTGTTCCTCGGCCAGCAGAAGCGATGCCAACATCCAATTGACGGTGTCGACGAAGCCTTCGTCGCCCTGACGCATGGCTGCTGCGATCGGTTCGCTGGAGAGCTGGTCGTTCAGGATGATGTGGGCGTCGGGATTGTCGATTTCGGTTGCGCGTAGCACCGCCAGGTTCGGACCCCAGCCGGCAAAGGCATCACAGCGGTTCGCCAGATAGGCCGAGCGCAGTTCGGCTGCCTTTTCGTAGGACACCATGGTGTGTTCCACACCCAGCGTCTTTAGATAGTCTGCCACAATTCGTTCGATGGTGGTGCCAGCTTCGACGCAGACCGTGCCGCCTTCAAGGCCGGTGGCGTCGGTCACGCCCAGATCACCATGGGCCATCAGCTGGGTGCCGCCAAAGAAGTAAGGCAGCGAGAATTGCAGGCCCAGTTCTGTGTCACGGCCCATGGTCCAGCCAGTGGCCTTGATCACGATGTCTACATCGCCAGACTGCAACGAGGGGAAGCGCTGCGCCCAGCTCAACGGCACGATCTGCGCCTTGCCCGGGTCGCCTAGCACGGCGGTGGTCAGCGCCCGGCACAGGTCGATATCCAGACCTTTCCATTCATTCTTGTCGTTCACCTCTACGAAGCCGAAGTAGCTACCGTTGTGGCCCGAACACAAAAGCGTACCGCGTTCCTGGATGGTTTTGACGGTGGCGCTTTGCGCAAAGGCCTGAGTACCAGCGACCATCGAGGCAGCCACAGCACTCGCTGCGATCAGTATTTTTATGGATTTATGAAACATTCGCGTTCTCCCTATTGTTCCATATTTCAGCACAAGTGTATTGAAAAATAGCATGCCAAGCGTGTTCGGGATGAGTCAAGTTTTTTATTCTAGAGGAGGAGTAAGCGTAGCCGTCAGGGTTTGAACGAGCTCATCTGCGCTTAGGGTACAAAAACGGGGCGGTGCTCTTGGTGATTGGATCCAACTTGGCAATTGCAAATCTGCTTTATGGAGCGCGCAACAATCGCTACTGCAAAAGTGTTTTGTTCTTTCTGCATGCGGATTGCATTGACCTGCCACCTTCAACACTACCGGGCTATTTGTGCAGGAAGGTCCATCGAAAAACCGCGTACAAGCCAGTCATTCACTAGGATGCTGACCACGTTCGGAATTGGGCCGTGAGACGGCATTCCGTTGAATTGGGGAGCAACCGAATGCTGCAACGTCGCTCGAAGCTTGCAGGCCTTGCCCATTTTTTTCGCTGTTCGCGAAAACTATGGCTAACGTTGTATCAAGATTAGACTTGAGATAGCTTCGCATTGTGAAGTGCGATCATATCATAACTACAATGATGCGTGTTATCGCTCTGCTCCTGATCACGGGACTGGGCGGTCCAGCGCATGCGTTGTCGAATGACTGTGCCAACGGGCATTGTGATGACCACATGACCTCGATCATGGCGGAACATCAAGCCATGAACGTTTCGGGGGAAGCAGCAGGTAGCAGTGCGCACGGATCAAACGGAATGGAACATGAGGATTGCAATCCGTTCCTTTGCAATGTTCTCGCGCTCACCTCGATGTCGCCCGAAGCCGTTTTTGACCAATCCGCGACCACTTTAGCTTGGCAGGTATCAAGCCTGTCGAAGCTGGAAGAACCGGAAAATCCGGAAAGGCCACCTAACCTCTGAAACAGATTTCCGACGCCGTTCACGGTTGTGAGCGCGTTCCGATGTGCCGCGATGCACTTGCGGCCAGTCCCTGTTCCACAAGGTTAGGATATTCAATGAACCGAAAATATCTCTTGATCGGCGTATGCGCCGTTGCAGCCGTTGTTGCTTATGCTTTTCTACGTCCTGCCCCGGTAAATGAGGCCGGGAATCCGGCACCGCTTGAGGGCGGAGCTATAGTGGCTGTGCAAATGCCGCCAATCGAAGGAAATGCCGCAATTGGCCAGCGCATGTTCGAAAGCACCTGCATCTCGTGTCACGGCACAAACGCTGCTGGCGTTGAGGGCGCTGGGCCACCGCTGATTCATGTTATCTATGAACCCAGCCACCATGCTGACGAATCCTTTCAGCGCGCGGTCGCGGTGGGCGTCAGAAGCCATCACTGGCAGTTTGACGACATGCCACCGGTTGAGGGCCTGACCCGTGGAGATGTGGCCATGATCATCGCTTACATCCGCGAAATTCAGCGTGCTAACGGAATCAACTGAGGAAAAACCAAATGAAAAAACTGGTCACACTTGCATTGGTCTCGACGCTTGCCACCAGTGCGTTTGCACATTCCCGCGTCGACACCACAACACCAGAAAATGGCGCGGTAGTCGCCGAGGTTCCTGCCGAAATCAGCTTAGACTTCGCTGCCGATATCCGTCTGACACGCGTGGAGATGACCCATCAGGATCATCCCCCTGTCAGACTTGATCTTGGGGGGCAGACCAGCTTTGAGCGAAAATTTACGCTCCCGCTTCAGGGCATGGGTAACGGTATCTACCGCATCGAATGGCGGGGCTTAGGAGAGGACGGGCACGCTATGCAAGGCAAGTTTATGTTCACGGTGGATTGATCATGCCGGACATCTGGGGAATAGCGGCGATCCTTGCAAAGCTGATGCTCTATATCGGAGTTGCGGGATCAGTCGGGCTTGTGATCATTCAAGCCGCCTATGCCGATCTGGTGTCGCCTGTGAGCGATAGGATGCGCACGAGGGCAGCATTGTTTGCAGCTCTTGCGCTTGTTGCCGCTACCGTTGGCTTCATTCTGCGTGGTGCCGCCCTTACTGGCGGGGCCGATGGTATGACCGATCCCGAAATGCTGGGCCTATTGTGGCAGACGCCGGTTGGCAATGTTCTGACCTATCGGTTCGCGGGTGCAGTGCTGATCATCATTGGAGTATTCACTCCCCTTGTCGGCCAATGGATCGCGCTTGCCGGGGGACTGATCGCCCTTTGGTCATTTACGCAGATAGGGCATGTCCCCGAGCTGGAAACAACCGGTGTCCGCTTGCTCTTGCTTCTGCACCTTCTGGGCATTGCGTTCTGGATCGGTGTTCTTGGCCCGCTTCGTACCTTGTCGCGGTGGCCAGAGCACATCGCCAGCGCAGCCACCTTAGGGCATCGCTTTGGGCAAGCCGCTGCGGTGATAGTTCCCGGATTGATCTTGGCAGGGTTGTTGATGGCCTGGCTGCTGCTGGGCGACTTACGGTCGCTGGTGGCAACCGGCTATGGGCAAACCCTTCTGATCAAACTGCTGCTTGTAGGCGTGACCCTAACCCTTGCAGCCGCAAATAAACTCCGCTTCGTCCCCGCCATGCAAGCCAGGGACGACAAAGCCGCGCGCCATCTGGCGCGTTCCATCGAAATTGAAACTGCGGTCATTCTGGTGGTGCTTGCGGCCACCGCAACGCTCACCAGCGTTCTGACCCTGCCGAATTGAGGTATCCCATGAACAGGCGAGACTTCCTGATCACAACAAGCGCGGCTGCATTGTTTCCGCGCATCGCCGTTGCATCCGCGCCGGTGGAGCTGGTTGCACAGCCGGTCAATGCACAAATCCTTCCTGAAGGCGAGCCAGCGACTCCGATGCTTGGCTTCAACGGCGGCACACCCGGCCCCGTTCTTCGCATCCGTCAGGGCGAGGTCTTTGACATCCGTTTCCAGAACCAGATCGACGAAGGTTCGGCGGTGCACTGGCACGGCCTGCGTATCGAAAACGCGATGGACGGTGTGCCGGGGATGACCCAGGACGTTGTCGAAGCGGGTGGTGAATTCGAATACAGCTTTCGTGCCCCCGATGCTGGAACCTTCTGGTATCACTCGCACAACCGATCATGGGAACAGGTTGCCAAGGGTCTCTATGGCCCTTTGATTGTTGAGGAACCGACGCCACCCGATGTGGATCATGATCTGATCGTCATGATTGATGACTGGCGCATCACTGAAAATGGTGGGCTCGCAGACGGCTTCGAGAACATGCACGATCAGGCGCATCAGGGGCGGCTTGGCAACTTTGCCCGCGCGCTGGTGGAACCAGTCACGCAAGTCCGTCGCGGTGATCGTGTGCGGCTGCGGCTGATCAACGTCGCGACAGATCGGATATTCCCGGTAGAGCTTGAAGGTGTTGAAGGCAAGGTTGTTGCCTTGGACGGTATGCCGCTTGTTGACTTAAAGGAACTATCTCGCCTCATTCTCGCCCCGGCGCAACGCGCGGACATCATTGCGGATGTTACATCAGCCGACGCAATGAGCTTTGTATTTCCGACGCGAGACGGTCCATACCTGCTGGGCGAAATCGCGATTGAAGAGGAGAATACGACGCGAGCCCCCTCGGAGATTTCCGCATTGCCGCCAAACGAGGTAGCACAGCCTGACATGGAAAACCCGGTTTCGCTAACCCTCACCATGGAAGGTGGCGCCATGAGCCAACGCATGATGCAGGGTATGATGGGAAATGGCATTTGGGCGTTCAACGGCCAATCCGGCCTGACGGATACGCCGCTGCACAGCTTCGCACGCGGACAAACCGCGCGCATCCGTTTGGTGAATGACACCCGTTTCCCGCATGGGATCCATCTGCACGGACATCACTTCTTTGAAGTCGGGTCTGACGGCAGTCTGGGTGCTTTCCGGGACACCACGCTTGTGGATCCGGGCGGAACTCGCGACATCGTTTGCGTATTCGACAACCCTGGAAAGTGGCTGCTGCATTGTCACATGCTGGGCCATCAGGCGGCGGGCATGAAGACCTGGGTTAAGGTCATGTGAAACGTGTACTGATCCTTACTACATGTCTCGAAAATGCGACGCAGCGTGGATACGCCGAGGCGAATGGCGGCTAAGGGCCGGAAGCGGAAGTACGCTACTTTTGCGAACACCATGCCTTAGCAAAAAAACGAAAATGGACTATGAACTTAGATAGTGACAAAGAGAGCGAGTATGAGTTTCGCAACACTAAGTGAAGAAGTTCCTGGTCAATTCAACAGGCTTCATCACGGCATCAAATCCAAGAACTGCTTTCCCAGTGCAGCATTCCCGTGCAGAACATCTGATTTGGGCTGCTTCGAGTTTTGGCTAAGCCTTTTCGCACCTCGCATGACCTCCAGCTTGCTCAAGCAGCCACGCACGATCGTATTCTTAGGCTGAAGATGCAGACGCGAGTTGGGTATCGCCTCAAAAGCACCAATTAGTGCGAAGTTCAAAGTATCCGCCACTCCCGGTCCATCTCCGCGCTTGACGATACGCTTGATCTCAATGAGCTTTGAAGACTTATCTAGGACTTGTTCAGACGGGAATGGTTGGGGAACAAAGACGATAGGAACATCGCATTCGCGTCGGATTTCGGACGCAAGCTTGAAAGAAAAGCTGTTTCTAGCCAGATCGATTAATCCTTCTTGGAGAGCTTGGTTGGAAAGAAGGGGAGGTAGGTTTTCCCCATTTCCGGAAACAAGTTCTTGAGCGGCCTCATTCCCAGATGGCCATCCAGTGACAAGCTTATCACTCGACATGCGGGCCACGCTGAACACTGAGATAGACATGGCCACCAGAACAATCGCATCAAAGTCGGTCAGCGTTTGGGGTGTTCCGCTGCCCAATTGTTCCAATCGTTTTTTGAAGTCACTACTTACCGCGTGAATGCGCCCTTTGCTTACGTTTAGCTCATCGAGGCTTATTCCCGGTTTGGCAAAGGGAACCAGTTGAACTGATGCGGTGTTTTCCATGCTGGCCGCAATGAGTTTTGAAGTGTGAGAGTCGCCGATAGCCAATAGTTTCATTTTCTCGCGAATGCCTCCAGGAGCGCTTCCTCGCAAATGGCTTCGTCATCCACGCCATTATTATCTTGGGATAGTTCATCCCCCGTTTCTTCTTCTGCTTCCTGGACATCGGGGTGAGATGCGAAGAACACGGACATCACTGTTTCCACACCGTCCTTCGTCACAGTTCTCATATTCGGATCGTAGAAATGGCCGTGGTACGGCGTGCCAGTAATCATCTCATAAGAAGGAAAGTAGTCGACGTTTTCGTGCCGATTTGAAACTTCTTCTGCGGCTGCTCGTAGCACTGACTTGGAATATGTGGTTGCACGGAGAACGTGTAGACCCGTAGCCGTAGCCGTCAGCGGAACAGGGGAAACCGTCAATAGGACTCTGACCTTCTCCGAGAAGCTCTGGAGCTGCTCCACAATACATTCGAGATCCTCGATTGTGTCTCTGACACTCAGATTGAGGAAGGCGTGGCGAGCTGGATCATACGTGCCAGCGATTACTCCTGGGGCTGTTGGAAAGACAATGCCGGTGGGCACATCTACCCAACATTCGGTCAACCCCAACGTGAACACCATCACATCTATCTGTTTGAATAGATCCTGCAACTTGTGAAGGTGGCTGATCCTGTGCGCTATCAGCTCACTTTTCGTTCCAAAGCCGTGAGGTTCAACATTGGGGCGAAGGGCATCAAAGTAGCGACCTGACTTTTCCCAAATGGCGGCATCGTGAACAGTGGGCGCAGCGGTGTCATCCAGAAGCTGCAGGAATTGGCGAGCGGTATAGACGTTTCCGTAGCGTGCCGAGAAGAGTCCGTAGCCGAAACGCTTGGCGGTTTCCGGAAGCATCAACTTGGGTGTGGGCTCTACGTCTACGAGGACTAGGTTCGAAGCTCGAACATACCTAGCAACATTCTGAGCGAAGCAACTGCCAGCCGTGGCCACCCGCATATTTGCTTCGAGATTGAACTTAGGCTGAAACAGATCAAATGTCAGGAAGGTATCGTCATTTCTGGCGTTTCGCCAAAAAGAGCGATCCGGCAAATCGCAATATGGAAGCTGTACTGGCAAACTCACTTCGAAATCTCACAATTCTACTTACAATTTGCGCCCCTTCCTGATCGATAGGCTGCCAGGTTCAGTCGACATTTTTTGGGTCAAAACTGGGCGAGTTTTTGTTGATGCCCCTCGCGGCTCACTTCCGAACGCCTCACCGACCTACTTCTCGACTGCATCAAAGACCTCTAAGACGTCTTGGTGAGTATGCACTCTTGACCTTAGAGGAGTTGTGCAAGTTTCTGGAATGTGCGCGTAGTCTCGCCATTCTTTTCTCTGAACTGTCTGCCACAGCTCATCCAAACGAGGTTTCATCTGCTTTGAGAGCGCTTTGTTGTTGGCGCTAAGGCTCGAAAAACAATGCCGAACTAATTGCTCTCGGTGGTGTTCCGCAAAATGGCCATAAGTTTCGATGACAGTTCGAGTATTGGAATGCCCCAGTTGTCGCGCAACCATATCCAAAGGAACGCCAGATCGCACAAGATCACTGGCATACGTGTGGCGCAGGCCATGAAACACCAGGTCTTGAGGCAGTTCAGCTTCTGAAACAGCTCGACGGAACAAGTTGGTATGGTGTTTCTTCCAGACCTTGCCAGTATCGGTCCGAAACAACAGATCTCGCTTCGCTTTGCCTTCACATTGGGAAAGAAAAAATGCCATGCCTTCGTCTGGTAAAAACACAAACCGAGCGGGGCTTCGCTTGAAAGCGCCAACATAGACGCCAAAGCCAATGCGTCCGACGTCTTCTACGGTCATTCGTGAGAGCTCCCCAACTCTGCACCCCGTATACAGAGAGGCCAAAACCAGCTTCTTGAGGGCAGGAGTGCAGAACGTTAGCAATCTGTGACACTCATCCCGATTCAGGAAAACTCTACGAGCTACGTGAACGACGGAAACGCGCTTGAGGCTGCGAAACGGTCGTTCAGATTCGATTTTTCCGCAGTCCCATGCATAGCGGAACGCCATTTTCAGGATCGTGACGAGAGCGTTGAATGTCCTCTTTCGTTTGATCACCTCAGCGGCACTGAGTTCAGTGGGTGCGATCTTCTTTCTATATGCGGAGAACCCTTGTTTAGGAGGCGTGCTCAGGACGCGTACTGCCAACTGCTTCAAGTGCGTCGCGTTGAAGTTTTCAAGCGGGATGTGGAGGAACCAGGGAACCAAGTGATAGTTAATCATCATCAGGTTGTTGTAGTGCCCGCCTTCCGACCTCGCGATTTGCGTCCACTCTGTATAGTCTTTGAGAGCGTGGCCTACGCTATAGACGTCCCCAATTGGACAGAAATTGACCTTTGTTGTTCTGCCCTTTGGCCTCGCAGTGGAAGCGAGAGAACGCACGTTTCCCGTTTCAAACCATTCGAAGGCTCGTTGCAAAGCGACTTCAAAAGATACCTGCCCTCTGCCCGAGTTTAATGCCGGTCCAACGCACTTCTGCTTGTACTTTCTGTCTTTCGTTAAGATTCGAGCCGTCCAATTGCAGATTCTATTGTCGGGCTTGTGAATTCCAATGTGTCGGGCCGTTTTGATTGAATACCAGAAGGGTGTGTCCCGGAAAGGCAGGCTCTCAATGTATGATTGATCTATGAAAGGGCAGTCGTCAGCATCTTCGAATGAATAGACTTCTACAGGCAATTCAAAGTGATTGGTCGACACGATCTTTCCTCCAGAACAGAACTCAGTGGAAGTATTCTACACGGTCGAGATTTACCGGCCGCCGTAGAGCTGGATCAGTACCAATGAGGTGCTCGCCATCCCGCAGCGATCGCCTCAGCCTCTGAGCAAAACCAGCGCTCGCCCTTTGCAGTGGATATTCTTGTTCGCTCGTACCAGGGTGACCACGGAGCATGGTAAATTCGGCCGTTTTTCGAGATATTGCCTTTGATTGGACATCCGTCAGGAGCTTTTTGGCTCGCGGTGGCCCAGCGCCGTTTTCGGTACTCCCAAGGCGGCTGAAAGCTCCCCCGCCAAATACCCAACTCTCGTTTTTGCGCTCTTCGTTCGTCTTCCGCGTATTGCGTGGAATACTTTAGGAATGCCCAGGCGAAACCGCTGCTTACCATCCATTGGCCAAGGTTCACCTCGCCTACAAAACAGTCGGCGATGGTTCTTCCAAAGGCATCCTCCGAAATTGCATGGCAAACGATTGGACCGCTTACTGACAAGGCCCCCATGGCCTGTGTCGCGGCCTTTCCACAAGCCCAGTCACCGCACCTTTGGCCATGTTCTGGGGCGTCGATGCCGTTTATGCGGTAGGTCTGCTCCCCGATGACCAGTGTGTCTCCGTCAATCACTCTCACCTGGGCCGATGTGGCGGTGCTGAGCCCAACAAATGTGATCCAAATAGCTAACCAGAAACCGACGCTGCTCATTGAAAAAAACAAATTTACCCTATTTTAAGAGTTTGATCCAAAACTGGGAGACTCCACGGATTTGAAGGTAGCTCACAATGGACCTAAATCGCTTTGAAACCAATCAGGAGAGAGAGCTGAAAGCAAGAATGCAAATTCTAGAAGAGGCGCTTGCGGAGTATGTTCAGCGTTATGGGTGGACTGCGAAGACTAGAGAACTGTTTCTGGGGGGCAGGATTGTGAGGGATTGTCGCTCGAAGGACTATACCAAAACTAAGCCAGCTATTTAGGAATGTTGGCGCAGAAGGCCATCGTACGGCCTTTTTTGAGAGGGGCAGGTAGGTACATAGTTGAAGCGGTGGAAAGCTCAGTGGCGAAAGATGGGGAGCTTGCTAAAAAACAGCAAGACTGCTGGGGCGTTAGGTACTAGTTCGGAAAGGGCGGGAGGCGGACTTTCGCTGCGAAGAGGTCCAAGGTCCGCTAACCGCAACGGTGCGGCCCTTTGCTCTTGCAGTTGTTGCTGATGCAGAAAGAGGCCAGGGTGATCAGAGACTGGCAAAGCGGGAAGTTCTCTCTGCCGGTTGGCGATGACAAGGAGTTCATCAAACTCCCAAGATAGCCTCGAAGCGTCTGGACGGTTTCCGCGCCACTATCCGGGTGGCGTGGAAAGCCTGCATTGGCCGAACGATGTCAGCATACTTTGTCCCGATCGCAGCAAATTGGGTCAGTTTCAGGTAGCACTCAGTTGAATCGCGAGGTCGGTGAAACTGTCCACCTCCAGATCATAACCGCCTTCGCCCGCAACCTCTGAACCGGTCTCGCCCCATTCCTCCGGGCGGCGGATAAGGGCTGTCCGGAACCCGACATTGCGGGCGGCGTCCAGATCGAAGGGATGGCAGGCGACCATCAGGCATTCGGGAGGATCCAGTTGCAGCAAGGTGGCAGCACGGGCGTAGGACTCAGGCAAGAGCTTGTAGACACCTAAACCTTCGCAGGACAGAATCGCATCCCATATCAGACCGCTCCTGCGTGAGCTATCGATGATCAGCCGGTAGGACAGGAGCGTGAAGGACGCCACAATATAGCGGTTTCGCAGGGCGGCCAGGCCGGGTTGGACATCCGGCCAGGCGGTGAAGCTATGCGGCGCACCCCAGGCGATCGCGCGGCGGTCAGTATCGTCGAAGATGTCCAACCCCTCATCGGCGAGCAGCGTGTCCAGACAGAACCGATGTGCCTCGTCGAAATTATAGGCCGGCGGGCCGGCGCGTCCGAGATCAAGCATGGCTTCCATGCTGCGGCGTCGCAGCTCGTTGGTCAGCGAGCCCCAGTCTCGGGTGATCCCATGGCGCGCGCCGGCCGCCGCGAATGCCTCGCGGAATCCGGTGTGCCAGTCGAGCACAGTGCCACCGGTGTCGAAGGTCAGGGCTTTGATACCTGACAGGCTCATGGGATCAGCACCGTCGCGCCCAGGGTCTTGCCGGACTCGATGGCTTCATGTGCCTTGACCGCGTCCTTCAGCGCGTATTCGTAGTTGATGTTGGCATCCAGAATGCCGTCACCAATGGCCTTGAACAGATCGCGTGCGGTCCATTCCAGATCGGAACGCTTGGCGACGTAATGCATGATCGCAGGACGCGTGATGAACAGGGACCCCCGGCGGCCTAAATCCTGGATCACGTCGATGGGATCGGGCGGACCCGACACATGGCCATAGGCCGCGCAGACGCCCATCAGGCGCAAACTGTCCAGGCTGTCCTGCAACGTGTCCTTGCCGATCGCCTCATAAACAACGGCGCAGCCTTCGCCATCGGTGACGTCCCGGACGACGTCGACAAAACTTTGCTGTGAGCGGACGACAGGGTAATCACAGCCTGCCGCGCGGGCGACCTCGGCTTTCTCTTCAGTCGAGACCGTACCCACCACGGTTGCTCCAAGCGCCTTGGCCCATTGGCACAGGATCAACCCCATGCCGCCCGCTGCCGCGTGGACGAGGATCGTATCGTCCGGTTGCACGGCATAGGTGCGGTGTAGCAGGTAGTGTGCCGTCATGCCCTTCATCAGCAGCGCGGCGACCTGTTTGTCATCCAGCCCTTCGGGCAGGTGCAGCAATTTGTCGGCCGGGTAGTTACGCACCTCGGAATAAGCTCCCAAAGGCGGAATGCCATAAGCAACGCGATCCCCGGTCTTGAAGTCGGTCACGCCATCGCCCACGCCTTCCACAATGCCCACGCCTTCAAAGCCGATCACCACCGGTTCATTCGGCACCGGCCACGGATGAGAGATGCCGCCGCGGTGATAGGTGTCGGCATAGTTCACCCCCACCGCGGTGTGACGCATGCGCACTTCACCCGGTGCCGGATCAGGTACGTGCCAGTCTTCCCAGTTCATGCAACTGGGCGGGCCCTTCTTGTGGATCACTTGTGCTTTTGACATGGTAGCTCCTCCCTTGGTTTGTGCTTGCCCTCAGACGGCTTGCGCTGGCTGCAGCTGATTCAGGATATTGGCATAGGTCTCTTCGCCCTGCGCGCCGGTGACGAGATGTTGGCGGTTGAAGATCATCGCGGGCACGCCGGTGACGCCGCGAGACGTCCAGAGCCGCTCTTTCTTTCGGACGGATTCAGCGCGCTCGCCACTTTTCAGCATTGCACAGGCCGTGTCGCGATCGAGACCAATACTGGCGGCGACATCGGCGAGAACATCCACATTGTTGAGATCTTCTCGCCGGGTGAAGAACGCCGCGAACAGCGCCAGTTTCATGTCACGTGCACGGCCCTGATCTTCAGCCCAGTCAATCAGTTGGTGGGCGCGAAAGGTGTTCACCATCCGCATGTCGTCGGCATAGTTGAACTCGAACCCAAGTGCCGCGCCCATCTCGGTCAGGCGCGCCCGCGCCTTGATCGAGCCTTCCAGCGTGGTGCCGTATTTCGCGGCCAGATGTTCGCGCAGGTTTTCGCCTTCTTGCACCATATTGGGGTTCAGCTCGAACGGGTGCCAATGCACGTTAATGGCCACTCCGGTTGCATTGGCGGCATGTGCCAACTGGTGATAGCCAATGACGCACCAGGGGCAGACGACATCAGACACGATGTCTACACGAAGGGGGGTAAAGGCGCTCATCTATTCACTCCATAGATTTAGAAACTTGAAGAGACCGACCGCAGGCTGGACACACGTCCTGACGCGCCTGTGTTTCGGTTCGAACTTGTTCGTGAATGTGGCTGGCTGCCCGACGGGACAGGCCCAACTCCTTGCGCAGGGCTTCTATCGATGCCTGCTCCTCTGCACAAATCGTGCCATCCTCCAGCGCAAGGCGAAACTGGGCTTCGAGGCTGGCACGGCGGCGGTGGAGTTGGTCGTTCAGGCCGCTTGCAATGATCCCGGCAGGCAACGCGGCCATGCCGATCCCCACGATGGTGATGATAGCGCCGAAGATCTTGCCTGCGACCGTTACTGGCGTCACGTCGCCGTAGCCCACGGTCGTCAGCGTGGCTACCGCCCACCACATGGCAGAGGGGATAGAGCCGAAAGCCTCTGGTTGCGCCTCATGTTCGGCCAGCCAAGCCCCACTGGAGGCAAAGATCAGCATCAGAACAAGGATGAAGAAACCGGCCAGAAAGGCCCCGGCTTCTTCCTCGAACACCGCCAGCAACATGCCCAAAGCAGGTGAATATCGGGTGAGCTTAAGAAGGCGCAGCATCCGAAGCGTGCGCAGTATTCGCAGATCCAGAGGAAATAGCATACCTAGCACCGCCGGCAGGATCGCCAGTAGATCAACGACAGCCAGCGGGCTGGTGGCCCAGTCCCGTCGCGACCGAACCTCAGGGTTTTCGGAGGCCACCCACAACCGAGCCAAGTATTCGGCAGTGAACACCAGGAGCGACACCGTCTCGAACAGGTCGAACGCAAGCTTCCAGCGCGCATAGATAGGCGCGACCGTCTCGAGGATCACCGCACCGACATTCAGCGAAATGAGTGCGATCAGCGCGATCTCCAGCAGCAGCGGGCCATCGGCGTTTCGGTCGGGCCGCTCGAGCCACCAATAGACCCGGGCCCGTAGTGTGGGACTGGCTTCAATCATTGCGGAAGGTCATCCAGGCTCGGCTGACCGGGACTACGATCTGCGAAAACAGCGCTGTGCCCCACAGCAAGTTAGCCACCAGAGACGGCACATGGGGCACCGCAAAGTAAGTGCCGATTGCGCAAAGGATTCCGAACAGGCGCACGTCCCCTCGGCCAAATCTGGACGCGACGCGATCCTCGATGATCTGACGTAATACCCAAAGCATGGCGATGTATCCGGCCAACCCGAAACAACCGATGGCGGCGTATTTGACCGGGTATGGATCCCAGAAACCGACCTTGACCTCAGCCGCAAGCGCCACGCCCACCATCACCCCGCAGAGCATCAGCACCAGATGTGCCAGCCACCAGATGACAATGGTTGCGGGCTTGTTGTCCTTGGGTTTGGCATTGCCGACAAAGTCGAAATAGATCCAGCACATCACGAACATCGACACGCCGCCGATCACGAAATTGACCAGCACGTCGGGCGTGACCTTGTATATACCTTTCTCGGACAAGGTTATGACCAGCTTGAAAAAACCTTCTCCCAGAACGATCAGCGTCAACAACGCAAACCGCTCGGACATGTGTCCAAGGCGCGGGGCAAAACGATCAAACCGCAGTACGCTGATCCGTGGAATCATGTAGACCAATTGGGTGGTCACCATAGCCGCCGCAAAAAACCAGTAGGCCAGGGGTTTGGGCAAGAATGCCGTTGCCGCGAAAATCGCGGCAAAGATCAGAAAATTGCGAATGTGTTCGTTGCAGAACGATTTGCTCGCGGCGTTGGTGCGACGCGCTCGGAAATACAGGGCGGCCATCAACAGGCGATTGGCCGCGAAGCCCAGTGCAAAGAACGTCCAGCCTTTGCCATCGATGGCCGGGATCGCGGCGGCCATGAACATAACGGTACAGATCATCAGTGACATGATGATCCGGTGCCAGAAATCGGTGCTGACATAGATGGAGTTGAAGATGCTTAGCTCACCCCAGGCATACCAAAGGGCAATGAAAACACCGGCAAAGGTCAAAAACCCTTGCAGGTCCAGATGATCCGACAGGTAGTTCCCCAAAAGGAAGATCGTCACCACATGGATCAGATCATAGAACAACTCGACCCAGTGGACGTGGTCATGGGTGTTCTCAAGATCGTGGTGATGCTGTGGTTTCCGCCACATCGGATGATCATTCAGGGCCATGTCGGGGTCTTTCTGCTATTGGATGGCCCGCCCCAACCGGGGCGGGGTAAATGAAATCAACGATCGTCGGGATGCACCCAGGCGTATTTTTCCATGCCGCGATCCAGTCGCGTGTGGGCCAGTGCATTGGTGAAGTTCGAGATCAGCTTGGCAGCCAGTCCCGTCAGCACGTCCAGCGCCGCCTTGCGGTCATAGCCCGCATCCAGAAACGCCTGCAGGCGGTCGTTGCCGATATGGCCGCGCTTCTCAAGCAACTCTCGGGCAAAGCTTTGCAAAGCCGCCAGCTTGGGGTCGGCCAGCGTTCGGCCTTCGCGCAGATCGTCGATGACGTCATCGGGCATCTTGGCCCGTTTCATCATCATCGTGTGCCCGGCCATGCAGTAATGGCAGCGATTGATGAAGTTCGAAGTCATGAAGACCACCTGCGCCTCGAGCAACGTGAACGAGCTGTGCTTGAGGAACAGGTCGAACGCTTTTTGATAGGTCTCGTAAGTCACCGGGCTTTCGGCAAACAGCGCGTGCAGGCTAATCAGACCGCCGAATTCGGCCACGGTCTGATCAATCAGCGGTTTCGAAGCTTCGGGAGCGGTGTCCTTGGTGTGATAGGTAAAGGGGGTGCCTACTGTGTCAGTATCCAGCATGATTCAATCCTTCTTTGCATTGGAAGAAAAACGCGCGGCATTCGCTTTGGCCGCCGCCGCGATGTCGCCCTTGCCGAAGGCCGAAGGACGCGGCTCGGGCAATTGCAGAGCCTCCTGCACTTTCGGCATCGCATCGAGCCGGTCGAACCAGGCCTGAAGGTTGGGCAAGCCTTCTATATCCACGGTTGCCCAGAAATAGCTGCGCGCCCAAGGATAGGTGGCGATATCGGCAATCGACATCTCGCCGCCCACCAGCCAATCGCGGCCCTTGAGCCGCATATCCAGCACTTCCAGCAAGCGGCGGCTTTCGGTCACGTAGCGGTCGATGGCAAAAGGCACCTCATCGCCATTGGGTTTGGCAATGCGCTGAAAATACATCGCCTGCCCCATGATCGGTCCGATATGGCCGACCTGAAAGAACAGCCATTGCAGCGTCTCGGACCGCTCCACCGGGTCGGAGGACAGGAACCGCCCATATTTTTCGGCCAGGTGCCACAGGATTGCCCCGCTTTCAAAGATCGCGCGCCCCTCGGCCCGATCCCAGATCGTCGGGATCTTGCCGTTCGGGTTCATCTTCACGTAGTCGGGAGCGTGCTGTTCCTTCTTCGAGAAGTCGACATTGACCAGCTCGTAGTCGATCTCGGCCTCGTGCAGGAAGATGAGCGGTTTCCACCCGTTCATCGTGTTCGCGGTGTAGAGAACGATGTCAGGCCGCGACATTTTCGGCCTCCGCGAATACGGCACCCAGATGGGTATCGAACCGGGCGAAATCGGCCTCGACTTCGGGGTTCTTCATCACGTCGAAGGCGGCAAAACTCGGCAGCGGTGTCATGTCGAAGAACCGGGCGTTCAGGTGCATCGGGCGCAGCAGATCGTCTACGCTTCCGCCCTGGAAGAAAGGTTCTGACGCGTCGTCAAAAGCCTCGCGCGGGGCGTTGAAAGTGACTGACAGCATGTATTTGGTGCCGGTCAGCGTGCCGCCCATGCCATAGTTTTCCTTGGGTGACTCGGGGCTGCGGCCGTCGCCGTTGGTCAGGCGGCCGTCCATGCCGACGGTGTAGACCTCGTCCATGTATTTCTTGAACGACCACGGCGCGCCCATCCAGTTGATCGGGAATTGCATGATGACCGTGTCGGCCCAGATGTGGCTTTCGACCTCGGCATTGGCGTCGTAGCCTTCGGCCACGGTGGTCACACGCACGGTGTGCCCTTGCGACTCGAGGAAGGCGCGGGCGCGGTCCACCAGTGTGGCGTTCAGCTTACCGGGTGCGAATTCATAGGGCTGTGCCCCGTTCAGAATCAGGATGTTGCTCATGGTCGGTTCCTTTGTGTTTCGGCGGGCCCCACTTGACTCGCGGCCCGTTCGAGGGGAAATTGCGATTGCAAGGAACTGAAATCAACCAGTATACTTTTGGTAACCTTAAAATTGGAAGTGAGGGCACCAGATGCGTGCAAGAGTCGAAGACGACGCCCAGGGAAGGCGGCAGGTCTATGAAGCCTGTTTTGAACCTTGCGCGATCGAAAAGGGCATGAGGATCATCGGCGGAAAATGGACCGGGTCGATCCTGTGGCACCTCAAGGACGGTCCGGTCAGGTTCAACGATCTGGCTCGAATGGTGGGTGGCGCATCCAAGAAGATGATCACTGAACGTCTGCGCCAACTGGAAACGCAGGGACTGGTCCGGCGCGAGGTTATGGATACAGCCCCGGTGTCTGTTCACTACGAGATCACCGAGTTCGGGCGCAGTGCGCTGGGGTTCCTCGACGAGCTTCGTAAATGGAGCGAAAGTTTGCCGCAGGAAATCCACGCCGATGGCTGAACTCCCCCGGCGGAAGCCCGACCCTATTCCCGCGATCCATCCAGTCCCGGAATTCGCTGTCAGCGGCGCGCGCGCGGCGGTTTACGAGCGCACCAAGAAGGGCCTCGCCGTCCCTTGGATGGGTGTGGTTGCCATGGCCTTCGCGCACTACCCCCGGTTCTATGACACCCTTTGGTCGGCCATGGAGCCAATCACCGGAACCAAGGCGTTTGAAAAGGCCTGCCGGTCCCTGCGAGGAGTCGCTGAGCGGGAGGCAGAAGCCTTGGAGCCTGCGCCCTTGGTGTCGCGGCTCATTTCGCAGGGCTATGGCGTGGAGGAGATCGACGACATCCGCGCCTGCAACGAAGTCTTTTCCGCGGGCAACATGCCTTACGTCTTGATGGCGACGCTGGCGCGGCTGCTGCTGGAAGGAAACCCATGGCGAGGTGGTGGAGATCTTTGCCACGTTACGTCTCCAATTCCGGCCATGCCCAAGCCGCCTCTGATGGAAACGCATCACGCCTCAGACGATCTGGCGGCCCTCTACGGTGAGCTCCGCGAGGTGCTCGGGCTGCCTTTCGTCAACACCGACTATCGCGCCTTTGCGCGCTGGCCCAGCTATTTCACTTTGGCCTGGAGCGATCTTAAACCTCGATTGTCCGAGACCGGGTACGCTGCCAGAGTGGAGTGTGTCCATAAAGCGGCCATCGACCTTGCTGTCTCACTGCCGAATGCGTCCGGAATAACCCCTGACGCTCTGCGTGACGCGGCTACATCCGATGCATCGTTGGAAGAGGTCCTATCAGTGGTGAGGTTGTTCCAGTGGCTTTTACCGGGTCTGGCCGTGAACGTCGCGTTTTTTCGAAGCCAATTGCGATGTTAGTGCGCTGGATTGCCTCAAACATCGAGCCGATTGAATCAGCACCTTTCAAAGGTATAAGGTGACCCTGCTTTCTTCGTCCCGCCAGACGTCAATACGCCCACACCTCAAATTCGCTGCCAAAACGTAATCCGGAAATGACGGACCACACCGCCGCATTTGGTTGCCCCGGCTGATGACTGGTTAAGGACAAGTGTTAGCTTGGCGCGGTCGAGCGAAAGGCTGGGTTGTCCCGCATTCCGAATGTCGCAAGTTGCGGACGCAAGAACTACCGCTGATTCCGCCGCTCTGCAGTATGAGGAATTTCGCTATCGCAGCGAAGGAAATGATGCGAGCGCTTGCAGCGAGAATCTTGGGCTTCCGGATTGGGCTCCAAGCTGCCGTTTGATGCCTTATCCGCAAAAGTCCGCAATGGGCCGTTTGCGTCATCTTCCCCGGCCCGTTGGTCCGCCTAGTTGGCACCTCCGCGAACTATCAGGCCGTAAGGGGAGCCTTTTCGAGATGCTACCTCTCGTCTCCGTCCACAACAGGAAACAGTGTTTCGATAGGCACGGGTTTGACGTTGTCTGGGATGCGCCATGGGGTCCATTTGAAGGAACCCTGCTCGGAGAGTTCGTCGATATAGAGCTCAAGCGATTTTGCTTGCGATAAGAATGCGCCCAGTTCGGAGGAGAGGTTTGCCGGAAACCCATATTCCAACGACGTTAGACGAAACGCCAACTCAAGATGTGACGTATTGCGGAACCCGGTTTTTTCGCTGAACGCGCGCTTGATTGAGTCGACGAGCGAACGTCTTTGCGTGTTGGGCTTGTCATGTTGGACGTGTTCCGCGACCAAGTCTATGGCGACACCCAGCGTCGCCTCTTTGCCTGCAGCTGTCAGTCCCAGCAGTTCCGCAACAACCATGGCCGCATAGCGCCGCTCCGTTTGATTGTTCGAGATGAACTTCCGTTCCAGGGTCTTTTCCGCGGTCGTAAGGGCAGGCTGGGTGTTGTCGGAGATCCCTGTCATGAATGCGAAGACTTGGTCGAGACTTGCGCCATCCGTTTGATTGCCCGTCCCCATTCTTGCCAGTAAATACAGGTTTGCGTGTTCGACAGGTGATCCGTCCTCGTTGAACAGTGACAGGTATCTCTTGGTCATGTCTTGCTTGGCTCTTTCAATTATTCAGAATGGATCAAGTGTTCCGCCCAGCGCGCAAGGAGTGCCTCGCGCTGCTCCAGAAAATCGGTTCGGCGATAGGCGCGCTCAACGGAGGTGCCCACAACATGGCCCAGCATCGTTTCAGCGACTTCATGACTGGCATCCGTGGTTTCTGCCAACCAGACGCGGAGACTGGACCTGAAGCCGTGTGGTCGCGCCTCCAAGCCACGGCGCTCCATCAGTCGTGACATCGTGGCGTCCGAGATCACGCCTTTCCTGACGCTGGGAAAAAGGAAGCCCTCCCGTGCATGGGGCAGGGCCTGTTTGATCGTGCTCAAGGCTTCATCGGACAGAGGAACACGGAAATCTGTCGTGCTGCCTTTGCGACCCTTCATCAGATCGGCGGGAATGGTCCACACTCTTCCTTCCACTTGATCTGCCTGCATGAAGCGCACCGGCATTGAGCGCACGCCTGTCAGAATGAGCAATCGAAGTGCAAGGTGTGTGACAGACCCATCATCCAGGCTCTGGTAGAACTTTGGCACATCCTTCCAGTGCATGGACGGGATGTGCTTGGTGGGTTGCCGCGACTTTCCAAGAAGCGCCTTCGCCTTCCTGGGAGCCAGCATATCGACGTCCAGCCCAAGCGCTGCGCCATGCTCAAGGCAGATGGAAATCCGAGCGAGAGCTTTCTTGGCGGTTTCCCCCTTCGAATGCCAGATAGGGGACAGGCAATCACGGATATCGAGTTGATTGATCTCAGCGACTGGGATGTGTCCCAGTCTCGGCAGGACATGGAGCTCCAGAGGGCTGAACCATCTACCGGCCTTTCCATCCCCTTTGAGTTCCGCTTGCCGGGCCTGAAAGGCGTCCTTTGCCACATCTCGAAACAGGTGCAGATTGCGCTGGGCTTCGAGCCGCCGTTTTTGACGCTCTCGAATAGGATCCAGTCCGTTTCGCAGCTCAAGTCTTGCGGCCTCGGCCCTGGTGCGAGCTTCTGACAAGGACACATCAGGCCACCGCCCAAGACCCATCTCCCGGCGTTTGCCGTGCACGGTTACTCTCAAGAACCATTTGCCGTTCTTGGCGTCAGATTTTGCCAGCCACAGCCCGGCACCGTCACAGTATTTGCCAGCATCCAGCGCTGCCGCGGTTCGTGCATTCAGTCGATTGGTTGCCAATAAAGCAGCCTCACTAGTCCACCCCTCAGTCCACCTTTTGCTATAGTATTGATTGAGGCATGTCGAGACTGCATGATCCTGATTGGTGTGAAAAAGATCAATGACTTCAATTGTCTCGATAGTAGTTGAGGCTGGATGGGCTCGAAAGATATGGGGCTGCATGGCCCTCTTGAGGCACCATCTTTTCCTGAAATTCGCCTGAAACCCGATTTTCGCGGGTCGGTTCTTGAGACTGCCCGCCGTCAGGTGGGCTTTGCTTTGTTGTCTGGTTCAGTCAAGTGGTGGTCTAAATTGGACTCTTATCGCAAGCTCACACAAGGTGCGCCTGTTAAACAGAAGCGTCTCTCTCTTAGCCAGCTGCGCACCACTCTCACCCTTGTCCACGAACTCGAAGGCGAGATGAAGGGGCGTCGCGCGCTTGAGGCCGGGCATTTGCGGGTTAGTTTCCTGTTCGCGCCAAGGATGTTTCCCATGCCCGACCTGCCGCCCCATTTTCTTGGGTAACCCTTTCTTCTGACCCCTGGTCCGTTGACCACGTCCCGCACTGTCAAAGAGGCGATGGTGTAAGATTGGGGAAGCTGGGATGGTGACTTTCGTGTCATGACCTCCGAGCCTCGGGCACGGCCTTTGGTGGGGTTCGGCTTGAGGCTGGTGATTTTCCGTTCGATGCCGTGGTCTCATCCGCCAACAAATGTATCGAGGGTGTTCCGGGGTTCGGTTTTGTGCTTGCCCGCAAGGAGGTTCTGGAAGGAGCCAAGGGCAACAGCCATTCGATCAGCCTTGATCTGAATGCGCAGTGGTCGGCCATGGAGAAAACCGGACAATGGCGGTTTACGCCGCCGACCCATGTGGTTGCGGCTTTCCTGCAAGCCCTGAGGGAACATGAAATGGAAGGCGGCGTGGCGGCGCGGGGCGCACGGTATGCGCAGAACCGTGACGTGCTGGTTTCCGGTATGCGGTCGCTTGGTTTTGAAACCCTGCTTGATGATGCGTGGCTTTCGCCGGTTATCGTGACCTTCTTCTGCCCGGCCGATCCGGCGTTTGATTTTGACGCATTCTATGCATCGATGAAGGCGAAGGGGTTTATCATCTACCCGGGCAAGCTGACCCTTGTAGACAGTTTTCGCATTGGATGTATTGGCCGGATGGATGCGGCCGTCATGACGCGCGTTGTCGAGGCTGCGCGCGACGCTCTGGCCGAGATGGGGCTTGCTGATGCCACCCCGCCGGCCGTTGCTCTTGAAGAACGTAAACGCCTGTCCGCCCCGGAAGCGGCGGCCTGAAGTAAAGGAAAAACCATGACAAAGTTCAAAGCAGCCGTATTCGATTGGGCAGGGACCACTGTTGATTTCGGGTCGTTTGCGCCGATGGGCGTTTTCGTGAAGGCCTTTGCCGAGTTCGGCATCACCGCCACTATCGACGAAGCGCGCGGCCCGATGGGCAGTGCCAAGTGGGACCACATCCGCGCGATGATGGACATGCCGTCGATTGCCCGCCAGTGGGAAGAGACCTTTGGCAACGCGCCTTCGGATGCGGATGTCGACAAGGTCTATGAGGTCTTTGTGCCGATGAACGAGAAGGTTGCCGCCGATTATGCCGACCTGATCCCCGGGACCCTCGACACCATGGCCTATCTGCGGGGCAAGGGCATGAAGATAGGGTCGACCACCGGCTATACCCGTTCGATCATGGAAAACGTTCTGCCGGTTGCCGCCGCGCAGGGTTATGAGCCTGACAACCTTGTGTGTTCCGATGATCTGCCCGAGGGGCGCCCGGGGCCGCTTGGCATGTACAAGTGCATGGTTGATCTTGTGGCCTATCCGCCCGAAGCCATCATCAAGGTGGATGACACGGCGCCGGGGATCGGCGAAGGTGTGGCGGCGGGTTGCGTGACCGTGGGTCTTGCCCTGTCGGGCAATGCGGTCGGCAAAACCCTGGAAGAGCTTGAGGCCATGACCCCTGAAGACATCGACGTGCTGCGCCAGAAGGCGGCTCAGATCCTGAAAGATGCCGGTGCAGACCACGTGATCGATACGATCGCCGACCTGCCTGCGCTGATCGAGCAACTGGACGCCCGGTAACCATGACACAGCGCCCCAACATCCTGCTGATTACAGCCGATCAATGGCGCGGCGAGTGTCTTGGGGCGCTGGGCCATATCGTGAAGACCCCGCATCTGGATGCGCTTGCCGAGCAGGCGACAATCTTCACGCGGCACCATGCGGCCTGTGCGCCCTGTTCGCCGGCGCGGGCCAGCCTTTATACCGGGCAATACCAGATGAACACGCGGGTTGTGCGCAACGGCACGCCGCTGGATGCGCGGTTCGACAATATCGCCAAGGCGGCGCGGCGCGGGGGATACGTGCCGACCCTGTTCGGATATACGGATACCTCTCCCGATCCACGCGGCATGAAACCGACCGATCCTGCGTTGCAAAGCTATGAGGGCGTTTTGCCCGGCATGGAGGTGGGGCAGATCCTGCCGGAAGATGACGGGCCATGGCTCGACTGGATTACAGAGCAGGGGGTGGAGGCACCGCATCTGATGCAGGCGGGGGCGCCGGAGGAGGGCGAGATCGTCTCGATGGCGCCAACGGCCTTTGCCGCCGAGCAAAGCCAGACGGCGTTTCTGACCGGCAAGTTTCTTGATTGGGCAGAGGGGCAGGGCGCGCCGTGGTTTGCGCATCTTTCTTTCCTGCGCCCGCATCCGCCGTTTTCGGTGCCTGCGCCCTACAACGAGATGTACGCCCCCGGCGACGGGCCGGCCTATTTGCGGGCTGAGACGCCCGCGCTTGAGCCCGACCACCACCCCGTGCCCAAGACCAAGCGCGCCCGGTCGGACCTTGGTAATTATATCGCGGGGGCCACCGGCGGTCTCGACCAGTTGGATGCGCGCGATTTCGACCGTATCCGGGCCATCTATTTCGGCATGATGAGCGAGGTGGACGCCCAGATCGGCCGCCTGATCGCGGGGCTGCGTGCCATGGGGAGCTGGGAAGATACCCTGCTGGTCTTTACCTCGGATCATGGCGAGATGATGGGGGATCACTGGATGCTGGGGAAAGGCGGATACCATGCGCAAAGCTATCATATTCCGCTGATCCTGCGGGTGCCGGGGGATGGGAAGCGGCGGATCGAGGCCTGTACCTCGGCTGTCGATATTTTTCCAACGCTTTGCGACGCGATGCAGGTGGTGCCGGAAATCGTGCCGAACGGTGCATCGCTTTTGCCCTTTGCGCGCGGCGAAATGCCAAAGTGGCGCGACGGGGTGATGTGGGAATTTGATTATCGCGAGCTGGACGAGCGCGGCCACGATCCCGACGATTGTGCCATGGCGTGCTGGCGCACCGAAGATCACCTCTATGTGCACACACCTGCGGATGGCTCGTTTCTGTTCGATCTGGCGGGCGATCCCGGATGTTTCGACAATATCGCGGCACGGGAACCAGAGGTGCGGGCGGCGATGGCAGAAGGGCTGCTTTCCACCCGCATGCGTGCGGCCGAACAGACACTTGCCCGTCACATGGTTTGGGAGTGGTCCAAACCCACCGCTTAGGAACTGCCGGGACGAAACGGACCGTCCTGGCGCATACGGCCTGCTCCATCTCCCCGGGGCGGGCCGTTTTTTGTTCCGCAGCGAGACGGATCTTTGTGACACTTTGGCAAGATTGGTTCCTACGGCGGCGTTACCACCGGTCTTTCGACAGGCATGGAATCGGGCACTTCGCACCTCCTGTCGGTGCGTCAGGTGAGCTTTGTGCGTTATGCCGACGATCTTCAGACCGTTGTTCCGAACGTTGCCATAACCATGGTCGGCAACGATGACTAAACCGTTCTGACCTTCACCTTGCGCGTATGTGCCCCTTATTCACTTCTGCAAGATGGCATTCTCCCACTCGGAGAGGAATGCACGTTTCTTGAGCTGGTCGAGGAAAACAAGAAGGCCTGGGCCGATCCGTATTCGATTCAAGGCAGCCTCATTCTGGCTTAGATCAAGCGCCGGATGGGTCAAAAGCTGCGCGTCCTTCCCATGTGATCTTGCCATCAGGTGATCCAGGAACAGTGCAGCGAGCTTGGGCGATGGCGCATTGCTGGGCATGAGGGCCGTGCGCAACATGACCGTGGTGAAATCTGACGGCAGGATGATCGCAAATTTGTCGCGATCCTCACGGTTGATCGCGTAGCTTCCTAGGACGTTGTAGGCGATAAGCAAGTCACCGGATTTGACCCTGTTGATCATATCTGACGAGCAGCAGAAAAGCTGCGTATCGAGCCTGCCCATCACTTCGGTCAGGCGCCAATAGATTTCCGAAGCGCGCGTATCCTGGGTGGCAAACAAATAACCAAGGCCCGACTGACGCACGTCATAGGTGCCAACGCGCCCCCGGAAGAGATCGGGATGTTGGCGCAACAGGTTGATCAGATCGTTTCTGCTTTCTGGCAGGGGAAGCTCGCCAAAGCCCGACTTGGATACTACGATTGCGGCCGGTTCCTGGGTAAAGGCGAATAGCATGTCGTTCCACACGGCCCAGTCTGGAAGGGTGCTGGTTGCTTCCGAAGTGAAGCGTTGTGCCCAACCGTCATTGGCCAGTTTGGTTTGCAGGTCCATCGCGCTGGATACTGCCACATCAAATGCCTCACCTTCGTCAACGATGGCCTTTTGTAATTCGGAAGAGCTGACGACCGTGTATTCGATGGACGTTTCGGGGGCCAAGGCGAGGAAGGACGTGATCATTGGCTCGAAAAAGGCGATATCGGCGGTAGAAATAATCCGCAACTCCCGGTCGCTGTCAGACGGACCGAACCGTGCGACCTGTTCCGCCTCAAAGGCGCCGGCCCATCCGGCTGTGAGGATCAGGGCGAGGGAAAGAGCAAACTGACGCATGCGCCGTCTCCGGTGTTGTTACTGATTTTCAGAGTGCCGCCATGGGCTTCGATCACTTCCGTGGCGATGGTCAGCCCAAGCCCGGAGCCGACGATATCCTGAGTGTTCGCTCCGCGAGCAAAGCGTTTTGGAATATCGTCCAGTTCATCTAATTGAAAACCGGGGCCGGTGTCTTTGACGCTGATCGTTGCACCATTGTCCCCAACAGTCAGCGCCACGTCGATTTCAGCGCCCGGCGGGGAGTATTTCACCGCGTTGTCCAACAGGTTGTGCAGCGCATTCTGGACCAAAATATGGTCGCCTTTGATGACGGTCGGCTCGACTTCGGTTGCTTCAAGGGTAATGTCTTTCAGCTCCGATGTGGGGCGCATGCGTTCGACGGTGTCCTCTACAAGGCGATGCAGATTGATCTCTTCCCGGACCAGATGATCCAGTCGAAACGTCACCATGGCATGGTCCAGAAGTTGCCCGGCGGTACGCGAACTATCGTCGACGGCACGGATCATTTCCCGCAATGCTTTTCGGGTCTCTGGATCATCGGATTTGCGTTGGGCAACCTCTGCCTTGGTTCGGACGATGGCCAAGGGGGTACGGACTCTATGGGCGGCTTCGGCGATGAAATCCTCGGACCGCATCAGGGATTGTTGCAAGCGACGCATGAAGGAATTCAGTGAGGCGACCAGTGGTACCATCTCGGATGGGACCGGGGCAGCAACCGGGCGCAGGTCTTTTGGGCCTCTGCGCGATACCGAACCGGTCAACCGATTCAACGGGCGGATCGTGCTGCGCGAGATGAGTACTGCCAGCAGCACCGAGACCAGGAAGAACCCCGAGCCGATCCCCATGGATGTTCGCGAGATCCGCGCAAGAGACTGTTTTTGCCCGGAAAGTGTCTGCGCGACCGAGACCTTCAGCACGCTTCGACCAGAATTCGTCGACATCCTCCGCTGCACCATTACAACGCGCACATCAACACCCAGAAAGGTGGTCGACAGAAAGCTGGAGGTGCCGTTCGGATCGCCCGTGGGTTCTGGAAGATCGGCGTAGCCACTTAGAAAGTCATCCTCAAGGCGGATGGCATAGAAGACGCGTTCGTCCGAGATGCTGTCGAGCATCGAGAGGGCAGAGTAAGGAAGGTCGATGCTGATATCCCCCCCGCTCAAACGGGCGCTATCAAGAATGGACAGGGCGGAGGCGGTCAGCACATTGTCCTGACTTTCCTGCGCAACCTGCCGCGCCACGGATTGCACCACGAAATAGACGACGATCGCCAGCACCGCCGCACTTGCCAGGAGCGACAGCATCAGCCTGCGGCGTATGGAGCCCTGTGCGATCGGTGTAGTCATCCGATCTCCAGCTTGTAGCCAAGCCCCCGAATGGTCGTGATCTTGACCGTCGATGTCTCGAGGTGCTTTCTGAGACGCCCGATATAGACCTCGATCGCGTTTTCACTGACGTCTTCGTCATAGGAAAACAGCCGATCTACCAGCGTGGATTTCGAGAAAACCTGCCCCGGGGCTTTTGCCAAAACCTCGAAAAGGCGCAGTTCGCGGGTGCGTAACTGGATGTCTGTATCGGGAAGAGTCAGGGTTCCAGACAGCGAATCAAATTGGAGATTCCCGAGCGTCAGCAGGTTTTGCGCGGCGCCTCCCCGACGGCGCATGACAGCGCGGCAACGCGCTTCGAGCTCGGAAAAGTCAACCGGCTTGACCATGTAGTCATCTGCGCCAAGATCCAGAAGTCCGACCCGGTCCGCAACTTCCGAACGCGCTGTCAAAACGATGACCGGCGTGCTTTCCTCTTGCTTTCTGTGTTGAGCCAGAAAGGTTCGTCCGTCGCCGTCGGGAAGCATAATATCCAGCAAAATCAAATCATAAGAGGTCGTGGCCGTGAAGTCATTCCCGGTCTGAATATCGGGGGCATGATCGACGACATGACCATCCAGCACCAGCCTGTCCACGACAGCTTCGGCGAGTTGTGCGTTGTCTTCGATCAGCAGGAACCGCATGCGAGGGCTTTCTCAATTTGCCGGTTTTTTGGTCGTGTCAGTTTTGTGTCAGCTTAGATTGTCAGCTTCTTCCGACATGAGCGGCAAGCGCCGCCAATGTCAAATGGGAGGACATAGACATGAAATTCGCATTGGGCCGTCGCGCCTTTATCGCCGCTGCCGCATCGCTCGCCCTTGCTGCGCCGGTTTTCGCGGACGGACACAAGGTCGTCGACAGCATTCACTTCCTGATCCCCGGTGGCGCGGGTGGCGGCTGGGACGGTACTGCACGTGGCACCGGTGAAGCGCTGACCGCCTCTGGTCTTGTAGGGTCGGCTTCCTACGAAAACATGTCGGGTGGTGGCGGTGGCAAGGCCATCGGCTACCTGATCGAAAATGCCGACAGCAACCACGGCACGCTGATGGTCAACTCGACCCCGATCGTGATCCGCTCGCTGACCGGCGTGTTTCCGCACAACTTTCGCGATCTGACCTTGGTCTCGGGCACCATTGGTGACTATGCCGCCATCGTTGTGGGCAAGGATAGCCCTCTGAACTCGATGGGGGACCTGCTGGCCGCGTTTGACGCAGATGCATCTGGCACGGCCATTGGAGGGGGATCGGTTCCCGGTGGGATGGACCATCTGGTTGCCGCCATGGTTATGGAGGCCGCGGGCAAAGACGCGCTGGCCGTGAAGTACATTCCGTATGATGCAGGCGGAAAGGCAATGGCGGCGCTGCTCTCGGGAGAGATTGCAGCCCTGTCGACCGGCTTTTCCGAAGCAGTGGCCCTGGCCGAAGCGGGTGAGGTCAAGATCCTCGGCGTGACGTCTGACGAGCGTGTCTCTGCCTATGATGCTCCGACCATGAAAGAACAGGGGATCGACACGACCTTTGTCAACTGGCGTGGATTCTTCGGGGCACCTGGTCTGCCGGCCGACAAGTTGGCCATGTACCAGGAAGCCATCGCCAAAATGTATGACACGCCGGAGTGGGAAGCGGTTCGTGCGCGCAATGGTTGGGTCAACATCCATAACTCGGGCGATGACTTCAAAACCTTCCTTGAAGGTCAGGAACAGGTCATTGGTGACCTGATGAAGAAGCTCGGCTTCCTCTGAAACACCGGGTGCGAGGGGCCAGCCCCTCGCGCTCCCCGAGGTATTTCGGGCAAGAGGAAGGGGAGAGCTTGGGCCCTCCCCGTGGAAGGAACACCTTCCCCTTGCACGGTCATCGGCTCCTCAGCCTGTACCGTGCACGGAGTCTAGCAGGGGGTGGATTAACAACCTCTTTCCGCTTGCCCGAAGTACCTTGGGGTGAATTGAGCTGCAGGCTCAAGAGGGGCAACGCCCCTCCCAACTATCGGAACAAGGAGGAACCTGATGGCTTTGGATCGCTGGGTCTCATTCATCATTCTATGCGCCGCTCTGGCCTATGGCTTTGCAGCCTTTTTCACCATGGACGCGTCTTTGCCGCCCTTCATGCAGCGCAACCCGATCTGGCCAAGCACTTTCCCCAAAGTTCTGGCTGTCCTGACGATCGCGACGTCACTGTTCATCCTCTTGGGGTTTGAAAAGGCTCCGGAAAGCGACAAGGAACCGGACATCGATTACCGCCGTCTTGGGGAGTATCACCTGGGGCAAGCGCTGACGCTACTGGGGTTGATGGTCGCCTATGCGTTGCTTTTGCGCCCTGCTGGCTTCCTGTTTGCGACCTTTGCATTCCTCTGCTGCGGGTCCTTCGCTTTAGGAGAGCGAAAGGTCCACATCCTGCTCCCCGTCGCCGCCCTTGCCAGCTTTGTTGTCTGGTACCTGGTGGACGAGGTGCTGGGCATCTTCCTGCGCCCCTGGCCGTTTTTCATCTGAGGAGCTGAGACATGATCGAAGGACTTATGATCGGCCTTGGCGCCGCATTCTCAATCCAGAACCTGTTGATGGTGATCGCGGGCTGCCTGATTGGCACCTTCATCGGCATGTTGCCGGGGCTTGGCCCGATGTCGATCATTGCCATCATGATCCCGGTTGCGATCACGATTGGCGATCCCTCGGCGGCCATCATCCTGTTGGCGGGTGTGTACTACGGCGCCATTTTTGGCGGCTCGACCTCGTCCATTCTGCTGAACGCTCCGGGAGTCGCGGGGACTGTCGCGTCAAGTTTTGACGGCTATCCCATGGCCCGCAAGGGGCAGGCAGGAAAAGCACTGACCATTGCCGCTATCGCGTCGTTTGCGGGGGGGAGCATCGGAGCTCTGCTTCTGATGATTTTTGCACCCATGTTGTCGATCGTCGCGTTGTTGTTTCATTCGGCCGAGTACTTCGCGTTGATGGTGGTTGGCCTGTCGGCCATTGCGGCCTTTGCAGGCACCGGGAACGTCGCCAAGGCAATCCTGATGACGTTGTTGGGGCTTGTCATGGCCACTGTGGGGGAAGGGGCTTTGTTCAACATGCCGCGCTTCACCATGGGGCTGATGGATCTGCAGTCGGGCTTTAGCTTCATCACGCTGGCCATGGCGATGTTCGCCCTGCCCGAGGCGCTGTTTCTGGTCCTGAACCCGAAACGGTCAGCTCAGGGTAGCAGCGGCAAGATCGAAAACTTGCGCATCACCCGGGAAGAGGGGCGTAAGATTGCACCCGTGATCGGTCGCCAGTCGATCCAGGGGTTCTTTATCGGCGTGCTGCCCGGTGCTGGTGCCACTATTGCATCCTTCCTCGGATATGCGGTGGAACGCAATATCGCCTCAAAGGAAGAGCAGGAAGAGTTTGGCAAAGGCGCTATCAAGGGTCTGGCTGCTCCGGAAACTGCCAACAACGCCGCCTGCACCGGATCGTTTGTGCCGCTTCTGACGTTGGGCATTCCCGGCTCCGGTACAACGGCCATCCTTCTGGGGGCGCTGATTGCGCTGAACGTCACGCCGGGGCCGCGCTTGATGGTCGACGAGCCACAGATTTTCTGGGCGGTGATCATCTCGATGTACATCGGCAACCTCGTGCTCTTGATCCTGAACCTGCCGTTGATCCCTTATATCGCCAAGGTTCTGGCTATCCCGCGCAACTACCTGATACCCTTCATCCTGTTTTTCACGTTGATGGGTAGCTATATCGGCCAGAACAACGCGACCGAACTGTTGATCCTGGTTGGCATGGGTATCTGTGCGACGATCCTGAAGTTTGCGGACTACCCGCTGGCCCCGCTTCTGATCGGCTTCATTCTCGGCGGCATGCTGGAGGATAACTTCTCGCGCTCGATGCAGCTGTATGATGGAATCGGTTTCATCGTCGACCGCCCGATGACCTTGGGATTGCTGGTGATTGCGGTCCTGCTGGTGGTCATTCCAAGTTACCGCGCACGCCGCGCCAAGGCCCGCCAGGAAGGCGTGGCAGAAGGAGATTGATGGATATGTCGACCGAGGTGGAAGGCTGACCGCATGGTGCGCGCTTTGACCTTTCTGATCGCGGGGGCTGGTAGCCTGGGGTTCTTTTTCCTCGGGCTGCCGTTGCCGTTTCTTCTGGGGCCGATGTTCGCTTGCCTGATCGCCGCGCTTGGAGGAGTGCGGCTGAAGGGCGCCGGGCAATTCGGCATGTTCATGCGGACATTCCTTGGGGTTGCCGTCGGTAGTTCGATCACGCCGGAACTGCTTGGCCGAATGCCAGAAATCGCGAGCTCCTTGGCTTTCGTTCCGCTGTTCATCGCGACCATCGCCTTGTTGGGCTATCCGCTACTGCGTCATGGGTTCGGACTGGATCCTGTTACCTCGTGGTACAGCGCCATGCCAGGTGGTCTTCAGGACATGCTCATTTTCGGAGAGGAAGCAGGAGGCGATCCCCGTGCCCTGTCCCTGATTCATGCAACTCGCGTGGTGGTTCTGGTCAGCTGCGCACCGGTCCTGATGCAATTTGTCTGGGGACTGGATCTCAGCGTTGCGCCGGGGCTGCCGATGTCGTCCATATCAGCCAGTCAAATCGCGATCATGGTTGCAGCAGGGCTGTTCGGATGGAAATTCTTTGAAAGGATCGGGTTGTTTGGAGCCTCGATCCTGGGACCGATGATCGTGACCACCGTTTTGTCCCTGGCGGGTGTGATAGAGAGCCGCCCTCCTGCCGAGATCATTCAAGCCGCGCAGTTTTTCATCGGTATCGCTGTTGGGGTAAAGTATGTTGGCATCACGCGAAGGGAAATCCGCGTGAATGTCATGGCAGGAGTCATCTATTCGGTTCTGCTTGGGGTGATTTCACTCGGTTTCTTCATCCTGATCACGCGCCTGAGCCTGGCGCCGTCGCTGGATGCTCTTCTGGCCTTTTTGCCCGGGGGGCAGGCAGAGATGGTTGTGATAGCGATCATTGCCGGGTCAGATCTGGCTTACGTGGTCACACACCACATTTTTCGGATCGTCATAGTCGTTTTATGTGCTCCTGTGATCGGGCGACGATTTCCGAGGCGCTGATTGAAAAGCTTATGTCGAATGGGGCAAAACCCCTTGGGCAACTTACAGGGTACCCACCAACGCTGTTGCTAGGCGGCCCGCGTCGAAGAATTCGCGTATGTGTCACCACCCAAGTATATCAAAGCTTTCTTCAGCGCCTCCGACTGTCTCGTCCAGTCCGGCGATGGTCAGCGAAACAGCGGCGGTGTCCGTGCCGCCCTGTCCGTCCGAGACCGTATAGGTGAAGCTGTCTCCGAGGAAATCGCCGGCGGCAAGCGCCTGAATGGCCGAGGCCGCGGTGGGATCGTAGACCACGTTGCCATCCGCATCGAGAGACAGGGCCGCGCCATGGGTCGAGGTAGCCTCCACCGACAGGATCACCAGCGTATCCCCATCGGCGTCCGTATCGTTGCCAAGCAGGTCTGCCGCGTCAATTGTCGTGACCTGATCCTCATGGGCAAGGGCCGAAGTTGCAGGGGAGCCATCCGCATTGAAAATCCGCGCGCGGATGCCATAGCCGTCAGGATCTGCGGTTTGGTCGATCGAGTACCATGAGATCACGAACTGGCCGTTGTCCAGCGCGCTGACGTTGGGTGCGATTTGATAGTTATGTGTGATCTCGTTGACTAGAAAATCGCTCACGGCTTCAGTGCCATCAGAATTAAAGACCCTGGCGCGAATCCCGTATCCATCCATATCTTCCGTTCGATCAAAAGAATACCACGCAACCACAAATTGGCCATTTGAGAGGGTAGCAATAGACGGCGTAAACTGGTGACTTTGCATAACCTCATTGACCTGAAACTCACTCACGGCTTCGCTACCATCCGCATTGAAGATGCGCGCCCGAATACCATAGCCTTCTGTATCTTCGGTTAGGTCATATGAATACCAGGTGATTGCAAACTGACCGTTGTCCAACGCTGTGATGGTTGGTTGCCGCTGATCGCTCGACATTTCAGAGTTGACCTGGAATTCACTGATAGCTTCAGTGCCATCCGCATTGAATACCCGGGCGCGAATACCATAGCCGCTTGTATCTTCGATGCGATCCTCGGACTGCCAGGCAACTACAAACTGTCCGTTGCTGAGTGTCTCAACGTGAGGGTAATACTGGTCTTGAGTCAGGACCGAATTGACCTGAAATTCATCCACCGCTTCGCTACCATCCGCATTGAAAATCCGGGCACGAATACCGTATCCACTTGGGTCTTCGGTTAAATCATTCGATCGCCACGTGACAACAAAGCGCCCATTGGAAAGGGCCGTGACACTGGCAACGGCCTGATCGTTTTGCAGAACCTCGTTCACTTGGAACTCGTTGCCAGCCGCGGTGCCATCGGCATTGAAGACACGTGCCCGCACGCCAGAAAAGGACGTATCTTCTGTCCGGTCACCCGAATGCCAGGTGACAACGAACTGGCCGGTGCTCAGAACCGTGATACTTGGCTGATACTGATAATTTTGCGTGATTTCATTGACCAGAAACTCACTGACGGCCTCGCTGCCATCCGAATTCAGGATGCGCGCGCGGATACCTGAGCCGGAGGTGTCATCGGTGCCGTCAAATGAATGCCAGGCAACCACGAACTGGCCGTTGCCAAGTTTGGCGGCAACCGATTCATACTGATGTCCCGCCGTGACCTCGTTCACTTGGAACTCGGGAATAGTCAGTGTCCCACCCAATGTGTCATCTTCCGCCACGGGGCCGGTGTTTTCGTCGAGACCGGAGACGGCAATGGTCACCGTTGCGGTATCCGTGCCGCCGTTGCCGTCGGAGACCGTATAGGTGAACGTGTCTTCCAGAAACGCCCCGTCGGCCAGCGCCTGAATGGCGGCGGCGGTTGTGGGGTCGTAGATCAGGTTGCCATCGCCATCGAGCGTTACCGTCGCGCCGTTGGTGGATGTGGCGTCGACCGCAGAGATCGTCAGGGTATGGCCGTCGGGGTCGCTGTCGTTGGCCAGCAAGTCCGTGGCCGCGATTTGAGTGACGGTCTCTTCGTCCGTGTAGGCCGGATCGGTTGTGGCATCCGGGCCTTCGAGGCTGTCGTCGGCTGCGATTGGATCACCGTTCTTTCCAGACACGGTGATTGTGACGGTGGCCGTGTCGCTTCCTCCGTTGCCGTCCGAAATGGTGTAGGTGAAGGTGTCGTCCAGCCGATCTCCGAGTACCAGCGCCTGAATGATCGAAGAGGACGTCGGATCGTAAACCACGTTGCCATCAGGATCGAGCGTCACCGTCGCACCGTTGGCGCTTGTGGGCTGCACCGAAGTGATCACCAAAGTGTCGCCGTCGGCATCGGTATCATTGGCGAGAAGTTCGGAAGCCAAGATGACAACGGGCGCGTCAGCGGTGGCCCTGCTGTCGCTGGCGGGGGTGCCATCGGCGTTGAAAATCCGTGCGAGGATGTCTGTTTCCGAGGTGTCTTCTGTTCCGTCCCATGACGTCCAGGCCACCACAAACTGGCCATTGCTCAAAGCCGTGATGGTTGGAAATGCCTGACTGTTTGGAAACAAATCGTTGATCTGAAATTCGCTGACGGATTCGCTGCCGTCTGCATTGAAAATGCGCCCGCGAATCCCGGATTCTGAATCATCCTCGCCTTCATTCGACTCCCAAACGACCACGAAACGCCCGTCGGCCAGGCTGGTGACCTTCGCATTGGTTTGGTTTGTATTCTTGATCTCGTTGACCTGAAACTCGGCCACGGCCTCACTGCCATCCGCATTAAAGATGCGCGCCCGAATCCCAGATCCGGACTTGTCTTCAACACTGTCGAAGGACTGCCAAACGACGACGAACTGGCCGTTCTCCAAGGCAGCAACATTGGGAGAAAATTGGTTTCCAGCTGTCACACTGTTGGCCTGAAATTCACTGACGGTTTTGTTTCCATCAGAGTCAAAAATATTGACTCGGATGCCTGTGAGGAATCTGTCCTCGGCGGTAGGATCAGAATGCGATACAACTACGAACCCCCCATTGGATAGAGCGGTGACAATTGGTCGAGTATGAAAATTGGTTAGTACCGAGTTGACTTGGAATTCGCTGACTGCCTCACTTCCATCCGAGTTGAAAATGCGCGCTTGAATGTCGATGCTCGTTGTCTGTGCAAGATGTGAATCGGTCCTGCTCAAAGCCCAAGTGACGACGAACCGTCCATTCTCGAGGGCCGTTACGCTCGGGACATTCTGTCTATGTTGCGTAAAATCGTTGACCAAAAAATCGGCAACGACTTCATTGCCATCTCCGTCAAAAATTCGGGCCCGAACCCCGTGTCCGTCTGTGTCTTCAATAAGGTCTGTAGAATGCCATGTGACGACGAAGTGACCGTTGTCGAGTGTTGCGACACTTGGCTCACCTTGGTGGGACACGGTTATACCGTTCGCAAGAAATTCGCTAACGACCTCGCTACCATCCGACCCGAAAATCCGTGCGCGGATGTCTGAATTGGGCGTAACGTGCGTCCGGTCTAATGAAGACCACGTTAGTACAAAATTGCCATTGCCAAGATCTGCAACGCTTGACCGCCCTACGTTACCGGATAGTGGGTCGTTGGCCAGAAACTCTACTCTTGGAATGTCCTCCAGTCGAACATCCCGCGCCACTGGGCGTGACATGACTTCGATCCCGCCGAAGTTGGCGGCGGTGAATTTTTCGGCCTTGCGGTTTTCGATGCGCAGCAAAGTGGCGTCCGCCGTCCCGTCGCCGTCGAAATCTGCGCGCAGCAAGGTGTCTGTACCGTCCTGTTCAAGCGATAGGAGGGCTGCGAAGGGATTGCTGGTGCCATCCCAGTGGGCGGTGATATCGGCCAGTGGGCCGAGATCGATGGTGTCCTTTTTGAGGTTGAAGTCGAGAACGCGTTGTTCGCCTGCGCTTGTGGTATCGGTGAAAGCAAGGCGGATGACATCCTCGCCCAGACCAAGGTTCAGGGCACTTGTTCCCCCCTGTATGACGATGGTGTCGGCCCCGTTGCCGGCTTCGATCTGGTTCAGGATGCCGCCGGAAATTTCGATCAGATCATTGCCGAGGCCAGCTTTGGCAGTGTCATTGCCTGAGCCGATCCGGATCGTGTCCTGACCCTGACCCGCCTCGATCAGGTTGTTGCCGCTGGATGTGATGATCAGGTCATGGCCATCCAGCGTCCTGACAGTATCGTCGCCAGCACCGGCCAGAACCGTGTCTGCGCCGCCCTTGTTCACATCCTTGTAGATGTCATCGCCGTCCCCGAGCTCCGCGTAGTCGAAACCTGTGCCGCCGAGAACCGAGTCGTTGCCGTTGCCGGCATAAAGGCTGTCTTTGCCAGCATTTCCTTCAAGGGTGTCGTCGGCGCTTCCTCCGTAGAGCGTGTCGCTGCCTGTATTGCCGATCAGGCTGACCGCCATGGTTGAAACCGACGCGTCGATCAGATCGTTGTGTTTGCCGCCGTCCACCGTGTCGCCGGCCCGTCCGGCATATGCGGCATCCAACAGATAGGTGTCGTTGCCTTTGCCCAGATTGACGAGGTCTTCGCCCGAGCCTGTAACCGTGTCCGCGCCGCCACCCGCATTGATCTTGTCGGCGCCCAGCCCGCCGTTGATCACGTCCAGACCATCGCCGCCGAAAATCGTATCCTTGAAAAGACCGCCTGTGATCGTGTCGCTACCTGTGCCGCCAGACAAGAAGTTGGCACCTGCGGTGGCACTTAGCAAATCGTCATGCGCCTGCCCGAGGATTGTATCGCGCCCGTTGCCACCCAGGATCGTGTCGCCGCCATCGCCACCATCGAGTTTGTCATGCCCACCTAGGCCCGAGATCCAGTCCTTGCCCAGCCCGCCTAGGACCGTGTCCGCCCCCTCTGTGCCGGTGATCGAGTCTGCGAGGCTTGTGACTATTCCCGGGATTGTGCCGAGGTCGATGGATGTATTCGGGGCAACGCTCCCGTTCGGGATCGCGCTCAGATCGGTGACGCGGCTCAGCTTGGAGAGGTCACCTGCATGGGTCAGCGCCGTTGCCCCCTGTCCGCCAATCCGGAAGAAATGCACCCGGCCGAGAGGGTCTGCGGCGCTTGGGTCTTGTTCGAGGATCAGGAAGTCGGTGAAATTTCCGGATGTATAGGTCATCCGGCCCGCGCGCACGGTCCAGCCTGCTGTCGAGGCGGGTGCGAGATCAATGGCGTCCGTGCCGACATGCAGATTGTGCAGCGTGCCGACGGCTGCTCCCAGCTGAATTGCCTCTGGAAGATGCGGTGTCGCACTGCCTGACAGGAGGGTGTAGGACAACATGAAGTCTTCGGAGACCGTGAGCTTCAGGGAGGTTGCCTGCCAGTCGCTGGCATTGCCGAGGGCGTCAAGCGCCCAGGATCCGCCGACCAAAGTAAATGTTGTCATCCTGAAATCCCTTTGGAAAAAATAGGGTTTAGCACTGAAAATGAGCTTTAACGCACCGACGGTATTTGGTGGCGGAACCCGTGTCAAAGGAAAGATCATCGGGGGAAACATGCACTTGTCCGATTGTGTCGGCGTGGTGTGACGCAAGAGCCGACCTGAAATCCTGACCGTGAGGTGGCAGCAGGTGGAACATGGCCGACGCGGGTGCATCGCAGTTTACGGAGTTGGGAATCTGTGGCTATTCTTGATGATGGAATGGTTCTGCAGGAGGTGTGTGGCTTGCCTAGAAAGACGCTCCGGTACGTGTTGATTGGGTTGTGGGGGGGCATGATCGCGGTCATGTCACCAGCGTGGGCGAACCAGCCATCCGATGACATTCCCAAGTGGTTGCAGCGTCATGTCGGAACGGAAGACGGGAAGATCGCGCCTGTGGTTCTTGAGAGGGCGCGGGCTTTGCACCAGAGGAAAACGGCCGAAGGCGCGACCCGAAATCCCTGTTATTTCGCAAAGGACGCCACGCGGCCCAGCACCGGGCCGGACGGGAAACCGGGGCGGCGGTTCTACATCATCTGCGAAGGGCGAAAATCGTTCCGGGCGGTGTCTTCGGGATATGGCAACGGGCGCAAGTTGCCGCGTGCGAATTTTTCGAACGGGCGCGAGTGCGCGCAGCATTTCAGCAACGCCGAAGGGTCGAAGCTGAGTGCGGGGGGCGCCTATATGACGGCCGAGACCCGGACATCTTTCAAGGGGTTCCTGAAGCAATCGGGCAAGCGTATTCCGTTTTACCGGACCTTCCTTTTGTTTGATGGCGAAGGCGAGATCAGCAATGCGCGCGAGCGGGCGATCGGCGGGCATCAGGCAGTGTTTCTCAAGTGGCAGTGTCGTTACAAGAACGCGAGCAGTCGCCATGCGGACACTGCCGGTTTTGTGCCGTTCGGACGGTTGGTGGATTACACCAGCGGGCGCAGCAATGGCTGTACGACGTGGTCGGAAGAGGTGTCACGAGAGATCATCGCGATGGTCGAAGGCAATCCGACAAGCCTGTATTTCTATCCCGAGTCGGGGGATATCGAGGCGGTGGCCCGTGCCGTGAAGAAAGGCAAATCGCCGGCGCAGTCCGGTACTTATTGGAATGCCCAGTGCCTGAACGAAATCGGCGCGCCGAAGTTCTGGCACAAGAAGAAACTTCAGCCCATTATCAACCAGTGGCGTCGTTCGTTGCCGAAACATCCTCCCAGAGAGCTTCCAATCTGTCGATCCTAGCGTGAGGCGGGTTTCGTTTTGTGCCTTTCCCGAGTAATTTGGCACCGTGATGCTGGGACACGCGGGTTGGCTTGGACAGAGGAACACGCGGGGCTGGGCTCACAAGATTTCGGGCTACCTATTGCGGATCACTGATGGCAGCGTCTTACATTATCCATACGCCGGAAAACGTGAAATACGTGCGAATATCCGGCACCACGAATTACCGGGAGCTTGAGGCGCTTTTCTATGAATATGTGCGTGATCCGGAATTTCGGCCGGATATGCGCATCTTGGCGGACCTGCGAGAGATGACCGATGCCGTTGCGGGGCTGTTGGAGATTCTCAGGCTCAAGAAACTTTACCAATACGCATATCGCGATGCGGTGGGGGCGGTTGATGTCGTGATCGTTGCCAAGAAGGGCATTGCCTACCGCGCCGCCCGGACCTTCAAGCTGTTCATGTTCGACAGGAAACCGTTGAACATTCTGATTACCCAAGATCTTGGTCATGCTCAGGAGATTCTTGGGCTGAGCAGCTACATGCTGGCGCAAATGCAGCAAGAGACGGCTGCCACCAAGGCCCCTTCGCTCAAACTTGTCCCCTAGGGTTGCGCGACTTGTCGCTGTTTGTAGCTGAAGATGGCTTGATGCTTGACCTGTGGGGCAAAGGGCGGTTCAAGCAGGGCAAGATTACTAAGATTGCGGAGGCCGGCAATGCGCCCCCCTGAAACGATTGGTTCGCCGAAGGTTTCGGTGATTGTTCCCATTTACAACGTGGCCGATCACATCGGCCCCTGCATTCAATCGCTTCAGGATCAGCTGTTTACCGATTTCGAGGCGATCCTGATTGATGACGGATCGACCGACGGTAGTGGCGACATTGCACGTTCGTTGGTGTCCGAGGACCCCCGGTTCCAGATCCATCAACAGGCCAATGCCGGTCTGTCTGCGGCGCGTAATGCCGGGCTGGAACATGCCCGCGGGCAATATGTCAGCTTTATCGACAGTGATGATCGGGTTGCACCGGGCTTTCTTGAACGGATGGTTGAGACGCTTGAGCAGACCGAGGCGGACTGGGTCAGTTGTGCGGTGTCGTTCTGTTTCCCGGATGGTCGTACGGAATTGCACTCGGCCACTCATGGCGCGCCGGACATCGACATGTTGCAACCGCGCCGCCAGTCGTTGGAAGACTGGAATGACGTGGTTCGGCTTTATCCATCGGCATGGAACAAGCTCTACCGGCGCGACCTGATCGAGGGTCTGCGCTTTGATGAGGGGCTGTATTTCGAGGATCATCCATTCTACTACCGGTATGCCAAGCGCACGGATCACATCGTCTTGCTGCCAGAGCCCCTGTACCTTCATACCCGTGGGCGCGAGGGGCAAATCACGCGCGAGGAATCAGAAAGGGTTTTCGAACAGTTTCGCATTCTCGAGCTGATGCGCGAGGTGATGTTTGACTCGGACAAGGCCAACGCGCAGGAGGCGTTTTCCGCCATTGCAACACGGGTGACGTTCGAGCGGAGCCTGGTGCTGCATGACCGCCAATTGCGGCAGAGGTTCATTAATCATTCCCGTGCCCTGATCGGGGATGGGGCGTCTGATGAACTTGGCGTCGGGGCCTCATGGATGAGTGTACTGCGTGGTGATATTCCGGTGACGGTGGTTGTGCCGACGGATGGCAACCCAGGTCCTTTGCGCGAGACGCTGAAGTCGCTTGCTGTGCAGGCGATGGGTGAGGCCGAGGTTCTCGTGGTGCTGGATGATGGCGCCGAGCATATGCGACTGTCGGTGTTCGAATGCGCGGCGCCGTTTGCCAATGCGTCGGTTCTGACAGGGAACGGAGCGCCGGGTGTTGCACCTGCACGCAACCGCGGGCTGGATGCGGCGCGGGGCGATGCGATCGTGTTCCTTGATGCCGGTGATACCCTGCCACCTGCGGCGTTGGGCACCTGGCACAACCGGCTGGTCAAGGCGAATGCCCGTGTCGGCATGGCGGTCATGCTGATGGGGGGGGCGCCGGATGCACCGCACTCGGGACTGCATGATCCCGTTGTGGCGACCGAGACATTCCTGGACGAAGACGGGTTCGAGCCGACGGGCGATGAGGGTGTCTATCTTCACGCACATCCTTCGGCGAAGATCTTTGACCGGGTGTTCCTTCAGAACCGGAAAATCCGCTTTCAAATCGAGCCGCTGGCCTCTTGGTACATGATCATCGAGGCATTGGCGCACGCCGATCGTGCCGTCTACATCTCGAAACAGAGGGCCCGTATTGCCAATCGAGGTGAAACACGCCGTTTCTGGCGTCGTCCCGAAACCGTCGATACTCTTGTCTGGGCCTTGGAGCGGCTGTCACATGCCGCGGTGCGAGAGCCGTTGACGCCGCAGCAGAAGACCCGGCTTTTCGTGCGGGCCGTCTGGGAGAAGATCAACTTTGCCGACTTCCCAAACCCAGAGGACAAACAAGCCTTTGCCAATGCAGCCAAGGCGCACCTAGAAACGCTGGATACCAGTGAATTGTCGCTTGATCCCTATGTCGGAGACCATTTGAAAGGCATCCTTGGCTTTGGGGAAAATTAGTTTCAACCCACGCGGGAGTAGCGCCGCACTTCATTGGACAAACTATTAAAAACCCTTCAAAGAAGGTGTGTAGTTTCCCAGTGACGCAATTGATTCAGCTACCGAATTAGCAGGAGCTTAGTATGCTTAATTTCCGATCTCTCGGAGGCGCCGAATTTAAATACGCGGTTGATTTTTCGGATGTGGATTTTGCCAACATTTCGTTTTTCGACCGTACGAAGAAGCAGATCATCTTTCACTTGTCACTGCGCAAGGCCAAGAACCTTGCCGTGGTGAATGCCAAACGCAATGGCGAATGGCAGGGAGAGATCAGCAAGCCTTTGGAGATGGGGGACCGTCTGGATGATGTCGCCATCCGTTTTGACGGCGAAACCGTGGCCGTTCAGATCGAAGGCAACGAGCTTTTCCGGTTCGAGGAAGATTTTGCAGGTCTAGAAAGCGTTCAGCACATCAATTTTTCCGGTGGGCTGGATAAATCGAGCTTTGTCATCGAAGGTGCGGCAAATCAGAATCGTGAAGGCGAAGGACGTATCGACCTTGGCCTAGGCCTTGATGTCTATGGCTGGGGTGTGGATACGGCGCTGTCGCAACAGTCGGTGGTAGTCGAGGTGGAGGGGCTCAAGGAGCCGATCTTGTTCCACACAAACGAAATGCCGGAAATCGCGAAGAAATATGACATCGACGCGGATTCGCAGGTCGGCTTTTTTGCGCAACTGCCCGGGAGGATCTGGGAGGCCGGCAAAACCCGGGACTCCGTAAAACTCAAGGTGACCAGCAATGGCGCGGTCTGTGGGAATCCGCTGCTGCTTGAGAAGTCCAAGGTGGCAGAACGTATCGACGAGATTGCTGCGCGAGGCCACCTTGCGTCGGAGACCTTCAACCTGTTGCTTGCGCTGGAACATGTGAAGTTCGGCGATCTCTGGAGCAAACTGGCGAAGAAAACCCAAGAGGTTCTGATCCAGACTGCCAACGATCACGGACTTGAAGAGTATCTCGAACTGCCTGAAGCCGAGCAACCAAAGTTCGTTCCGGCCGTCAAAACACCCGATACCCTGCTGTTGCAGAAGGCGCGCAAGATGTTTGGGTCGCTTCTGATGTCAGGCAAGAGCCCAGATGCCATTTCCGCATTCAATGAGGTCGCTGGCAAACTACCGCTGACAACCCATATGTATCGCGCATTCCTGCTGGCTGTGACCGATGAGTTTTGCTGCTCCAACCAGTTCGAGGAACTGTACCGTCAAGCGGCGACCCGAGGTGCACAGACCTTTGAGATAAGCAAGAACGCTTGGCACAATTCGGTTATTCTGCCCTATCTTGGCATGGAAGGCCGGTTGGACGAGGTCACAAGCGCGCTTTGGTCACTGAGCGATGCGGCCGGAAGTGGATGGATCGCCACGCCTGCGGTGGGTTGGACCATTCGGAAAGTTGTCAGCGATAGTGATGGTCCTGCGACCGACAAGTCGCGCGACAACATTATTTATGCGTTCAAGGGGCTGCTGGAGAAGCGGAATAACCACTATTGGTCGCGTTTGCGTTGCAACGAACTGATCAAGACGATCGTGTTCCTGATCACGTCGCGCGAAAAGTTCGCCGATTACCTGTGTCGCGATATCGAGAAGTTCGCGGTTCGAAACTTTGGCCTCTCGCGCATATTCTGGACAGTTCTTGATGAGGCCCTGGAGGCAAAAGGCATCGAAGCAGGTCCGACTTTGCGTTTCGCAAAAGGCCAGTTCGAGATCGTGCGTGCTGGTGTGGGTGGTGACGTTGATGGTTTGGAAGAGGCAATTGCCTTTTTTGAGTCCATGGAGAACCCGGAAGCCAGCCGTTTCCGGCTTGAGCTGCTGGGTCCGAGCGGCCTTCCCAAGAAAGTCGCTGAAGAGCCGGTGGAAAATGCCATGCTGGACGGCCTGTTGCTGCGTGGACAGGATACCGAAAGCGCCCTGCTGCGTGGACTGGCGTTCCCGGGTGTCCAAAAGAACGCCTCGCCTCAGGAAGCGGAAATTGTCCGACGCGCGATCCGCAAACGCCACAAGGACACACCACATGCGTTGCTTTACGAACAGCAGGTTTCCTATGGCCAGGGCGCTCTGGCATTTCTGACGGCGATTGCCAAAGGGGATCTTGTCGGTGACAGCGAAGAGGCCGAAGACCGGTTGCAGGACCTGTTGACGCAGCTCAACATCCTGTCATCGGGACGCAGCGATTTCCTTGGCTTGGGATTGATGATTGCCTTGTTCGACGGATTGATCCGCCTTGAAGAAGAGGCGCTGGCGACAGTAGCCCTTGCCCAGTTGAACCTTTTGTGCGCGCAGACGCCAAGCGATCAGAAGAACAACCTGTTCGCGCAACCCGCGATCTATTCTGCGCTAAGGTCCCTGTCACAAACGGCCGCGCGGATGAACAACGAGCTGGCACTCGTGGGTCTGTCGTTGTTCCCCAGATTCTCGGTACCGGAAGAAGTTGAACGGGTCGTGGACAAGGAGCTCGACTTTGGGGCAATCACACCCTTGTTCGATACGATCGTCGTTGTGTTCTCGTGTGTACCCTATCTCTCGAAGCGCATTGATCCGATGCGTGAGGGCTGGCTTGGCAAGCTGAAGGCGCTGGGCATTCCCTATATCGTGGTGGTCGGGGACGGTGATGGCCGCCGCGAAGGCGACATCGTGTATCTGGATGCGCCAGATAACTATGAGGGCTTGCCGCAGAAGACCCTGAAATCTGTTGAATGGGTCTACAAGAACACCGACTTTGCCTTCATGCTCAAGATCGATGATGACTGCTTCATCAACGTTGACGAGTATTTCCAAAGTCTCAGCTATCGGAAATTCGACTATTACGGCCGCCGTCTCATGCGTCACAAGGGGCAGACGGACCGGGTTTGGCACTTCTCGAAGTCGGAATCCGAACGCGGCCGCAAGGAACTTGATAAGTCACCCGAACCGTCGGAATACGCGGATGGCGGCAGCGGGTATTCCCTTAGTCGCCGAGCGATGGGCGAGATTCTCAAAACCATGCAAACGACGGAAGGTCAGGGTCTGATCTCTGTCAGCTTCATGGAAGACAAGATGATCGGCGACCTTCTCGCGCTGTCCAACATCAAGGTCAGTGAAGAAGACTACTATGTGACGATCCAGCGGCGCACCTATGGTGCCGCAACGCCGGTCTCGTTGTGGCAGAATGCATTCTTTGCCGGGCCTTTGTCGCCGGCCAAGCAGGTCCACATGGATACGCATGTCGTGCAGCTTGAGGCGATGGACCGGCTGACGGTGCCACAGTTGTATCCCCGCAAGATCTGGCCGACGTTTGCGCCTGTCAAACTCGGGTATGAGAGCAATCTGCTTGAACTGGTGAGCAGCGATGAGAAGCTTGAGTCACTGAACAAGGAAGACGTGGCGGTTGTGGCCTGTGTGCGCAACGAGAAGTTCATGCTTCCGGAGTTCCTTGCGCACTATCGCAAACTTGGTGTGAAAGCCTTTTTGATTTCGGACAACACGTCGGACGATGGCACCCTGGAATATCTTCTGGAACAGCCGGACGTGGCCGTCTTCTCGGTCGACAGTTCCTATAACAACTCGCAATACGGCGTGACATGGCAGATGGCGATCCTTGCAAACCTGCGGGTTGGTCGCTGGTCGCTGGTGGCGGATGCCGACGAACTGCTGGTTTACAAGGGATGGGAGAAAACCTCTCTGCCCAAGCTTCTTGCATCCAAGCAGTTCGAGGACGTGGACGCAGTGCGTCTCTACATGCTGGACATGTATCCCAAGGGCGAGCTGAGCAGTGTCACGCTGGAAAGCGGGGATCCGTTTTCGGAAGCCGATCAGGTCGACAAGGAACCCTTCCTGCGGAATATGGCGGCACGTGGCCCATTCTCGGACAGCAAGACGGTGACCAGCGCCCTGCGCCACAGGTTGCTGCCGGATTCCAAGCCGGAACTGTTCACCGCGCAGAAATATGCGCTGTTGAAGTACAAGCCCTGGATGCGGCCTTCTGCGGGTCTTCACTATGTGGCGGATCTGAAGGTGGCCGAGATGGAAATGATCTTTGCCCACTTCAAATACAACGCTCAGTTCCGGGCCAAGGCCGAGGCGGAGGTTGCGCGCGGACAGCACTTCAACGATGCAGAAGAGTACCGCAAGTATCTGGCGCTGGTCTCGGAAGGCCGGGAAGTTGTCTATGATCCCAAGGTGTCGATCCACTGGCGCGATTGTGCCGAGGTCAAGCGCATCCTTGACTGATAATCCAAATGAAAAAGGCTCCGGAACCCCGGAGCCTTTTATGCATCAATCCTGAAGCATGATCAGCTGGCGACAGCTGCGGCTTTCTTGGCTGGTTTTGCCTTTGGTTCGGCCGAAGGCAGATATGCGATTGGACGCGCCTTCGTGTCATAAACCTTGTGCAACTCGTCGAGGTGTTCAGCCATGGAATGCGGCGCCATAGCGTTCTTCCAGTAGTCCTCGGTCGAAACCTTGCCATCGAGGATAGCTCCGATCTTTTTGGCGAAATCGGTTGTGCTACCGTTTTTGAAAACCATGTTCTTGCAATTGCCAAGCTCCTGCGCACCGCCGAGGTCAGAGGTGAGCAATGGAATGTGGCGGGCATGCATTTCAATGGCAACCTGCGGGAGGTTGTCTTCCCAGAGAACGGGGATCACACCAAGATCCGCCTCTTCCAGGATCGTGTCGAGTTGCTCGTGGGTATAGCCATCGGCAAACAACAAGGAGGCAAAGCGTTCGCTAAGCGCGGTAATGCGGTCCATGGTTGGCTGGTCGATGAGGCGCGACGCGATCACGACATGGATGCGCTCGGCAAGCTCTTGAGGGAGGGCTTCCAGCGCTTCCAGAAGGAAGAAGAACCCTTTGTCGCGACGCATGTAGCCCAGATAGGCAATGGTCAGGCTGCCATCCGGCTTTACGATCGATGGTTTCGGATGTGTGTGCTCGAACTTTTCAGCATGGCGGGTGCCGATATAGCTGGTCTGGATCAGGGCGGGAGCAATGCCGAACTTGGCCGCCACTTCGCCCACGCGGTCAGAAACGCACAAAACGGAATCGCAATAGGTGTTGATGGTCTTGACCATTTGCGCGCGCCGCCGCGTGTACTTGCGATGGCTCATCTCGATGCGCTTGAGAAGCTTGTTCGAGCCTTCCTTCTTGGGGGTGGGTTTCTGGCCCTTCTTGAAGAGCCTGTTCGATACGCGCACTGCTTTGCCTGCCAAGCGCATTGACGGGCCGAAACCGCGGTCAAACAGACGAGACCCGGGGCGGATACCGCGCTTTTTGAGGTTGAAAGCCACGGCATTGGCGAGGCGAACAATACGTTCGTCATGATGATGCGGCAGGCAGGTTTCGCACTTTTTCCCACTGTCAAAATCGAGGCAGTTTTCTCGTTCCTGGAACCAGAGGTTTACCTGCGGGCAGAGCGGGTAGTAGTTGTGAAGCGAGAAGATAACCCGAGTTTCCGGCCAATGCTCCTTGATCTTCAGGGCAGATGCCGGGAGGCCTTCGAGGTTGTTGAAATGAACAACATCAAACGGGCCTTTTTTGCGAATGAAGTCGAAGAAGGCTTCGGTGGTTTCCTCTTCGTCGAGTTGAACCTCGTGGCCAAAGGAATGGTGAGCTGGTGAAAGCACGCCAGAGTTCACGATCTCAAACCGGCGGCGCCGGTTTTCGGTCGGGCCGTGCTTGACCCGCTCCCAGCGCGGCTTGTTGTTAAACAGGTCGTATGAGATGCCAGACGAGATGAAGTAGCACTCGCGCTCTTCCTCGGCGTTCAGTTCGTGAATCACGTTCTTCTGATAGACGCTGACGCCGCCGCCCCGTTTTTCATCGTCCAGGTAGTCGACCCAGTTGTAGAAGAGAATTTTCATGGATCCAAAACCACCTATTTCAATTTCTGTTCAAGTTCTTCGATACGTTTTTCCAGTGCGGAAAAATTCGACCGATTAATGCGTTGGCGCAAGTGAAGGAACTCGGAAAAAACAAAGCCAAGCATAAGGTCCTGATCGACCTGTTGCTGTGATGCCGGTTGGGGCAGGTTCTGCATGAAGGCTTCGGTGTTGATATGGCTGCCAGACTGGGTCTCAAGCCATTCCAGACCTTGGCGGGCACGCACGCGTGCTTCGGTCATACCTTCGCCACGTCGCACGATCTGGCGGTCCTGCATGTCGATGTAATCAAGGGCCTGCTTGCGCACGGCGTTGATCGTGTTCTTGCCCAGCTCCATGTTCTGCATCAGGCGAACAAGCTCGACGACACGATCATCCATGCGCGGGTTCGGGTCTTTCTCGATCTTCAACAGATCGGGCGGCAGGTTTGTTCCCAAGTATTCGACGAAGTCTTCGTGCAGGGCAGCGGGGTTGGCCGGGTCTTTGACATAAGGACGGATGCTGACGTTTTCGGCGCCCAGCATCTCGATCCAGGGACCAAGAGCGCGTTCATAGTTGTAGTGGATTTCCTCAATGTCGCCATTTACCGCGCGGTTGATGTCGGCAACGCGGAAGCGCATCTTGATCAACTGATTGTACCAGGAATGCAGGTGTGCCCCGGGTTCGCGCAGGTAGGCGACGGCCTTGACCTTGATACCTTCAGGCCGGTTCTCAAGAATTTTCTGGAGCGCCTCCCGGGCTCGCGGGAACTGGCCGATCCGCATGAATTCTTCCGAACTGATCAGGACATTCGGCTGTTCGGATTCGAGTACGGCCTTGAACAGATCGCCCCACATTTTTTCAGGTTTGGTGGGATCGCTATAGTCATACATCAACTTGCCTACGCCCGCTGCGCGCAGCAGCGAAAATGCGAAGGCCGAGTGTTTCGAGTTGTGCATCCAGACGTCGGGATAATCTACGCCTGCCTTTGAAAGGAATTCCAAATGTTGATGAAAGAAAACCTGAAGGGCTGTGGTGCCGGTTTTGTAATGGCCTATGTGGAGGATCAGGGTCTTGGACATTTCTTCCGCCAGTAAAGTAAATATTGCTATCGCCCTTTGGGCGCATCCCTTCTGTGCCGCATTCAAGGTGCGCTGGTCAAGCAATCTGCTGGTTCGCGTTGAGGATCAGTGGCGTTCGATGCGGCGATGCAGCAATTTGACGCGTAAATCGCGCGAAAACCCTTGGTAGGTGACGCTAATTCGGCACAATCCAGGCGGGTGCTGGGCTATTGGCTCCGAAACATTTGCTTTCGTCCGACCAGCAAGTTACCACACATTCAAAAGATCAAAGACCGCCTAGAGATGATCGACAAGCACAGGTCAGGTAGACCAATGATTGAGAAACCTTGGTTGATCCACACGCTTCGCCGTGGAGGCGCGTCTCTCACCGCGTCTCTCTCGAAATTCTCAAAATTCAAGACGGTCGGAAACCATTTGTGTTCGGAGTCCTGTTCGATTGGACGAAACCTTAGCTCATTGCGCAACCGGCAGATCCAACAGCCATGGAGTTTTCACGAAGACCGTTGCTTCGGCGATATGCCGATAGAGGCAACGGAAACTGCGATTTCGATGGATTATGAGCAAGAGATGGATGCGTCGGATGAACGGTCGCAGGCACTATCGGAACATGATGGAAGCCAGTTTTTCTTACCCCCACCATTCGTTGAAACCTATAAAGAAGCTATGCTACGAACTCGAACATTGTGCGCTTATGCTCGCAATACGTTCAAGCCGCTTCCCTATGGGTTGAGAGGCTAATTTACATGAGGACATATCCATGCTGATAGGTGTCGAAAAGCGTTTTGTATTCATTGCCAACTCGAAAACGGCTTCGACGTCGATCGAAAGAGCACTTATTCCCGAAGCAGAAATCCATCGCGGAGGGCCGGATCGTGGAAAGCACATTTTGCTTCGTCAGGCCGTGCGGCAATATGATTTCCTGTTTGCCCAAAAAAAATACGCCCCTGAGACCTTCTTCAAATTTGGCGTAATGCGAGATCCAGTTGACTGGATTCAATCGTGGTATCGGTACCGGGTTGGAAACAAGGTGAGCAATCCTCTGCCGGAAGGGACCACCTTTGAGGAGTTTTGGCGCAAACGGGTCAATCGCTCGATAAAGAGAAACCAGAAACCTCAGCAACGGGACTTTTTCACGCGGCTGAACGGTGATCTCCTCGCCGACTATATCATCCCATACCATGAGTTGGCAGATCACTTTAACCTGCTTGCATCGGAACTGGATTTTGCGACGAAGTTGCCCAAGACAAACGTCAGCAAGGTAAAAAACCTGGAGAACGCACCGTCCGACGCACTTGTCGAGGAAATTCGAGACTACTATTCGGAAGACTATGAGCTTTTCAACCGTCTGGAAGAGATCAACAAGGCGGGATTGGAGCATCTAAAACGGACGCGTGTCGCGAAAGTCAAACAACCCGCCAAAGCCGAACCTGAGGAGGCACTTGAAGAATGAAATCTCAGAAGTCTGGAAATGTTCTAGGTCTCAATGACCTTGAGGGCTACGTGTTCATCGTGACCTACGGCAGGTCGGGATCTACGCTGCTTCAGAACATGCTGAATGCAATTCCAGGTTATCAGATCCGTGGTGAAAACAACGATGCGCTGTTTCACCTCGTGAAGTCGTGGGCTTCAATCGTGGATTCCGAGCCGTTGCGCGGGCTGCGCAATGCAGGGAAGGAAACGAACCAGACCCATCCGTGGTTTGGGGGTGAAAACATCTTTCCGGACGTCTATGGTGCAAGTCTTGCCGACACCTTTGTGAAAACAGTTCTTCAACCCGATGAAGGTGTCCGGGTTTCTGGATTCAAGGAAATCCGGTTTCACCTGCATCCCGCGTTCTTTCCGCGGTATCTCAACTTTATGCACGCCTACTTTCCAAACGCCCGTTTCGTGATCAACACGCGCGACCACAAGGCGGTTGCAAAGTCCGGGTGGTGGGCGTCGCGGTCGTTTGAAAATGTCGACAAAATTCTCAATTTGGCGGAAACCACATTCGAGAAGTATCGCGAAGCCAATCCTGATCGCTGCATTCACCTCCACTATGATGACTACGTCAAGGATGTGCAGGCATTCAGACCCCTGTTTGAGTTTCTAGGGGAAACCTTCGACGAAAAGGTTGCTCTTGAAGTTATGGGGCAGCGTTTGGAACATATGAGAGGCGAGGGCAAATAAGCCCTTGCCGGAAAAACCCTCAGAAGAACTCGCCAAAGATCTCGTAGTCTTTTGCGTAGAAGGTTTTTAGCTTTTCGATCTGGCCAGCGGTGAGGTCGTCGACCTTGAACTTGGGACCACCGGTCTGGCTGCGACCAAGGTTGAGTTCGGCACCAAGACGTTCGCTCATGTCGGCTACGAACTGCTTGATATCATGTAGCGGGTAAATCTTGGCAAAGTAGTCTGGATCATCACCAAGAATATCCACGATCGGCCGGGTGTGGTGAGAAATAGAAGGATGGGCCTGTCTGTAGTCGTCGAATTTCTCAATGAACAGGTCGAGATCAGGATTCGGAGCGAGGTCGAGTTTTTTCAGGTTGGCACCGGCAGCACTCTTGGACAGTTCCTTGTGATGCACAACCCGGTTGCCAAAGGCCGATAGAAGCCGCTGGATCGGGTCACGGACCAGCGTCACGCGGTGGAAATCGGCAATGCGTTTCTCGGGGAAGTTTTCGCGCAGAAGCCCTTTGTAAGCCACGTTGTGAATGAAAATTTGCTTACCATTCACCTTGAAGGGCCGAAATTCAAAGCCGTTTTCGAACTCAAAGAACATGCGCCTCAGCGATGTGCAGGCTACTTTGGGTACGGATGCATAAAATACTTTTTGATCGTCAAGAATAACGCTCATGGCAGCTGTCCTTAAATACTTGGGTTAATCAACTGGTCGCAAATGGTGGATTGTTTGTCCAGACAGTTCTTTGTCACATTTCTGCAAACGCAAAATGGCCAAGCTCCGGTACAAATGATGGGCAAATTGGATCGAAACTTCCGTTAGAAAAGGTCGTGCCACGTTGTGCCGTCGTAGCAGCGCAACTTTGTGGAAGTGGAATCAAAGTAGATGTCGCCAGTGGACGGGGTGCTTGGGCCGTTGCCTGGTTCGATCCGCAGGATGTCCTTGATGTGCACAGCGGGTTTGTTCGCGGATACGCCAATTGTCATGGTGCCGTTTGCGGCAACGCGGGCGTATTCCGTTGCGTCGACTTCGAAGGCGATAAAGCTTTGGGTGCTGCTGGAGTTATCGTTGTTGTCGGAACTCAGAACCATGCCGCGGGCAGATGCAATAGTTGATGCCTCACCGCTCCAGTTCTGCAATCGAAACGTGACCGGGCTGCCCGCATCATTGTGCGTAATCGTCAACGGAAAGCTGGAGTTGGCAGAACCGATCCCGACAAAACCTGTGGCGTGATCGACGCTGATCGAGGTTGCCCAGTCTGATCCGTTGGGAGAGGTCTTGACCACGAAATCGTCAGACCCTGACAAGCCGAATTCGACGCGGCCGGACCAGTTGGTCTGGAACAAAAGGCTGGCGGTGTCGCTGCTGGATGCCTTGTTGATCTTGAGCTGATGATCGGTGCCATCATGGGTCAGAAGCGTTGCCGCCGATTTGACTGACAAGCGGCTCGTCAAGTCGGCAGTTGTGTTGATGCCGATTGAAGGGAGGTTGTCGGTTTCCCAGGATGGGCGTTCCCAAGCACCGCTGTGCCAGACGCGAAATGTTGAATCCGCCTTGTTCCAGGCCAGCCATCCTTCGAGGGGAGGCAGGAAGTGCCAGGCGGTGTCGCGCCAGAAAGCCAGTTCGAAGTCATGACCGGCCCAGGCACCTTCCGCGCCGGCCCCGAGGGCATAGACCGTATTGGATTGTGGCACACCCGGCGGTGTGGTGGCGTCGATCTCTGCCAGAGTGAGTTGCACGATGCCGTCCAGCGTTCGGATGGCCTCGTTGTGGGTCACGTGTTTCTGGGCTTGGGACGGCTGGATGTAGGGCAGGCCAAGAATGGGCGAAGTTTCGGACATGTCATTCACCATGAGCAGGGAGATTTGCCCCAACCCTGACCGTGAATTGGTGAAGAAATGGCCGCTGGAGCGAACGGTGGATTAACCGTCGCGGTGCTTTTTGCGCTCGTAAAGGTCTTCGTAGCGCACGATGTCGTCTTCGCCGAGATAGGCGCCGGTCTGCACTTCGATCAGGACCATCGGCACCTTGCCGGGGTTTTCCATGCGATGAACGGCTCCGAGTGGGATGTAGACGGATTCATTCTCGCTCACGAGGCTGACCTTATCGTCACAGGTCACGCGCGCGGTGCCTTCGACCACGATCCAATGTTCGGAACGGTGCATGTGGCTCTGCAGGGAGAGGGCGGCCCCGGGTTTGACAACGATGCGTTTGACCTGAAAGCGGTCCGAAAGCGCAAGGGTTTCGAAGTGGCCCCATGGGCGATGATCCATTGCAAAGCTTTCGGCCTGTTTTGCGCCCTTGGCCTTGAGGGCCGTGACCGCCTTTTTGACGTCCTGTGCGCGTGTCATATCGGCGACAAGGACGGCATCCGGCATGGCAACGACAAGGGTGTTTTCAAGGCCGATACCGACAAGTTCGAGATCTTGGGCTTCGGAGCGCAGCAGGGAGTCATAACAGTCGATCGACGTCACAGGGCCAGACGTGACCGAGCCATTTCCGTCGGGTGTATCTTCCCGCATGACGGCTTCCCAGCTGCCAAGGTCGGACCATCCGCCGCTGAAGGGGACAACCGAAAGGTCGGTTGCCTTCTCCATCACGGCATAGTCGATGGAGATGTCTTCGACGCCTTCCCAGGCACCGGGATCAAGCCGCAGGAAGCCCAGATCGCACTCGGCCTTGTTGATCGAGCGGGTGACGGGGTCCAGGAGCGTCGGGGCATGCTCTTTGAACGCCGCGATGATGTCTGCCGCGGCAAAAAGGAAGATGCCCGCGTTCCAGAGATAGTTGCCCCTTTCGAGCATCTGGCTCGCGGTGTCCAAGTCAGGCTTTTCGACAAAGCAGGCAAGCGGGATCGCAGTGCCCGAACCGTTGGGCGTTTGGGTGAGTTCCAGATAGCCATAACCGGTTTCCGGGCGATCGGGGGTGATGCCGAAGGTGACGAGACGCCCTTCTTCGAGGACCGCGCGCAGGCCCTCGGTGACGGCTTCGTGAAAGCCGGCAACATCGGGCACGACGTGATCGGACGGGGCGACCAGCAGGATGGCATCGGGGTCGTTGGCGTGAAGGTGCAGGGCGGCGGCGAGGATGGCAGGTGCAGTATTGCGCCCTTCGGGTTCGATCAGAACCGGCCCCGGGTCGATGCCGATCTCGATCAACTGCTCGCTTACCACAAAGCGAAAGTCGGCGTTGGTCAGGACAAGGGGGCGGGCAAACAGATCACCCTGCATGCGGGCGGCACAGGACTGGAACAAAGTTTGTTCACCCGTCAGCTGTACGAATTGCTTGGGGTAGCTTTTTCGGGAGAGCGGCCAAAGACGGGTGCCGGAGCCGCCGCACAGGATAACTGGGGTAATCTTGGTGGTTTGGCGCTCAGTCATTGGGGTGTCCCGGTAAATTCTTATCATTCAATAATTTCGATCCGGGCACAAAAGGCAACCCGTGGAGAATAGGCATAATGAATTGTTTAGATTGGTATTGTGCAACGTTTCTGACAGTGGAGGAAGTACCGGCGTATTCGGTTGGCTCAATGAGGTGGGCCGAGCGAAATTCGAGTCTGTCTTCCCCAATGAATTTTCCGTGATCTCGGCCGATTTGTCCGGAAACTATTACTTGAGAAAAATCAGGAAATACCTCTAGTTTGTTCTAGATTGAACGCATTGAGTTTCAGGGAGGAGCGCGCGATGGCCGTCCAGTTCAACTTTTTTGGTCCGACTTCGAATGTGCACGGGGATTTTATTGACGATGCCTTTCTGAAGTCGGCGGACAGTACCTTTGATGTGGATGTTATCACCTTCACGTCGAACTTCATCGAAGTAGAGAGTTATGACACCGGATACCGGACAACGTTCAACGGCACGAACTTTGCCCTGAACGGGAATGGTGATCCGATTTCAGGAACCATCAACAGCCTTACCTTCAAGGATGACAACGGCGGCACGGTGATGACGCTGACCGGCATTTCCTGGAGTTTCATCACCTTCGTGAACGCGCTTGATCAGTTGTTCGAGAACGACAATGACTCGCTGCTGATTTCGCTGGTCAATCAGGCGCCGGTCAATTTCAGCGGCGCGACCGCCAGCGAGGGGATCGAGTTCAATCTCGACAATGCAACCACGCCGTTGGATGCGACCGGCACGCCGTTTGCTGACAGCCTTGAAGGTGGCAGCGCAAATGACGTGATCGACGGCGGCGATGGCAATGACCTGATCCGCGGTAACGGTGGAAATGACGATCTTGCCGGTGATGCCGGGGACGATACCGTTGAGGGCGGGGACGGCAACGACACCCTTTATGGCGATGGTGGCAACGACGAACTGGTCGGTGGTGCGGGGGATGACTATCTGAACCCTGGCGAAAACATCGAAGGCTATGATCTGGTCCGGCCGGGAACCGGCAACGATACCGTCGACATGTCCGATATCTCGCTGGGCTATGTCGATATCCAGCACTTTGACCTGAATGCCGGCATTGTTGCGACGATCAACGGCCCGACGAATACCGGTACGATCAACAAGGGCGCCAATGGCGTCACGACACTTGTCGAGCTTGACAATCCCATGAGCTATTGGGGTTTGGGTATTGGCGGTACGGCCTTCAATGACACCTTCACGATTGACGTCTTGAGTGGCGGCTGGGGAGGTATTTTCATTGGCGGTGGCAACAACACGATCAATGTGGGCTCAACAACCGGCGGTATTCTCAGGATCGGCTACAGCGGCTCTCAGGGGTCGGTTAATGCCAACCTCAACACTGGTGTGGTTTCTCACCAGGTGAACGGTTCCGCGGGTACCGATACCATTTCTGGCTCGGGCGCCCGGGTCGAACTCCAGGCGTCGGATTTCAATGACAGCATTCTTGGTAGTTCGGCGAACGAACGTTTCATCCTTCGTCGGGGGCAGGACACCCTGGATGGTGGCGGCGGCTTTGACCTTGTGCGCTATGACAGGAGCGGTGTTACCGCCGTCAACGTGGACCTTCAGGCCGGAACCGCGACCGGTAATTGGGGCGGTCAGGCATTCTCGCACCAGATTAGCAATGTCGAGTCGGTTCGCGGATCGCGCAATGATGACGATGCTCTGGCGGGCGACGGCAATGCCAACCAGCTTGACGGGCGTGGTGGCAATGACTTCCTGACCGGTCGTGGTGGTGATGACACGCTTATCGGCAACAGCGGCAACGACACGGTCCGTATCGACGATGACTTTGGCGATGCGACGATCACCGGAAGTGGCGGCAACATCACGATCTCTTCGGCAGATGGTACCGATGTGCTTTTCGATGTCGAGAAAGTGCTGTTCAACGATCTGCTTCTGGACACTGCAACCATGACCACATCGGTTCCTGCGGGTGGGGGCACTCCGGGTGACGATAGCCTGACGGGCACCTCGGGCGACGATTCAATCAACGGCCTTGCCGGCGATGACACGATTGATGGTGGCGCGGGCAACGATACGCTGCGTGGCGGTGAAGGTTATGACCGGCTGATCGGCGGCGACGGAAACGATTTCCTTGATCCGGGTACTAACGCTGAAGATTGGGATCACCTGCGGCCGGGAGCTGGCAACGACACGGTCGACTTTGCCAGCTTCGACAGCCAGTCGGGCGGTGGCATCTATCACCACGACCTGAATGCCGCGATTACGGCGAATGTGAATGGCGATGCAGGCACCGCTTCGATCAACAAGGGTGCAAATGGAACCACCAGCGTTCTGAACGTCACCAAACCGCTTGAGGCCTGGGGTTTCGAGATTGGTGGCACAGACTTTAACGATGTGTTCAACATTGCCTTGCACAGCAGCAACGGCAGCTGGCACGGGTTGTTTGGTGGCGCGGGTAACGACACGTTCAATGTGAATGACGGCGCGGGCACCATCCGGATTGCCTATAATGACAGCAATGGGGCTACGGGCATTGTAGCCGATCTTGGTGCGGGTACGATCCAGGACGGCCTTGGTGGCACAGACACGATCACCGGAAGCTTTTCGGAGCTACGGGGTTCGTATTTTGCCGATAGCATCCTTGGGTCAAATGCGAACGAGCGGTTCATTCTTGAGCGTGGCAATGACACGCTGGATGCCGGAGGCGGCTGGGACACCCTGCGCTATGACCGTTCGGGTGTTGAGAACCTGGTTGTTGATCTTTCGACCAACACCGTCACCGGTACCTGGCACGGGAATGCGTTCACGCACACGGTTTCCAACGTTGAAGAAGTACGCGGTGCGCGGTCGACGGGCAGCAGCCTGACCGGCGATGGCAACAACAACCATCTGCGTGGTGGCACCGGGAATGACACCTTTAACGGCGGTGACGGGAACGACACCATCGATGCGAATTCGGGCAGCAACACCGCCAATGGTGGTGCCGGTACGGATACCATGCGGTATTATGGCAATAGCAGTGACTTTACCGTCAATACCTCGGGTAACATGGTCACCGTGACCTCGGCACAGGGTACGGACATCCTGACAGACATCGAGTGGCTGGATTTCTGGGACACCGATATCTTTGTAGGCTCGTCCACGCCGACCAATGGCGCCGACAACCTTGTCGGGACGGGTAGCAATGACACCATTGATGCCCTTGACGGCAATGACACGGTTGACGGTCTTGGCGGGAATGACTCGCTGATCGGCGGCGCAGGCGATGACCAGTTGATGGGGAATACCGGCAATGACACCCTCCTGGGTGGCGATGGTAGCGATACGCTGGTAGGCGGCGGTGGTGCCGACTACCTCGATCCGGGTTCAAACACGAACTACGATACGCTTGAAACCGGCCTGGGCAACGATACCGTTGATTTTAGCAACGCCACCTCCGGCTTCTTTGATGTTGCTTTCTGGGATCTGGCGAACTCGATCAATGTGGCGATCGACGGCAATGCCAATACCGGCACAATCTCCAAAACCGGCGGTACTGTCACAACGCTCGTGGACGTGGCCAATGCCTTCGCACTTGATGGTCTGGGTATTTACGGCACGGACGCGAACGATACGTTCAACGTGACTGTTGCCAACAATGGCTGGATGTCGGTGCGTGGTGGTGACGGCGTTGACAGCTATAATATCGGTGCCTCGACGGATAGCACCCTGCGCCTCGATTTCCGCAATGACTCGGCCACGCAGGGTGTTCATATCAACCTGAACAACGGCAACATCTTCAATGATGGCTATGGCAATGCCGAGACCTTTAGTGGGACTGTTCAGGAAGTGCGCACCAACATGTCGGACGACAGCGTGCGCGGATCTTCAGGTGACGATCGCATTATCCTGATGGCGGGCAACGATACGGTGAATGGTGCGCTGGGCAATGATACTCTGCGCTATGACCGGAACGGTGTGACGGCTGTCAATGTCGATCTGGATAGCGGAACCGCGACCGGTGTCTGGCGTGGCAAGGCCTTTACCCACACGATCTCTAATGTAGAGAACGTTCTTGGGTCACGTAGTGACGACGATACCCTGATCGGCAGCAGCGTTGCCAACAGACTTGAAGGTCGCGGTGGCAATGACACGATCTCTGGCCTTGCTGGCAATGACACGCTGAAAGGTGAAGATGGCAACGACAGCCTGCTGGGCGGTGACGGTAACGACATCCTGATGGATGGTGACGGCAACGACATCGCGCGTGGCGGTACGGGCAATGACCTGTTCATCATGGGCAGCGGTGAAGACACCTTTGTCGGTGGCGGTGGATCGGACACTGTCTATGTCGATCTCTCGAACGCAACGCCGCAGTCGTTCCAAGTGGAAGCCAACCTGATAACCGGTGATGCCGGGGGCGTGGGGATTGCCGCAAACCGGGATGTCCTGAGCCAGATCGAAAACTATACGCTGGTTGGGAACTTCGACACCTTCCTGACGGGGAATGGCGTGGCCAACCACTTCATCACCGATGCCGGTGCTGACTCGATCAGCGGTGGAGCCGGCAATGACACCATCGAATCCGGCAAGGGCAAGGACACCATCAATGCTGGCGACGGCTTTGACAGTGTGGATGCTGGTGACGGTGCCGACCTTGTCAATCTTGGCAAGGGCAATGACATCTTCCAGGATACCGCGGTGACCGGCGTGGGGGGCCAAGACACTGTCAACGGTGGCGGTGGCAATGACACCATCAACGGCGGCGGCGGCAACGACCGTTTCAATGGCCAAGAAGGCAATGACTCGCTTCGTGGTGGCCTTAACAACGACACGCTGCTTGGAAGCAACGGCAACGACACCCTGAAAGGTGAGAAAGGCAACGACAGCCTGAATGGTGGCGGCGGCAAGGACAGCCTGCTTGGCGGCGGTGGTAAAGACACGCTGCAGGGGGGCAATGGCAATGACACTCTTTCCGGTGGTGATTTTGCCGACAAGCTTTACGGCGGTGCACAGGGCGATGTTCTGCGCGGTGACAAGGGCAACGATCTTCTGGAAGGTGGCCAAGGCAACGACACTCTGATCGGCGGATCGCAAGTCGATACACTGAATGGTGGCGCTGGCGATGACCGGCTGACTGGGGGGCTAGGCGCTGACCGGTTTGTCTTCAAGGGAACTGCAATTGGCGACGATACGGTGACGGACTTTGCCACCGGACTTGATCAGCTGCGTCTGGATGATGCCCTTTGGAGTGGCGGCAAGACCGAGGCACAGGTGGTGGCGGATCACGCGGATGATTCCACCGGCACAGTCGTTTTCGATTTTGGTGCCAATGGCTCGTTCACCCTGAACGGTGTGACCTCGGTGACCGGATTGGATTCGGATATCATCCTGATCTGATCGGAGTTTGCCACAGTACATTTGACCGCTGCCGGAGCTTCTTCGGCGGCGGTTCCTTTTGGGCTTCAGAACAGGATGTCGCCTCGTGTGAAGTCGCCCGGCTCCAACCCTTCGAGCAGAACTGAGCCGCCATCCCAACTGATGCGCAGGCCGGTGCCGGTGTCGGTTAGGTGTGTATCCTCTTGTGTCAGGTTCGCGATCTGAAGCGCCAATTGGTCAGTGTTAGGGGCGAAATCCGTGATCCGCCGGTCTCCGGTGCGGCCCAGAAAAACGAAACTGTCCGCACCTGCGCCACCTGTTAGAACATCATGGCCCCCTCTTGATTCAAGCGTGTCCCCGCCATTGCCTCCGACCACGGTATCCCGGCCAAAGGCGTCTGCTTGCAGATCGTCGGTCCAGAGGTTGTTGCCATCCCCAAGCCATGCGTGGTCGGGGCCCTTGCCTCCGGAGACGGTGTCATGACCGCCACCAGCCCAGATCTGATCAGCCTGCTTGTTGCCATTGAGAACGTCATTGCCGAGACCTCCGAACAGGCGGTCATTTCCGGCACCGCCAAAGAGCGTGTCATTGCCTAGCTCTCCATGAAGCAGGTCGGCACCGGTGTGGGCAAACAGCCTGTCATTCCCGTCGCCGCCAAGAAGCGTATCAAAGCCGAGGTTGCCCTCGAGATGGTCAGCACCCTGTCCGCCCAACAGGCGATCTCGTCCCACGCCGCCTGTGAGGTGATCATCGCCATCGCCACCAAGGAGCGTGTCGCTGCCTTCGTCTCCGCTCAGGTGATCGGCGCCGAGGTTGCCGTAGAGGTGGTCACCTCCGCGCGCGCCAGAAAGGGAATCCGCGCCCCAGCTGCCGCGGAAAACATCGTCGCCTGCGCCACCTGTCCACTCCTGGTTCACCACAAGGGGCGGGCGGTCTGGTCCGGTGACCAATGCGTTTGCGATGTCGCTCCATTTCAGGCTCTTGTTGCCTGATCTGTAGATCTCGGTGACTTCGTCGCGCCAGGTGACGATCGCACCGTTTGAGAGGACGGTCACGGTAAGTTGGGCCGCGTCGTAGAACATGGTGTAAGCCGAGAAGTCGAGGCGGTCGGTGCCGGGCTTGAAATCCGTGATGACATCACGCGCGCCATCTTCCTCTAGAACAAAGGTATCGATCCCGTCGCCACCTGTCAGAGTATCGGTGCCGGGGCCGTCTTGGATCGTGTCGTCGCCCGACGCGCCGGCCAGTGAGTCATTGCCCTTGCCGCCAAAAAGAATGTCTCCTTTGCCCGAGCCAGTCAGGCTTTGCCCACTTTTCTGCGCCCGAAGGATGTTGCCCTGATCCTCGAGTGAATAGGAAAACTGCGAGATGCCCGACGTTTCGGAGGCCGCGACCACCTGGAGTTCGTTGCCAAGGCGGGCCGATCCAAGTGCAGAGACGTTTTCGAGTGGAGCGACCTCGCCATGCGATAGCGTGTCGATCAACAGAAGGCGGCCGTTTGGCAGGAGGCGAAACATGCTCAGGCCATCGTCGCCGCCGCTGGCAAAGACAAAGGCCTGATCGCCGGATTCGGTGACGGAAAGAGACTGAAGCGCCCCAAAACGTGTTTGTATCGTATCGAGCAGGTGGTCGGTCGCGGTCAACTTACCGTCCGGTCCGATGCGGATCACGCTCAGGGCCGAGGCCGTGCCGTTGCTGGAGGAGGAGGCCACCAGCGCATAGCATTCTCCGAAGGCAGAGAAGGTCTGCAGGTCAACCAGTTTCGGCAAAAGGCCAAGTCCATCCCGGATACCAAGGCTATCAACTGGCTCCATGTCGCCGGTATCGGTGTTGAGACAGTAACTTGTGAGGCCGGTTTCCCCCTGGCTTGCCGCGAGAACGATACACCCAGCAGACGTGTCGTGGCTGGCCAGGCACACAACATCCGTTAGGAGGGTTTCTTCGGTGTCCGTGATGGTGTCAGACAGGTTGAACCCAGAGCCGGACGACGTGTAGTTGCCAATGCTGGATGCGCCTTGGGCTGCAAGAAAAACGAAACCCTCCTGGCTATCGTGCAGCGCCGAGACCGACCCCGACGATGGGGCGAGGCCATCCAGCTCGACCGCGTTTCCAAGAGTGCCGTCGGCGTTCAATACATAGCCAACGGCCCCCTGACCGGACTGCCCGATCACAAGCACATCCTGATTGCCAGTCGTCACGATCGAGATGTCGCCCGTCAGGTTGATGTCGAGAGCCGTAGGGAAGAGCGTGGTGGAAACCGACTCGGCCGCGTGACCGGCAGAGAGCTGATAGCTCGCCAGACCACCGTGAATACCTGTGAGGGAGATGGCAAAAACTCCCTCGTCGGTCTCGATGATGCGGATGTCCCGGATATCGGTTTCCAGCGCACCGCCGGGCCCCGAGCCGCCTGTTACCAACTGCAATCGTGCCATTGAGATCACCCCGATTTCCACCGGGGTCTAGTGTTGCCTGATGGCTTGAAATGGCAGTGCCGCCAATATGGCCAAATCAGGGAGATCGCCTTGGCTTGTCAGAGAATTTTAAAGAGTTTCATCTATTCCATAAGCTCTTCGTGGAAGCGAATGGCTTCTTCGAGATCTTCGAAGTAATTCAGCCCGCCATCGTGGAGAACCACACCTGCATCGCAGAAGCTGCGGACCTGCGCCATATCGTGGCTTACAAGGATGGCGCTGCTGGTCTTCATGCGCTCTCGGAAGACGGCCCTACTTTTGCGTTTGAAGCGGGCATCGCCCACCGCCGTAACTTCATCCACCAGATAGGTGTCAAAATGGATACCCATCGAGGCACCGAACGCCAGACGCGACCTCATGCCCGAGGAATAGGTGCGGACCGGCATGAAAAAGTGGTCACCCAGCTCGGCGAAGTCCTTGACGAAGGCGACGAGGCTGTCGGTATCGACGCCATAGATCCGTGCGATAAAGCGGATGTTCTGAGCCCCTGTCAGTTCCCGGTGAAACGAGCCGCCGAACCCTACGGGCCAAGAAATCGTGCCATCAGAGCCGATTGAGCCGGAATCCGGGCGCAGGGTGCCGCCGATCATCTGAAGCAGGGTGGACTTACCCGCACCATTGCGACCGAGAAGGGCCAGCGATTTTCCACTGGGCAGCGTGGCGGTGAGGTTCGTGATCACCGGATGGTAGTGTCCGTTTACCCAGAACCCCTTTTGCAGGTTGTTGAACTGAATCATCCAAAGGACTCCGGGTCTTATTTCCGGTCGCGGATACTGTAGTAAACGAGGATCAGGATACCCCAGACCAGGAAGATCAGCAGCGACATCAAGGCGGTTATGACAAAGCGTTGGGGATACTCTGCGGTTTCCGGAAAAGTGGGGCGGATGAACGTCGCCAAATACCGGCTTTGGCGGATCGCGTTTGCCTTTGCCACGTCAAGAGCTGTCAGGGCAGCGCGATAAGCCTCTTCGGCAAAGTTCAAATCGACGGTCAGGCTCTCAAACTCGGCGATCAGGGTTGGGTAGTCCTCGCCGACCGAACCGATCTCGTCACTATCTGTCGCAAAGGTTTTGCGTTCGTGGGCGATGCGTGCGCGGATGACGTTGATTTTCTGGTTCGCCTGAATCAGGCGTGGATCGGATTCCGAGGTGGTTTCGAGGAGAATGTCTGCCTCGACCAAAGCCTCTGCCAATTGTTGCTGAAGGTTGTTCAAAACCCCAAGTCGCCCCTCGATGTCTGTCTGGGGATCGACGATCTGGGTGCGGGTCCGAAATCGGGTCAGAGCCTCACGCGCGTCCTTGAGGCGCTGAATGGATTGCTCAAGGTCCTCGGTGGCATAGCGCATGGCGTCTTCGCGCGCGGTGGTGTTCAGCGCGTTGATCATGGCCTGGCTTTCGTTGACGATTTCCTGTGCAATCCGCTGCGCCGTTACCGCGTCGAATGCCAGAACCTGGAGATCGATGAGGCCTGATTTCTGATCGTAGGAAATTCGGACGAAGCGTTCCCAGTACCAATGCAGGTCTTCAATGCTTGCGTCCGGCCAAATCGAGAAGACAGGGTCGTTGGTCCAATTCGCGGAATAGTGTTCTACGAGATCGATCTTGGCGTTCACACGTTCGACGATCTCCTGGCTCTGGATGAACTCATAGAGAATATCGGCATCTGTTTGTGTGCCGCCCCCGGTGAAGGCTGCGATGCCTCCAAGCAAGTCAGTGGCGCTGCCACTTTCCTCGGAGCGAACTGTAAAGCCGGATTGAGAGCTGTATTGATCAACGGCAATCGTCCAAAGGTAGAACACGATGACAGCGATAGGGAGAACCACCATCAGAAGGCCACTCAAGAGAATGCCCCAGTGCCGACGTTGAGCGGTGACTGGCTCTGCCAAGGGTCTTACGACAACGCGGGGTCCCTGCTTTTTGCCAGCACCTCCCTTGCCACCTTGAGTCGGGGATTGGTTCTTACCTTGAGCCCCCCCTGAGTTCTTACGGCCACCTTTGCCGGCGCCCGGACCGCGCACAGGTTCTCCGGTACCCTGATTGGTGAGGTCGTCTGATGAGGTCGAGCTATTCTCTAGGGACGCTTGGTTTTGCTTTGAGTCGGTCAAGGGAAAGTCTCTTAATAATCTGATTTGCCTCGGGCAGTTTCTTTCTACATACTCTGCAACTGAAACAATAGCATGGGAAATTTTTGCCCGATGACGTTCCCGGCAAGCAAGCCGCGCCGCAACCGCCTTCAGCAGTTTGTGTCAGCGCGTATCACCTTTGCCTTGATCCTACGCGAAATGGCAACCCGGTACGGACGGTCACCAGGCGGGTACGCATGGGCGCTGCTGGAGCCGTTGGGCGGGATCATCATCCTGAGTGTAGCTTTCGAGCTGCTCGTGCGGAACCCCTCGCTTGGGCACAGTTTCCTTTTGTTTTTCGCGACCGCCTATTTGCCTCTGACGATGTATCTGGCGACTTCCAACATGGTACAGCGTTCGATCATCTTTTCGCGCCCGCTTTTGAAATACCCGGTGGTGTCATGGATCGATGCCGTGATGGCGCGTTTCCTGCTGAATGCCCTGACCACTTCGCTTATCGCCATCATCCTGTTGTATGGCATTCTGGAGTATGTCGGATCCCGCACTATCATGGATATTCCGACGATGATACGGAGCGGTGCTCACGCCTTGTTCCTGGCCTTTGGTGTGGGAACACTGAACTGTGTGGCCACCGGGTTCTTCCCGATTTGGGCCAATTTCTGGGCCGTGCTGACGCGTCCTGTTTTCCTCTTGTCAGGTATTTTCTACATCTACGAGGATCTGCCGCAACTGGCGCAGGATATCATTTGGTTCAATCCTCTCATCCATATCACCGGGCTTATGCGTGACGGGCTTTATAGCAACTACAGGCCCCAGTACATCAGCGAGGCCTATGTCTTTGGATTTGCACTTGTGACGACAGCCTTGGGCTTGCTGCTGATCCGGCGCTACAACAAAGAGTTGCTGAACCGCTAGGGCGATTTTGACCATTCGACAACGTCATCATGAGCAACGTTCGTGTGGCGGCGTAGCCCATGCGAAATCGCCCGCCACATGTAGCGCGTGAATGCGCGCGTCTCGCCAGAATGGTGGCGGACTTTCAGCGCCCACTTGGGAAGAAACACGAGCAGGACAAGCCCGAAAAGAGGGCCGGATGCGGCGCGATAGAGAAGCAGCAGGTTGCGGTGGTAGTAGTAGAGTTTCCACAACGGGCGAAAGCGGCGATCCTCGTTCTGGAAGGTCTGGAACGCGTGTTCGAATTTGATCTGCGGATGAAAGGCGATTGCGCCCCCCGCCTTGCGAAGCGACAGCGAATAAAGCGCGTCATCTCCGTAAACGAACAGCGAGGGGTCGGGATAACCGTTTCGCTTTACGGCTGCGCCGCGAATGAAAAAGCCCACGAAAGACGTGATGTCGATGTCGACGGGTTGGGTTCCCGCATAGTCTGAGGGTTTCAGGTGAAACCCGCTGCGGCCGCCAAGACGCAGGCTGGTGCGCAGGAACACTCTCGGGTTCCAGAACGGGTTGCGGGACGGGCAGTTCATGTCACAGATTTCGCCCTTGTCGTCGTAGACGGCTGCGGCGATGGCGTCCCATTTTCCCAGGTCGAGGTGATGGAATGTCTTCAACGCGTCGGCTTGCGGGCGTCCATCGTCGTCCATCAGGACAAGCCAATCCGGATCGAACTCGTCCATGGCAATGCGCATTCCGGTCTCGAAACCGCCGGCGCCGCCGGCGTTTATTTCGCTACGATGGATACGCAGGCGTGGATCGTCTTGTGCTGCCAGCCAAGTGGCTGTGTCATCGGTGCTTGCGTTGTCGACGATGACCACGGTGTGAAGGTGTTCCGGGGCGCTGTTGAGGAGATGGTCAACCGTGATCTGAAGCTGGGACAGGCGGTTGTACGTCACCACGACTGCAACGAGGTTTCCCTGTGTCTGATCCAATTCCTCGCTCACCCGCTATCTCCAAAAGACCTTTGCGTTCTAAGGGTCACAAATCCCTGCATGTGTCAAACCGCGAGGGGACGGGGGGTTCCATTTAGAAAGATATGTGGCACAACGCTCGCAGGAGAATACTGAGGGATTATTATGCAAGTCGTTTCCACCAAGCTTGAAGGTGTGGTTGTCATTGTCCCGGCGCGGCACGGAGATGCGCGCGGGTTCTTTTCAGAGAGCTGGAACCGTCGAACGATGGAATCGCATGGGCTTTCGATAGATTTTGTTCAGGACAACCATTCGGTCTCGGCCCGCAAAGGGACGGTGCGGGGGCTGCATTATCAGTCTCCTCCGCATGCGCAGGCCAAGCTGGTGCGGTGTGGGCGTGGCGCGTTGCTTGATGTGGCGGTGGACATTCGCAAGGGATCACCGACCTTTGGCCAGTGGGTCGCGGAAGAGCTGACGGCCGAGAACGGTCGGCAGCTTTTGGTGCCTGAGGGGTTCGCGCATGGGTTCGTGACGCTGAGCGATGATACCGAGATTGTCTACAAGTGTTCGGACTATTACGCGCCAGAGTGTGATCGGGCGATCAGGTTTGATGATCCGGCGATTGGTGTGGACTGGGGGATCGATCGCGAGGCCGCGGTTCTGAGCGAGAAAGACGCTGGCGCGCCGTTGCTGGCTGACGCGGATTTGCCTTTTGTTTGGGAGGGTTGCGCATGAAGCTCTTGGTGACGGGTGGTGCCGGATTTATCGGTTCGGCGGTGGTGCGGCAAGCGGTGGCGCAGGGGCATGAGGTGGTGAACCTTGATGCGTTGACCTATGCGGCATGTCTTGAGAACGTGGCATCTGTTGCGGATCAAGAGACCTATGCGTTCGAGCATTGCGATATTCGTGAAGCCGCTGCGGTTGAGGCCGTGTTTGAGCGTCATGCGCCGGATGCGGTGATGCATCTTGCGGCCGAGAGCCATGTGGACCGGTCAATTGACGGGCCGGGATTGTTCATCGAGACCAATGTGAATGGCACCTTTAACCTGCTTCAGGCGGCGCGGGCGCATTGGGAGCGGCAAGGGCGGCCGGAAGGGTTCCGGTTTCACCATATCTCGACCGACGAAGTCTATGGATCGTTGGGGGCAGAAGGGCAGTTCACCGAGGACACACCCTATGCGCCGAACTCGCCTTATTCGGCGTCCAAGGCGGCCAGTGATCACTTGGTGAGAGCCTGGGGCGAGACCTATGGATTGCCGGTGGTGATCACCAATTGTTCCAACAATTACGGGCCTTTCCACTTTCCTGAAAAACTGATCCCCGTGGTTATCCTGAATGCTTTGGCAGGCAAGGAGATCCCGGTTTATGGCAAGGGCGAGAACGTGCGGGACTGGCTGTTTGTCGAAGATCATGCCGATGCGCTTTTGACTGTTCTGCAAAGGGGCGAGGTGGGGCGTAGCTATAATATCGGGGGCGAGAACGAGGCGCGGAATATTGATCTCGTTCGGATGATTTGTGCAATTCTGGATGAGTTGAGACCCCAGGAGAGACCGTATTCCAGCCTGATTTCCTTTGTTCAGGACCGTCCGGGCCATGATATGAGATACGCGATCGACCCCAGCAGAATGCGTGGCGAACTTAATTGGCGACCTTCGGTGACCCTTGAACAGGGGCTACGCAAGACGGTGGAATGGTACCTCGAGAACGAGGTCTGGTGGCGTGCTTTGCAAGATCGGGAAGGCGTTGGCGTAAGGCTTGGAAAGGCGTGAAACGGCCTGTCTGTATCACGTCGGTATTGCGGAGGTGCGACATCGCACAGATGAAGGTTTTGGTTTTTGGACATTCCGGGCAAGTGGCACGGGAGTTGGTGGCCAAGGGAGACGGGGGTTCGATCCTCAGCTTGCCGCGCTCCGAGGCGGATCTGTCCGATCCGGCAACCTGTGCCGGTATCATTTCAGGCATGAACGTGGACGCGGTGATCAATGCCGCGGCCTATACGGCGGTCGACAAGGCCGAAGAGGAAGAGGCGCTTGCCAAGGTGATCAATGGCGATGCACCCGGAGCGATGGCGCGGGCGGCGGCAGACAGGGGCATTCCGTTTCTGCATGTCTCCACCGATTATGTGTTTGACGGGTCGGGCGAAACGCCGTGGTGCGAGGGTGATCCCGTTGCGCCGCTGAATGCCTATGGGCGTAGCAAGCTGGCGGGAGAAGAGGCGGTGCGTGCCGCCGGCGGACACCATGCGATCCTGCGGACCAGTTGGGTGTTTTCGGCGCATGGTGCGAATTTCGTGAAAACCATGCTGCGCCTTTCCGAGACGCGCGATGCGCTGGGCGTGGTGTCGGATCAGGTGGGCGGGCCGACGCCTGCGGATACCATTGCAACAGCCCTGCTTGGCATGGCCCGGCAGATGGCTGACGGTCAGGCAGGTGGCACATATCATTTTGGCGGGCAGCCGCCGGTCAGTTGGGCCGGTTTTGCCCGCGAGATTTTCGAACGGGCCGGGCGGCAGGTGACGGTTTCGGATATTCCGACAAGCGACTATCCTACCCCTGCACAGCGCCCGTTGAACTCTCGGTTGGATTGCGGGGCGTTGCAGCGGGATTTTGGAATCGAGGCCCCGGATTGGCGGGCCGGACTGGACCGGGTTCTCCGGGCATTGGGTTAAGACATGACGAAACGCAAAGGGATCATTCTCGCGGGGGGATCGGGGACGCGGCTGTATCCGATCACGATTGGCATCTCGAAACAGTTGCTGCCGATCTACGACAAGCCGATGATCTATTACCCGCTGTCGGTGCTGATGCTGGCCAATATCCGCGAGATCGCGGTGATCACCACGCCGCAGGATCAGGAGCAATTCAAACGCACCCTTGGCGATGGTAGCCAGTGGGGGCTTGATTTGACGTATATCGTGCAGCCCTCGCCGGATGGGCTGGCGCAGGCCTATATCCTGGCCGAAGAGTTTCTGGATGGCGCGCCTTCGGCGATGGTTCTAGGCGACAATATCTTTTTTGGTCATGGCCTGCCGGAGCGCTTGCAGGCGGCGGATGACAGCGCGGGTGGTACCGTGTTTGGCTATCGCGTGGCCGATCCGGAACGCTATGGCGTTGTGGGTTTTGACGCGGATGGCAATGTGCAGCAGATCATCGAAAAGCCCGAGGTGCCGCCTTCGCCCTTTGCCGTGACAGGGTTGTACTTTCTGGATGGCACCGCGCCGGAACGTGCGAAACAGGTGAAGCCATCGCCACGCGGTGAGCTGGAGATCACGACGCTTCTCGAGATGTATCTGGCGGACGGGCAATTGAGCGTTCAGCAGATGGGGCGCGGGTATGCCTGGCTGGATACCGGGACACATGCGAGCCTTCTGGATGCGGGGAACTTTGTTCGGACGCTGAGCGAACGGCAGGGGCAACAGGTGGGCAGCCCCGAAGAGATTGCCTTTGGCAAGGGATGGATTTTGGAGGATGAGCTGCGTGCGCGTGCCGAAACCTTTGGAAAAAACGACTATGGTGCCTATTTGCTGCGTCTTCTGGACGGTTAGGGGCCACCTTGGGGCCTGCGCGTTGACAGGGCGCGTTGCACAGGTCATGACGAAGAAAACAAATAGCTGAGCGGGAGCAGTTCAGATGAAGATTGCGATGATCGGGACAGGTTATGTCGGGCTGGTCTCGGGAGTTTGTTTCTCGGATTTCGGCCACGAGGTTGTTTGTGTCGACAAGGATCTGACCAAGATCGAAAAGCTGAAGGCTGGCGAGGTTCCGATCTACGAGCCGGGGCTGGATGTCCTGATGGCCAAGAACGTCGAGGCCGGGCGGTTGAGCTTTACCCTTGATCTGGAAGAGGCGCTGGATGGGGCCGAGGCGGTGTTCATTGCCGTTGGCACGCCGACCCGTCGCGGGGATGGCCATGCCGACCTGTCTTACGTGATGGCCGCCGCAGAGGAAATTGCGCGGACCGCGAAGGACTATATCGTCATCGTCACCAAATCGACCGTGCCTGTTGGGACGAACCGTCAGGTGAAGCAGACGGTCAAGAAGGCCAACCCGCAGCTGGAATTCGACGTGGCATCCAACCCTGAGTTCCTGCGTGAAGGCGCGGCGATCGAGGACTTCATGAAGCCCGACCGTGTTGTGGTGGGGGTTCAGAATGATCGTGCCGCCGAGGTTATGAACGAGATCTATCGCCCGCTGTACCTGCGGGAATATCCGATTGTCACCACTGACCTCGAAAGCGCGGAGATGATCAAATACGCGGCGAATGCGTTCCTCGCCACCAAGATCACTTTCATCAACGAGATTGCCGCGCTGTGTGAGCGCGTTGGCGGCGATATCAAGGAAGTGTCGCGGGGCATCGGGCTTGATAACCGGATCGGGAACAAGTTCCTGCATGCGGGGCCCGGCTATGGCGGGTCGTGTTTCCCGAAGGATACCAAGGCGCTTGCCCGGATCGGGCAGGAACATGCGGTGCCGATGCAGATCACCGAAACCGTCATCAAGGTGAACGAAGAGATCAAGCGCCGGATGATCGACAAGGTGCTGGACCTGTGCGGTGGCAGCGTGAACGGCAAGATCATCGCGGTGCTGGGTGTGACCTTCAAACCGAACACTGATGACATGCGGGACGCCCCCGCCCTGACCATCGTGCCTGCGCTTGTAGGGGGCGGTGCCAAGGTGCGGGTCTGTGATCCGCAGGGTCAGCACGAAGGCGAGGCCCTGTTGCCCGGCGTGCACTGGGTTGAGGATGCCTACAAGGCGGCGAACAATGCCGATCTTGTTGTGTTGCTGACGGAATGGAATGAATTCCGCGCGCTGGATCTCAAGCGGATGGCGAAGAAGATGAACCTGCCGCATATGGCGGACCTGCGAAACATCTATTCGCCGCGCGATGCCAAGCGGGCGGGCTTTACCGCCTATGCCTCGATTGGGCGCGGGGAGTATTTTGACGACTGAGGCCAGGGGCCGGGAGGGTCGTGTGACATCTGCCGAGCGGACATTGCTGGTAACGGGGGCAGGCGGAAAACTAGGCCGCCTGCTGCGCCGGTATTGGGACAAGTCGGCACCCAAGGGCTGGCGGGTTGTGTGGCTGTCGCGGGCGGACGGGTCGTGGCCGTTGCAGGCACCGGTTCGCGCCGATGCGGTTCTGGCGCTTTGGGGCGTGACGCCGGGTGGTGCTGATCTTCCGATGAACGTGACGTTGGCACAAGATGCCATGACGCTTGCACAGCAGTGCGGTGCGAGCCGGGTGCTGCAGTGTTCGTCGTCGGCGGTCTATGGCCCGGGGGTGTCGCTGTCGGAAGGGGGCGAGACCATACCGGTGACGGACTATGGCAAGGCCAAGCTGGCGATGGAGCAGTGGGTGCAGTCCAACCCGGTTGGCGGGATCGAGACCTGCCTGATGCGGATGGCGAATGTCGTGGGGGCCGAGAGCCTGTTCGGGGCGATCGAACGGCCCGGTGTCCTGACGCTCGATAGGTTTGCGGATGGGCAGGGGCCAAGGCGCAGCTACCTTTCGGTGAGCCGGTTTGCAGAGGCTGTTCTGGCCTTGTTAGAGACTGTTTCCCTGCCTGATGTGGTCAACGTGGCGAACCCGACGCCGGTGGCGATGGAAGCCCTTGTGCAGGCGGCGGGCAAGGCGATGCAGTGGCGTGATGCGCCGGACGGGGCGGTGCCTGTTGTTGTGTTGGAGACGGCAAAACTCGACACTGTTCTTGGGGGATCAGAGCCTTTAGGTGCGGATGAGATGATTGCAGAGTGGCGCGCCCTTGGAGGAGAAACCGCATGAGCCGGGTGATGGATATTGTTTTGGTGATCCTGATGGCGCCGTTTCTTGTGCCGGTGATCATCATCGTGACTATTGCGGTGCTGATCCTTGACGGGCGTCCCGTGTTCTTTCGACAGGAGCGGATGACGCGGGGGTGCAAGCCTTTCATGCTCTACAAGTTCCGCACCATGACCCATGACGACAATGACAGCGGGGTTGCCGGTGGTGACAAGGTGGCGCGGATCACACCGATTGGCCGCTTCATGCGCAGGACGCGGGTGGATGAGCTGCCGCAGCTTTGGAACATCTTCAAGGGTGACATGGGTTATGTCGGGCCACGCCCTCCGTTGCGCCGGTATGTAGAGCGGTTTCCCGACTTGTATGGAGAGGTTCTCAAGGATCGCCCTGGTGTGACGGGTCTCGCCACCGTGGTGTTTCACAAGCGGGAAGAGGCGCTGATCGCGCCCTGTACAACGGCAGAGGAAACCGAGGCCGTATACGAGCGGCGCTGTATTCCGACAAAGGCGCGGCTGGACCTGATCTATGCTCGGCATCGCAGCGTCTGCATGGATCTGCGGATGATTCTGGCCACGTTGAACCGCCGGATGCGGGCGATGCCGAAAGTGCAGAAGTAGAATTGCATACCATTGCATACCGTGGCATTGTGTCTCCCCATGAAGGGCAAAGCGTCAATTGAAATTCGCGTTGTCGTGTTTTAAACGGGCGGCATACAGTTTGTCGCTGCACGGCGGCATCGCAAGAGAGTTGGTAGCCTCGCTACGTAAGTCACCAGAACTTCCTGAAACTCTGAAAGGTAGGGAATAAAATGGCCGATACATCGAAACCCGATATTTTGTATACAATTGTAGACGAAGCGCCCGAGCTGGCATCGGCTTCGTTTCTCCCGATCATCCGCAAGTTCGTTTCCGCCGCCGGAATCACCGTTGGCACCCCGGACATTTCGCTGTCTGGCCGTATCATCGCGACCTTCCCCGAGAACCTGACCGACGCACAGCGCCAGTCGGACGATCTGGCCGCGCTGGGCGAACTGGTGAAAACCCCGGACGCAAACGTCATCAAGCTGCCGAACATCTCGGCATCGGTGCCGCAGCTGGTTGCTGCCATCGAGGAACTCCAGGCGCAGGGCTATGACATCCCGGCCTATCCGGAAGATCCGCAGACCGACGAAGAAAAGGCGATCCGCGCCCGTTACGACACCATCAAGGGTTCGGCCGTGAACCCGGTTCTGCGTGAAGGCAACTCGGACCGCCGTGCCGCCCGCGCGGTGAAGAACTATGCCCAGAACAACCCGCACTCGATGGGCGAATGGGTTGCCGACAGCAAGACCAAAGTGTCGTCGATGCCGGGCAATGATTTCTATGCCAACGAAGTTTCGGCCACCATCGCCGCCGGTCAGGCAGGCGACGCGAAGATCGAATTCGTCGGCAAAGACGGTTCGGTCACCGTTCTGAAAGACGGCTGGCCGCTGGAAGAAGGCACCGTTGCAGACGCGACCTTCATGTCGGCCAAGGCGCTTGGCGCGTTCCTGGCAGACGCCATCGAAGACACCAAGAATGACGGCACCATGTTCTCGCTTCACATGAAAGCGACCATGATGAAAGTGTCGGATCCGATCATCTTTGGCCACGCGGTCAAGGCATGGCTTGGCCCGGTCTGGGACAAGCACGGTGAGGCAATTGCCGCCGCCGGTGGCGCGCCGAACTCGGGCCTTGGTGCGGTTCTGGCTGCCATCGACAGCCTGTCGAACGCAGACGAGATCAAGGCAGAGATCGCGGCGCTCGAGCGTCCGTCGATGTACATGGTCGACAGCGACAAGGGCATCACCAACCTGCACGTGCCGTCGGACGTGATCATCGACGCCTCGATGCCGGCCGTGATCCGCGCAGGCGGCAAGGGCTGGGACGAGACCGGCGCCAAGGGCGACACCAACTGTGTCATTCCTGACCGCTGCTATGCGACCGTCTATGACGAGACCATCAATTTCTTCAAAGCCAACGGCGCGCTGGACGTGACCACCGCCGGTGCCGTCGCCAACGTCGGCCTGATGGCGCAGAAGGCGGAAGAATACGGTTCGCACCCGACCACCTTTGAAGCCCCCGCAGATGGCACCATCCGCATTGTTCTGGCCAATGGCGAGACCCTGCACAGCCACGACGTGGAAGCCGGTGACATCTGGCGTTCGTGCACCGTGAAGAAGGCCCCGATCGAGAACTGGATCGAACTGGCGATGGACCGTCAGCGTCTGACCGGTTCGGAAGCGATCTTCTGGCTGGACGCAAACCGCGCCCACGATGCCCAGCTGATCGAATACGTGAAGCCGGCGCTGGAAGCGGCTGGTAAAGCCGACCTGTTCCAGATCATGGCACCGCGCGAGGCAACCGCGCAGTCGCTGAAGACCATCACCGCGGGCAACGACAGCATCGCCATCACCGGCAACGTGCTGCGTGACTACCTGACCGACCTGTTCCCGATCCTGGAACTGGGCACCTCGGCCAAGATGCTGTCGATCGTGAAGCTGATGAAAGGCGGCGGTCTGTTTGAAACCGGTGCTGGTGGGTCTGCGCCTAAGCACGTTCAGCAGCTGGTGGAAGAAAACCACCTGCGCTGGGACTCGATGGGTGAGTTCTGTGCCCTGGGTGAATCGCTGAACTTCCTGGCGGACGTCAAAGGCAACGCGAAAGCGGGTGTTCTGGGCCGCGCGGCGGAAGAAGCGACGCAGGGTATCCTCGACAACAACAAGTCGCCGTCGCGCAAGGTTGGCCAGCCGGACAACCGTGACAGCCACTACTGGTTTGCACGCTACTGGGCCGAAGCCCTGGCGGCACAGGGTGACGACGCCGATCTGGCGGCCGAGTTCGCGGGCATTGCCAAGGCGCTGGCCGATGGTGAAGAGGCGATCCTGGCCGAGCTGGCAGCCGCTCAGGGCCCGGCAGCGGACATCGGTGGTTACTACCGTCCGAGCGTTGAGCTGAAGGCGAAAGTGATGCGCCCGTCGGCAACGCTGAACGCGATCATCGACTAAATCGCGCTGAAATAGAGACTGGAAAGGGCGTCCCGTGCGGGCGCCCTTTTTCGTATCAGTAGTCTTTCTGGTAAAACAGTCCGATGCCGGTGTTGGCGTCGGCCCCGACCTGTCCCTTGACGGTCAGGCTGCGGGTGACATCGAGGTTGAGGCTGATCGAGGAGTTGCCCTCACCGTCGATCCCGATCTCGGAATAGATGTTGTCGTTGATATATTTGCCTGCCGTGATCTCGGTTTGACCATTGGCGTCGGTAGAGACATCGAGATCGTCGATGCCAACCGAATTGCGCAGGCCGCCGAACAGGTTGCCGCCCCCACCGCCGGACATACTGGCAACCGCATTGGCGAGGCGGGCGGCCTGAAGCGGGGAAATTTCCGAGGCGGACGAGCCGAAGAGCAGCTGGGCCAGCGCTTCGTCCTCGGCCATCTCGGGGGAAGATGTGATCGAGATTTCAGGGGCGTCTGCACTGCCTTCGAGGATGATGTCGAACGTCGCATCCGCGGATTCGGTGGACGCGACCAGGCGAATGTCGGGTGTGAAACTTCCTGCGAGGGTTACGAGGCCTTCGGTCAGGTCGAAACGGCGGGCGAGGAAGTTGAGGCGGCCCCGCAGGAGTTCGAATTCACCTGAGGCGATGGGATTGGCCGTGGTGCCGGTCAATGTGAGCGCGCCGCCAAATTCCGAGTCGAGGCCAAGGCCGCGCACGAAGAAACGGTTGGGCGCGGAAATGGCGAGGTTGAGGTCAAACGGGGTAGATGCGCCACCGGAGGCGGTGGCAATGACGCCGGCCCGATCTCGGGTGCGACGCACGCTGGCGGGCTCGCCGATATGGGTGATGGCGGTGCCCGCGCTGCCGGAACCGCTGGTGGTGGAAACGCGGATCTCAGTGGGATCAAGCAGGATGTCCCCGGCGATCAAGGCCCCGCCAGTCAGTGGCCCTGATAGGGTGACCTCGCCGTTGAGGATGGTTTCGGCGAGGGCTTCGTATTTGACCCGGACCGCCTGAAGAGATGTCGAGATATTGCCGTTGAAGGGCGCGGAAAGCGTGGTGTTGCCGCGCACAGTGATCGCCCCGCCCGCGGCGACATCGCCATCGACAGAGAGGTCGGCCGCTCCATTCGCAAGGGTGATCTGCGAGCGGAGATTGTTCAGGGCCATCTGGAGATCGGGCAGGGACAGGCGTGTGTTGTCGGTCTGAATGGTGCCGCGCAGGTTCTCTGGTGACAACGCTCCATCAAGCGCAAGGTCGAAAGCGGCGGTGCCCTGAATGGCGGTCGGTTTCAACATGCGGTTTAGCGCGGCGAGGGGGAAATCACCCTTGGCAACAAGTGAGCCTGTTGCGAAATCCGCAGAGAGGGTGCCGGCGCTTTCAAGGGATGTGCCTGCCGGCCCTGTACCGTTGGTTTGGAAGCGCCAGCCCTCTGCGGTTTGCGAGATGTCGGCCTGAAGCGCGGAATTGCCTTTCAGATCAGGGAACAGGTCCGAGAGGGCCTGGGTTACCGCGTCGATGCGGGCGTTGATGAGCGACTGTCGCGTTGTTGCGGTCGCCGATAGACGGGTGGCTCCGGGGCCAGTGGCTTCGAGGGTGGCATCCCAGCCCAGATCAGTCTCTGTTCCGGCAGAAATCAGCGAAACCGGGCCGCTGATGTCAGGCACGATGCGGGCCAGTTCATCCAGTGCAAGCGAGATGTCATAGCGGCTTTGTCCGGTTCTGAGCAGGGCATTTCCCGTGACCTTCACGGCGTCTGACTGAACGTCCAGTTCAGGAATCGAGACGCCGGTTTCGTCGCGTTTGGCGCTGACCGAAATACGGGAGGTGCCTTCGAGAAGCGCGTCAGCCTGGGGGTGATCGAGTTTGAGGTTGTTCCCAGTCACTTGCGCAGCAAGGTCAAAACTCCCTGCGAGAGGCATGAGGGTGCCGTTCGCATTTGCGCTGATCTGTCCGGACAGGGCGCGTTGGGCAATAGGACGGAGCCCCGCCAGATCCGAGATATTGGCGAGGATTGAGGTGTCGATCGTCGGGTTGGTGGCGGGACCGTTGATGGAGGCTTTGGCGCGCAGCGTGCTGTCGGAGGTCTCAACGCCGAGGCGTTCGATTTCCAGCGGGCCGCCCTCGCGCCATTGGCCGCGCAGGGTGAAGAGGGCGGTGTCACCGATGGCCGCGGCGACGGCGTCATTGGCGGGATCGGTTGCCGTGATGCCTGTGGCATTGGCCGAGATCGCGGCGCTGACAGCTTTGGGGGTGTTCTGGGCAATCACGCCCTGACCGGCCAATACGGTCTGGCCGATGGTCAGGTCGGGTTGCACGAGGTTTTGGATATCGCCCGACAGAGTCCAGGTATTGCCGCGTTCCGCATCAAAGCGCGCCTTGAGATTGGCGCTGCCGAGGGAGGTGCGGACGCCGGGCAGCGGGAGCAGGATGCTTTCGGCCGTCGGATCGGCCAGCGCGATGTCGAGGGCGAACCGCTGGGGCAGGCGGTCGGGCGCCAGAACCAGATCGCCGGACAGGTTCAGGGCGCGGGAGGTCAGGAGCAGCTGATCGAGCCGGGTGCTGCCGTCTGGGATCTGGCGAAGGACCGAGGTAAGCGAGATGTTCTGGCCGAAGAAGGCCCGATAGTCGGGCGCGAAAAGCGGGGCAAGATCGCCGCCAATGTCGACGTGAAGGGCGCTGATGCCAGTCTCTTCGTCGACCTGTTTTGCCACGGTGCCCTGTAGGCGGGGCTGGCCGTCGGTGGCGAGGGCGATGCGGGTTTCGATGGTCTGGATCGGGCCGCTGCCCTCGACGCTCAGGTTAAGGGAAGGTTTGCCGGGAAGGTTCGCGAGGTTGGCAATCAGGCCATCTTGCGCCTCGGTGACCTTGAGGTTGATGTCGAGATTGCGGGTCTCGTTGGCAAAGCCGCCAAGCAGCGAGATTTCACCAGAGACGTTATCCGTGCGGAGAATTTGCAGGCGGGTTGTGCCTTGCCCGTCGGCAAGTGCAATGGATCCCGTGAGGCGCGCCTCGAGCGGATGGCCGAGGACGTCCTTGCCCAGCGTGATCTTGTCGATCTGTAGGGTTCCGATGTTGACGGAAACCGGAAGTTCGGGCAGCGCGAACGGCGTGGCTTCGGGAGAGGGGGCGGAGGGTTCAGAGGCCGGGAGGCGCGGCAGGTAGATTTCGGCGGCGGACAGGCGGTTGATCTCGATCCGGCCCCGCAAGAGGGCGGCGCGGTTCCAATCAAGCGTGGCATCCTTGAGGGTGAGCCAGACACCGGTGTCGTCGGAGATCGTCATCTGGGACAGCGTGGCCTGCGCGCTGAGGGCGCCCTTGAAGCCATCGATCACGACCTCGCGGCCTGCACCTGACAGGGCGTCCTGCAACATGCGGGTCAGGGCACCCTTGTCGTCTTCCTGAGCCAGGGTGGTAATCGGCCACAGTAGGGCGAAGATAAGGAGAAGGGCGCGCATCAGAAGGCCTGTCCTATGCCGATGTAGAGTTGCACGCCGCCGGAGTTGCTTCCGGAGACGGGGCCGGCGATGTCAACGCGGATCGGGCCGATGCCGGTATGGTAGCGGATGCCCACGCCTGCGCCGGAATGCCATTCTCCGCCCGAAGTAAAGTTGGTGCTCTCGCCGATGAAGCCCGCATCGTAGAAGGCAACCGTGGAGATGTTGCGGGTGGTGCGGATGCGCATTTCTCCGGAGAAGCCGAGGAACGAGAGGCCGCCGCTGTCATTGCCGCCGGTGGTGATGAAGTTCGACTGGAAGGGTTGGCCGCGCACGGTGCCGCCGCCGCCGGAAAGGAAGAGGAGGTCGGGCGGGGTATTGGCAAGGTCGGGGCCAAAGACGGCACCCAGTTGAAAGCGCCCGGCGGCCACAACGCGTTCGCCCAGGCTGCGGTAGGCGCGGGTGTCGGAGAGGAGGTAAGTGCCGGATTCGGTGCCGCTGTAGCCCAGATAGGGCATCAGGATCACGCGGGAGTAGAGGCCCGATGTCGTGTCCAATTCGTCATCGCGCGCGTCATAAGTGGCAACAAGGGGCAGGCCGAGGAACTGGAAGCTGCGGTTGCCGAAGTCATCGGTGACATCGTTGGTTTCAAGTTGCAAACCGGCATAGACGGTGAGCTTGTCCGACACGAGGCGGTTGAACCCGATGCGGGCCGAGGCGCTTTCCAGGGTGTAGAGCGGATCGTTGATCCGTTCCGCAGTCAGCCCGATGGCGAGATCGGTATCCGCACCAAGGGTGGCAGGGCGGATCAGTTCGGAATCGAAACGATAGTCGGTGCCGCCGGTCTGGGCACCGATCCCCGAGGCCTCGCCCTCGATGCGCAGGCGTTCGCCGCCACCCAGAAGGTTGCGATGCAACCAGTAGGCAGAGACAGAGACGCCATCACGGGATTCAAACTCGGCACCGAAGCCGATGCGCCGGGGCTTGTTGTCCTGAAGCGCGACGTCGATGTCCATTTCGTTTTGCAGTGAAACAGTCTCTGATTCCGTGATTGAGACCGAGCGGAAGACACCGGTGCGGCGCAGACGTTTTGAAATGCGGTCGAGCTCTTCCGGATCGAAGGTCTCGCCAGTGGGCAGAGAGATGATCTTGCGCAGGCGGCGTTCGCTTACGGCGGAGTCACCCGAAAGGGTGAGGTTGCCAAAGCGGAGTTTCTGACCTGGCGAGAGGCGCAGATCGGCAGAGAGCGTGGCGCTGCGGTGGTTGGCGCGTATGTCCTGTTGCGAGACGCGGGCCTTGGCGTGGCCTGCGGCGCGCCATGCGTCTACCCCGGCCTGTGAGGCGTTGCGGATGGCCGCCGTATTGGCGGTTTCACCGGTGGCAAAGCCTTCCGGAAGCTCCGTTGCAGGTGCGAGTGGGGCGATGCGGGTGGTGCCAAAGACGAACTTCGGCCCGGGCTCGACCCGGTACTCCACGCTGGTGACCTGTTTCAGGGGCTGGAAGGGCGGAAAGGACGCGACCTCGCGACCGTTGAGGCGAATGTCGATTGTCGGCCCGAAATACCCAAGGTCGTAAAGCACCGAGAGGATGCGGCGGTAATCGGCATTCGCCATCGCCAAGATGTCTTGCGGTTCGGTGATGCCCTCGGCCTTGGCTGTGAAGACAAGCGAGGCGGATTCAATGCGTCGGATCAGATCTTCGGGGGCGTCAACGCGGGTTTCGAAGGCCAAAGCGGCAGGCGCTGGCGCGCTCAGGGCCAGGCCGAGCGTGGCGCAGGCAAGCAACTGGCGCAGACGCGGGCGCATTGGGCAATCTCCAAAACCGAAACTCTCTTGCTGGCAAATTAGGCGAGACACCATCGGGAGACCATAGCGCGTGGCGGGATTTCATCAGTTGTTTGCAAAATGCGCGATGAATGGCCGAAGGTTGCTCTCTTGAGGCGCGCAATGGATAGTGTGACCTGATAGCCTGCGCCGAACCGGGGGTGGGAAACGCGAATTTGAAACGGGTATTCTGGGGCATGTCATCAAGCCAAACCGCCACTTTGGGTATCCAGTTGCGAAGCACGGGGTTTTACGTGCTTTCCGTGCTGTGTTTCCTGCCGTTCCTGTTGTGCTTTCCCGTGTTGTGGATGCCGCGCCGCTTTCTCGTGGGGTTGGGATGTCGGTACCTGCGCCTTCAGATGTGGCTGTTGCGCGTCGTCTGTGGCGTGCGTCACGAGATATTGGGGCGTGAGAACCTGCCGGCGGCGCCATTCCTGATTGCGTCACAGCATGAATCCTCGTGGGAGACCCTGTTCTTTCAGGAGTTGCTGCCTGACCCGGTGATGTTCGCCAAGAAAGAGGTGTTTGGCTATCCGATTGTCGGGATGGTGGCGCAGGGAGTCGGGCATATTCCGGTGGATCGCGGCGGATCGGTGGATGGCATGCGCGAAGCGCTGGACAAGGGTGTGGCCGTGGTCAGGGGCGGGCGGAACCTGTTGATCTTTCCCGCCGGTACACGGCGACGGCATGACAAGGGCCGCATACAATCGGGGATCGGGGTTCTTTATGCCAAGGCACAGGTGCCGGTGGTGCCTATCCTTCTGAACTCCGGCGTTTGCTGGCCCTCGGGGACGCTGTTGAAATATCCCGGAACCATCACGGTGCGTGTCTTGCCACCGATTCCCCCGGGTCTTGACCGACAGAGTTTCCTGACGCGGTTGTCGGAAGACATGGCACCGGACCATCCCTGAATTTCTGTTGCATTTGAACCGTTAAACAGTTGGTAAGACGCCGGGTGATAGGCCTGTTAGCGGGTGAGTAACAGGTGGTGAGATGAGTACGCAAAGCAATGCGGCTCCGGTCATCATCAAACGGAAGAAGAACGTTGTGGGCGACGGGCATCATGGGGGCGCCTGGAAAGTGGCCTATGCCGATTTCGTGACCGCAATGATGGCGTTCTTCCTGTTGATGTGGCTGTTGAACGCAACAACCGAGAAACAGCGCAAGGGGATTGCGGATTATTTCAATCCGACGGTGGCCGTCAATCGGGTGTCGGGCGGTGGTGAAGAGATGTTCGGCGGCAATAGTATTTTCGACGAGCAGCTGCTTGCGCGGTCGGGTACCGGTGGGGTGGCCATCGTGTCGGAAAACGAGGCGGACGGCACGGCCCAGTCGGGAGAGGACAGCCGGCTTGAAGAGGTGGAAGAGTTGCTGCTTGGGCAGGGCGGCGAGAGCATGGCGCTCGACAATGCCCTGAAGCACGTGGTGACGCGCCAGACCGATGAAGGGCTGGTGATCGAGGTGTTCGATCTGCCTGATCGGCCCCTGTTCGAGACACGTTCCGACAGGGAAACCGGCGATCTCAGGATCATTCTGGGCATCATTGCAGAGGCGGCAAATCTGGTGCGCAACCGGATGGCGATCGAGGGCCATGTGACATCCGAGGCCAAGGCCGTGGCGCATGATATGTCATGGCCCCTGTCCTCGGCGCGGGCCGATCGCGTACGGAGTTTGATTGAAGAGGGCGGAGTCGTGGCAGAGCGTATCGCGCGGGTGGCGGGACATGCGGACCGGGAACTGGTGGATCGTGATCCGCGCGCGGCGCGCAACAACCGGATCGAGGTGATCCTGCTGCGTGACCCCCAGGGGAAGTGAGGAAGATTTTATCTATTAGCCGGGTGTTAAGTGCGGCTGGCCTAACTGTTGTGTCGACACCAATCGACGCAGCAGAAAGGCGTGTTCATGACCATTTCTTCCTCACTAAACGCAGGGGTCGCGGGACTTTCGGTCAACGCGAGCAGACTTGCCGCCATCTCCGACAACATCGCGAACTCGTCGACCTTTGGCTACAAACGCATGGAATCCGATTTCCATTCTATGGTCATTTCCGGCAATGGCGGCACCTATTCCGCGGGTGGCGTTCGGGTCACGAACCAGCGCCTGATCGATCAACGCGGCGCCCTTCTGTCGACATCCAATCCAACCGACCTTGCGGTGCGCGGACGTGGCATGCTGCCGGTGGCGCTGGCGTCAGAAGTGGCGGTCGGCAATGGCTCCGAGCAGATGCTGCTGACGACAACCGGCTCGTTTCGCACGGATGCCAAGGGGTATCTGACGTCAGAATCGGGGCTTGTTTTGATGGGCTGGCCGGCCAATCCCGACGGCACTGTGCCGACCTTTCCACGCGATACCAGTGATGGCCTGAAACCGGTGCAGATCAACGTGAACCAGTTGACTGGCGATCCGACCACACAGATGACACTGGGCCTGAACCTGCCTGCGACCTCGACGGATGCCTCTTCGGCCGGGACCAGCGAAGAGCTTTCGGTCGAGTATTTTGATAACTTGGGCCGGTCGCAGAACCTTGCCTTTACCTTTACGCCAACCGTGCCAGCGACGGGTGAATCCAACGAGTGGACCATGGTGATCACCGATTCCGCCTCGGGAGGGGCAGTTGTGGGCGAATACACGATGGTGTTCGAAGACAGCCGCACCGGCGGCGGTACGCTGATGTCGGTGACAACCACGTCGGGCGGCACCTATGATCCCGCCACTGGCAGCCTGATCGCCACCGTCGCAGGCGGGCCAATGGAGATCAACATCGGGCGGCTGGGCGAAAGTGATGGCCTGACACAGCTGTCGGATTCCTTTGCGCCGCTTCAGATTGCCAAGGACGGCTCGCCGGTGGGCAACATGACCTCGGTCGAGGTTGATGAAAACGGCTTTGTGCATGCCTTCTTTGATACCGGCATCACGCGGACGATTTTCCAGGTGCCACTGGTGGACCTGCCCAATCCCAACGGAATGGTGGCGATGGATCACCAGACCTATCTGCCTTCGCCAGAGAGCGGATCGTATTTCCTGTGGAACGCGGGCGACGGGCCGACCGGTGACATTGTCGCCTATGCCCGTGAGGAATCGGCCACAGATGTCGCGGGCGAGTTGACCGACATGATCCAGACCCAGCGCGCCTACAGCACCAATGCCAAGGTGATCCAAACCGTGGAATTATCCTGGGCGTCGCCAACGCGTTTGCCGGTTGAAATCTGGGTTTGCGTTGTCGAGAGGCTGGAATTCACGGCCTTCAGGGTCTGCAGCGCAACCATTGCGCTGGTGTTGGTAAGAATGCTGGACATGGCACTTCCTTTTCAGGGAAAGGGCGCTTTTGCGCCCGTTGAACAAACCCGCCTTTCGGCGGTCACGAGTGTCGTTCTGACAAGTGCCGGCCCATGTTTGGGTACGGCGCCATCCGCACGGGATGCCCCGCGACAATGGCGCTCAATTCGCTAATGGAGTGCTAAGCCGCTCATGCAGAAAAAGCCGGATTTGAGACAAATCAGGCGCGCTTCTCCAGTTTGCGGGTCGTGGAGATGGAGAGATCGGATTTCTCTCCGTTGGAATTGTAGGTTTCCAAGGTTGTTCTGACGCGCCGCAAGGTGGCCATACGGTCGGCCACCTGCCGAACGCCGCGCAGGGCGCTGTTGAGAAGCCGCTGGTTCACCGACACCTTCTCATAGAGACCTGCCAGATCGGGGCGGGAGGTGTCATCAAGCGCCTCCAGCTGTTCAAGAAGGCCAGATTTCTGGTCGAGAATCAGCTTGATGTCTCCCAGCGCGCCATTGGCCAGAGCTTGCTTTTCCTGGTCGAGAAGGGTTTCGAGCTTTTCAAACAAGGCATGTGTTTCAAGGGCGCTCATCCGTACGCTCCTTCAGAGACTGATAGATGTTTTCCGCAAGCCCGATGCCCCCGGCACGGACCATGACCATTGCCTGTTCCTGCAAGAACAGAGACTGAAAATGTTCTTCTCCTTCGGACCCACCCATGCTTTCGGGGAGTTTCCCAAGTCCGGAGTGTTTCAGCATTTCCGCAAGAAAGCTGGCTTCGAGTTCCTGTGCAGCTTGCATGAGGCGCGGATCGGTCGGGGTGTGATGGATGGGCAGGATGGCTTCGGCAACAGCCCTCATGGCGATACCTCCAATTTGATGCGGTTTCATCCAATCTGACTTGTAAGCGGTAAAGAAGTGGTAACCTTGAGAGGTGAGTGTTGCGGCGACTGACTTGACCGGAGAATCCGAGATGATCCATCTGCTGCTTTCGCAAGTGACGGGCGCCCCTTCTGAAAACGGGAAGGGTGGGGTGCCACTCTCAAGCCACGCCGGTAGCACCGGAGAACCGGCTTTTGACGAGATCTGGGAGATAGGCTCCGTGCCGGAGTGTGCGAATGAGACCGCCCTTTCTGGAGTTGCCGAGGACAAAGAAGTACTGCATGGCCACCCGTCACTTGACCAAGGTGCAGCGGACGAGGAGGTCACTTTGATCGCGGAGAATGGCCCTCTGAGGGGGGGGACGAGAGATGAGACCTTTTCGGAGTTCGGGCCAGTAGTTGTTTCGGATTTTTCGTCTGAGGTGGAGACTTCGACAGGTCGAGACATCGCTGTGCTTCCGGTGCCTGTGAAGGTGTTTGCGGAAGGCAGTGCCCAAGTCACCAATCCGCTGTCGCGCCAGACGCAGGGAGCGGACGCATCGTTGGCCAAAGCAGAGTACGACGCACAGGGTGGTGCTGATTCAGGTCCGGCGACGTTCAAGAACCTGCAAGTAGAGAGGGGCGTTGAGGGGAAGGTTCGAGTACCACTCCCGACCGTGCCGCAAAGTGAGTTGGAAGCAGCGACAGGGCCGAAGAAAACCTTGCCACCTGATCCGGAAGGTCGTCGCGCCGCACCTTCGTCTGGGATACATGCGGTCGGGGATGATCTGGGCCCGGTTCGCGACGGGGCACCCTCAAGCAGTTTTTCGACGGTTTTTGCCGATGAAACAGGGCGTATGATGCAGATTTCTGAAACGAAACCGAAAGGCAATGTGGAAGGTGATGCTCGGGCTCCCGTATCGACAGAGTTGGGTGCGCCAAAACAGGGGGATGCCAAGCAAGAAAGTACAACGAACGGCGCATTAGATAGCGGCAGCCCCAAAAGACTTCGGACTGTTGTGGCAGATGCCTTGGTTGCACCGAGAACTGCTCTCCCAACAGAGAACACGCCTCGGGGGGCTGTAGATATTCCGCGAGGGGGCGAGCCGAAGGATGCGGTGGCTGAAATTCGAGTGTCGCGGGGGGACGTAGGTACCCCGGCTTCCGGCGCTAGATCCATTGTTTCCTCTGGTTTCGAGGCTGGCGACAGTGAAAGGGGGCTGATCGGCGAAGCGCTGCATAAGGCTCTTGCCTCCAAGGGAGCCGAGTTAGCTAGGGCAATCCCGATCACCGGTGCACAGTCATCGCCAATGGTCCGAGAAGGTGTTCCCGAAAGTACCAGCCAAGTTCCCGTGTGCCAGAGAGTTACGTTTAGCGGGTTGACCGGGAAAGCGCCTGCGCCGCCGAGCGTCGACCATGAAAGCCCCAAGCCTGCTGAGCCAGCATTGGGGAGCAAAGTCACCGTGTCACTCAGTCGCTCTCCAATTGAGGGCTCACCAAAAGCGGCCTTGATTGGTGCATCGAAGGCGATGTTTGATGGCCACGCCTTTCAGGGACAGGAGACCCGGTTGCCCACTGCGCACGCTTCGGCAGGGGCACAGGTTCAGATCACCGAGCGAGAGACATCCGTTCCGCTGGTGCCTGTAAGCAAGGCCGCTGATTTTTCTACTGATTTACCTGTCCGGTCTGAAGAAGACCCCGTTAGGGTAATTGAAGGGCCGGTTCAGCCACGCATCGAGGCGAGTGGGGTCAGAATACCATCCGCGTCCATCTCACATGATCCTGCCGCTGGCCGCCTTGTTGCGCAGCAGCTTGCGGAAACAATTCAGACGCGTGGCAATGGTGTTGTCGAACTGGCGCTGCGGCCCGAGGAACTGGGCAGGGTGCGAATGGTTCTTGCCGGAAGCGAAACCCAGATGACCGTGGTCATCCAGACCGAGCGTCAGGGTACGGAAGAGCTTATCCGGCGGCACCTTGAGCAGCTGCAGCAGGATTTGCAGGACATCGGCTATAGCAGCATTTCCTTTGCCTTCGGGGATCGCGCACCGGAAGGAGACGCGCAAGTCAGGTCTGCCGGCCTTGGTCCCGAGATTGAAGGTGACATGGCGGATGAGGAATTGCTTGTGTCCGCCCCGCCCCGGCATGTGGCCGGCGGTGGTATGGACATTCGGATGTGAGGCAGGGTCATGGAGACAGCAGCCATAGGGTCGATTTCGCAACCGGTGCAGCGCGGGGCGGAAAATTCATCGGACTATGAAACATTTCTCAAGATGCTCACCGTCCAGATGCAGAATCAGGACCCGTTGAACCCGGTCGAGGCCTCGGATTTTGCGGCGCAGCTTGCGAATTTTTCCGCGGTGGAACAGCAGGTTTTGACCAATGACCTGCTGACATCCATCGAGGCGCGGCTTGCGTCTACCGGGGTTTCGCAACTTGCGGGATGGGTTGGCATGGACGTGCTTTCCCATGCACCGGTCTATTTCGAGTCCGGCGAGATTTCGGCCGAGTTGCCGGAGAACGCATTTGGTGATCGTCGCGAACTCGTGGTGCGGGACGCAAATGGTGCCGAAGTCTACCGCGCCCTCGTCCCGTTTGAGGCAGAAACGGTTACCTGGAACGGAGGCCTGACATCGGGTGCAACTGCGGATCCCGGTCTTTTCCGCCTCGAGGTCGAGGATTTTACCGGTGACAACCTGTTGGGCGCCGAGACCTTGGCGCTGCACAGCAAGGTAAGGGAGGCGCGGATAGGTGCCTCTGGGGTCGAACTTCATCTGGAAGGCGGGGCGGTGACACGGGCTGAAGACGTTTTGGGTGTGAGAATGCCGATCTGAGGCTTGCGGGACGAAACCAACTGACTTAGCGTCCCACATCCTCAAAAAGTGGATCGGGACCCTGAAGACCATCGGACAAAATCCGCCAGCGGCTCTTGTCGCGTCTGTGGCCAAAATTGCACCCGGGGCGGCGGTCGCGGAATGGGAATTCCTGTCCGGAGGGCGTACGAATTCCGCTTGGCGGTTGCACTTGCAGGATGGCGACCTCGTCGTGAAACTCTATTCCGGCGTGGCAGAGAATCCCTTGTTCCCTAATGCGCCCGATGCAGAGGCGCGTTTGTTGCAAGAGCTTGAGGGATCGGGGCTTGCACCCCGGCTTGTGGCGCAAATCGGAACCCCGGCGGGTGCCTGCAACATTTATGGCCACATTCAGGGGCAGGTCTGGTCGGAAGATACGGCTGGGCCGGCACGGCTCATGAAGACGTTGCATATGCGTGCGCCATTGCAGGGGTTGCGATCTGTTGCGGACGGGTCTGAAGCGGTGATCGAACACACGCGAACGATCCTGTCGAAATGCGTTTGGACCGACCATATCGACATGCCGCCAATTGAAGATCCAGTTGCGCCATCTGGGCGTTCTTGCCTGCTGCACTGTGATATCGTTCCGGGGAACCTGATCCACAATGCTGGTGGATTGCATTTGATTGACTGGCAATGCCCGGCGGTAGGAGATCCCTGCGAGGATATCGCGATCTTTCTGTCGCCTGCGATGCAAAGCCTGTATCGCGGCAAGCCGCTGAGGGATGCTGAAGTCGCAGCCTTCATGGAGGCCTATGACTGTCCCGAGGTGACGGCGCGCTACGCGGCGCTTGCCCCTTTCTACCATTGGCGCATGGCTGCCTATTGCCAGTGGCAGGCCGAACGTGGACGTACGGAATACGAAGAGGTTCAGGGGCTTGAAATCGCCGCAGCCTACAAGTCGGCCAGCGCGAATCCAAGGTAAGCGGGCCACATTGCCAACCTGCGAAAGCGCCCGCCCAGCATGCGACGGGGAGGCGTCTCGATCACCGCAGAAGAGGGCAGGGTCGCGCGGCCGAGAATCCGGTTGGCCAGCAGCGCACCGCAATAGCTGCCCATCGCGACGCCGTTGCCATGATAGGCAAACCCGGCAAACAGACCGTCCGTACCCGGGACGGGACCGGCGAAGGGGGTGAGGTCGGGCGAGAGACACACGAACCCCGACCAGTACCACGGCGTTTCAACATGCGCCCAGGCCGGGAACATGCGCTCAAAATCGCCGCGGATCTTGGCCCTGATCTTGTGGTGCACGCCTGCCGAGGTCGCCAGCCCGCCGCGCATCCCGAATAGGAACTGGCCGTTTGGCATCAGGCGGAAATAGTGCAGGAGATTGCGGGTGTCGTAGCACATCTGATGTGTGGTCCAGCCCTGCGCCTCGCGTTCTTCGCTGCTTAACGGGCGGGTGACGATCACGCTTGATTGCGCGGGGAGATAGCGGCCTGCCATCCAGTTCGGCAGGGTTTCGCTGGAATATCCATTGGTGGCAAGGATCACCTTCTTTGCCGCAATGCGCCCCTTGGGCGTGGTGAGCGTATGCGTGCCATTGACTGTTTCCATACCAGTTACGGGCGTATTCCCGAAAATGCGCGCGCCTGCGGCCAAGGCACCGTCCATCAAGCCGATGACATATTTTCGCGGGTTGAGGGCAAAGCCGATGGGGGTGGTCATGGCCCCGTGAAAATCGCCCCCCATTCCATGTTCGGCCAGTTCGGCTTGCGGGATGACCTGCGGCTTTTGACCATGCAGATGGGCAAGATTCTCGGCATAGGTGGCGAACCCCGCATAGTCGCGTTTGCGATGGGCCAGAATGGTTTCGCCGTTCGAGTGGCGATCAACCTCCAGACCCAGCTGGTCGATTGTTGCGTCGACCAGATCGACGGCGTCACGTTCAACGAGGGCATAGTCCTTAGCCGCGCCCTCGCCGTGGCGCTTGATCATCTCTTTTGCGCCCAGCATGGAGCCACCGAGGCAGCAGAACCCACCGTTGCGACCGGATGCGCCCCAGCCGGGCTGTTTCTCGTCCACAACCACGACATCGACGCCCGCTTCGGCCAGATGCAGTGCCGCAGAGAGGCCGGTGAATCCGGCGCCGATCACGGCGACTTCGGCGTTTATGTCCTCTGAAAGGGATGCGAGGCCCGGATCGGGCACCGTTTCGTTCCAGAAACAATGCTCAACCGGGCCATCGCCATAGGAGAAAGGGTGACAGAGGCGGGTCATTCCGCCTCTGCGCGTTCCGCAGCCTGTTCCTCGCGCTGTTGTTTGACGGCGCCGCGCTTGGAGATGATCGAGGCGCTGATCACGCCAAGGGTCACGACGGCAATCATCAGGGTCGAAAGCGCGTTGATTTCAGGGCTGACACCCAGACGTACCGAACTCCAGATCTTCATCGGCAGGGTCGTTGCCGACGGACCGGCCGTGAATGATGCGATCACCAGATCATCAAGCGACAGGGTGAAGGCCAGAAGCCACCCGGAGATTACTGCGGGCGCGATGATGGGCAGGGTTACGAGGCGGAAGGCCTGGAACGGTGAGCATCCCAGATCAAGCGCCGCCTCTTCGAGCGACTGGTCAAAGCTGACGAGGCGCGAGGACACGACCACCGACACGTAGCACATCGAAAAGGTCGTATGCGCAAGAACGATGGTCAGCACACCGCGATCCAGCCCGATGCCAATGAACAAGAGCAGCAGTGACAGACCGGTGATCACCTCTGGCATCACCAGAGGCGCATAGATCATGCCCGAGAACAGGGTGCGCCCGTAAAACCGCCCTGCGCGGATCATGACAATCGCCGCAATCGTGCCCAGAACCGTTGCAAGGGTTGAACTCATCACCGCCACCTTCACCGTGACCCATGCCGCATCAAGGAAGGCATCGTTCTGGAGCAGCTCGCCGTACCACTTGGTCGAGAATCCGGCCCAGACGGTGACCAGCTTTGACGCATTGAAGCTGTAGATCACAAGGATCACCATCGGCAGGTAGAGAAAGGCGAACCCGAGGGTCAGAGAGGTTACGTTGAACCAGCTGAAGCGTCTCATCCGTCAATCTCCCTCTGCTTTTGTTCGTTGCGCTGGAAGAGAATGATCGGGATCACGAGGATCAGCAGAAGCACCACAGCCACCGCGCTTGCCACCGGCCAGTCGCGGTTCGAGAAGAATTCTTCCCAAAGCACCTTGCCGATCATCAGCGTCTTGGAGCCACCAAGGAGCGACGGGATCACGAATTCACCCAAGGTGGGGATGAAGACGAGGAATGATCCGGCAATGACCCCCTGTTTCGAAAGCGGTGCCGTGACCAGCCAGAAGGCGGAAAGGCGGGAACAGCCAAGGTCTTCGGCGGCTTCCAGAAGGCTGCCGTCAAGCTTTTCCAAGGCCGAATAGATCGGCAGGATCATGAAGGGCAGATAGGTGTAAACGATGCCGATATAGACCGCGACATTTGTGTTGAGAATGATCAGCGGTTCGGAGATCAGGCCAAGCGACATCAGCAGCTGGTTGAGGTAGCCTTCCTGGCTGAGAATGCCCATCCACGAGTAGACGCGGATCAGGAAGGAGGTCCAGAACGGCAGGATCACCAGCATTAGGAGGGTCGCCCGCCATTCGGTCGGCGCACGGGCCATGCCATAGGCGATCGGGAAGCCCACAAGCAGCGTCAGGATGGTCGAGGTCAGGGCGATCTTGAGGCTGGAAAGATAGGCTTTCCAGTAGAGATCATCCTCGGTCAGCCAGACAAAGTTTTCGAAATCCAGTTCCGAGAAGAAATCGGTGATGCCCTTCCAGCCGGCCGCCAGATCAAGGGTTGGCGTATAGGGTGGAATGGCAAGCGCCGTGTCCGACAGGGAGATTTTCAGAACGATGACAAATGGCACGAGGAACAGTGCCAGAAGCCACAGGTAAGGGATTGATATCAGGGCGAAACGGCGCATGGATCAGGTCTCCAACAGGACACCGGCCGTGTCCGTGAAGCTAAGCCAGACATTGTCTTCCCAGGTGAAGCTGCGGCGCGAGATGCGGCGATTGTTGGCGGTTTGCGCCTTGATGATCTGCCCGCCAGCAAGTTCGACGTGGTAGGTCGAGATATTGCCGAGATAGGCGATGTCATGCACCTTGCCCGGAATGGCGTTGGGGCTGTCGGGCTTCTCGGAGGAAATCGCCACCTTCTCGGGGCGGATTGCGAAATGCACCGTGTCGCCGTTGGCAAACTCGCGGTTTGGCGTGCCGACGATCTCGGGTTGCCCCTCGGCCCATGCAATGCGCAGGCGGTCCCCGTCTTTGCCCGATGCTTTGCCGCGGATCAGGTTCACGTCGCCGATGAAATCCGCCACATAGGTCGAGTTGGGCGCTTCATAGATGTCGGCGGGGGTGGCCACCTGGATGATCTTGCCGTGATCCATCACCGCAACCCGGCTGGCCACGGTCATTGCCTCTTCCTGATCGTGGGTCACGATGACAAAGGTGGTGCCGGTTTTTTCCTGGATGTCCATCAGTTCGAACTGGGTTTCCTGGCGCAACTTCTTGTCGAGCGCGCCGAGCGGTTCATCGAGCAAAAGGAGCGTGGGCGCCTTGGCGAGAGAACGGGCGAGGGCCACGCGCTGACGCTGACCGCCGGAAATCTGGTGCGGCTTGCGGCGGGCGAATTTTTCGAGGCGCGTGAGGCGCAGCATCTCTTCGACGCGCTGGGAGACCTCGTCCTTGGGGCGTTTGTCGCGGCGCAGGCCAAAGGCGATGTTGTCCCAGATCGAAAGGTGCGGGAACAGGGCGTAGGATTGGAACATCATGTTCACGGCGCGCTTGTTTGGCGGCACCGGAGCAATGTCCTGACCCGAAAGCAGGATGGTGCCCTCGGTCGGGGTTTCGAAACCGGCCAGCATCCGCATCATCGTGGTCTTGCCACAGCCGGACGGGCCAAGCAGGGCGAAGAACTCGCGCTCGTAGATGTCGATGGTCAGATCGTCGATTGCGGTGAAATCACCAAAACGCTTGGTGACATTCTTGAATTGGATGATCGGTTTTTCGTTGGGATCAGTCCAAGGTGCGAACACGTCTTGCGGCATCGGAACCTCGTAAATTTGCAAAAAGAACCCGCGCACTCACAAGAATGCGCGGGCGATCTGTGTTGGGCTCAGGTGCCCGACTTGATCTTGGTCCACATGCGGGTGACGACCCGCTGTACCTTCGCCGGATAGGGCGTGGTGGTGTAGAGGTTCTTGAGGGTGGCTTCATCCGGATAGATCGCCGGATCGCCGATCACGTCTTCCTCGAGCAGCGGTTGCGAGGCGAGGTTGCCGTTGGCGTAGTACACATAGTTCGACGCATCCGCCATGTTCTGCGCGTCCATGATGAAGTTCAGGAAGGTGTGCGCGCCTTCGGGGTTCGGAGCGTCGGCAGGGATGGCCATCTGGTCAAACCACATCAGGGCGCCTTCCGACGGCGCGTTATAGGCGATCTCGACACCGTTTTCCGCTTCGGCCGCGCGGTCGCGTGCCTGAAGGATGTCACCCGACCAGCCGATGGCCACGCAGATGTCGCCGTTGGCCAGAGCGTTGATGTACTCCGACGAGTGGAACTTCTGAACATAGGGGCGCACGGCGGTCAGGATCGGCTCGGCTTTGGCGATGATGTCCTTGTCGTGGCTATCGGGATCTTCACCGATGTAGGCCAGAGCCGCGGGGATGATCTCGGCCGGGGCGTCAAGGAAGTGCACGCCACATGCCGCCAGCTTTTCCATGTTCGCCGGGTTGAAGACGAGATCGAGCGAGCCGATCGGTGCATCCGCGCCGAGGACTTCCTGAACCTTGCCCACATTCACGCCGATACCGGTGGTGCCCCACATGTAGTTGATCGAATAGGCGTTCTCTGGATCGTATTTCTCGGTGCGCGATGCGATCACATCCCAGAGGTTGCCGTGATTTGCGAGCTTGCCAGTGTCCAGTTTCTGGAAGGCACCGGCCGTGATCTGGCGCTGCAGGAAAGTGCCCGATGGCACAACTACATCATAACCCGAACCGCCGGCGAGCATCTTGGTTTCAAGAACTTCGTTCGAATCGAACACATCGTAGATCAGTTTGAGGCCGGTCTCTTCCTCGAACTTGGTCAGCAGGTCTTCATCGATATAGTCCGACCAGTTGTAGACACGCACTTCGTCGGCGCTGGCGGCCATGGCACCGAGCGCCACGCTGGCGGCCAGAGTGAAAAGGGTCTTGTTCATATCATTCTCCCGTTGGATTGCCGGATTCTTGTCCGAGCTCTTGATCACGAGAATAATTTGATCATTTTTTTGTCGTATGGCAACATTCGATTGTGACAAAGGCGCAAAATAGCTTTCGATCACCCTATTGAAGAGGTAAAAAACGCGTAAATGGCAGGCACTCCAAAGGCAGTAACCGAAATGCCCTATGATGATGAAAACGCTCAACGACTTCCTGCGCACCAGCAGGTTTACTTCGAATTGCGAGAGCGTGTTCTGTTTGGAGAGTTTGCCCCGGGCCAGCCCGTCACGATTCAGGGGCTGGTAAAGGATCTGGGCGCGGGAATGACCCCGGTGCGCGAGGCGATTCGCCGTCTGACAGCGGAAGGCGCGCTTGAATTTCAGGGAAATCGCCGGATTTCGGTTCCCACTCCGGATGCAGCCAGCATTGACGAGTTGATCTATGCCAGAACGGCGCTGGAGCCCGAACTTGCTGCGCGGGCGGCGATCAACGCATCCGACGCGGATATCAATGATCTTGAGGCAATCGATCTCGAGCTCGACAGGGCTATCGCCAAGGGGGATGTTCCGGCCTATCTGAAGAAAAACTATGCTTTCCACGCAAAACTTTATGCGATGGCGCAGTCCCCGATTCTCACCGAAATTGCAGATGGTCTGTGGCTTCGCTTTGGCCCGTCGCTGCGCGTGGTGTGTGGACGTCTCGGGACACAGAATCTTCCCGACCAACACAAGGAAGCGTTGACGGCGCTGCGTGCGAGGGATGCGATCCGTACCGCGTCTGCGATACGGGATGACGTTGTTCAGGGCATGGAACAGGTGCGCCGCGCGTTGGAAAAATCGTCTTCTTTGACAGACTAGATTGACAGCCAAAAATTTGATCATATTCTGATCGCAAACGGTACATGATCAAATTTGTGTACCCAGATTCAATCTTGTGAGGTCAGACATGAACATGATCACCAACCACATGCCCACTGCCGAATTGCAGGCACTGGATGCAGCCCACCACATCCATCCTTTCAGCGCGCAGGGCGAACTTGCCAAGAAAGGTGCGCGGGTCATCATGCGTGCAAAAGGTGTGACGCTGACCGACTCTGAAGGTGAAGAAATCCTTGATGGCATGGCCGGCCTTTGGTGCGTGAATATCGGTTATGGCCGCGACGAACTTGCCGAAGTTGCCGCGCGACAGATGCGCGAGCTGCCCTATTACAACACGTTCTTTCAGACCACGCACGTGCCGGTCATTGCGCTCTCGGCAAAGCTGGCCGAACTGGCGCCCGGCGATCTGAACCACGTGTTCTATGGCGGCTCGGGGTCCGAGGCCAATGATACCAACATGCGTCTTGTTCGCACCTACTGGGCGCAGAAGGGCAAGGACAGCAAGAAGGTCATCATCAGCCGCAAGAATGCCTATCACGGGTCGACCATGGCCGGGGCAAGTCTTGGTGGGATGTCGGGGATGCATGCGCAGGGCGGTCTGCCTCTTCCGGATGTGCACCACATCAATCAACCGAACTGGTATGCCGAGGGCGGTGACATGACGCCGGAGGAGTTCGGCTTGCAGCGCGCGCGTGAGCTTGAAGAGGCGATTCTGGAGATGGGTGAAGACCGCGTGGCGGCGTTCATCGCCGAGCCGGTCCAGGGGGCGGGCGGCGTGATCGTTGCGCCGGACACTTATTGGCCCGAGATCCAGCGCATTTGCGACAAGTACGAAATTCTGTTGATCGTGGATGAGGTGATCTGCGGTTTTGGACGCACCGGAAACTGGTTTGGATGTCAGACACTGAACATCCGCCCCGACATCATTACGGTCGCCAAGGGGCTAAGCTCGGGCTACGCACCGATCGCGGCCTCCATCGTCTCGGACGAGGTGGCCGAAGTGATCGGCGGATGCGAGTTCAACCATGGCTACACCTATTCTGGTCACCCGGTTGCTGCTGCCGTGGCGTTGGAGAATCTGCGAATCCTCGAAGAAGAGAAAATCGTCGATACCGTACGTGAGGACACTGCTCCCTATCTGAAAGAGAAGTGGGAAGCGCTTGCCGACCACCCTCTTGTCGGCGAAGCAAAGATCGTCGGTATGATGGCTTCTGTGGCCCTGACCCCGAACAAGGAGACCCGCGCACCGTTTGCGGCAGACGTGGGTACAGTCGGCCTGATCTGTCGCGAGCATTGCTTTGGCAACAACCTCATCATGCGGCATGTAGGGGACCGCATGGTCATCTCGCCGCCCCTGGTCATCACCAAGGACGAGATCGACACGCTGATCGAGCGAGCACGCCGGGCGCTGGACCTGACGCTCGCGCAGCTCAAAGAGGAAGACCTCCTGAAGTAACTCAAAACCTGAAGAGATTTCTGTCTTTTCCAGAACCCGGCGGTTTTTTCGCCGGGTTTTTTGGTTTCGAAAAAGGGCGATGCGCCGACAGATTCTGGGCAGTCCTAGGGTGAGTCGTTTGCACCAATTTCACGCATTCGCCAAAAAGTTTTGCTTTTTTTATGAGGGATCAAAGGACCAAAAAACGGCCGACTCGTTGCATCTTGCGCCAGATGAGAAGACGTAATTCGTTCTGAAAGGGTCGGTTTTTGACGAAAAATCGACCCAAACCGTCGCAAATTTCTTTCGGCTTTCCCGATGCTCGACTTAGGCTTTTCCTCATCATCGCGGTGTTGCACTTCCTTCGGGTCATGTGCTTACATCCTCGGGAGAAGCGCAGAACAATCTGCCGGACTAAAACAGGGAGCCGTTAATTGGCTGATTCCGTATCCAACGACGCGTTCGTGGAATTCGAACGCGTGCAGAAAAGCTATGATGGTGAAACGCTCGTCGTCAAAGACCTGAACCTGACCCTGCCAAAGGGCGAGTTTCTGACAATGCTGGGCCCGTCCGGGTCAGGGAAAACCACCTGTCTCATGATGCTGGCGGGGTTTGAGACCGCGACGCACGGCGAAATTCGTCTTGATGGCCGGCCCATCAACAACATCCCCCCGCACAAGCGCGGCATCGGCATGGTGTTCCAGAACTATGCGCTGTTTCCGCATATGACCATCGGCGAAAACCTGAGCTTCCCGCTCGAGGTGCGCAAGATGGGCAAGTCGGACCGCGAGGCCAAGATCAAGCGTGCGCTCGACATGGTCGAGATGGAAGCTTTCGTCAATCGCCGCCCCGCTCAGCTTTCGGGTGGTCAGCAGCAACGTGTGGCCCTTGCCCGTGCGCTGGTGTTTGAACCGGAACTGGTCCTGATGGATGAGCCGCTGGGCGCGCTGGACAAGCAGCTTCGCGAGAAGATGCAGTTCGAGATTACGCACCTTGCACACAGCCTTGGTATCACCACCGTTTACGTGACCCACGACCAGACAGAAGCCCTGACGATGTCTGACCGTGTGGCCGTGTTCAACGATGGCGTGATCCAGCAATTGGCGCCGCCGGATGAGCTTTACGAAGCGCCGCAGAACAGTTTTGTTGCGCAGTTCATCGGTGAGAATAACACGCTCGAGGGCACCGTAAAGGAAATCAAGGACGGTATCGCGCTGGTGCAGCTTGATGATGGCGAACTAATCGACTGTAAGCCAATCAACGTCAGCAAGCCCGGCGAACGGACCCGTGTTTCGATCCGTCCCGAGCGTGTAGAGTTCAACAAGGACCGCCTGCAAGAAGGCGCGCACACCCTTAAAGCGGAAGTTCTCGAATTCATCTATATGGGTGACATTTTCCGCACCCGTCTTCGCGTTGCCGGCAACGACGAGTTCATCGTCAAAACCCGTAACGCCCCCGACCAGGTTCGTCTTGAACCCGGCACGCAAATCGAAATCGGCTGGCTGCCGGAAGATTGCCGCGCGCTTGACGCCTGATCTCGACACCAAAAAGCGAACCGCTTCGGCCCGGAGGGGCCGGGGCATACAAAAAGCAAAAAACCAAACTGAACTATCAGGAGAGGAAAACCATGAAACTTTCGAAAGTACTTATGGCCACCACGGCTCTGGCTTTCTCGGCAGGTGCCGCACTGGCATCTGAATCGATCACCGTCGTCAGCTGGGGCGGTGCCTATACCAAGAGCCAGGTAGAAGCGTATCACAAGCCCTGGATGGCCAAGACCGGCAACCAGGTTGTTTCGGAAGACTACAACGGTGGTCTTGCTGAAATCAAAGCGCAGGTGGAAGCCGGTACCGTGACCTGGGACCTGGTTGACGTTGAACTGTCGGACGCGATCCGCGGCTGTGACGAAGGTCTGCTGGAAGAGATCGACCACTCGATCCTGCCCGCGGCTCCGGATGGCACACCGGCGTCTGAAGACTTCATCGAAGGCGCTCTGAACGACTGTGCAGTTGCCAACATCGTCTGGTCGACCGTTTTCGCCTATGACAGCTCGAAAACTCCGGGCGTTGACAGCATCGACGACCTGTTCGACCTCGAAGCCTTCCCGGGCAAGCGCGGCCTGCGTAAGAACCCCAAGTCGCTGCTGGAAATGGCTCTGATGGCTGACGGTGTTCCGGCGGCTGACGTTTATGCCACCCTGGAAACCGACGAAGGTGTGGACCGCGCCTTTGCCAAGCTCGACACCATCAAGGACAGCGTTGTCTGGTGGGAAGCCGGTGCACAGCCGCCGCAGCTTCTGGCAGACGGTGAAGTTGTCATGACCACCGCCTACAACGGCCGTATCTTCAACGCGGCAGCAGGCGAAGGTAAGCCCTTCGAAGTTGTCTGGGACGGTCAGATCATGGACTTCGACCTGTGGGTGATGCCGAAAGGTGCGCCGAACAAAGAAGCCGCGCTCGACTTCCTGGCGTTTTCGACCGACACCCAGCGTCTGGCAGACCAGGCGTCCTGGATCTCCTATGGTCCGGCACGTAAGTCTTCGGGTCCGCTTGTTGGTCTCTACAACGACGGCAAGACCGAAATGGGTCCGCACATGCCGACCGCAGAAGCCAACCTGGCAAACGCTCTGGTCAACAACTTCGAGTTCTGGGCAGACAACCAGGACGAGCTGAACGAGCGTTTCAACGCTTGGCTGGCCAAGTAATCGCAGATTGCGCACATGAGAAGAGGCCCCTCGCGGGCCTCTTCCACCCCCTGAACGAATCCTGTCGAGGCCTGTCTTATGACTGACACTTCCGGGCCGCTGCTTGCCGCGGACGGCACCCCCCTTAAAAAGCGATTGGCACAAGCGATGTTCCGCAGCCGTGCCCGTGCTTTTGGGCTCGCCTTTCCCCTGATCGCATTCATCATTGTGGTCTTCATCCTGCCCATCATCTTTCTCTTGTGGCAGGGCATCTACGATGCGCGCTATTCCAAGTTGATGCCAGCCTCCACGGCCGCGATGGCGGATTGGGATGCGGTTTCGCCGCCCACCGAGGAGATGGCGGCCGCGATGGTCGCGGATCTGGTGAAAGCCCGCGAAAACAAGACCATTGGTCAGGTTGCGACCCGTGTGAACCGTGAGCTGTCGGGCACCCGCAGCCTGTTCACCAAGTCCGCCCGTAGCGCCAAGAAGATGGAAGCGCCCTACATGGAAGCGCTCATCAAGAAGGACAAGGACTGGGCCGATATCGAGGTCTGGAAGGCGATCAAGATTGCCTCGGTCAAATACAACCCCGGCTATGTCGCCTCGGCGCTTGACCTGAAATACAACGCTGACGGTTCGTTCGAACGTCAGGACGAAGATCGCCGCATCCACCTGATGCTGTTCTGGCGCACCATCGAGATTTCCTTCCTCGTGACGGTGTTCTGTCTGATCCTCGGGTATCCGGTCGCTTTCCTGCTGTCGACCTTGCCCACGAAAACATCGAACCTTCTTCTGATCCTCGTGCTTTTGCCGTTCTGGACGTCGCTCCTGGTGCGGACGACCGCATGGATTGCAATGCTGCAGGCGCAGGGTGTGATGAATGACCTTTTCGTCGTCTTCGGCCTTGCCACGGATGAAGACCGGTTCAGCCTGATCTACAACAAGACCGGTACGCTGATTGCCATGACGCACATCCTGTTGCCGTTCATGATCCTGCCGCTCTACTCGGTGATGAAAACCATTCCGCCGTCTTATACCCGTGCTGCCAAATCCATGGGGGCAACCAACTGGACGGCCTTCTGGCGGGTGTACTTCCCGCAGTCGGTTCCGGGCATTGGTGCAGGCGCTCTGCTCTGCTTCATCCTCGCGATCGGCTATTACATCACGCCTGCCCTTGTGGGTGGTCAGGATGGCCAGATGATCTCGAACATCATCGACTTCCACATGCGTAAGTCACTGAACTGGAACCTTGCTGCGGCGTTGGGGCTCGTGCTCCTGGTGTTCGTGCTGTTCCTCTTCTGGATCTACGACCGCGTGGTCGGCATCGACAACATGAAACTGGGGTGATCCGATATGAGCACTGGTGAATACAGATATATCCCGCCCCAGCCGCCACTTGGCTTTACCCTTGGAATCCTTGCCGGATTCGGCGCCCTTGCCGGGTTGCTGACAGCACAGGGCGCATTCAGCCTGTTCCTGCCTTACATGATCGTCGCGGCGGCCATCTTTGCAGGGGCTGGGTTCGCGGTGATCAAGGCCACGGACAAGCCGCTTGTCGCCGGTCTTGGAACGGCGCTCCTGTTCCTTGTTTTGGGTACGGTCCTGATTGCATTCCCCTATGGTGTGCTGATGATGTTCATCGGCTATATCATTGGCCGCATGGCGCTTTGGCTGAACACGGGGAACTACCGTCTGAACCTGCCGCCCTATGCCTCGTCGCGTGAGGTGCTGTGGTTCTATTGTTTCCGGACGATCTGTGGCGCGATCTTTGTCTTCCTGATCACGCCGATCATTATCCTGATCCCGCTGAGCTTCAACCAAGAGCCCTATTTCAGCTTTACGCCGGGTATGCTGGCGCTGGATCCGGATGCCTTCTCGACCCGCTGGTACTGGGATATCCTTGCCAACGGTATGGCGGCTCCGGATGCGATTGCGGGCTGGTGGTCGGATATGTGGAACAACGCGCAATGGGTGCGTTCGGTTCGCAACTCCTTCTTCATCGGGATCTGCGCAACGCTGGTATCGACGTCTCTGGGGACGCTGGCGGCCATCGGTATCAGCCGCTCCGAGATGCCCTGGCGTCGTCCCGTCATGGCGCTGTTGATTTCGCCGATGATCGTACCGCTGGTGATCACCGCGTCTGGCCTGTTCTACTTCTTCTCGGGGGTCGGGCTGGCCAAGACCTATATGGGTCTGATCCTTGCGCACGCCGCGTTGGGGACGCCTTTCGTGATCATCACCGTGACTGCGACGCTGAGCGGGTTTGACCAGAGCCTGACCCGTGCTGCGGCCAATATGGGTGCAGGTCCGGTGACGACCTTCTTCAAGATCCAGATGCCGCTGATCCTGCCGGGTGTTATCTCGGGTGGCCTGTTCGCCTTTATCACCTCGTTCGACGAAGTGGTTGTCGTGCTGCAGCTGGCGGATGTGAAACAGCGGACCATTCCGCGCCAGATGTTCTCGGGTATCCGTGAGCAGATCAGCCCGACCATCCTTGCGGTGGCGACGATCCTTGTGATCATCTCGATCGGGTTGCTGACGGCGGTGGAGCTGTTGCGGCGCAGGTCGGAGCGCCTGCGTGGGGTAACACCAAGTTAACCTTGGTTAACCAACTGTTAATGAAAAAGAAAAAGGGGCGTGCTTCGCCCCTTTTTCAATGTCGGTATCTGATTCGTGTTCCGTCTTCAGTTCCTGCGGAGCCGTTTCAGCAGGGTCAGGGACGGGTAGCCATCCGGTGTGAGGCCCTGTGCCACCTGATACGAGCGCACCGCGTTGATGGTGAGCGGGCCGATCTTGCCGTCGATCTTCTGCGTGTCAAAACCGGCGCGTGTCAGGCGGCGCTGAAGCTCCATGCGTTCCTTGAAGGTCAGCGCGCGGTCGCCGCGGGGCCATTTGCTTTTGATCGCAGGGCCGCCCTTGATCCGGTCGGACAGGTGGCCGACGCCGATCACATAGGCATCTGCGGTGTTGTACTTCTCGATAGCGGAAAAGTTCGAAAAGATCATGAACGCAGCGCCATTGCCGCCCGCCGGCAGCAGGATCGAGCCCTTGCCGTGGCTGTTGGGCACGGCGCGGCCGTTCATGTCGCGGATACCAATCGCCGCCCATTCGGAGGGGGCTTTGATGATCTTGCGGTTGGCGAGGCTGTAGTTGAAGCCTTTGGGCAGTTTCACCTCGACGCCCCAGGGCTTGTTCCGTTTCCAGCCCGATTTCGCCAGATAGGCGGCGGTAGAGGCCAGCGCATCGGAGGGATCGTCGCTCCAGATGTCGCGCTTGCCGTCGCCGGTGAAGTCCACGGCGAAGGTCTGGTAGGACGTGGGGATAAACTGGGTGTGGCCCATGGCGCCGGCCCAGCTTCCGGTCATGTTGCGGGCAGAGACATCGCCGTTTTGCAGGATCTTCAATGCCGCAAGCAGCTGGGATTCAAAGAACTTTCCGCGCCGCCCGTCATAGGCGAGGGTGGCTAGCGCCTCGATTGTCGGGATGTCGCCGCGATATGACCCATAGGCGCTTTCGAGGCCCCAGACGGCAACGACGACTTCCTTGTCGACACCGTAGCGGCGTTCGATGGCGTCCAGTTTGCGGTTGTGCTTGCGCAGGGCGGCCTTGCCATTGCGGATGCGCGTCTCCGAGGCAGCGCTGTCGAGGTATTCCCAGATTGTCTTGGTGAATTCGGACTGGTTGCGGTCGCGTTGAATCACGTTGGTGTTGTAGCGCACGCCCTTGAAGGCCCGGTCGTAGACCGAGGCCTGAATGCCTGATCTGAGGGCCTTTTTCCGGAAGGATTTCTGCCACCGCTGAAAGCCGAGATTGCCTGCGGTTTCCGTGGCTTGTGGCACGGTGGTGATGGATTGTGCCGGCCGCAATACGGGCCGCACGGAGGCCAGCGGCGCATTGGCCGCCACGCGGATTTCGGGGGTGTCCCCGGTCAGCGTGGAGGGGCGCTCAACAGGGCGCAAAGAGGTTGTTGGCGCGCCGGCCTCGGCAAGGGTGCCAAGAGAAAAGGCGCATAGGGACATGGCCAGAACAGAAGGTCGCATCGGTTGCCTCGGTGTTTTTGTTTGGCCAAGTGTACCGCGATTGTTTCCATGCAGGAAGCAATCATGCGGATAGGTACGGGAATTCGCTGAGCAAAGACCCGCCGAAGTGGTTAACGGGGTGAAACAGGCCGAAAACGCGTGTCGGTGCCACGTCGGTATTATGTCGGTATTACGGAGGTGCGGATTTCCGGATGGGCTAGGTTAACGCGGCGCGCGGGTTAAGGCGGGATTAACAGTTCTCGGCCCGCAGGCGGGCCTGAAACTCGCGCAGCATCGGGATGCGGCGCGGCCGGAAAGAGGTATCGGTGACCTCGAGGTCGCGCATCCGGTCGAGGCGGAACACGCGGTAATCCTCGCGCAGGTGGCAGCGGGCCAGAAGGCAGTGGCTTGACTGCATGAAGACAATTGACAGCGGATCGGCGGCCCGCGAGGTATGCGCGCCGGTGGCATCGGCATAGTTGAAGCGGATCGTGACCTCGTCCCATGCGGCCTGACGCAGGATGCCCGCGTCGATGCCGGGGGGCGGCGGGGGATCAAAGCGTTTGGCCGTAAGGACCGCATGGCGCAGGCGGTGGGCCTGGGCTTCGGGCAGGCGGGCCTTGAGCTTGGAGAGCGCGGAGTGGGCGGCATTTGCCAGCGCGGGATCGCCGATTTCCATCACCTCGCGCAGGCCGACAACCAGCGCCTCGATTTCCTCGGGGACAAAACCAAGCGGCGGCAGGGTGGCGTCTTCGATCAGGGTAAAGCCAAAACCGGCCTCACCGTCGATCACCGCGCCAAGCGCGCGCAGCGTGTCGATATCGCGATAGATGGTGCGTTCGGACACGCCGGTTTCCTGCCCCAGCGCCAGCGCGGTGGCGGGCGGGGGCAGGTCGCGCAGGGCCTGCATGAGCTGAAAGAGACGATCGGTGCGGGGCATGGTGGGGGTATAGTGCCTCCTCCTGACAGAAACTGGCAAGAGGGCTTGTTACTCCATCCGGTATCGAAACCCCATTTGGAGACCCCGATCATGAAGCTGATTGTTTTTCACGGCGATGCCCAGTTCCCCACCTATTCCCCGTTTTGCCTCAAGGCGATGTGCCTGCTGGAAATGGCGGGGCAGGCCTGGGAGCCGGAATACGCCCTTGACCTGTCGACGATGCCGCTTGGCAAGGTGCCGGTGTTGCGGGTGGGAGAGCGCCTTATCCCGGACAGCCATTTTATCCAGGCCTATCTGGAAGAGGAGGCCGGGGCCAATTTCCATTCGGGGCTGAGCGAGGCGCAGAAGGCCGAGAGCCATGCCCTGATCCGGATGGTCGAGGAAAGCCTGCGCCTTGGTCTCGTGCATGATCGCTGGCTTGATCCGGCGGTGTGGCCGGTGATGCGCGACGGGTTCTTTGCCGGGGTACCGATTGAGGCGCGCGAGGCCGTGGCCGCCGAAGTTCAGGCGCATGTGAAGGCGGGTCTGATGTCGGAGGGCATGGCGCGGTTTACGCCGCAGGACCGGTTGCGCCGTATGCTGCAGGATCTGGACGCGGTGCAGGTGACGCTGGGCGACAAGGCGTTTCTTTTCGGGGATCGCCCGACGGCAGCGGATGCGGCGATTGCACCGGTGCTGGACATGATCCTTGCCCTGCCCGCGCCGACCGACCTGCGCAAGGCGGCGGAAGGGCGCGCGGTGTTTGCGCCCTACGTGGCACGGGTGCGCGCCTCGATCTATCCGAAAGACGGCGCGCTGCGCGGGGCGGCCTAGCGGCGGTTGCGGCTGACCTTGCGCTTGGTCTTGGCGGCCTTCTTCTTGGCGCGGCTTTCCTTGCGGCGCACCGGGCCACCCCGTCCGCCCCGCCCTGATCCGGTGGGGCGGGCTTTGCCTTCGATGTCGAGGATTTCAAGCGCGATGCCGCCGGTCACTGGCGCGGCCTCGGTCAGGCGTACGGTGACGCGCATGCCGAGGCCGATGGTCAGGCCGGTTTCCGTGCCGCGCAGGGTGTTTTCCTCGGGGTCAAAGCGGAAGTATTCACGCCCCAGGGAACGCATCGGCACAAGGCCGTCGGCGCCGGTTTCATCCAGTTTCACGAAGACCCCGAAGCGGGCGATGCCCGAAATGCGGCCGGTGAATTCATTGCCCACCCGTTCCGAAAGATAGGAGGCGAGGTAGCGGTCGGTGGTGTCGCGTTCGGCCAGCATCGACCGGCGTTCGGTTTCCGAGATGTGGCTGGCGGTGTTTTCCAGCGTCTCGATCCCTTCGGGGGACAGGCCGTCATCGCCCCAGCCGTGGGCCGTGATCAGGGCGCGGTGCACGATCAGGTCGGCATAGCGCCGGATCGGCGAGGTGAAATGCGCGTAGGATTGCAGGGCCAGACCGAAGTGGCCGAAATTCGACGGGCTGTAATAGGCCTGTGTCATCGAGCGCAGGGTCGAGAGGTTGATCAGCTCGGCGTCTTCCGTGCCGGCGGCGGCGTTCAGGAGGGCGTTGAGGTGCTGGGTCTTGAGCACCTGCCCCTTGGCCAGCGTGAAGCCCGCAGCATTGGCGGTTTCGCGCAGGGCGTCGAGCTTCTCGGGGTTGGGTTCCTCGTGGACACGGAACAGCAGCGGGGATTTCGCTGCGATCAGGGTTTCGGCGGCGGCCACGTTGGCGAGGATCATGAACTCCTCGATTAGCTTGTGGGCATCGAAACGTTCGCGGAACATCACCGAGGCCACCTTGCCTTCGGGGGTGAGTTCGACCTTGCGTTCGGGCAGGTCCAGATCCAGCGGCTGGCGTGCGGCGCGGGCCTTGGTGAGGGCCTCGTAGGCGGCATAGAGCGGGTCGATCACCTCGTGCATCAGCGGGGCGCAACGTTCGTTCGGGGCACCGTCGCGGGCCTCTTGCACCTCGGCATAGTTCAGCGAGGCGATGGAGCGCATCATGCCGCGCACGAAGCGGTGGCCGATCTTCTGGCCCTTGGCGTCGATCTGCATGCGCACGGCAACACAGGGGCGCGGGACGCCTTCGTGCAGAGAGCAGAGATCACCGGACAGGCGGTCGGGCAGCATCGGCACCACGCGGTCGGGGAAATACGAGGAGTTGCCGCGCTTGCGGGCCTCGCGATCAAGCGCCGAGCCGGGGGTGACGTAGTGGGCAACATCGGCGATGGCGACCCAGATCACATGGCCGCCTTCGTTGCGCGGATCATCATCGGCGTGTGCCCAGCAGGCATCATCGTGGTCGCGGGCGTCGGCGGGGTCGATGGTGACAAGGGGCATGTCGCGCATGTCTTCGCGCGCGCCCAGCGGAGCAGGCTTGGCGGCATCGGCGCCTGCGATCACGTCATCGGGGAAATCATCGGGGATGCCGTGCTGGTGAATGGCGATCAGCGAGACCGCCTTGGGCGCCGACGGATCGCCAAGGCGTTCGACAACCTTGGCGCGGGGCAGGCCGAGACGGCCCTTGGGGCCGGTCTGCTGGGCTTCGACCAATTCGCCGTCGCGTGCGCCGTTGATACCCTCGGCCAGCACGATCCATTCTTTGCCGTCGCCCTTGTCGATTGGCAGGATGCGTCCGCCTTCGGTGGTCTTGCGGAAGAGGCCGAGGACACGGCGCGGGTTGGTGCCGATGCGGCGGATCAGGCGGCCTTCGTAGGCGTGATCCTCGCCTTTCACTTCGGTCAGGCGGGCAAGAATGCGGTCGCCCGCGCCAAGCGCCGGATCAGAGGCGCGCAGGATCAGAAGGATCGCGGGGGCCTCTCCCTCTCCATGCCATTCCAGGGGGCGGGCAAAGAGCTCACCATCGGCACCGGGGCCGGAGACCTGAAGCACGCTGACCGGCGGCAGGCGGTCGGGATCGCGGTAGGTTTTCTTGCGTTTCTGCAAATGCCCTTCGGCCTCGAGTTCCTTCAGGAGGCGCTTGAGATCAATGCGCGCAGCCCCTTTGATGCCAAAGGCCTTGGCGATGTCACGTTTCGAGGTGAGGGTCGGGTTTTCGGAAATCCATTCGAGGACTTCTTCTTTGGACGGCATATGCATGTTCCCGCCCTAGCATGGGGCAATCGCCGCGTCATGTGGAAAAGCGGGTGGGTTTAGGCGGTGCGATTGGGGACGGGGGGCAGATCGGCAACGGTATCGACGTCGCGCAGGGTGTCGGTGAGGGCGATGGAGAGGCCGGGCAGGGAGGCCATGCTGTCGGCCAGTGCGTGTTCGGTGGACCAGCGGACATTCTGGAAAAGGGTCGCGGGGGCGCGTGCGCCGTGGCGCAATCCGACCAGCCAGTAGCCGCCATCATCCGCCGGACCAAAGACCGCGTCGTGATCGCCAAGGGCGCGGAAGGCGCGGGCGATGTGGGCGGGCTGGATGCCGGGAATGTCGGCCCCGATGATCAGAGTCGGACCCGGCGGCATGGAGCGCAGCGCGCGGGCCATGCGGTCACCCAGATCACCGGCCCCCTGCGGAATGCGTGGCAGGTGGGCGGGCCAGACGCGGCTTTGCAGTCCGGCGTGATCCGGTGCCACCGCGAGGGTGAGATCCCAGCGCGGATCGTCAAGGCGACGCAGGAGGGCGCGGCATTGATGGCGGAACCACCACGCCGCGCGGGTCATGCCGATGTCACGGCCCAGTCGGGTTTTCACGCGGCCCGGGCGCGGGTCCTTGACCATGACAACAAGGCTTGGGCGTGGGGGCATCGGGCTGTCCTTTCAGGGCGGTTCGTGCCTGATTAGAGCCGCAATTCCCCTGTTGTCGAGGTCTGTCCGGTCACATCTGTGCGAGACGATTTCAGGCGAAATAGTCTCGAAGGATGCGGCTGTAGATCTCTTTCAGCTGGTGGATCTGATCGACGGGGACGTTTTCATCGACCTTGTGCATGGTCTTGCCCACCAGTCCGAATTCCACCACCGGGCAGTGGTGTTGGACAAAGCGGGCGTCCGAGGTGCCGCCGGAGGTGGAAAGCTCGGGTGTGCGGCCGGTTTCGGCGGTGACAGCGGCGGCCACCAGATCAGAGAGCGGACCCGGGGGCGTGATGAAGCTTTCGCCGGAAATCTTGACGGTCATGCCGATTTCGACGCCGGTGTCCTTGGCCACCTCATCTGCCAGCCCCTGCATCCAGTCGGTCAGCGAGGCGCCGCTGTGGGCGTCGTTGAACCGGATGTTCACGGTGGCGCGGCATTCGGCGGGAATCACGTTGGTGGCGGGATTGCCGGTGTCCATCGTCACCACGGCAAGGGTCGAGGCGTCGAAGTGGTCGGTGCCTGCGTCAAGGCTGTGCGAGGACATGCGATCCATCAGGCGGGCCATGGCGGGCAGCGGATTTTTCGCGCGGTGCGGATAGGCCGAGTGGCCCTGAATGCCGGTGAAGGTGAAATAGGCGGTGAGCGAACCGCGACGGCCGATCTTCATCATGTCGCCCATCTCGTTCGGGCAGGTGGGTTCGCCGACAAGGCAGACCGCCATCTTCTCGTCTTCGCGGTCCATATAGTCGAGCAGCGCAGTGGTGCCGTCGAGCGCGTCGCCCTCTTCGTCGCCAGTGATGGTGAGGATGATGGCACCTTCGGGCGGGGTGGTTTTCACGAAATCAATCGCGGCGGCGGCAAAGGCGGCGACACCAGATTTCATGTCGGTGGCGCCGCGGCCATACATGATGCCCTCTTTGATCTCTGCGCCGAAGGGCGGCATGGTCCAGGCGGCTTCGTCGCCGACGGGCACCACATCGGTGTGGCCGTTGAAGCCGAAGGTGCGGGCGTGACCCTTGGCCCCCCAGCGGGCAAAAAGGTTGGCAATCCCGCCGCGATCAACGCGGGTGCATTCGAAACCGGCATCGGTCAGCAGGCCTTGGAGAAGCACAAGCGCGCCGCCTTCTTCGGGGGTCACCGAAGGGCAGCGGATCAGGTCAGCGGTGAGGGCGGCGGCGTCGGTCTTGGTCATGGCGGTCTCGCAGAGTTGGGCTTGACCGGCTTTGTGGCACATGGATTTGGCACCGGAAAGCCACAAATCGCCCTGATTGCCCCGCTGCGGAGGCAGGAAGCCCTTAACAAGCGGGCGGGATTTGTGTTTAGTGAGGGCAATAACAAGACCGAGGCAGGTCAACAGCAGCAAGGCCGAAACAGGCCACCCAGAGTGCCCAACCCGTATCGAGCGGTTTTAGGGTCACATCGCAGGACAAAAGCGCCGGACGCACCGGTGCGCGCAGCTGTATGCAATGCCTTGGCATGAGAACATGTTGGGGCAGAAGCTATGGCAAGAATTCCGGTAGATCGCAACGCCAGCGATATGGAGATGGCGGAAACCATTTTTGGCGAGGGTGTCACCGTTGTGTCGGCGGACTATACCGGCGACAGGGATTCCTCGGGGGTGTATTCGAACGCGGACACGGTTTCGCCGGGGGTGGCCCCATCGGACACGGGCGTGATGCTGTCGACGGGCGACGTGCGCTACTTTGCCAACCGGAATGGCCAGTTCAACCAGGACACCAACCAGACCACCAGCTCCAGCGGGCCCAACAACCTGTCCGAGTTCAACGCGGTGGCGGGTGCCAGAACATATGACGCGGCCTATCTGGACGCGACCTTTATCCCGACCGGCGACACGATGACGATGCAGTTCGTCTTTGCCTCGGAGGAATATCCGGAGTTCGTGAACTCGATCTATCAGGATTTCGTGGCGGTCTGGGTGAATGGCGAGCTGGTGCCGATGGAGATCGGCAACGGCGATGTTGACCCGGGCAACGTGAACGGCGGCGAGAACCAGAGCCTGTTCGTGGACAACACGAACGATGCCTACAACACCGAGATGGACGGGTTCACCATCACCATGACCCTGACCATGCAGGTCAATCCGGGTGTCGAGAACGACATCCGCATCGCGATCGCCGATGTATCGGATTCGAACTATGACTCGAACCTGCTGATTGCGGCGAATTCGGTGCAGACCTCGGTGATTGCCAATACCGACACCGTGAATATCGGACTGGATGCCACCAAGACTGTGGACCTTCTGGCCAATGACACCAACACCGGCAGCACGCTGACGATTACCCATATCAACGGGCAGGCGGTGACGGCGGGATCTTCGGTGACGCTGGTGACGGGGCAGGTGATCACGCTGAATGCGGACGGTACGGTCACGATTGAATCCGACAGCGACGAGGAAGTGACCAACTTTACCTATAAGGTCGAGAACGATGTGGGCACCACGGATGTGGGGTTTGTCACCATCAACGCGGCCCCCTGTTTCGTGAAGGGCACCTTGATCCGCACGCCCATGGGGGATGTGCCGGTGGAAGACCTTGACGAGGGCGACCTTGTCGAGACCTTTGATGACGGGGCGCAGCCGGTGCGCTGGGTTGGTCAACGGACAGTGCCCGCCGAAGGGGCGCTGGCGCCGATCCGGATCGAGGCGAATACCTTTGGGGATCACGCGACGCTGGTGGTTTCCCCGCAGCACCGGGTGCTGCTGCGCGATGCAGCGGCCGAGATGCTGTTTGGCGAGTCCGAGGTTCTGGTGAAGGCAAAAGACCTGCTTGGACATGATCAGGTGTGCCGCGAGACAGGCGGCAGCGTGACCTATTTCCATGTCCTGTTCGACAGCCACCAGATCGTGTTTTCGCAAGGTCTGGAGACCGAGAGCTTTTTGCCGGGGCCGCAGATCAACAACATCTTCGAGGAAGAGATTGTCGAAGAAATCGGCACGCTGTTTCCGGAGCTGGATACAAAGACGGGCGAGGGCTATGGCCCGGCCGCGCGGCGGACATTGCGGACCTTTGAGGCAGATGTGCTTCTGGGGCGCAGCAAGGTGGCATAGGGGATCACGCCAAGATGACCTGGATCGCCATCGCAGATCGCGAAAACGCCCGGTTCGAAGCCCGAGGGCTTTCGGGTGCGCGCGCGGGTGCGGATGATCCGGGGCAGGAATTGCGGCGCGGAAGCCTGTTGCTGGAAACGCGGCTGTCGCCCGACGACCGGCCCCAGCTTCTTCTCGGGCTGGAGCGCGGGTTTGAACATGGCTTGAGTTTCATGCTCAAGGCGCTGCCGGGTGGTGGTGTCACCCTGGTGCACAGCCGGGGCGAGGCGATGCTACATGCCACGTTGCGCCATGACGCTGAGGCGCAGCGTACGGATGTGTTGCGCATCACCTATAGCTGGGATCGCGATCACGACTGGGCGCGGCTTGTGATCGAGCGGCCGGACATGGCCCGCAGTTTCCAGACCATTCTGCGCGGCCCTGTTCGCATGACGCTGGAAGACATTCGGGAAATGGTTCTGAACCCGGCGGCGGGATGGATGTCGGAAGACGTGTGTTTTCTTGCCGCCTCTGATCGGATCGAGCCGATCGGGCCGATGCCGGGTCTGACCGAGGAAACGCCTGTCCTGACATCGCTTGGCATCAGGGCGGTCGGGACGTTGCAACGGGGCGATCTGGTGGAAACGCTGGAAGGGTCGTTACAGCCGGTGCTGCACGTGGTGAAACGTACGGTTCCGGCGCGTGGCCTGTTCCGTCCGGTGCGGCTCAGGCATCCCTATTTCGGGTTGAAGGCAGATATCGTGGTGGCGCCTTACCAGCGGATCGTGGTGGGCGGCAGCCGGGTTGAATACCTGTTCGGCGCCGAGCAGGTTCTGGTGCCGGCCAGCCATCTTGTCAAAGGCAGTGCTGCGGTGCGGGAACGCGATCAGACCCTGGTGACCTATTGCCAGGTCGTTCTGCCGGACCATCAGGCGGTTCAGACGGCGGGCACCTATGTGGAAACCATGGACGTAGGCCGGATCAGGCGGAAACCGGATATCCTGAAATCAAGCCTGTTTGGGCACCTGCCGCGCAATATGTTGCCCGAGCACCGTGGCGCGGCCTATCCGGTTCTGGGCGACTATGAAGCCATCGTGTTGTCGGAACAGCGGGCGGCCTGATCAGTTGGCGATCTCGTCGCTGGCGTCCATGCTTTCCTCGCCGTTGTAGAACTCGGTCATCTGGGCAACGACGACGGAATTCTCATCCAGTGCACGCTGCATCAGCTCCTGTTCCTCGGTGGGAATGTCGTGGCCCTGTGCCTCGCGCTCTTCCAACGTGCCATAGCCGGTGACATCAAGCGGCGCGAGATCAGCCTGCTTGAGAATGGCCACGGTTTCGCGCACCGCCTCGGCTTCGTCGACGCCGCTGGCATAGATCATCAGCGCCGCGCCGGTTGCCCCTTCGGGCAGACCGTCGCCATCCTTGCGACCGACCTGAACCAGGAGGGTGTAAACCTGTTGGCGGGATTTCTTCTTGGGTTTTTCCATGCGCGGGCCTTAACGCGGGCAGGGGAGAGGCGTCAAGCGCCGTAGCTGTGCGGCCTATCCGAAAGGGTAGGATTTGTATCTATTGCCCGGCATTTTCCTTCCTTCGCGCAAGAGTTTTTCAAGACGCGTGCTGATAGAAAGGGATCGTTCATCCGGGACAGTCCAGAAGTTGGATGAGTGGAAGTTAAGGGTACTGTGGTAGAGCTTTATGAGTGCAATTGGCTGGCCCCGGGTGAACACGAACTCCAGCGTCTTATGGTGGTGATTGTTCGCGATTCCGCATCAGAGTGTTCCCGACTCAACCAATAGAAGAATCGCCCTGTTCATGCGATGTAGGCTGCAACGAGTAGTGTAAAAAGTATTGAGGTATGAGTATGGTAACGGCTTCCGAGCTGCCGATAAACACGTCCGCTTCTGCAATGGCGATGGCCGAGGCGATGTTCGGCTCAGGTATCACGATCAAATCAGCAACTTACACCGGCGCATCCGAGGCGTCGGGGATTTACTCAAATGGCGATACGGTTGCCCCCAACCTGACGCCATCGGACTCCGGCGTGATCCTGTCGACCGGCAAGGCGACGGACGTGACGCGCGACAGCGGTGATCCGAACCAGCAGGCGAACGAGTCGACCGATTGGAAACTGGCGGGCGATTCCGACCTCGAGGCGATTGCCAGCGCCAAGACCTATGATGCCGCGATCTTCGAGGCCACTTTTGTGCCTCAGGGCTCTGTTCTGACGATGCAGGTGGTTTTTTCGTCCGAAGAATACCTTGAGTACGTGAATTCCGGTTTCAACGACGCGGTTGGCATCTGGGTCAATGGCGAAAAGGCCGAGCTGACGGTTGGCGATGGCGATATCACCATCAACAACATCAACACCGGGTCGAACGAGAACCTCTATATCGACAACCCGCAGAACGCCGAAGTTGCCAATACCGAGATGGACGGTTTCACCGTTACCATGACGCTGAAGGCGAATGTGAACCCCGGCGAAGAGAACACCATCAAGATCGCCATCGCCGACGGTGGGGACGGGATCTATGACAGTAACCTGCTGATTGCCGGCGATTCGATCCAGACCGCGCTGGTGGCGGGGGATGATGACCTGACCGTCGGCAAGACCGGCGAATACACCTTTGACCTGCGTGACAATGACACCAGTTCGACGGGCGCGACGCTGAACATCACCCATATCAACGGCGAAGAGGTCGTGGTGGGGACACCGATCATCCTGCCGACCGGCGAGAGCGTGACCTTCAATGCCGACGGTACGGTGACGATTGAATCGGACGGGGAGCTTGGCACCAACGTGTTCTCCTATACAGTTGCGGATGATCTTGGAAACACCGACGTCGGTTTTGTGAACCTGACCACGGCACCCTGTTTCGTGGCGGGCACCAAGGTGATCACCGACAAGGGAGAGGTGAATGTCGAAGACCTGTCTGCCGGTGATCTTGTTCTGACCCGCGACAACGGGTTCCAGCCGCTGCGCTGGATCGGGCGCACCACGCGCAAGGCCGATGGTCTGGATGCGCCGGTCTGTTTCGAAGCGGGGGCGCTGGGCCATCATGGTCGGGTCGAGTTTTCCCCCAATCACCGGGTGCTTCTGACCTCGGCACGGGCCAGCCTTCTGTTTGGCGAGAGTGAGGTTCTGGTCAAGGCCAAGGACCTGGTGAATGACAGCACCATCCGCCGTCGTGCCGATGGATCGGACGTGACCTATGTACACATCCTGTTTGACCGCCACGAGATCGTGCGCGGCAACGGTCTGGACAGCGAGAGCTATCATCCGGGCGAGGAAACTGTCGGGGCGTTTGACGCCGAAACCCGCGAAGAGATCCTGCGGCTGATGCCATCGCGCGACTGGTCGAAGGGTTTTGACTATGGTCCAAGCGCGCGGATTTCGCTTCGTGGTTTCGAAGCGCGGGCGCTGCTTGTCCAATAACGTGTATTTACAGGTGACGTAGCGCCATGCCGCGTTGACCCTGCCGCCATGACGGGCCATGAAGGAAGACGGTCCGAACAAATGGGATGGGTTGGGTCTATGAAAATCGTGAAGACCGTCACGCTTGCCGTGGCGCTATTGGTATCCGTGGTTCAGTCGTCTTATGCGCAGAGCACGGACTCCTTAGTCTTCTCGTCGGTCCACCGCCCGCCTTTTGCCATTCTCGATGAGGGCGAGGCATCTGGCTTCAGCATTGACCTGATGCGCGAGATCGCGACGCGCCTTGGCCACGAGGTACGCTTTGTGCCCTCGCCGACGTTTGGCGAGATGTTGGACCAGGTGCGCAACGACAGCGTCGATGGTGCGATTGCCAATATCTCGATCACCGCGGCCCGCGAAAGCGAGATGGATTTCTCGCTGCCGATCTTTGAAAGCGGCTTGCAGATCATGCTGCCGCGCGAAGAGGGCACCTTTCAGCAGATCGGCGTTCTGATGACCCGAGAAATCCTGTTCCTCGGGCTGATCGCGCTGGGCGTGCTGTTCGGTGGCGGCATGTTGATGTGGGTTTTCGAACGGCGGCACCAGCCGTTTTTCGACCGCTCTGCCAAGGATGCGATGTTCCCGTCCTTCTGGTGGGCGCTGAACCTCGTGGTGAACGGCGGTTTCGAAGAGCGGATGCCGATGTCGCGCTTCGGGCGGTTTTTTGCGGTGGTTCTGGTGGTGTCGAGCCTGTTCGTGGTGTCGGTCTTCGTGGCGACGATCACGGCTGCGGTGACGGTGGACGCGCTGCAGTCGAACGTGGATTCGATCAACGATCTGGACAACCGGACCGTGGCCACCGTGAGCGGCTCGACCAGTTCCGAATTCCTTGCCGGGCGTCAGATCGATTATGTCGGTCATGATGATCCGCAAAAGATGCTGCGCGCCTTTGCAACCGGCGACGCGGATGCGGTGGTCTTTGATGGCCCGATCCTTGCCTACTATGCGCAGGGCGAAGGGGCCGGTAAGGCGCGCCTGATCGACCGGGTGTACCGGCCGGAGAACTATGGCATCGCCCTGCCCACCGGCAGCATGATGCGCGAGCCGATCAACCGCACCCTGCTCGAGTTGCAGGAAGACGGCACCTATAACGCGCTTCTGGAAAAGTGGTTCGGGTCGACCTACCGGGCGGATTAAAAAAGCCGCGCGAGACAGGGTCTCGCACGGCTTGGATCATCAGGCTGGCGTCCGGGATCAGTCGCGCAGCAGATCGTTGATCGAGGTTTTCGAACGGGTCTTGGCGTCAACGCGTTTCACGATCACGGCGCAGTAGAGGTTGATGCCGTTCTTCGAGGGCATCGAGCCCGCAACAACAACCGAACCTGCCGGCACTTCGCCGTACATTACTTCGCCGGTTTCGCGATCGACGATCTTGGTCGACTGGCCGATGAAAACACCCATGCCAAGGACCGAGCCTTCGCGCACGATGCAGCCTTCGACAACTTCCGAACGGGCGCCGATAAAGCAGTTGTCCTCGATGATGGTCGGACCGGCCTGCATCGGTTCCAGAACGCCGCCGATACCGACGCCACCGGAGAGGTGCACGTTCTTGCCGATCTGCGCGCAGGAGCCAACGGTGGCCCAGGTGTCAACCATGGTGCCTTCGTCGACATAGGCGCCGAGGTTCACGAAGGACGGCATCAGGACCGCACCCGGTGCGATGAAGGCGGATTTGCGGACAACGCAGTTCGGCACGGCACGGAAGCCGGCTTCTTTCCACTCGTGGTCGCCCCAGCCCTTGAACTTGGAGTCGACCTTGTCCCACCAGCCGCCGCCCTGCGGGCCGCCGTCGTGGATTTCCATGTCCTTGATGCGGAAGCCAAGGAGGACGGCTTTCTTGGCCCATTGGTTCACGTGCCAGTCGCCGTTTTCCATCTTCTCGGCAACACGCAGTTTGCCCGAATCCAGCGCGTTCAGCGTGTCTTCGATGGCTTCACGGGTTTCACCGCCGGTCGAGGGGGTGATGGTATCGCGGGCTTCCCACGCGGCTTCGATGGCGGCTTCAAGTTGCGCGTTCGACATGTTTTCAAGGCTCCAAGGTTCAGGATTCGCGACTTTCTAACGGCATCGGAGGGGTCTGGCCAGTTCACAATGCGACGCGGCGGGCGTGCAGACCGGCAAAATGCGTCACGGGGGTGTCACTGGCCAAGGGCGGGCATCTGGGATACGCCTGAAAGAAAGTGTCGAACAGGAAAGTACCAGTGATGAACGAACAGAGCCGCCGCAACCCGCTGCCGAGCGCCCATACGGATGCCGATACCGCCAGCCACGTGCCGCAGACGCCGCAGACCATGTCGCCGGCCTATCGGCTGGCCTATGCGGATCAGGATTTTCTGTGTCGGGACGAAATGCGGTCGGTGCGGCTTCAGCTTGAGCTGCACAAGCCCGAGTTGGAACTGGTGGACCAGGGGGTCGAAGGCACCATCGTGATGTTTGGTGGGGCGCGCATTCCGGAGCCTGCCAAACGTGACACCGCGCGCACCGAGACGCTAGCCAACCTGTCGAAGTATTACGATGAGGCGCGCGAGTTTGCCCGGCTGATGACCCTGCGCAGTGATGGCAAGACCAACGTGATCGTGACGGGCGGTGGCCCCGGTGTGATGGAGGCCGGCAACCGTGGTGCGATTGATGCGGGTGGCAAGTCGATCGGTCTGAATATCGTGTTGCCGCACGAGCAGGCGCCGAATGAGTTCGTGACGCCGGAGCTGTGTTTCAACTTCCACTATTTCGCGATCCGCAAGATGCACTTCCTGATGCGGGCGCAGGCGATCTGCTGCTTCCCGGGCGGGTTTGGCACGCTTGACGAGATGTTCGAGTCGCTGACCCTGATCCAGACCGGGCGCATGGAATGCGTGCCCTTCCTGCTGTTCGGGCGCGACTTCTGGGAGAAGATCATCAACTGGGAGGCGCTGGCGGATGCGGGCACCATCTCGGCGGACGATCTCGAGCTGTTCCGTTTCGTGGAGACGGCCCAAGAGGCGATCGAGGTGATCGACAGCTGGGGCGACTGTGCCCCGCGGGATGTGATCCCGGGCCGTTAGTGGATCTGCGAGGGAAGCACGCCCAGTTCGGTGCCCTGCGGCAGCTTGGTGACGACCTGGGCGCCTTTGACGTCCTTGATCGCATAGCCGTAGCCGGCAAGACGGAATTTCCATTCGCGGGTGCTCAGCGCCTTGCTGCGCTCGCGGGTGATCAGGTCGAGGGTCGGCGAATCGATGCAAGCGCCGCCAATATCTGCATGTGCCATGGGTCGTTTCCTTCCAAAGGTTAACTGTTCACAGTTTGGAAACTGACTGTTGATCTGGGCGGTTTTCTACCGGAAATGAGGAAAGTTTGGGGCAGGTGCGGGGGCTTTGCCCCCCACGACGCCCCCACCCGAAGGGCGGTTGCGCCGCTCCCCCAGGGTATTTTTCCAAGAAGAAGCAAGGTTTCCTTAATCCCGACCGTGTTCAATAGACGCGCGGTACAGGCTGGGGAGCCGATGGCCGCCCAAGGAGAAGACGCCCCGAACTCCGCTTTGGAATTCGGGGCGCATCTTTTCTTCTTGGGGCAAATACCCCGGAGCGCGAGGCAGCGCCTCGCAAAATATCAGCTGCCGGAGAGGCCCGCTTCGGCCTCGATCTGCTTGCGCGACTTGCGGGCGCGTTCGGTGGCCGATTTCAGCTGCCCGCAGGCGGCCATGATGTCTTCGCCGCGCGGGGTGCGGATCGGCGAGGCATAACCGGCCTGGTAGATGATGTTGGCGAAAGCGCGGATGCGGTTGTTGGACGACCGTTTGTAGGGTGAGCCGGGCCATTCGTTGAACGGGATCAGGTTGATCTTGGCCGGGATGTCGTGGCGCTTGATGTGGTCGATCAGGCGGTGGGCGTCTTCGTCGCTGTCGTTCACGCCGGCCAGCATCACGTATTCAAAGGTGATGCGTTCCGAGTTCGAGGCCTTGGGATAGGAGGCCAGCGCCTCGAGCAGGGTTTCGATGTTCCAGCGTTTGTTGATCGGCACCAGCACGTCGCGGGTTTCATCGGTGGTGGCGTGGAAAGAGATCGCCAGCAGGCAGCCGATTTCCTGTGCCGTGCGGGCGATTTCCGGCACCACGCCGGAGGTGGAAAGCGTGATGCGGCGGCGCGAGAGCGAGATGCCCTCGGGGTCCATCGCGATCTTCATCGCGTCGCGGACGTTTTCGAAATTGTAGAGCGGTTCGCCCATGCCCATCAGCACGATGTTCGACAGGAGGCGGGTTTCGTCCTTGGGTGCGCCGCGTTCCGGCCATTCGCCAAGGTCGTCGCGCGCCATCATGATCTGGCCGACGATTTCGGCCGCCGTCAGGTTGCGCACGAGTTTCTGGGTGCCGGTGTGGCAGAAGGAACAGGTGAGGGTGCAGCCGACCTGCGAGGAGACGCAGAGGGTGCCGCGATCTTCCTCGGGGATATAGACCACTTCGACCTCGTGGCCGCCGGCAATGCGGACGAGGTATTTGCGGGTGCCGTCTTCGCTGACCTGTTTGCTGACCACCTCGGGCACGGCGACTTCGAACTTTTCGTCGAGTTCGGCGCGGTAGGCCTTGGAGAGGTTGGTCATCTCGTGGAAGTCACGCACGCCCCATTGGTAGATCCACTGCCAGATCTGGCCGGTGCGCATCTTGGCCTGTTTCTCGGGGGTGCCATTGGCGATCAGCACCTCGCGCATGGCGTCACGCGTCAGGCCGACAAGGTTGATCTTGTCGCCTTCGGGGGTTTTCCGCGGGATGGTCATCACGTCCTGCGTGATCGGTGCGCTGGCGGTCATGGGCTTTGGGTCCTGGGTGTGAAATCAGACGCGTCAGATATACCATTAGCACGAAATTGCAAGAAAACCTGGCAATTTTGGTTTCATGTGTGGCCAACTGACAGACCCTGTCAGTTGGGGGCTGTCATGAGGGCGGCATCACAACTGAAAAGGAGACACGTGATGTCAGTCATCGAAACCGTTCGATTTTCCCTCAACCCCGGCGTTGGTGCCGAAGAGATCAAGATGGCCTGGTGCGGCAGCGAAGGCTTTGTACGCGCGCAGCCAGGGTTTCAGCGGCGGCGGCTTGTCGAGGGGGAAGACGGCACCTGGCAGGATATTGTTGAATGGCAGGACATGGAGAGCGCCAAGGCCGCCAGCGCCGCTTTTGATCCCGAGGCGCATCCGGAACTGGGGCAGTTGATGGCGGCGATTGATCCGGGCACTGTGCAGATGAGCCACGCCACCGTTCACGGAGAAATGTAACCCCGATGCGCCGGACCGATCGTCTTTTTGATCTCATCCAGGTGTTGCGCGATGGACGTCTGCACAAGGCGCAGGACCTGGCGGAGCGGATGGAGGTATCGGTCCGGACCATCTATCGCGACATGGATTCGCTGGTGGCGAGCGGTATCCCCGTCGAGGGGGAGCGCGGCGTGGGATATCTCTTGCGCGCGCCGGTGTTCCTGCCGCCGATGTCCTTCACGCAGATCGAGCTGGAGGCGCTGCACCTTGGGGCGGCGCTTGTGCGGCAGACTTCGGACCCGGAGTTGCAGCAGGCGGCGGCGCGGGTTCTGGGCAAGGTGGATGCGGCGATGCCGGAGCCAGAGGCCGCGCCCGACAGCGGTGTTTCGGTCTATGCCTCGCCCGAGATCGAGGCCGGGTTTGCCCATATGCCGGTGATCCGGTCCGCCATTCGCGGCCGCGAGGTGCTGGCGTTAAAATACAGGCGGCTGGATGGGGTGGGCAGCACGCGGCATGTCTGGCCACTTCAGTTGGAATACTGGGGGCGCGTCTGGACGATGTGCGCCTGGTGCGAGTTGCGCGAAGATTTTCGGGTGTTCCGGGTGGACCGGATCGAGGCGACCCTGCCGACGGGGCGGTTTTACGAGGATATGCCGGGGCGGACACTGCGCGATTACCTCGCGCAGTACGACTAGCCCCTCGGACTTAATGGCGGCGGTGGCTGGCCATCGCGCTTTGGGCCTCAGTCCGGTCAAGACGGCGGCGGGGGGCGCCTCCGGCTCCGGCGAGGTGGGTGAGTTCGGGGAACAGGGCGATCATGGCGTCGCGGGCGGTGCAGGCGAAGGCATCGAGTGAGCCGCCGGGATGCACGCTTTCGACCTGAAGGCCGTCGGCGACGATGATCTCGCTCTGGTCGAACAGTACGAGATGGTATTCCGCGTCGGGCACATAGGTGACCTGTGAGATGCCGTGCCAGCCAACAAGGTGACGGGCCGGGATCAGAACTTCGTGCGAGGCAAAGAGATCTTTGAAGGCCGCGCCGCGCAGCCAGAGGCGTTGATCGGGGGCGACATAGAGATCACGGATCGGGACATTGCGGCCAAGCGCGCCGCGCGGGATTTTCACCGGGGCCTCGTCCGAGGTGAGGTGGCTGTCGACTTGGAGAACGCCGATCCAGCGCACGGTGGCAAGACCGCGATCGCGCGAGACAACGCGGTCTCCGGCCTGAAGGTCTTCGACGGGAATCTCGCCGCGTTGCGTGGCAATCATGGTGCCGCGCAGGACGCACGGCAGACCGGCTGCGGATACGGGTTTGGGTTCAGGCAACGCCTGTTGCGCCTGTAGTTTCACTGCTCTGCCCCCCTTTGACGGTTTGCCCGGCCGTTCGTGCGGCCGATGTCCTCCGTGGGTGTGCCTGTTATATGGGCCCTTTGTGGGTCCCGGTGTGCCCTTACTTTGGGATGCACTTGTTATTCTGGTGCCATCGGGCGCGTGGGCGTCCGGATGGCGGGGCTGACTTACTTACACTGTTTGTCAGCTTCCTCGACGGCGGCGGTGAAGCCGAGCAGCGAGAAGCTGTCTTCGGTCTTGGTGCCGCGGGCCGACATGGCGGTCAGCTTGGCCTTGGAGCCGCGTTTCATGGCGGTGACGATCTTGGCGTCATCGGCGGTCGAGGCAGGCCAGGCCCATTCACCCTCGGTGAACAGTTCGAAGCTCTGGCCGTCGATATTGAGGTTCACGGTCGAGCCGCCCTTGAACGGGTAGCCGCCGGTAAAGCCGACCTGGCCGGCGACATTCACCTCGGGGCGGAAGACCACCATGAACAGGATGTCGGAACGGCGCACGGCCACGACGTTGCCATCCTTGGTGTTCACGCTTTCCTCGGCGGTGGAAACGGCCCAGCATTCCTTGGGGCTGTTTTCCTTGAAAACGCTCCACGAGGTCATCGCGGCGATCTGGTTCGTGCTTGCCTCCTGCGCATGCGCAGCGAATGCACCCAGTGCCATCGTTGCCGTGGCAACAAGTTTCACAAGACGTGATCCCATATAAACAGCCTCCAAGCTGTGCTTTGCCTCTGGTTGTTCCGTCTCGGGCTTGTTGCCCGTTTTTGTCCCGCGGAACATTTCTTTCTCGATACAATCATATTAGCCTGATTTGGCCAGTGGGGAAAAGACCTGTTGGCACAAATTTGCCCATATGAACGAGTGAAACATGACTGAACCTGTCCCGATGGTAGAGCTTTGGCGCGGACCGTTCCTTGAAAGTGTGCATCGCGGCCACGCGGTGGTGTGCGACGCGAGTGGCCAGATTGTCGAAGCCTGGGGCGATCCCGAGGCTGTTGTGCTGCCGCGATCGTCTTCGAAGATGCTTCAGGCGCTGCCCCTGATCGAAAGCGGGGCGGCGGATGCGGCGGGGCTGACAGACGAGCAGCTGGCACTGGCCTGTGCCTCGCATAACGGGGCCGAGATCCATTCGGTTCGGGTGAAGGCATGGCTGGAGGACCTTGGGTTCAGCGACGAGGATTTCCGCTGTGGCCCGCAGGAGCCGCGCGATATCGAGGCGCGGGACGCGCTGATCCGCGAAGGCAAGCCGGTGTGCCGCTATCACAACAACTGTTCGGGCAAGCATTCGGGGTTCCTGACGCTGACCAGACACCTTGGCGCGGGGCCGGAATATGTTGATCCCGACCATCCGGTGCAGGTGGCGGTGAAGGCGGCCTTTGAAGAGGTCACGCAGGAGGAGACGCCGGGGTTCGGGATTGATGGCTGCTCCGCCCCGAACTTTGCCACCACCATGCACGGCATGGCGCGTGCGATGGCCTTCTTCGCGGCGGCCGATCGCGAGGGGAACACGCGCGAAAGGGCGGCGGCGCGGTTGCGCGATGCGATGGCGGTCTATCCCGAACTGGTGGCGGGCGAAGGGCGGGCCTGTACCGAACTGATGCGGGCGATGGATCACAAGGTGGCGGTGAAAACCGGGGCCGAGGCCTATTTCATCGCGATCATTCCCGAAAAGAAGATGGGCGTGTCGGTCAAGGTGGTCGACGGTGGCACCCGCGGTGCGGAATGCGTTATGGCGGCAATCCTCGTGCGTTTGGGCGTGCTGGACACGGCCCATCCGACGGCGCAGAAGTTCGTGAACGGGGCGATCCGTAATTGGGACGGATTGGTCACCGGGCGCATGAAGCCGACGGCGGCCCTGTTGTGAAGTCGGTGCTGTCGTCGCTTGATCACCTCGTGCTGACCGTCGCCGATGTGGCGGCAACGCGCGCGTTCTATTGCGATGTGCTGGGCATGGAGGCGGAAGAGTTCCGCCCTGCTGACGGGACGGTGCGCTGGGCTTTGAAGTTCGGGGCGCAGAAGATCAATCTGCACCAGAGCGGGGCCGAGTTCGAGCCCAAGGCGGCGCGGGTGATGGCGGGATCGGCCGACCTGTGTTTCCTGAGCGAGGTGCCAGTTGCGGAGTGGCAGGCGCATTTGGCGGCCAAGGGCATCGAGGTCGAGGAAGGCCCGGTGCGCCGGACGGGGGCGACGGGGCCGATCCTGTCGGTCTATCTGCGTGATCCGGATGGCAACCTGATCGAGGTCAGCAACCGGATTTAGCGGGTACTTCTTGAGATAGAGATGAAGAGTCGAGGGCTGTGCCTGCCTGGGCGGGCGCAATTGCGCCTGCCGGGGGGCAGGCAGGCGCAGCCCGGCGGGAGCGCCGGGCGGACCTGTGCTGTGCGGCTCTAGCGGGCGATTTCGGCGCGTAGGGTGTCCATCAGCGCGGTCAGGTTCTTGACGTAGCTATCGGCGATGCGGCCATCCTCGTCGAACTGGCTGCCGGAGGCGGCAACCATGACTTCGGGGCCGTTCACGACGCGGGCGCGGAAAGGGGCCATGGCAAGGCGCAGGTTGTTGTGGGCGCGGGCACCACCTGCGCGACCGGCCGCTGCCGTCATCAGGGCGACGGGCTTGTCGGTCCAGGGTTTCACGTCGGCGCGGCTGGCCCAGTCGAGGGCGTTTTTCAGAACACCGGGGATGCCGCTGTTATATTCGGGCGAGGAAATCAACACCGCGTCTGCCTCGGCGATCTGCTGCACGAGGGTCTGCGCGGCGGCGGGCAGGCCGGAGGCCTCTTCGAGGTCGCCGTCGTAAAGCGGCATGTTCAGATCTGCTTCGACATAGGTGGCATCGCCGAACAGGCGGGCCGCCTCGCGCAGGAGTTTGCGGTTGGTGGACTCGCGGCGCAGGGCACCGGACAGGCCGAGAAGTTTGGTCATGGGGAAATCCTGTTCGCTGTTGTCTGATCAGAACCTATGACGGGCGAGTAGGAAAACAACAGGGGCCTGCCGCGCAGACCCCTGTGCAGGAATGCAGAGGTGGATCAGGTCGCGTTCGGAAGGATCACGATCTCGACGCGGCGGTTCTGGGCCTTGCCGTCCTCGGTCAGGTTCGAGGCGATGGGCTGGTTCTCGCCACGGCCGATGGTCTGGATGCGGTCGAAATCGACGCCGGCTTCCATCAAGCGGTCGGCCACGGCTTCGGCGCGGCGTTCGGAGAGATCCTGATTGTGTTCGGCAGAGCCGGTGTTGTCGGTGTGGCCGATCACCTGCACAACCGAGTCGGGATACTTCTGAAGGCTGCGGGCGACGGCGACCAGATCGTCGGACAGGGCTGGGCTGACATAGGCGCTGTCGGAGTCGAACAGGATGTCCTGTGGCAGGGTGACGATCAGGCGATCGCCGGTGTTTTCGATGGTGACATCGTCATCCAGTTCGCTGCGCAGCTCGGCCTCTTGCTTGTCGAGGTGGTTGCCGATCAGGGCGCCCGCACCGGCCCCGATCACGGCGCCCTTGAGGGCATCGCCGCCCGTGACCTTGGCGGCGCCGGCCCCAAGCAAGCCACCCAGCAGGGCGCCCTGTTTGGTCTGGCGATAGCGGTCGCGCTCGCCCGCGTCACCGGTCACGTAACCGGGATCGGTACAGGCGGCCAAGCCACCGAGCGCGAGGGCGAAAAGGGGAAGGGTGATACGTTTCATGACTGCTGCCTCGTTTTGACTGTCGTTGCCGTCTTTTGCGGCCTTTCTTCCAATATAGGCGAACAGATGCCATCCCCCAAAGGTTTAGAGGGGGAAAAATAGGCGGATTTCGGCAAATTGGGGTCTATTCCGCGTCTGCGCGCGCCCCTTCATAGGCCAAAAGGCAGCGTTTGACCGGCAGTCCCCAGTGATAGCCGCCCAGCGCGCCGGATTTGCGCAGCGCCCGGTGGCAGGGGATCAGCCAGCTGACCGGGTTGCGGCCGACGGCGGTGCCAACCGCACGCACGGCACGCGGCATACCGATCGACTGGGCGATTTCCGAATAGGTGCTGACCTGCCCCGAGGGGATGCGCATGAGGGCTTCCCAGACCTTGATCTGCAGCGGCGAGCCGATCATGTAGAGCGGCGTCTTGTCGAGGGCGGCGCTGTCGGTCTGGTAGGCCGCAAGCACCCAGGGGCGCAGGAACATCGGATCTTCGACAAAGGTGGCCTTGGGCCAGCGCGACACGAGATCCTGCATCGCCCATTCCTCGCCGGTTTCCGAGGCAAAGCCGATGCCGCAGATGCCCTTTTCGGTGCCCATCACGAGGGACAGGCCGAAGGGGCTGTCGAACCAGCCCCAATAGATGGTCAGACCCGCGCCCTTGCGGGCGTATTCGCCGGGGCTCATGGCTTCCCAGCGCAGGAACAGATCGTGCAGGCGGCCCGACCCGGAGAGACCCACAGAGTTCGATGTTTCCAGCGTGGTGAAGTGATCGTGCAGCAGGGCCTTGGCATGGCCGAGGGTGAGGTATTGCTGGTATTTCTTGGGGCTGACGCCGGCCCACTTGGTGAAGAGGCGCTGGAAATGGGCCGGGCTCATGTCCATCGCGCGGGCGAGATCTTCGAGCGACATCGACTCGCCGCCCTGATCGATCAGGTCGATGGCGCGGCGCATGACGTTGAAATGATAGCCTTCGGTCATGTCGTTCATGGAAGCTCTCCTCGCTGCTTTTCCTGACAATAGGTGCGTGGCGGGCGCAATTCGACCCGATTGTTGCGCTTTTGACTTTGACCCGCTGGGCCAAGATGGCGTTACTGGGCGCATGGACCACAAGACGTTTCTGAAATCCCTTCCCGCCGAGGTGTCCGGGGCTTTGACGCGGCGCAGTGATGCGGCGGGTCTGCGGCATCTGGTGGCGCATCTGGGGTTGATTGCCCTTGCGGCGGTCTGGATCGCATCGGGCGGCCCGCTGTGGTGGGCGGTGGTGCCGGTGCAGGGTGTCATGATCGTTTTCCTGTTCACGCTCGAGCATGAGGCGACACACAAGACGCCCTTTGCCAGTGAGGCGCTGAACGAGTGGGTGGGCCGGTTCTGCGGCCTGCTTCTGCTGTTGCCGTTCGAGTGGTTCCGGTATTTCCACCTTGCGCATCACCGGTTCACCAACATCCCTGGCAAAGACCCGGAACTGGCCGATTATGACCGCAAACTTGACGCCTGGGGGCCGTTCCTGTGGCACGTGACGGGGTTGCCGTACTGGGGATCGCTGGCGAAACAGCTTTGGGTCAATGCGCGCGGGCGGGCGGATGCGCCCTATCTGCCCGAGCGGGTGAAGCCGCGCCTGAAACAAGAGGCGCGGATCATGCTGGGCCTTTACCTTTTGCTGGCGCTGAGCCTGTTGGTCACGCCGGTGGTGTTGTGGGTCTGGGTGTTGCCGGTGCTGGTCGGACAGCCGTTTCTGCGGCTCTACCTGATGGCGGAACATGGGCGCTGTCCGAAGGTGGCGAACATGTTCGACAACACGCGCACGACCTATACCAACGCGATTGTCCGCTTTCTTGCCTGGAACATGCCCTACCACACCGAGCATCATGTTTTCCCCGCGGTGCCATTCTACAAGTTGCCGGAATTGCATGGGGTGATGAAGGCGCATCTGCTGCATGAACAGACGGGATACGCGGAATTCACCAAGGAGACGATCAAAGGCTTCTGAGCCTGTTGTCGTATGCACGGACCTGCCCCATATACGCCCCATGACACAGGCCCCTGATTCCCCCGTTTCGAGCTTGCGCGACCGCATTGGTGCGGTTCTGGATCGCGCGATTGTCCGCAATGTCATCCTTGGCGTGATCCTGTTCAACGCGATCATCCTTGGGTTGGAAACTTCGCCCGCCGTGATGGCGCAGGTTGGCGGGCTGATCCATTTCCTTGACGTGATCTGTCTGACGATTTTCGTGGTCGAGATCGTGGCCAAGCTGTTCGTGCACCGGATGCGGTTCTGGCGAGACGGTTGGAACATCTTCGACTTCATCATCGTGGCGGTGTCTCTTGTGCCAGCGGCCCAAGGGCTTTCGGTGCTGCGGGCGATGCGTATCCTGCGTCTGTTGCGGGTGGTGTCGGTTGCACCGTCGCTGCGCCGCGTGATCGAGGGGCTGATCAACGCCCTGCCGGGGATGGGATCGGTGTTCCTTCTGATGGGGCTGATCTTCTATATCGGCGCGGTGATGGCGACCAAGCTGTTTGGCGAGTTGTTCCCTGAGTGGTTCGGCACCCTTGGCCAGTCGATGTATTCGCTGTTCCAGATCATGACGCTGGAAAGCTGGTCGATGGGGATCGTTCGCCCGGTGATGGAGGTTGCGCCCTACGCCTGGGCGTTTTTCGTGCCCTTCATCCTTGCCACGACCTTTATCATCCTGAACCTCGTGGTGGGTCTGGTGGTGAACTCGATGCAGGATGCACACCACGCCGAGGCGGACGAGCGCACCGATACCTACCGTGACGAGGTGCTGAACCGTCTGGGCGAGATCGAAGCGATGCTAAAGGCCCAGGCACGAGACAAAGACACGCAAGCGTGACTTGTGAGCCGCATGGCCTGCCGTATGGTGGGGCCATGCGATACCTGATCCCTTTTCTTCTTTTAGCCACGCCCGCGTTGGCGGAGTTTCCCGTTGTCGAGTCCGCGAAGGCGCAGAAGGCGGGGTCGGGATGGCGCTATGACGTGACGCTAAGCCACCCGGACACGGGATGGGAGCACTATGCCGATGGCTGGCGGGTGGAAACGCCCGAGGGTGAGGTGCTTGGGGTGCGCGAGTTGCTGCATCCCCATGTGACCGAACAACCCTTTACGCGCTCCTTGTCGGGCGTGGTGGTTCCGGAGGGGCTCAAAACGGTGCACATCCGGGCGCGCTGCAATCTTGATGGGTGGTCTGACACGGTGTTTGTGCTGCCGCTGGAGTAGACAGCCGCCGCGCAAGTTTGAAAAAATAACCTTTGATTACCGTGCTTTGCACGGTTTTGCTTTGCGTATTATTGACATTTTTGTCTCGAATGAGACATTTGTGTATCATGATGAGTAAAACAGAAACATCCATAATCGAAGCGGGCTTTGCTGTCTTTGCGGCGAAACCCACCGCCACCCTTGCCGATGTGGCCGAGGCCGCCGGTGTTGGCCGTGCCACCCTGCATCGCCATTTCAAGGGCCGCGAGGACCTGATGATCGCGCTTGCGCATCGGGCGATGGAAGAGCTGGACGCGGCTGTCGAGGCCGCGACCAAGAACGCCACCAGCTATACCGAGGGCCTGCGCCTTGCGCTTGAGGCGATGATCCCTCTGGCCGAACGGCAGATGTTCCTCGAGAAAGAGCCGCTGGACAACGTGCCGTCGATTGCCGAGGCGCGAAAACGCGACGCGCTCGAGCTTGCCGAAGCTGTTGAAGAGGCCAAGGCCGAAGGCGGGTTTGCACAGGATGTGCCGACGCCCTGGATCGTGCAGGCCTATGAAAACCTGCTGTTCGCCGCGTGGACCATGGTGCGCGACGGTGAGGCAACCCATCGACAGGCAGCGGCGCTGGCCTGGCGCACCCTTCAATCCGGCGTACGGGGAGGCACGGCATGACATCCGAAACCTTTACCACTCTGGCCACCCAGATCGACGAGGTGTTCTTTCTGATCGGCGCGGCCATCCTGTTGATCGAGATCGCCGAGGCCGCCTTCAAGGGCACTTTCCGCCGCAAGACATTCTTTGAGATGATCGCCAGCGCTTCGACGCAGATCCCCTATCTGCTGATCGAGATCACGCTGATGACCTTTGCCTACGGGGTTCTGTTCGTGCTGAGCGCGACGTTCATATCTTGGCAGATCCCGACCACCTGGGTGACGGTTGTGGCCGCCATCGCGCTGGCCGATTTCACCTATTACTGGGAGCACCGGATCGCCCACGAGGTGCGCCTGCTGTGGACACAGCACGCGGTGCATCATTCCTCGCGGGATTATAACATCATCACCGGCATCCGGTTTGGCCCGCTGGAAAGTCTGTGGTCGCTGATCGCCCATGTGCCCATGGTCCTGATCGGGTTCAGCCCTGAAGTGGTCCTTGGATCGGCCCTCGTGGTGCTGGCCTACCAGACCTGGCTGCACACCGAGCTGATCGGCAAACTGGGTCCGTTGGAGTGGGTGCTGAACACCCCGTCGCACCACCGGGTGCATCACGGCAGCGATGCTAAGTACCTTGATCGCAACTATGGTGGCATCACCATCATCTGGGATCGCCTGTTCAACACCTTCCAGGTGGAAGAAGAGCGGCCGCGCTATGGGCTGACCACCGATTTCGACAGCCAGAACCCGATCAAGGTGTGGTTCTCGGAAATCCCGGCGCTGGTGCGTGATCTGCGACGCGCGAAAGCGGGGCGTGAAGTCTGGCACTATCTGTTCTCCGGACCCGGCTGGAAACCCTGAGCCGTGCATTGCCCCTTGCCGGGTCAACCGGCAAAGGGCATACCGCACACATGGCCAAGCAAATTGATTATCATACAATCCGCGAGATCTTTACGCGGTTCCAGGCAGCCGAAGCCGAGCCCAAGGGCGAGCTGGACCACGTCAACGCCTTTACGCTGGTGGTGGCGGTGGCCCTGTCTGCGCAAGCCACCGACAAGGGCGTGAACCGCGCCACGGCCGAACTGTTCAAGATCGCCGACACGCCCGACAAGATGCTGGCGCTGGGCGAAGAAGGGGTGATCGAACACATCAAGACGATCGGTCTCTACCGGAACAAGGCAAAGAACGTCATCAAGCTGTCGCGCATCCTTGTTGAACAATACGGCGGTGAAGTTCCCTGTTCGCGGGCCGCGCTCGAGAGCCTGCCAGGCGTCGGGCGCAAGACGGCAAACGTGGTGCTGAACATGTGGTGGCACTATCCGGCACAGGCCGTGGACACCCATATCTACCGGTTCGGCAACCGCTCGGGCGTGTGTCCGGGCAAGGACGTGGTCGCGGTTGAACGCGCCATCGAAGACAATATACCTGTGGATTTCCAACTCCACGCTCACCACTGGATGATTCTGCACGGACGCTATGTCTGCAAGGCGCGCAAACCCCTGTGCGGCACCTGTCTCATCCGTGATCTCTGCATGTTTGAGGACAAGAACCTATGAGCAAGACCTACAAGGTTGTCGGCATCGGCAACGCCATCGTGGATGTGCTGACCACGGCGGAAGACACTTTCCTTGAGATGATGGGCATCGAAAAGGGCATCATGCAGCTGGTCGAGAAGGACCGCGCCGAGGTGCTTTACGGCGCGATGGACAACCGCAAGCAGGCCGCCGGTGGTTCGGTCGCAAACACGCTGGCGGGGATCGGCAAGTTGGGTCTGAAAACCGGCTTTGTCGGGCGTGTGCATGATGACGCGCTGGGCCATTTCTATGCCGACGCGATGGAGATGGACGGCACCCGTTTCGTGAACCCGCCGGTGGCGGGCGGCGAACTGCCGACCTCGCGCTCGATGATCTTCGTCTCGCCCGATGGCGAGCGATCGATGAACACCTACCTTGGCATTTCCGCCGAACTTGGCCCCGAGGACGTGGACGCCGCCGTGGCCGCCGATACCGAGATTGTCTTCCTCGAGGGCTATCTGTTCGACAAGGACAAGGGCAAGGAAGCCTTTATCGCGATGGCCCGGGCCTGCCGCGCCGCGGGCGGCAAGGCGGGGATCGCGATTTCCGATCCCTTCTGTGTCGAGCGGCACCGCACCGATTTCCTGATGCTGATCGAACACGAGCTGGACTATGTCATCGGCAACGAGGACGAGATCAAATCGCTGTTCGAGACCGATGACCTCGAAGCGGCGCTCGAGAAAACCGCCGCGATCTGCCCGCTTGTGGCCTGTACCCGCTCGGGCGATGGCGTCTCGATCATCCAGAACGGTGTTCGGGTCGACGTGCCGGTCGAAAAGATCATCCCGGTGGATGCCACCGGTGCCGGCGACGGTTTTGCCGCCGGTTTCCTGTTTGGCCTCGCCACCGGCGCCGACATCCGCACCTGTGGAGAGATGGGCTGTACCGTGGCCGGCGAAGTGATCCGCCACATGGGCCCGCGCGCCGACCGCAACCTTCAGGCCCTGTTCCGCGACAAGGGGCTGCTCTAAGCGCCCCTGTCTTCTTCTTGGAAAAATACCCCGGGGTGAGCCCGCAGGGCGAGGGGCAGAGCCCCTTTCTCGCGGGGCTTACTCGGTGTCCACCACTTCAAAGTCGTGAGTAACCTCTGCCGTGGCCGCCATCATGGCCGAGGCCGAGCAATACTTGTCGACCGAAAGCGCGATGGCCTTTTCGACCTGGGCTTCACCGACACCACGGCCCTTGACGATGAAATGCAGGTGGATGCGGGTAAAGACCTTGGGGTCGGTCTCGGCGCGGTCGGCGTCAACCTCGACCTGCACGTCCTCGATGCGCTGGCGCTGTTTCTCGAGGATCGACACCACGTCATAGGCCGAACAGCCCGCGGTGCCGAGCAGCAAAAGCTCCATCGGGCTCGGGCCGGGGGTGCCGCCTTCGCCGTGGCTGGTGCCCAGAACGATGCTGTGGCCCGTGCCCGAGGTGCCGACAAAGCTGCGGCCCTCGGCCCATTTGATCCGTGCTTTCATGGTGGTCTTCCTGACTACGGGGCCTTAGTCGCCCAGCTTTGCGTGGACTTCTTCAAGGTCGATCTCGCCGATCGGCATCTTGTTGGACGGGTCTTCGAAATCGTATTTGAACAGATCGAAATCGCGTTTGTAGATTTCGTAGACCAGATGCATCGACAGGTCGTCGAAATAGTCTTCAACCGGGTGGGCACGCTTGGGGCCGTGGCCTTCGGATTCGTTGAATCGCGGGATGGCGTTGATGTCGACCTCGGCCTTGGTGTCGATGGCGTCCAGCACCGATTGCATGCCGTCGTTGAACTTTTCGGTCCAGAAGATGTTGTCGTACCGCCCGCCGTTCACGATGAAGGTCGAGACGTGGCCGGACATGGCCGACCAGTGGATGTCGGGGTCCATCGGGCGACGCCAGCGGATGGTGTCGCGGGCGAACAGCAGGAAGCGGCGGAAGCTCTTGATCTGGTCGAACTCCTGCTTGCCGTCATCGCCACCGACCTCGATGCCGTATTTCTGGATCAGCATCGGCACGAGATTGCCGCGGTAACGTTTGCCGTTGCGCTGGATGCCGCAGATCTTGTCGAAGAAGGACGACAGGATGCGGGTATAGGGGTTGCGCACGCAGGTGAAGGCGTAAGAGCCGTGTGACTGCACGTTGCGCGTGATCGGATCCTGGCTCGCGTCGATGGCCCACTTGTGCATGCCGCCGGTGGCATCGTGAATATCGCCGTCAAAAAATTCGCCGTGATCGGAATAATACATGATCTGACCGATGGTCGAACACGCGCATTTGGGAACAACGCGGTAAACCACGCTTTCGCTTTCGGTCATCCAGGTGCCGGGAAAGCCCATATCTCAATTGCCTCCAGTATCACCGTGATCCGGACATTTCGGCCACAGTTTGGTTTGCCCGTAAAAAAGCAAAGAAAGTCTGTTTATTCAACGTCCGTTCAGCATTATTGAGATAAACAATCAATGTAAAACGGGGTGTTGGTTTCCAATATGGCAAAAATCGCCTTTATTCTTCTGTGTCATAAGGACCCCGAGGCGATCGTAAAGCAAGCTCAGATGCTGACTGCGGCGGGGGATTATATTTCGATCCACTTCGACGCGCGCGCCAAGAAAGAGTATTTTCAGCTCATCCAGGACGGTCTCGCCGACAATCCGAACGTGGCCTATGCGACCAAGCGGATCAAGTGCGGCTGGGGTGAATGGTCGCTTGTAGAGGCCACGCTTTATGCCGTCGAAGCCGCGGTCGAGGCCTTTCCGCGTGCCACCCATTTCTACATGCTGTCGGGCGATTGCCAGCCGATCAAGACGGCGGACTATATCCATGACTATCTCGATGACAACGACTGCGACGTGATCGAGAGTTTTGATTTCATCGAAAGCGACTGGATCAAGACCGGGATGAAGATGGATCGCCTGATCTATCGTCACTGGTTCAACGAACGGACCCAGAAACGGCGGTTCTATGCCTCCTACAATCTTCAGAAACGTCTTGGCCTGACGCGCGAGATCCCGCCGGACATCCAGGTGCAGATCGGATCGCAATGGTGGTGTCTGCGGCGCCAGACCATCGAGGCGGTGCTGGAGTTCACCCGCAAGCGCAAGGATGTGATGCGGTTCTTCCGCACGACCTGGATTCCCGATGAGACGTTTTTCCAGACCATCGTGCGCCACCTTGTGCCCGAACGGGAAATCCGCACCCGCACGCTGACCTTCCTGATGTTCACCGATTACGGGATGCCGCTGACCTTCTACAACGATCACTATGACCTGTTGCTGAGTCAGGACTACCTGTTTGCCCGCAAGATCAGCCCCGAGGCGCTGGACCTCAAGCAGCGGCTGGCCGATCTGTTTACCGCCAAGGACGTGCGGTTCCAGATTTCGGCGGAAGGGCCGAGCCTGTTCAAGTTCCTGACCGGTCGCGGCCGGATCGGGCGGCGGTTTGCCTCGCGGTTCTGGGAGACGGAATCGACGCTTGGGCGGGACCGCGAATTGCTGATCATCGTCTGCAAGAAGTGGCACGTCGCCAAGCGGCTGACCGAGAATATCGCCCAGACCACGGGGCTGGCGGCGATTGCCTATCTGTTCAACGAAGAAAGCACGCCACTGCCCGATCTTGGCGGCATTCAGGCCACGCTGGGCAAGCGGACGCGCCACCGCCGGGCGCTGATGCGGATGCTGTTTGACTATTTCGATACCAACCGGCTGGTGATCTGTCTTGATCCCTCGTCGGTGGACTTGCTCTATGACTTCTTTGGCGACCGCTCCGGCACGCGTCTGCTTGAGCTTGAGTGCAAATTTTCCGATGAGTACCTCGTCGGCCATGCCTCGCGGATTGGTCTGGCGGGATCGCAGACCCCGGCCGAGACGATCCAGCGCCTGTTGCCGACCATCCGTCAGGATATTGTTCTGGAAGGCGACCGCATTCGCGATGCAAACTTCGAAAACCACGTGCGGATGCGCGAAGGCGACGATGTGGCGGACCACGTTGCGGCTTTGAAAGAGTTCCTGTCGATCAATGACGAGGCGGCAGAGAAACTTGCGAAGACACAACACCTTTTCGCGGATTGATCGCGCGGGAAAGCGGGCAATCATTTTCCGATCTAACGAGCCGATAGGGGGACGCCCGGCGGCACCGCCGGGCTGCAATGATCGGCTGTTGTGTCAGCGGCTTGAGGTGAGGGACAGGAAGACGTCTTCGAGATCGGCCTGTTCGGTTTTCACGTCACGGATGCGGATACCGGCGCTGTGGACGGCTTCGAGCACGGCTTCGGCGGTGATCTTGCTGGCCTCGTAACTGAAGGCGAGGGTGCCATCGTCGCGGCGGCAGGCGCTCAGGCCTTCTATCTCGGGCAGGGTCTCGGGGCGGTCCATCGGGTCGATCACCATGGTCTTGCGGTCGATCTGGCCCAGAAGATTGCGCGTACTGTCGCGGGCCACCAGTTCGCCGTGGTTGATGATGGCGATCTCGTCACACATTTCCTCGGCTTCCTCGAGATAGTGGGTGGTGAGGATGATGGTCATGCCGCGGTCGCGGTTCAGCTTGCGGATGTTGGTCCAGAGCATTTGGCGCAATTCGATGTCGACGCCCGCCGTGGGTTCGTCGAGCACGAGGATCTGCGGATGGTGGACCAGCGCCTTGCCCAGCAAAAGGCGACGACGCATGCCTCCAGACAGGGTGCGGGCATAGGCCTCGGCCTTGTCGGAAAGGCCGATCATTTCGAGGATCTCGTCAGAGCGGCGTTGAGATTTCGGGACACCGTACAGTCCGGCCTGCACTTCCAGCGCGCCTCGGGGAGAGAAGAACGGGTCGAGGTTCAGCTCCTGTGGCATGACGCCGATGGCGGCCCGCGATTGGCGCGGGTTCTGGTCCTGGTCGAACCCCCAGATGTTCACGCTGCCCGCGCTTTTGGTGACAAGACCGGCCATGATGTTGATCATGGTCGACTTTCCGGCACCATTGGGGCCCAGCAGGCCAAAGATCGACCCGGCGGGAATATCAAGGTCGATGCCCTTGAGAGCGTGTTTCTCGGGTTCTCCCTTGCTGCCACGGTAGGTCTTTTTCAGGCCGCGAATCTCGATGGCGTTCTGCGTCATGGCTGCTCTTGCTCCCGGGGCTTTGATCGCTCATATTCGCGCATAACGAAACCGGTGCGAATGAACAACCGGAACGACATCAGAAGGACGATAGGCAATGACGACTGAAGCGCCCGAAACCAAGATCGTAGACAGCTACAAGGTGGCCTGTGACGGCGGCGAAGGCGCGCTTGGCCATCCCCGCGTCTACCTGCAAATTCCCGCCGAAGAGGGGTTTGTCGAATGCCCCTATTGCGATTGCAAATACATCCATCGCGATTTCGCCGACAAGGCAGCCTGATCAAGCCCTTTAGCGGCGCATCTGAAAGACACGGGCAGACCCCCTGACGGGGTTTGCCCCTTGGTGCCTGCGGCTCAGAGGTGGGTCTGGGCGTATTGGCGATCCGGCGCTTCGAGGTGGGCAACGCCGTTGAACTGAACCAGCAGCGGTTGCTCCAGCACCATCTGCCAGCGATGCACCGAGGTGTTCATGATCGCGAGGCACATCTTGGCCCAGCCCTGCACATCAAGAGACAGGGTCTGGCGCAGGACCATGCCGATCAGCCCCCCCGACGTGACCACCAGTGCGCGGCCCTGACCGGCGGCAATTTCGGCCATGACATCGCGGACCCGCGATTCGAACTGGGCATAGGTTTCCGGCGCGCCTTCGATCTCTCCACGTTCCCATGCGCCCAGCACGGTTGGCAGGTGTTCGACAAAGCCTTCGCGCTCGGACGGGACCGACAGGCCGTGCTGTTCTTCCATCAGCTGGGACAGGGTGAAGTAGGTGAATTCATTGAGACGTTCGTCGCGGACGATGGTCGCGTGGGCCTCGGCCCCCATGCTGCTGGCGGTCTCAATATGGCGGGTCAGCGTGCCGCAATACACACGTTGAAACCGGTCCCCCGTGGCCTCCATATGCGCCCCCAGCCAGCGCGCCTGTTGATGGCCGAGGTCGGACAGGCGGTCATAGGAGATTTCATCGCGGGCATCGGTGTTGGCCTGACCGTGGCGAACAAGTGTAATGTGGGGCATCGGGATATCCTTTGACTATGCCCCTTGCCTAAGCCAGCGGGCGACGCGCGGAAAGGGCAAATGCGCCGCCAAGTGCCGCGTGACGCATCGGAATTTCCGGTGTGCAAAGGTGTGCCGCTTGGCGCAAATATACCCCGGCCTGTCGGATTGAGCGACTCGGCCAAGCGCGACGCTGGGGTATGGTGGCGCGGAATCCATGGAGACACGCATGTCCGAAACCATCAAATTCACGCTGGACGGGGAAACCGTCGAAGCCAACCCCGGAGAGACCATCTGGGAAGTCGCCAACGGCCGTGGTCTGGTCATTCCGCATCTGTGCCACAAGCCTGCGCCGGGCTATCGCCCTGACGGTAACTGCCGCGCCTGTATGGTCGAGATCGAGGGCGAACGTACCCTTGCCGCCTCCTGTATCCGCGAGCCGCAGGAGGGCATGGTGGTCACCACCAACAACGCCCGCGCCACCAGTGCCCGCAAGATGGTCATGGAAATGCTCGTGGCGGACCAGCCCGAGAAGGCAGAGGCGCACGACAAGTCGAGCCATCTTTGGGACATGGCCGAGCTGAACGGTGTCGAGGAAAGCCGTTTTCCGAAGCTGGAAGAGGGCCGTATCCCGCTGTTGGATGACAGCCATGTCGCGATGCGCGTGAACCTGGATGCCTGTATTTCCTGTGGTCTCTGCGTGCGGGCCTGCCGCGAAGTGCAGGTGAACGACGTTATCGGCATGGCCGGCCGTGGCCATGATGCCTATCCGACTTTCGACATCATGGACCCGATGGGCCAGTCGACCTGTGTGGCCTGTGGCGAATGTGTTCAGGCCTGCCCGACCGGCGCGCTGATGCCGGCCACGGTGATGGATGACGTCCAGGTTGGCGACAGCAAGGATTACGATAGCGAAACCGAAAGCGTCTGCCCGTTCTGCGGTGTGGGCTGCAAGGTGTCGCTCAAGGTGAAGGACGGCAAGGTCAAGTATGTCGAGGGCATCAATGGCCCGGCGAACGAAGGTCGCCTCTGTGTCAAAGGCCGTTTCGGGTTTGACTATATCCACCACCCCCACCGCCTGACCAAGCCTCTGATCCGCCGTGATGACGCACCGGCCAAGGGCCTGAACGTCGATCCGGGCAACCTGTCGACCCACTTCCGCGAAGCATCGTGGGAAGAGGCGATGGACCTGGCCGCCAAGGGCCTGATGAAGCTGCGCGAGGAAGATCCGCGTTCGGTGGCGGGCTTTGGCTCGGCGAAATGCACCAACGAAGAGGCCTATCTCTTCCAGAAGTTCATCCGCCAGGGGTTCAAGCACAACAACGTCGACCACTGCACCCGCCTGTGCCACGCTTCTTCGGTGGCGGCGCTGATCGAGAACGTGGGTTCGGGCGCCGTGACCGCGACCTTCAACGAGATCGAAAACGCCGACGTGGCCATCGTGATCGGGTCTAACCCGATCGAGAACCACCCGGTTGCCGCGACCTACTTCAAGCAGTTCACCAAGCGTGGCGGCAAGCTGATCGTGATGGATCCGCGCGGTGTGGGCCTGCGTCGTTTTGCAACCGAGATGGTTCAGTTCCGTCCCGGTGCCGACGTGTCGATGCTGAACGCGATCATGAACGTGATCGTCGAGGAAGAACTCTACGACAGCCAGTATATCCACCGCTGGACCGAGAATTGGGACGCCGAGAAAGAGCACCTGAAGCAGTTCACCCCGGAGAAGATGTCGGAAATCTGCGGCGTCAGCCCCGAGCAGCTGCGCCGCGTGGCGCGCACCTTTGCCGGTGGCAAGGCAGGCCTGATTTTCTGGGGCATGGGCGTATCGCAACACATCCACGGTACTGACAATTCGCGCTGTCTGATCTCGCTGGCGCTTATGACCGGCAATGTCGGCAAGCCGGGGGCAGGTCTGCACCCGCTGCGCGGCCAGAACAACGTACAGGGCGCGTCGGACGCGGGCCTGATCCCGATGTTCCTGCCGGACTATCAAACCGTGACCTCGGACGAGGTGCGCGAAAAGTTCACGCAGGTCTGGGAGTCGGAGGACTTCTCGAACGAGAAGGGCCTGACCGTGACCGAGATCGTGGACCAGGCCTATGCCGGCAACATCAAGGGCATGTACATCCAGGGTGAGAACCCGGCGATGTCGGACCCGGACGCCGATCACGCGCGGGATGCCTTTGCCAAGCTGGAGCTGATGATCGTGCAGGACATCTTCCTGACCGAAACGGCGAACTATGCCGATATCATCCTGCCGGCCTCGGCGCTGTATGAAAAGAACGGCACCGTGTCGAACACCAACCGCCAAGTGCAGCGTGTGCGGCCCGCGGTGACGCCTCCGGGTGAGGCGCGCGAGGACTGGTCGATCACGGTCGAACTGGCGCAGCGCATTGGTCTGAACTGGGATTACACCGATGTGAGCCAGGTCTTTGACGAGATGAAGAAGACCATGAAGTCGCTCGACAACATCACCTGGGAGCGTCTCAAGACCGAGACCATCACCTATCCGTCGCTGCACGAGACCGATCCCGGTCAGGCGATCGTGTTCGGTGATGGCTTCCCGCGTCCCGAGGGCCGTGCCCGCTTTACCCCGGCTTCGGTGATCCCGCCGGATGAGGCGCCGGATGAAGAGTTCCCGATGATCATGACCACCGGGCGTCAGCTGGAACACTGGCACACCGGGTCGATGACCCGCCGCTCGAAGGTGCTGGATGCGGTCGAGCCGGAAGCGAACTGTTCGCTGAACCCGCGCACGCTCAAGCTGATGGGGATCGAGCCGGGCGAGATGATCCGCCTGTCGACCCGCCGTGGCTCAATCGAGATCATGGCGCGCGCCGACCGCGCGATTGCCGAGGACATGGTGTTCGTGCCGTTCGCCTATGTGGAAGCGGCCGCCAACATCCTGACCAACCCGGCGCTGGACCCTTATGGCAAGATCCCCGAGTTCAAGTTCTCGGCAGTGAAGGTCGAGAAGATCGAGGGCCAGATCGCGGCGGAATAAGCTCTTGAAAATCATAGCCATAGGGCGTTCTATCGCCCTATGGCCAATTCAGTTTTCATTCAAAACCCAATTTCGATTTACGACGATCGCCCTGGCATCGCCTACCACTTTCCCAAGATTTACCTTCGTCGCGTTGAAGAATGCCTAGGTGATTGGGTTATTATCTATGAAGGAAAAAAGGGTGCTCTTGGTTACACGTCAGTTGTAAAGATTGACGCGATTGTCGAAGATCCTTCGAAGCCGAACCACTATTTTGCAGTCTTTGAAGAAGGCACCCAGTGGGAATTTGAACAAACAGTACCACGCAACAATCCATTTGGGCTGGCCTATGAGCACAGTCTAAGAGGTCATGACGGCTCTGCAATGTCCGGTGGTGCGAGCGTTTCAGCGGTTCGTCGCATATCATTTGATGAGTTTTCATCCATTGTGAGTGCGGGCTTGAAGCCACTGGAAGGGCCGAACGCATTACCGCGCGAGGCAATGTTTGATGCCCAAGGCTCCACTGGTTTCGCGGATGGTCAGGCGCCGTTTGTCGGCCCGCTATTGCAAGAGTTTCGAAAGGAAGTTTTGACGTCCCGGCCGGCGCGAGACCAGTCTTTCGCCCGAGCGGTCAAAGCCGCATATCAAGGACGCTGTGCAATATCCGGTCTGGACTTGAGGAACGGAGGTGGTCGCGCTGAAGTTCAGGCCGCGCATATCAGACCAGTCAAAGACAAGGGTCCCGACATAGTCATAAACGGTTTGGCGCTCTCAGGAACTGTCCATTGGATGTTTGACAGAGGTCTCATTTCAGTAGGGGAGAACTTCGAGATTTTGGTTTCCGAAAACAAAGTTTCGTCTGAAGTTCGAGGCCGGCTAATCGCTCCTGGCGGCAAGTTGTTTCTACCTAGAAACCCTCGGCATCATCCTCACCCAGAGTTTCTAAAATACCATAGAGAGAATATTTTCGGAGCTGCAGCTTAAGTCACGACTGTTACGGAGATTGCGGGTGCCTCCGGCGGGAGTATTTTGGGGCGCATTGAAGAGAGGGTGTGGTCATGAAAGTGGATTCGGCGCGGTTTCTTGCGGATTTGCATGGCTTGCGGCAGTTCGGGGCATCTGGTGTCGGCAAGGGCGTGGTGCGGCCGGCGTTTTCCGAGCCGGACGTGGCGGCGCGACGGTGGTTGATGGACCGGATGCAGGCGGCGGGACTGTCGGTGCATGTTGATCCGGTGGGGTCGGTCTGGGGACTGGCCGAGGGGCCGTCCTTGTTGTTGGGATCGCATAGTGACAGCCAGCCGGAAGGCGGATGGCTGGACGGGGCGCTTGGGGTGATTGCGGCGCTCGAGATCGCCCGCGCGGCGCAGGAGGCCGGTGGGCCGGCGGTGTCGGTGGTCTCGTTCCAGGACGAGGAAGGCCGGTTTGGCGTGACCACGGGCAGCGCGATCTGGGGCGGCGTCCTGCCGCTCGAGACGGCGGATGCGCTGACCGATCGTGACGGGGTGCGGTTTGCGGATGCGCGGGCCGCCATGGCGGATATGGCTGGGGAATTTGTGGATCCGGGCCGGTTCACCGGTTTTATCGAGATGCATATCGAGCAGGGTCCCTGGCTGGATCAGGCGGGTGAGACGATTGGTGTGGTGACCGACATCGTGGGTATTCGTGACATGCGGATCACCCTTGAGGGCGAGCAGAATCACGCGGGCACCACACCGATGCACCTGCGCCGGGACGCGGTTCAGGGGATGGTGGAGTTTGCCACGCGGTTGAACGCGGCACTGGCCGGGGTGGTCACGCCGGAGACGGTCTGGACCATTGGCCATGTGAACGTGCATCCGAATGCTTCTTCTATTGTGCCGGGCAAGGTGACGTTCTCGATGCAGTGGCGCGACGCCGAGACGGCGCGGTTGCAGGAGATGGAGGACATCATTCGCAGCCTTGCCGAGGAGGTTGCCGGGGCGCGGGGGCTGGATTTGAGTTTCGGGCCGATGTTGGGGCTGGAGCCGGTGGCGATGGATGACCGGCTGCGCGGGGCCTTGGCCGAGAGCGCCGAGCGGCAGGCCGCGGGGCGGTGGCGCGAGATGCCTTCGGGGGCGCTGCATGATGCCACCAACGTGGCGCGGCACATGCCGGTGGCGATGTTGTTCGTGCCGTCGATCAACGGCATCAGCCATGCCTTTGCCGAGGATACGGCAGAGGCCGATCTGGTGACGGGGCTGGAGGTTCTGGCTGGCGCGGTGGCGCGGCTTACGAACTGATCAGCGCGCGGTCGCTGCGGCTGTAGCCACGGCGCAGGGCGCGGTTGCGAAACCGGTCGGCGGCCCGTGAGGCATCGAGCAGGTTGCCGAAGAGGTCGATGCGCGACACCGGTTTGCCGCCGGAAATACCCCATTCGCGCAGAACGGAGACTTCGTTGAAGAGGTTGAAGGCGATCTCGACGCGGTAGTAACGCGGGCGGGCCGCGCGGCTGCGTCGATAGAGAATGCAAACAGGCATGGGGTGAGTCTATTGCACCGCGAATCCGGGTGCAATAGAGACTGAATGCGAGACTAATTCACCTTAAATGAAGATTTTTCGATCTGCCGCCCCGTGGCGCGACGCTTGCATTCCGGGCGTGCCGATTTGCGCGGCTTGAGGGCGAAGCCCTGTTCCTTGCCTAAGTTCAAAAAAGGCCCCCATGACCAGAGAGGGGTTCATGGGGGCAGAGGGAGTGAACCCTTGTGGGAGGAGCTCAGATCACTCCGAAAACGCGCAGGGCCAGACCGATCGTGGAGAAGGCCGCCAGCGCGAATGCCAGCGTGCGCAGGACCACGATGCCCAGCACGTAAATTATGTAGTGAGCGATAATTCCGATGAAGAAGGTCATCGCCAGAATGCCGGGATAGCCATCCTCGGGCATCTTGATCATCGCGAGAATGGCCAGCGGGGCGAACGCGGCGAAAGCTTCAACTGAAACCAGATGCGCGCGTTGCGCCCGCTGAGCCCATGCCGATTGTGGCGTGGCGTCAGGATCGTAGTTCGCAAGTGCGCCCATCAGACCGCGCACCATGATCCGATCCAGGATGTAGGGCACCCATGCCACGGCGATCCACAATGCGGTAAGGGCTGTGTACTGCTCGAGACTGCTCATAGTTGTTTCCTACCTGTCTGCACGGGTAGGATAACATAATATGGGGGATTTACCTACATTTTGTTGTTTTTGAGGTTCTGAGATCAATTTATGGGGGTGTTTAGGGCGATCTCAACCCCAGGAAACATCCCCCAGAAAGATATAGCCGGCACCGTATATCGTCTTGATAAGGCGGGGGTTCTTGGGATCTTCCTTGAGCTTGGTGCGCAGGCGCGAGATGCGCACATCCATGGCGCGGTCAAAGCTCTCACCGGCGGCACCACCAAGGGTTTCCTGCATGTGCGCCCGGCTGATCAGGCGTTTGGGGCTGTCAAGGAACAGGCGCAGGACTTCGCCTTCGGCATGGCTGAAGGTGGTTTCGGTGCCGGTCTCATCTTCCAGCACGTAGCGGTCGAAATAGGCGGTCCAGCCGTTGAAGCGCGCGGTGTTGCTCGAGGCGGGTGAGGCCGGGCGTTCCTTGCGCAGACGGGCGCGGACGCGGGCGACCACTTCGGCAGGATCGAAGGGTTTGATGATATAGTCATCGGCCCCAAGTTCGAGGCCGGTAACCCGATCCTGTACCTGTGCGCGGCCCGAGATGATGATCACTGCGGCCCCCTGTTCAAGTGCCAGACGGTGCACAAGGGTCAGGCCGTCCTTGTCGGGCAGGCCGAGATCCACGAGGCAGACATCGGGCGTGGTGGTTTGCAGGGCCGCTTCGAATTCGGTTGCACGGCCAAAGCCCATGGTGCGAAAACCCGCGTCTTCGAGCGCATCGGCGAGCATCGAGCGGATTTCGGGTTCGTCATCAAGAATGGTCACGAGCGGAGCGGTCATGGGTCACCTCGCATGCAGGAAGGCATCAAGCTGTCCGGCGCTGAACGGTTTTGACAGAACAGGGGCACGGGCAGCCCCCTCGATATAGAGGGGGTGGGTCTGCGGCAAGGAGGTCATCAGGAAAGATGGCACCCCGTCGCTTGGCAATGTGCGGATCAGGTCTACGCCGGTGGCTTCACCTTCAAGGGAAATATCCGACAGGACAATCGAGATGTCGGGCACCTGCGCCAGCAGGATCTGGGCTTCGTCGACGCTGGCGGCTTCGATCACGGTGTGGCCCATCTCGGTCAGCATGTCCCGGATCAAGCCACGAAGGTCGGGGTTGTCCTCGACCAGCAGGGCAAGGCCGGGTGTTGAATCACGCTTGGCACGGCGCAGCGGCAGGCGCAGGGTCACGCAGCCGCCAACATCGGTGTTTTCCAGCCGCACCTCGCCGCCCGCCAGTTTGGTCACGTCATAGACCATGGCAAGACCAAGGCCCGATCCCTCGCTGCCCTTGGTGGTGAAGAACGGATCAAGCGCGTGTTTCAGGGCTTCTTCGGAAAAGCCCGTCCCGGTGTCACAGACCCGCAGTTGCACCCAGGTGTCGTGAACAATGTCGGCGTCGAGCGTGATAGCCCCGTGGCCGGTGCAGGCATCGCGCGCGTTCAGGACAAGATTGAGTAGCGAATCCTGCAACATGCCGGGATCGACAAGCAGGGTTTCGTTGGGAATGCGGTCATTGATGGTCAGCGATATGCCCGCCGGAAGGGTTGATGTAGCCAGCGTGTTCAGGTCGGCAAAGAAGGCGGCCATGTTGGTGGGCTGCATTTCCGGTGCGCGGTGGCCTGTCATGTCGGCGATGCGGTTGAGCAGGGTTCCGCCGCGATGGGTTGCGGCCAGCGTGGCTTCGACCAGTTCGCTGGCGTCTTCCGACAGGGGCATCTTCTGAAGTTTCGACTGCATCCCGAGGATGATTGTCAGCAGGTTCGAGAAATCATGCGCAAGGCCGCTTGTCATCTGCGCGGCGATTTCGCGGCGCCGGGTCTGTTGCAGGGCGACGCGGGTCTGGGTTTCCTCGGTGATGTCCATCGACAGGATATAGACGCCCCGTTCCTCGCCGGTTCCGCTGTCAGGGGTAAAGGCGGTGCGGATGCGCCGCGTGCTCATGTGGTCGTTGAATTCAAATGCCGAGGCCTTGCCCTTGAAAGCATCGTCGAGATGCGGGCGAATGGCCTTGTAGGCGGAGTCGCCAAGGGCGTCGCGAATATGCTGGCCGATGATGTTAGAGGGCCGGCCCGGCATCACGGAATTCAGCCTGCGGTTGGAATAGGTGTAGCGCCGGTCAGGGCCGACATGGGCGATATGCGCCGGCATCATCTCGGTGGTCAGGCGGGTGCGGGCCTCGGAAATCGAGATCTGGCGCTTTGCCTCTTCCAGCGCGGTGATGGTTGATTCGAGCTGTCGGTTGGTGGCCGAAAGCTCTTCGGCGTATTGCAGCAGCTGATCCGAGAGTTCCTCGGAGCGCGAGCGCAGCAGCAACTCCTGCCTACGGGTGGCGGTGATGTCGGTGTAAACGGCGACCCACCCCCCTTCGGGCAAGGGGAAGCCCTCGATACTGACCCAGCGGCCGTTTGACCGCTGACGTTCCACATAGTGCGCTTCGAATGCGAGGGCCTGATCAACCTTGCCTTGAACGAAGGTTTCGATGTCTTCGATCTCGCCGTATTCTCCGCGCTCCGTAAGGTAGCGTATGGTCTCTGCAAAATCGGCACCGGGTGTCGCCAAATGGCTGGGAAGACGGAACATTTCCCGAAATCGTGCATTGGAAACGGCCAGTTTCAGATCGCTGTCATAGATCGAAAGCGCCTGTTGGATCAGGTTCAGGCCGGCCATTGTCATGGCCTGAATCGTGCCGGAAGTGGCGGGCATTTTCAGGTCCTCCTTCACTATGGCTAACACCGGTTTCACGGGAACGAAAAGCAGGAAATGTGCCCTGTTACAATTCGTAAGGATTGGGAAATGTTCAGGAAAAAGTTGACGCACAGTCTGAAACCCGCACCTTAGTGGTGGAGGAATCGTTTCGGCGATTTGGCCCGTAGAGGCGGGCTTTAGGGAGGATTAGAATTTGGCACAGTCGTCACAGGCGACCGGTGGGCTTGCGTCCATTCCGGCGCTTTTGCAGCGTAACGCCACCCTGTACGCAGAAAAGTCTGCATATCGGGAGAAGGAGTTCGGGATCTGGCAGACCTGGACTTGGGCAGAAACCGAGAAAGAGATTGAAGCGCTAGCGCTTGGGTTGATCAACCTCGGCGTTAACGAGGGCGATTTCGTCGCCATCATCGGCCGCAATCGGCCGTATTTCTACTTCGCGATGGTCGCCGCCCAGTCGGTCGGTGCCGTTCCGGTGCCGGTCTACAACGACAGCGCTGCGGAAGAGATGGAGTACATCCTTGGTCACTGCGGCGCGCGTTTCGCCATCGTGGAAGACCAGGAACAGGTCGACAAGATCATCGAGATCCAGGAGCACCTGCACCAGTTCGAGCACATGATCTACATCGATCCGCGTGGCATGCGTAAGTACGACCACCACGCGCTGCACGAGTACAGCCACGTGCAGAACCAGGGCCGTGCCGCCTATGACGAGTTCATCACCGATCTCAAGGAGCGCCGTGAGAAGCTGACTTACGACAGCACCTGCGTGATGCTCTACACCTCGGGCACCACCGGCCGCCCCAAGGGCGTGGTTCTGTCGAACCGCAACGTGATCGAATCGGCCAAGAACGCGTCCGAGTTCGACAACCTGACTTCGGAAGAGGAAATCCTCTCCTACCTGCCGATGGCATGGGTGGGTGACTTCATCTTCTCGGTGGGCCAGGCCTACTGGTGTGGCTTCTGCGTGAACTGCCCGGAATCGGCGGACACCATGATGACCGACCTCCGCGAGATCGGCCCGACCTACTTCTTCGCACCGCCGCGCGTGTTCGAAACCCAGCTGACCAACGTGATGATCCGCATGGAAGACGCGGGTAGCTTCAAGCGTAAGACGTTCCACAAATACATGGAGCACGCCAAGAAGGTTGGTGGCGACATTCTGGACGGCAAGCCCGTGAGCGGTGCTGATCGTCTCAAGTATGCAATCGGTAATGCGCTGGTGTACGGCCCGCTGAAAGACACGCTTGGCCTTGGCCGCGTGCGTGTGGGCTATACCGCGGGTGAAGCGATTGGTCCGGAAATCTTTGAATTCTACCGTTCGCTGGGTATTAACCTGAAGCAGCTTTACGGCCAGACCGAAGCGACCGTCTTCATCACCGTTCAGCCTGATGGCGAAGTGCGTGCCGACACCGTTGGCGTGCCTGCACCGGATGTCGAGATCAAGATCGACGACAGCGGCGAGATCTTCTACCGCTCGCCCGGCGTGTTCGTCGAATACTACAACAACCCGGATTCCACTGCGTCGACCAAGGACGCCGAGGGTTGGGTTGCCACGGGTGACGCGGGCTTTTTCGAAGAGAAATCCGGCCACCTCCGCATCATCGACCGCGCCAAGGACGTTGGCAAAATGGCCGACGGCAGCATGTTCGCGCCGAAGTTCGTTGAGAACAAACTCAAGTTCTATCCAGACATCCTCGAGGCGGTTCTGTTTGGCAATGGCAAGGACAAGTGCGTTGCCTTTATCAACATCGACCTGACCGCCGTGGGCAACTGGGCCGAGCGTAACAACGTGGCTTATGCGTCCTATCAGGAACTGGCGGGTCACCCCAAGGTTCTGGACACCATCCAGGAACACGTTGAGACGGTGAACAAATCGGTTGCCGAAGACCCGATGCTGTCGGGCTGTCAGATCCACCGCTTCCTTGTTCTGCACAAGGAACTGGACGCCGATGACGGTGAAATGACCCGGACCCGCAAAGTGCGCCGTGTCGTGGTTGCCGACAAGTTCAAGGATCTGGTGGACGGTCTGTATGACGGCTCGACCTCCGTCGATACCACCACCGAGGTGACCTATGAAGATGGCCGCAAGGGCAGCATCAGCGCGACGCTGGAACTGCGTGACGCCGCCGTGGTCTCAACCGCAGCAAAGGTAGCCGCAGAATGAGCACGCAGGAAAGCTACGTCACCGAAGACGGCCGCACGATCGGTCCGACCGTGATGGAAATGAAGAACATCACGCTGCGCTTTGGCGGTGTGAAGGCGATCACCGACATTTCGTTCGACATCCGCGAGGGCGAAATCCGCGCCATCATCGGCCCGAACGGTGCCGGCAAATCGTCGATGCTGAACGTCATCTCGGGCTTCTACGTCCCGCAGGAGGGTGAGGTCTGGTACAAGGGCAAGAAACGCCCGCCGATGAAACCCTATCAGGTGGCCGAACAGGGCATCGCCCGGACCTTCCAGAACATCGCGCTTTTCGAAGGCATGACCGTTCTCGACAACGTCATGACCGGCCGTATCCGCCAGATGAATGCGGGCCTGTTCAGCCAGGCGATCTGGAAGGGCAAGGCCGAGCAGGAAGAGATCGAGAACCGCGAGTTCGTGGAAAAGATCATCGACTTCCTCGAGATCCAGCACATCCGGAAAACCCCGGTTGGCCGTCTGCCTTATGGTCTCAAGAAGCGGGTGGAACTGGCGCGTGCGCTGGCGGCGGAACCGTCGATCCTGCTGCTTGACGAACCGATGGCCGGCATGAACGTCGAAGAGAAGGAAGACATGTCGCGCTTCATCCTCGACATGAATGACGAATTCGGCACCACCATCGCCCTGATCGAACACGACATGGGCGTTGTGATGGACCTTTCCGACCGTGTTGTCGTGATGGATTACGGCAAGAAGATCGGTGATGGCACGCCCGACGAAGTGCGCTCGAACCAGGCGGTGATCGACGCCTATCTGGGGGTGTCGCATGACTAATCAACGCACTGAGAAACAAACGAAAATCGGAGGTGTGAAGCATGCCTGAACAACTCGTATTTGCCATGGAGGTTTTCCTCAACGGCTTGATGGCAGGCGTGCTCTATGCCCTCGTGGCGCTGGGCTTCGTTCTCATCTACAAGGCCTCGGGGATCTTCAACTTTGCCCAGGGTGTTATGGCGCTGTTCGCAGCGATGACCCTTGTCGGCATCCAGAAGGGCCAAGTGCCCTTTGCCCACCTGATCAACGCCATGCTTGGCACGCACATTCACCACTTCGGCTGGCACATCCATTCGTTCATCGCGATCCTGCTGACGGTTGGTGTCATGATCCTGTTGGCCTGGGCGGTTCAGAAGGTCGTCTTCAAACACCTGGTTGGCCAGGAGCCGATCATCCTGTTCATGGCAACCATCGGCCTTGCCTACTTCCTTGAAGGGTTTGCCGACCTGATGTGGAACTCGGAGATCAAGAAGCTTGATGTCTGCATGACCGCGAACGCCTGTCTGCCGCAGGGTATCAACATCCCGATCGACGAATTCACCTATGGCATCTTCGGCTATGGTTTCTTCATCGACAACCTCGACATCACCGCAACCATCGTCGCCATCATCCTTGTTGCTGCACTGGTTATCTTCAGCCAGTACACCAAGCAGGGCCGCGCAATGCGCGCCGTGGCGGACGATCACCAGGCGGCACTGTCGGTGGGGATCTCGCTGAACTTCATCTGGGTTCTGGTGTGGTCGGTTGCCGGGTTCGTGGCCCTTGTCGCAGGCATCATGTGGGGCGCCAAATCAGGCGTGCAGTTCTCGCTGTCGCTGATCGCGCTCAAGGCCCTGCCGGTTCTGATGCTGGGTGGCTTTACCTCGATCCCCGGAGCGATTGTCGGTGGCCTGATCATCGGTGTGGGTGAGAAACTGTTCGAATTCGCAATCGGCCCGATGGTCGGCGGCGCGACCGAGAACTGGTTCGCCTACGTCCTCGCCCTGATCTTCCTCGTGTTCCGTCCGCAAGGCCTGTTCGGCGAGAAGATCATCGAGAGGGTATAAGTCCATGACCAAGCTGATCGCCATCCTCAATGTTGTTGCCTGGTCCGGCTTCTGGGCCTTCGGATACCTCGCCGTGACGGCGGAAGACTTCGACGACGGGCAAGTGACGATGGCGGTCATCCTGGCCTTTGCCGGACTTATCATCGGTATCTTCGCCTATTTCAAACTTGTGCGCGCCGCCGAAGCGAGCGGCTATGCCAAGAAGTCCAACCAACTTGACGCCGAAGCGCGCAATCGTGCGCACGCGCAAGGGAGCTAAGAAACATGTTCTATCGTGAAGCGGGCGATTTCAAAACGTCCTACGCATCCGACAACCAGACCTTCCCGATCCGGTTCGACCGTCTGGGGTACTACACCGCAATGGTGGTGGCCTTCCTCGTGGTCCCGTTCCTGATCAACGACTACTGGGCAAACGCGATCCTGCTGCCCTTCCTGATCTACGCCATCGCGGCGATCGGCCTTAACATCCTTGTCGGCTATTGCGGGCAGGTATCGCTGGGGACCGGTGGTTTCATGGCGGTGGGCGCCTATGCCTGCTACAAGCTGATGACCGCGATGCCGGAAGTGAATATCTTCTTCCACGTGCTGATTTCGGGCGGCATCACGGCCTTTGTCTGCGTCCTCTTCGGCCTGCCGTCACTGCGCATCAAGGGTTTCTACCTCGCGGTGGCAACGCTTGCGGCACAGTTCTTCCTGGTGTGGCTCTTCAACCGTGTGCCGTGGTTCTACAACTACTCGGCTTCGGGCCAGATCAACGCGCCCGAGCGTACCCTGTTCGGCATCGAAGTGACCGGCCCCAACACCCAGGCCTGGGCAACCTACCTGTTCTGCCTCGTCTTCCTGGTGGGCAGCGCCTGGATCGCCCGCAACCTGACCCGCGGCATGACCGGCCGTAAGTGGATGGCGATTCGCGACATGGACATCGCCGCCGAGATCATCGGTGTGAACCCGCTCAAGGCCAAGATCAGCGCCTTTGCAGTCTCCGGCTTCTTTGTCGGCATCTCGGGCGCGCTGTTCTTCTCGGTCTATCTTGGCGCGGTGGAAGTTGGCGAAGCCTTCGGCATCAACAAATCGTTCCTCGTGCTCTTCATGGTGATCATCGGCGGCCTTGGCTCGATGTTCGGCTCCTTTGCCGGCGCGGCCTTCCTGGTGCTGCTGCCCGTCGTCCTGAAAGTGGTCGGCGTGGACTGGCTGGGCATGCCCACCGACCTGGTGGCGCACCTTCAGCTGGTGATCGTAGGGGGGCTGATCGTGGTCTTCCTGATCCTCGAACCTCATGGCCTCGCGCAACTGTGGCGCGTTGCCAAAGAAAAACTGCGGCTGTGGCCCTTCCCGCACTAAGGCGGGGCCTCATCCAACCGGAATTCGGGGGCTGGAGGAGCCCCCGGACAACAACATCGGACAAACCAAAGGGAGGAGAAACCCGATGAAAAAGACTTTTGTAACTGCAGTTGCTGCCCTGATGGCCGCAGCGCCGGCAATGGCCGATCTGGTCTTCCCGTCGCTGAGCTACCGCACCGGCCCCTACGCCGCAGGCGGCATCCCGTTCGCCGACGGCTACGCAGACTATTTCACCCTGCTGAACGAGCGTGACGGCGGTATCGGCGGCGTGATGACCAAGCTGCTCGAGTGTGAAACCGGCTACAACACCGAAAAAGGCGTTGAGTGCTACGAGTCGACCAAAGGCCAGGGTGCACTTGTGTACCAGCCGCTGTCGACCGGTATCACCTACCAGCTGATCCCCAAAACCATGGCAGACGACATTCCGATGCACACCATGGGTTATGGTCGTACCTCGGCCGCCAACGGTGACGTCTTCAGCCACACCTTCAACTATCCGGGCACCTACTGGAATGGTGCGTCGGGTGCGGTGAACTACCTGCTGGAAAGCAACGGTGGCGACATCAGCGGCAAGAAAATCGCGCTGGTCTACCACAACTCGGCATACGGAAAAGAGCCGATCCGTACCCTGGAAGAGCTGCAGAAGAAGCACGGCTTCGAACTGAGCCTGCTGCCCGTTGACCACCCCGGTCAGGAGCAGAAGTCGCAGTGGCTGCAAATCCGTCGCGAGCGTCCCGACTTTGTCCTGATGTGGGGCTGGGGCGTGATGAACCAGGTTGCCATCCAGGAAGCCGCGAACATCCGTTTCCCGATGGAAAACTTCATCGGTATCTGGTGGTCGGGTGCAGAGCATGACGTTCTGTCGGCTGGCGACAAGGCGAACGGCTACAAGGCGCTGACCTTCCACAACGTTGGTCGTGACTTCCCGATCTTCGACGACATCCAGAAGTATGTTGTTGACACTGGTAAGGCGGCAGGTGCCGGCGACCAGATCGGTAACGTTCTCTATAACCGCGGTATGTATGCAGCGATGCTTGCAGCCGAAGCCGCCAAGACCGCCCAGGCGATCCACGGCACCGCAGATATCAACGCGTCGCAAATGCGTGACGGTATGGAAGCGCTGGAAATCACCGAAGAGAAAATGGCCGCTCTCGGCATGCCGAACTTCGGTCCGTCCTTCACCGTTACCTGTGAAAACCACGGTGGCCCCGGCCTCGTTGGTGTGACCCAGTGGGACGCAGCTTCGAAGACCTGGTCGCTGATCTCGGACTTCAAACCGACCGACATGGAAGTGATCGGTGGTCTGATCGCCGAAGACTCGGCCGCCTATGCTTCGGAAAACAACATCCCGTCGAACTGTAAGTAAGACATAGACAAAGTTCCGGCCGGGTTTTGGCCCGGCCGGTAACTCCAACCTCTAGGAAAGACGTTTCATATGCTCGACGCTGGTCACACAGAAGAGACCCTGCTTGAGGTCAACAACATCGAGGTGATCTACAACCACGTGATCCTCGTGCTGAAAGGGGTCAGCCTGTCGGTGCCCAAGGGCGGTATCACCGCGCTTCTGGGAGGCAACGGCGCAGGCAAGACCACCACGCTCAAGGCGGTTTCCAACCTGCTGCATTCGGAACGCGGCGAAGTCACCAAGGGTTCGATCAACTATCGCGGCAACCGCGTTCAGGATCTCGACCCGGCAGACCTTGTTAAGCGCGGCGTGATCCAGGTGATGGAAGGCCGGCATTGTTTTGAACACCTGACCGTAGAAGAAAACCTGCTGACGGGTGCCTATACCCGGACTGACGGTGGCGCGAACATCCAGCAGGACCTTGAGATGGTCTACAACTATTTCCCCCGTCTGAAGGAGCGCCGCAAATCGCAGGCTGGCTATACTTCGGGTGGTGAGCAACAGATGGTTGCGATGGGCCGCGCACTGATGTCGCGCCCCGAGACGATCCTTCTTGACGAGCCGTCGATGGGCCTTGCCCCGCAGCTTGTGGAAGAGATCTTCAACATCGTGAAGGATCTGAACGAGAAAGAAGGCGTGAGCTTCCTTCTCGCGGAGCAGAACACCAACGTGGCGCTGCGTTTTGCCCACTATGGTTACATCCTCGAGAACGGGCGCGTGGTGATGGACGGCCCTGCCGCGGAACTGCGCGAGAACCCGGACGTTAAGGAATTCTATCTCGGCATGTCGGATGAAGGCCGCAAATCGTTCCGCGACGTGCGGTCGTACCGTCGCCGCAAGCGTTGGCTGAGCTAACGCCTCACAGCGGTGGGTTGGACAGCCGCCCCCAAGTGTCCGCACGAAGGTAACACGAGACCTGACACGTTTCGGGACAGGGCGATATCGGCCTGTCCACAGGAGAGCTACGCCCGCACAAGACCGGGCCAGCAGGGAGAGGGCCAACAAAGGTGGCCCGTGAGAATAAAGAGGACGGCCAGATGAGCCAGTATTTTGACGACCTTGAAACGCGTTCGGCCGAAGACCGGGCGGCGGATCTTGCCAAGGCATTGCCGGAACAGATCGCAAGGGCGAAGGGGTTACCGGGCTATGCTGAGGCGTTTGCCGAAGTGGATCCGTCTTCGATCACCTCCGCTGAGGACCTCGTGAAACTTCCAGTTCTGCGCAAATCGGAACTGAGCAAGGCACAGGCGGCAAACCCGCCGCTGGGGGGCTTCAACGCCATTCCCGTTAGCGACTTTGCCCACATCTTTCAGTCGCCAGGGCCGATCTATGAACCGGGCAACACCACGCATGACTGGTGGCGCATGGGGCGCGCGATGCACGCGGCGGGCTTTGGCTCGGACGACGTGGTTCAGAACTGTTTTGCCTATCATCTGACGCCGGCGGGCATGATCTTTGAAAACGCCGCCAAGGCCGTGGGCGCAGCCGTGGTTCCGGCGGGGATCGGCCAGACCGAACTTCAGGTTCAGGCCGCCGCGGCGATTGGTGTGACCGCCTATGCAGGTACGCCGGACTACCTCAAGATCATTCTCGACAAGGCCGCCGAGATGGGCGTCGAGCTGAACATCACCAAAGCCGCCGTTGGCGGTGGTGCCCTGTTCCCCAGCCTGCGCCAGGAATATGCCGATCGCGGCATCACCTGCCTGCAATCCTATGCCACTGCCGATCTGGGCAACATCGCCTATGAAAGCGATGCGATGGAAGGCATGATCGTGGACGAGGGTGTGATCGTCGAGATTGTCACCCCCGGCACCGGAACCCCTGTCGCGCCGGGTGAAGTGGGTGAGGTCGTGGTGACCACGCTGAATGCCGAGTATCCGCTGATCCGTTTCGCCACCGGCGACCTGTCGGCTGTTCTGGAAGGGCAATCCCCCTGTGGCCGCACCAACATGCGGATCAAGGGCTGGATGGGGCGTGCCGACCAGACCGCCAAGATCAAGGGCATGTTCGTGCGCCCCGAGCAGGTGGCCGCGCTGGTTGAGAAACATGACGAGATTGCCAAGGCCCGCGTCATCGCCACCCGCGAGGGCGAGATGGACGTGATGACGGTGCAGGTAGAGGCAGCGGGCGGTGATGCGGGCATTTATGCCAAGTCGGTAGCCGAAACGCTCAAGCTCAAGGGCAAGGTCGAGATCGTTGCCCCCGGCAGCCTGCCCAAGGATGGCATCGTGATCGAGGATCAGCGCAAATACGACTGATCTCCTGAAGGTTCTCTTCCCGAGAGAGAGGGCGCAGACCGCTACTGATCCCAACTCGGTGGCATGGTCTGCGCCTTTATTCTTGGCGCGACGCGAAGTCTGGAACCCTATCCCTGATTGCGTGCAACGGGTTTACTCGGGGCGCAAGAACGCCTTTGTTTATGCACATGAATTCGCTGACGACGAGGGAGTCTCACATGACCATCAGACAAACCAATGGCCGCGGCCAGCGCTATGACAGTGTTCTGGAAACCGTCGGCAACACCCCGGTGATCCGCATCAACCGCATTGCCCCTGAGCACGTGAATGTCTTCGTGAAATTCGAGGCCTTCAACCCCGGTGGGTCGGTCAAGGACCGTCTTGCGCTTAACATCATCGAGGCCGCCGAGCGCGATGGCCGCCTGAAACCCGGCCAAACCGTGGTCGAGGCGACTTCGGGGAACACCGGTATCGGCCTTGCGATGGTCTGTGCGGCCAAGGGCTATCCTCTGGTGATCACAATGGCCGAAAGCTTCTCGGTCGAGCGTCGCCGCTTGATGCGCTTTCTGGGGGCCAAGGTTGTTTTGACGCCGAAGGAACTCAAGGGTTTCGGCATGTATTCCAAGGCCAAGGAACTGGCTGAGGAAAACGGCTGGTTCCTGGCAAGCCAGTTCGAAACGCCGGACAATGCCGACATCCACGAGAACACCACCGCGCGCGAAATCCTTGCCGACTTTGACGGCGAGTCGCTGGACTACTGGGTGACCGGCTATGGCACCGGTGGCACCGTGTCGGGCGTGGGCCGTGCCCTGCGTGCGAGCAGCCCGGACACCAAGATTATCCTGGCCGAGCCGGAGGCCGCTGCGATCCTGTCTTCGGGTTATATCAACACCCGGAACGATGAAAACCAGCCGACCGAAGGCCACCCGCATTTCGCGCCGCACCCGATCCAGGGCTGGACGCCGGACTTTATCCCCCACGTGCTGCAAGAGGCGATGGACAAGGCGTTCTACGATTCGCTTCTCAAGGTGCCGGGACCGGATGGCATTGCCTGGTCGCGCCGTCTGGCGGCCGAGGAAGGCATCTTTACCGGCATCTCGGCAGGCGCCACGTTTGCCGCCGCGATGGAGGTGGCAAAGGATGCGCCTGAAGGGGCAAACATCCTTGTCATGCTGCCTGATACCGGTGAGCGTTACCTGTCGACGCCGCTGTTCGAGGGCATTGCCGAGGACATGAGTGAAGAGGAGTGGGAGATCTCGCTCTCGACACCCGGCCAACAGATGCAAAAGTGACGATTTAGCCCCCTTTTTCGACGTGTCAAAGGGGGCGGACTCACATATAGAGCGATAGTGCGGTATGATTGGGTGCCGGATGCGTTGCGTCCGGCGATGTTTGATCCAAGAATTTTGGTAGGAGACCATTATGCCAGTGACAGTTGTAGCTCTGCTGTCGATCAATGAAAGCGACCCGATGGCGCTTGGGAAATACTTCGAGGTTACGGGGCCGTTGCTCGAGCGGGCAGGGGCAAAGATCGTCAAGCGTTTTGATGTGAACGAGGTGGTCGTTGGCAAGCGCAAGGCACAGACGGTTGTGATCGTGGAATATCCGGACAAAGCCGCTGTAGACAGCGTGTTCGGTAGCCCGGAATACGCCAGCATTGCCGAGGTGCGTGATCGCGCCTTTAACGAGTATCACATCAATGTGGTCTCGGATCCTGACGAGGGCCGCGAAGTCGCTGCCGCGGCGACCGACTAAGGTCACAGCTGGCCGGTGCGCTTTCTCCAGAGCAGCCAGCCGAAGAATCCGCCCACCACGCTGGCCCCGCCACCGAGGGCCAGCATGTAGGGCACTGTAATCATCCACATTCCGAGCATGAGGATCACCGCGTTGGCAAAGCCGCCGGGGCCGGAATATGTGGTCAATCCGAACAGCGAATACCCCTGGTAGACAAAGAGCCCCAGGAAGGCCCCGACGTACATGTGCAACCGCATGGAAAGCTGTTCGGGGTTCTCCGCCAGCGCCGACTTGAGCTTGCGATGCACATAGATTGCCAGCACCACGAAGGGGATTTCGAAAAAGATGGCGAGGGGAATCATCAGCTGGATGCCGCGCGACCAGCTGACGACGGAAACGCCGCGCGCTTCGAGTGTGATGCGCGCGATGATGCCCACCGCAACGGTAAGCAACAGGCCTCCGATCACGATTGTCGAGACCAGACGTCTTGCAGCGGGGGGGAGGGGTGTCTCGGCCATTCGAATACCTCTTTGATGGGGCATTCTAGACCTTTTGGAAGCGGAGCGCCTTGATCTGCTCGCTTGCATCCTACCAAAAGAAAAAGCCGCCCAGATGGACGGCCTTCCTGATAACGCTAAGGCGTCTTGGGCAATTAGCCCTGACGTGCCTTGAAGCGGCGCTGCGTCTTGTTGATGACATAAACGCGGCCCTTGCGGCGCACAACACGGCAGTCGCGGTGACGCTGCTTGAGCGAGCGGAGCGAGTTCTTGACCTTCATGGCCTTTCTCCTCTTACGTGGCGCGACATGCGCCGGGTTGACGGGTACTTCGCAGTGCTGCGAAGCGATGAATTAGAATGGTGGGCGATACTAGGATCGAACTAGTGACCCCTTCGATGTCAACGAAGTGCTCTACCGCTGAGCTAATCGCCCACTCTGGCCGGCTCAAATCCAACCCCCTTAATCAAAGGGGGCGCGGAAATCCGCGCCGGTAGCGGGGTCTATAAAAGGAGTCGCGCCGGGGCGCAAGGGCTTTCGACCACGTTATTTTTTGTTCTATATTTTTCGAGTACAGGAGAGACAATGCCGAAACGCGCCTACAGCCTTATGCAGCCAGAACAGCGGAGATCCTCTGTTGTCTTTGCGTCGCCCCACAGCGGGTGCGACTACCCGGAATGGTTCGTGCGGCGCTCGTTGTTGAATGCCCATAGCATCCGCAGTTCGGAAGACGCCTTTGTAGACAGGCTTTTCGAGGTCGCGCCGCAGTTCGGCTCGCCGTTTCTGGTGGCCGGTGCGCCGCGTGCGTTTCTTGATCTGAACCGTGCGCCCGATGAATTGGACCCGGCGCTGATCCACGGTGTTAAGAAGGGCGGGCACAACCCGCGCGTGGCTTCGGGCCTCGGGGTGATTCCCCGCGTGGTCGCCAACGGGCGGCCGATTTATCACGGGAAAATCGACATGGTTGAGGCCGAGGCGAGAATCGCGCGCTATTGGCGGCCCTATCATGACCGTCTGCAAAGCCTTCTCGACGAATCACGGGCCCAGTTCGGGCGTGCGATCCTGATCGATTGCCATTCCATGCCGCATGAGGCGGTCGAGAACCTGTCGCGCAGCGGCGGGGGGCGTCCTGATATCGTACTGGGCGATCGTTTCGGCGCGGCCGCAGAGCCCGACATCGTGGATGAGATCGAACAGGCCTTTGTGGATGTCGGCCTCAAGGTGTCGCGCAATACGCCCTTTGCCGGTGCCTTTGTGACGCAGCACTATGGTCGCCCCTCGCGCAAGCAGCACGCCATCCAGATCGAGATCGACCGCTCGCTCTATATGGATGAGGCGAGGGTTGAGCCGAATGGCAACTTTGAAGCCTTCCGAGCCAAGATCGAACAGGTCATCGCCCGCATCGTGGCCATCGGTCTGCCCCGCCAGAGCCTCGCGGCGGAGTAACCGGGATCACCGCATCGCACGCCCTTTGAGAATCGCGTCACTGCCAAAGCGTTTGCGGATTTCATCGGTGGCGCGTTCCGCCTTGCGGCGCTGCGCGGCCCTGGGGTCGAGAAGATCGCCCGAGAGGTCGGCGGCGGCTTCGGGGACAAGATCGGCCAGTCCCACACCAATCAGCCTGTAAGGCCCCTGATTGCCGACCTGATCAAACAGACCGCGGGCGGTGGAATAGAGCGTGTCCGCCATCTGCGTGGCATCACGCAGGGCGATACGGCGCGAGATCAGGCTGTGATCGGCGCGTTTCAGCTTGAGGGTGACAACACGGCCTGCCTTGCCCTTGGCCTTGGCACGGTCCGAGACCTTTTCCGACATGCGCCAGAGGTGGCCGTCAAGAATATCGGCGTCGCCCGTGTCCTCGAAAAACGTTGTCTCGTTGCTGATGCTTTTCATCGGCGCATTGGCGGAAACGCGACGGCGGTCCTGTCCGCGTGCAAGATGCCAGAGGCGTGTGCCCATCGAGCCGAATCGCGCGGTCAGGTCGCGTTCGTCCCAGCGCAGCAGATCGGCAAAGGTATGGATGCCCGCACGATCGAGCGATGATTGCGTTGCCGCCCCCACGCCCCAGATCATGCGCACCGGTTTGTCATGCAGGAAGGCGGCGGTCTCGGCCTGTCCGATCACGGAAAACCCGCGTGGCTTTTCGAGGTCAGAGGCCACCTTGGCGAGGAACTTGTTGTGGCTGAGGCCGATAGAGCCGGTCAGCCCAAGTTCGTCTTTCATGCGTTTGACCAGCCGCGCCAGCATCACGGCGGGCGGTTTGCCGTGCAGGCGGGCGGTACCGGAGAGGTCCATGAAGGCCTCGTCCAGTGACAGGGGTTCGATGTCGGGGGTGAGTTCATCCATCATCGCGCGAATCTGGCGCGAGGCCTCGGCATAGACCGACATGCGCGGCTTGATGATCACCGCATCGGGACACAGTTTGGTGGCCTGGAACATGGGCATGGCCGACCGCACGCCACGAATGCGCGCGACATAACAGGCGGTGGACACCACCCCGCGCCGACCGCCGCCGATGATGACGGGTTTGTCGCGCAATTCGGGATTGTCGCGTTTCTCGACGCTGGCATAAAAGGCGTCGCAGTCCATATGCGCGATCGAGAGATCAAACAGTTCGGGGTGACGCACGACGCGCAGGCTGCCACAAGAGGGGCAGCGACCTTCGCTTTCGAAGGGGGTCAGGCAATCGCGGCACAGGGCAGGCATCGGGCTCTCGAACGGATCAGGGATCGGACCATGAGTGTATCATTTGACGGCGGAATGGACACCGACTTTCACGGCGCAAAGCTGGCCTTGTTCATCGGGGACAGGCTGCTGACGATCCTGAGGGATGACAAGCCCGGCATTCCCTGGCCCGCGCATTGGGATATGCCCGGTGGCGGGCGGGAAGGCACGGAAAGCGGTGCGGCCTGTGTGTTGCGTGAGGTGCAAGAGGAACTGGGGCTGATACTGAGTGAGGCGACGCTGTCCTGGGGGCGTATCTACTGGCGCAAGGGGCTGGCGTTCTGGTTTTTCGCGGCGCATCTGCCCGAAGGGGCGGACGGGGACATCCGGTTTGGCGACGAGGGGCAGGAATGGGCCTTGTGGGAGGCGCATGACTACCTGCGGCACGCGCGCGCCATCCCCCAGTTTCAATCCCGATTGGCCGACTACCTCGCCGGGGCATAGAGCCTTAGCGGCAGATGCCTCCGGCGGGAGTATTTCGGGTGCATTGAAGCGGTGCCGATGCGACCTTCAGAGGCTGGAGAGTTCGTCGCCGATGGCCTGTGCTGCGGCCCGAGGGTCTTCGGCCTGCCAGATCGGACGACCGACAACGATATGGTCGGCGCCGTCTGCAATGGCGCTGGAGGGGGTGGCGACCCGTTTTTGATCGCCAAGCGCCGCGCCGGTGGGGCGCACGCCGGGGGTGACGATCAGGCGGCCTTCTGCTTCGGGCAGGGCACGGATCAGGGCGGCCTCTTGCGGCGAGGCGATCACCCCGTCGGCACCGGCCTCGAACGCCTTGCCCGCGCGTTCCTGAACCAGGTCCTTGATTTCGCCCGGTTTGATCAGCGCGCCGTCGAGGTCATTGCGGTCCAGCGATGTCAGGATAGTCACGCCGAGGATTTTGAGGTCTTTGCCTGCGGCCCCTTCCTTGGCGGCTTTGACGACGTAGGGGTCACCATGCACGGTCAGAAAATCGAGGTCGAACTGTGCCAGCCCGCGCACCGCGTTTTCCACGGTGGCGCCGATGTCGAACAGTTTCATGTCGAGGAAGATGCGTTTGCCGTGGTCCTGCTTGAGTTCGTTGGCCAGTGCGAGGCCACCGCCGGTCAGCATGCCGAGGCCGATCTTGTAGAAGGAGGCCGCGTCACCGATGGTTTCCGCCAGCTTCAGGCCTTGCAGTGCGTTGGGGACGTCGAGGGCAACGATCAGGCGATCATCGGACATGGGGCAGACTCCTTTGGGGCATGGGGGTATCGGCACTGGCCTTACTCCCCTTGCCCGAAGGCGTCAAACATTTGCGGCGTTCAGAGCGCGTTGTCGGGCAGAAGGCCCGGTTCAAAGTCGATCTGGCCGCGGCCGTTGCGGTATTCCGGCATCCGGTGGACCTGGCGCAGGGCCTCGCGGATGAAGGCGATGCGGCGCATGACCTTGTCCTGCAAGCCCTCTTCCTTGATTGCGCACATCACCTGGATCTGGCGTTCGTAAGAACAAAAGGAGACGCTGCCAAGCGTTTCGCCGCCGTTGGGTATTTCGTTGATTTCTATCTCGGTCACATACATTGATCTGCCCCTTGCTTCTGCTCTTGTGACAAAACTGTGCCCGACAAATCGAGGGGAAATAAGGCAGACTTCGCTCATTTCGGGGGCTTTCTTGTTCACATCCTCTTGAAGGTACCACCTGCAGTTGCCACATTGATTTCGAGGCCCGGAATAGGGGCGTGCCGCAAAGCGGGCGCATCGAGAACAACCGGGTGCTTGAGAGAAGGAGAGTGACCATGGACTTGAGCAAGTTCACGGAGCGGTCGCGCGGTTTTGTACAGGCTGCACAGACCATTGCCATGCGGGAAAACCACCAGCGCATGGTGCCAGAACATATTCTGAAAGCGTTGATGGACGATGATCAGGGGCTTGCCGCCAACCTGATCAAACGTGCTGGCGGCGCGCCCGAGCGGGTGCGTGACGCGGTTGACCTGGCGATGACCAAGATCCCGCAGGTCAGCGGCGATACCGGCCAGCCCTATCTCGACAATGCCACCGTCAAGGTGCTGAGCGAGGCAGAGAAGCTCGCCAAGAAGGCGGGCGACAGTTTCGTGCCGGTCGAGCGTATCCTGATGGCGCTGGTCATGGTGAAATCCAAGGCCAAGGATGCGCTGGAAAGCGGCGCGGTCTCTGCGCAAGCGCTGAATGCGGCGATCAATGACATTCGCAAGGGGCGCACCGCCGACAGCGCCTCGGCGGAAGAGGGCTATGATGCGCTCAAGAAATACGCCCAGGACCTGACCGAACGTGCCAGCGAGGGCAAGATCGATCCGATCATCGGGCGCGATGACGAAATCCGCCGCGCCATGCAGGTGCTGAGCCGCCGGACCAAGAACAACCCGGTCCTGATCGGGGAGCCGGGGGTGGGTAAGACCGCGATTGCCGAGGGGATGGCGCTGCGCATCGTCAACGGCGACGTGCCGGAATCCCTGCGCAACAAGAAACTTCTGGCGCTGGACATGGGCGCGCTGATTGCCGGTGCGAAATATCGCGGTGAGTTCGAAGAGCGCCTCAAGGCGGTTCTGACCGAAGTGACCGAAGCTGCCGGCGAGGTGATCCTGTTCATCGACGAGATGCACACGCTGGTTGGCGCAGGCAAGACCGATGGCGCGATGGACGCCGCCAACCTGATCAAGCCGGCGCTGGCGCGGGGTGAATTGCACTGTATCGGTGCCACCACGCTGGATGAATATCGCAAATACGTGGAGAAGGACGCGGCCCTGGCCCGCCGTTTCCAGCCGGTGATGATTGCCGAGCCGACGGTCGAGGACACCATCTCGATCCTGCGCGGCATCAAGGAGAAATACGAGCTGCACCACGGGGTGCGGATTTCCGACAGCGCGCTTGTGACGGCCTCGACCCTGTCGCACCGCTATATCACCGACCGGTTCCTGCCCGACAAGGCCATTGACCTTGTGGACGAGGCGGCGAGCCGTCTGCGGATGGAGGTTGATTCCAAGCCGGAAGAGCTGGATGCGCTGGACCGTCAGATCCTGCAATTGCAGATCGAGGAAGAGGCGCTGAAGCTCGAGGATGATGCGGCGTCGAAGGATCGCCTCGAGACGCTTCAGAAAGACCTTGCCGAGCTGAAAGAGAAATCCGCCGAGATGACGGCGAAATGGCAGGCTGGCCGAGACAAGCTGGCCTCGGCCCGTGATCTCAAGGAGCAGCTTGATCAGGCCCGCGCCGATCTGGAAATCGCCAAGCGCGAGGGCAACCTCGGCAAGGCGGGGGAGCTGTCTTATGGCGTGATCCCCGGGCTTGAAAAGCAACTGGCCGATGCCGAGGCGCAGGAAGGTGACATGACGGTCGAAGAGGCCGTGCGCCCCGAGCAGATCGCCGCAGTCGTCGAACGCTGGACGGGCATTCCGACCTCGAAGATGCTGGAAGGCGAGCGCGAAAAGCTGTTGCGCATGGAAGATGACTTGCACCGCCGGGTGATCGGTCAGAACAGCGCGGTGACCGCCGTGGCCAATGCCGTGCGCCGTGCGCGTGCGGGGCTGAACGACGAAAACCGGCCGCTGGGTTCGTTCCTGTTCCTCGGGCCGACCGGTGTCGGGAAAACCGAACTGACCAAGGCCGTGGCCGAGTTCCTGTTTGATGATGACAGCGCGATGGTGCGCATCGACATGTCCGAGTTCATGGAGAAACACGCCGTGGCCCGTTTGATCGGCGCGCCTCCGGGCTATGTCGGCTATGACGAAGGCGGGGTTCTGACCGAGGCCGTGCGTCGCCGCCCCTATCAGGTGGTGCTGTTCGACGAGGTGGAAAAGGCCCATCCCGATGTCTTCAACGTGCTGTTGCAGGTGCTGGATGACGGTGTGCTGACCGATGGTCAGGGCCGCACCGTGGACTTCAAGCAGACGCTGATCATCCTGACCTCGAACCTTGGGGCGCAGGCGCTGTCGCAACTGCCGGATGGGGCGGATGCAGGGGATGCGCGTCGCGACGTGATGGATGCGGTGCGCGCCCATTTCCGCCCGGAGTTCCTGAACCGGCTGGACGAGACGATCATCTTCGATCGCCTGGCCCGCGCGGATATGGACGGGATCGTCGACATTCAGCTGGCACGTCTCAAGAAACGTCTTGCCGGTCGCAAGATCGAGATCATGCTGGACGAAGATGCCCGCAAGTGGCTGGCGGACGAAGGCTATGATCCGGTGTTCGGTGCCCGCCCGCTCAAGCGCGTGATCCAGCGCGCGTTGCAGAACCCGCTGGCGGAGATGCTCTTGGGTGGTGAGGTGAAGGATGGCGAGGCCATCCCGGTGACCGCGGGTCCGGAAGGGCTCATCATCGGCGACCGCGTCGGCACATCAGATCGCGCCAAACCGGACGACGCCGTGGTGCATTGAGCCGAATGGCAGAAAAGTGAGAAGCCCGCCTGAGAAGGCGGGCTTTTTCTATTTGAGAAGGATGTATGGCACGGGCGGATCGCCCGGGCCGCGCCCGACCCTCCCCCCGGGAGGGCGCATTTGCGCCCACCCAGGCTCGGGCGCGACCCTTGAGGGGGTTATTCCGAAATCGCTTCCTGAACGATCTCTTCCAGCATCGCCTGCACACGTTTCATCGGGCCTTCGGGCATGATGCGGTAGCCGATGGTGGTTTGATCGGGGTTTTCGGGGGTCTGCATGACGAAGATGCCATAGGGGCAGAACTGGAGGTTCATCGGCTCCGCTTCCATGACCTCGCGCGAGATCTTGGCCGAGCAGAAATTGTAGACCTCGGCCTGAAGGAAGATGGTTTTGGTGCCGCCCACGTCTTCCTTGGTGCGTTCCAGCATTTCGCCCACGTGGTTCACCGCGTCGATGATCAGCCCGCGGTCGGTGATGGCGCTTTCGAGGCCGAAGGTGACATCGCCGTATTCCTGATCGACGGTATAGGTGATGGCGGTTTCATCTGCCGGGGCCATCGAGGCGAGGACGGTCAGGCCTGCGGCCAAAACGAGGTTTTTCATTACAATTCTCTCCCGAAAAGTTTGGGCAAACGTGACTTGCAGCATGAATGTTGAGGCCGCACTGTAAAGTCCAGAGCCGGGGTGGCTTTGATGCAGGTCAATAACAGGATCATACATATGAATATGTCGATGGATAGGGCGTTTTACATTGTTGAGGTGCTTGGGCTGATCTTTGTGGCCTTGGTTGGCCTCGCGGTTCTGGTGGCCATGGTGCTTTTCGTGCTGGACCGGCTCCAGACCGGTGATGCGGTGCGGCGCAACTATCCCCTGATCGGGCGCTTTCGGCACCTGTTTTCGGAACTGGGCGAATTCTTCCGCCAGTATTTCTTTGCCATGGACCGGGAGGAACTGCCGTTCAACCGGGCTCAGCGCGACTGGATCACCCGTTCCGGCGAGGGCAAGGGCAATACCATCGCCTTCGGCTCGACCCGCAACCTGAGCGTTGTTGGCACGCCGATCTTTGTGAACGATCCCTTTCCGCCGCTAGATGACCAGTTCGCCAAGACAGAACCGCTGTTGATCGGCCCGACGGCGCGCGCCCCCTATCTCGCGCCGTCGATCTTCAACATCTCGGGCATGTCTTACGGCGCCCTGTCAAAACCCGCCGTGCAGGCCCTGTCGCAGGGCGCGAAAGAGGCGGGTGTCTGGCTGAACACCGGAGAAGGCGGCGTCTCGCCGTTCCATCTCGAAGGCGGGTGTGATCTCGTTTTCCAGATCGGCACCGCCAAGTTCGGGGTGCGGGATGAAAACGGGGATCTCTCGGACAAGAAGCTGCGCAAGGTGGCGGAACACGAAAACATCCGCATGTTCGAGATCAAGATGGCCCAGGGCGCGAAGCCGGGCAAAGGCGGCATTCTTCCCGGTGAAAAGGTGAACGAAGAAATTGCCGCCATTCGCGGCCTTCAGGTCGGGCAGGACGGGATTTCGCCCAACCGCCACAAGGAGATCGACAACTTTGACCACCTCCTGGACATGATCGTGCGTATCCGCGAGGTGACGGGCAAACCGGTGGGCATCAAGACGGTGGCCGGATCGGAACCGGCGGTGCGCGAGCTGTTCGAGACCATTGACCGCCGGGGATCGGATGCCGCCCCGGATTTCATCACCATTGACGGCGGCGAAGGTGGCACGGGGGCCGCGCCGATGCCCCTGATCGACCTTGTCGGCATGCCGGTGCGCGAGGCGCTTCCGATGGTGGTGGACCTGCGGGATGAATTCCACCTGCACGACCGCATTCGCATCGTGGCCAGCGGCAAGCTGGTCAACCCCGGGGACATCGCCTGGGCACTGGCTGCCGGCGCCGATTTCGTCACCTCGGCGCGGGGCTTCATGTTCTCGCTGGGCTGTATCCAGGCGCTGAAATGCAACAAGAACACCTGCCCCACGGGCATCACCACCCATGACCCCCGGTTCCAGAAGGGCCTCGTGGTCGAGCGCAAATACAAGCGCGTCGCGCGCTATGCCAAGACCATCATCAAGGAAGTCGAGACCATCGCCCATTCGGTAGGCGTGTCCGAACCCCGTCAGATGCGCCGCCGCCACGTGCGGATCGTTCAACCCAATGGCCGGTCGGTGCCAATGAACAAGATCTATCCAAGTTACAATTCCCCCACGCCATCGTGAGGCAACGTGCTTTGGTTTTTGCGCCCGTCGCAGATACATCCTTGGGTAACGAGAGAAGAAGGAGTGACAGATGGCCAAGCGCTGGACCAATGATCTGACCCATGCCGATGTGACCCCCGAGGGCGCCTATCTCAACCGCCGCCAGGTCATGGCTGGCATGGTTGGCCTTGGCGTTGCCGGTCTGGCGGCGAATGTGGCCCATGCTGCCGGTCTCAAGCCGGACAGCTGGGAGACCATTACCAACTACAACAACTTCTATGAGTTCGGCACCGGCAAGGGCGACCCCGCGAAATATGCCCACAGCCTGACGACCGAACCATGGAGCATCAAGATTGACGGCATGGTAAACCGCCCCGGCACATATGCGCTGGGCGACATCCTGTCGAAGATGACCATCGAAGAGCGCATCTACCGCTTCCGCTGTGTCGAGGCCTGGTCGATGGTTGTGCCGTGGAACGGGTTCGAACTGGCCGATCTGCTGGATATGGCCGGGGTCAAGGCGGGCGCAAAATACGTGGCCTTTGAAACCCTGATGCGCCCCGAGGAGATGCCGGGCCAGAAATATCCTGTTTTGGAATGGCCCTATGTCGAGGGTCTGCGCCTGGATGAGGCGATGCACCCGCTGACCCTTATGGCGACGGGCATCTACGGCAAGACCATCCCGAACCAGAACGGCGCGCCTGTGCGTCTCGTGGTGCCGTGGAAGTATGGCTTCAAGTCGATCAAGTCGATCGTGCGTATCACCCTGACCGACCGTGAACCCCCGACCAGCTGGAACAAGGCCAACCGCCGCGAATACGGGTTCTATTCCAACGTGAACCCGAACGTTGATCACCCGCGCTGGTCGCAGGCATCGGAACGAACCATTGGTGGCGGTCTTCTTGCCCGGCGCAAGGAAACCCTGATGTTCAACGGCTATGAGAAAGAGGTGGCCAAGCTCTACAAGGGTATGGATCTGGCCAAGCACTTCTGATGGTCGAGACGCAGTCGGTTCTCACCTGCCCAATCTGCGGCCATGTTGATCTGTTCGATATGCCTACCGATGCCTGCCAGTTCTTCTTTGAATGCCAGGAGTGTCACACCGTTCTTCGTCCCCTCGAAGGTGACTGTTGTGTCTTCTGCTCCTACGGCACGGTCCCCTGTCCTCCGGTCCAGGAGGGCAGGGGATGCGCTGGCGGTTGAAATGAACCGGCTTGCGCTACAGCCCGAGGCGATCGCGCAGCTTGGGCATGGGCGGCACCACGCCATTGTTCAGGTTGTCGTCGATGATCGCCTGCATCCGCGTAACAAAGGTGTCGCGGTGAGACAGAAACTTGGGCAGGTAGAGCGGCGCCTGTTTTCCAAACTGCAGCACAAGGGCCGGGCGCGACTCGTGCATCCTGATATCCGTGAGATCCGAAAGCTCACGCTCTTGCCGGCGCAGATCGATGCCAAGGCTGATGATGCGGTCCTCATCAAAGATCACCCGCTGGAAGAACATCAGCATGATCCAGCTGTAAGCGAAGACCAGGCTGGTGAAGGTGTAGATCGTCAGTTGCAGGTTGCCATCATGAATGCCGAGGGACATCAGGAGCGGTCCGAAATCGACGTTTGCCATGAACACGAGGGCAACCACCGGCCCGCCAAGCCGCATCCCCCAGGTGGGGCGCAGTTCGACAAACCCGTTTTGCAACACGCGCGGGGCGTTGTTCCCCAAATCCGACAGGAAGCTGAGGCCGACCGCCTCGAGCGATCCCCCGTCCTGGCTATAGATGGACAAAGGGCCCTTGCTGCGGGTCCAGCGGGCGATCCCGATTGCGACAACGTAGGCGGCGATGAGAGACAGGGTAAGAACTGTCAGTTGGTGATGAAAAAGCATTCTGCAAAATCCGTGGTCTTGGCTGCCATGAAAGATGGCTGGCATGGCTCGTGTCTGACGGCAGACTGGGGTGGCAAAGTGGCCGAATTGCGGCAAGCCTGCGGCACGCGCCAAAATGCGCCTATAGTATAGAGAAGAGGTAAGAGACGTGTTGAAGGACAAGGTGAACACAGTGACCCGGAAACTGCCGACCTGGCCGGTCTACCTGCTGGGCGCGCTCTATCCTGTCTGGCTTCTCTATCAGGGGCTGACCGGCGGTCTGGGGGTGGACCCAGTTAAGGTCATGGAAAACAGTCTCGGAGAAGCCGGGCTGCAACTGCTGATCCTCGGGCTGGTGGTGACACCTCTTCGCAAGTTCACCGGCATCACGCTGCTGAAGTTCCGCAGATCCATTGGTCTCCTCGCCTTCTTCTATATCTTCCTGCACCTTCTCGTCTGGCTGGTGCTGGATGTGCAGATCCTCTCGCAGATCTGGGCCGACATTCTCAAACGCCCTTACATCACTATCGGCATGGCAGGCTTTGTCCTGATGCTGCCGCTGGCCGTGACGTCGAACAACTGGTCGGTGCGCCGGCTGGGGCGTCGCTGGAACAGGCTGCACAAGCTCACATACGGCGTGGCGCTGCTTGGCGGTCTGCACTTCGTGATGCTGGTGAAGGGCTTCCAGATCGAACCCCTGGTCTATGCCGCGGTGATCCTCGTGCTACTGGCCCTGCGCTGGTCGCCGACTCGCCGCTCTGCCCGCGCCTGAATCGCCACCTCCGCAATACCTCTGCAATACTGACGCAATACCGACGTGTGAATCGCCGCCCGATTCACCGATGATTCCACGTTCCGAACCCTGCGATTCCGGCCGGACGCCTATTCGCTGTGGGCATTTCTGTGGATAAGGTTGATTGCGCCAACAGGTGATGCTGCGCTGCGGTAATATTCTTGCGCAAACGGCTCTGGTTTTGAAATTGAAATTGCGTAACCCCTTAAAAACACGATAAAAATCGAGAAAATCGAAAAAAGATGACATTTCTGCAAAAAACCACTTGCGGCTCCCCCGAACTCACCATAGAACCCCCTTCACCGGCGGC
>NZ_BAABWM010000003.1:0-622975 GCF_040369695.1 Pelagimonas sp. KU-00592-HH | reverse complement strand
GCCGAACAGCTCGGGGTCACGGGTGGCCAGGGATTCGGTGAAGAAACCATCGGGACGGTGGTGGGCGTTCATGATCAGAGCTCCGCTTCGGATGGCCATTCAGGCCGGTGACATTTCAGGAATATGGTCCGTTGCCCGTGCAAGTTGGATGGTGTGAGATGGGAGAGGTCTGCACGGGCAACGGTTTCAGATGACTTGATCGCGGGGTGTTCGCCCTTCGAAAAAGTCACTGAGATTGTCGAGGACGCGGAAGCCCATCGCTTCGCGTGCCTCGCGCGTGGCGCTGCCGAGGTGCGGCAGCATCACGACGTTGTCGCATTGCATCAGGTCCGGATTGATGCGCGGTTCTCCGTCAAAGACGTCAAGGCCGGCGCCGCCGATCATGTCGAACATCAGTGCCTGAGTGAGGGCGGTGTCATCCACCACCTCGCCGCGTGCGGTGTTGATGAGGAAGGCATCCTGTTTCATCAGATCGAGACGACGGGCGTTGATCAGGTGACGGTTCGCGGCGCCACCGGGGCAGTGCAGCGAGACGAAATCGCACTGTGGCAGGAGGTCATCGACCGAAGCAACCTGGGTGGCATTGCATTGGGCCAGCACCTCGGGGGCGACCTGGCTGCGGTTGTAGACCAGGATGTCCATGCCGAAGCCATGATGGGCACGGCGGGCCATTTCCTGACCGATACGACCATAGCCAATGATGCCGAGCGTCTTGCCGCTGACCTTGGTGCCGATCAGGTGGGTTGGCCGCCAGCCGGTCCACTGGCCGGCGCGGACCTCGCGTTCGCCTTCACCGGCGCGACGCGCCACCATCAGCAAGAGCGTCATGGCGATATCGGCAGTACACTCGGACAGGACGTCGGGCGTGTTGGTGACGGTCAGGCCAAGGGTGCGGGCAGACGACTCACAGATGTGGCTGTAGCCGACACCGTAGTTGCCGAGGATCCGAGCCTGTGCCTTGGGCACGTCCAGAGCCTCGGCGTTCAGCGTATCGGTGACCGTTGGCAGAACCGCGTCGTATGTCTTGATCGACTCGCGGATCTCGGCAGGCGACAAGGGTTTGTCGCCTGTGTTGAGTACAACATTGTAGTCCTCGGCCAGTTTCGCCTCGACGGCGGCGGGCCAACGACGGGTGACAAAGACCGAAGGTTTGATCATCACGCTGCCTTTCCCATGACGCGGGCGATGGTCTCTCCGATCACCGCCGGGTTTTCAGCGACGGTAACGCCAGCCGCCGATAGGATTTCTACCTTTTCCGACGCAGATTCCCCGAAAGCCGAAATGATCGCGCCCGCGTGGCCCATCGTGCGGCCTTTCGGAGCGGTCAGACCGGCAACGTAGGCGATCACGGGTTTCGAGATGTTGTTGCGGATGTAGTCCGCAGCTTCCGCCTCTTGCGGGCCGCCGATCTCGCCGATCATGGCGATCACGTGGGTATCCTCGTCCTGCTCGAACCGCTCGAGGATGTCCTTGAACGACGAGCCGTTGATCGGGTCACCACCGATGCCGACGCTGGTCGAGACACCGATGCCACGCTCTTTGAGCTGGGCCGCGGCCTCGTAGCCGAGTGTGCCGGAGCGACCGATGATGCCGACATTGCCGGGCAGGTAGATGTGACCGGGCATGATGCCCAGAAGCGCCTTGCCGGGCGAGATCGTGCCCGCGCAGTTGGGGCCGGTCAGCACCATGCGCTTGTCCTTGGGGTAGCGGTACATGTAGCGCTTGACGCGGATCATGTCCTGCGCCGGAATACCGTCGGTGATGCAGACACAGTAGCGGATTCCACCGTCCGCGGCTTCCATGATCGAGTCGGCCGCGAACGGCGGCGGCACGAAGACCAGCGAAGCGTCTGCGCCGGTTGCGTCGACGGCTTCCTTGACGGTGTTGAACACCGGCACGCCTTCGACGGTTTCGCCGCCTTTGCCAGGGACCACGCCGCCTACGACGTTGGTGCCGTATTCCAGCATGTCCTTGGTGTGGAAGCGTGCCATGCGGCCGGTGATGCCCTGAACGATGACGCGCGAGTTGCGATCCAGCAGAATGCTCATTGTACGGCCCTCATCTTGGTGCCTTGGGTAAGGTCGTTTTGCCATGCGCCCACGGCGCGTTCGGCGGCTTCCATCAGCGTGGTGGCGCGGATGATCGGCAGGCCCGACTGGGCAAGGATTTTCTGGCCTTCCTCGACGTTGGTGCCGGCAAGGCGAACAACAACGGGAAGGTCGATGTCCAGTTCCCTGAGCGCCTGAACGACGCCTTCGGCCACCCAGTCGCAGCGGTTGATGCCCGCGAAGATGTTGACCAGGATCGCCTGCACGTTGGTGTCGGAGAGGACCAGACGGAAAGCCTTGGTCACGCGTTCCGGTGAGGCGCCGCCGCCGATGTCGAGGAAGTTGGCTGGCTCGCCACCGGCGAGCTTGATGGTGTCCATCGTCGCCATCGCGAGGCCTGCGCCGTTTACGATGCAGCCGATATTGCCATCGAGACCGACATAAGAGAGACCGCGATCAGCTGCACGGCTTTCGCGCGGATCTTCCTGGCTCTTGTCGCGCAGTTCTGCGATCTGCGGGTGCCGGAACAGGGCGTTGTCGTCAAAGCTCATCTTGGCATCCAGCGCGAGAACGCGGTTGTCGCCGGTGATGACGAGCGGGTTGATCTCGACCATGGTCGCGTCGAGGTCGCGGAATGCCTGATAGCAGCCCTGCAGGGTCCGGACCATATGCTGGGTCAGAGACGGTTCAAGACCAAGTTTGAAGGCGATCTCGCGGGCCTGGAACTCTTGCAGGCCAACCGCCGGTTCCACGGTGGAGCGCACGATGCTCTCGGGACGTTCGGCCGAGATTTCCTCGATTTCCATGCCGCCTTCGGAAGAGGCCACGATCATGACGCGTTGCGAGGAGCGGTCGAGAACGAAACCGAGATAGATTTCGCGGTCGATCTGGACGGCGGATTCCACGTAGACGCGGTAGATGCCTTTGCCTTCCGGTCCGGTCTGGTGGGTGACCAGCTTGCGGCCGAACATGTCGTCACAGGCGTCGTAGATCTCGTTCTCGCTGTCGCAGAGCTTGACGCCGCCGGCCTTGCCGCGACCGCCTGCATGGACCTGCGCCTTGACGATCCATTTGTCGCCACCAAGTTCACGCGCGCGATAGGCCGCCTGTTCGGGGCTGTATGCGAGCGCGCCCTTGGGCACGTCGACGCCGAAATTCGCGAGAATTTCCTTGGCTTGATATTCGTGGATGTCCATTTGCTCCTCCCTGTTGAGCGGCTAATGCCTGGACGATGGTGATTATTGTGCGGCGATGGCCTCGGCGTAGTGCTTGTCGAGAGTGGCCTCGATCAGCGGCTGGTCGAGCGTGGCGCCCATGTCGCGCATGGCGTCTGCAAAGCGGGCAACGATGTCGCGAATGGCCGCTTCGGTCAGTTGGTTCAGAATGCCGATGCGCACCTGTACGGGCTGGGACAGGGTGGGCCAGATGCCAAAGCCGGCGGCGCGGCAGTTCTGTACCAGTTCCATTTCACGGCCCGCGAGGTCGCCCGGCAGGTTGAGGACAACGAGGCTGGTCATGTTCGAAGTGACTTCACAGCCCATCGCGGCGACGGCGTCGCGCAGGGCGGCTTCGTGCTTGCGATAGGAGGCAGCGCGAGCGGCAAGCCCTTCTTGCAGCGTTAGGCGCAGCGATTCATGGAAGGCGGCCACGGCATAGCCCGAATGGGTGCGGTGGTAGGTGCCTTTTTCGACGTCCTGACCATCGACGATGCCCCAGTGGCGGGCTTCGAACAGCGGGTTGTGAACATAGGTGTAGGCGCCGCTGGCCTTCAGGCTGTCGATGTAGCTGTCGGTAAAGCTGACCGGTGCATAGGTGAGGGGCAGGCAGCAGAGGCCCTTCTGGGGGCAGGAGGCCCAGCCCGCGATGCCGGGGAAATCGTCGATCGAGAAATCCTCGACGCCGAGCGACGAAACCGCATCGATCAGACCCATGGCACCGTGGCGGTCGCAGGCGTCCGAGAAGCCGCGCAGGTCGTTGATACGGCCGGAACCGGTTTCCCAGTGCGCCATGAAGGCCCACTTGGGTTTATGTTCCGCCAATGCTGCTTCGACCATTTCCTCGGTCACGGAGGTGCCGTGCGGCACGTCGATCACGACAACGCTGGCGGCCTGCGGGTCCTGCGGGTTGGCGGCGTGTTCCTCTGAGGTCGCCGCCTTGATGCGCAGGGTGAGCGTGTCGATGCCCGAGAAGGTGCCATTGTTGAAGGCGACAACCTTGTCACTGGGCATGACGGCGGCGAACATGGTGTCGAGCGCGCTCCAGCCAGTGCCGGCAACGGCAAAGGTGTAGGTGTTCCTGGTGCCCCAGATTTCGCGCAGCATGTGCTTGCATTCGATCATGCCACGCAGCACGTCACCCTGCATGTGATCGGCAACGCCAGCGCGGGCGAAAGCCTGCAATACGCGGGCGTCTGTATTGCCGGGGCCCGGACCCGCAGCAAGGGTTTCGGGGATTTCGAGAGGGGGGAAGATATCAAAACTCATCTCGGGGCTTCCTCGCCAGTAGTGGCCCGCAGGCCGTGGTATCATGTGTTGAGGAAGAGAAAATCGAACCTTGTTGCATCCCGCAACGTAAGGAACTACTGCTTTTGGGTATCTAATTGGGTGGGTAAATACCTACCCAAAGGTGTAAGAATACCGAGGTATACCGGAATTGACCCCACCCAAATGGGTAGTTTATTTCGAAAAGGGACGTGAATTCATATGCTTGGCCAAAAAGAGGCACCGATCGACATCATGCTCGCCAACAGCAATTCGCTGGTGTTGTCGGCCATGTCAGAGATTTTTGAACGGGATCCCCGATTCTCTCTGGTTGCAACGTCAGCGACCGCAGAAGGGTTTCTGGGAACGGTCATGCGGGTGCCGGTCAAGGTCGGGGTGATCAACTGGAACCTGCCGGTCCTTGGGGCTGCAAAGCTTATCGAAGTTCTGCGGGAACATGAGAACGCGCCGCGTATCGTGGTCTATGGCGACGACACAGGCGATCATCCCCGCCTTGCGATGCAAGCCGGGGCGGCCGGTTTCGCGGCACGTTCGGGGGACGTTAGTGGACTTCTGGAAACCTGCGCCGAAGTTGCCTCTGGCAAGATGGTCTTTCCATTCATTGACGTACGGCAGATGCAACAGGACCCGATCCATACCCTGTCACGCAAGGAACGTGCTATCCTCGAAGCGCTGGCGAAGGGTATGTCAAATAAGGAACTGTCGAAAAACCTCGGGATTTCAACGAACACGGTGAAGTTCCATCTGTCGAACATCTATGAGAAACTGTCGGTGAAGAACCGGTCTCAGGCAATTGCCTATTACTATTCGGCGAATAACAAGTAGGCGAAGGGCAATCGGATACTCATGGCAGAGAAGTTGACAGCCGAGGACATCGAAGCGATTTGCCGGCAGGTTTGGCAACGTTCGCCCGATGCGGTGTCGTTTCCCGGCGGTGAGGGGCGGAAGACGGCATTGGTGCACCTGGAAGAGGGGTCTTTCGCGGTTTCCAAACGCAGCAGTATGGGGCGGGCTCAGTTGGAACGCGAAGCCCTGTTGCGGCTGTCGGATACGGGGGCGGTTCCAGACCTGTTGTATGGCAAGGGCGATGTTGTTGTTCAGCAGGCCATTGACGGACAGCGGCTTTCCGAAGCTCTAGAACTGGCGGATCGCACCGGACGTGACCGTATGTTGATCGAGGCGGCGCAGTCCTTGTTTCGGTTGCGTCGGCAGGCGCGGGATACCGGTCTGGAAGACATGGCGCCGGACATCGGGATACGCAGCGGGTGGGCGGAAGACATGGCCAACGTACCGCTGCGTCTGGCCGAGATGACGAATGTCGCCCTAGAAGGCTACGACCCGCAGGCCGTGGCCGAGATCATCCGCCCTCGCTACAGGGGATTCGTCAAATGGGATGCCCGGCCGGGGAATGCCCTGGTGACCGACAAGGGCGGCGTCGTCTGGTTCGATTGGGAGCATTGCGGTGTCGGTTCGGTGGAAGATGATCTTGTCTGGTTGCTGGCGGATGAATGGTGCCCGATCAGCGCGGTGGCAGAAGAGACTCTTCTACAAGACCTCGAACGGGAGACAGGGTCTGATCTGGCACAGCGGTTCCATTACAAGGCGGTCATGCACAGCGTGATCAGGCTCTCTCTGATCCTTGATCGCAAGGGCGATGGGCCCTGGTGGTCGGTGCAGGAGGCCCTTCAGAACGACCGGATTGGTGTCAGCCTTGCACATGTCACGCGAGTTGCGAAACGGGCTTCGGTCTGGGCCGGAAACTACGATGATCTTGCGGCGCTGGTTCCGTTTCTAAGAGGAGTTCACGCCTTCGCGTCGCAACTGTGAGCGATTCATTGTTCGCGTCGAAGGCACTTTGTGAGTGAATGGAAACGATTGTTTCCCTTCAAGTTTTCCGCGGACCAATCGGTAAAAATATTTTTCACTCTTAACCGTCTGTATTCATTTGAAAAGTTCACTTCCCTGTGAGGTTCGCGGGTTTACGTTAGGGTAATTTTCTTGACACAGAACGCCTTCGGAATTCCAAATATGTAAAAAAATATGTCTTTTTTGCGGCGAATGCCGCCTTTCCTTGGGGGGATAGTTTTATGGCCAGATTTCGTGGTTCCAATGGTAGTGACGTTTTTTCCGGTACTTCTCGTAAAGACAAAATCTACGGACGGGACGGCGATGATACGCTGGATGGTCAGGGCGGCGACGACAAGATTTACGGCGGTGATGGCAATGACAGCATTCTGGGCGGCACCGGCAACGACAAGCTGAGAGGCGACAAGGGCGATGACGTTCTTGATGGCGGCGAGGGCTGTGATGATCTCGATGGCGGCAAGGGCAACGACAGCGTCTATGGCGGTCTTGGCCACGATCGACTGAAAGGCAAATCCGGAAACGACCTGCTGGATGGCGGCGAGGGCAACGACAGGCTCGACGGCGGAGAGGGTAATGACACGCTACTTGGGGGCCTTGGCAACGATATCCTGATCGGGGATGGCTCGGGCTCGGCAAGCGGCTCTGGAAGCGGCGCCTTTGGCACGTTCAACGATTACCTTGATGGTGGTGCCGGCAATGATTTCCTGATTGGTGGTCGCGGTGAAGATACGGTTCTTGGCGGAGAAGGCGATGACATCCTGGTTGGGGATGGCAATGGGTCTGGCTCGGGTCTCGGGAATTGGCTGCGCGGCGGTGGCAGTGGTTCTGGCGGCGGGCGTGGCAAACGTGGTCGCGGCAGCGGCAGCGGATCGGGAAGCGGGTCCGGAGGTTTCTGTGGAAGCGGATCTGGCAGCGGTCAGGCCGCAGGTTTCAATGACTACCTTGATGGTGGTGCAGGCAATGACATCGTTCTTGCCGGTGGAGGCGACGATGAAGCTGTCTACACCATGTCCGAAAACGCGGGTGCGACAGACGACTACCGTGGCGGACACGGCATCGACACGCTGACGCTGAATTTTACGCTGGCCGAATGGTTCCAGCCGGATGTCCAAGCGGATATTGCAAATTACCTTGCCTTTATCCAGGCCAACACCGATCCGGTCTCGGGTGAAGCGAATTCGAATGTCTTCCAGTTTACGGCCTTTGATCTGAGCGCCCGGGAATTCGAGAACCTGCGTGTCTTCGTGGATGGCGTCGAACTTGACCCTGCGGATGACCCGGCGGATGCGATCGACGATTCAATGGGCGTGCAAGAGGATGACGGCAACACCGTCTTTGCCGGTTCGGTTCTCGACAATGACAACGTTCCGGACCTTGTCTATGCGGTGCGCCTGATTTCGACCACCGCCGAAGGGGTTCTAACCTTCAACGAGGGGACGCCGGGCGCACCTGACGGGAGCTTCTCCTTTGATCCCAATGGCGATTTCGAAGATCTCGCAGAAGGGGAAACCCGCGATGTGACCTTTGTTTACGAGGTCGAAGACGCCAATGGTGACACCGATCAGGCGACTGTCACAATTACCGTGACCGGTAACAACGACGCGCCGACCTTGGCGGCGGGTGTTGGCAATGCTGTCGAGGACGGGCCGACCGTCGACGTGGCACTTGCACCGCTTGGCGATGATGTGGACAGCGACGACAATGGGTCGACCCTGACCTACAGCATCACCGGCGCGCCGGGTGCGGGTGAGGGCACTGCCTCGATCACCGGGACCACACTGACCTTTGATCCGGGCGCGGATTTCCAAGGCCTTGCGCTAGGTGAAACGCAGGACGTTGTGATCGAGGTCACGGCCACGGATGCCCACGGTGCGACGGCGGTCAACAACGTGACCATCACCGTGACTGGCACCAATGACGCGCCGACCTTGGCGGCGGGTGTTGGCAATGCTGTCGAGGATGGGCCGACGGTCGACGTGGCACTTGCACCGCTTGGCGATGATGTCGACAGCGACGACAATGGCTCGACCCTGACCTACAGCATCACCGGCACTCCGTCGGAAGGTTCGGCGTCGATCACGGGCACAACCCTGACTTTCGACCCCGGCAGCGATTTCCAGGATCTTGCCGTTGGCGAGACACGCGACGTGGTGGTGCAGGTCACCGCGACGGATGCCCACGGCGCGACGGCGGTCAACGACGTGACGATCACCGTGACCGGAACCAATGACGCGCCCGTGGCGCAGGCCATTGCCGGGGACGTCTGTGAGAACCCGGTCGAGACGCAATTGTCAGACGGCATTGCACCGGGCACGGCGATCCAGAATATCGGGCGCTACTATATCTTTGACTTCGACACCGGCACGGCGGTAACCGTGCCACGTGACGGCGGGGCCAACAACACCTTTGCACAGGTGGCGGCGACCTATCTCTCGGCGGGCAACGGCGTGATCCTGACACTCAACCCGAACAACTCGGGCTGGGGTGCGGCAACGGCCCTGTTCGATGACGGTGTCGAAAGCCTGATGGATGCCTCTGAATATTCGGTCACCGACACCAGCGGCGGCGGCATTCTGCAACCGTACGCGCCAACCCTGCCCGAGGTGATCTACTTTGAGGACAACAACAAGGCCGTGGACCAGATCGCCGTGAGCCTTGCGCCGTTTACGCTATCGGATGGTCGGACAATCGAATTGTCGTTTGAAGCCAATGACATCGATTATGAGGTGAACTCTACCGACGACCTGCTTGTGGGCGCGGTTTCCTTCAGCGCGACGGTGACCGATCCGGCGGATGTGGTGACAGTCGCGGCGGACTTCAGCGATGTGGATGTCACGGACACGCATACTTTCAGCGTGGACGACACGGGCACCCTTGGCAGCGTGACCAACAATGGCGACGGCACCTTCACCTATGACGCCAATGGCCAGTTCGAAGGGTTGGCCGAGGGTGAGACAACCACCGACGCCTTCACCTACACGGTGGATGACGGCAACGGCGGTACCGACACCGAAACCGCGACGATCACCGTGACCGGCAAGAACGACGCGCCGACACTTGCGGCGGGTCTTGGCAACGCGGTTGAGGATGGTCCGAGCGTTGATGTCGATCTGTCGGTGCTGGGTGATGATGTGGACAGCGACAATGACAGCACAACCCTGACCTACTCGGTCACCGGCACTCCGTCGGAAGGTTCGGCGTCGATCACGGGCACAACCCTGACTTTCGATCCCGGCAGCGATTTCCAGGATCTTGCGGTTGGCGAGACACGCGACGTGGTCGTTCAGGTCACCGCGACGGATGCGCATGGTGCGACGGCGGTCAACAACGTCACGGTCACCGTGACCGGCACCAATGACGCGCCGACCTTGGCGGCAGGCGTTGGCAATGCTGTCGAGGACGGCCCGACCGTCGACGTGGCACTTGCACCGCTTGGCGATGATGTGGACAGCGACGACGATGGTTCGACCCTGACCTACTCGGTCACCGGCACTCCGTCGGAAGGCTCGGCGTCGATCACGGGCACTACCCTGACCTTCGATCCCGGCAGCGATTTTCAGGATCTTGCGGTTGGCGAGACACGCGACGTGGTGGTGCAGGTCACCGCGACGGATGCCCACGGCGCGACGGCAGTCAACAACGTCACGGTCACCGTGACCGGCACCAATGACGCGCCGACCTTGGCGGCAGGTGTTGGCAATGCTGTCGAGGACGGCCCGACCGTCGACGTGGCGCTTGCCCCACTTGGCGATGATGTCGACAGCGACGACGATGGGTCGACCCTGACCTATACGGTGACCGGCATTCCGTCAGAAGGTTCGGCGTCGATCACGGGGACAACCCTGACTTTCGATCCCGGCAGTGATTTCCAGGACCTTGCGGTTGGTGAGACGCGTGACGTGGTGGTTCAGGTCACCGCGACGGATGCGCATGGTGAAACTGCCGTCAACGACGTGACGGTCACTGTAACGGGCACCAATGATGCGCCTGAGTTCACGGGGGGCAGCACCGGGGCCACGGTTCGCGCCGGGCTGGATTCCGGGGCGCTGAACGTGTCGGACAATCTGGACGCAGCAGCGCTGGCGGCGGCTTATGATGGCGGCGGGGTGTCGGTTGGTAGCCTGACCACCATTGGCGGCACGCAGGTGCATCAGGTCACGCAAACGGGCCAGTTGCGCACGCCGCATACCACCATCGACCTTGTCGAAGCGGGCGCGTTGGAAAGCGACGATATCGTAGTCATCACCATCAACGGTGAGGTGCTGCGCACCAGCGGAGACCAGGATGTGCTTTTCGGTGTCTCGGATGGTGTCAACCACATGTCCATGTTCTCGACCGACGGCACAGGTGGTGGGCTGTTCAGTGACGCCATTCTTGCGGGAGGAGAGCTTGGCGTGGCCTTCCCCGAGAACCCGACCAATGATCGCACCTTGCTGAGCGGCGTTCCCGAGCTGGCAAGTTTCGAGGTGGAAATCCGCCTTGATCTGGCCAATGACGTGATCACGTTGGTTTCGGATGGCGGGACGCAGACCTACAACATTTCGGGCGATGCCTCGGATCACCTTGATCCGTCGTTGGGCCTCGATCTGATCCTGGCCAATGACCAGACCGGTGAGACGTCGAACTATGTAAGCCTCAGCTATGACGTGCAGGTCCAGCAGCGCACGGCGGATGGCACGCTGAATTTCAACGATGTTGATGTCAGCGATGTGCATACTGCCAGCGTGACCGACACGCGGATATCCGGCACCACCGGGTCGCTTACGGCGGCGTCCGTTGCGGGGCTGCTGGGTCTGGGCGTGACGTCGGATGCGCTGAGTGCGCCGGGGAGCGTGGACTGGAGCTTTGCCAATGATCCGTCGCTGTTCGATTACCTTGGCGTCGGCCAAAGCCTGACGATCGAGTACGACGTGACGGTGAACGATGGCAATGGCGGCACGGATACGCAGACCGTAACCATCACGGTGGAAGGTCTGAACGAGGCGCCGACCGCAAGCGCGATTGACGCAGGCAGCACCAATGAAGACGCAGCGCCCTTCGTGTTCGATCTTCTGGCGACGGCAAACGACGTGGATGACAACGCGGACCTTGATGTCGCAAATGTCGTGGCCACGGCGTCGGATGGCACCACGGTGACCCCCGTGGTGGATACCGAGACCGGGGAAATCACGATTGATCCAAGTGCCTTCAACCATCTTGCGTGCCATGAGGAAGCCACGATCACGATCACCTATGATATCGTGGATGATCAGGGCGCGACGATCCAGAACACGGCCACATTGGTTGTGGAAGGGATCAACGACCTGCCGGTGATCTCGGGCCCTGTCCTTGATGGCGCCAGCGAAGATGATGTGCCCTTGTCGGTGGATCTTCTGGCAAATGCGACGGATGCGGAGGGCGATAACCTTGCCGTGCGCAACGTCACGGCAGTGTCCGACAATGTCGGGCGCACGGTCACTGTGGTGGTCAACCCGTCCACTGGTGAGCTGATCCTCAACCCGAACGATTTCAACGATCTGGCGGTGGGTGAAAGCGAAGTTGTCACGGTGTCCTATGACGTGATCGAAGAGGATCGCGCCTATGCCGATGGCTTGGGTGGTGAGGTTCTCGACAATGCGGGCACCTTCTTTATCGCCGACAACGATACCGGAAGCATGGTCCGTGTGAAGCGTACTGCAAGCGTCCTGACCCATGAGCAGGCCCTGGCCAATGCTGGCGTGACCAACGGCAGCTCTGTTCTGATCGACGGCAACAGCACAGGTGCTGCGGTGTCGGCCAAGCAGGTGCTGAATGGTGTGACCACGATCGTGGATGCCTCCAATATCGTCTTGCAGGGCTATACCGGGACCGAGATCATCGGTGGCGGCGGGCTGTTCAAACAGTTCCAGTCGTCCTTCTCTGATCTTGATCTGGTTGTGCAGATTCCGTTTGAAGACGACGATTGCGGTGACGCGGTTCACACCTATGTCTTTGACAACCTGGATCAATCGGGTGGCTTCACCACGCCGTTGTTCGATGGGGTATCGCTTGACGTGACACCCGAGGCAGTCTCGGCAACCGCAGAGATCACCATCAACGGGGCCAATGATGCGCCAACGGCAACGGCGCTTAACCTTGGCACTTACACGGAAGATAGTGGCGTTCGGTCGTTCAATCTGTTGAGCGGTGCCTCTGACGTGGATGGGGATGACGTTGACATCGCCAATGTCTCGGTGACCTCGAGTGACGGACGGTCCATTAGCCTGTCTTCGATAAACTTCGAGACGGGCCAGGTCACGCTCAACACCGGTCTCTATAATGACCTGAACACTGGGCAATTCCGCAACGTGACCATCAACTATGACGTGGTTGACGGCAATGGCGGTGTGACTGGCAACACTGCCACGGTGCGGATCAACGGGGTCACTGATGCGCCTCCGATTTCGGGCCTGCCAACGTCGCGCAGCCAGCTCGACGCCAGCGACTCTCTGAATGTGCCGAGTGAGGCCCGGACCTGGAACAAAAGCGTTACACCGGGTGTCAGCGGATATGCGCAGCTTCAGGTGCTGGTGGACGGCGATTTCTCTGGTTTCAGCGGAGAATCCATCAACGTCTTTTTGGATAATGTGTACCTAGGTACCTTCTGGAATAGCGGACGGTTTGTCGGCAACGGCATCAGTTCGTCCGGTGTTTCCAGCAATGTAACTTCGGTGACCGGTAGCGTGACCCAGTCGACGAACTCGAACGATGTGACCTGGAACCTGGGCCTCACTCTGACGTCTTCGTTCTGGAACACGGTGTCGTCCAACGGCGTCGCAACCGTGCGTATCGACAACTCGAATGGTGTCGACTTTGAGATGGGCGGCAATGACTTCTATGGTTTCCGGATGGTCTATGGCGGCGGCACACGTGATCCGCTGGTGGTCGATCTTGGAGACGTTGGGATCAGCTTTGTCGCGGATCAGGTTGATTTTGATCTCGATGCCAATGGCCAAGCGGAACGGTCGGCATGGACCAATGGCCAAGATGGCATTCTTGTCATGGACCTTGACGGTTCAGGCACCATCGAGGACGGCAGCGAAGTCTTCTCCGAAACCTTCGGGGCCGGGGGACATGCATCCTCCCTTGCTGCGCTTGCGTCTTTGGATGAGAACGCGGATGGCGTCTTTGATGCTCAGGACGCGGCCTACAGCGACGTCTTTGTCTGGATCGATGCCAATCAGGATGGCGTGACTGACGCCGGGGAGCTTGTTTCGCTTGCCGACGCGGGGATCGTGTCCATTGATCTTGCGGCAGTTTCCGGAGCAACGGAAATTGACGGTCAGGATGTGTCTCTTGTGGGGCAGGTAGAGTTTGCCGATGGAACCAAGAGAGACTTTGTCGAGGTTGCCTTTGATGAAGTCATCGAAGGCGAGGTTGCGGAAGACACGCACCTTGGTGCGGTTAACCCCTCTGACGATTTCCTGTTCTGACACCAAACAGAGTTTCCTGCTTCCCTTGCTGACCGCAAGGGAGGCAGGTTTTCCCAGAAGATCAAAGTCATACGTCCGTGTACTATTGAGGTCATACGGTTGAAACCCAACATGCTGGCGGGCAGGTTTGTGTTGTCACGACGTGATCTTGTTGGCATGTCTTGTTGCCAGATCGGGTGCAGCACAGGTGGTTTCCCATGATTTTCTGGCAGGCGTTTCTGGATGCGTTGGGGCGATTTCTCACCAAGGGGGGCACCGTGCGCGCCAGCCACGTTGCCCTGTCGATGATGCTCGCGATTTTTCCCTTTTGCATGCTGGCCTTATCGGTTGCCGCACTGGTGTCGATGACGGGTCTGACCAGTTCGCAGGCCGATCTGGGCGAGGTGTTGACGGCCGTGTTTGGGGCCTGGCCCGATGCCATTGCCGGCCCGATTGAAAGCGAGGTGCGGGCGGTTCTGGAAAGCAGTGGAGGGTCGACCATCACGGTGGGGGCCGTATTAACGGTCTTCTTTGCCTCCAATGGGTTTGACGCGATGCGGATCGCGGTGTCGGAGGCCTACCACGACAGCGATCCGCGGCCGGTCTGGAAGCAGCGGTTGATCGCGGTGAGCTTTGCCATTGGCGGGGCGCTGGCGGTGACGGCGACGGGGGTGTTCGGGGTGCTGATCCCGGTCTACCTGCGCTATGCGGCGGAGGTTCTTCCGGACCTGCCGTTCACTTTCGACTCGCACAGGACGGTGGGTGTGCTGGTCACCACCTTTGTGCCGTTGTTTGGGTTGGTGGCCTGCCACAAGTGGTTGTCGGGCGTTGTCAGGCCGGTGCGGGCGTTGTTGCCGGGCATCCTTTTGACGCTGGTGCTATGGATGGCGATCGCCCGTGGATTCGAATTCTACGTGCGGAACTTCCCAACATATTCCGTAACTTACGCCGGCTTGGCAGGTGTGATTGCGGCCTTGGTTTTCATGTATCTCATGGCGGCGGTCTTCGTTCTTGGCGCAGAATACAATGCGCGCCTTGGGGAAATTGCCCAACAGACGCGACGGCACAAGGGGGACCCGTAATTTCCGTCTTTTGTCTTTCTGGCGGCCTGATACTCTCGACGCCGGAGTGATGGGAGGATCGAGATGACCGGGACAATCGGGCAGTATTTCAACGAAAAATCAAAGGCGTATCCCGAAAACGGGTTTCTGGCGGTACCTGCGTCGCAGGGGCGCGCTTACTATCCCGAGGGCTATGAAATCACCTATGCAGAGGCGTATCGCACGGTTTCAGACTGGCAGACGCGGCTGGCAGCGGCAGGTTTTGGCCCTGGGCTGCGGGTGGCGGTGTTGTTGGGCAACCGTCCTGAAATGATGCTGTTGAAGCTGGCTCTGAACGGGTTGGGCGTGAGCTGGGTGCCGGTCAATCCGGATTACCGGCCAAACGAGGTGGCCTATCTGCTGCAGGACAGCGCGGCGGTTCTTGCGATTGTCGCGCCGGAGTACCGCGATCTGATGCAGGCGGGCATTGAGGATAGCGGGACCGGCGTGCCCATGCGCGTGATGGAGGCGGAGCTGCCGGAGTTGCCCGGGGTATCGGGTGCGCAGGCGCGTGATGTGGTGGCAGAGGACGAGGCCAGCCTGATCTATACCTCGGGCACCACGGGGCGGCCCAAGGGGTGCATGCTGAGCCATGCCTACGAGATCGAAATGGGCATGTGGTATGCCAGCCGTGGCGGCATGATGACCTTTGAAGAGGGCACGGACAGGATTTACAACCCGCTGCCGTTGTTCCACGTAAACGCCGCTATTCTCACGTTTTTTGGCATTATGGAGAAGGGTAATTGCCTGATCGTGCCGGAGCGGTTCAGCGCCAGTGCCTGGTGGCGTGACCTGGCCGAGACGGGGGCGACGGTGGCGCATTACCTTGGCATCGTGATCCCGGCCCTGATGAACATGCCGGACACGGAGTGGCAGCATCGCCACAAGGTGCGTCTGGGCCTTGGGGCGGGGGTGGAGCCGACGTTGCACGGACCGTTCGAAGAGAGGTTCGGGTTTCCGCTGGTCGAGGCCTGGGGCATGACCGAGATGTGCCGCCTTCTGACCGCGCATGAGGAACCGCGCCAGATTGAGACGCGAGCGATTGGGCGGCCTGGTCCGGGGCTTGAAGTTCGGGTGGTGGATGGCAATGACCAGGAGGTCCCGCGCGGCACGCCCGGCGAGATGGTTCTGCGGCATTCCGAGGCGACACCGCGTAAGGGGGCGTTCTCGGGCTATCTGAACCTGCCGGAGGCCACCGAAGAGGCCTGGCGCGGTGGGTGGTTTCACACCGGCGATACGGTGATGATGGATGAGGGCGACATGATCTACTTTGTCGACCGCAAGAAAAACATCATACGACGCAGTGGTGAAAACATTGCTGCCGCCGAGATCGAGGCCTGTTTGCAGGAACATGAGGCGGTGGAGCGGGTGGCCGTGATCGCGGTGGAAGACGCATTGCGCGACGAGGAGGTGATGGCCTGCATCACCTCGGATCGCGCGGGTGACGAGTTGGCCGAAGAGCTTTTCCAGTGGAGTTTCAATCGCTTGGCCTATTACAAGGCGCCGGGATGGATTCGCTTTGTCGAGGAGATTCCGGTGACAGGGACGCAGAAAATCCAGAAGCATGCCCTGTTTGGCGAGGGGCAGAACCCGACCGAGGGCGCCTTAGATTTCAGGGCCCGCAAGAAGCGCGGGTGACGTGGTTAACAGCGTTGGATGCGCCAAAACGGGGTGTCGGTGCCACGTCGGTATTACGTCGGTATTGCGACGGTGGGGGCAACGGCATCTGCCACCTTAACGCGGCGCACGGTGGTTAACGAGATGTGAAGCGGTGGCCCCACGTTTTTCCAGAAAAACGTGGGGCGGGAAATTCTTCGAGAAGAATTTCTAGCAGATGATGGTAAAGGGGCTTGGGGCGCAGAGGATGACCACGTGAAGGCCCGCGATCAGCATGTGAAAGCCACGGCGGCGGACTTCGACCTCAAGCGCGATCAGGCCGATTTCACGTTCCACATCCGAGATGTCAGGCCGTACCACACCTCCGGTGCGCGCGCTTCTGGCGCGAAACAGCTGATCAAGCCAGTCGCGCCCGGTGGGGCGCGGAAAAGAAGAAAGGGGCAGGGCGGTCATCTGACCACTCTGCCCCCGTCTGGGTTAACACTGTCCTAGCGCGGGATCAGGCGCGGCGACGGCGACGGCCACCACGGCCACCGGCTGCGGCTTCGGAGGGATCTTTGTTGAACTTGATCCACTCGGCACCACCGGCGTCGTTGTTGGTCAGGAAGTTGGCTGCGCGGATGGCTTCCATTTCCTTGCCTGCACGCGGCTTGGTCGAGCCGAGGCCGAACATCTTGCAGAAGGCCTCGTCGTCCATGTCGGCCGGCAGAACAATGCCCGCGGCTTCGACTTCTGCCTTTTTCTCGGCCAGCTTCTTGGGGCCGACGGGCAGGGCGACAGGGTTCATGATCGCCGAGGTCATGCCGGTGGCCATTGCCATCGGCAGGAAGGCGTTGTTGATGCCGTGACGGTTCGGCAGGCCGAACGAGATGTTCGAGGCACCACAGGTGGTGTTCACACCCAGTTCGTTGCGCAGGCGGCGGTTCAGTTCAAAGACCTGAAGGCCGGCAGTGCCCATGGCGCCGATCGGCATGACCAGCGGGTCAACAACGATGTCATGTGCCGGGATGCCGAAGTCGGCGGCGCGTTCCACGATTTTCTTGGCAACGGCGAAACGCACTTCGGGGTCTTCCGAGATGCCGGTGTCGTCGTTCGAGATGGCCACAACCGGAACGTTGTATTTCTTGACCAGCGGCAGAACCACTTCCAGGCGTTCTTCTTCGCCGGTGACCGAGTTCAGCAGCGGGCGGCCTTCGGCGGCTTCCAGGCCTGCTTCGAGAGCGCCGGGAACCGAGGAGTCGATGCAGAGTGGGCAGTCGGTGATGGCCTGAACACGTTTCACCAGTTCGCGCATCAGGTCGGGCTCGACAAAGTTGTTGTCGGCGTAGCGCGGGTCTTCTGCCATCTTGTTGGAGAAGACGGCGCCCGAGTTGATGTCGAGCACGGTGGCGCCGGCGGCAACCTGTGCCAGCGCGTCGGACTCAACGCGGCTGAAGTCACCGGCTTCGAGTTCGGCGTTCAGGATCTTGCGGCCCGTGGGGTTGATGCGCTCACCGATAACGGTGAACGGCTGGTCGAACCCCATGATGGTGGTCTTGGTCTTGGACTCGATGATGGTACGGGTCATGTCTGATCCTTGTTCTTATGCTTTTGCGGGCGCAGCCGAGGCGCCGCCGTTTTCGATCGCCCAGGTGGCGTTGGTCTTGATGCCGCCGAGCGGGAAGAAGTGGACTTTCTCGATGTTGAAGTCCGGGTTGGCAGCCTTGTGGGCGGCCAGATCGGCGATGACTTCGGTCGGCTCGTGCGGCAGCAGCAGCTTGGAGACGTCCTTGGCGCGCTTTTGCAGAACCTTGAGCGACGGGCCGACACCGCAGGCGATGGCGAACTTGATCATGGTTTGCAGCTTGGCCGGACCGGCGATGCCGATGTGGACCGGGATGTTCACGCCACGTTCGGTGAGCATGTTGCACCAGTCGATGACCGGCTGGGCCTCGAAGCAGAACTGGGTGGCAAGCGCCATGTCGGCGTCGGTGCGCTCGTTGAAGGCCTGTTTCCAGTCCAGGGCGGCGAAGGTGTTGGTGCGCGAGCCATCGGGGTCGATGTCGAGGTTGGGCTCGGGGTGGCCGGCCACGTGCAGGTTGGTGAAGCCCGCCTTGTCGAACAAGCCGGTTTCCAGAAGCTGCATCGAGCAGTGATAGTCGCCGTGCGGTTTTTCAACGCCACCTGCCAGCAGGAGCGCCTGTTTCACGTCGGCTTCGCCCTGGTACATGTTGATCCAGTTTTCCAGCGTCGCCTGATCCTTGATGATCCGCGCCGGGAAGTGCGGCATCACCGGGTAGCCTTCTTCGTTCAGGCGTTTGGCGGTGGCGACCATGTCCTCGATCGGGGTGCCTTCGATGTGGGCGATGTAGACGCGGGTGCCTTCGGGCAGCAGCGCGCGGAAGTCTTCCACCTTGGCCGCGGTGCGCGGCATGACTTCGATGGAATAGCCTTTCAGAAAGGCTTCAACTTCGGGGGTGACGGTTTTCACGTCTTCCGTCTTCTTGCGGAAATTCAACAAAGCCATGGCGGCCTCCCATAGTGACGCGCGGGTCATGCCCAGCCTTCATTCGCGATCAGGGTCTTCAGACGGTCCTGATCATATTCTGCCTCAAGACGATCGGCTTCGGCCTTGGCCACTTCCGAGGTCTCGCCTTCAACCGGATAGGGATCAGCCTTGCGCCACTCGGCCAGGTATGCGTCGGCATCCTTTGCGCCCACTTTCATGGCGGCACGGTCGATGGCCTGTTCGAACCGCTCGGTGAGCTGGATCTTTGAACCACGGCGACCCTTGCCCACGATGACCTGGGCGGGGATGTCACGCCAGTAGACGATGGTGACGTCGGGCATGTTTGATTCCTCCGGTTTGAGTAGACCCTTGGTAGGGCAGGATGCGACCTGCCTTATGTACGTTTTCGACAGAACGGCTTCTTTCAGCGACCAATTGGCTTGTAGCGACTGTGCCTGCGGTATGCACACGCATACTCTTCATGATCTTGATGAGTCGCAGGCGGTGCACCGGCGCGTATCGATGGGGATTGCGCGTTCTGCATTCAGCACTTAGGTTGAAGGTAACTCGAAATGGAGGGCGTGACAGATGGCGCCCAAGCGTCCCAAAGGTGCGGGCGCGTTCCCGAAACCGGTTGAGAGCCCCGCGCCGAAACCGCCCGATCCGAGCGAGCTTTATGCCGCGCTGGATCTGGGTACAAACAGTTGCCGCATGCTGATTGCCCAGCCGAAGGGCAACCAGTTCCACGTGGTCGACAGTTTTTCTAAATCGGTCCAGTTGGGGGCCGGTCTGGAAAGCACGGGTCGATTGTCGCGGGGGTCGATGCGCCGGACGGTGCAGGCCCTGCGGATTTGCCAGCAGAAGCTGAAGCGGCACAGGGTCAAGCGTATGCGCCTTGTGGCGACCGAGGCGTGTCGTCGGGCGCGCAATGCCAAGGATTTCATCCGGCAGGTGCGGCGCGAGACCGGGTTGCAGCTCGAGATCATCAAGCCCGAGGAAGAAGCGCGGCTGGCGGTGATCTCCTGTGCGCCGCTGGTGAGCACCAAGACGGAACAGTTGCTGGTGGTGGATATCGGCGGCGGGTCCACGGAACTGGTGTGGATCGACCTGACCTCGGTGCCGGCGCGGGACCGTCCAAGTGCGATCATGCGGTTGCATGCTGGGTTTCATGATCTGGAAAGCCCGTTTCCGGCGGCAAAGGTCGTGGACTGGATCTCCGTGCCTCTGGGTGTGGCGACCCTGCGGGATCAGTTCTTTGACGTGGAAGACGATGCGGCGCGGTTTGCGCTGATGAGCTGGTTCTTTGAAGAGAACCTTGCGGAATTCGCGCCTTACAAAGATGCGCCGCCGAGCGAAGGCTTCCAGATCATAGGCACCAGCGGCACGGTCACCACGGTGGCGGCGTCGCACCTTGGGTTGCGGCGCTATGATCGCACCAAGGTGGACGGGTTGCGGATGACGACGGAACAGATCGACAAGGTGATCCGTGGGTATCTTGATCTTGGCCCCGTCGGACGGCGGCGCGATCCCCGCATCGGGCAGGACCGTCAGGCACTGATCATGTCCGGATCGGCGATCCTGCAGGCGCTCTTGCGGTGCTGGCCGACCAACCGTCTGTCGGTCGCGGATCGAGGGCTGCGCGAGGGGTTGCTTTATGCCCAGATGAGCGCGGATGGCGTTCTGGACGATGTGCCATATTAAATTGGGCTAGACGCGCGAGGAAATTCTTCTAGAAGAATTTCCTTCGGGTAGGATTTTCGAGAAAATCCTATGCACACGGGGCTGCAAGGGCTGAGGATCTAAGAAGATGGCGAAGAAACCGACGGGCAAAAATACATCCGGGCGCGGACAGCGTGATCTGACGATCAAGGTCAAGACGGCGCGCGGGCGCAAATTGTCGTCAACGCGCTGGTTGCAGCGGCAGTTGAACGACCCCTATGTGCAGCGCGCCAAGGCCGAGGGCTATCGCGGGCGCGCGGCTTTCAAGATCATGGAGTTGGACGACAAGTATCGGTTCCTCGTGAACGGGGCGCGGGTTGTCGATCTGGGCTGTGCACCCGGGGGCTGGGCACAGGTGGCCGTGCCGCGCATCAACGCGCTTGGTGAAAAGTCGGGCAAGAAGGTGGGCACCTATCTGGGTGTGGACCTTCAGGAGGTTGAATCGCTGGCCGGGGCGCGGTTCGAGCAGCTGGACTTCATGGAAGACGATGCGGATGTAAAGGTGAAAGAGTGGCTTGGTGGCAAGGCCGATGTGGTCATGTCGGACATGGCGGCGGCCTCGTCTGGTCACAAGCAGACCGACCACCTGCGGATCATTTCGCTTTGCGAGGCGGCAGCCTATTTCGCCTTTGATGTGCTGGACGAGGGCGGCACCTTTGTGGCCAAGGTTCTTGCCGGTGGCGCAGAGGGCGATCTTCAGAAGCTCTTGAAGCAGAAGTTCACCAAGGTCGTGAACATGAAGCCGCCGTCAAGCCGGTCGGACAGTTCCGAAAAATTCGTCGTCGCGACCGGGTTTAGAGGTTAGGTCTGGGGTTAATAGCGCAGCGATTTGCAGGCGAGGGCGCGGAAGGCTTCGGCTGCGATCAGGAAGTCGGCCGTGTTTTCTTCGGCACTGCCCTGTGTTTCGGCGCACGGGGCCGCAAGACGGCGGTGATCCTGACGGATGAGCTCAAATAGACGTGCATGACGCGGACGGGCGGGCGTGAAGAAGCGCTCTTTTGGGACATATTGCATTGAAGACTCTTTGGCAGCAGAGTTTGGGGGAGAGCTTCTGCTCCCAAGCGTGAAGATCGCTTTAAATCTGGGCGAAAATCGGCCCTACCCGGGCCGATTTCAGGGAAAATCCAAAGATTGCGGCGGGTCGTTCGGATACGACATCGGGGTCGCAAACAGGTGAGGCGGGACGGAATCGAAAACGCATTCTCCCCCTCGGCAAATCGCGAACGGGGCGTTAACGTCCCATACCAATGACAAGGGCCGACCACGGCCAAGACATAGCAAGGAGGCGACATGCGCTATCACACACCGGCGTCCTTTGAGGATGCCGTAGCCATTGCCCTTCAAGCCAGTGGAACAACCCGTTTCCTGGCCGGGGGGACCGACGTTCTGGTGCAGATGCGCTCGGATATTGTGACGCCGGATGACCTGATTGACGTGAAACACATTGCCGGCGTGCGTGAGATTACTCGCCGTGCGGATGGCGGCTGGGATATCGGCGTTGCGGTTGCGGGTGCCGAGATGAGCGAACATGGCGAGTTGGGCCGCGAATGGCCGGGCATCGTGGAAGGGATGGACCTGATTGGGTCGACGCAGGTGCAGGGACGGGCGACGCTTGTTGGCAACCTGTGCAATGGATCGCCGGCGGCGGATACGGTACCCGCGATGATTGCGGCGGGTGTCACGCTGACCGTGACCGGGCCGGAGGGAAGCCGCAAGGTGGCGGTCGAGGATATTCCGACCGGGCCGGGGCGGACCTCTCTTGCCAAGGGCGAGGTGGTCTCGGCGGTGCATGTTCCGGCGCGCGGCGACCACGGGGGAGATGCCTATTTGCGGTTCATTCCGCGCACCGAGATGGACATTGCCGTGGTGGGCTGTGGCGTGAACCTGCGTCTGGACGGAGACGTGATTGTCGAGGCCCGTGTGAGCCTCGGGGCGGTCGCACCGACGGCGTTGCTGGTTCAGGAGGCGGCGGATGCCATTGTCGGCAGCACGCTGGACGAGGCGGCGCTGGCCAAGCTGGCAAAGGCGGCGGAAGCGGCCTGTAATCCGATTGACGACAAGCGCGGCACCATCGAGTTCCGCACCGAAGTGGCTGGTGTGCTGGCACAGCGGGCTGCAAAAATCGCCTATGCGCGCGCGAAGGGAGAGGCACAATGAGCAACGTGCATGTAACCACCACCGTGAATGGTGACGAGGCGGAGTTCCTGTGTGATCCGCGCGAGACGCTTCTGGACTGCCTGCGCGACAAGCTCGGCTTTACCGGCGCCAAGGAAGGCTGTGGCACCGGTGACTGCGGGGCCTGTTCGGTGACTCTGGATGGGCGGCTTGTGTGTTCCTGCCTGGTGCTGGGCGTCGAGGCCGAGGGCAAGGAGATCGCGACGATCGAGGGCATGTCGGAGGGCGAGGAGCTGCACCCGTTGCAGCGCAAGTTCATTGAACACGCCGCGCTGCAGTGCGGTATCTGTACGCCGGGTATTCTGGTGGCGTCGAAAGCGTTGCTCGAGAAGAACCCCGATCCGAGCGAAGAGGAACTTCGGTACTGGCTGGCGGGCAACCTGTGCCGCTGCACCGGATATGACAAGATCATTCGCGCCGTGATGGATGCGGCGGCAGAGATGCGGGAGGCCTCGTGATGGCATTTGACGAACAGAAGCAGGACTTCAAGGTTCTTGGCACCCGTCCGGATCGTCCCGACGGTCTCGACAAGGTAACCGGCAAAGCGCGTTATGGTGCGGATGCCTATATTCCGGGGATGCTGCACGGGGTGATCGTGCGCAGCCCGCATGCCCATGCGCGGATCGTGAAGATCGATGCCTCGAAGGCGCTGGCGATGAAGGGAGTGAAGGCCGTGGTGACGCGGGCCGATTTCGCCGAGGGCCAGACCGGTGAGGACTGGAACGTCATGGAAAACTGCATGGCGGGCGAAAAGGCGCTTTATGACGGCCATGCGGTGGCCGCGGTTGCGGCGACTTCGGCGCTTATTGCGCGGGATGCGGCCAAGCTGGTCGAGGTGGAATACGAGGTTCTGCCACATGTGACCGAGGTGAACGCGGCGATGGCCGAGGGCGCGCCGGTCATTCGTGAGGGCGCGGCGGATTACTCGGTGCCGGAAGGCATGCACCCGAACGTTGTGCGCTATATCGAGTTTGGCCATGGCGACGTTGAAAAGGGGTTCGAGGCGGCGGATGTCGTGCGCGAACAGACCTATGCCACCGAGGCCACCCACCAGGGCTATATCGAACCGCATGCTTGTCTGGCGCAGATGGGCGCGGACGGGCGTGGCGAGATGTGGGTCTGTACCCAGGGCCACTGGTTCATTCGCCGGATGTCTGCGGTCTGTCTTGGCATCGAGGTGTCCAAGCTGCGGGTGACCCCTTCGGAGATCGGCGGAGGCTTTGGCGGCAAGACCACGGTGTTCATCGAACCTGTCGCGCTGGCGCTGAGCCGCAAGGCGAACCGGCCGGTGAAGATGGTGATGACCCGCTCCGAGGTGCTGCGGGCGACGGGGCCGACAGCGTCGGCGTCGATGGACGTGAAGATCGGCATGACCAAGGACGGCAAGATGACCGCCGGCAAGGCGGTGTTCCGGATGCAGGGTGGGGCGTTTCCGCTGGCGCCGGTGGATTCCGCGCTGGCCTGTGCCTTTGCCTGCTATGACATCGAGAACGTCCAGCACGAGGGTTATGACGTGATGTCGAACCGGCCCAAGAACGCGGCCTATCGTGCGCCGGGCTCTCCGATGGCGGCCTTTGCGGTGGAAAGCCTTGTGGACGAGATGTGCCGCGAACTATCGCTTGATCCGATCGAGGTGCGTTTGATGAACGCGGCCAAGGAAGGCACGAAATCGTCGAGCGGCCCGACCTATCCGCGGATCGGCCTTGTCGAGACGCTTGAGGCGGCCAAGGCGCATGACCATTACAGTGCGCCGCTGGGGCCGAACCAGGGTCGCGGTGTTGCCTCGGGTTACTGGATGAACTGGGGTGGTGAGACCTCGGTTTCGCTGGCGCTTTCCGAAGACGGATCGGTGACGGTTTCAGTGGGAACGCCGGATATTGGCGGCTCGCGGGCGTCGATTGCCATGATGGCGGCAGAGGCGATGGGCATCGCTTACGAGGACGTGCGGGTGAACGTGGTCGAGACCGGGGCGCTTGGCGTCAACGAGCCGACCCACGGCAGCCGTGCCACCTTTGCCAGCGGTCTGGCCACCATCAAGGCGGCCAACGAGGCGATCGGCAAGCTGTGCCAGCGGGCGGCGGATGCCTGGGGTATCGATGCCGAGGCCGTGGTCTGGGAAGACGGGCATGCGAAACCGTCTGGCCCCAATGCCGGGGAATTCCCGCCGATGAGCATTGGCGAGATCTGTGCCGAGATGGGATCGACCGGCGGGCCGATCTCGGGCCACTTCGAAGCCACGCCGAACGGCTATGGCGGCAGCTTTGGCACCCATATCGTGGATGTCGAGGTGGATCCGGAAACCGGCCGCACCACCGTTTTGCGCTATACCGTGGTGCAGGACGCGGGCAAGGCGATCCATCCGGCCTATGTCGAGGGTCAGTTCCAGGGCGGGGCCGCACAGGGCATCGGCTGGGCGCTGAACGAGGAATACATCTATGGCGAGGACGGGCGTTTGCAGAACACCGTGTTCCTTGACTATCGCGTTCCCGTGGCCTCGGACCTGCCGATGATCGACACGGTGATCGTGGAAGTGCCGAACCCCGGCCACCCTTACGGGGTGCGCGGGGTTGGCGAGACCGGCATTACTCCGCCGTTGCCGGCAATTGCCAACGCGGTGGCCGAAGCGACCGGCGCGCGCCTGCGCAGCCTGCCGATGTCACCGCCGCGTATCCTCAAGGCGATGAAAGGCTAGGCATGGTCGAGGTGCATCTCTGGTCCAGCCTGCGCCGCTTTGCGGACGGGCAGGAAAGTGTCGAGATCGAGGGCAAGACGGTTGGCGAGGTTCTGAAGAACCTTGCCGCCGCCCATCCCGGCCTCGCGCCCGCCATCGAGGCTGGCGCGGGCCTGACCGTGGACGGGACGTTCCTTGGCGCGGGCCGCAATCACGTGCTTGATCCGGAGGCGGAAGTGTTCCTGATGATGCGGATCAAGGGGGGGTAGGTGGTTTGATTCTCGCGTAAAATCAAACGTCTATCGTTTTCTGGCGTTTTCAGGCGACGGGTTTTGATCCGACAGTTGGAACGTGTTTACGCACCGCGTTGCGGTGTGTTTTTTGCGTTTTGAACATCACTGGGGAGTGGAAATCTATTCCCTTGGGAATAGTGGCGGAGAGACAGGGATTCGAACCCTGGGTCCCCGTGAAGGGACAACGGTTTTCGAGACCGCCCCGTTCGACCACTCCGGCACCTCTCCGCGGGGGTCTTGGTGAGGGCGTCGTTTAATGATGATTCCGGAGGGGTGCAAGAGGCGATTTGAATTGTTTGTGAAATCTTTTGGAGTAGGCTGGAGAAAACGGAGCCTGAACGCAGGGAAGGATCAAGGATGACTGGGGTTTTGCGAAAACTGGCCTTCGGGATTTTTCTGACACTGGGTGTGGTCTGGATCGTGGCCGGTGCGGCGCAGGCGGCGGATCGGGCGCGGGTCGAGGCGTTTTTGAAGGTCACGGGCTTTGATGTGGCCATCGATTCCATCGCGCTTTCGGCAGAATCCGCGCCGGATATGCTTGGCGTTGATTCCGGTGAGTTCGGTTATGAGTGGCGGCGCACGGCGGAGCAGGTGTTTGACGTGGCGCTGATGCGGGCGCGGGCGCTGGATATTCTCGAGGCGACGCTGGAGGATGATCTGCTGGACCACGCGGCGGCGTTTTATGCCTCGGACCTCGGGATGCGGCTTGTTGCGGCCGAGAATGACTCGCATTTCGCGGATGACACCCTGAAACAGGACGAAGGCCGGGCGCTGGTGGCGGATATGGTGCAGGAGGCGAGTGCGCGGATCGAGGCGTTTCGCCGAATGAACCATGCCATCGACCCCAACGACATCGGCCCGAAAGCTATTCAGGAAATCCAGATCCGGTTTATCCTCGCGGCCTCTTATGCGGGGGTGATCGAACTGCGGGTCGACGAGGCGCAGTTGCGAGCGGTTCTGGCCGAGAACGAAGGGGCACTGCGGCGCGACATGGCGGCCTCGGCGCTGGCGAATGCGGCCTATACCTATCAGGATTTCACTGACGAGGAGGTTGTGGCCTATGCGGATGCGCTCGAGCATCCGGACATGCAGGTGGTCTATGAGTTGATGAACGCGGTGCATTTCGACGTGATGATGAACCGTTTCGAGGCGCTGGCGACGAAGCTGGGGCAGGTGCAGCCAAGCCAGGAGCTGTGACGGGCGACTGAGCGGGAACGGGTGGTTCAGGCAGACATGGACGAGTTTGATACACGCGGTGCGGACCTGATGGAAAAGCACCACCGCACGCGGCGTTTGTTGCGACGTTACAATGAGACGCCGTCGGATGCGGGCGAGACGCGGGCCGAGGTGCTGTCCGAGTTGCTTGGGCGCGTCGGGCAGGGTGGCTGGATCGAGCCGCCGTTCTTTTGCGACTATGGCGAGAATATCTTTCTGGGCGCGGGTGTTTTCCTGAACTTCAACTGCACGGTGCTGGACGGTGCGCGGGTCGAGATCGGCGAGGGCACCTTGCTAGGGCCGGGGGTGCAGATATATGCGACCTCGCATCCCCTGGCGGCGGGTGATCGTATCTATGACCGCGATGGCGTGCCGGGCTATCACACCACGGCAGCGCCGGTGACCATCGGCCGGCATGTCTGGATCGGCGGCGGCGCGATTATTCTGCCGGGGGTGACGATCGGTGATGGCACGACCATCGGGGCAGGGGCGGTGGTGACATCGTCGGTTCCCGAAAACGTGTTTGCAGCGGGAAACCCCTGTCGGGTAATACGGACGTTATAGGCGTTCGAGGCCCGCGGAAGTTTCTTGGACTGCGAGAAACATATCCCTTGACTAATACCCCAAATCCCCCGATAAGCCCCAAATCCGGCGTAAGGCTCTCCTTGCGCCGTGTTTTGTTGTAACAACGCCTCGAGAGGGGTGCGCGGTTCGAGGCGGTCAGGGTGTAGCCCTGCCACAAACACCCGGAAGGGGGCCACAGAACGCGGATAAATCGAAGGAATAGGACATGTTCGCAGTCCTCAAGACCGGCGGCAAACAGTATAAGGTTCAATCGGGCGATGTGCTCCGCGTTGAAAAACTGGCTGCAGACGCTGGCGAAAAAGTTCAATTCAACGAAGTTCTGATGCTGGGCGGTGACAACACCGTTGTTGGCGCACCTCTCGTTGAAGGCGCGGCCGTTCAGGCGGAAGTGATCGACCAGATCAAAGGCGAGAAGGTCATCAAGTTCGTCAAGCGTCGTCGTAAGCACTCGTCGAAGCGTACCGTTGGTCACCGTCAGAAGCTGACCCTGGTTCGCGTAACCGACATCCTGGCCTCGGGCGCAGACGCATCGGGCGTCAAAGCTGCTGTTGGCGCGGGTTCGGTTGCATCGGCTCCTGCTGCTGCCGCTCCGAAGAAAGCTGCTGCCAAGGCCGAGGCTCCTGCCGCTGCCGGTGCAGACGACCTGACCGCCATCAACGGCGTTGGTCCCGCAGCTGCCAAGAAACTGGCTGACGCTGGCATCACCAGCTTCGCTCAGCTGGCCGCCGTCGACGTCGAAACCTTCGACGCCGTCAAAGTGAAACCCGAGTGGGTTGAACAAGCCAAAGAACTGGCTAACTAATCCACTGAAGTAGGAGACAAGCGATATGGCACACAAAAAAGCTGGCGGTAGCTCCCGTAACGGTCGCGACTCCGCGGGTCGTCGTCTTGGCGTCAAGAAATACGGCGGCGAAGCTGTAATTCCTGGCAACATCATCATGCGTCAGCGCGGCACCAAGATGTGGCCCGGCGAAGGCGTTGGCATGGGCAAGGATCACACCATCTTTGCAACCGTCGAAGGCAACGTGAAGTTCCACAAGGGCCTCAAGGGCCGTACCTTTATTTCGGTCCTGCCAGTGGCGGAGGCCGCAGAGTAAGCCGACCTTAAAGGTTATGAGACATTTAGGGGACCGGCTGAGAAGGCCGGTCCCTTTTCATTTTTGGGTATTCAGGAGCAGCGGAAATGCCCGTTGCAGTGATCAGTTTCAGTGCCTTCGCGGCCAGCCAGGTGGCAACGCCCGGCCCGGCGAACATGGCGCTTCTGGCGACAGGGGCGCGGTTCGGCTTTCGGGCTGCCCTGCCGTTCGTGGCCGGCGTGGCGCTTGGCAAACAGCTGATCATCTGGCCAATCGGGTTCGGGCTGATGTCGCTTGCCGGCAGCGCGCCCTGGCTGTTCGAGGTGCTGAAATGGGCCAGCGTGGTCTATATCTGCTGGCTGGCATGGCGGGTGGCAAACCTGCGCCTGTCACCGGATGGCGCCAAAGTGGACAAGGCCCCCGGTTTTTTCGCCGGTCTGGTCGTACATCCGCTCAATCCCAAGGCCTGGGCGATGATCATCACGGGATTTACCAGTTTCGTGACACCGGGCACCCCCGCCTTGCAGGCGACTGCAACAATCGCCATCTGTTTATTGGCGTGTCAGGCGGTTTTTCACCCGATCTGGACTTTTGGAGGAGACCGGATCGCGCGTTTCGTGGCGGGAAAACCCGCCGAGAGATATTTGATGGGCACCCTGGCGGCTTTGACCGTCGCCTCGGTTCTCTATGTTCTGTTTTGAGGAGGACAGGCATATGAAACACGACACGATCGTGAACCAACCCGTTATCGACGCGGACAGATTTGTTCTGCGTCCCCTGCGCCGTTCGGACCAGGGGCTGATCGAGATGTATGCAGGCGACGAGCAGGTTGCGCGCAACACCACGTCCATTCCGCATCCGCTGCCGCCGGGCAGTGTCGAGGCGTTTATCACCCGTTCGCAGGCCGAAGACCGGCTCGAGGACGTCTGGGTGATGGATGGCACCGCCGACAATGGCGCCGAGGTGATGGGGGTCATCGGCCTCAAGCGCGTGGATGTTGGCAAGGTCGAGGTGGGCTATTGGGTTGCGCCGGCATTCTGGAACACCGGTCTGGCGTCGGAAGCGGTGCGCGCGATGATTGCGGCCAACCCGATGGGCTCGGACACGCTTTATGCCAGCGTCTTTCAGGACAACCCGGCCTCGGCGCGGGTGCTGACGAATTGCGGTTTCCAGTACCTTGGAGACGCCGAGAGCTTCTCGGTGGCACGCGATGCGACGGTCCCGACCTGGACCTATTCGCTGAAATTGGATTGAGGCTTGCCCCGCTTGGCGTTATCAGGCGGAGCAGACACCGCCCGAAAAGGATGAAATCATGAAATTCCTGGACCTTGCAAAGGTATATATCCGCTCGGGCGGCGGCGGTGGCGGCTGTGTGTCGTTCCGTCGTGAAAAATACATCGAATACGGCGGCCCCGATGGCGGCGACGGTGGTAACGGTGGTTCGGTCTGGGCCGAAGCGGTCGAGGGTCTGAACACCCTTATCGATTTCCGCTACCAGCAGCACTTTTTCGCCAAGAACGGTCAGCCCGGTCGCGGCCAGCAACGGACCGGCGCAAGCGGCGACGATATCGTGCTGCGCGTGCCCGTCGGCACCGAGATCCTGGACGAGGATCAGGAGACCCTGATCGCCGACCTGACCGAGGTCGGGCAGCGCGTGCAGCTGGCCAAGGGCGGCAATGGCGGCTTTGGCAACCTGCACTTCAAATCGGCCACCAACCAGGCGCCGCGCCGCGCCAACCCGGGCCTGCCGGGGGTGGAACGCACGATCTGGCTGCGTCTCAAGCTGATTGCCGATGTGGGCCTCTTGGGACTGCCCAATGCGGGCAAGTCGACCTTCCTGGCCTCGACCTCGAATGCGCGGCCCAAGATTGCCGATTATCCCTTTACCACGCTGCACCCGAACCTTGGGGTTGTGGGTGTCGACGAGGTGGAGTTCGTGGTTGCCGACATTCCAGGTCTGATCGAAGGCGCCAGCGAAGGCCGTGGCCTGGGCGATCTGTTCCTTGGTCACGTGGAACGCTGCTCTGTGCTGCTGCACCTGATTGACGGCACGTCCGGTACGCCGGTCGAAGACATGCAGACCATCGTGCGCGAGGTCGAGAATTACGGCGGCTTCCTTGCCGACAAGCCCCGCGTGACGGTTCTGAACAAGATCGACACGCTGGACGAAGAAGAGCGCGAGTTCATCCGCGACGAGATCGAAGCGGCGACGGGCACCCGCGTGATGTTGATGTCGGGCATCAGCCGTGAAGGCGTGACCGATGTGCTGCGCGCCCTGCGGGCCCAGATCGACGAGGATCGCCTGCGCCAGAAGATCGGCGACGAGGAGCCTGAAGCGTGGCAACCCTGAAAGGTGCAAAACGCGTTGTGATCAAGATCGGGTCCGCCTTGTTGGTGGATCGCGAGACGGGTGATCTGCGCCGTGACTGGCTCTTGGGGCTGGCCGAGGATGTGGCCTGGCTCAAGGGGCAGGGCACGGATGTTGTTCTGGTGTCCTCTGGCTCGATTGCGCTTGGGCGCGGGGTGCTGGGCCTGCCGCGGGCCGAGCTGCCGCTGGAACAATCGCAGGCGGCAGCGGCCGTCGGGCAGATCCGTCTGGCACGTGCCTATGAAGAGGCGCTCGCACCCTACGAGATCAAGACGGCACAGGTTCTGGTGACGCTGGAAGACAGTGCCAATCGCCGCCGCTATCTCAATTCGCGCGCCACGATGGCCACGTTGCTGGGCCTTGGGGTCGTGCCGATCGTGAACGAGAACGACACCGTCGCGACCGACGAGATCCGCTATGGCGACAATGATCGCCTCGCGGCGCAGGTGGCGCTGACAACCGGTGCAGACATGCTGATCCTGTTGTCGGATGTGGACGGGTTCTATTCCGACAACCCGATGACAAACCCGGATGCGCACCGCTATGACGTGGTCGAGGAAATCACCCCCGAGATCGAGGCGATGGCAGGCGAGGGCACCTCGGGCCTGTCCAAGGGCGGCATGATCACCAAGCTGTTCGCCGCCAAGACCGCCACCATGGGCGGCTGCGCGATGGCGATCACCGAAGGTAGCGTGATGCGCCCGCTGACGGCGCTGGAAAACGGTGCGAACGCGACATGGTTCACGGCACAGGGCACGCCGCAGCTGGCCCGCAAACGCTGGATCGGGTCGATGAAGCCGCAGGGCGCGGTGACGCTTGATGCCGGGGCCGTCACGGCGCTGAAGGCGGGCAAGAGCCTGCTGGGCGCGGGCGTGGCAGAGGTATCGGGTGATTTCGGTCGCGGCGATCCGGTCGAGATTCTCGGTCCGGATGCGCACAAGCTGGGGCAGGGGCTTTGCGCCTATACAGCCGAGGAAACCCGCGCCATCAAGGGGCGGCATTCTTCCGAGACCGAGGCGATCCTCGGCTATACCGGCCGAACCGCGCTGATCCACCGCGACGACATGGCGCTTCAGGCTTCAATGCACTAGAAATACTCCCGCCGGAGGCGTCCGGCATCTGACACGAAAGCAAAGGACAGAGCTGATGAAAGACATCGCAGACATCCCCGCCCTGATGGCCGAGATTGGCGCAAACGCCAAAGCCGCAAGTGCGGAGCTGGCCTTTGCCCCAGCCGAGGCCAAGGAAAAGGCGCTGAACGCCGCCGCCGATGCGGTCTGGGCGCGTCGGGCCGAGATCATCGAGGCCAACGGCAAGGACATGGAGTTCGGCCGCGAAAAAGGGCTTTCGGCGGCGATGATGGATCGCCTGATGCTGGATGAAGCGCGTATTCAGGGCATCGTGGATGGCCTGCGTGCGGTGGCCGGTCAGGCCGATCCGGTTGGCGAGGTTCTCGAGGAATGGGACCGTCCCACCGGCCTTAACATCCGCCGCGTGCGCACCCCCCTGGGTGTGGTTGGCGTGATCTATGAAAGCCGCCCCAACGTGACCGCTGATGCCGGGGCGCTTTGCCTGAAGTCGGGCAATGCGGTGATCCTGCGCGGCGGCTCGGAAAGCTTCCATTCTTCGGGTGCGATCCATGCCTGTCTGGTTGACGGTCTGAAAGAGGCCGGACTGCCGGAACATGCGATCCAGTTGGTGCCGACCCGTGACCGTGCAGCGGTTCAGGAGCTTCTGACGATGGTCGATACCGTCGACGTGATCGTGCCGCGCGGTGGCAAGGGCCTTGTGGGTCTCGTGCAACGCGAGGCGCGGGTGCCGGTGTTCGCCCACCTTGAGGGCATCGTGCACATCTATCTTGATGCGGCCGCCGATCCCGTGAAGGCGCTGGATGTGGTGCTGAACGCCAAGACCCGCCGGACGGGCATCTGTGGCGCTGCCGAGTGTCTTCTTGTGCATCGTGACATTCTGGACACCGTGGGCCAGGGCGTGCTGCGCGCGCTGGTCGATGCCGGGGTCGAGGTGCATGCCGACGAGACCATCGCGGCAAAGATCGAAGGCACGGTTGCGGCAACCTCCGAGGACTGGGGCAAGGAATACCTCGACATGGATATCGCTGCGAAAGTGGTGGATGACGTGGATGGTGCGATTGCCCATATCCGCCAGTTTGGCTCGGATCACACCGACTGTATCATCACCGAGGATGATGCGACCGCTGATCGGTTCTTTGAACGCCTCGACAGCGCGATCCTGATGCGCAATGCCTCGACCCAGTTTGCCGATGGTGGCGAATTCGGGATGGGGGCCGAGATCGGCATTGCCACCGGCAAGATGCACGCGCGTGGCCCGGTGGGGGCGGCGCAGCTGACCAGCTTCAAGTATCTCGTGGTTGGCGAAGGCACCACCCGCGCCTAAAAGCGCATCTCGACCTGCGTTTCATTGCGGGTAATCGACAGCGCCTGTCCCGTTTCAGAAAGGAAGCGGGGCAGCAGCGCGAACTGCACGCGGTTGGCTTCGATCTCCTGCGTGGTGTCCCCGTTGGCCAGATCGTTCCAAAGCCCTTCTTCGAGGTGAAGACGGTCGGATGTGGCGCTGATGATCCAGCCGTTTTCATCCTCACCAACCCGCAGGGTGCCGCCGTGACCAAGCGCAGTTTCGCCGCATAAAAGCGCGAGGAACAGTTTGCGCAGGACTGGGCGGGGCACGCCGCCTTCGACCTCCCAGAGGATGGTGATGCGGTTGCCCGTGGAGATGTCGGTCAGGATGGAACGGATATCGGCTTCGCTGACGATCTGACCGTCTCCGGCGAGGCCAAAGGCAATGCGGAAAAAACGGATACGTGCACTGGCGTTGCCGACGCTTTGGGTGATCAGGGCCATTTCGGGGCCGGTCATGCCACCTGACATGCCAAGCAGTTCTACACCGTTGCCGATGGCGCCCACTGGGCTGATCAGATCATGACAGATGCGGGACCCTACCAGAGCGGCGATTTCCGTATTAGACATGGGCATGGCGACTCCCTTCTGAAAGAACAGCTATGGACGATCTCAACGCATTCCTCGAACCTGGCATGTTGGTGCAGCACCCGGAGCAACCGGATTGGGGCACCGGGCAGGTGCAATCCAATATCGGTGGCAAGATCACCGTGAACTTTCGCGAGGCGGGCAAAGTTGTCATCAACGGGTCTCGGGTGGTCCTCATTCCAGTGTTTGATCAATGAGTTTGTGAACTGTGATTCACACAACTAATGGTAGTGCGACGGTCTGACGTTGACCAGCATCAATGTTGCCAATTTTTCTGGTGCGACGTAAAACCCCGGAAATGGCATAAACAGACCGAGCAGATGGCGCACGTGGACCCAGACTTCACCCTGAAACTTGTTGAAACCCCCGAAGAACTGGCCGCCGCACAGCGGTTGCGCTATCGCGTTTTCGTGGAGGAACTGGGCGGCGGCGGGGCGCTTGTCGATCATGCGGCGCGGCTTGAGAAAGACCGGTTCGATCCGTTTTTCGACCACCTGGTCCTGATCGACAACGCGCTGGAGTGCGATCCGATTGACCGGGTGGTTGGGGTCTATCGTCTGTTGCGCGATGACAAGGCGGCAGAGATTGGCCAGTTCTATTCGGAAGACGAATATGACCTGTCGGTGCTGAAAAACAGTGGTCGGAAGCTGCTTGAACTTGGGCGCAGTTGCCTGTTGCCGGCGTATCGCGGGGGATCTGCCATGTTCCACCTTTGGAACGGTTTGGCGGCATATGTGTTTGAACACGAAATAGAAATCCTGTTCGGAGTGGCCAGCTTCCATGGCACGGATGTGGAGGCTTTGAAACAGCCGTTGTCGCTGTTGCATCATCGGCATCTGGCGCCTGAGGATTTGCGGGCGCGTGCGCAGAGCGCGCATTACCAGAGCATGAACCTTGTGGATGAGGGCGAGATCGACCGGCGCAAAGCGATGCTTGAGGTGCCGGCGCTGATCAAGGCCTATTTGCGTCTGGGGGGCTTTGTTGGGGATGGCGCCTATGTGGATAACGCGTTCAACACGACGGATGTCTGCCTCATCATGGATACCGAACGCCTTAATGCAAAACAAAAGGCGATTTATACCAAGGGCTTGCAATCATGAGCGCAACCTGGAGCGGGGATGGTGACTATCCCGAGGACAAGAAGATTGGTCCCATGGGATGGCTGCGTGTGGTGCTGCGTGGACTGGTGCTTGGCACCCTGGTGTTTGGCTGTCTTGGTATCCTGCTGCTGGTGCGGCTGATCGAGAAGCCCATTCACGGGGTGCATCGCCCGTGGACGCCGTGGATCACACAGTTCGTCTGTCGCAATGCCTTTCGTATCCTTGGCATTCCGTTTTCGTCGCGGGGCACCCTGATGAAAGAGCGGGGCGCGGTGGTGGCGAACCATAGTTCATGGCTTGATATTTTCGCGCTAAACGCCCGGAAACGCATCTATTTTGTCTCCAAGGCCGAGGTTGCCAACTGGCCCGGGATCGGCTGGCTGGCCAAGGCGACGGGCACGGTGTTCATCAATCGCGACCGTCGCGAGGCGGCAAAGCAGAAGCAGGTGTTCGAGGAACGGCTTCTGGCGGGGCACAAGCTGTTGTTCTTTCCGGAAGGGACCAGCACCGACGCGATCAGGGTTTTGCCATTTAAAACAACGCTGTTTGCGGCGTTCTTTACCGAAGAGTTGCGCGAGAAACTGTGGGTTCAGCCGGTTACCGTGCTGTATCACGCCCCCGATGGGGCTGATACCCGGTTCTATGGCTGGTGGGGAGACATGGATTTCGGCGGCCATCTGCTGAAGGTCCTGGCCTCGGGCAAGCAGGGGCGGATCGAGTTGATCTACCATGCGCCGGTCAAGGTTTCGGACTTTCCCGACCGCAAGACGCTGGCCGCGCATTGCGAGGCCGAGGTGCGGGGCGGGCATTCGCTGCTTCAGGCGTGAGTGTTTTTCGCGTCGGACGGCGTTGCCAGAACTTCGATCAGGCAGGCGCCAACGATCAGGATGGCGCCACCCCATTCCACGAGTGACATGGCTTCTTCGGGTAGGAGAATGCTGGCGCTGAGGACGGTCAGCATGACTTCGGCCATCATCAGGAGGCCGAGCCGACCGGGAAACAGGATTTTCTGGGCCCAGAATACCACCAGAAGGGTCGGGATGATCATGAAGAAGGCCATGACAAGCGATACCGGCAGGGCGCTTGCGATCTGGGGCAGGGTGGGGGCTGTCATGCCGCCGACCAACAGGCCCGTGAGCAGCGCCAGAAGGCTTGTCATCAGCATCTGGCTGAACGTCGAGGCGGCGACCGGGATTTCCCCGTAGCGCATCACCAGCGCGCCACCGATGGCCCAGGCCACACCTGATACAAACCCCATAAGATCGCCGATGTTTAGTGGTACAGAGCCGCCGCCAGACAACAGTAGGCCCATGCCAGCCAGTCCACCGCCAATTGCCAGCCAGCGCGACCAGCCGGCGCGATCGCCAAGCCAGACGATGCCGATCAGCGTGCCCCAGATTGGTGTGAGGTAGAACAGGAGCGTGACACGCACGACCGAGGAGTAGAGCAGGCCGACGGAGAACAGGCCATAGCCCGCACCGGTGAAGATGCCGATCAGAATGGCACGTGGCATGTGGCGGCGATGGCGTTCCCAGTTCACCAGGAGATAGCCACCAAGCGCCATGGCCGCCGGCAGGTTCAGGAAAATAACAGGCCATGTCCCGTTGATGCCTAGGTCTTCGATATAGCGCAGCGGAATCCAGTAGAGCCCCCAGAAAGCTGCGGCCAGAAAGACCGCCACGGAGGCAAATGTCGGGGTGTGCCACTTTTCAGGCATGCGCGGTATCCATTCAGGTTGCGCTGTCGACTTTGCCGGAGTTTTTTCTCAGGGGAAGGCCTGAAAACGGCGTCTTGACAGAAAAACTCTGCGCTTAGCCGCAGCCCTTGGAGGCATAGACGTGATTGGCATCCTTGCGCAGGATCCAACCGCTTTCGTTGCCGACGCGGACCTGACACCAGATTTCCTTGTCAAAGTAGCGCTCGGTGCAGTGGCGGACCTCCTGGAAACAGATGTTGCGGGGTGTCACCGATTGCACGCGCGACGCGGCATCGGGCATGAAATAGAGGTTGAGCGGAGCGAGGGGCTGGAGCGCGATGGTCTCGAACGCCTTGTAGGTGGTGTCTTCGGGCGAAGCACAACGCTTCTTGGCGTTGATGTAGGTCACGCATTTGCCGACGGCGGCAGAAGTTTGGGTGTTGGTGGTGGTTTTGGCAGGTTTATTGCCCTTTGCCGGGCCGAAATAGACCATCTCGAAGGGATCACCGTCACCGATCACACCGCGCCATTGCCCGTCGGCCCCCTTGTCGGCCGAGGCGATCAGGCTGTTCTGTTTGCCATAGAAGCGGATATGGCTGTCGCCTTGCATGGCATAGCCCTTGAAGTTGGCGATATCACAGCCCTTGTCGACCTTGATAAGACGCCAGACGCCCGGTTTGATTTCCTTCTGCCCGAACTTCACGCGGCAGATATCGCCATAGGCCTGAAGGCCCCAGATCGGTTTCTGGTCGGCTTGGGCAGTGGTGCAGGCGAGAAGGGTGGTCGCGAGGGCTAAAAACGTGCGGCGAAACGGGATCATCTGTGGTCCTTGCAATCAATTGGCGGTAAGTCGTCGGGCAGCGCCAGACATCGAATCTTTCGGCCATTCAGAGCAAAGACACTGTTGTTTGCCAAGAATTTTCTGGAGACCCTATTGCAGGGGTTGCCAAGGGGGCAGGGGTTCGATATATGCGCGCGCATTCAAACCCGCAGGTGGGGTTTGGGTTGCTCCGGGGAGACATCCCGGACAGTCCGCCGGTTGTCCCGAAAAACGTCGGGATCACTTCTCCCCACCAAGGCGTAAACCGGAAAAGGAAAACTAGCATGGCTCTTCCCGAGTTCACCATGCGCCAGCTGCTGGAAGCAGGCGTACACTTTGGTCACCAAACCCAACGTTGGAACCCGCGCATGTCGCCGTTCATCTACGGCTCGCGCAATGGCATCCACATCATGGACCTCACCCAGACCGTTCCGATGCTGGACGCGGCCCTGAACGTGATCCGTGAAACCGTCGCCAAGGGCGGCCGCGTTCTGTTTGTTGGCACCAAGCGTCAGGCCGCTGCGCCGGTCGCAGACGCCGCTGAGAAGTGCGCACAGTACTACATGAACCACCGCTGGCTGGGCGGCACGCTCACCAACTGGAAAACCGTTTCGCAGTCGATCAACCGTCTGAAAGAGATCGACGAGAAAATGGCTTCGGGCGCAGAAGGCCTGACCAAGAAAGAGCGCCTGAACATGGAGCGCGACCTCGAGAAGCTGCAGGCTTCGCTGGGCGGTATCCGTGAGATGGGCGGCGTTCCGGATCTTCTCTTCGTCATCGACGTGAAAAAAGAAGCCCTGGCCATCGCAGAAGCCAACAAGCTGGGTATCCCGGTTGTGGCTGTTGTCGACACCAACTGCTCGCCCGACGGCGTTGATTACATCATCCCGGGCAACGACGACGCTGCACGCGCCATCTCGCTGTACTGCGATCTGGCTTCGCGCGCCGCTCTGGACGGCATGTCGGCTCAGCTGGGCGCGGCAGGCATCGACCTGGGTGCAATGGAAGAAGCACCGGCCGAAGAAGCAGTAGCAGAAGAAGCCGCTGCCGACGCGTAAGCGTTACATTTCTTTCACGGGGGCAGGGTAAGCCCGCCCCCGGATACATTTTCCGAATACCCCGCGCGATCGCACCCTTTGGTGCCCTGACCCTTGTCAGCATCGCGCCTATAGAGAGATGAGGAGAGCCAAGATGGCGATCACAGCAGCAATGGTGAAAGAACTGCGCGAAATGACCGGCGCAGGCATGATGGACGCAAAGAAAGCCCTGACCGAGACCGACGGTGACCAGGAAGCGGCAATCGACTGGCTGCGCACCAAAGGTCTGGCCAAAGCGGCAAAGAAAGCCGGCCGTATCGCAGCCGAGGGCCTGGTGGCCGTTAAGGTTGACGGTGGCAAAGGTGTAGCGGTTGAAGTGAACTCGGAAACCGACTTTGTTGGCAAGAACGCTGACTTCCAGGCGATGGTTGGCGGTATCGCTGACGTTGCGCTGACCGTTGAAGACACCGAAGCCCTGCTGGCGGCCGACATGGGCGGCAAGCCGGTTTCGGAAGTTGTCACCGACGCGGTTGCCACCATCGGTGAAAACATGTCGGTCCGTCGCATGGCGTCGGTTGCTGGCGAAACCGTTGTGTCCTACGTCCACAACCCGGCCGTAGACGGCATGGGCAAGATCGGCGTTCTGGTTGCCCTGAACGGCGGCGACGAAGCCTTCGGCAAGCAGGTTGCAATGCACATCGCAGCAGCCAACCCGCAGTCGCTTTCGGAAGCTGACCTGGACCCGGCCGTTGTTGAAAAAGAGAAAAACGTTCAGATCGAGATCGCACGTGAATCGGGCAAGCCCGAGCAAGTGATCGAGAAGATGATCGTTGGCCGCATGAAGAAGTTCATGGCCGAAGTGACCCTGCTGGGTCAGAGCTTTGTCATCAACCCCGACCTGACCGTGGAAGCCGCGGCCAAGGAAGCCGGTGCAGAGATCGTTGGCTATGTCCGCATGGAAGTGGGCGAAGGCATCGAGAAGAAAGAAGAAGATTTCGCCGCAGAAGTTGCAAAGGCAGCTCAGGGCTAATCTCTCTTTCGAGATCCGAATTGGAAGCGCCGTCTGCATCGCAGGCGGCGTTTTCTTTTTGATCGGTTTCTCAAGAATTGGCCGTGCGCAAAAAATGCGGCGCTGCCCGGGAAAAGACAGCGCCGCTCGATACGTACGCCCCAAGTGCATGGGGATGACGGGGCGTCCAATCGAAAAAGCCAGTCCCAAGGCCGAAATAAGCCTTGGGTACCAGCATCCGGATTGTCCGGCTGACCACAAGAGCCCCGGTATTACGGGGATAGCAACCAGAACGTTCCAAGGCTAAAGCCACCACTCACGGAACACTATAACAATGCCTTATTTACCCAGCGTCAAACAAGTCAGGTAAACCCTACTTTTGACGCATAGTTGCGTCAGGCTTCGCTCTCTGGTTTGTAAATCTGGTGCAAAAACGACGCTTTAAGCAGGGCCTGCGCCGTGGTCTCGACATCCAGCGCTTCGCGGGCCAGACGCAGGTGTTTTTCCACGGTCGCGGGGGTGCGATCGATCAGCGTCGCGATGTCCTGGATCGTTTTTCCGTCTCCGACCCATTCAAGCACTTCTCGCTGGCGCTTGGTGAGCGCGCGCTTCGGATATTCGTAGGGCAGGGAGAGGATTTTGAGGTGCGCAATGTTGTTGATCAACTCGATGAACCGTCCGTCACGTTCCCAGATGTCATCGACGTCCTTTTGGGACATGCCACGCCGCGCGGTCATCGCCATGGCGCCCTTGGTGCGCGAGGAAATGGTTGGGAAGCTGATCGTATAGCCAGCAGTCACACCCATTTCGGCGTTGATCCGAAACACCTTCATCTCGTGATCGCTGAGCCTGCCGTTTTCGATCTGTTCTGCCACCCAGGACCAGCTACAGGCGCCGGTGTTGTTGAGCGCCCAACGCATCATCGGGCCGGAAAAATACAGGCCATCGCCGAGGAAACGATCGAGATAATCGCGGTCATGGTTGGAAAGCACCATGAAATCGTCTTCGCTGCCGAGCGAGGCATCGGTGCGGAAATTCGTGTAGCCGTAGATCAGTCGGTCGAAGCCATAGTCCGCCATGCAGGCCGTGTGCATGTCCCACAGGGCCTCGAGCGAATGCGCGTTGGTCAGGGCTTCGATGTAATCCAGTGACATGCAGTTAGCCCAGGTACTGTTTCATGGCATCCAGCGCCAGCATGTAACCGTTGGCGCCAAAGCCGCAGATCTGGCCAATCGCGACAGGGGCGATGTAGGACTTGTGGCGGAAGGCCTCACGCGCGTGGATGTTCGACAGATGCAGTTCGATCACCGGAAGTTCGACCGAGGCGATGGCATCCATCAGGGCAATCGAGGTGTGCGTGTAGGCACCAGCGTTGAGAATGATCCCGTTATGAACACTCTTGGCGGCGTGAATGGCATCCACCAGCGCGCCTTCGTGGTTGCTTTGCTGGCAGGTGACGGCACAGCCTAGCGCCTCGCCACGGGCCACACAGGCGGCCTCGATGTCCTTGAGCGTTGTCGATCCGTAGACCTCCGGCTGCCGTGTCCCAAGCAAATTGAGATTCGGGCCGTTCAAAACGAGAATTGAATTCATTTTTGTCCCCATGTTGCCATCGACATTACAGGCAGGGAATTGCCTCTGTCTAGCGTCATTCTGATTTCATTCAGCGGCACAAATGGCTTATTTTGTTGCACTTGTTAGGCAAATTCGTCCATTTAGTAAAAAAGACCATCGGGGTTCACGGTATCGTGATCGTTAGCATATAATAATAACATAATATTCATTATGAGATAATTGGATTGAGGTAACAGAAGCAACCTTACCCGAGCAATGCCATCCCTGCCAGAGCCGCTGCGCGTACTGAATGGGAATATCAAGCGACCTGCCGAGAAGCTCTGAGTGTTAGTTCAATGTGTTTCTGTAGTGCGTTGACCTTAAACAAGAAACACGCCTCGTGTGGAGGCGCGTTGTGTAACTTGAACAACACTAAGCCGCGTTGAATTTACCCGAGGGCGTAACCTGCCCCGCGTACGGTGCGCAGCGGATCATTGCCGCCATGTACGCACAGCGCCTTGCGAAGACGACCGATGTGTACGTCGACGGTGCGGCTGTCGACATAGATGTCGCGGCCCCAAACGCGATCCAGAAGCTGTTCGCGGCTCCAGACGCGGCCCGGCTTTTCCATGAAGGTCGACAGGAGCCGGAATTCGGTTGGTCCGAGCTTGAGCGGCTTCTCGTCGCGGGTCACACGGTGGGTTTCCGCGTCCAGCACGATGCCTTCGTATTCAAGGCGCTGGCCGACGGATGCAGGACGGACGCGGCGCAGCTGGCTGCGGACGCGGGCCATCAGTTCGAGAACCGAATAGGGTTTGACCACATAGTCGTCCGCACCGGTTTCAAGCCCCCTCACCCGGTCCACCTCTTCCGAGCGCGCGGATAGCATGATGACGGGAATACCGGCCGTTTCCGTGCGCGTCTTGAGACGCCGGCAGATTTCAATGCCGGAAATGCCGGGCAGCATCCAGTCGAGAACGATGATGTCGGGCATCACTTCGGATACCAGCAGAAGCGCCTCATCGCCATCAGCGGCCGACACCACCTCGAAACCTTCGGATTCGAGGTTGTAGGACAGCACATCACGCTGTGCGGGTTCGTCTTCTACGACAAGAACGGTTGGGTGATCTGTAGCCATAATCGGTGCTTCGAATTATTCTGCGGAATGCAGAGCCGGGTCGTAATGGTCTGATTTCGGACGGTTTTCATCGGGCAACTCGCCGGTGACCAGGTAGATGACCTGTTCGGCGATCGAGGTGACATGGTCGCCCATGCGCTCGGTGTTCTTGGCGATGAAATGCAGGTGCATACAGGGCGTGATGTAGCGCGGATCTTCCATCATGAAGGTCAGGAATTCGCGGAACAAGGCGTTGTACATCTGGTCGATGTCGCGGTCGCGCTCGAGAATGTCCTGCGCCAGTTCGGCGTCACGCTGGATGTAGGCATCAAGCGCGTCCTTGAGCATCAACTGGACTTCGCGCGCCATACGACGCAGCGCACCTCGAGCCCCTTCCACGGGCGTCATGTGCACCAGAACGCCGGTCCGCTTGGCCATGTTCTTGGCATAGTCGCCAATACGCTCGAGGTTGCCGGCGATCTTCATCACCGACAGAACGACACGCAGGTCGATCGCGGTGGGAGAGCGCAGGGCAATCAGCTTGAAGCATTCGTCGTTGACCAGTTGTTCCAACTGGTCGATGGCCTTGTCGTTGTTGCGGACGATTTCCGCCAGTTCCTCGTCGCGGTTCTTGAGCGATTTGGAGGCGTCGAGGATGGCCTCTTCGACGAGGCCGCCCATTTTCATGATATGCGCCTGGATCTGCTCGAGGTCGCTATCGAAAGACGAGACAATATGTTTATCGTTCATGGTCCTGCTCCCTTAGCCGATACGGCCGGTGATGTAGCTTTCGGTGCGTTCGTCTTTGGGGTTGGTAAAGATCGTGGCGGTATCGTCGTATTCCACCAGGTTGCCGAGGTGGAAGAAGGCCGTCTTCTGACTGACACGGGCCGCCTGTTGCATAGAGTGGGTCACGATGACGACCGAGTACCGGCCGCGCAGTTCGTCGATCAGTTCCTCGACCTGTGCGGTGGCAATCGGGTCAAGCGCCGAGCAAGGTTCGTCCATCAGCAGAACCTCGGGTTCCGTGGCGACGGCGCGGGCGATGCACAGGCGCTGTTGCTGACCACCGGACAGGCCGGTGCCGGGCTCGTGAAGGCGGTCTTTGACCTCGTTCCAGATCGCGCCGCGACGCAGGGATTTCTCAACGATTTCATCGAGATCCGTTTTGTTCTTGGCAAGGCCGTGGATGCGCGGACCATAGGCGATATTGTCGTAGATCGACTTGGGGAACGGGTTCGGCTTCTGGAACACCATGCCCACCTTGGCGCGCAGTTGAACCGGGTCGACGCGCTTGTCGTAGATGTCTTCGCCATCCAGCAGGATATCGCCTTCGACGCGGCAGACGTCGATGGTGTCGTTCATGCGGTTAAGACAGCGCAGGAAGGTCGACTTGCCACAGCCCGACGGGCCGATGAACGCCGTTACGGTCTTGTCTTCGATGTCGATGTTCACATCCTTGATGGCGTGGGTCGCGCCATAGTAGACCTGTACATTCTTGGCGTTGATCTTGATGTCGTTCTGTTCCACGTTCGCCTCCAGTTTCGGTGCGTCGTACATAATAATCTACCTTTTCCTACTTACCAGCGGCGCTCGAAGCGACGGCGCAGGATGATTGCGATGGCGTTCATGGCAAGCAGGAACACCAGGAGGACGATGATGGCACCCGAGGCGCGTTCCACGAAGGCCGGGTCCGAACGCTGGGTCCAGTTGTAGACCTGAACCGGAAGCGCCGCGGCGGGATCGAAGAAGCCTTCGGGGGGGGCGGCCGGATATTCGCGCACGAAGGCCACCATGCCGATCAGAAGAAGCGGCGCGGTTTCGCCAAGTGCCTGGGCCAGACCGATGATGGTGCCGGTCAGGATGCCGGGGGCGGCCAGCGGCAGGACGTGGTGGAAGACGGCCTGCATTTTCGAGGCCCCTACCCCAAGCGCTGCGTCGCGGATCGACGGCGGAACCGCTTTGAGTGATGCGCGGGTGGCGATGATGATTGTCGGCAGGGTCATCAGGGTCAGCACGAGGCCACCGACGATGGGTGCCGATTGCGGCAGACCTGCGAAGTTGATGAAGATCGCGAGACCAAGGATACCGAAGACGATCGAGGGTACCGCGGCAAGGTTCGAGATGTTCACCTCGACGATGTCGGTGATCCAGTTTTTCGGAGCGAATTCCTCGAGATAGATCGAAGCGGCCACGCCGATGGGCAGCGTCAGGCACAGGACGACCAGCATCATGTAGAACGAGCCGAGGATCGCGACACCAAGACCGGCGGCTTCTGGGCGGTTCTCGGAGGCGTCAGCACGGGTCAGGAAGCCGAAGTTGAAGCGCGTCTTGAGGAGACCGGCCTCTTTCAGCTTGTCAGCCAGCATGAGCTGTTCCGGCGAGACGTTCTTGTCGAGCTTCGCGGTCTCGGGGGTCACACGGCCCTTGAAGTAGCCGTCGATCCGGCCGTTTGCGAGGAACTCGACCTTGACCGTCTGTCCGATCAGGGCCGGATTGGCCAGAACCATGCGGCGCAGTTCCGCAGGGCCTTCCTTGGAGATCATCTTGGCGGCCTTCTTGGCATTCAGGCCCTGGACCACGAGGGTCGGGTTTTCTTCGAACTTTTTCTCGAAACCCTTGGCGATCAGGGGCGCATAGCCAAAGGTCGAGACCTTGGCGATCTTTTCAAGGTTACCGGAGCCGTCCTTGTCGAGTTTCGCCGGGTCGAGGTAGACCTCCATGGTGATGAAGGTCTGACGGAAGGCCGACGAGCCGTTGTAGAGGATCGAGCTGACCAGACCGATCAGGGCGAGGATGGCAACCACGATGGCGGCGACACCGTAGGCGCGGAAGCGGGCCTCGGCCGCGTTGCGGCGCTTGGTGCGTGCATCCTGGGCCACGAGCGAGGTGGCGTGTTTCTTGCCCGATGGGATGTTGGACGAGGTTGCGTCGGTCATTCGTACTGCTCCCGGTACTTACGGACGATATACAGGGCCAGAATGTTCAGACCCAGGGTGACGACAAAGAGGGACAGGCCCAGGGCGAAGGCCACGAGCGTTTCGGGGCTGGCGAATTCCGTGTCACCGGTCAGCTGGCTGACGATTTTAACGGTAATCGTTGTCATGGCCTCGAAGGGGTTGAGGCTTAGCTTGGCGGCGGCCCCTGCCCCCATGACCACGATCATGGTTTCCCCGATGGCACGCGATGCGGCCAGAAGGATGGCGCCGACGATGCCCGGCAGTGCGGCCGGCAGGATCACCTGTTTCACGGTTTCCGACTGGGTCGCGCCAAGGCCGTAAGAGCCATCGCGCATCGCCTGCGGCACCGCGTTGATCACGTCATCGGACAGCGAGGACACGAAGGGGATCAGCATGATGCCCATGACGACACCGGCGGTCATCACCGAGGACGACGAGGTGCCAAGGCCCAGCGGCTCGGCAAAGTAGTCGCGCAGAAGCGGGCCAACGGTGATCAGCGCGAAGAGACCGTAAACGATGGTCGGGATACCGGCGAGAACCTCGATGGCGGGTTTGACAACAGAGCGCACACGCTTGGAGGCGTATTCTGAGAGATAGACCGCGACCAGAAGTCCGATCGGAACCGCGAAGACCAGTGCGACGAAGGAGACATAGAGTGTGCCCCACAGAAGCGGCGCGATGCCGAGGTCGGAGCCACCGGTGAACTGCGGGTTCCAGGTGAGGTTGAAGAAGAAATCCTTGGCCGGATAGAGGCGGAAGAAGTTCGAGGTTTCGAACAGCAGCGAGAAGATGATCCCGACGGTGGTCAGGATCGCAACCATCGACGACAGGATCAGGAGCGCCTTGACGGCGGCTTCGGACACGTTGCGGGCGCGGAATTCGGGCGTGATGCGCATCATCGCCAGAAGCGCGCCGCCGAGCGCCAGCACCAGTGCAACAACGGTCATGGCCATGCGCAGGGTGCCGGTTTGAGCGCGGTAGGCTTTGGCCGCCTCGAACACGTTCTGTTTGACTTCGGAGGCCACGGCCACGCCGAGTTCACCGAGGCGCGAGCGCACATCGGTTGTATCTGCGCGCATGGCGCTGAGTTGGCCTTCGGTCAGGTTGCCCGAGGAGACAGCGAGATCAAGGCCGGTCGAGATACGGCGCACATCGGCCATCACGAGGCTGAGCGAACCGCCTTCGGGAATGTCCGCGGCGGTGATCATGCCGGAGACCTGGCTTTCAACGTAAAGCGGCTGCAAGAGCAGCCAAGCGAAAGTTACCAGAAGCGCGGGTACGGCGGAAAACAGGAAAACCGTTTGGCCGTAGTAATTTGGAAGGGAGTGCAGTTTGCGAACATCGCCCTCGGCGGAGCGGATTGCACGCGAACGGCCGAGGAAGAAACCGAGTGTCGCAATGACGACCACGGTAAGAATAACGAGACCGGCGCTCATGGGATATCCAACGGGATGACGGAAAAGGGAAAGGTGGCGCCCGGAACAGGCGCCACCCCTAATGGTAATGGCTTAGTTCAGCGGGCCCATTGCGACGCCGTTTGCAACCATGTCCTGGGTCTTGGCCAGTTCCGGATCCGAAACCAGACCGTACTCAGCCAGCGGGCCGTCGGGGCCAGCCATGTCGTCCGACACGAAGAAGTCGATGTATTCTTGCAGGCCGGGGATCACACCCAGGTGTGCTTTCTTCACGTAGAAGAACAGCGGACGCGAAACCGGATACTCACCCGAAGCAACGGTTTCGGTCGAGGGGGTTACGTTGTCCATGGTGGCAACAACCAGCTTGTCGGTGTTGTTCTGGTAGAACGACAGGCCGAAAACGCCGATGGCTTGCGAGTTGGCTGCCAGGCGCGCCAGGGTCTCGGTGTAGTCGCCGTCGATGTCGACCGAAACGCCGTCGGTGCGCAGGGCGTGACAGGCTTTCTTGGCTTTCTTCTTGTCGCCGCCGTTGGCTTCTTTGAAGATGTCGTAGGCGCCGGTTGCTTTACAGCCAGCTTCCAGAACCTTCTTGTCGAAGACTTCGCGGGTGCCGTGCTTGGTGCCCGGGATGAAGGCCAGGATGTCTTGCGCCGGCAGAGCAGCGTTTACGTCTGCCCACTGTTTGTTGGTGTTGGCAACCAGCTTGCCGTCAACAACAACTTCTTTGGCGATTGCCGAGAACCAGTCAGCCGGGGTGAAGGCGAACGACGGGCCGTTGATGTCCGACGCGAAGACGATGCCGTCATAGCCGAAGCGGACTTCCATGATTTCGTTTACGCCGTTCGAGGCGCAAAGGTCGATGTCCGACTGCTTGATGCGCGAGGACGAGTTTGCGATGTCGATGGTGTTCTCCCCAACACCTTCGCACATGGCTTTGCGGCCAGCACCCGAACCGCCACCCTCAACAACGGGGGTCGGGAAGTCGAAGTTTTCGCCAAATGCTTCGGCAACGATGGTTGCGTAGGGCAGAACGGTCGACGACCCTTTGATCTGCAGCTGATCACGGGCGTCGGCAGCGGTGGCAGCGGCTACGATGGCCAGCGCCGAGGCAGTCAGTTTAACGGACATGTTTTTAACTCCATTGGTGTTGACCATCTTTGTCGACGGTCTCGGAGCCGGGTGCTACGGCTTCCGCGCTAAGCTTTTGTGACACCAATGTAACGGTTTTATGAACCCCGCAGACTTATCTCGAATTTGTCTACTTTTTGGGGAGAATGACCGTGAAAGTTGATCCCTGCCCCAGCTCACTTTCAACCCTGAGGCGACCACGGTGGCGATTCAGGATGTGTTTCACGATCGCAAGGCCCAGCCCGGTGCCGCCCATTTCGCGCGAGCGGTGTGAGTCGATGCGGTAGAAGCGTTCAGTCAGGCGTGGAATGTGAATCGGATCGATCCCGGGGCCGGTGTCCGCGATGGAAATCAGCAGGGCCGGACCGCGCAGGACATGATCGCGAGGGGATTCGGAGATCGAGATCGTGACGCTTGTCCCCTGCCCGCCGTATTTCAGCGCGTTTTCGATCAGGTTGGTGAACACCTGCATCATCTGGTCGGAATCCGCGACCACCAGTGGGGCCTTGTCGGGCACGTTGAATGTCAGCGTAGCGCCGTTTTCCTCGGCCACCGGCGACAGGTTGCGGATCACCGAGCGGATCAGCGCATCGAGGTCCGTCGTAGTCGTCGGACGCATACGAGCATCTTCTTCGACACGGCTCAGGGACAGCAGATCGCCGACGAGGCGGTTCATCCGGCTGGCCTCGGCGGACATGGTGGTCAGGAAACGTTCCTGGGCCTTGGGATCGCCCTTGGCCGGGCCAAGAAGGGTTTCGATGAACCCGAGGATCGCAGTCAGCGGCGTGCGCAATTCGTGGCTGACGTTGGCAACAAAGTCGCGGCGCATCTGGTCGGCCTGCTGAAGGTGTGTAACGTCGGTGAAGCACAAGAGGACGCCTTCGAAATCCTGCCCCGAGACCCATGAGGCAGTGACGTCATAGCGCACGCTATGCGGGCCGTCGGCGTGGTGGTAGATGGCTTTTTGTGGTTTGCGCGCCGAAAGACATTTGTCCAACGCCTCTGTCAGCCCCGGCTGGCGAAAGACCAGCACGAAGGGGCGCGTCTCGCCGGCCTTGGGATTGAGGGCCTTGGCCTGGGAATTGGCCGCGACAATGCGTGCGTTCCTGCCCACGAAAACCGAAGGCAGCGGGATGGCATCAAGGAACGACTGGATCGGATCGGTCGACATGGGCAACGTCCTGAAATGGCTTTGCGTAAAGCTTTCCGAGAAGTTGCGATTTGTAAACTGGGAAGAACAAAGAAATGGCTACTTAAAAGTATCCTGCAAATACAACGGGATACTTGGGTGCGCTAACGTAAAGCCAGAAGATGCGCTCAGATTTCTTTCAGGCCATTCCGGAAACGGCGCATGTTTTCCTGATAGTGCAAGGCGCTGCCGCGCAGGCCATTGATGGCATTTTCATCAAGCTCGCGCACGATTTTCCCCGGCGCGCCCATCACGAGGGAGCCGTCTGGAATGACCTTGCCTTCGGTGACCAGAGCCCCGGCCCCGATCAGGCAGTTCTTGCCGATCTTGGCGCCATTCAGGATGGTGGCGCCCATGCCGACAAGGCTGTTTTCGCCAATGGTGCAGCCGTGCAGCATAGCCTTGTGACCAATGGTACAGCCTTCGCCGATGGTCAGCGGGCAGCCCGGGTCGGTGTGCATCACGGTGTTTTCCTGAACGTTCGATCCCTTGCCGATCACGATCGGTTCGTTATCGCCGCGAATGGTGGTGCCGAACCAGACCGAGGCCCCCTCTTCCACGCGCACGTTGCCGATCACGTTGGCATCCGGCGCGACCCAGGAATCCTCGGCAATTTCGGGGGCAATCCCGTCCAGTTCATAAAGCGGCATTAGGACATCTCCTCGAATTCGGCTTGCAGGGTGCGGACGTGGGTTTGCAGCGCGGGTTGTTGCTCGCGGCGCATGCGTTCTGCGGTGATGATGGTCTTGAGCTGGGCTTCAGTGGCGTCGAGATCGTCATTCACCAGTACATAGTCATAGGCGCCCCAGTGGCTGATCTCGTCCCAGCTTTTCTGCATGCGCTTGTCGATCACGTCTTCGCTGTCCTGGCCACGGCTGACAAGGCGGCGGTGCAATTCGGTGATCGAGGGTGGCAGGATAAAGATCGACAGTGCGTGTTTGCCGAGGTCGGAGTTCCGGATCTGCTGTTCGCCCTGCCAATCGACGTCGAACAAGACGTCATCGCCGGCATTTATGGTGTCTTTGACCGGACCGGCGGGAGAGCCGTAGAAATTGCCGAAAACATGGGCGTGTTCCAGCATTTCGCCTTCCGACACCTGCTTTTTGAACTCGTCAACGCTCAGAAAGAAATACTCGCGCCCGTGTTCTTCGCCCGGGCGCGGCGCGCGGGTGGTGGCGGAGATCGAAAAACGCAGGCCTTCGTCCCATTGCATCAGGCGGCGGGCAAGGGTCGACTTTCCGGCCCCCGACGGCGAGGACAGGATGATGAGAAGACCACGGCGCTGTGTCATGTCGGTCATGCTTTATTCCACGTTTTGAACCTGTTCGCGCATCTGATCGATCACCGCCTTGAGATCAAGGCCAATTGCGGTGAGATCGACAGACTGCGACTTTGAGCACAGGGTGTTGGCTTCGCGGTTGAACTCCTGCATCAGGAAATCAAGTTTGCGACCCACCGGGCTGCCGCTGGCCAGAAGGTCACGCGCGGCGGTGACATGGGCGCGCAGGCGGTCGATTTCTTCGGTCACGTCGTTCTTGACCGCCAGCATGGCAAGTTCCTGTGCAAGGCGGCTTTCGTCGACGGCATCGGTGTTTTCCAGCACGCGCGCGAGGTTGGCGCGCAGGGTGGCGGCGGTCTCGTCTCGGCGGGATTCAGCGATGGCGGCGGCGCTATCGGTGAGGGTGGCGACCTGCTTCAATTGATCCTTCATCAGGGAATCCAGCGCCTGCCCTTCGTTGCGGCGCATGTCCAGAAAGCTGTCGATCAGGCCCGGCAGGTCGGCCATGATCGCTTCGCGCAGGGCCTTGGTGTCGGTCTCAGACGTGGCCACGTCCAGAACGCCGCGCAGCCCGAGGATATCGCTGGCCTTGGAGGGCGCAAGCGACAGGCCGCGATCCATGGCTTCCTGTTCCACCGTACCAAGCGCGTCGAGGACATTGGAGAGCTGAGCCGGGTTCAGTGACAGGACACCTTCTTCCTCGTCGCGCTGGATGCGTAGCGAAAAGGTTGCCGACCCGCGGTTCACGGATTTGCCAATGGCCGTGCGTAGGGCGGCTTCGAGGCCGTCGATCCAGTCGGGCACGCGAATGCGCAGATCAAGTCCCTTGGAATTCACGCTGCGCAGTTCGGCGACCCAGCTAAAGCCCATTGCCGCCCCTTTGAGCGACGCAAACCCTGTCATCGAATGCAGCACGTCAATCCCCCCGTCTTTTGTCTTGGTACGCCACCTAAAGCCATTGTCCTGTTTCGTGCAAGCCTTGCCGCCGCAAGCGCCGGTAAGAGTTAACCAATTGATCCGAATTTTCGCGGCAATTGCAGAAAATGTGAGAAGATTTGGAGAGGGTTTATCGGATGGGTTGGAAAGGAGCCGGGATGTTTGGGGAATGGCAAGGGAAACCGGAGGGCATCATGGGGCAGTCGCCGCTGCCCGGGCCACTGCGGGATATTCAGACCTATTGGGAAAGCCTGTGCCGGCTGGATCGCCTGCCGGCGCGGGCAGAGGTTGATCCGGCGGGGATTGAACGCGCCCTGAGCCATGCTTTTGTCCTTGAGCGGATCGCCCCGAGCGTGGCGCGGGTGCGGGTTGGCGGGCAGGTTCTGAACACGTTCCTCGGGACCGCGGCCAGGGGTCTGCCGTTTTCCTTCGGCTTTGGCATGACGTCACGCGCGCTGATGGGGGATGTTCTGAAGGATGTGTTCGACGCACCTGTCACGGCGCGGCTCTGGCTGGAGGACGAGAGCAAGGCGCCCTGCCCCTGCGAGATGATCCTGCTACCGCTGGCCGGTGGTCGTGACGGCGCGGCGACGCGTATCCTTGGCGGGCTTGCCTTTGGCGGTGAACAGGGGCCGTGCAGTCACAGGTGGCGGCTGATCAACAGCGAGCGGCGGGCGATCAACACCTCGCAAGCGCCCCTGGCGGCCTGCACAGAGGCCACCCATGTTCCGCACCTCAGGCTGGTTGTGAACCGCCCATGAAAAAGGGCAGCCACGCGGGCTGCCCCTTCTTAAATCGTATTAAAGTCAGGGCCTTAAACCGCTTCCTTCTTGCGCTCATCACGCAGCGAGGACAGTTCCTCGGCAACTAGGAAGGCCAGTTCGAGCGACTGCGACGCGTTCAGGCGCGGATCGCAGGCGGTGTGGTAGCGCGACGACAGGTCTTCGTCGGTCACGGCACGGACACCGCCGGTGCATTCGGTGACGTCCTGACCAGTCATCTCGAAGTGGACGCCGCCCGGTACGGTGCCTTCGGCCTTGTGGACCGAGAAGAACTCTTGCACTTCGCGCAGCACGCTGTCGAAGGGACGGGTCTTGAAACCGCTCGACGATTTGATGGTGTTGCCGTGCATTGGATCACAGGTCCACAGGACGTTGGCGCCCTCTTCCTGAACGGTCTTGATGAGACGCGGCAGGTGTTCGCCCACCGAACCGGCACCGAAACGCGCGATCAGGGTGAGACGGCCCGCTTCGTTTTCCGGGTTCAGCTTGGCCATCAGAACCTTGAGGTCCTCGGCGGTGGTGGTCGGACCACACTTGAGGCCGATCGGGTTCTGGACACCGCTGCAGAATTCGACATGCGCACCGTCGGGCTGACGGGTGCGGTCGCCGATCCAGATCATGTGGCCGGAGCCGGCCAGCCAGTTGCCGGAGGTGGAGTCAAGACGGGTCAGCGCCTCTTCATACTCAAGCAGCAGACCTTCGTGGCTGGTGTAGAAATCCACGGTGCGCAGGGCATGCGCTGTCGAACTGTTAACGCCGGCCGCGTTCATGAAATCAAGCGCGTTCGAGATGCGGTTGGCCATGTCACGGTACTTGGCCGCCTTTTCGCCCTCGGTGAAACCCAGCGTCCAGGCGTGTACCTGGTGAACGTCGGCATAGCCGCCGGTCGAGAAGGCGCGCAGCAGGTTCAGCGTGGCCGCCGCCTGGGTGTAGGCCTGCAGCATCTTCTTGGGATCGGGGATTCGGGCATCTGCAGTGAAGGCCAGCTCGTTGATGATGTCACCACGGTAGCTGGGCAGTTCCACGCCATCCACCACTTCGGTCGGTGCAGACCGCGGTTTGGCGAACTGGCCCGCCATGCGGCCGACTTTGACCACGGGCACCTTGGCACCGTAGGTCAGGACCATCGCCATCTGGAGCATCACCTTGAAGGTGTCGCGGATCGCGTCTGCGCTGAATTGCTCAAAGCTTTCGGCGCAATCGCCGCCTTGCAGCAAAAACGCCTCGCCGCGTGAGGCGGCCCCGAGCTTCTCCTTGAGACGGCGCGCCTCACCGGCAAAGACCAGCGGCGGATAGCTGGCAAGCTGGGCCTCCACGGCCTTCAGCGCGTCCTCATCCGTATATTCAGGCATCTGGATCCGCGGTTTGTTCCGCCAGCCAGATTTTACCCATTCTGCCATTGTCTTTCTCCGGTAACAAAAGTTGCGAGCCCCTCTATACAAAAGGACTTGAGCAAGGGCCATAACTGAATTAGGGGCCTTGACCTGCTGGTTCAATTTGGCGCTATGATTGTACCCTATCGGCCCGGCCACAACCAACTACCCCAGGAACACGCCAGATGTCTCAGGTGAAACGGATCAGCAACACGTTGGATCAGAACGCGAAAACGCGCCGGTTTGTCTTTGTTTTGCTTGAAAATTTCACGCTTCTTTCCTTTGCCTCGGCTTTGGACTGCCTGCGGCTTGCCAATAGGCACACGACCACACCGCTTTATGAGTGGAAGCTGATCGGTGAAGGCGGTGATATGGTGACCTGCTCGACCGACACGACATTCAAGCTGGACGATGACCTGATCGACCTGCACCGCGATGACACGGTGATCCTGTGTGGCGGGCTCGACATCCAGTCGGCCACCACCAAGAAGGTTCTGGCCTGGCTGCGCCGCGAAGCGCGCAAGGGAATCAGAATCGGCGGTTTGTGCACGGCAGCTTACGTCATGGCAAAGGCCGGCCTTCTGGATGGCAAACGCGCCACGATCCACTGGGAGAATCAGGACAGTTTTGCCGAGGAGTTCCCCGAGGTCGAACTCAGCAAGTCGGTGTTCGCGATTGACGGCACCCGCATGACCACCGCGGGCGGTACCTCCTCGATTGACATGTTCCTTCAGGTCATCGCGGATGATCACGGCGAGGAACTGGCCAACTGGGTCGCCGATCAGCAGATCTATTCCTCGATCCGGACCGATCAGGATACCCAGCGTCTTTCGGTTCCGACCCGGATTGGCGTGCGGCACCCGAAGCTGAGCCAGGTTATCCAGATGATGGAACAGAACATCGAAGAGCCGATCAGCCCATCGATTCTGGCCAAGGATGTCGGCATGTCGACACGGCAGCTTGAACGGCTGTTCCGTCGTTACCTGAACCGCTCGCCCAAGCGCTATTACATGGAATTGCGGCTTCAGAAGGCCCGCAACCTGTTGATGCAGACGGATATGAGCGTGATCAACGTTGCGCTGGCCTGTGGTTTCGCGTCGCCCTCGCATTTTTCGAAATGCTACCGTGCGCATTACGACACCACGCCCTATCGCGAACGTGGCACCCAGGCGACGCGCCTGTCGATCTGATTGTCAGAACCGTTTGAACAGCTCTTCTTCGTTGGTGTTGAGCGCGAAACGCAGGACAATCAGCTTTTCTCCACGGTCATGCAGGAAGGCGTAGAAGTAGCTGTAGTTCAGCTCTTCGCTCCAATAGGCGCGCAGTTCCTTGGAAAAGCCGTTGCCATAGTCTTCGCGCTTGAGAATGGTCATCTTGGTAAAGTCAAAGGGCATGGCGCGCAGAAGCTGGGCGTTGACTTCGGCCAACTGTTCGCGCGTGTATTCATCCCGTCCGCCAAGCTGCTGAACCAGTGGAACAAAATCGCGGTTCATGATGCTTTCGTCGACGTAATTTGCATAGGCGTCGTAGCTGTCGAAAACCGAATCCTCGGCGAGGGCTGGCAGTGGCAGCAAAAGCGCCGCAAGGGCGAGTTTTCCAAGTTTCATCAATAGCTCCTTTTTGTTCAATTTTTGGGTGTGATCCGGAACACCGAACCGTTATCTTCCGCTATAAACCAAATGCTTCCGTCCGCAGCCTCACGTATATCACGAACGCGCGCGGTGCGGTTGCTTTTCAGTTGCTCCACTTCTTTTAAAGTAACGCCTGAAAGCCTTGAAATATAATCATATTTCAAGCTTCCAACAAAGGTATCTCCGCGCCATTCCGGGAAGAGACGTCCCGAGTAGATCATCATGCCGGAGGGCGCAATCGACGGGTCCCAGAAAAAGGCGGGTTGCTCCATGCCGGGTTTGGCCGTGCCCTCGCCGATCTTGAACCCCGAATAGTGACGGCCGTAGGCAATGACGGGCCAGCCATAGTTAGCCCCTTTGCGGATGCGGTTAACCTCGTCGCCGCCCTTGGCCCCGTGTTCTACGGCCCAGAGTTGCCCCTTAAGATCAAGTGCTGCGCCCTGAGGGTTGCGGTGGCCGTAAGACCAGATTTCAGGTTGCGCGCCTTCGAGGCCGACAAAGGGATTGTCCCGCGGGATCGATCCGTCGCGGTTCAGGCGGATAATCGCGCCGTTGTGCGAGGCGAGATCCTGCGCCGAAGGCCGGTCACCGCGTTCGCCGATGGTGATGAACAGCTGGCCATCCCGGGATTCGACGATGCGGCTTCCGAAGTGGCGGCCACCGGAAGAGCCGGGCGCCATTTCGAACAGCGTCACGACATCCTGAAGGCGCGTTTGGCCCTGTGGCAGGATGGCACGGGCCAGTGCGGTTCCGGAGCCGCCTTTCTGGGCCTTCACATAGGTAAAGAGAATCTCGCGGGTCGACGCGAAATCGCGGGGGACCAGAATATCGAGCAGACCACCCTGCCCCTGTACCTTGATGTCGGGAAGTCCGGTGATTTCCACGCGCCGCCCGTCGGTGCCGACACGCCAGAGACGTCCGCGTTTTTCGGTGACCAGAAAGCCGCCGTCCGGCAGGAAAGCAAGCGACCAGGGGCCTTTGAACCCGTCGGCCATGCGGGTGACGGTGATCTTGCCGGCGCTGGAATCGATGGATTGCGCGGACAGTGGCAGGGCTTGCAGGACAAGCAGGGCCAGGATCATGAGGGGCTTCATACGACAGTTCTCCCTGTTGCGACGACAGACAACGAATTAGTTTCACGCTTCCCTAGGGAAACGGCGTCTGCCCCCCTTTTCTTTTGTTTTTTTCGGCCATAGGCTCGGGTCTGGAACAACAATATCCACTTAGGGAGTGTGAAAACATGAAAAAACTGCTGATGGCATCCGCAGCGGCTTCTCTGATGGCGGGCGCGGTTTCGGCCGATGACGTCAAACTGGGCGTGATCCTGGGCTTTACCGGTCCGATTGAATCGCTGACCCCGGCCATGGCCGCCGGTGCAGAAGTTGCAATGAAAGAAGTGTCCGACAGCGGCAAGCTCTTGGGCGGTTCGACCGTTACCCCTGTGCGTGGTGACTCGACCTGCGTTGACGCGGGCGCGGCATCGGCTGCGGCAGAGCGTCTGATCACCGCAGACGGCGTCAAGGGCATCATGGGCGCGGACTGCTCGGGTGTGACCGGTGCGATCCTTGCAAACGTGGCCGTTCCGAACGGCATGGTCATGATCTCGCCGTCGGCGACCTCGCCCGCGCTGTCGAGCGCAGAGGACAATGGCCTGTTCTTCCGCACCGCACCGTCGGACGCCCGTCAGGGTCAGGTTCTGGCGCAGGTGATGAAAGACAAGGGTATCAACTCGGTCGCGATCACCTACACCAACAACGACTATGGCAAGGGTCTGGCAGACAGCATCTCGGCGGCCTTCACCGCGCTGGGTGGCGAAGTGACCGCAACCACCGCACATGAAGACGGCAAGGCCGACTACTCGGCAGAAGTTGCAACGCTGGCAGCCGCTGGTGGTGACCTGCTGGTTGTTGCCGGTTACGTCGACCAAGGTGGCCCGGGCGTTATCCGTGCAGCCCTCGACACCGGCGCATTCGACACCTTCGCCCTGCCCGACGGCATGATCGGTTCGGCGCTGGAAGCGGCCTTTGGTGACGAGATCGAAGGTTCGATCGGCACCGTTCCGGGCAGCGAGTCGGCAGACGCTTCGATGGTAACCGAAAAGGTATCGGCAACCGGTGCGGACGCATCCGGCCCCTACATCGGCGAAAGCTATGACGCGGCTGCCCTGATCATGCTGGCCATGCAGGCCGCTGGGTCTTCGGACGCAAGCGCCTATGCTGCCAAGATCATGGACGTTGCCAACGCTCCGGGTGAGAAAATCTATCCGGGTGAGCTGGGCAAGGCGCTGGACATCATTGCCGGTGGCGGCGATGTCGACTATGTGGGCGCGACCGCGGTCGAGCTGATCGGTGGCGGTGAAGCCGCTGGCGGCTATCGTGAGATCGTGATCGAAGGTGGCAAGATCACCACGGCCAAGTTCCACTAAGCCAGCAAGAGTTCAATCTAGGGCAGCCCGGATTTCCGTTCGGGCTGCTCCACCATTTCAGAAGGCGCGCCAAAAAGCGCCTCGGGGGATAACCACATGATCGTCGTCGAAGACGTTCACAAGCATTTTGGCGGCTTTCGTGCCGTCGATGGGGCCACGATGTCCATTGCACCGGGATCGATCACCGGCCTGATCGGACCAAACGGCGCCGGGAAAACCACCCTCTTCAACGTGATTGCCGGGGTTCTGAAACCCACCAGTGGCCGGATCACCATGGATGGCGAGGACATCACGGGCCTGCCGCCGCACCAGCTGTTCCACAAGGGATTGCTGCGCACCTTCCAGATCGCGCATGAGTTCAGTTCAATGACCTGCCGCGAGAACCTGATGATGGTGCCGGGCGGTCAATCCGGTGAAACGCTGTGGAACACATGGTTTGGCCGCAAGCGTATCGCCGACGAAGAGCGCGCGTTGCGGGCCAAGGCGGACGAGGTTCTCGAGTTCCTGACCATCAGCCATATCGCCGATCTGAAGGCCGGCGAGGTGTCAGGTGGCCAGAAGAAGCTGTTGGAACTTGGCCGCACGATGATGGTCGATGCCAAGATCGTCTTTCTGGATGAGGTGGGCGCCGGTGTGAACCGGACCCTGCTTTATACCATCGCCGATGCCATCAAGCGCCTGAACCAGGAGCGCGGCTATACCTTTGTCGTGATCGAACACGACATGGAGTTCATTGGCCGTATCTGCGATCCGGTGATCTGCATGGCCGAAGGCAAGGTTCTGGCACAGGGGACGCTGGACGAGATCAAGGCCAACGAACAGGTGATCGAAGCCTATCTCGGCACCGGTCTCAAGAACAAAGAAATGATGGAAGCCTGACGAGAGGCCATGCCCGCCACGAAGGCGGGTGCCTCTTTGCGGGTTGGTGCGCCAACCCGAGCGACGTCTACCCTTTTCGCGCAGATACGCCCGAGCGGCGACAGGCGGACAGGGTGAGCCAGGAAGGATAACGACAAGATGAGCTTTCTGATCGGACAGAACATGACCGGCGGATATGGCAAGGGGCCGGACATCCTGCACGATTGCACGATCTCGGTCGACAAGGGCGAGATCGCCGTGATTGTCGGGCCGAACGGTGCCGGCAAGTCAACTGCCATGAAGGCGGTGTTCGGGATGCTGAACGTGCATACCGGCAGCGTGCTTTTCGATGGTGAGGACATCACCAAACTGAGCCCGCAACAGCGGGTTGTGAAGGGCATGGGCTTTGTGCCCCAGACCCACAACATCTTTACCTCGATGACGGTGGAAGAGAACCTCGAGATGGGGGCCTTCATCCGCACCGATGACATCAGCGAGACGATGGAACAGGTGTATGACCTGTTTCCGATCCTGAAAGAAAAGCGGTACCAGCACGCGGGCGAGCTTTCGGGTGGGCAGCGTCAGCAGGTGGCCGTGGGCCGCGCGCTGATGACCAAGCCGAAGCTGTTGATGCTCGACGAGCCGACGGCGGGTGTGTCGCCCATCGTGATGGACGAACTGTTTGACCGTATCATCGAGGTGAGCCGCACCGGCCTGCCGATCCTGATGGTGGAACAGAACGCCAAGCAGGCGCTCGAGATTGCCGACAAGGGCTATGTGCTGGTCCAGGGCAAGAACGCCTATTCGGGCACCGGGAAAGAGCTACTGGCCGATCCCGAAGTCCGCAAATCGTTCCTGGGAGGCTAAGCCAATGACCAAGAACACGACTGACGAATTCACGAGAGAGATGACCTGATGGACTTTCTGAATGGCCTTGTGGCCCTCTCCAACTTCGTGCTGATCCCCGCGATCGCCTATGGCAGCCAGCTGGCTCTTGGCGCGCTTGGGGTGACGCTTATCTATGGAATCCTGCGCTTTTCGAACTTTGCCCATGGCGACACCATGGCCTTCGGAGCCATGCTGGCGGTGCTGGTGACATGGCTACTGCAGGGCATGGGTATTTCCTTTGGCCCGCTGCCCACGGCGCTTTTGGCCCTGCCCTTCGCGATTGTCGGAACCATGGCACTGGTGCTGATCACGGACAGGATGGTTTACAAGTTCTACCGCGACCAGAAGGCCAAGCCGGTGATCCTCGTGATCGTGTCGATGGGTGTGATGTTCATCATGAACGGCCTTGTGCGTTTCATCATCGGCCCAAATGACCAGAAGTTCGCCGATGGCGAGCGCTTCATCATCTCGGTACGCGAGTTCAAACAGATGACCGGCCTCCGGGAAGGTCTCGCGATCAAGACGACGCAGGGCCTGACCGTTGTTGTCGCGGTGATCTGCGTTGCGGCGCTGTTCTGGTTCCTGAACCGCACCCGCACCGGCAAATCGATGCGCGCCTATTCGGACAACGAGGATCTCGCGCTGTTGTCGGGCATCAACCCCGAGCGGGTGGTGATGTATACCTGGATGATCGTGGCGGCACTGGCGACGATTGCCGGCGTCCTTTACGGCCTCGACAAGACGTTCAAACCCTTCGTGTACTTCCAGCTGTTGCTGCCGATCTTTGCCTCGGCCATTGTCGGCGGGCTCGGTAGCCCCTTGGGCGCCATCGCGGGCGGTTTCGTGATCGCCTTTTCGGAAGTCACCATCACCTATGCGTGGAAGAAGGTTCTGACCTACTGGATGCCCGAGGGGCTGGAACCCAGCGGTCTCGTTCAGCTTCTGTCCACCGACTACAAGTTCGCGGTCAGCTTCGTGATCCTGATCGTCGTGCTTCTGTTCAAGCCAACCGGCATCTTCAAGGGGAAATCGGTATGAGCGATACAGTGAAAAACACTGCCCTCTTCGCAATTGTTGCGGCGCTGATCATCGGCACGGGTGTCATTCAGTCGTGGAACTCGGCGCTGTTCATCCTGAACATGGGGCTGATCTCGGCGATCATGGCGCTTGGGGTGAACCTGCAATGGGGCTTTGCCGGCCTGTTCAACGTGGGCGTCATGGGTTTTGTGGCCCTGGGTGGTCTGGCGGTTGTCCTGACCTCTATGCCGCCGGTGGGGGAAGCCTGGGCCGCAGGCGGCACGCGGGTGATCTTTGCGCTTCTGGTGGGTGTTGGCACCATCGCGGTGGCGATCCTGCTGAATGGCCGTCTCAAGGGCCGTATGCGTGGTCTGGCGATGCTGGCCGTGCTGATCGCGGGCTTCTTCCTCTACCGTGGCCTTTTCGATCCGGCGGTGAAGGCCATCGAAGCTATCAACCCGGCGGCGACCGGTAACCTGGGTGGCCTTGGCCTGCCGGTCCTGTTCGCGTGGATCATCGGCGGCCTTCTGGCGGCGGGTGCGGCCTGGCTGATCGGTAAAACGGCGCTGGGTCTGCGCTCGGACTATCTTGCCATTGCGACGCTGGGCATCGCGGAGATCATTCTTGCGGTTCTGAAGAACGAGGACTGGCTGGCGCGGGGCGTGAAAAACGTGGTGGGCCTGCCCCGCCCTGTGCCGCGCGAAATCGACCTCCAGAACTCCGAGACCTTTGTCAGCAACGCGCAGTCACTTGGGCTCGATCCGGTGGTGGCCTCGACGCTGTACGTCAAACTGGGCTACTCGGTTCTGTTTACCATCGTACTGGTGATCATCCTCGTAATGGCGCAGCTGGCGCTGAAATCGCCCTGGGGCCGCATGATGCGTGCGATCCGTGACAACGAGGTGGCCGCAGAGGCGATGGGCAAGAACGTGACCCGCCGCCACTTGCAGATCTTCGTTTTGGGTTCTGCGGTCTGTGGCATCGCGGGTGCCATGCTGACCACGCTGGATGGCCAGCTGACGCCGGGGACGTATAACCCGCTGCGCTTTACCTTCCTTGTCTGGGTGATGGTGATCGTGGGCGGTTCGGGCAACAACCTCGGTTCGGTTCTGGGTGGGTTCCTGATCTGGTTCCTTTGGGTGCAGGTGGAACCGCTGGGCCTTGGCCTGATGCAGCTGATCACCTACGGCATGGCCGAGGACAGCGCACTCAAGGCACATCTGATCGACAGCGCCGCGCATATGCGCCTGTTGACGATGGGTGTTGTGTTGTTGCTGGTGCTGCGGTTCAGCCCACGGGGCCTGATCCCCGAGAAATAAGGACTGTTACGATAGGTCCAAAAGAAAGGCCGCTCGAGTGAGCGGCCTTTTTGCCTCCGGCGGGAGTATTTTGGGTGCATCGAAGCGGGGCTGTCAGCGCCCCTTGAACAAGCCGCCGAGGATGCCCCGCACGATCTTGCGGCCGGTGGTGCCGGTCAGTTCCTTCATCACCATCTTGCCCATGGCGGTGCCAAAGCTGTCATCCTTGGAAATGCGCATGCTGCGCGAGGACGAGCGGGATACGCGGCTGCCGGAATAGCGGCGGGCGGCGTTGAATTCGCGTTCTGCCATCGACATTTCCTCTTCGCGGGCCTCGGCGGCTTCGGCTTCGGAGGCGGCCTTTTCGGCGCGTTGCTTGAGGATTTCATAGGCCGAGCGGCGATCCTGAACGGTTTCATATTTTCCGGAAACCGGAGAGGTGGCGATGACCTGTTTGCGCAGTGTGTCGTCAAGCGGCCCCAGTTGCGAGGACGGTGGGCGGATCAGGGTGCGTTCGACCACGCCGGGGATGCCCTTTTTCGCCAGCATCGAGGTGACTGCCTCGCCCACCCCGACCTCGCGGATGGCCTGTTCGGTGTCAAAGCGCGGGTTTTCGCGGTAGGTTTCGGCCGCGAGGCGCAGTTGTTTCTTGTCACGTCCGGTAAAGGCGCGCAGGGCGTGCTGGATGCGGTTGCCCAGCTGGCCCAGCACATCCTCGGGCACGTCGGCGGGGTTCTGGGTGACAAAGTAGATGCCGACGCCCTTGGAACGGATCAGGCGGGCGACCTGTTCGACCTTATCGACCAGCGCCTTTGGTGCGCCATCGAAAAGGAGGTGGGCCTCGTCGAAGAAGAACACCAGCCGGGGTTTGTCAGGGTCGCCCACTTCGGGCAGCTCTTCGAAGAGTTCGGAGAGAAGCCACAGGAGGAAGGTTGCATAGAGGCGCGGAGACCCCATCAGCTTGTCGGCGGCAAGGATGTTGACGCGGCCGCACCCGTCCGGGTCGGTGCGCATGATGTCGGAAAGCGCAAGTGCGGGTTCGCCGAACAGCTTGGTGCCGCCCTGGTTTTCGAGGATCAGGAGACGGCGCTGGATGGCGCCGATCGAGGCCACCGAGACCGCGCCGTAGCGCAGCGAGAGTTCCTTGCGGTTTTCGCCCACCCAGACCAGCAGCGCCTGCAGGTCCTTGAGGTCGAGAAGCGGCAGGCCCTGTTCGTCGGAGAGGCGGAAGGCGATGTTGAGGATACCTTCCTGTGCCTCGGTCAGGTCCATCAGGCGCGACAGCAGCAACGGCCCCATTTCCGCAACGGTGGTGCGCACGGGATGGCCCTGTTCACCGAAGAGATCCCAGAAGGTAACCGGGAAGCTTTCGTAGGTGTAGTCATCAAAGCCGATCTTGGTGGCGCGGTCGGTGAAGGCCTGGTGCAGCTTGAACCCCTCGCTGCCCGCCGCTGCCAGTCCCGAGAGATCTCCTTTCACGTCCGACAGGAAGACCGGCACGCCGGCCTTGGAAAAGCCCTCGGCAAGGATCTGAAGCGTGACCGTCTTGCCGGTGCCGGTGGCCCCCGCAATCAGGCCGTGGCGGTTGGCGTATTTGAGCTTGAGGCCCTGTTTGGTGGCATAGGCTTCTCCGCCACCGCCGATGAATACTGAATCTTGCACCTGTTACGTCCTTTGCTGCTCACTGCCCGCGCCCTTCGAAAATACAATGTTAAGGCTTTCCTGCCAGTGTTGTTTGCATTCGTTTTTCCCTTTGTACGGGAAAGAGCGAAATTCCTCCCTGTCAGACTGGGCCGGGCAAAACACGTCCGGCCATTTTTTCGTGGAAAATCAGGCTGAAATAAGAAATTTTTCCTGTTGACGGGTGCCGTTTCATTTCGTAGCGTTTCGGCAATGAATAAGTCGGCCAGTCCGACGGGGAGTGAAAATGGAAAAGAGGCCTGCGGGCCTCTTTTTCTTTTACCCTCCCAATACGGTGCATTCGGCGGGCGAAATTCTGCTGTAGTGCTGCTAAACCGTTTGGTTCGCCTGACAATTGACGTTGGGCATGGTAAGCCATGTTCGACTCGGATCTGATTTATACGGAAATACCAATGTCCAAGATTGTGAAAATTCTTGCCGCTGTCTCAATGCTCGCAGCGACGCCCCTGATGGCCCAGGTCGGATCGCTGTCTGACGGCTCTCTGATGGAAAGCAAGCCGGCGGCCCCGCCGCGCCCCCCTGTGCCTGAAAATGTCACTTCGGAAATCATCGGTGACTGGGATCTACGGTGTTCGAAGGAGGGGCCAGATCCAAAGCCCTGCGTGCTTTATCAAACACTCGTTGATCAGGAAAACTATCCGATTATCGAAGTAGAACTGGCAAAAATGCCGGAAGGTGGCACCGTTGCTGCCCAAGCGACATTCATTGCTCCTCTGCAAACGCTGCTTGGCGCGGGCCTTGGCATTGCAGTGGATGGCGTTCTCGTCCAGCGTGTTCCATTCATTTTCTGCCATGGCGGCGGATGTATCGCCCGCATGAGTCTTTCCCCGATCGAGGTGAAGGCGCTCAAAGAAGGGACGGAGGGAGTAGCCGTGATCTACCACGCTTTGACACCTGAAAAGCCCGTTCAGGTGCGACTGTCCTTGACAGGGATCACCAAGGCATATGACAGGGCGACGCCCGTTCCCCAGTAAAGTTACCTGCTTGATACCAAACACAGACGCCGCACTGGATTACAGTGCGGCGTTATTTTTTATCAACCGGATCAGACTTTGCGCAGGGCCAGGACCGCGTTCAGGCCGCCAAAGGCGAAGGCGTTGGAAAGGGCCACGTCGACCTTGGCTTCGCGCGCCTCGTTCGGCACGACGTCAAGGGCGCATTCGGGATCGGGCTCTTCATAGCTGATGGTGGGCGCGATCACGCCATCCCGCAGAGCCATGATACAGGCCAGAAGTTCTACTGCACCGGTGCCGCCGATCAGGTGGCCATGCATCGACTTGGTCGACGAGATCATCAGATCATCCGCGTGCTGGCCAAATACATCTGCCACGGCGGCGCATTCCGTCTTGTCATTGGCGGCGGTGCCGGTGCCGTGGGCGTTGATGTATCCCACCTCGTCGCGGTTGATGCCGCCATCGGCCAAGGCGCCCGAGATCGCCCGTGCCGCGCCCTGTTTCGAGGGCATCACGATGTCGGAGGCATCTGACGACATGGCAAAGCCCACCACTTCGGCGAGGATTTCCGCGCCGCGCGCCTTGGCGTGTTCGTATTCTTCGAAGACAAACACCCCTGCCCCTTCGCCCTGAACCATGCCATTTCGGTTGGCCGAGAACGGACGGCAGGCATCCTTGGACATGACGCGCAGGCCTTCCCAGGCCTTGACGCCGCCAAAGCACAGCATGGATTCCGACCCGCCAGTTACCATCACGGGGGCCGCACCGTAGCGTACCAATTGGAAGGCCTGGCTCATGGCGTGGTTGGACGAGGCACAGGCGGTGGCCACGGTAAAGCTGGGGCCCTTGAGATTGAACTCCATGCTGATGTGGCTGGCCGCGGCGTTGTTCATGAGCTTGGGCACAACGAAGGGGTGCACGCGGTTTTTTCCGTCCTCATAGACCGTGCGATAGTTCTCGTCGAGCGTCTGCATACCTCCGCCCGAGGTGCCAAGCACAACGCCGGAGCGGGCCGCCATTTCGCCAGAAAACTCAAGGCCGGATTGGGCGATGGCCTCGCGGGCGGCAACCAGGGCAAACTGGGTAAAGCGGTCATAGAGCGCGTTTTGCTGGCGGTTGAACAGGTTTTCGGCCTCAAAGCCGCGCACCTGACCGCCGATCTTGATTGCAAGACGGTCAACGTCGCGCATTTCAAGGGGGCCGATACCACAGCGCCCCTCTTTCATCGCATCAAGCGTATCGGCCACGTTGTGGCCAAGAGCGTTGATGGTTCCGGCGCCGGTGATCACGACACGTTTCATGGATCAATCCTCCGGATCGGGGAAAAGTCAGGACTGGTCGGCAACCAGCTTTTCGATACCGGCAATGATGGACGCCACCGAGGAAATGTCAAAATCGCTCTCGGTGGGTTCATTGGCGTTGAAAGGTACGGTGATGTCGAAGGCTTCCTCGATCGCGAAAATGCTCTCGACCAGACCAAGGCTGTCGATGCCCAGATCCTCAAGCGTGCTTTCGAGAGTGACGTCGGATGGCTCGAGAACGGCTTGTTCCGCGATGATTTCGATAACCTGGTCCTTGACGCTCATTGTGTCTTCCTTTCGCCAATACTGGCAGTCATTTAGTCATTGGTTTCCGAGTTGGAAACTTTTTTCTGCAGCGCCGCCACGTCAGCGAACAGCCGAGGCAGGCGACGGAGCCCCTTATACATCTCCAAATGTGACTCCATTTTGACAGCCGGATAGCCAAGCAGAACGCGGCCTGCCGGCACCTTGGAGAGGATCTTGGTTGCGCCGCCGGCAATCACGTTGTCACCGACTGTCGTGTTGTCGCTGACCCCGCACTGGCCACCCATCACGACGTTCTTGCCGATCTTGGTCGAGCCCGCGATGCCGCACTGCCCTGCAAGTAGCGTGTTCTCGCCGATTTCAACGTTGTGGGCGATGTGCACCATGTTGTCGAGTTTCACGCCGTTGCCGATGCGGGTGTCACGGATGGTGCCGCAATCGATGCAGGCGTTGGCGCCGATCTCGACGTCGTCGCCGATGGTGACCGAGCCAAGGGAATGAATGCGGGTCCAGGCCTGTGATTTCACTTCGCCCTGATCGCCAAGGGTTTCACGCGCGGATTCCACGCCGGATTTCTCGGGGGTGACAAAGGAAAATCCATCCGAGCCGATACGCGCACCGGGCTGGGCGATGAAATTGCGGCCGATGGTGGCGCGGGCTCCGATCGAGACCATCTCGCGCAGGAAGGCGCCCTCGCCCAATGTGACGTCTGCGCCGACATGGCAATGCGGGCCAATCACGCAGTTGGCGCCGATGCGGGCACGCGGGCCGATGATCGCAAGCGGGGCAATGGTGACGTTCTCGCCGATTTCGGCGCTGGGGTCGATCACGGCCGAAGGATGGATGCCCTCGCCAAAGTGCTGGCCCGGGTCCATCATTTTCGAAAGTCCGGCCATGCCATAGCGCCCGCGCGGCGAATAAAGCCCACCTTCAAGGCCAAGCGCCTGCCAGTCGGCATCAGGCCAGACCATGGCGGCACGCGCCTTGCCCTGCGACAGGCCAGCGGCGAACTTGGGGTTTGTCAGAAGCGCAAGATCATCCGGGCCAGCCATTGCCGGCTCGGATACTTTTTCAACCAAAAGGTCAGTATTCCCAAAGGCTTCTGCGCCGATGGCATCAGCAATCTGCTGGATCGTATGGGCCATGAATTCCTCGCAATTTGCGAGGGTTTTAGCCCTGAACCGTCCGCAAGACCACCCCTTCATTGGCCATCGCCTGCCAGATCTTGGCGTCACGACCATAGACGTCGCGGCGATACTGAACCGGGCCTTTGGCGTTGGTAAAGGCGGTGCGGTAGATGATGTGGACCGGAACGTGTTTCTTCAGATCGACCTGCGTCTCACGTCCGGTTTTCAGGATCTTGTGGAAGTACGGCTTGGGATTGTCCTGCTGTACAGCCAGAAGGGCATAGGCGAAATCAAACGGCTGATGCAGGCGGATGCATCCATGGCTGAAGGCGCGCACCTCGCGGGCAAACAGGCTCTTGGCGGGGGTGTCGTGCAGATAGATGTTGTGACGGTTCGGGAACATGAACTTCACAAGGCCAAGCGCGTTGCTTTTGCTGGGCGGCTGTTTGATGTCGAAGGGAAAGGTGTTGGCGCTGAATTGGGTGAAGTCCACGGCCCCGCGGTTGACCACTTTCCCCCGCGAGTCGATCAGCTTGAGATAGCTGACCGCATTCGGGTTTTTCTTCAGCATCGGAAGATATTCCTTGGTCGCAATCGAACGCGGAACATTCCACGTCGGGTTGATGACCATGTGCTCCATCACGTCCGAGAATTCGGGGCTGCGACGGTCATGCTGGTTCTTGCCGACAACCGAACGGGTTTCAAAAGTGACCTTGCCGTCGTCAATGATCTTGGCCTTGAAGTCGGTCAGGTTGACCATGACATGCCGTTCACCGCGCGGTTTGTTCAGCCAGCGTTCACGTTCCATCGCGACAATGACAGATTTCAGGCGCTCGACCGGCGTACGGTTCACCTCGGCAATGGTCGAGGCGCCGGCGACGCCGTCGGATTCAAGCCCGTGGTCGATCTGGAAGGCCTGAACGGCTTTTTCCATTTCGGAATTAAAGGTGCCTGCGGCGCTACGCTGAAGGTATCCGAGTGCAATGAGGCGATTGCGCAGAGCGACAACCGCGTTGCCCTTGTCACCGGGTTCAAGCTTCTTGGCTTTGACTTTGGGCCCCCAGCCGCCACGAGCGGCCTCACGTTCGAGGCGCAGCTTTTCCTTCATCAGGCGATTGTATTCCGGCGTGGTTGGCGGCAACGCACGGATGTAGTCGGTCGGATCGGAGATTAGGAGTTCAGACAGGTAGAGGCCGCGATCTCGCACCGGCGCCTTGCGGACAATGCCCTCGTCGAGCTTAGAGGGCACGAACATGCCGGTCTGAACGTCGCGGGCATATCCCAGGTAAGCCTTGGCAAGGGCCACTTCGAGCTTGCCAAGGTCGCGTGGTGTCTTGGCCTCAGAAAGCTGCTGATAAAGTGCGTTGAAGTCATAGCGTGCCGCGGGAAGACCGTGTTCATCCGCGTTTTCAAGCGCCTGCAACAGGGCGCGGCGGCGTTCCAGATCATCGGCATCGGTGCCGGTCCAGATCGGGCGATAGCCGTTTTCGCGGTAGAATTTGGCGATATCCGCATCACGCGCAGCGGTTTCGGCAACCGCCTGTTTGAAAGCCGTCAGTTCAGCTTGCGCAGGGGTCGCAAAAAGGCCCCCGTGCGCTGCCAGAACAAAGCCGGCAATCACAAAATGTCGACGCAGTGAATGAAATGACAGCAACATATGGTCTTCCTCGCGCAAATAAACCGATGCGTTTCTACGTTTGTCCCGAAAAAAACGGGGTGTGTCCATTCACAATTGGTAATGCTGCGGCTCAAGGGGAAAATGCGCGACTTCTACGCCACATCAGCGAAATTTACGAAGTTTCAGCAGATTTCCGCCTAAATTATTCCACATTCCGCGCATGCCGGAAATGAACACTTGGTCAGAGAATCGCTTTGTGGCATAAGGTGCGCATCTGGGGATGGATACAACGCGACCACGAAAAATCGTGGCGATATCAAAAAGGTAGCGACGGGACAGGCGCTAGAAACGATGAACGATAACAGTTCTGTGAGCTTTACGCGGCGCGGCTTGCTGCGCGCATTTGCGGCAACCACACTCGTAGCCGCACCAACCTTCTCCAATGCAGCGGGTTTCCTCAAGGGCGCTGGCGATATCCGCCGCATCCGTATGTACTCGGGCCGCACCGGCGAGCGCCTCGATACGATCTACTGGATCGAAGGCGAGTACATCAAAGAATCCGTGAAAGAAATCAACAAGTTCATGCGCGACTGGCGCACCAATGGCGTCAAGACCATGGACCTGCGTACCATCGACATCATGGCCGCCGCGCACAACATGATGGATGTGAACGAACCCTATATGCTGCTGTCGGGCTACCGCAGCCCGCAAACCAACGCGATGCTGCGCAGCCGGTCGCGCGGTGTGGCCAAGAACTCGCTGCACATGAAGGGTCAGGCGGCTGACCTGCGTCTGGGATCACGTTCGGTGAGCCAGATGGCACGTGCCGCAAGCGCCTGTCGTGCGGGTGGCGTGGGCCGCTACTCGGGGTCGAACTTCGTGCATATGGACTGTGGTCCGGTCCGCACCTGGGGTCGTTAACGCCTTTCAAAACTCACGCTTACCAAGCCGGTTTCCAGTGTTTGGGACCGGCTTTTCTTATGCCCGGAAGTCGGGATTGCGGGCTTCGGCCGTGAAGGTTAACCGGAATTTTTGCAAAATCAGGCGTCTGTTTCGCGTCGGTATCACGTCGGTATTGCAGAGGTGTATTGACTGATTTTGCGTAATGCGCCCTGTCAACGCCCCTCGCGCGCGTTGCCTGAACAAATGAAAAGGCGCCCGTGAGAGCGCCTTTTCTGGCAAAGGCCCAAGGGTAGGAATAAAACGGCCTTTGCTGTCCCTGCCCTAGCCCTGCAAGGGTTTTAGGCGGTTTGGCTCGTTGGTTTCAAGATAGGCTTCCTGCTCAGGCGTCAGGTCGATCTCGTCATAGCCGGTGATCATCGGCTGCACGTGGCTTCGGAAGCCATGCCCCACCGTCAGCAGGTAGATATGCACGATGATGAACGCCCCGATCACATAGGCCGACAGGAGATGCAGGTTGGCAATCAGGGTGATCGCGACGATTGAGTTGCCATCGGCCCAGAAGTTGTAGGTCAGGTACAGGAGACCGGTGACCCAGATCGCCGGGAAAATGAACCACTTGAGCACAAAGTAGGTCGCGGCCTGGAGCGGGTTGTGCTTGCGCCAGAAGATCTTTTCATAGGGGTGTTCCTCCCCCTTGAAAACACCGTAGGCATAGAAGCGGGCCACCGACAGCATGCCTTCGATCTTGGGGATGAACTGACGCCATGCGCCGGTGGTGAACAGCCAGAAGGTTGCAAAGATCCAGAGCGCCAACAAAACCAGCGCGGCCAGCGTGTGCAACATGACGGCCGGTCCAAAGGGGATCAGGCCGTGGACGCCATTCAACCCCATGCCGGTTACCATAAGGGCCAGGATCAGGAGCACCTGTGCCCAGTGCCAGAAACGTTCGAAGAACGGGTAAATCTTGACGATACGTTTATTCATGGCTGCCTCCGTTGCGGCTGAAGAGGCGCAGGGCCGCATGACCAAGGACGCCAAGAAGTGTGAGCAGGATCAAGGCCTTGCCAAGCAACCCGACAAGGCTGTTGGTGTTGGTGCCGGGCATGAAAACACCGGCCACATTGGCAAGACGCCCGTCTTCGGCATGGCATTCCACACAGTCCACCGCCTGTTCCGCCGGGGCCACCATGTGGGTGATCGGCCAGTACATGTAGGTATCCACGAACCCGTATTGCCCGGAGTACGGTTGATTGGCGGCCTTCATGCCTGCCTCGATCGCCTTGGGCCAATCGAAATTGGTCCAGAAGGCGGTATCGGTCTTTGGCCCCCAGACATGGGTATAGACCAGCGTGTTGTTGACGCTGTCATAGGCCTGCCGCCCTTCCATCCGTTTGAAAGGCCAGATGCGAGAGGTGCCGTCCGTGGGATCCCCCTTGATCTGGTTCACGTCGACAACCTGTGTCGGGTCGATCTTGCGGTCGATGGTCGAATACTCGACCTGACCGTCAAACCACGCATAGTGCGGGGTGGCATCTTCGGCATAGTCGAAATGGCCCTTGGTCGACATGTAGGTGTGCATGTGTTTGCCGCTTGAGGAGACATAGTTGTCTTCCTTGATGATCGAGCCGTCCTCGTTCAGCTTGCCCGCTGTCGACCAATCCCAGAAGGATTTGGTTGGCACGCCGCCACGGGCGTATTCCGGGATGTGACAGGTCTGACAGGCCAGCTTGTCGGTGTGATCGTTCAGCTTGAGGCCCTTGATGTTCGCCGGGTGCGGATCGTTGTCATGGCAGGACTGACAGGTTGCGGCACTGCGGGCCTCGCCCGGTTTTCCGGTGCCGTGTGGATCGGAGGCGGTCACGTTGTAGCGCGAACCGGCCCATTGGTGGCGGTCGCTGACGTGGCAATCGGAACAGACCATGTTCTCGCCGTCCTTGGACATGTGCACGTCGACTTCGCGTGGCGGATCATACAGCACAGACGAGAGATCGCCGTGTTTCACGTTGTCTCCGCCGCCGCCGTAAAAGTGGCAGTTGCCGCAATTGTCCCGGTCGGGCATGCCGACGCTCATCGCGGCCTTCTTGAGATCAACGACCCAGGCCTTGGCGCCGGTGATGGTTTTGCCCTTTGCCTCCATTGGCGGGTGCCCTGCCCCGGTTGCCAGCTTTGTGTATTGGTCCGATTTGTCATGGCAGACAAGGCAATCCTTGGCGTTGGTGTCTTTGGGTGGCTCTTGCGACATGTCCTCCCAGCCATAGCCCGCGTGACAGGAGGTACAGCGCGGTTCGTTGCCTGCGACCGAGCCGCAGAAGGCGTTGATCACGTTCTTCTTGCCAAGACGCTGGCCGGTTTCGGGTTGTTCGTAGTCCCAGCGGAAGTGGATCGAGTGCATGAACTGGTCATCCGCCTCGGTGTGGCACTCAAGGCAGGCCTCGGTCACCTCGGGGCCGGAGGTGAAGTCCTTTTGCAGGCCGGGAAATTTCGAGTGGTCGGCGGTGGATGAGCTAATCGCCGGTTCATTGGCCAGGGCAAGGCCGGCCACTCCCACGGCCAGCCCAAGGCCCAATACGGCCCGTTTGAGATACATCTTGATCCTCCCTTGCATAAAGCTGGGTATGCGCGCGTTTCATTGTTAAAACACGCATCAAGGATGTATCTTTGATGTATATCAATTTATAGATATATTGTGTTTGGAATGATTATGTGGGGTTGGTGCAGAGCGTCATCAGGTAGGTCAGCTCGTCTGCATCGAGGCCGTCGAACCGTCCGCTGAGGGCTGCAATCTTGGACGCGCGATCGTTGCCAAGCACCGGATCGGCGAGACGGTGGTACTTGGTGATGATCTCGCTGTCGCTTAGGGGCATGTCTGCGTCCCCTCTCGGCGTGCGCGGGGCGTCTTCGATACGCTGACCGGACTTCAGGACAAGCGTGACCTGAGCCCACCGCTTTTCTGTGCTAATTGTTGTAAAATGATCATCATCAATCAGTTTTGTTGCCCTTGATAGCCTCAAAATGTCGGGATCAGACAAGGATTGCTCGCTCAGTTCGCTCACGCCAATCTGCCCACGCACCGCCATGGCAGCGACCGGAAAAGCGATGGAATAAGCGAATTCGTCCTGCGTCATCGGCTCATGTCCGGCAAGACGCGTGGCATAGTGAAAAGTCTTGATCTCGATGCTGTCGATCATGTCATGGCTGAGGGCGTGCTCCTGCATCAGGTCCTGCACGGCGTCGACCGACGGGTGCGACCAGCGGCAGCAGGGATAGGCCTTGTAGTGGGTGTGATCCACCACGCGCCAGCCCTGCCCGAGGTCTTCCCAGAACGGCTCTGACCCCGGCCCTTCACAGGTCAGCGCAGGCGCGCCGGTAAAGCCGTCGGCAGCAAGATAGGCGGCGGTGACACCGGACGGCGCGCCCCACCCCACCCCGTCTCGCACATTGGTGGGAAAATCGATACAGCGCATCATCTGGCTGCGCGGGCCGTGGTATTCACCGATCCCGGCGGCGTGACGGATGATTTCGGGATCATTGCCGCACAGCATGCGCGCCCCCGCCGCCGCCACGCCGACAGCGGTCCAGGCGCCGGAGGTGTGGTAGTCGGCGCAAGTAGCGTGCTGGACAAGGCCCGCGCGGTAGCTAACTTCATAGGCAACGGCGAGAATTTCGGCAAAGCGGAGACCGGTCAGCGCCCTGCCCTGCGAGGCTTCGGCCTGCGCCATGGCGATCATGGCCGGAAAGATCGCAGAGCCCGCGTGGCCCTTGCAGGGCGTGGTGCCGTCGTGGGCGTCGATGCTGTCGACGGTGAAGGCTCCGGCCATGGCTGCGCCTGCAGGGCTGGCCTCGCGCCCGTCCATCAGCATCTTGGCAGAGCCTGCCGTGCCCGCCCCGAACAACGCAAGCGCACCTTTGCGCGCAATGGCGGACATGGGGGTCGTGCTGCCAACGGCGGCAACGCCCATGGTATCCAGGAAGCTGCGCCGCAGGATGGCGAGCACCTCCTCGGGCAGGTCGTCGTAGGCCAGGCTGGCGGCGAAGTGATCGAAGGGAAGTGGCATAGTGGTGTCCGCAGTTGTGTTCCAGCCACGTGAGCGCATCTTGATGAGTCGGACAAGCCACCAAACCCGCCGCGTTGCAGCAAAAAAGGCGGCCCGAATGCGGGGCCGCCCTGATGTATTGGCCAGATAAAATTTGCTTTAGAAGAAGGCCATGTCATCGGCCAGATGGGCCAGCGCTGTGAAACCATTCAGGCGTAGTGTGTTGCCACCGCCAAAGTCAAAATCGATGTGGGTGCCGCTGCTGTCGTCCCCGTAGATGGTCAACACCTGCGCGATGGTCAGACCACCGCCCCAGAGCGCGCTTTCGTCAAGCAACAGCGTGTCGACGTCGTTGACAAAGCGGGTCACAACATCGTTTCCGGCCCCGAACATGAAGGTGTCGCTGCCCACGCTGCCGTTCAGGGTGTCATTGCCAGCGCCACCGTCGAGAGTGTCGTTGCCCGATCCGCCGGCGAGTTTGTCGTTGCCGAGACCACCGTTCAGCGTGTCATCGCCCTTGTCACCGAAAAGACGGTCATTGCCGGCGTCTCCGTTCACGAGGTCACGCCCGCGACCACCGCGGGCAATGTCGCCGAAGGAGCCACCGTTCAAGACATCCTGGCCGTCGTCACCAAAAAGCGAGTCACTGCCCACACCGCCGTTCAGCGTGTCAGAGTTGTTTCCGCCAAGCAGTGTGTCGGCTCCGTCTCCACCATCGAGAAGATCAACACCATCGTCGCCGCGCAGGCTGTCTTTGCCCTTGCCGCCAAGCAAAGTGTCGTCACCACTCCAGCCGACAACGGTGTCATTTCCGATGCCTCCGTCGACCGAGTCATTGCCCTCTGCTCCGTCGGCCGAGTCATTGCCGTCGCCACCAAGAACCGTGTCGTCAGCATTGCCGCCCCAAAGGATGTCGTTGTGGTTACCGCCGCTCAGGAGATCCTGACCGTCGGCGCCATAGAGCATATCGTTTCCGTCCTGACCAAAGAGCTGGTTCGTCGTTCCGGCGTCGTGTTGGCTAAAGGCAAAGTGGCCGGCGTGCATCTGGTCATGGCCGGTGCCACCGCGCAGGATATCCGATCCCGCACCACCGTAAAGGACATCATCCCCGTCATTGCCATTGATCGTATCATTGTCATTGTTGCCAGAGATCGTGTCGTTGGAGGCACCCCCAAAAATCTTGTCGCGCCCGTCACCGCCAAACAGAAGATCGTTGCCAGCATCGCCCTGCAACCTGTCATCGCCAGAGGACCCGAACAGGTAATCGTTGCCATTGCCACCGATCAGCAGGTCACGACCACGTCCGCCGACAATGCGGTCGTTGTTGTCGCCGCCATCAAGGGTGTCGTTACCGCGCAGGCCGTGCATCGCGTCTTCTCCGGCGCCGCCGTTCAGGGCCTCGGCGGCATTGGTGCCAAGGATGGTGTCATTGCCCGCCGTTGCCGTCAGCAGGCCCGCCGCCGGGGCAAAGAACAGCTCGGTGTCGATGTTTGCGTTGCTGTGGAACGAGGTTGGCAGGTCCATGATGGCCACAACCGACCCCGGTGTCGCGCCGTATCCCATGAGAACGAAGGTGTCCGAGAAGATGTTTCCGGGGGTGGTCCGGTCCATCTGCATGGTTACGGTGACGTGGAGATTGCCACCGATATTGGTGGACGTGATACCAAGCGGCGCGGTCGAGTTCGAATAGTGGCCGGTGCCCTGTTCGGTGATCGTGGCCCAGTTGTTCCACTTGGTGACACTGCCGCCATCAAGGAACAGGATGCGTTCACCGATTTCGTAGTCGAGGATCGCGCTGCCATCAAATTCGCCATGTTGCGCGGCAAAGGTATCGTTTCCAGTGCCGCCGGTCATGTTGGTGACGCCAAAACCGGACTGGATGAAATCGTCACCGGAACCGCCATCGAGCACACCTGTGAAAGGTCCGCCACCAAGACCACCGTGGATGGTGTCGTTGCCAGCCCCACCCTTGATCGTGTCGTTGCCCCACCCGCCGTCAAGGCTGTCGTTTCCGTCTCCCCCTTCAATGGAGTCGTCACCGTGGCCGCCGGAAATGCTGTCGTTTTCCGTACCTCCGATAAGGGTGTCATTGCCATTGCCGCCGATAAGCGTGTCGTTGCCAATTCCACCATAGAACAGGTCGTTGCCTTCGCGTCCTATGATGGCATCGTTCCCCGCTCTCCCCCACGCGGTGATCGGAGATATCGAAGAGAACTGGCTGAAATCGAGTATATCCGCTCCTGAGCCACCGAAGATCGTATCAATGTTGTTGCGGATATAGTCGGGGAGAAGAGCCACATTGACGGGTGCAAAGACCGGAGCGAAGTCGACCGTCAGAGGCTCTGATCCAAACACGAAGTTCAAATGGCCGGAGTCGCCAACGGTATATTCCTGCGTCAACCCGGTTTCGAAGGTACCTGCATCGATAAAGGCGTTGGTGATCTGCACATGGGTTGCGCCGAACGCGTCGAAAAAATCGATGGTATTGATCGTGCCCGAGTCCGGGTTGATGCCTCCAATTTCGGAAGGCCCGTCCATAAAAAGCCCGCCCCCGGTAAACACGGTTACAAAAGACGTGAAAGCGTGCGACCAGATATAGCTAAAGCCCGGAATAGTGGGGGAGAATATGCCTTCGAGCGGAGCACCGGGGTTAATCGGATCTGCGGTAAAGGCCGCGTCCATGAAGTTGTAGGTCCACGGTGTAAAAAAGTTAAACCTGATGATCATCGAAATCCCCCTTCATCAATTCCGGGTGCGTCCTATCCCCTTTGGGGTCGCGCGGGGCACCTTGAAATCGCTTGTCGTAAATCCCCGGCGCGCCTGGTTCACGCGCCGGGTTCGTTTTCGCATCGTCCCACGTGGTTAGCACGTGAAGCGATTTCTGTCACCGCCTAGAATTTGGGCAAGGGTCAGACGATGATCAGGTCCTGATCAAGGAAGTTGGTGCGGGTCACGCCGTCAAAGGTGATGGTGTTGCCGTTGCCGAAATCAAAGATCACCGTGCCGGTGCTGTCATCAGCGTAGGTGTCGACCACCTGCTGCGCCGTCAGACCACCGCCCCAGAGCGCATCATCGAGGGTAAAGCTGTCGAGGCCCTTCTTGTAGTCGGTGATCCGGTCGGCCTCGAACGCGGTGCCGAGGAAGACGAAACTGTCGGCGCCCCTATTGCCGGTCAGCACGTCATTGCCGCCGCCCGCCTGGATGGTGTCGGCCCCCTTGCCGCCCTTGACGGTATCAGCCTGGGCCGCGCCGGTGGTCAGGGTGTCGAGCCAGAGGTCGTTGCCGTCGCCAAGGGTGGCGTTGTCCTTGCCGTCGCCACCGGCAACGGTGTCGCCGCCGCGCCCGCCGAACAGCACATCGCCCTGATCGCCGCCATAAATCTTGTCGAACCCGTCGCCCCCGGCGATGCGGTCCGAACCGGCCTGACCATAAAGAACGTCATTGCCGCCACCGCCGGTGATGGTGTCGTTGCCGCCCTGCCCGTAGACCGTGTCACGCCCCGTCACGCCGGCCTCGGCGACGTCGGTGAAGAGATCGTTGCCGCCGCCCATGCGCACGAGATCGGCGCCCTCGCCCGCGTCGACGGTATCATTGCCGCCATGGGTGTTGATGGTGTCGTCGCCCGCGCCGCCAAGGGCGCTGTCGTCTCCGGCATTGCCTTGCAACAGGTCATTGCCCGCGCCGCCGTCAAGCGTGTCGCCCATTGCGCCGCCCTTCAACAGATCGTTGCCATCCCCACCGGAAAGGCTGTCTGCACCGTTGGCCCCGTCAAGCGTGTCGTTGCCGTCGCCGCCGTTCAATTCATCCGCCCCGCCAAAGCCCTTGAGGGTGTCGTTGCCGCCATCCCCGTTCAGGGTGTCATTGCCCGCACCGCCATCTGCAAAATCATCGCCATTGTCGCCGTTGAAGGTGTCATCCCCACCCAAAAGCGCAATGGTGTCATCGCGGTCGGTGCCGTTCACGAAATCATCTCCGGCGGTCGGCCCGGGCGGCAGGTCTCCGCCCTGGATGCGGATCGCCTGGATCGAGCTTTGCGAGCTGAACTGCACGTTGGTGTCATCGGTAAAGACAAGCAGCGCGGTCTTGTTGTCGATCACCTGAAGGTCGACACCGAACTGATCATCGTCGGTATTGACGCTTGCGGTGCGGCTTTCGGTGACGATCACCCCGTCCAGCGTATAGACGCCATAGCGCACGTCCTTGCCGTCATTGGCGGTGTTGACGGTATAGGCCAGCACCAGCTGCCCGTTTGGCAGCACCACCATGTCGAAGGCCTGATCCTGGCTGATGGTGGCCACATCGGGCAGTGATCCGTCATCGGTTGACTGGCTGTGCAGCTGGAGCGGGCCGCCGTCCGTGGCCCCGGCAGCGGTGAACTTCTGCATCATGAAGGTGTTGTCGGCGGTGAAGTAGACAACGACGAACCCACCATCCGGGTTTTCGGAAACGCGCACCGGCGACCAGTTGTTGATTTCCCCCAGCTCGGTCGGGCCGGAAATCGAGGTGCCGGCGGCATTGTAAAGCTGCACGGTCAGGTGGTTCTCGAAGGGCGTGCTGCGCTGATCGCTGTTCCAGACGGTCACAAGCGTGCCGTTCGACAGGACCGTGGCATCGGCGGCCTGTGCGGCCTCGAGCGTGGGTTGCGGAATGAACGCGGTGCCCTGCGCGGTGCCCGCGTTGTTGAAAAACTGCCCCGTCAGCAGATCATCGGCCGCGCCTTCGTTGTCGGTGAAAGAGACGAAGAAACCGGTGCTGGTGGCGTGGACTTCGATCTCTTCGCTCTGGCCCGCGTGAATGGTGAATTCCGGGGTAACAATACTGCCGTCGGGGGCGTAGATGCGCGCCAGCACGTGATCGCTGAAGTTCTGGTAGATGACCGCGAAATTGCCATCCGAAAGCGCCGCCACCGAGAGGTTGTCGGCGCCCGAGATGATGGCAAGATCGGTGACGCTGTCGTCGGAGAGATCCACCTTTTGCACATAGCCCGTCAGGTTGGTGTGGTCGTAAACCACGATCGCGCTGCCGTCGTTCAGGATCGCCAGCTCGCCATCCTGGGCCAACTCGCCGTTGAAGGCGCGCGAGACGGTGAATTCATCGCCTGTGGTGCCTGCCGCGTTGGGATCGATCATCTGGTAGACTTCGCCCTCGGGGTCCTGATCGATGCGGAAGACTGATCCGTCGGTGGTGACATAGAGGTATTCGCTGTCACGCGGTGAAATGCCGGTCTGGGTATATTCGTCAAAGGCGGTTCCGGTTTCGTCGAAGAACACGACGTGCTGGGCGTTGGTCGGGGTAAAGCCGGTTTCGGTGCCATAGGTCAGCGCCACTTCGCCATTGGCCAGAGCAAAGAGCGACACCCAGTCCTGCGCGCCGGCGTAGTTGTCTACATTGACCAACTGTTCGGCCACGGCTGTGGTGCCGTCGGCGTTCAGGATCTTGAGGTAGACCGCACTTTCCGAGGTGTCGGGATCGCCTCCGGAGGTCTTGTCGGTCGACCATGCCACCGCGATGCGGCCATCGCTCAGGACTACGGTGTCAATATGGCCGTGGCCCGTGGCAAGCACATGGGTGCCTTCGTGGATGGTAAAGGTCGTCCCGTCCAGGGCGAGGTTTGTATCGAAGAACTGGCCGCGCACTTCGGCCTCGGACGAACCGTTGCGCACGAGGTATGTCATCAGGTAGCCGCCTGCGACTTCGACCACATTGCCGCCGCTCACGGATTCAAAACCGCCACTGGGATCGGTGTTGACGCGGGCGGCCTCTGAGCCATCCTGATTGAGTTTCAAAAGCCACTTGCCCGAGGTGTAGAGAATGCTGCCATCGGCCTGCAGCAGCAGCTTTTCGGCGGGGGTGGCGAGATAGTCCGTGGCGCCGGGCGTGATCAGGGTTGCTGGTCCAAGGAGGCTGCCGGTGGCGGAAATCTCGACGCGGTAGATGTCATTCTGGAAGAACCCGCCGAGCGAGCCGCCAAAGGCCACCGAGAACCCGCCGTCATCACGCTGGAACACGCCGCGGATCTGAATGTCAGCGCTGGGATCGTCATAGGGCGTGCCGGTGGCAAAGCGCAAAGGCCCAGCCAGAACGGGCGTGCCGTCGGTGCCGTAGATCATCAGGCTCGGGACAAAAAAGCTGTTTACGGGTTCGCGGGTTTCACCGATGGAAACGATATAGCCTTGCGGCAGGGTGAACAGCGGTTTCTGGATGGGGGACATGAATGACTCCGTACAATCTCGCAGGCGGAATGGGTTTGCAGCGACACACCAATCGGGCTTGAACCGCGGAAATTCAGAGAGCGGAAACAGCCCGGAAAACTCGAAAATTATTGGTAACAATCATCCGCAAGGATTCCCCCACGTCAAGGTGGCAATCCTGAAGGAGCGGCTTTGCATCAAAAGTCGCGCGAACTTTGCCTCAGAATATGAAATCATGCTCCGAATAGACGAGGCCAGAGCCGATCTCGAGGACCGAAATGCCTTTCAGGCGCAATGCGTGGTTGCCGACGGACACCACGGCGTCGCCCTCGATCTCTGACAGGTGGTTGGTGACGAGGTCCTCGAAGCTCTCGATTTCGGCGATTTGCGAGAAATCGATCTTTTCACGGTCATCGGCGTCGAAATCCCGAAGGGTGTCCTTGCCGAAACCGTCCTCGAACACAAAGAGATCAAAGTCCGACCCGCCAACAAGCGTATCCCTGCCAAATCCGCCCGACAACGTGTCATGGCCCGCCCCCCCGTTCAGGAGATCACGCCCGCCCTGTCCGAACAGGCTGTCGGACCAGCCTTCGCCGTACAACCGGTCGCGTCCAGCGCCACCAAGCAATGTATCATTGCCGGCACGGCCGAAAATCGTATCGTCCCCGCGGGAACCAGACAGGTTTTCCGCTGCAGAAGTGCCGTTCAAAAGGTCGTCGTGACCAGAGCCGATGACGAATTCAATGCTGCGGAACCGGCTTGCGAGACCAAGATCGACCTCAACACCGGCCGCATCGTTTTCAAAGCTGATCGTGTCCTGCCCTGCTCCGCCGACATAGGTGTCAAAGCCGGGCCCACCCTGCAACAGGTCATTCCCAAGGCCTCCCGAAAGCACGTCATCGCCCTCGCCGCCCAAAAGCGTATCGGCGCCGGCGTCGCCAAACAGAAGGTCGTCACCGTCGAGACCGCTGAGCCGGTCGTTGCCGTCGAGACCATGGATGACGCCATTGAATCCGGGCACGTTCAGGACATCGTCACCCTGCGTGCCCTGGATCTGATGGAAAGGCGCACGAATTGCGAACTCTACTGAGGCCACCGAGGTTTCAGGCGTGGCATCCCCGTTGTTGGCCGTTGCCGCAAGCGAGAGCGAAACGGGACCGGTTATGCTGCCGGCACGTATGACCAGTTCAAACTGGCGGGTTTCTCCGATGTCCAAACTCTCGATGGGGAAATCGGCAATGTCATATTCGACACCGTCGAGTTTGATGGCCACAAGTTCTGCATCGCCGGAAATGCTATCTTGAAGACGTATGCCACGGGCCTGCGCCGTGCCGTTGTTTGCCAGCGTCACGATCGCCTCAAACGTCTGGCCTTCGACAAGCGCGGACTCCTCAAACTCCATCTGAAGGACAAGATCGGGCACATCGGCAATCTGTACGGTTGACGAAATGAATTGCGTTACGGGTTCCGAAACCAGATCGTTCACGATTGCGAAAATCTGGTAGGTGCCGATCGGCAACCCATCCACATTGGCGGTCAATGACTTGCCGGAACCGGTTTCGGCGGCGAAGGTATCAATCAGGATTGCATCGCCAAGATCGTCTCCGGCACTGTGTCCTGTTCCTTCGATGGCGTATAGGGCGACCTCTACGTTCTGGCCGGTAAGCACCTCATAGCTGATGTCCAACGTGCCGGTGGCCGCGTCCAGAACAGGTGTCCCGAAGGACAGCGACACATCCTCGAATGGGGTCCAGGCATCGTAGGCCAGATTTCCAAGCCCCGTCGCATCAACGACGGCAATCCGCCAGACGCCTGACGCGGGATTGGCCACAACGACGGTTCTTGCGTAGTCCGTTGAAAGGTCCGTATCCGGTGTCACGCCATGGGCGGCAAAATCGGCTTCGTCGATAACCGTGCCATCAGGGGCAATGACCTGAAGGGCCACATTGGCCGAAGGATTGTCCCAAGAAACACTCATTATCAGGGTGGCTTCGGTTCCGGACATTTCCCAAGCGTTGCCAGAGGTCACGGTACTGGGCGAGGACGCCTCGCCATTTGAAAGAGGCGGCACGAACTTGTCGGCATTGCGGCGGCCAACATCGAGATCCAGCGTGAAGGTGTCGAGGTCAAAACGGACGATATAGTCAAGTTTGGAGCCGCCACGGTCAAAGCCGAGCACAAGCTCGCCGATCATGTTCTTGTCATCGCCGTTTCTGTTCTCGGCTTCGAAATAGACAAAGGCGCGGGTGGCGTTGTTATCGCTGGATTCGCTAATTCTCTTCAGGTTTCGCTGACCCTCGTCGGTGATTGCGTCGTAGTTCTGCAAGACGGACTTGATCGTTGACCAGGTAAGGTCGACGCCGACAGAGGCGTAGAAATGCGCCTTCCAGGCGTCTGTATCGTTGAACACCACTCCGGCGTTGAGATCGGCCTGGAGCAATCCCCCAAGGAAGCTTGCGCTGCCATCAAGCGAGGCGCTGAACCCATCTTTCCAGTCCAGCGAAAGCGAGGCATTCGCCTCGATCAGGGAAAGATCTTCGGTGAGATTCAAGAGATCGAACTGGCCCTCCAGATAGAACGAGGAGGTGGAAACCCTGGCTTGGGTTTCGAAGGTGGCAAAGCTCGGGATCAGCCAGTACCCGTCGACTTCGCCTTCGATGAACAACGGGTCGTTCGTGCTGGCGCCGGAAATGTTCTCGAGCCCAAGCTCGGCGCTCTTGAGAAACACGCCATGCGAAACATAATAGCCTTCGCGGGCGACAGACACGCCCACGTCGATCTCGTCCAGAGCGAGCCGCTCGACGCCTTCGTCGATGACCGTCACGAACTCGAGTTCGGCAAAGACGGTATACCTGCCCAGAACGATGATGGCCTGGCCGCCAACTTCGAGCGCGCCGCTGGTGTTGTCGAAATCAAAGGATACCCCCTTGAACCCGACACCCCGATAGCTGAACTGCGTCTCAAGGGTCGCTTCGACACTTATCAGGGCATCGATCGATCCATCGCCATCCGCGTCCGTAATGACGATTTGACGCCCTTCGCCAAATTCCAACGCGGCGGGATCCTTGCCTGACCCGAAGTCCAGAGTCAGCTTGCCGATCTTGTAGAAATCGAATTCGAACTTTCCGTTGAGCCTGATTGCATCGTCGAGCGGATCGGAAATGCTGCCGCTGTCATAGGTCAGGCGAACGTCTTTCGCGTCCACCGGCAGGACATCGAGGAACATGAAGTCGTCGATGTCGGACAGGTACAGATGCTGGGCGTAGCTCGCATCAAAGACGGGGCGAAGCCCGTTGCTGTTGTATTGAAGCCCTCCGCTGGAGGAGGCCGTAAAGCCGGGCCGGTTGTTGAGAGGATTGAGCCACTCAAGGAAAACGGCGTCTGTAAGCAGGGTAAGCCCGCCGGGCTCAAGCTTGAAGTCTTCCGAAGAAATCTCGGGGGCAACAAAGTTGATACCGAGGAATTCAATCTGGATTCTGGCTGTCGATCCGATGGAGATTTGCCCGGTTGTCAGGTCAATGGTGTAGTCGAACTGGAGCTGGCCATCGACACCAAAGGGGAGCTGGCCCGGCGCGGACAGGTCCAGAAGGGCGTTGGACACAACCAGTTGCCCGTTTTCGACCCGATAGCTGTCTGCGTCGCGGAACTTGAGGATGTGATCGATATCGGCGGGCGTATCCCTGTGGCGGATTTTCAAATCGCCACTGGACGTTGATACGCCTCCGACGGTGGTCCATTCCCCTGCCAGAAGCTTGAGGGAAAAGTTCGCGGCCACAAGGGGGTCGGAGGTCGACGAGGAGTCAAGGATCGTTCCGATCGCGGTCTTGTCGTTGGACAGGACGCCGTCAGACGAAAAGAGCGGGGTCAGTGTCGCGAGGACGGTTTCCTCGGTCTCTTCCACCCCGTCCAGCAAGAGCGGAACCTTGATCTCGACAAGGCTTTGTCCCGGCTCGAACACGACGAGCATCTCGCTTGGGCCGGAAAAATCGGAGCCCGCAATCGCGCCATCGGACAGCGGAGTGGTCAGTTCCAGAAGGACACTTGCAGGTTGGCTCAGATCTCCGGCACGGGTGATTTTGAAGGTAAGGTCTTCGCCTTCCACGGCGCTGGCGTCCTGCACGGCGAAATAGTTGGACGTATTGCTTTGGCCGTCTTCGGGCAAAAGTTCGACATCGGCCAGCGGAATGCCGGCGTTGTCGAGGGCGATGTTCGAGAACCCCAGTTGGGTGCGATCAACTCCGACCAGATCAATTGTCGTCCCGTCGCCGAGGTCGAGGAAAGGCGACGTTCCATCGGCATAGTTCTGTAGTGCCGAAAAGATGCGTCCCGCTTCGAAGTGCGTCAAATCAAGGATGTCTTCGCCCAGGGTGAAATCGGTGATGACATCATGGCCACCATTGGGGCGTACGACAAAGGTATCCCGGCCCGACCCGCCGGTCAGGCTGTCATCGCCGTACCAGCCGATCAGCGTATCATCCCCCGCATAGCCGACGAGGGTGTCATCGCCATAAGCCCCGAAGAAATAGTCGTTGCCACTTTGCCCATAGGCAAGATCGTTGCCAACGCTCAGGCCGACGACGATGGTTTCAAATCCCGAAATTGACGTGAAATGTTCGGAGCCATCCCAGAGTGTGATTTTCGAGGTCGAAGAGAATTCGACCTCTCTGGCGATGGTTCCCTGATGGATCGTGCCATAGTTCAGATAGAGGATATCTGTCCCGTCATGCCCCTTGAGGGTGGAGTCTAGAGCGAACCCTGCGAGAACAGTGTCGTCCCCCTGGGTAAAGGTGGCGTCAATCGTCTCGATGTCGGTTGTCGAGTGGTAGTTGAGCAATAGACCGTCCAAAGGCGTGCCAAAGTAGAAGGCGATGCCCGTGGTATCATCTTGCAGAGCAAGGTGCAGATGATCCGTTCCTTCCCCACCATCTGCCTGTTCGAACAGCCCGGTTGAACGGAGATAGTCATTTCCGGCGCCGCCAAACAATTGATCACCGTCTGTGCCGAAAAGCCTGTCGTCTCCTGACCCTCCGGACAAGGTATCGCGCCCCTCACCACCAATCAGGGTGTCTTCGCCCGCGCCGCCTTCAAGAAGGTCGTCGCCCGCTCCTCCGCCCAAGTCGTCGTCGCCCTCCTCACCAAGCAGATGGTCATTGCCTTCCTGCCCCGAGAGATAATCTGCACCGGTCCCGCCACTGAGCGTATCGTTGCCCAAAGCGCCCCAAAGCGTGTCATCCCCGCCTTCCGCCTCGATCTTGTCGGCAAGAGCGGTCGCGTGAACAAAGTCGTCCCCCCGTGACAGGACGGCGGTCACCCGTTCAAACCCGTAGATCCCGATGTTGTGTTGCGTGCTGTCCGACAGGTCGATGATGTTTCCGACACCGCTTCTGTGCAATTGCAGGGAAACAGACTCGGCCCAGCGTCCGTTCCAATAACCCGAATAATCGAGAATAAGGTGATCCGTGCCGCTCTCGCCCCGCAGATAGTCAACGAGGAAACCGGCCATCACCGTGTCATCGCCCTGCGTGAGCGTGGCGCGGATCGTTTCTATTGCTTTCCATTGCAGAAGGTCGCCACCAATGGATAGAGAGTTCCGGGACAGGTCGAACATTCGGCCCTGCGTAAGAGATGCCAGCGAGAATTCGAGACGGTCAAAGCCGCTTCCACCGTTTACGACCCCAGTTGAGGCAAGCATAACGAGCCAGTCATCGCCACTGCCGCCAACAAGGGTATCACGCCCCCCCCCGCCGATCAGCCGGTCGCTTCCGGCGCCTCCCAGAATGCGGTCATCGCCCTGTTCCCCGTCAAGCGTGTCTGCGCCTCCGCCGCCTTTCAACGTGTCGTTGCCGCCGCGTCCGTAAAGGGTATCATTTCCGGAAAGGCCTTCAAGGCTATCAGCGCCCTCTCCCGCGATGACCCGGTCATTTCCATTGGAGAACCGACCCGTCAATATTTCGAAGTTGCGGTCATTGAAAAGTTCGGTGTTCCCGTTCGAGAGGGCAATGCTCGAAGAGGACCCGAAAGAGAGATTGACGCTTGTGGCCGTCGCTCCGGCCCAGAACTTGCTGTAGTCTACGTTCAGGATATCGGTGCCTGCGCCAGCGTCGATCCAGCCGGTGAAAAAGCCCCCCTGCAGCGTATCGTCGCCCTGGGTGAGGAACCCCGAAATCTCTTCGATGCCTTTTAGCTCAAGGATCTGGCCGGCGCCGTCGTAAATGCCGCTGAACGCATCGAGACGTAGGCCGGCAATCTGGTTCTGGAGGTCCAGCGTCAGGCGGTCGAAACCGGTACCTCCGTTAATCAGGCCGCGGGACGACGTGCTGTAGATCGTGTCGTCGCCCGATCCCCCTTTCAGGGTGTCCGCGCCGCCCCCGCCATACAGGGAGTCGCTGCCGCTTCCCCCAAGAAGGCTATCGCTGTCGATGCCTCCGTAGAGCGTATCATTGCCGAGGCCGCCCGACAGCGTATTGTCTCCAGCCCCGCCACCCAGATAGTCGTGGCCGTTTCTGCCGAACAGCTGGTCGTTGCCATCGCCGCCCTCAAGGCTATCGTCGCCCTCACCGCCATCAAGAAGGTCGGACCCGCTGCGGCCATAAAGGCTGTCCGATCCGCCCAGACCAAGGATGGTATCGTCACCGTCGGTGCCATGGACGCGATCATTGCCGTTCGACAGCACCGCATCCAGCACATCAAAAAACGAGACGGAAAAGAACTGGGACGTGCCATCGGAAAGCACAACCCGCTCTCCCGAGGGGTAGTGCATGAAGAGCGTGACGGCATCGGCGTCGAGACCATTCCAGCTTTGACTGTAGTTCAGCCTGAGCCCGTGTGGACCAGCGGGGGGATATAGATCGGTAACAAGAAACCCACCATCAATCCACGTCAGGTTCGTCATTAAAACACCTTGGCAAAACTCAAGAATTGCAATCTTTTGGCATGCTAGCCGCGCCGCTAATTGGCGTCAATCAATAGCCGGACAAGGCCCGCGCGCAACGCTGCAAACAGGCGGTAACGTGGAGGAATGGAATGGGAAGTGGCGCACCTTAGAGGATTCGAACCTCTGGCCTCTGCCTTCGGAGGGCCTTCAGGCTGTGCATGTTCGCCCTGTGTTCGCCTTTGTTCTCGGTTTTTCCGGCCTTTACGCTTGAATTTGGAGCCATTTCTGGGGCGGCCCCAGAAACGAGCTAATCACTGCCACAAACCTTCATGACCCTTACTGCGTTGTCGATGTTTGTCTTGGCCAGAAAGTCCAAACCTTCAGCATCAAAAACCATTCTCTGCTCAATATGGCCCTTTCGAATTGCTTCTCGACTGAAGAAAACACATTCAAGATTACCATCTGACAATTTCCCCCAAACGCCATGAGCAAATTGGTCACGAATTTTGACTGCGTACTCCATTTGCTTATCAAAATCCAAAATGAACTCATCTTCGGCCCATCTAGATTTATATTCTGAAGAGAAATGCTTCATTCTCTGTTTGAAACCGCATTCGGCGATCTTCGTGAACCGATTTAGGAACCCCTCTGGTGCTTGATCCAAATTCCCGTTTGGACAGTGCATCCCAATTATTGCTCTTAATAGTTCATGTTCATACGCAGAGAACGTGGCAACAACTCTTCCAATGCGTGCCATGTCTTCCGTGCTGAGTTTATAGAAATCACCCTTTGGCTCCAATGCATTGACCTCTGTTTGAATTATGAGCCACAGTTGTTTATTGATCGTGGCGAAAAATCAAAGTTTACCTTCATGGAAACGCGTCACCTTTCTTAATTATGACTGTAGGCTGGCCAGGTTGAACTTCAGGTTTCCTTGGCAACATTCGCACGGTTCTTCGCAATACATCGTCTAAGAACTCTTCGAAGACTTCCGTTGGCTGGCTTTCGTAGCTCTTCTGGTAATCGTCAAAAAGCGCGGGCCCAGTTATTCTACAAAGATAGTCGGTACCGTCGATGGTGACCCAATAATGAAGATCATCGACATGGTTCTTGGCGGGCCACGGTCCCTCTTTCAAAGTAATGTTCATAATTTTCATTCTCCTACTTTAGTTTTTCCACCTCTGTCAGAAAGTGCTCGGAGAGCTGACGGCGGTCAAAAGTCTGTATTTCCTTTAGTCGGTGGTCATAGACTGGAAACAAGATGCTGCCATTTTCTTCATTGAATAGTGGCTCGACGCGGTAAGCTCCCACTTGGTATCGAACCCTACCATCGCATGAGATTTCATTATTGTTGGGATCACTTGCAGAGTTCACAATGTGTGCTTTTGGATATGCCGTAGTATCGTCAGCTTTGTGAACTTCCTGTTTGGAAATAGGTATGCGAAACGCCCCAAACATATCTCTTAGCCCAGCTATGTCAGATCTATGTGGATGATCGGGGACCATCGAATTGTATGTAGAGCGCAACATTTCGGACATGCTAACTAGCCAATAACGTGTGACCTGGATCTGAAATCTTTCCCTTGAAGAGGGTAAATGCTTAGAGGAATTTGAAGCAGCACGGGCATGCTCGTCCTCCAAGGCTCTTATCAGGCAGTCGAAGTAGGCGTCGTTGTCTCCTGCATCATGAGGCGATTTATCGGGTTTAAAGCCTTCAAGTTTTGATAGAGCAGCCCGCCAGCGCGAGAACAAAGTACTATTTTCCTCGAAAGCGCGAAAAAAAGCGTACTCAATCAATTCAGAAATACTACAGCTTCGCACATCCATCAGAAATTTCTCAAATCGAATCCCGTTAATCTTAGAGTTCAAGCTAACTCCAAGTTGCGAGTTTGAAAGTGTGAATTGTTGGCGATCCCGACAGGATTCGAACCTGTGACCTCTTGCTTCGGAGGCAAGCACTCTATCCAGCTGAGCTACGGGACCGCTCGATTCTGGGGCGTAAACCCCAGAAAATTTTACACACACAAAAAATTACCGAGTAATTACAATACCTTAGAAGAATTGAACGCATGCCTTCGGAGGGCAGCGCTCTATCCAGCTGAGCTAAAGGTGCGCGTGTTGCGGGGTATAGCCAGAGAGGCGACGCCCCGCAATCGGGAAAATGGCAATCAGCCGAACAATTCGTGTGCCAACTCCAATGCTTCGACCAGCGCGTCGACCTCGTCGGTGGTGTTGTAGAGGCCGAAGGAGGCGCGGCAGGTGGCGGTGACGCCGAGGTGATCCATCAGCGGGCCGGCACAGTGATGGCCGGCGCGCACGGCAACGCCTTTCTTGTCGAGGATGGTCGAAATGTCATGCGCGTGGCCTGCCCCGTCCAGCGTGAACGAGAAGATCGCGGCCTTGTCGGGCGTGGTGCCCTGTACCTGCATCCAGTTGAGGCCGTTGAATTTCTGCATGGCATAGTCGCGCAGTCCCGCCTCGTGTTTGGCGACATTATCCATGCCCAGCTCCATCAGGTACTCAAGCGCGACGCCGAGGCCGATGGTCTGCACGATGCCGGGGGTGCCTGCCTCGAACTTCATCGGTGGATCGTTGTAGATCACCGCCTCTTTCGAGACTTCCTTGATCATGTCGCCGCCCCCGATGAAGGGTTGCATCTCGGCCATGCGTTCGGCCTTGCAGTAGATCGCGCCCGAGCCGGACGGCCCATAGAGTTTGTGGCCGGTGATGGCGTAGAAATCGCAGCCGATGTCCTGAACATCCACAGGCGCGTGGACCGAGCCCTGCGAGCCATCGACAAGAACCGGCACGCCTTGGGCATGGGCGGCTTCGGTGATGGTTTTCACGTCGACCATGGTGCCAAGGACGTTGGAGCACTGGGTCACGGCGATCAGCTTGGTCTTTGTGGTGATGGCGTCGATCACCGCCTGCGGATCAAGCGCGCCGGTGGAATCCACGTCGACCCATTTGATGACCACGCCCTGACGTTCGCGCAGGAAGTGCCAGGGCACGATGTTTGCATGGTGCTCCATCACCGACAGGATAATCTCGTCGCCCGCCTGCATGCGCGGCATGGCCCAGCCGTAGGCCACCATGTTAATGCCCTCGGTGGTGCCCGAATTCAGCACGATCTCGTCTTCGCTGGCGGCGTTGAGGAACCTCGCGATGATCCCGCGCACGGCCTCGTACTTGTCGGTCGCGAGGTTCGACAGATAGTGCAGACCGCGGTGCACATTGGCGTATTCATTGGCATAGGCATTGGTGACCGCGTCGATCACCACCTGCGGCTTCTGGGCCGAGGCTCCATTGTCGAGATAGACCAGCGGCTTGCCGTTCACCTCGCGCGAGAGGATCGGGAAATCGGCACGGATCTTTGCCACGTCATACATCAGTTAATTCCTATTGCGGTGACGCCCATGAAAGACAGGAACACGGACATACCCATGATCATGCCGACAACCGTCAGGGCCAGTGTGAAGACAGACGCGCCGATGCTGGGCAAGCCATGCGCGACCTTGATGAAGTTCAAAAGCACCCAGATCGCGTAGAGCTTGATGCCGAGAGAGATGAGGCTTGAAAACAGCGGCATCAGGAACAGCAGGAGGACCGAAAGGATATCACCCGCCACCAATGCCAGCATCAGCCAGGCAATCACCGAAACCAGCGTTGTCAATTGGCCGGTGCCCCCGACAATCTTGCCACACCAGAACAGACCGAAGACCAGGATCACGTTGAAAGACAACGCGAGTGTCAGGAAAATGAACGGGCCCTGGATCACCGGGATCGGAAAATCCGGTGGCACTGGGAACAGGGCCAGGTTCAGGTAGTAGAGGAAGGTGTTCAGGATCGCACCAAGCGCAAGGGCGCTCCAGCCGTCTTCACGGCTGAGGTTCATGGCCGCGATGCGCTGAGCTGCGGCGCTCGGGCTCTTGACGGTCAGAACCAGCAGATCAATCAGGAACGCCATCATGCTTCAACCCTGCCCGCCTGCCGGAGGCCGGCTGTCCAGAACCAGAGGAAAAAGCCGAACCAGATCGCGCCAACAAGGGTTTGCTGGACGCTTGGCCCGATAAAGCCCGCTACCAGCCCGTTCAGCAGGACCAGCGGAGATGCCGCCAGCAAGGCCCAGAACAGCGCAACGCGGCTGCCATAGCCGCCACCTTTCCAGCCGAACATCTTGAGGATTACGCCAACCACGGTGGCAAGGATGTAGAACACCAGCGGCGCAATGAAGATCCACGCCATCAGCGACCCGCCCATCAACGGATTGAGCTCCTGCCCCTCAAGGTGGGCAATGCGGGCGTTCTGAGGCCAGGTCGAGACAAAGAAGATCACGCAGGCGGCCATCAGGATCACCAGCGTACGGTCTTCGCGCTGTCCCATGGCAAGATGACGGGCCACCACCTTGTGGGGCCCGCCATAAGTTGCCGCAATATCGCGGAGGACCGACATCAGGCCTGACGTCTCCGGGTCAGCCAGCCTTCGAGACGGTCGATGATTTCAGCCGCGAGTTCCTCGTCCTCGATCTCTTCCACTGCTTCGGCAAGGAAGGCGAGTGTCAGGAGGTCGGTGGCGATGTCCTTGGGCACGCCGCGGGCACGCAGGTAGAACAGGCCCTCTTCGTCGATCGCACCCGAGGTCGAGCCATGCGAACAGGCCACGTCATCGGCATAGATCTCAAGTTCCGGCTTGGCGAGGAACTGGCTGTCGTCATCCAGAAGCAGCGATTGGCTGATCTGGTAGCCGTCGGTCTTCTGGGCGCCGGGTTGAACAAGGATCTTGCCCTGGAACACGCCAGTTGCACCGTTGCGCAGCACCTTCTTGAACACCTGGCGGCTTTCGCAGTTCACCGCGTCGTGGGTGATGAAGACGGTGTCGTCGTGGTGGAAGTCGCCATCCCCGACACAGGCCCCTGCCACGTGGGCAATGGCATCGTCGCCGGTCAGGGTCATGACGCATTCGTTGCGGGTCATGACGCCGTTCACCGTGAGGGTGAAGGATTTGAAGACGGACTCGGTGCCGAGACGCGCGAACATGTGGGTCATGGCGCGACGCTCGTGATCGCGGCCCTGCGCACGGACGTGGTGCAGCTTGCCACCGTCGGCGATGTCGATCTCCATGCACTTGTTAAAGCGCGCGGCCGCGGGGCCGTTTTCAAGGATGGTCGCCTCTGCCCCGCTCTCGACACGGACAACGTGGTGCAGAAACACATCCGAGTCGTCGGCTTCGTGGGTGTAGATCAGGCTGATCGGCTTGGACGGTTTGCCGGTCACGCGGATGGTCACGCCGTCACCGGCATAGGCGGTGTTGAGCGCAGCCAGCGGGCGCTGAACCGGATCGTGGCCGGTGGCTTCCAGCGTGCCGTAGAGGTCTTCTGCCCAGTGGTCATCTTTGCAGCAGACATCTTCCAGACGGTCGATCTGCACCCCTTCGAGGCTCAGGTCATCGGAGAGCTCGGCGCTGAACACACCGTCAACGAACCAGATCTTCAGACGATCCACATCGTGGAACATCAGCGGTTCATCCGCTTCCAGAACCGACGCCTTGGGCGCATCGGGCTGAACCAGCGTGTCGGGGCGGGTGTATTTCCAGTACTCGTCGCGACGATGCGGCAGGCCCATCGAACGGACACGGCCAAGGGCGGCTTCGCGCGCCTCCTTGGTGCATCCGACGTCGGGCATCACCATGGCGCCAAGACGCGCCTCGGTGGCCGACAGTTTCAGATCATCCAGAGCCATTATGCCATCTCCGCGAGGATGTCGGCATAGCCGTTGTTTTCAACTTCAAGCGCCAACTCGGGGCCACCGGTTTTCACGATGCGGCCGTCTGCCATGATGTGCACCACGTCGGGTTTGATGTGGTCCAGCAGGCGCTGGTAGTGGGTGATGACAAGGAAGCTGCGGCCCGCGTCACGCAGGGCGTTCACACCTTCGGAGACCAGCTTCATCGCGTCCACGTCGAGACCGGAGTCGGTCTCGTCAAGGATGCACATCTTCGGCTCGAGCATCGCCATCTGGAGGATCTCGTTGCGCTTTTTCTCACCGCCTGAGAAGCCGACGTTGACCGGACGCTTGAGCATGTCCGCGTCGATCTTGAGGTTCTTGGCCTCGGCGCGCACCACCTTGAGGAATTCGGCAGCCGACATTTCGTCCTGACCACGTGCCTTGCGCTGTGCGTTCACGGCGGTGCGCAGAAAGGTCATGTTGCTGACGCCGGGGATTTCCACCGGGTACTGGAACGCAAGGAACAGGCCGGCTGCGGCGCGTTCTTCGGCTTCCAGTTCAAGCAGGTCTTCGCCATCAAGGGTGGCTTCGCCCTCGGTCACTTCGTATCCGTCGCGGCCCGACAGAACATAGGACAGCGTCGATTTGCCGGACCCGTTCGGACCCATGATCGCATGTACCTTGCCCGCTTCCACGGTCAGGTCCACGCCTTTGAGGATCTGCTTTTCCTCTTCTTCAAGTTTGACCTTCAGGCCTTTGATTTCCAGCATCTTTTCTTCCTTCGCGTATCCTGTGGCCAAGCGGCCCCTGTCCTTAGTCCAGCACCACTGCGGTGCCCGAAGCCGAGACCATCAGCATCGACTGGCCTACAACTTCGTAATCGAGATCGACGCCGACAACGGCATCTGCGCCCACGGCGGTGGCGCGTTGTTGGAGTTCTGCAAGCGCGGTGTCGCGGGCGTCCTGCAGTTTGCTTTCATAGGCGCCCGAACGGCCGCCCACGATATCGGTGATCGAGGCAAAGACATCGCGCACCACGTTGGCACCCATGATGGCCTCGCCAACAACGATGCCGCGGTAGTCGATGATCTTGCGTCCTTCGATGTTCGGTGTGGTTGTCACGATCATGTCTTATCCTCCGATATACTTGATCAGCATCATCACGCTCATGGCGACCATGCCGGCAAAGGCCGAGGTGACCAGCACGGAGCCGCCAATCAGGCCTTCGGTCTTGCCCGCGCGCTTGCGCAGGCCAAAGCCCACCATCGAGCCAAAGGCAATGCCCGCGCCAACGCCGACGGATTGCTGCATCAACTGGTTGATCGTTTCCATCAGTGACGGCTCCTGCGGATGATTGTGAGGATGATCCGGGCAGCGGCCCAGCCGGCGATGGCACCGAGACCGATGCCAACGACCGGGTTGATGAAGTCGAACTTGTTGAGGTTGACCCAGATCACGCCCAGCAGCCCGCCCAAAACAGGCAGGACATAGGGTAGCCAAGATTCGATCTTTGCCGCTTTTGTCATCTCGTCCAATATTCCCAAGTTTTCCTGAACTGGTCCGAAGAAAACCAAACAATCAACAGCACCGGCCCGCCAAAAACCATCATGCTGATGAAACCTGCCAAGGGACCCCCGTTTGCAAAAGCCATGCCAACTACAAAAAGTAAGACAATAGAAACCGGAAAAAGCACCTTTCTGAATGCCCAGAAGAATGCGACCTGACGCACACCTTCTTTGGCATTGTAGTGGAATGTGTCCACTTCGCTTCGGCTTCGGTTTCTATCGCTCATGGCTTAGCCAACAGACCCTTCCAGCGAGATCGCGACAAGCTGCTGCGCTTCCATGGCGAATTCCATCGGCAGCGCCTGGAGCACTTCCTTGGCAAAGCCGTTCACGATCAGCGCCACGGCTTCTTCCTCGTCCATGCCACGTTGCAGGCAGTAGAACATCTGGTCATCATCCACCTTCGAGGTTGTCGCCTCGTGTTCCACGCGGCTCGAGTTGTTCTTGACCTCGATGTAAGGCACCGTGTGGGCCCCGCATTTGTCGCCGATCAACAAAGAGTCACATTGCGTGTAGTTGCGCGAGTTTTTCGCCTTGGGGTGCATCGAGACCTGACCACGGTAGGTGTTCTGCGCATAGCCGGCAGAAATCCCCTTGGAGACGATGCGGCTCTTGGTGTTGCGGCCAAGGTGGATCATCTTGGTGCCGGTGTCGGCCTGCTGCATGTTGTTGGTGATCGCGATCGAGTAGAACTCGCCCTGGCTGTCATTGCCGCGCAGGATGCACGACGGGTATTTCCAAGTCACCGCTGAACCGGTTTCCACCTGCGTCCACATCACCTTGGAGCGGTCGCCCCGGCAATCGGCGCGTTTGGTCACGAAGTTGTAGATGCCGCCTTTGCCTTCTTCGTCGCCCGGATACCAGTTCTGGACGGTCGAATATTTCACCTCGGCGTCTTCCTCGATGATGATCTCCACCACTGCCGCGTGCAGCTGCGAGGTGTCGCGTTGTGGCGCGGTACAGCCTTCGAGGTAGGACACGTAAGAGCCCTTGTCGGCAATGATCAGGGTGCGTTCGAACTGACCGGTGTTTTCCGCGTTGATGCGGAAATAGGTCGAGAGTTCCATCGGGCAGCGTACGCCCGGCGGCACATAGACGAACGAGCCGTCCGAGAACACGGCCGAGTTCAGCGTGGCATAGAAGTTATCGGAGACCGGAACGACCGAGCCGAGGTACTTTTTGACCAGTTCGGGATGTTCCTTGATCGCCTCGGAGATCGAGCAGAAGATCACGCCCGCCTGTTTCAGTTCTTTCTGGAAGGTGGTGCCCACCGAAACCGAGTCGAACACGGCGTCGACAGCAACCTTGCGGCCTTCTGCCGGGGTTTCATCTGCACCTTCGACACCGGCAAGGATCATCTGTTCCTTGAGCGGGATGCCCAGCTTTTCATAAGTGGCGAGCAGCTTGGGGTCGACCTCGTCAAGCGACTTGGGCTTTTCTTCCATGCTCTTGGGACGGGCATAGTAGTACTGGTCCTGGAAATCGACTTCCGGGTAGTCCAGCATGGCCCAGGCGGGTTCTTCCTTTTCGAGCCAGCGACGGTAGGCCTCGAGACGCCATTCGGTCATCCACTCCGGCTCTTCGTTCTTGTCCGAGATCAGGCGCACGATGTCCTCGGTCAGCCCTTTCGGGGCATATTCCATCTCGATCTCGGTTTCCCAGCCGTACTTGTACTTGCCGCCAACCTCGCGAACCGCATCAACCGTTTCCTGATCGACGCCTTCCTTGACCTGTGTCTGTTCCAGACTTGCCATGTTTTTCTCCTGTTCGCTCACGCCGCACGGGCGCGGTGTTTCCTGTACCGGGTCAGCCACGCATCCGCGAAACCCAGCACGTCCTGTTCCGTTGTTTCGGGCCCCAGAGAGACCCGGATCGCCCCTGCGGCGACCTCGTCTTCGTATCCCATTGCCTTGAGCACGCGGCTTGCGCGCACCTTGCCGGACGAACAGGCAGAGCCTGCGGAAATCGCATAGCCTGCGAGGTCCATCTGCATCACCTGTGTCTCTCCCTTCCAGCCCGGCGTGGCCAGGCAGAGGGTGTTGGGGAGGCGTTTCGCCCCTTTCCCGACAAAAATGGTATCTTTGGCGTCGACGGCAAGGGTCTCTTCCAGCAAATCGCGCAGATTTGCAACCCGATCCCAGACGCCATCGGCCAGATCGCGCGCTGCGGCCGTTGCGGCGGCCGCAAAGCCTGCGGCGCCGATCACGTTTTCGGTGCCAGACCGGCGGCCCATTTCCTGTCCGCCGCCCTTGATCATGGCCTGCACGTCGGTTCCGCGCTTGACGACAAGGGCGCCAATCCCCTTGGGGCCGCCCAGTTTGTGCGCCGAAATCAGAGCCATCTGGCAACCAGCCCAGTTGAAGGCAACCGGCAGCTTGCCAAAGGCCTGTGTCATGTCGCTGACGGCAAGTCCCTCGGGCAGCGTCTGTATCACGCCGGTTTCCGAATTGGCGGCCTGAAGCGTCGTGCGTTCCGGTGCCGGAACAGAGACGATCCCATTGCCATCAACTGCAAGATCGGACGTCACCCAGGCCCCCACCGCGTCGTGTTCGATGTCGCCTGCATGAAGATCACGCCCCGCCAGCGCCAGCGCGGCGGCCTCGGTCGCTGTGGCGGTGAAGATCACGTCGGCACCATCCGCGCCAAAGGCGGTGGCGATGTCGCCCCGCGCGCGTTCCAGAACGCCCTTGGCCGCGCGTCCTTCCGCGTGGACCGAAGACGGGTTGCCGACCACGTCCATCGCATCAATTATCGCCGCCCGCGCCTCGGGGCGCAGCGGCGTTGTTGCGTTATGATCGAGGTAGACGCGGTTCATTCAGCATCGACCACGGCAAAGATGTTGGGAATGGCCGGACACGGGGCCAGTTCGTTTTCAACCACATCCGACAGGCGGGTCTGATGCAGGAAGACATAGACGTTGGCCGAAAGACCCTCCCAGAGGCGGTTTGCCATCGACTGCGCACGCGATCCCGAAACGGCACCAGTCGCGCCAGCACCGGTGTGAAGCGCGGAGACGGTTTCATCCACCGCCGCCAGCACGTCAACGATGCGAATGTCCGAGGTGGACTTGGCAAGACGGTAGCCACCGCCCGGCCCGCGCACCGAGTCAACCATGCCAGCACGACGCAGTTTCACAAAAAGCTGTTCCAGATAGGGCAGCGAAATGTCCTGTCGCTGGGAAATGTCGGAGAGCGTCACCAGCGTATCGCTGGGCTGAAGGGCGATATCGACCAGTGCGACAACAGCATAGCGGCCTTTCGTCGACAGTTTCATCCTGTTCCTCCAGCGAATAGATTGACGTCGCGCGCCACAGGGCATACATCCCTAGCAGCGCTGTCGGATTAGCCCGACGGTAAGTTAGAACCGTTCTAAGGTGCCCGAGGAAATTCGTCAAGAATATACTTCGGCACATGTTCAAAAGACAGGGAGCCCCATGCCCGAGGTCATTTTTCCCGGACCCGAAGGCCGTCTCGAAGGCCGTTACCACCCGCAAAAAGAAAAAGACGCCCCAATCGCGATTGTGCTGCATCCGCATCCACAGTTCGGCGGCACGATGAACAACAAGGTGGTCTATAACCTCCACTATGCGTTCTACAACATGGGCTTCACCGTCCTTCGCTTCAATTTCCGCGGCGTTGGCCGCAGCCAGGGCGAATATGACCAGGGGGTTGGTGAACTTTCCGATGCGGCTTCGGCGCTGGATTATCTCCAGTCTATGAACTCGAACTCCAAGCACTGCTGGGTTGCAGGCTTTTCGTTCGGCGCGTGGATCGGCATGCAGCTTCTGATGCGCCGTCCCGAGATCACCGGCTTCATCTCGGTCGCCCCGCCGGCCAACATGTACGACTTCTCGTTCCTGGCGCCCTGCCCGTCTTCGGGCCTGATCATCAACGGCACCAATGACCGTGTTGCCCCGCCCGCCGATACCGAGGCGCTGGTTGGCAAGCTGCACGAGCAAAAAGGCATCACGATCACCCACGAACAGATCGACGGTGCGGGCCACTTCTTCGAGACCGAAGAGTACATGAACACGATGGTCGGTAATGTGACCGATTACGTGAAGCGCCGTCTGACCGAGAACACCCGCTAAGCGATGGCCTATTACGACGACCTTGCCAACAAACTGGCCCTGCAGGTGATCGAAGCGGAACGCGCCACCGGTGACGATATGCTGGTCCAGGACATCGCCAAGGTCTTGCAGGCCACTTCTTCGACCATGCACGAGGCCTTTATGACCGCCGTGCGGGTCTATGCCGCCAATGACCGCGCCCGCGAGCTTCTCGCGGCGCGGCTCAAGGCCAAGGGATTTGAACTGGCCGAGTGATGAACGACAGGATTGCCCGGCAGTTTGCCTTTCTGAACGAGGCGGATCGCCTGAAATCCGTCTTGCGGTCCAACGTGTTGCAGGATCTGTCCCGGCGCGAAAATAGCGCCGAGCACAGCTGGCACGTCGCCCTCTATGCCCTTGCTTTTGCACCGATTTCGGCAGATGGCGTATCGGTTCCAAGGGCGATCCGGATGCTGTTGCTGCATGACCTTGTCGAGATCGACGTTGGTGATCATCCGATCCATGAAAATGTGGACTGGGCCGAGGTGGCGGCGCGTGAGGAACAGGCCGCCCGTCGCCTGTTTTCGCTTTTGCCTCAGGATCAGGCGACAGACTGCCTTGCGCTCTGGACCGAGTTCGAGGCGGGCGAAACCCCGGATGCGGGTTTTGCAAAGATGCTGGATCACAGCCAGCCGCTGTTTCAGGCCCTCTGTGCGCCCGAGCCCCTGCCGGAACATGTCGAGATCGTGCGCGAGAACCTCGATACAGGCCGCGCCCGCAGGCTTCAGCACGTGTTTCCGGCGGCCTATGCCCATGCCAACGCGCTGTTGCACGGCACCTCGACCAGCGACGCGGGCGATGTCACCACGCGCATCGATTTCCTGAACGAGGCGGATCGCCTCAAGTCGGTCATGCGCGCAACCATGACACTGGACGCGGCGCGGCAGGAGAACTCGGGCGAACACAGCTGGCATATCGCGCTTTATGCGATGATCCTTGCCGAACACGCCAATCGCCCCGTGAACGCCGATCGCGTGATCCAGATGCTTTTGATCCACGACCTTGTCGAAATCGACGTGGGCGATGTGCCGATCCATTCGCAGGATGGCGCAGCGCATGGCAGCGCGGAGATCCAGGAGGCCGAGGCCCGCGCGGCGGATCGCATCTTTGGCCTGTTGCCGGAGGATCAGGCAGCCGAACTGCGCGCCCTCTGGGAAGAATTCGAAGCCGCCGAAAGCGATGATGCGGTGTTTGCCAAGTCCATCGACCGGGTGCAGCCCTGCCTTGCCAACCTCAAGACCGGCGGGCGGTCGTGGGTGGACTACAACGTCACCTACGAACAGGTGGAAGCGCGGGTCGGCACCAAGGTGACGCGCGGCGCTCCGGCGGTCTGGGCGCATCTGCAAGTCCCGATCCGGGCGTGGTTCGAGGCCAATACCTGACGATAAATCATGCGAATACCGGCCATATTTGCACCTGATGCATGGCCGGTATGCCCCTGCTGCGCTGGACAAAACCGCCGAGGGGCGGAAAAACCGGCGCATGACATTCCTGCTTGAAACCGCCCCTGCCGACAGACATGCGCCGCGTGAAGACGTGCAGGGCCTTGTCGTGGGCACGCTGCTTGTTGCCCTGTCGGTCCAGTTTCTGCAGGCGAGCCAGTTGATCACCGGCCAGATTGCCGGCCTTTCCCTGCTGACCGCCTATTGGGGTGGCTGGAGTTTCGGGGCGGTGTTCTTCGTGCTGAACCTGCCCTTCTATACGGTGGCGATCTACCGGATGGGCTGGCGGTTCACGCTCAAGACCTTTGCCGCCGTGGGCGCGCTGACGCTCTGGACCAGCCTTCTGCCTCAGGTCATGCAGCTGAGCGATCTGCACCCCGGCGCGGCGGCGGTTCTGGCCGGTGTGACCGCTGGGATCGGCCTGCTGGTCCTGTTCCGCCACGGGGCCACCCTTGGCGGCGTGGGGATTGTGGCGGTCTGGTTGCAGGACACGCGCGGTATCAAGGCGGGCTGGGTTCAGCTTGGGTTCGATGCCTGCGTCTTTACGCTGGCAATCTTCCTGTTTTCGCCTGCCACCGTGGGCTGGTCGCTTCTGGGGGCCATTGTCACCAACGTCGTGATTGCCACCAACCATCGCCGCGACCGCTATATCGCCACCTGAAACACCGCCCATTGATAAGAATCCGGATTGGCAAATCGCTTGCGGGGCTGTAGCGGGGGATCAAGGACGGCGCAGGAGTTCAAGCGATGGCCAAGACCTATATCATCCTTCTTCTGGCAGTGATTGCCGAGACGATTGCCACCACGGCCCTGCAACTCAGCCACCAGTTCACACGGCTGATCCCCTCGCTTGTGGTGCTGATCGGCTATGCCATTTCCTTTTACCTGCTCAGCATGACGCTTCGAGTTTTGCCCATTGGCATCACCTATGCGATCTGGTCGGGGCTGGGCATCGTTCTGGTGGCGATCATCGGCTATTTCTGGCTGCAACAGAAACTGGACCTGCCCGCAGTGATCGGGATCGGCATGATCCTCGCCGGAATCGTGGTCATTAACCTGTTTTCCAAGACCGCAGGCCATTAAGGGGCTGGCCTTTTTCGCGCCCGCAGGATACCGGAGGCGCGAACAGGAAAGGCATATCAAATGGACCTTCGTAATATTGCGATCATCGCGCACGTTGACCACGGCAAGACCACCCTTGTGGACGAGCTGCTGAAACAGTCCGGCGCATTCCGCGAAAACCAGGAAGTGGCCGAGCGCGCCATGGACAGCAACGATCTCGAGCGCGAACGCGGGATCACGATTTTCGCAAAACCCACCAGTGTTGAGTGGAAAGGCACCCGCATCAACATCGTGGACACCCCCGGCCACGCCGATTTCGGCGGCGAGGTCGAGCGTATCCTGAGCATGGTGGATGGAGTTGTGCTGCTGGTGGATGCCGCCGAAGGCCCGATGCCGCAGACCAAATTCGTGACCTCCAAGGCGCTGGCGCTGGGGCTGCGTCCGATTGTTGTTCTGAACAAGGTCGACAAGCCGGATGCCGAACCGGATCGCGCGCTGGACGAGTGTTTTGACCTGTTTGCCTCGCTGGATGCCAACGACGACCAGCTGGACTTTCCGCACATGTATGCCTCGGGCCGGAATGGCTGGGCCGATGCCGAACTGGACGGTCCGCGCAAGGACCTGCACGCCCTCTTCAACCTGATCGTGAACCATGTTCCTGCCCCCAAGCAGGTCAACCAGCAGGATGATGATTTCCGCATGCTGGCGACCACCCTTGGTTCTGACCCCTTCGTGGGCCGCATCCTGACCGGTCGCGTGGAATCGGGCACTCTCAAGGTCGGCGCAACCGTGCAGGCGATCAGCCGCATCGGTCAGAAAATCGAACAGTTCCGCGTCACCAAGATCCAGGCCTTCCGTGGTCTGGCCCAGCAGGACATCGAAGAAGCACAGGCCGGTGACATCGTGTCGATTGCCGGTATGGCCAAGGCCACCGTGGCCGACACCATCTGTGCGCTGGCCGTCGAAGAGCCGCTCGAAGCGCAGCCGATTGACCCGCCAACCATCACCGTGACCTTTGGCATCAACGACAGCCCGCTGGCGGGTCGTGACGGCAAGAAGGTTCAGTCGCGCGTGATCCGTGACCGTCTCTACAAAGAGGCCGAGTCGAACGTGGCGATCAAGATCGCCGACACCCCCGGCGGCGAGGCTTTCGAAGTTTCGGGCCGTGGCGAACTCCAGATGGGTGTTCTGATCGAGAACATGCGCCGCGAAGGCTTTGAACTGTCGATCTCGCGTCCGCAGGTGATCATGCGCGAAGAAGACGGCCAGAAGATGGAGCCGGTCGAAGAAGCCACCATCGACGTGGACGACGAATACTCGGGCGCCGTGATCGAAAAGCTGACCGGCTCTCGCAAGGGTGAGCTGGTCGAGATGCGCCCCGCCGGGGCTGGCAAGACCCGCATCATCGCACACGTGCCGTCGCGTGGCCTGATCGGCTATCACGGCGAATTCCTGACCGACACCCGGGGCACCGGTGTTCTGAACCGCGTGTTCCACGGCTGGACCCCCTACAAGGGCGCCATCCCCGGCCGTCGTGCAGGTGTTCTGATCTCGATGGAGAACGGCCAGTCGGTTGCTTACGCCCTGTGGAACCTTGAAGATCGCGGCAAGATGATGATCGGCGCACAGGCCGACGTCTATACCGGCATGATCATCGGTGAACACAGCCGTGACAACGATCTCGAAGTGAACCCGCTGAAGGGCAAGAAGCTCACCAACGTGCGGGCCTCGGGTTCGGACGAAGCGGTACGCCTGACCACGCCGATGACCCTCTCGCTGGAAGAGGCGATTGCTTACATCAACGACGACGAACTGGTGGAAGTGACCCCGAACAACGTACGTCTGCGCAAGCGCTATCTCGATCCGCACGAGCGCAAGAGGATGTCGAAGCAAGGGTAACGGGTTTTACCTGTTCCAATGTGAGAAATCAGAAACGCCGGAGATTACCTCCGGCGTTTTTTGTTTCAGATCAGCGGCTTGAAAGGTTCGATCGAGAAAGACCCGTCTTTCGAGAAGCGGCAGAAGCTTCCTGCCGGCACCTCTTCCCATCCGTCCTCGGCCTGTACCAGAGGTTCGCTGACCACGGCGCGGCCTTTGCGGCTGTCGCTCCAGCGGTGATAGACCGTGGGCGCGCGCTCGTCCGAGGCATAGCGGATCGCATACAAGGTTTCGCCGTCGGAAAACGCCGCCCCGATGCGGACATGTGGCTTGGCGCCCTTGTCGCGGCTCATGCGCTGCAACACGCCCACGGCGATCTCCATCGCCTCCTTGGGGCCGTGATCCAGACCCTCGGCGAGACCAAGCAGGAAAATCACCTCGCTGTCGGTGGCCCCTTTGCGTTCGGGATAAAGCTCGTCGGGGATCAGCATGTCGGCACGGCGGCGGAAGGTTTCAAAGCCCCCGATCTGCCCGTTGTGCATGAACGACCAGTTGCGCACCGCGAAAGGGTGGCAATTGTTGCGGCTGGTGGCGGTGCCGGTCGAGGCCCGCACATGGGCCAGGAACAGGCCCGATTGCACCTGCGCGGTCAGGGATCTGAGGTTGGGATCGGACCACGCGGGATGCGTGTCGCGATAAAGCCCCGGCTCGGGACGGCGATCATACCACGCAAGACCAACACCGTCGGCGTTGGTCTGGGTCTTGCATTCGACCGCTTGCATGCTTTGCTGGATCAGCGAGTGATCTGGCCTGATGATGACATCTTCGAGATAACAGGGGTGCCCGATATAGGCGGCCCATCGGCACATCTGGCCAGTCTCCTTCTGATTATTCGCTGGTCTCCACGACCATCAGTTCACGTTCCGAAGCACCGCGCGCATGGCTGAGCGCCTCCTGGTATTCCGGGCTGTTGTAACACGCGACTGCGGTCTCGACATCCGGGAATTTCGCAACCACGTTGCGCGGGCGCTCCTTGCCCTCAAGCTGCACGAACTTGCCGGCACGGGCGATAAAATGGCCGCCATGTTTGGCGATAGCCGGCCCGGCCAGTTCGGCGTATTTGCCATAGGCCTCGGCGTCAGTGACGGTCACATGTGCAATCCAGAGTGCGGGCATGGGAATCTCCCCCTTGTTTGATCTGCCCGGCAGTTTAGACGATGTGCCGGACAGTCCAAGCTTTTTTTGACCAAATGGTCAGCCCGCAATCACGGCCTCGGCAGCGGCCATGGCGGCGTCGGCGTTGCTGGCATCTTTGGCACCACCTTGTGCCATGTCGGGACGGCCACCGCCGCCCTTGCCACCAAGGGCCTCGACCGCGGAGCGGACAAGATCAACCGCCGACAGGCTGTCGGTCAGATCGTTGGTCACACCGGCAGCGACTGCTACCTTGCCGCCTTCGTCGGCGATCAGCAGCACGGCACCGCTTTCAAGGCGGGTCTTGTGCTCGTCCAGCAGCGGACGCAGGTCCTTGCCCGAGACGCCGGTCAGCACCTGGGCAAAGAACTTCACGCCGTTCACGTCCTTGGCTTCGGTGGCACCGCCCTGCCCGGCACCACCGGCCATCGCCAGTTCGCGGCGCAGCTGGGCCACCTCGTTCTGAAGCGCCTTGCGTTCGTCCATGATGGATTTCAGACGGTCCATGACATCGGCAGGCTGTGCCTTGAGGGCACCGGCGACCTGCGCCATGCGGCCTGCCTCACGCTCGAGATGTTCAAATGCGGCCTCACCGGTCAGCGCCTCGATCCGGCGGACACCGGCCGACGACGCGCTGTCGCCGAGGAGGACGAACACACCGATGTCGCCGGTCTGCTTGACGTGGGTACCGCCGCAGAGTTCGATCGAATAGGTATCGCCGCCCATGCCCTTGCCGGTGTTGGCACGGCCCATCGAGACAACACGTACCTCATCCCCATACTTCTCGCCAAACAGCGCCTGAGCGCCGATCTCGCGGGCGTCGTCCGGGGTCATGATGCGGGTTTCGACAGCTGTGTTCTGACGGATGTAGGCATTCACGTCGAGACCCACCTTGTGCAGCTCTTCTGCGCTCAGGGCCTTGGCGTGGCTAAAGTCAAAGCGCAAACGATCCGCCGCGTTCAGCGAGCCGCGCTGAGCAACATGATCACCGAGGTGTTCACGCAGGGCCTCGTGCAGCAGGTGCGTGGCCGAGTGGTTGGCGCGGATGGCGCTGCGGCGGGTGTGATCCACCTCCATCGCCACCGGATCGCCCTTGGCAAAGGTGCCCTGATCCACCGTGACCTTATGCGCGAACAGCTTGCCCTCGGCGAATTTCTGAACGTCTTCGACCTTGGCAATGTCATCGCGGTTCTCAAGACGCGCCACATAGCCGTGGTCGCCTACCTGACCGCCGCTTTCGGCATAGAACGGCGTCTGGTTCATCACCAGCCACCCGGTTGCGCCAGCCTCAAGCTTATCGGTGGCTTCGCCGTCAACGACGATGGCCACGACCTGGCCTTCAGCGCTTTCGGTGTCATAGCCCAGGAACTCGGTCGCGCCGGCTTCTTCGGCCAGGTCAAACCAGACTTCGCTTTGTGCCGCATCGCCGGAACCGGCCCAGGCCGCACGCGCCTTGGCCTTCTGTTCGGCCATGGCGGCGTCAAAGCCCGCGGTGTCCACTTCGCGGCCCTTTTCACGCAGGGCGTCCTGCGTCAGGTCAAGCGGGAAGCCATAGGTGTCATAGAGTTTGAAGGCCGCATCGCCCGCCAGCGGTGCGCCCTCTTCCAGACCGGCCAGCTCGTCATCCAGCAGCTTGAGACCGCGATCGAGCGTCTGCTTGAAGCGGGTTTCCTCAAGGTTCAGCGTCTCGGTGATCAGCGCCTGCGCCTGGGTCAGTTCGGGATAGGCCTGGCCCATCTGCTGAACCAGTGCCGGAACCAGCTGGTGCATGACCGGATCTTTCGCGCCCAGAAGGTGGGCGTGACGCATCGCGCGGCGCATGATGCGGCGCAGCACATACCCACGGCCATCGTTCGACGGCATCACGCCATCGGCAATCAGGAACGAGGTCGAGCGCAGGTGGTCTGCGATCACGCGGTGATGCACGTTCTTGTCGCCATAGGGATCGGTCGAGGTGACATTGGCCGAAGCCTCGATCAGCGATTTGAAGAGATCGGTGTCATAGTTGTCATGGCTGCCCTGCAGCAGAGCGCCGATCCGCTCGAGGCCCATGCCGGTGTCGATCGACTGCATGTCGAGATCCACCATCGAGCCGTCTTCGAACTTTTCGTTCTGCATGAAAACGATGTTCCAGATCTCGATGAAACGGTCGCCGTCTTCTTCCGGGCTGCCCGGAGGGCCACCCCAGATGTGATCGCCGTGGTCATAGAAGATCTCGGTACAGGGGCCACAGGGGCCAGTCGGGCCCATCTGCCAGAAGTTGTCCGAGGTGGCGATGCGGATGATGCGATCTTCCGGCACGCCGACTTTCTTCCAGATTTCAAAGGCTTCATCGTCGGTGTGGTAGACCGTCGTATAGAGCTTGTCCTTGGGAATATCGAATTCCTTGGTGATCAGCTCCCAGGCAAAGGGGATGGCCTCGTGCTTGAAGTAATCACCGAACGAGAAGTTGCCGAGCATCTCGAAAAACGTGTGGTGACGCGCGGTATAGCCGACGTTGTCGAGGTCATTGTGCTTGCCGCCGGCACGCACACATTTCTGCGCGGTGGTAGCGCGCACGTAGTCGCGCTTGTCGACGCCGGTAAAGCAGTTCTTGAACTGCACCATGCCCGAGTTCACGAACATCAGCGTGGGGTCGTTGCGGGGCACCAGGGGCGAGGACGGCACGACTTCGTGGCCCTGCTTGGCAAAGTAGTTGAGGAAGGTCGACCGGATGTCGTTCAGGCTGGGCATGAGATAGGTCTCTCGCGGCTGATTTATTGGTTCCGCCCGGGTTTAAACCCCCTGCCCGCCCCTGTCCACATGTCAAAGCAGACTTGCGCCAACTGGTCCTATAACGGGTCGATTTTCCTCAGAATATCACCCTCGCGGATGATGCCGTCCCGTTCGATACTGCAAAGTACGCCGCGCAGGCGCAGTTCCGGGTGGCCAGGCATGGTGATCCAGTCTTTCGCCTCGCTGCCATAGCGCGCCTTCCACTTGACGCAGCCGTCGTTGAAGACCTCCGAGACCTTCAGCACCGCTTCGCCGATTTCCAGGAACTGGCCGACGGGCAAATTGGCTTCGGACAGGTCCATATCGGCGATGAAGGTATCGCCGGGATGCACGGTGTTTTCGCGGTCGCGCCAGACCAGATCCAGCACCCGGTGTTGCAGGATCGACACCTGAATGCCGGGATGCGGCGCGCCGTCTTGGGTGCGCAGCCACGGCTGATCCTTCCAGCGTTCGCCGGGGATGCCGTTTTCACGGGTCAGGGTGATTTCATCCACGAAGCGGCGCTTGTTACGCTCGGGCCGCAGGCACAACATGGAAATGGCCGCCCCATCCTTGGGGGCGGCCAACACATGCGGGAGCGCCCGCATCAATTCTTCGGTCGTGACGTGATTCAAGCGTCGTCTTCCATCAGCACATCATTGTCTTCTTCGCCGGGCGGCATATCGAAGTCGAGGCCGTGGGCAGCACGGATCTTGTCTTCGATTTCATAGGCCATACGCTTGTTTTCCCGCAGGAAATTCTTGGCGTTCTCGCGGCCCTGCCCGATGCGTTCGTCGCCATAAGAGAACCACGAGCCGGATTTCTCGACCACGCCCGCCTTGACACCCAGGTCAAGAAGTTCGCCCATCTTCGAGATGCCTTCGCCATACATGATGTCGAATTCCACCTGCTTGAAGGGCGGCGCAACCTTGTTTTTCACAACCTTCACGCGGGTTGCGTTGCCGACCACCTCGTCACGGTCCTTGATGGCGCCGATGCGGCGGATATCCAGACGGACCGACGAATAGAACTTGAGCGCGTTACCACCGGTGGTGGTTTCGGGGCTGCCGAACATGACGCCGATCTTCATGCGGATCTGGTTGATGAAGATCACCATGCAGTTCGAACGCGCGATAGACCCGGTCAGCTTGCGCATGGCCTGGCTCATCAGGCGGGCCTGAACACCGACGTTCGAATCGCCCATGTCGCCTTCGAGTTCCGATTTCGGGGTCAGGGCGGCCACCGAATCGACCACCACCATGTTGACCGCGCCAGAGCGCACCAGCGTATCGGTGATCTCGAGCGCCTGTTCGCCGGTGTCGGGCTGCGAAATCAGCAGTTCGTCAAGGTCGACACCCAGTTTCTTGGCGTATTGCGGATCAAGCGCGTGTTCCGCGTCGACAAAGGCGCAGACGCCGCCCTTTTTCTGCTCTTCCGCGATGCAGTGCAGGGTCAGCGTGGTCTTGCCAGAGCTTTCCGGCCCATAGATTTCAATGATGCGGCCCTTGGGCAGGCCACCGATGCCAAGCGCGATATCGAGCCCCAGCGATCCGGTCGAGGTGGCCTCGATTTCCTGGATCGGGTTGTCCGCGCCGAGTTTCATGATCGAGCCCTTGCCGAACTGGCGTTCGATCTGGGCCAGGGCGCTGTCCAGCGCCTTTTGCTTGTCTGCCGTTTTCTTGCTGCTCATATCAAACAGTTCTGCCGTTGCCATTGGTTCGCTTCCTTATTCCACACACCGTTGCCGGCGGCAATGATTGCCTGCGTTCACCTTGTGTTCTCACATGTTATGAGATCAAAAGGAGAACATTTCAACAAAATTCTCTATAAACAGCTTTTTCAGAGAGGTCTTAAAGAGTAGTTTACCAGCCAAGAATGATCTTGAGCAGACTGTATTGAGGCCGCCAAATGCTTGTTTTCTGGAAAGAAAAACTCGTTATCTTATCCGTTCCCAAAACCGGCACCACGGCGATAGAATCCGCGCTCGCCCCCCACGCCGACATGGTTGTCTCCAACCCGCCGCAGCTGAAACATGCGCCGGTCTATCGCTACAACCGGTTTTTCCGGCCGATGTTCGAAAAGGCCTGCGGCGAAGAAAACATGCAGACCGTGGCGGTGATCCGGGAACCGATCAGCTGGCTGGGCAGTTGGTATCGTTACCGGCAGCGCGATGCGATGAAGGGGCACCCGAACGCCACCCACGACAAGACCTTCGACGAATTCGTCGATGCCTATTGCAAGGGAGACCGCCCGGCCTTTGCCAATGTGGGCAGTCAGGCCAAGTTCATCGAACCGCGCCCCAACGGCACCAAGGTCGATTTCCTGTTCCGCTACGAAGACCAGGACAAGCTGCTCGGGTTTCTTGAAGAGCGGCTGTCGCGCAAGATCACGCTGGGGCGCGAGAACGTCTCGCCCAGCATGGAACTGACCCTGTCAAAGAAAGTCGAAGACAAGCTGCGCCGCAAATGTGCCGAAGAGTTCGACCTTTACGCCGGAATTTCCTGAGCCTCGCCAAGGTGTTCCATGACAATGCCCGTCAGGTCATTGAGTGAAAACGGCTTGGGCAGGAAGGTGGAATTGGCGATCTTGGCCTGCCGGTCGGAAAAACTGTCTTCGGCATAGCCGGACATGAAGACCACCTTGACCTCAGGGCGGCGCTGGCGGGCTTTCTGCACCCAGCTCGGGCCATCCATGCCGGGCATCACCACGTCGGTCACAAACAGATCGACATGCAGGTCGGCATCTTCCAGCGTTTCCAGCGCCTCTTCGCCGGTGCCCGCCTCAAGCACCGTCAGCCCGCGCAGGCGCAGGGCACGCGAGGCAAAGCTGCGCACCGGCGCCTCGTCCTCGACAAGCAGAACAACGCCACCCTGTGGCCGTAACTGGGCCGCCTGACGTTCCGCTTCTATCACCGGTTTGGGCACATCGTAGAGGTCATGCTCGGAGAACATCAGGGTAAACTGCGTGCCCTCTCCCGGTGTCGAATCGACAAAGATATAGCCGCCGGTCTGTTTCACGATGCCATAGGCCGTTGACAGGCCAAGTCCGGTCCCTTCGCCGGTGCGCTTGGTGGTAAAGAAGGGTTCAAAGACTTTCTGAAGTTTGTCACCGGGAATGCCGACACCTTCGTCGCGCACCCTGACACAGACATAGGTTCCCGCCGGCACCGTGGCCCGATCCCGCTTGAGCGGCTTGTCGAGACGCAGGCTTTCGGTCTGGATGATGATCTCGCCCCCCTTTGGCATCGCGTCGCGGGCATTGACGACAAGGTTCATCAAGACCTGCTCCAACTGCCTCTTGTCGGCGCGGATGGCGCTGAGCTCGGGGTCGTGCATCAATGTCAGCCGCACCTTTTCCCCCACGAGTCGGTTCAGGAGATGCGTCAGATCGGCCAGCGTATCGCGCAGGTCGAGCACCTCCGGGCGCAGGTTCTGCTTGCGGGAAAAGGCCAGAAGCTGGCCCACAAGTGCCGCGGCGCGGTTCGCGTTCTGATTGATCTGCACGAGATCACCATAGTCTGGGTCCCCTTCGTCATGGCGCAGCAGCATGAGGTCGCAATGTCCCGAAATCGCGGTCAGCAGGTTGTTGAAATCATGCGCGACGCCGCCTGCCAACTGGCCAATGGCCTGCATCTTCTGGCTTTGCACGAATTGCGCTTCGAGCGATTTCAACTCGGTTGCATCACTCAAGACCGCAATCAGGAAAATCCGCCCGCCTTCAACCACCCGGTTCAGGCTCACCTGGACAAAGACTTCGCGATCCTCGCGGCGCAATAAAAGGAACTCCGAATGGTTGCCCCCGTGCCCTGCCGCGGCCTCGGCCAGCCAGTCGTTGATCGACCGGCCCAGCCCCTCCATCAACCCCTGAAGTTCCACGGTTTGGCGGAAATCCCGCTTCACCAGCGCCCGCGCGGCGCGGTTGGCCGAAACAACCCGCCCGTCGACGGCAATCTTCAAGAGCGCGATCGGCAGGTCCTCGAACATCACCACATCGCCCGGGATGCGCGGCGCGGTGGTTGGCAGGAGATAGATTTCGCGGCGTCCGGCGCTGGTCGGGAACTCGGCCACCAGGCATTTCTTGCCACCCTCCTCGGTCAGGATGGTGTTGGCCTCGCCCTGGCGCGGACCGTCATCGCCAAAGATCTCGCGCAGGGCCGTGCGGCGTGCGCCCAGCAACTCGCGCGCGGCGGCATTCATGAACAAAACCGCCCCCTTGGCACTGACCGTTAACATGGGCAGACGGGGGATTCCGGCGCCTTCCGTGTTGGTCAGATAGCTGTGTCGATGCACCTGCCACTGGAATATGCCCGGTGACACGGCCGCCACATGTATGGCGATCTTGCCGTCGCGGGTGTGAAACTCATCACTTGTCGCGCCCTTGTCCGCTGCTGCGGCGAGCAATCGGCTGGTGATGCCCTCTACGTCTGCAAGGGACGCGCCGAGACAGGCGATCATGTCGGTCGCCCCGCCGGATAGTCTTTCACCTTCGGCATTGGCGGCAAGTATCTCGCTGTCGCCATCCGTCAGGTATTGCTGATACGGACCAAGCGCGACCATCGCCCCAAGGCCCTTGGACACCGCCTTTCGGCGCGATTTCATTTGCAGGTCATGCACCCATAAAAACAGCGTGAAAAAGCCGAGAATGGCGCCCGCAACAATCAGAGACAGGCGCGAGGCCTCTTGTGACGCCATGCCGGACAGCAGGAACAGACCAATGGCCGCGCCCCACAACAGACCAATGCGCAGCCAGCTGCGCCATGCCTGCCCGGATTGCAGTGCAGAAACCGTCACGGCGGCCCCCTCTCAAACCTCGTTTCCCCGTTTTAAGTCGTTGCTTCTTAACAACGGCTTAAGCGGACACTACCACAGGTTGAGTACAGTGGCCAAATTTGAGGGTTAGCGCGACAGGATTGTCAGGAAAAAGCCATCACAGCCGTCCAGAAGCGTCCATTGCTTTTCAAAGGACACGGACCATTCGGGATTGGCGGCCAGAAAACGGTCCACGACATCATGGTTTTCCGCCCGCAACAGCGAACAGGTGGCATAGGCCAAACGCCCTTCGTTGGCCACATGGGCTGCCGCTTCCGAGAGGATATCGAACTGGACCCTGTTAAGCTCGTCCAGGTCCCGTTTTTCAAAGCGCCACTTGGCATCCGGTGTCCGGCGCCATGTCCCGCTGCCGGAACAGGGAACGTCGCAGAACACGAGGTCATAAGGCCCCTGCCCCGGAATATCATTCGTCCGCAGCGTGCGCACCTTGGCCCCGGCGCGTTTGGCGCGGTCTGGCAGGTCGCGCATCCGGCCGTGGTTGGCATCATGGGCAAAGAAACTGCCCTTGCAGCGCCCCGCCATCGCCAGCACCTTGCCGCCGCCGCCCGCGCAGTAGTCAAGCACCTTGCAACCATCCTGAAGGTCGAGCGCCTGCACCGCGGCCTGGTTCGAGGCGTCCTGCAATTCCACCAGCCCCTCGCGATAGGCGCGGCTGTTGTTGATCTTGCGCTGCCCCTCGGTCACAAGCAGCGCGGTGTCGGAGATTTCCGATGTCTCGGCAATGATGCCATCTTCCTGCAAAGCACCAAAGGCCTTTTCGGGTGAGGCTTTGCGCAAATTCACCCGCAGGAACACCGGCGCACGCGCGCGCATGGCTTGCGCATTGCCTTCGAAATCTGCCCCAAGCGCCTCCTGCATGGGCGGGACGATCCAATCCGGCAAATCGGGCTGGCCACTGGCCGTGCCTGCCTCAAGTTCGCCCGCCTCCAGAGGGGCCGGCGCATACGGGGGTCCGGTGAAGAGGTCAGAAGGATCAGCACCTTGCGCGCGTAGCAGACCGATCATCAGGCGACGGCCCGTCAGGCCGCCTCCAAGCTCGCTTGCCAAGCGGCGCTGGCGCAAGACGTCGTAGACATGGTCACGCACCGCGGCACGGTCTTTCGACCCCGCGAACCGCGCCCGCCGCGCCCATCCGGTGAGCGCCTTTTCGGCGGGCGTGCCCGCGATGATCTCGTCCAGAAGCTCGATCGCCGTCTGGACCCGCGCCGCAGGTGTCATCAGCCGATCCGGTAGTTCGGGCTCTCGCGGGTGATCTGCACGTCGTGGACGTGGCTTTCCTTGAGGCCTGCACCGGTGATCTTAACGAACTGGCAGTTCTTGCGCATCTCTTCAACGGTGGCGTTACCGGTATAGCCCATGGCCGCCCGCAGGCCGCCCACCAGCTGGTGAATGACCGCGCCCGCGCCGCCCTTGTAGGGCACCTGGCCTTCGATCCCTTCCGGCACCAGCTTGTCGCTGGCCGCGTCCTTCTGGAAGTAGCGATCCGCCGAGCCGCGTGCCATGGCGCCAAGCGAGCCCATGCCACGGTAGGATTTGAACGAACGGCCCTGATAGAGGATCACTTCGCCCGGGGACTCGTCGGTGCCCGCGATCATCGAGCCGACCATGGCACAGGAGGCCCCTGCGGCAATCGCCTTGGCGAAGTCACCCGAGAACTTGATGCCACCGTCGGCAATCACCGGGGTGTCACCGGCTGCTTCGGCACAATCCATGATCGCGCTCAGCTGTGGCACACCAACACCGGCCACCATACGGGTGGTACAGATCGAACCGGGGCCGATCCCCACCTTGACGGCGTCTGCACCGGCATCAATCAGCGCCTTGGTCGCATCCGCAGTGGCCACGTTGCCCGCGATCACCTGAACGGCATTGGACTGCGCCTTGATGCGCTTGACTGCCTCGATCACCCCTTCCGAGTGGCCGTGCGCGGTATCGACAACCACGATGTCGACGCCTGCATCAATCAGCAGCTCCGAGCGGGCAAAACCGCTGTCGCCCACCGACGAGGCCGCAGCCACGCGCAGGCGGCCCAGATCGTCCTTGCAGGCGGTCGGGTTCAGAACGGCCTGTTCGGTGTCTTTCAGAGTCAAAAGACCGGTCAGCTTGTTCTCGCCGTCAACCACCAGCAGTTTCTCGATACGACGGGCGCGCATCATGCTTTTGGCTTCGTCCAGATCGGCGGGTTCCTGAAGCATGGCGAGGTCGTTGGTTGTCATCACCACATGAACCGGCGTGTCATCCGAGGTGGCAAAACGCATGTCACGGTTGGTGACGATACCTTCGACGCGGCCCTGCGCATCCACCACCGGGAAGCCGGTAAAGTTGTAGCGTTCCACCAGCGCGCGGGCATCGGCGATGGTCTGGTCGCGGGTCAGGGTCACCGGATTGTAGACGATGCCGGATTCGAAGCGTTTTACCCGGCGCACCTCGCGGGCCTGCTGTTCGGCGTCGAGGTTCTTGTGGATCACCCCCATACCGCCGGCCTGTGCCATCGCGATCGCCATGCGCGACTCGGTGACCGTGTCCATGGCCGATGACAGGAGCGGGATGTTCAGGTCGATGCTTTTGGTGACACGCGTCCGCGTATCAGCGGTTGTCGGAAGCACATTGGATGCCGCCGGAACCAGAAGAACATCATCGAAGGTAAGCGCCTCACGAATCTTCATCACACATCTCCTAGGGTGACCTCGTTTGGCGCTTCCCTATCGCATGGCTTCAAGGGGTGCGAAACCCCTATTTTGCGGAACTTCCACCTCTGTGACGCGAAATATACCTCAAAATCCGAAATTCGGCACCAGAGCGACAGATCAGCCAGCAAAATCGCCACAAAAAGCGCAGGATATGCCGCGCTTTTACCTTTCGATGCCGCTCCTTGTCTTTCCAAGCGCGACCAGTCACTTATTCTATACTTCGCGCGAACAAACTTAGACAGGTATCTGGACACATGAGCAGCGATCCTCTCGTGATCTTCACCCCATCCGGCAAACGTGGCAATTTCCCCGTTGGTACGCCGATCCTTACCGCCGCCCGTCAACTGGGCGTTGACCTGGATTCGGTCTGCGGCGGGCGTGGCATCTGTTCGAAATGCCAGATCACGCCCTCTTACGGCGAATTTCCCAAGCACGGCGTGACCGTCGAAGATGGCGCCCTGTCGGAATGGAACAAGGTCGAGCAGCGCTACAAGGACAAGCGCGGCCTGATCGACGGCCGCCGCCTTGGCTGTCAGGCCACCGTTCAGGGCGACATCGTGATCGACGTGCCGCCCGAAAGCCAGGTCCACCGTCAGGTCGTGCGCAAACGCGCCGAGGCCCGTGACATCACCATGAACCCGTCGACCCGCCTGTTCTATGTCGAGGTGGAAGAGCCGGACATGCACAAGCCCTCCGGCGATATGGAGCGCCTGATCGAGGCGCTGGAAACCCAGTGGGATCTGAAGGACGTGAAAACCGACCTGCACATCCTGCAACAGATGCAGCCGATCCTGCGCAAGGGCGACTGGAAGGTCACCGTGGCCGTGCACCTTGGTGATGACAGCCATCCGCCCAAAATCATGCACATCTGGCCCGGCTACTACGAGGGATCGGTCTATGGTCTTGCGGTTGATCTTGGCTCGACCACCATTGCCGCCCACCTGTGCGATCTGAAGACCGGCGAGGTCGTGGCCTCTTCAGGCATCATGAACCCGCAGATCCGCTTTGGCGAAGACCTGATGAGCCGCGTCTCCTATGCGATGATGAACAAGGGGGGCGACCTTGAGATGACCCGCGCCGTGCGCGAGGGCATGAACGCGCTGTTCACCCAGATCGCCGCCGAAGCCGAGATCGACAAGGCGCTGATCGTGGACGCGGTCTTTGTCTGCAACCCGGTCATGCACCACCTGTTCCTTGGCATCGACCCGTTCGAACTGGGACAGGCACCCTTTGCGCTCGCCACCTCCAACGCGCTGGCCCTGCGCGCCGTGGAACTCGACCTCAACATCCACCCCGCGGCCCGTGTCTATCTCCTGCCCTGTATCGCCGGCCACGTCGGTGCCGATGCCGCCGCGGTGGCCCTGTCGGAAGCGCCGGACAAGTCCGAAGACCTTGTTCTGGTGGTCGACGTGGGCACCAACGCGGAAATCCTGCTGGGCAACAAGGAAAAGGTTCTGGCCTGCTCCTCGCCCACCGGTCCCGCCTTTGAAGGTGCGCAGATTTCCAGCGGCCAGCGTGCCGCCCCCGGCGCGATCGAGCGTGTGGAAATCGACCCCATCACCAAGGAACCGCGTTTCCGTGTGATCGGCTCGGAGATCTGGTCGGACGAAGAAGGTTTCGACGTCGCGATTGCCACCACCGGCATCACCGGCATCTGCGGATCGGGCATCATCGAGGCCATCGCCGAAATGCGGCTGGCCGGTATCCTTGATGCCTCGGGTTTGATCGGTTCTGCCGAACAGGTCGGCACATCGCGCTGTGTTCAGGACGGGCGCACCAATGCCTACCTGTTGTGGGACGGCTCTGCCGAAGGTGGCCCGACCATCACCGTGACCAACCCCGACATCCGCGCCATCCAGATGGCCAAGGCCGCGCTCTATTCCGGTGCACGTCTGCTGATGGACAAGCTGGAGGTCGACACCGTGGATCGCGTGGTGCTTGCCGGCGCTTTCGGCGCGCATATCTCGGCCAAACACGCGATGGTTCTGGGCATGATCCCCGACTGCGCGCTCGACAAGGTGACATCGGCCGGCAACGCCGCCGGTACCGGTGCCCGCATCGCGCTTTTGAACACCGAAGCCCGCGGCGAGATCGAGGAAACCGTGCGCCAGATCGAGAAGATCGAAACAGCCGTCGAGCCGCGCTTCCAGGAGCACTTCGTGAACGCCTCGGCCATTCCGAACTCGTCCGATCCTTTCCCGATCCTTGGCACTGTCGTCGATCTGCCGCAGGTGAACTTCAACACCGGTGGCGGAGACGGTGCCGGAGAAGATGGCGGTCGCCGCCGTCGCCGTCGTCGCGCCTGATCGCAAGACAAAATCAGAAACAAAAACACCCCTGCCAAGGCTTGACCTTGCGGGGGTGTTTCACTACCCAGAACCCCACGAGCGGGTATGGTGAAAAGGTATCACACGAGCTTCCCAAGCTCTTGTTACGGGTTCGATTCCCGTTACCCGCTCCAGAGTTTCCCTAGAAATCGAAGGTGATGTCGCTCTCGGTCAGCAAGACCCCCTTGAGCGTGACCTGCCCGCCATCATAGGTGACAATCGTATCGGTGCCATTGTCGGTTACAGTCACTTCATTGGCATTGCTGCCCTTGATGCGGATCTGGTCCTCGGCGGCGTTGAAATCAAAGATCTTGTCAAAGCCGTTGGGGCCTCCGTCGGTGAAAACAAAGGTGTCACTCCCCGGACCTCCGAACAGGTCATCGCCGCCCAAACCGCCTTCGATCACATCGTCTCCGGCACCGCCCTTGAGCGTGTCGCGCGCCAGTCCGCCTTTCAGCACATCGTTGCCCTTGCCCCCTTCCAGAACGTCCGAGCCATTGCCGCCCTTCAGGGTATCCTTGCCAGAGCCGCCCTTGAGCGTATCGTGATGATCGCCGCCATTCAGAACGTCGCTGTGCGCCCCGCCGATGAGAACATCGTTCCCTGCCCCGCCAAACAGCGTGTCCTGTCCGGACTCACCTTCAAGCCGGTCATTGCCAAGCCCACCACTCAGCGAGTCACCTCCGGTGCCACCAAACAACGTATCGTTGCCTCGCTCACCGTTCAGGGAATCCCTACCATCTCCACCGCCAAGGTAATCCGCCCCGCGACCACCCAGAATGAAATCATCCCCTGCCCGGCCAAGGATAGTATTGTCCGCGGCATTGCCGATCAGGGTGTCATTCCCGCTGGTACCGTTGATATTCTCGACCTTCTGGATCGTCCCGACCACCGCGGGTGCACCGCCCGTCGAAATCGTGTTGGCACCAAGGTTCACGTTCAGCGTGTCGTTCAGGAACTTGCCATCCAGCGTGTCGAACCCCTTGCCGCCGTCGATCTGGTCTGCACCGCCACGGTAAAAGATCGTGTCGCGCCCGCCGCCGGTGTTGATGAAGTCGTTGCTTTCGAAATCATCGACGATGTCACGCCCGACATGGCCCAAGACGTCGAGAAAGAAGATCGCAGGCAGCAGGAGTTGAAAGAACAGCGCATCCTTGACCGGGTTGGACTTGCCGCTTTGCGACAGGGCCAGCGTGATCGCTGTCTGCATAAGCACAACCGCCGGCAGCAGCAGCGTCGTGGCAATAAAGCCCGCGCGTTCAAAGGACATGCTGCCGAAGGTGCCGCTAAAGATGCCCCCGTTCACATCCAGGCCGGTGCCGTTCAAGACAACATCCGGGCCCGATCCGTTGCTGATGGTCAGTTTCGTCCCGTCACTGTTCGGTGTGAAGGTGGAATTGGTGTTGCGCAGGATCTCTGCAAAGTACCGCCAGGTCGACGTGCCCAACGGAAACTGCCGTGTCTCAATCGCCATGACGTCCCCCATTGATTTGCTGTCAATTGGGGAAGTATAGCACAAAACGGACCTAATTTGCGGCAAGCCGCCGCGGGTCCCTGACAGCGAAGATCAAACCCGTCGCTCAGCCGCGTACGTTGTGGATGTAGCGCAGCAGTTTGAGGGTCGATCCTTCGGTCTCTTCCGCACGTTCACGGCGGCTCACTGCGGGCATCAATCCATTGGCCAGTTCCTTGCCCAACTCGACGCCCCATTGATCGAAAGGATAAAGCCCAAGGATCGCGCCTTCGACAAACACCCGGTGCTCGTAAAGCGCGATGATCTGGCCCAGAACGTAGGGTGTGAGGCGCGGATAGAGCAAGGTCGTCGAGGGGCGGTTGCCGGTAAAGACACGATGCGGCGCGATCTCGTCGATCTTTTCCGCTGACATGCCCTTTTCCTCAAGCTGCCTGCGCGCCTCCTCCAGCGAGCGGCCTTTCATCAGGGCTTCGGACTGAGCAAGGCAATTGGCAATCAGCGCCCGGTGATGGTGACCAAGCGAGGGCTCGTGGTTTTCGGCGCCAAGCAGGAACTCGACCGGGATGATGTCCTGACCTTGGTGGATCAGTTGGAAGAACGCGTGCTGGCCGTTGGTGCCCGGCTCGCCCCAGACAACCGGACCGCCGCCCATGGGCAAGGGTTGGCCATCGGTGCCCACGCCCTTGCCGTTCGATTCCATCTCGAGCTGTTGCAGATAGGCCGGAAGGCGGCGCAGGCGCTGTTCGTAGGGAATGACGGCGCGAGTCGGATAGCCGCAGACCTTCTGGTGCCACAACCCGATCAGGGCCAAAAGCACCGGCAGGTTCTGGTCAAACGGCGCGTCACGAAAGTGCTGGTCCATGGCAAGGCCGCCGCGCAGGAACTCTTCGAACCGCTCTGGCCCGATGGACAGCATCAGCGACAGGCCGATAGGCCCCCAGACCGAGTAGCGGCCACCGATCCAACTGCCGAAGCCAAAGACGTTCTCGGGCTTGATGCCGAAATCCCGGGTCAGGTCCATCGCCGTTGAAATCGCCACGAACCGGGCCGTCGGATCACCGCCTGCCTCTTCCATCCAACGCAGGGCGGAGCGGGCGTTCATCAGGGTTTCCTGGGTCGTAAAGCTCTTGGAGGCCACCACCACCAGCGTGGTTTCGGGGCGCAGATGCTTGACCACGTCCACGAGATCACCGCCATCGACATTCGACACGAAATGACAGCGCGGCCCGTCGCCATAGGGGGCCAGCGCCTTGGTGGCCATCGCGGGGCCAAGGTCAGAGCCGCCAATGCCGATATTGACCACGTCGGTGATCTGCACGCCCCCTGCCGGATAGTCCCCGGCCCGCACCGCGCGCGCGAAGCGCGCCATGCGGCGATGGGTTTGGCGAATCTCGGCAATCACGTCATGGCCATCAACCATGATCTCGCCATCTTGGGCATCGCCCACAATGGCCCGTGCGGCGGTATGCAGGACCGCGCGATCCTCGGTGACGTTGATCTTGTCGCCGCGAAACATCGCCTCGCGTTTGTTCGCGACGCATGCCTCTTCGGCCAGCGCAACAAGCGCGTTCAGGATGTCAGCGTCGAGATTGGTTTTGGAAAAGTCGAATAAAAGCCCGTCGTGATGCCGTGAAAATGTTTCGGCGCGGGCGCTGTCTTCAAATAGGTCAACAATAGAACGCGCCGCGGTTGCGGCGTGCAAGTCTTTCAATTCATTCCACATACTAACTCTTTGCCCAATGTACGGTCGCGCCGCTCAGCACTCTCCTAACGGGGGCCTGCGCTGCCGTCAAATGACGTGACTGTTTCAATGCGTCGCGCTTGTCCTCTCCGGTGATGACAAGGTGCTTTGAGACGGCACCGCCCAAAATGCGGGCAGAAAGGGTAATCCGGGTATCGGGCAGGTCATCGCGGCGGATCGGCACGAGGATCGGCGCGTGGCTGTCCAGCGCGACTTCAAGACCGTCTGCGCCGGGGAACATCGAGGCGGTGTGCATATCCGCACCCATCCCGATCAGTGCGACGGCAATCGGCAACTCCGGTGTCAGCATCGACTCAAGTTCCGGCAACACCTCTTCCGGTGAATGTGCAGGTGTGTAAAGCGGGATGAAACGGGCAGCGGCCGCGCGGTTGACCAAAAGACGTTCCTTGATCATGCGCGCGTTGGAGCGTTCGTGATCTTCCGGCACCCAGCGTTCATCGGTGGGCACAACATCGACCCGGCTCCAGTCGATGTCAGCGGCACAGAGATCGTCGAAAATCGGCCCCGGCGTCGATCCTCCGGGCACCGCAAACAGCACGCGGTCTTCGTGGTGCAGCGCCTCGGACAGTTCATCAGCCAGAATGTTGGCGAGGTCGATCGCCATCATGTCCGCGTCTACGTATTCCTGCAAATTCAACGTCGTATTCCTCGCCAGTCCCGGCCGTCCCGGCGCACCATTTGCAGTGCGCCATCCGGTCCGGTGGTAAATGCGTCATAGGGTTTGGGAACGTCACCGCGCGCCTCCCAGCCCTGAATGATCGGGTCCGTCCACGCCCAGGCCGCCTCCACCTCGTCATTGCGCATGAACAGGGTCTGGTTGCCACGGATCACGTCGATAATCAAACGCTCATATGCGTCAGGACTGTCGGCTTCCGGCCCCAGCGCCTCGGCGAAGCTCATGTCGAGCGGCACGTCGATCAGGCGCATTCCGCCCGGTCCCGGCTCCTTGATGGTCACGTCAAGGGTGATCCCTTCATCCGGCTGCAACTGGATGGTCAACTCATTGTTGTGACGCCCCGCTTCCGGCCCGAAAATCGAGTGCGGCGCATCCTTGAACACCACCGTGATCTCGGAACTGCGGGTGGCAAGGCGCTTGCCGGTGCGCAGATAGAATGGCGTTCCCGCCCATCGCCAGTTGCTGATGTGACACTTGAGGGCGATGAAGCTTTCCGTCTTCGACCGCGCGTTCTCGACATCTTCCCGGAAGCTAAGAACTCCGTCCGATGCAGTGTACTGACCGCGCTGGATATGGTGCGGCTCAACCGGGTCCAACGCGCGGATCACCTTGAGCTTTTCATCCCGTACCGAATCCGGCTCGAATTTGGCGGGCGGCTCCATCGCGATCAGGCACAGAAGCTGCATCATGTGGTTCTGCATCATGTCGCGCATCGCACCCGCGCGCTCATAATAGGCTCCACGCCCACCAACCCCGACGGTTTCCGCCACGGTGATCTGGATGTGGTCGATATATTGCGAGTTCCAGAGCGGTTCGAACAGCATGTTCCCGAACCTGACAGCCATCAGGTTCTGAACGGTTTCCTTCCCGAGGTAATGGTCGATCCGGTAAATCTGACGTTCGTCGAAATGGCAGGCCAACTCGCGGTTCAGCGCACGCGCGGTCTCAAGGTCATGGCCAAAGGGCTTCTCGACCACGATACGGCTTTGATCGTCCGACAGGTTCCACTTCTGCAACCCCTGTGCAAGATCGCCGAAAAGGCTTGGTCCCACCGAGAAATAGAACGCCCGCACCCGGCCCGGCACCATCTTCTTCGCAAGGTCGGCCCAGCCCGTGTCACCACGCGCGTCCAGCGTCACGTAGTCCAGACGGTCAAGAAACCCGTCCAACTGCGTGCTGCCATCGACATTGGCGAATTCTTCGAGGGCCTCGCGCACGAAGGCCTGATAGGCGGCGCGACCCATATCGGAACGGGCTGCCCCGATCAGGCGGGACTGTCCGGGCATCTGACCGGCGCAAAAACGCTTGTACAGCGCCGGCAGAATCTTGCGGCGGGACAGGTCCCCGGTGCCGCCAAAGACAACCAGGTCAAACTCATCTACAGGCACGCTGCGCGGCGTCATGGTTTTCTCGCATTCCTCGGGATCGTCATCACGCCATCAAATCAGGCACGCCCCGTCTTGGACAACTCTATCAAACCTGTTCTGCATCACAACTGTGTCACTGATGTGGAAAGAGGTTTTCCCGAACCTCAGGTTTTTGCTAGCACGGTCTCACCAAAGACGAAGGCAGAGTGATGAAAGATCAGGTAAACGCAGGAAAGTTCTCGGACCCCTATCTGACGGCCAAGGGCGAAACCCGTGCGCATGTATCGTTGGAAAACCCCGAAACCCTGTGGTTCAACACCGGGACCCTCTGCAATATCGAATGTGAAAACTGCTATATCCTGTCGTCGCCCACCAATGACGCGCTGGTCTATATGACCGCGGATGAAGTCAGCGACTACCTTGACCAGCTGGAAGAGCGGCGCTGGAACGTACGCGAAATCGGCTTTACCGGCGGCGAACCCTTCATGAACCCGCAGATGATCGAGATGACCCGCCGCGCGCTGGAACGGGGTTACGAGGTTCTGATCCTCACCAATGCCATGTTGCCGATGATGCGCAAATCCGTGCGCGAGGGGCTTCTTGAGCTGCACAAGGCCTACGCCGACAAGCTGACCCTGCGAATTTCCGTCGACCACTGGGGCGCGGAACTCCACGACAAGGAACGCGGCAAGGGATCGTTTGAAAAGACGCTGACCGGAATGCGCTGGCTGCGTGACAACGGTTTCCGCATGGCGGTTGCCGGCCGTACCGTCTGGGGTGAAAGCGACGCCGAGTCCCGTGCCGGCTACAGCGCATTGTATGAACGCGAGGGCTTTGCCATCGACGCGATGAACCCCGGCCAGACCGTTCTGTTCCCGGAAATGGACGAAATGGCCGAAGTACCGGAAATCACCACCGCCTGCTGGGGCATCCTGAACAAGGCCCCGACCGAGGTCATGTGCTCGAACTCGCGCATGGTGGTGAAACACAAGGGCGCCGACAGCCCGTCGGTCATTGCCTGCACTCTCCTGCCCTACGAGGCCGAGTTCGATATGGGCACCACCCTGGCCGAGGCCGAGGCAGACGTGCGTCTGAACCACCCGCACTGCGCCAAGTTCTGTGTTCTGGGCGGGGCAAGCTGCTCGGCCTGAACCACGACGCCTGAGCCATGACAAAACGCCCCCGCATCGCTGCAAGGGCGTTTCATTTTGGCTATGGCCGTCTTCAGCCGTTGGTCTTGATCAGCTGTTGCGCCACGAGATCGTGGTCAAGCCACAGGACCGGGCCGTTCGGCGCGCTGGCTTCGTTGAAGATCAGCGAACCGGTGGCATCCAGAACCAGCTGGCTCAGGAGATCACTCACCAGTTCCTTGCGGTTCTTGTGCAGCGCCACGATGTCCTGCGAGGTGCCGACGGTCTTTTCAACCTGCTCGGCGCTGTTGGGCATCGGCCAGGCCTCGAAGTCCGAAAACGCCTGCATCACCTCATCCTGCTGATAGTCACCCACCATCTTCAGAACCGACTCGAGCGACACATCGTCTTTCAGAAGCTCCTGACAGGCCTGCCACTGGGCATCGACCCATGCGCCGCCACCTTCTTTCTTGAGCGCCGACAGCAGCGGCACCAGCGAAAGCTCGATCCCGGCGAAAACGTCGGACGAGTTGGTGCGGATTTCGGGGCAGTTGAAGACGGTGGCCTTGATGCCCTTGTCCCATGCCGCCTGCGCGTGCTCTTCGAGGCGCATCTTGGCATAGCCCTGGGTATAGTTGGTGTAGGTCTGCCAGGCGTAATCGTCGCCGATCAGAACGCGGGTGCCGTGATAGCCATAGGCGGTATAGCGCACTTGACCTCCCGAGGCTTCGATCCGTTCACGGATCGCACCCGAGGCGTCCAGAAGGTGGCCAAAGGTATGGGCGGTCACCTCGTCAAAGTTCTGCAGGATCAGCTTGCCAAGATCGCTGTCAACCAGCGCCTGCGACGGCATGTAACGCGCACCACGACCTTTGTAGATGCGGTTGGCGATTGCCATGAACACCTTAGCACGCGGAATGCCGCCCGCCATCGTGTGCGCAAAATAGACGTTCTTGCCATCGGGCAGCAGCGCGTCCAGTTGCGCCATGACATCCGCCAGCGCGGTCTTGAAACGGTCAACACCAAGCGCACGGCAGCGATCAATCAGATCCCAGTCGAGCTTGTGCTCCTGCCAGCCGTCAATCGTCATTTCGCCGACGAGATCGGTCGGGGTCTTCTCGCCTTCCGGCGCGTCCATGTCGAAACCGGCCATCAGCGGCACGTTGATGATCTTGCCGCCAAGGTTGGCTTCGGCGGCGGTCAGTTCTTCATCGGTCAGCGCCCGCAGCGCGCCCGCGTCATCGCGGCGGCCGACGGTAATGCCGACCACGTTCATGCCGGCCGCCTTGGCCGACTCGATCAGGCCGGTGGCATAGCCACGGCCGAACAGTTCCCCAAACAGGACAAAAGTATCACCCGCCCCAAAAAGGGTGTTCTCGGGAATGGAAGTCAAAGGAATGGAAGTCTTCATCTCGGCTATCTTCGTTGCCTTAAGTTTTGATACGTCTTCCTACGCCTTACCCCATGCGAACGGGAATATCACCCGTGTGGGTGATGTTTTCGGGATTTTTTTACACTCTGCCCGTGGTGGTGATGCAGGGACATGCTCCGGCTTGGGCTTGGGACATGGCAACGACTGTCGCCGTTCCCTGTTTCAAAGTCTGGTGGCGTACGTCCTGTTCATCCACCAGGCCGACACACACCCCACCGACGTAATACCGACAGAATACCGACGTCACACCGACACGGGTTTTCTCAGCGCAATCCGCATTAACCCACCCCGCAAAGCAATTCCTCGCCCACGGCCATTGCCCCCATATGATGGGGCTGTTATAAAAATGACAACAAGATAGCGACCGCCAGAAAGAAGCGAGCCACTACGTGAGCGACACTCCGGAAACCCCTGAAAACGAAGAAGAATCCGTACACGAGTACATGCCGCACGACGGACCCTCGGTGACCATCGAGGAAGAAATGCGCAACTCGTACCTCGATTACGCCATGAGCGTGATCGTGAGCCGTGCGATTCCCGACCTCCGTGACGGCCTGAAACCCGTCCACCGCCGCATTCTTTATGCCATGCACGAGACCGGCAACACCCACGAAAAGGCCTATCGAAAGTCGGCCCGTCCGGTGGGCGACGTGATGGGTAAATACCACCCGCATGGTGACAGCGCGATTTACGATGCGCTCGTTCGTATGGCGCAGGATTTCTCGATGTCGCTGCCGCTTCTGGACGGTCAGGGCAACTTTGGCTCGATGGATGGCGATAATCCGGCGGCCATGCGTTACACCGAAGTGCGGATGGACAAGCCCGCCGCCTCGATCCTGGCCGACATCGAAAAAGACACCGTCGACTTCCAGGACAACTATGACGGCAAGGACAAGGAACCGACGGTGCTTCCGGCGCGGTTCCCCAACATGCTGGTCAACGGTGCCGGCGGTATTGCCGTGGGTATGGCCACCAACATCCCGCCTCACAACCTTGGCGAAGTCTGCGACGCGACGCTGGCGCTGATTGAGGATCCGGACCTGTCGAGCGAACAGCTGATCCAGTACATCCCCGGCCCGGATTTCCCGACCGGGGGCATCATGCTGGGCCGTTCCGGTGCGCGCAAAGCCTATCTCGAAGGCCGTGGCAGCGTCATCATCCGCGCCAAGACCCGCGTCGAGGAGATCCGCAAGGACCGCTATGCCATCGTCATCGACGAGATCCCCTATCAGGTGAACAAGGCCTCGATGATCGAGAAGATCGCCGAGCAGGTGCGCGAGAAAAAGGTCGAGGGTGTTGCCCACGTTCAGGATGAATCCGACCGTAACGGCGTGCGCGTCGTGGTCGAACTCAAGCGCGACGCCACCCCCGATGTGGTGCTGAACCAGCTGTTCCGCTTTACCCCGATGCAGACGTCTTTTGGCTGCAACATGCTGGCCCTGAACGGTGGACGCCCCGAACAGCTGACCCTGCGCAAGTTCCTGACCTCCTTCATCGACTTCCGCGAAGAAGTCGTGGCGCGGCGCACCGCCTTTGATCTGCGCAAAGCGCGTGAACGCAGCCACATCCTGTGTGGTCTGGCCGTGGCCGTGTCGAACGTGGACGAAGTGGTTGCCACCATCCGGTCATCGGCGGATGCGGCAGAGGCCCGTCACAAGCTGATGACCCGCCGTTGGCCGGCGGCCGACATCGCGGCCTATATCCAGCTGATCGACGATCCGACCCACACCATGAACGAGGACGGCACCTATAACCTGTCCGAAACCCAGGCCCGTGCGATCCTTGAATTGCGCCTCCAGCGCCTGACCCAGATTGGTGTCAAAGAAGTCACGGACGAGCTTGAAGAACTGGCCTCCAAGATCAAGGAATACCTTGAAATTCTCGGCTCGCGCGAACGTATCATGGGCCTGATCGCGGATGAGCTTCGCGAAGTTCAGACCAACTTTGCTGTGCCGCGCCGCACCGAGATCGTCGACTGGTCGGGTGACATGGACGACGAGGACCTGATCGAACGCGAGGATATGGTCGTGACCATCACCTCCGGCGGCTATATCAAGCGCACCCCGCTGGCCGATTTCCGTGCCCAGAAGCGCGGCGGCAAGGGTGTTTCGGGTATGCAGACCAAGGAAGAGGACGTGATCACCACGCTCTTCGTGGCCAACACCCACACCCAGCTTCTGTTCTTCACCACCGATGGCATGGTCTACAAACTCAAGACCTGGCGCCTGCCGCTTGGCGGACGGACCTCGAAGGGCAAGGCCATCGTCAATATCCTGCCGATCCCGAGCGGCGTGTCGATTGCGGCCATCATGCCCGTCGACCGCGACGAGGACGAATGGAGCGACCTGCAGATATTCTTTGCCACCTCGGCCGGTGACGTGCGCCGCAATGCGCTGAGCGATTTCACCAATGTGAAACGCAACGGCAAGATCGCCATGAAACTGCCCGAGGGCGTGGAACTGGTGAATGCGCGTATCTGTACCGAAGACGACGACGTGATGCTGGTCACCAATTCGGGTCGGGCGATCCGCTTCCCCACCACCGAGGTGCGTGTCTTCAAAGGCCGCGACTCGACCGGTGTGCGCGGTATCCGCCTGAATGACAGCGACAAGGTAGTCTCGATGTCGGTGATCCGCCACTTCGAGGCCAGCCCGGAAGAGCGTGCCGCCTATCTCAAGATGCGCCGCGCCGTGGCTGGTGTGACCGACGAGGGCGAGGCCGATGACGAAGGCGCGGTGGCAGGTGAACTCTCGCAGGAACGCTATGCCGAAATGTCGGCCTTCGAGAACCTGATCCTCACCATCACCACCGGTGGTGCGGGCAAGCTTTCGTCGAGCCATGACTATCCGGTGCGTGGCCGTGGTGGTCAGGGTGTCGCCGCAATGGACAAGGCAATGCGCGGCGGTGACCTCGTGGCCTCTTTCCCCGTCGAGATGGACGACCAGATCATGCTTGCCACTTCTGGCGGCCAGTCGATCCGCGTGCCGGTTGATGGCATCTCCTTCCGCTCCCGCTCGGCCGGTGGCGTCAGGGTCTTCAACACCGGCAAGGGCGAAGAGGTTGTCTCGGTCGCCCGGATTGCCGAACAGAACGACGAGGATGACCCCTCGGAAGGTTCGGAAGAATAACCAGATCAGGGCGGCCCGCGGGTCGCCCTTTTTGATCGCGCGCGACGCATGACCAAGGTCAAGGTTCGACTGGTGAAAAGCGCCTATGTAAAACACGCCCCTTTCGCCACCCAGAGGTCGTCCATGTTCGCAATTCGCCCCCTCGCCGTCTCCCTTGCCATCCTCGCCGCGCCCCTTGCCGCCGAAGAAATCTCGGGACCGGCCCTTTTGGACAGCCTCAGCAACCGCACCTTTGATTGCCTTCAAGGGCCGATCCCGCTGCAATGGTCGTTCGAAACCATCGCGCTGGATGCCACGGCGGTGCCCTACGTGGCCATTGTCAAAGGCAAGACCGTCGAGGCCGAATACGAGATCACCTCGAACGGGCGGCTCACCTCGGATGGCTATGGCGCAGAGCGGATCGTTGAGCGATTGGAGGACGGTGCCTTGCGCGTTACCCGCAGCGATGGGCGGGCGATGGTCTGCAAAGCCCGCTAAACCGCCACAGCCGCGTCCCAATTTCGTCCCATTCCCGGCCTAGGATTGATGCAAAGGCCGGCGCGTTAGTGGTGCCGCGTGAGTTTTACGCATTTTGTGTAGTGCCGGCCTCTTTCTACTCACGATCCAAGACGGCCCCATGCGCAACACACATCCGACCGATACACCCAGCACCCGCAGTTTCAAACTGGTCTTGATGCGTATCCTGATTGCCTCCTACCTCATGGCGGTCAGCGTTGGCATCGCGCCGGGGCCAGACCTCGTACCGACCCTGAAACACTTCATGCCCGAGACCCAGGCCACGATCATCGGCGCCGCCGCCTTGTTCCTGCCGGCCTATACGATGATGGCGGGCATCTGGCTTCGCGCTAGCATCCATGTCATCGCAATGATGGTGGTTCTGGCCACCGCACTGGATACGCTGGTGTTCAACGACACGCCGAAACTTGGTGCGCTCTGGCAAGAGGCGGTCACGCTTTGCGCCCTGCTTCAATGCCTGATGCTGATGAAGGGGCGTCACTTTCGCCACTCCTCCCTTGTCAAACGCAAGGTGGCGGTGCGCCGCCTTGATCCGCAGACACGGCTTCGCGCGGTCCTGCCCGTCACGCCCTTGCAGGACACCCCCGCCCTTGTACCTGTGCCGGTACACGCAAGAAGAAACGACATCCCCGATGACGAGGATGTCGTGAATATCTTCAGCTAGGTCCGATCGTTACAGGCCGTAAAGCGCGCCGAATTTCTCTTCGAGATAGGCCAGAAGAGGCTCGGACGTCGGGGCCATGCCGCTTGCGTGTTCGATGGTCTCGGCCGGGCGGCGCAAGCCGCCGTGGCGTTGCAGGTTTTCGCGCAGCCAACCGGTTGCGGCCGATGTGTCCCCCTGCGCAAGCTGCGCATCGAGGTCGGGAACCGCCTTGCGCAGGGCCTGATGCAGACAGCCTGCATAGACATTGCCAAGGCTGTAGGTCGGGAAATAGCCGAACAGGCCCACCGACCAGTGAACATCCTGCAAGACACCGTTCGAAGGCTTGTCGACGGCATAGCCGAAATCCGCCTCGAACCGGTCATTCCACGCCGCTTCCAGATCTTCGACCTCCAGATCGCCCCCCATCAGGGCGCGTTCCAGATCAAAGCGCAGCATGATGTGAAGGTTATACTGCACCTCGTCGGCCTCGGTCCGGATATAGCCTTTGTGAACGGTGTTCACGGTGGCATAGAACTTTTCAGGCGTCCCGACACCGAACTTGCCAAAGGTCTGGCGCATCTCCTTGAACAGCCAGCCGGTGAACGCCTGACTGCGTCCCAGCTGGTTTTCGTAAATGCGGCTCTGGCTTTCGTGCACGCCCATCGACACGCCCTGACCCAGCGGTGTCAGCGCATAGGCATCGTCGATACCCTGCTCATAGCAGGCGTGGCCGACCTCGTGGATCGTCGAATAGAAACAGTTGAACGGATCGCGCGGGCTGGTGCGGGTGGTGATGCGCACGTCATGGCCCGAGCCCGACGAAAACGGATGCACGGCCTTGTCGATGCGTCCCATGCCAAGATCATAGCCAAAGGTCTGGGCCAGCTTGCGGGTCAGCTGCATCTGCTTGCGCGGCGGGAACTTGCCCTTGAGCGCACGGGGCGCGGGCTTGTCCAGAACGGCACTGCGCAGGGCAACGAGACGCGGACGCATGGCATCGAACATGGCCTGCAGCTCGGCCGCTTTCATATCCGGTTCGTAGTCGTCGATCATCGCGTCATAGACATCGCCACCATCGGCCAGCGCCTGCCCTTCCTGACGCTTGAGATCAACAACCTCGCGCAGCACCGGAAGAAAGGCCGCCACGTCTTCATTGGCCCGCGCCTCGGCCCATTGGCCCTGTGCGCGGCTGGCCACCTTGGCGATCTGCGCCGCCAGATCCGCAGGCACTTTCATGGTGCGGGCATAGGATTTGCGGATGTGGCGCATCTGGGCCTGACCGACCTCGTCCAGCGTCGCATCGTCGATCGCCGCCAGCCATTCACCCACGCGCGGATCGGTACGGCGGGCGTGCAGCACGCTTTCCATTGCCGCCATCTCTTCGGACCGCTGCGCTGCTGAGCCGCGCGGCATGACCGTTTCCTGATCCCAGCCCAACCGGCCAGCCACCTGCCCCAGCGCCTCGGTCTGGTGCTGGAACGCCATCAACTCGTCAAATGCGGACATGGATCAACCTTCTCGAATGGAACGGGATACAGGGAAATGCGACAGGAACCGCGCCCGCAGGATCAGCACCCAGACGGCAATCGCCACGATCTGGTGCGTTATCGCGATATGGACCTGCGCGGCGTAAAGAACGGTGCCGATGCCCAGCAACAGTTGAACCGCGATAACGGCCATCACGGCGTTAAAGGCAAACTGGGTGCCCGCGTGTGCCGAAGTCCGGCCACGACGCCAGACGATCACCGCGAAAATCACGAAGAGATAGCCCCAGATGCGGTGGATGAACTGCACAAGGCCCGGATTTTCAAAGAAGTTCTTCCACAGCGGCTCAAGCAGGAACGGATCGGGCGGGATCACCTGCCCGCCCATCAGAGGCCAGTCGGTATAGCTGCGACCGGCGTCGATACCCGCCACAAGGGCCCCCAGCAGAATCTGGATAAACGCCATGTGCAAAAGGCCTGTGGACATCGAGAACAGCTTGGCCTCCTTGCCACGGCGTGCCTGCATCAGGTCACGTTCTTCGCGGCCAAGCAGGAAGATGTACCAGGCGATGAACCCAAGGATCACAAAGGCCAGACCAAGGTGCGTTGCCAGTCGATACGAGGCCACGGTGGTTACGCCTTCCCCCGACGTCACACCGGATTCCACCATCCACCAGCCCACGGCCCCCTGAACCCCGCCAAGCGCGCCGATCAGGACAAGACGCCCAGTCCAACCCGTCGGGATCTGGCGAGCGATGGCAAAACCGGCAAGGCCCAAGGCCCAGACAAGGCCGATCACGCGGCCGATCTGGCGATGGCCCCATTCCCACCAGTAGATCGTCTTGAAGTCTTCCAGCGTCATCCACTGGTTCTCGATCCGCCACTGGTCGATCTGCTTGTACTTGTCGAACTCGGATTGCCAGTCGGCCTCGTTCATCGGCGGAACAGCCCCGGTCACGGGGCGCCATTCGGTGATCGACAAGCCACTGTCGGTCAGGCGGGTCAGGCCGCCAACGACGATCATCACCACAACCATCGCAAACAGCACCATGAGCCAGGCCCGAATGCCACGGCGGGCACCTTTCGCACCCTTGTCGATCACGCCAACCGCCTTGGGGGCGTCTTTCGGGCTGCTGTCGCCGACCTCTTCGAAAATGCTGCGTTTCTGGCTCATCTGGCTGTTGATCCTCGTGCTTCTTCGGAGGGGAGATTAGGGCGCACCCTAGCGGGCTTCAAGCGGCCTGCGCGGATTAATCGCCGCGTTCTTTCCAGCGTACCATTTGCCGCATCACGCCATGCAGCATCTGCACGTCTGCACGGGTCAGGCGCATCCGGCTCCACATGTTGCGCAGGTTGGTCTTCATGCCTTCCTCCTTGCCCGGGGGAAAGAAGAAACCGGCCTGATCCAGCCGCTCTTCATAGTGGCTTTGCAGGGCTTCCATTTCTGCCTGATTGGCCCATTCGGTCTTGGCCATGTCGACGCGCTCGGCCTCGACATCGACGGCACCGCGCCGCCATTCGTAGGCTGTCAGCAAGACACACTGCGCAAGGTTGAGCGAAGCGAACTCCGGGTTCACAGGCACGTTGATGATCGCGTTGGCGCGGGCGATGTCATCGTTTTCAAGGCCCGAACGTTCCGGCCCGAACAACACGGCGACCTTTTCGCCCGCCGCAATCTTTTCACGTGCCATTTCCATCGCGCGCTCCGGTGTCACCACCGGTTTGGTCAGGCCCCGCGCCCGTGCCGTGGTGGCAAAGACAAAGTGGCAGTCTTCAAGCGCCTCTGCGGTGGTGTCGCACAGCTTGGCCTCGTCCAGAAGACGCCCTGCCCCCGACGCCATCGCCACGGCCCGCTGGTTCGGCCAGCCGTCGCGCGGATCGACAATGCGCATGCGATCGAGGCCAAAGTTCCACATCGCACGGGCGGCGCCTCCGATGTTTTCCCCCATCTGCGGGCGAACAAGAACAAAGGCGGGCTGTGGGGTCGCGGTGGGCATCGGCGTCTCTTTTTCAGAAATATCTGGCTGCTCATATCGCCCGCGTGCCCCTGATGACAAGCCGTGGCTTCAATTATCCCCCGTTCCGACCTAGAATTTTCACACATGGAACGGAGGCAATAGACATGGCCTATGACGAAGGGCTGGCGAGCCTGATCCGCGATGACCTTGTCGACCGGACCGGCATCAGTGAAAAGCGCATGTTCGGGGGGCTGTGCTTTCTCATGAACGGCAACATGCTCTGCGGGGTGCACAAGGGCGGCGGCATGTATCGTGTCGGCAAGGACAACGAGGCCACGGCGCTTGCTATCGAAGGTGCGCGCCCGATGGATTTCACCGGACGCCCCATGGGCGGCATGATCGACGTCGATGACGACCTGATGGCTGACGATGACCGGCGTGCGCAACTGCTTGCCCTCGCCCTTGATTTTGTCGCACCCATGCCTGCCAAGTAGCCAAAGCCGAAAAACCGCGTTATAGCGGCGCGAAGACTCACCGACAGGAGCCCGAAGATGGCCGAAACCGAGCTGCCCCAGATCTATCTCATCACCCCGCCCGAGATTGAACTCAGCCGTTTTCCCGAGCAATTGGCCCGGGTTCTGGACGACACCGACATTGCCTGCGTGCGCCTTGCGCTGGCCACCCAGGACGAAGACCGCATCAGCCGCGCCGCCGATGCCCTGCGAGAAACCTGTCACGCCCGTGACGTGGCAATCGTGATCGCGGAACATGTCGTGCTGGCCGAACGGCTTGGCCTTGACGGTGTCCACCTGACCGACGGCGCGCGGTCCATGCGCAAGACCCGCAAGGATCTTGGCGACGATGCCATTGTCGGCGCTTACTGCGGCGCGTCGCGTCACGACGGCATGACCGCCGGCGAACAGGGTGCCGACTACATCTCGTTCGGTCCGGTCGGCAGCACCCCTCTGGGCGATGGCACCGTTGCCGACCACGAACTGTTCGAATGGTGGTCGCAGATGATCGAGGTTCCCGTGGTCGCCGAGGGCGCGCTCGATGTCGACATCATCCGCAAGCTTTCGCCGGTCACCGATTTCTTCGGCATTGGCGAGGAAATCTGGCGCGCGGAGGACCCCGTGGCCCAGCTGGCCGAGTTCAAGGCCGCCTTCAGCTAATCCTTTGGTGCGGGCCGGATGGCCCGCCCGCCGTTCTATTAGAAGAACACCCTTTCCACGCACCAATAGGCGCCGATCAGGGCAATACCGCAGGACGCCGGCACCGCAATGCGGGCGCGATACCACGTTTTTTGCCCGAACCAGAGCCCGACAGCGAGGAACGCAAGGGCAATCACGCAAAGCTGGCCCAGTTCGACACCCACGTTGAACCCAAGGAGCGCGGCCACAAAAGTGCCCTCTGGCAGACCAAAGTCCCCCAGCACCGAGGCAAACCCGAGCCCGTGCAGCAATCCGAACAGGAAGACCACCACAGGACGCCAGCGTGTCAGGCCTTTGGACAGGATGTTTTCAACCGCGACATAGGTGATCGAGGCGGCAATCAGCGGCTCAACAATGCTTGCGGGTACCACGACCCACCCCAGCGCCCCAAGCGCCAGCGTCACCGTGTGGGCCAGCGTGAAGGCCGAAACCTGCCACAGCAACGGCCCAATGCGCAGCGACAGGAAGAACAGCCCCAGCACAAAGAGGATATGATCAAGCCCCTTGGGCAGGATGTGATCGAACCCGACCGGGATATAGGCAAGGAAGCTCTGCCAGCCACTTAGCTGGTCGCCGCCCAGCACCGAGATCGAGGGACTGCGCTCACCGCCATTCAGCGTTCCGGTATATGGGTCTTCAACGCCCTGCTGGCGCAGGATCAACAGCCCATAGCCCTTACCCCATTCCAGTGAGACCGCGCGCGTGCCCTCTGGCACCTCGCCACTCAGGCCAATCACGCTGGTGCGGGGCAATTCCACGCCAATGGCGTCTTCGATCTCCACCGCCCCAAGCCGCAGGGGCACGCGGGAGTTGTCGGCCCATAGAACCAGCGCCCCGAGGCTTTGGTCAAACCCTTCGTTGAACCGCTCGGCAAGGGCATCCGGCCCCAGCGCGCGCAAGGCCTCGTATTCCTCGGCCCCGACCTCGGCCTCGAGCGTGTCTTCCGTGACATCAAGGTCCATTCCGGCAAGAAAACTCTCGAGGTTGAGCCGCAGCACAAGGTCGGCGCGGCCATCGGCAACCGTCAGGTCCGCAATTGTCGGGTTGATCTCGTGGGCCTTGGCGGGCAACCCTAGGGCCACCACCCAAACCATCGCCAAAATGCGCAGCACCTGTCTCATGTTCCTGTCTCGCCTCTTTGCCAGTTCCGTCGCCTGCCTGTTCGCGGTCTCTTGTGCCGCGCATGAGTTCTGGCTTGAACCGCAACAGTATCAAGTCACATCCGGCATGCCTATCGTTGCCTCACTGAAAAACGGTGAAAACTTCCGCGGCACCGATTTCGCGTGGTTCGACCGCCGTATCCTGCGGTTCGATGCCTACCAGAATGGCAATGTCACGCCCGTGACCGGCCGCGCCGGAGACGTGCCGGCGGTGCGCTTTGCGACGGATCAGGCCGGTCTTGTGGTCTTTGCCCACGAGGCCGCCATGCAGACCGTTGCCTATCGCGACTGGCAGGGGTTCGTTGATTTCGCGACCCACAAGGGCTATGCCAATATCGTCGACTGGCACAAGAGCCGCGCCCTACCGGAGCCACCTTTCGAGGAAGGCTACCGGCGCTTTGTGAAATCTCTGGTCGCCGTGGGGGATGGCGCCGGTCAGGATCAGGCAACCGGCCTTCTGACCGAATTCGTCGCGCTTGCAAATCCCTACAGGATGCCCCCGGAATATGGCCTGCCGGTACAACTGCTTTACAAGGGCCAGCCCCGCCAGAACGCCCTGATCGAAGTATTCGAACGCGCCCCGGACGGAACCGTAGGGGTTTTCACGGTGGAAACCGATGCAACGGGACAGGCCACGATCCCCATTCGCGCGAACCACAGCTATCTGCTTGATTCCGTGGTCCTGCGCCCCCCGTCCGACGCGGACGCCGCCAAATACGGCATCGTATGGGAAAGCCTCTGGGCCTCGCTCACTTTCCACGTGCCTAAGTAACGGCCTCCCTTGCCATCCCTTTACCAACAGGTCAAAACCGCCCCATGACTCATGATCCTGACATCCTCTGCATCGGCTCGGTCCTCTGGGACGTCATCGGCCGTTCTCCGGCCCATATGCGACAGGGATCGGATGTGCCCGGCCGCATCACCCGCCTGCCCGGCGGCGTGGCGATGAATATCGCGATGACGCTCGCGCGGTTTGGCCTGCGCCCCGGCCTGTTGACCGCCATTGGCCAGGATCCGGCGGGACGCGAGCTGATCACCGCCTGCAACGAGTTGGGCATGGTCACCGATCACGTCTACCGCTCCGAAGACCTGCCGACCGATCAATACATGGCTGTCGAGGGCGCAAACGGGCTGATCGCCGCGATCGCCGACGCCCATTCGCTTGAGGCGGCAGGCGACAAGATCCTGCGCCCGCTTGAAAACGGGATGCTGGGCAGCGCCGAGGCCCCCTACAGCGGGTATATCGCGCTGGATGGCAACCTGACCCAGCGCCTGCTTGAAAACATCGCGCAAAGCCCGCTGTTCGCCAACGCCGACCTGCGGGTCGCACCGGCCAGCCCGGGCAAGGCCACCCGCCTCATGCCCTTCCTGATGCACGATCGCGCGGTGCTTTACGTGAACCTCGAAGAAGCCGGACTGCTGTGCCAGACCACCTTTGAGAACTCGGCACAGGCCGCAGAGGGCCTTGTTGCCCGCGGAGCACGGCGCGCCCTTGTCACCGACGGCGGGGATTCCGCCTCGGATGCAAATGCCGACGGATGCCTGACCCAAAAACCGCCCGAAGTGCTAGTGACCCGCGTCACCGGTGCGGGTGATACCTTCATGGCCGCCCATATCGCCGCCGAGGCCGCAGGCAGTGACCGCGCCGAAGCCCTCTCCCGCGCCCTGCACGCGGCCGCCACCTATGTTTCCGGAGGAAACGCGAAATGACCCTCATCACATTGTCGCCCGAAGTCGCCGAGGCCAAAGCCGCCGGCACGCCCATTGTCGCGCTGGAAAGCACGATCATCACCCACGGGATGCCCTACCCGCAGAACCTTGAAACCGCCCGTCGGGTCGAAGGTGAAATCCGTGCGCACGGCGCCACGCCCGCCACCATCGCGGTTCTGGACGGTGTGCTCTATGCGGGGCTGACCGACCAGCAGTTGGAACAACTGGCGCAGGCCAAGAACGTGGCCAAGCTTTCGCGCGCCGACCTTGCGGTCTGCATGGCGCGAGGTGGCAATGGCGCGACGACTGTCGCCGCCACCATGATCGCCGCCGATATGGCCGGCATTGCTGTCTTTGCCACAGGCGGCATCGGCGGTGTGCACAAGGGGGCCGAAGACAGTTTCGACATCTCTGCCGACCTGACCGAACTGGCGCAGACACCGGTCACCGTCGTGGCCGCTGGCGCAAAGGCCATCCTCGACCTTACCAAGACTTTGGAAGTTCTGGAAACAAACGGCGTTCCGGTGATCGCCTTTGGACAGGACAGCTTTCCCGCCTTCTGGTCGGCCCAGTCCGACCTCACCGCGCCGCTGCGCCTCGATAGCGCGGCCGAGATCGCCAGGGCGCATGTCCTGCGCGGCCAGATCGGTCTGCCCGGCGGCCAGCTGATCGCCAACCCGATCCCGACCGAGGCCGAAATCGACGCAGAAACCCTCGCCCCGATCATCGCGCAGGCCACCGCCGAAGCCGAGGCCCAGGGCGTTACCGGAAAGGGCGTGACCCCTTTCCTTCTGTCTCGGATCTTCGAACTGACCGAAGGCCGTTCGCTTGAGGCAAACATCGCACTGGTTCTGAACAACGCACGTCTTGCTGCGAAAATCGCCAGCGAGATCACAAAGATGCGTGGTAACGGGTAAAAACGTCGCCAGAGGGGTTTGAATCGTTGATCCCAAATCCCCCAGACCTTAGGTAACGCGGTAGAAAAACGACGTCCAAGATCATGACCACGCCATTCGACGAAGAACCCCATCACCACCGCAAGCCCGGCATGTTCGCCGGCCTGCGTTCCTCATTCCTGACGGGGATCGTCGTCATCGCGCCTGTGGGCATGACGATCTGGCTGATCTGGACGCTGATTGGCTGGGTGGATGGCGTGGTGCTACCGCTGGTGCCCTATACCTTCCAGCCGGAAAAATACATCGGCATCAACCTTCGTGGCGTTGGCGTCATCATCTTCCTACTGTTCACGATTTTCGTGGGTTGGGTTGCCAAGGGTCTGATCGGGCGTTCGCTGATCAACTTTGCTGAAGGCCTCGTGGATCGCATGCCTGTGGTGCGGTCGATCTATTCCGGCGTAAAGCAGATTGCCGAGACGGTGTTTGCCCAGTCTGACCGGAACTTTGAAAAGGCCTGCCTTGTCGAATACCCCCGCAAGGGCATTTGGGCGGTTGGCTTCATCTCGGCCGAGGCCAAGGGCGAAGTCGACGCCAAACCGCATACCAGCGATCAGCTGATGGGGGTTTTCGTGCCCACCACACCAAACCCGACCTCGGGCTTCCTGCTGTTCTTCCCGCGCGAGGACATCATCGAGCTGGACATGAGCATCGAGGAAGCCGCGAAACTGGTGATTTCCGCAGGCCTTGTCTATCCCAACGCCAAGGACCCGACGAAACCCTCCGGTGAAAAGTCGAAGTCCTAACCGTAGGTATCCCGCAGGTTGATGGTGCTTTCCACGTTCAGCGCCTGCTTATGTGACTTGAGGAAATCCTGCGCCGCCTTCTGACCAGCGGCCTTGAGTTCGGCGAGGATATAGGGTGTGGGCACCGATTTCGTGGCCACCGACAGATCGTTCATCAGCGCGTCATCGGCGATCATGTGAACCTTCACATCTTTCATGCTACCCTTGTCGATCGCCCCCTGCTCCAAGAGCCGATGCGCAAAGGCAATCGCCCGCAACTCGCTGAGCAGCGAACTGTTGAAACTGATCTCGTTGATGCGGCTCTGGATCTGTTGCGGTGTCACCGGCTTTTCCGCACGTTCCAGCGGGTTGATGTTGATGATCACCACGTCATCTGGCAACTCGCGGTCAAACAGCGGAAACAAGGCCGGATTGCCGGTATAGCCGCCATCCCAATAGGCATCGCATTCCCCGGTTTCCGGATCTTCGATTTCCACCGCCTGGAACATCGTCGGCAGACAGGCCGAGGCAAGGATCACGTCGGTGGTGATCTCCTGCTTGGTGAACACCCGCGCCTTGCCGGTGCGCACGTTCGTTGCACAAATGTAAAGACGCGGACCGATCTCGGAACAGACCTCTTTGTAGTTGAAGGCATCCACCACCGATCTGAGGGGATTGGAATAAAGCGGACCATAAGCATAGGGAGACACCATGCGCGACATGGTTTCAGCCATCGAATAGGGTAGCGAATACTCCATCGCGCGCGCCACGGGTCCCGGGCCCGGTCCAAAGCTGGTCATCCAGTTGATCAGCCGCATATCCCCAACCGCGCCCATCCGCGACCAGAGTGCATCAAGGTTGGCAATCGCCCCGGCCTCGCCATCCTGGATCATGCCCGATTTCAGCGCGGCACCGTTCAACGCCCCCGCCGAGGTTCCAGAAATACCCGCGATCTCGATTTCAGGGTCATCCAGCAGAACTTCAAGAGCGCCCCAGGTAAAGGCGCCATGCGCGCCGCCGCCTTGAAGCGCGAGGTTGATCCGTTTCTTACCCATCAGGCACCCCCAAAACAAAAAGGGCCCGCAATGGCGGACCCTTGCACTCAAGACAGGATTTAGAGCGCGGTCCAGCCGCCGTCCACGCTGATCGTGGTGCCGGTGATCTGTGCCGCCGCGTCCGAACACAAAAAGACAGCGGTGCCACCCAGTTGCTCGACAGTCGCGAATTCTTTCGAGGGCTGGCGCGTGAGCATCACGTTCTTCACCACCTCGTCGCGGCTCATGTTGTATTCCTTCATGGTGTCCGGTATTTGCGCCTCGACCAGCGGCGTCAGCACATAGCCGGGGCAGATCGCGTTACATGTGATCGGTTCCTGCGCGGTCTCAAGCGCGACGGTCTTGGTCATGCCGACAACACCATGTTTGGCCGCCACATAGGCCGCCTTGAAGGGCGATGCGGTCAGCCCATGGGCCGAGGCGATATTGACGATCCGGCCCCAGCCACGTTCCCGCATCCCCGGCAGGGCGGCGGCTGTGGTGTGGAAGGTCGAATTCATATTGATCGCGATGATCGCGTCCCACTTTTCTACCGGAAACTCGTCAATCGGGCTGACATGCTGGATACCGGCGTTGTTGACGAGGATGTCACATCCCCCCGCCTGTTCGATCAGCGCCCGGCATTCCTCGCCCTTGGACATATCCGCCTTGATATAGCGCGCCTCAACACCGAAATCCGCGCCGATGCTCGCGGCCAGCGCGTGATCTTCGTCGTTATCGGTGAACGAGTTGAGAATCACATTCGCCCCCGCCTTGGCGAGTTCGCGGGCCACGCCCAGACCGATGCCCGAGTTCGAACCAGTGATGATGGCGGTCTTGCCTGCAAGAGTCATGGAAATCTCCCTTATCCAATCTTGCGCGCACCATACCATGCTGCACCCGCAAAATAAGGGGTTTCCGGCCGTTCACGTATTCCTACGGGAGATTTGAACACGACAGACAAAAAAAACCCCGGCACAAGGCCGGGGTATAGTCATTGAGGCAGGTTTCATACAGGCAAGAAACCTATCGAGCAGTGACACCTTTATAAGCAATCCGCCGCTCAGAGTCCAAGCTAAAAGTTTGATAAGGCAGAGAACCCCCTGTACCCTCTGAGCCAATAAAAACAGGCCCGAGCAGGATTGTCCCCCATATGCGACCAGTTAGTTTCCAGCGGATTCGCCGATTTGGCCTCGCGATTCCCCTTCTTTCCTTGGCTTCGGGCGGCTTTGCCGAACCCTCGCATGGAATCGCCATGTACGGAGACCCAGCACTTCCGGCTGATTTCAAATCCTTACCCTACGCAAATGCCGCGGCCCCAAAGGGCGGCAGAATCGTCACCGGCAACACTGGTGGATTCGATTCGCTCAACCCATTCGTGCGCAAGGGACGGGTGCCCTGGCAGCTGCGATTCTTCACCCACGAATCGCTCATGGGACGAAATTGGGATGAACCTTTCGCACTTTACGGCCTTCTGGCCGAAAGCATAGAAACCGGCCCGAACCGCGAATGGGTCGAATTCACCCTGCGCGAGGAAGCGCGGTTTTCCGATGGCACTCCCGTCACCGTTGAAGACGTGATCTGGTCCTATGAAACTCTCGGGACCCAAGGCCACCCGCGCTATCACAGCCTCTGGAACCAGATCGACCGCATCGAAACCACCGGACCGCGCTCGGTGCGCATCACCTTCAACACCGGAAACCGCGAATTGGCCCTGATCGCCGGCCTGCGACCGATCCTGCAAAAGGCGCAGTGGCAGGACAAGCCTCTTGCCGAGGCCACGCTGTCGGACATCCCCATCGGCTCTGCCCCCTACGTGGTGGAAGATTTTGAGGCCGGACGCTTTGTCACCCTCAAGCGCAATCCAGATTACTGGGGGCTGCACCTGCCCTTGCGACAGGGTATCGCCAACGTTGATGAGATCCGCATCGACTTTTATGGCGACGAAGACGTCATGTTCGAGGCCTTCAAGGGCGGTGCCCTGTCCTATATCCGCGAGTTCAACGCCGAAGCCTGGGCCACCCAATACGATTTCCCCGACGCGGCCTCTGGCGCAGTTGTGAAATCCGAAATCCCGCATCAGAAACCATCGGGGATCACCGGCCTTGCCATGAACCTGCGCCGCGCCCCGTTTGATGACATCCGCGTGCGCGATGCGCTGATGCACGCCTTCAACTTCGAATTCATCTCCGACACGCTGACCGGCGGTCGCCAGCCGCGCATCACCTCTTACTTCTCTGGCTCATACCTTGCCATGCAGGACGCGCCCGCTTCGTCAGAAGTGGCTGCCCTTCTGGCACCATACGCAGACACCCTGCCCGCCGATGTGCTTGAGGATTACGACCTGCCCGCCTCGAACGGCAGCACGCGCAATCGCGGCAACATGCGCCGCGCCATGCAACTTTTGTCCGAAGCTGGGTTCGACGTGGTCGATGGCATCATGACCAAGCCGGATGGCACGCCCTTTACCTTCGACATCTTGTTGCGACAGGGTGACAAACAGGACAAGTCGATCATCGACATCTATCGAAAGGCGCTGGAAAAGCTGGGGATCTTCGTCACCATCACCGAGATCGACAATGCGCAGTATACCCAACGCGTGAATGCCTTTGATTTCGACATGACCGACTATCGCCGCGCCATGTCGCTTAGCCCCGGCAACGAACAGGCCCTCTACTGGGGCAGCGCCGCCGCGGATCAGGAAGGCTCGCGCAACATCATGGGCATCAAATCCCCTGCCATCGACGCGCTTGTCGAGGCGCTCACTAACGCCCGCGACCCACAGGAGTTCAGGACCGCGGCACAGGCCCTCGACCGGGCGCTGACCACGGGCCGCTACGTGATCCCGATCTGGACCTACGCCGTGGGCCGCATCGCCCACCGCAAGGAACTGAAATACCCCGAAACTCTGCCCATCTATGGCGACGGCGTCGAATGGATGCCGGGCGTCTGGTGGCACGAAGACTGAAGACCCATGAAAAAGACTCTCATCCTTCTGACCTGCCTCACCCTGATCTCTGCCTGCAACACCGTGGCAGGCATCGGCGAAGACGTGACCGCCGGGGCGGAAACCGTACAGGGCTGGTTCTGACCTAGCCCTCGCGCGGTGTCAGCCTGAGCCAGATGCCGTCCTTGGCCCGCACCGTCAGATGGGCCTCGGGCACCGGTTCGCGCCCACGCACGGTTTCGAACCGGAAGGCCCGCACCAACAGCGAGAGAAGCAACGCACCTTCGATCATCGCGAACCCCGCGCCGGTGCAGACCCTTTGGCCCGACGAAAACGGGATATAGGCGTTGCGCAGGCATTCTTTGCCGTTCTCCGTCTTGAAGCGCTCGGGATCGAATTCATCCGGGCGTTCCCACAGCCGTTCATGGCGATGCAGGTGCCAGGGGCTCAGGACAACCTGACTGCCGACGGGCACCTCGCGGGCACGGAATTCTTCGGGACAGGTGTTCTGGCGCACCATCATCGGCACCGGCGGATAAAGCCTGAGCGCCTCGCGGAACACCTCGCGCGAGGTGCGCAGCTTGGAAACGGCCGAGAAATAGATCTTCTCGGGGTCCAGAACCTCATTCGCCTCGTCGGCGAGCTTGTCCTGCCACTCGGGATAAAGCGCCAGCAGATACAGCGCCCAGGCCAGCGCCGAGGCGCTTGTCTCGTGACCGGCAAGGAAGAAGATCGCCACCTGATCGACCATCTCTTCGGTGTCGAACTTTTCGCCGGTTTCCGGATCGGGCGTGGTCATGATCTTGGTGGCAAGGTCATCCGGCGCCGTTCCCGCCTCGATGGCCGCCATACGCTCGGTTGTCAGCTGTTCGATCAGGGCACGTATCTGGGTTGCGGTCTCCTTGGTCCGGCGGCTGTGAAAGCGCGGGAACCACTTGGGCAGCGGCAACAGCGCCCCAAGGTTTACAACCGGTTGTTCGTTCTGGTGTTCGCGGAAGGTGGAAAACACCTTGCCCGCAACCTCGTGCTCGATCGGGATCGAAAACAGGGTGCGGAAAATCACGTCTGCGGCCGCATGGCTGGTCTGGGCCTCGATCTCGATCGGCCCGTCGAGCGCTTCTTTGCGCAACCGCTCGACCGCCGCCACACCCGCATCCCACATCGCCGGAAACGTGTCCCGCAACCGCCCGCCTTCAAAAGCCGGATCAATGATGCGCCGCTGGCGTTTCCATGTCTCGCCATTGGTGATGAACACCGAATTGCCCAACAGCGGCACCAGCCCCTCCCGCACCCGTTCGGACTTGGGAAAATCATCCGGTCGCTTGTTCAGGACAAGATCAACCAGCTCGGGATCATTGCACATGAAGCTGCGAAAGAACGGGGTGCGGAATTCCGCCATCCACGCGCGGTAAAGACGCTGCGGCTGGGCTGACAGAATGTCCTGCCGGAACAGCTTGAGGTATTTCCAGAGCGAGACCCGGTCAGCCCGCGCCGCCGGTTTCGGGGGAAGACGTGTCATTCAAGAACACTCGTGAACTTGTTGACCGGACGTTCGATCCGGCTTTTGGAAGGCACGCGCCCGTCATAACGTTCGCGCAGTGTGATCGGCCCGGCGGTGATCTTGAAGTAATCGTAATCACCTGGATTGTCGAAGGCACAGAGATACTGGAAATGCAGGCGGAAGAACCGCCAGCGCAACTCTTTCCAACGCTCGGCACTCAGGGTCTGGGTAAAGGCCGCAGACACCACCAGCGGCCAGCGTTTGCCGCCCTCCGGTTCTACGCCCGACACGCTGACCGGATCACAGAGCGCAAAGGCACAGCCATCGCCCGGCGCGGTCACATCCACCCAGGCCAGTTCGCGGCGCTGGCACAGAAAGGCCAGACCGCCCCGCAGGCGTTTGGCCTCGGGCAGGAACGACACCATCGGCACCACCTGCCCCAAGGACAGGAACCCAAGCGCCGGCCCGTCTTCGGGCACCCGCCCCTGCCGGATCAGGTCGGCAAGGATCGACACAGCCAGATGCGCGCCGCTGGAATGACCGACCACCAGAACCTCATCCACATCGTCGCGCAGGGCGGCCTCGATGGCATCGGCAAATTCGGCCAACCGCTGCTCAAGCGGCGCGGGATTGGCCCCTTTCCAGCGCGCCGAATAGGCATAGTCATGCATCAGGTAATAGGCAAAGAACTTGCCGTCTTTCTTGCGAAACCAGTTGAGCAGGAACGGCACGATCACCAACCCGCCCCAGGCTGTCCAATCCGGCAGAGCCAAAGCCAGAATCTGGCCCAGCCCATAGGCCGCGACAAGCGCAAGACCAAGCTGCACCAAGAGGAACACCACGGGATAAAGCGCCGCAATCACCGGCCCCTTGCGCAGTTTCATCAACCGCCACAGCGCCCCTGACCCGATATAAGCCCAGGCCGTCCGCGCCAGTTGCAGATAGGTGGCGGGGATCGAATTCGACATGCTGTCGCGCACGATGTCGGACCAGACCAGAACCTCGACATCGGCCTGTGTCTCGGCCCCGTCGATCCTGCCGGTCACATGCCAGCCATAGGTGCCGCCCCCCGTCTTGGGGGCCAGCGTCACCTCGTATCCGGAAATCGCGCCCTGCGCCCCGCTCTCCTTGCGGTACAATTCGCGGTAGCGGCGGGGATGAATGGGATCATAGCCGGGAATATAGAATACCCGACGGCGCTTTACCGTTTGTTCCTTGCTCTGGCCCATTGTTCTACCTCTGGGACAAACACTAGCCCCACAATGCGGCTGAAGTAAGTCAAAAGCAGAGCCAGAAGATTGCGCTAGGGCAAGGAATTAGCCAAGCGTCGCCAGAGCCGGGAAGGTTTCCAGAAGCCAGAAGGAAAACGCCGAGAAACCGCCGGTCAGCATCAGGAGGCCGATGGTCCACAACAAAAGGCCCATGATGCGTTCGATCTGCTCCATGTGGCGCTTCATCCAGCCCATCAGGCCGCCCAGCTTCGGTAGGAAGGCCGCCACCAGCAGGAACGGAATACCAAGTCCGGCCGCATAAACCGCCAGCAGCATGGTGCCGCGCGTCAGAGAGGCCTCTCCAGCAGCAAGCGACAGGATCGCGCCCAGTTGCGGGCCAATGCAGGGCGTCCAGCCAAAGGCAAAGGCCAGGCCAAGGATATAGGCCCCAAAGGACGAGCCACCCTGATCCCCGACATCCAGACGCGCCTCGCGATCAAGGAACCCGATCCGGTAGACGCCCACGAAATGCGCGCCAAAGATCATCACGATGACCCCCGCGATGGTGTTGAACCAGCCTTGGTAGGACAGGAACAGCGAGCCAATCGCCGAGGCGGTAAACCCGAGGAACAGGAACACCGTCGACAGGCCCAGCACAAAGAACAGCGCCGGCACAACCGCGCTTTTCTTCTGCGCGCCACCTTCGGCTAGATCGCTCACGCTGACCCCACTCATATAGGCAAGATATGGCGGCACGATAGGCAGCACACAGGGGCTCAGGAACGAGATAACCCCGGCCGTGAGCGCCACGAACATGGCGGGCAGAAGGCCCGCGTCGATGATGTCGATTCCAAACATGTCTTCCGCTTACTTCAATCCGAGGCAAAGGTCACCTCAAGAGCCTTTCACAACCCTGTGTCATGCTTTCGCGCCCCGAACCTTGAGGCAAGTCAAGAGCGATGGACAGGGCCGCCGATTGGCCCTATGTCAGCAGCATGACACAAGAAATCGACGCCATCGGGCTGCTGTGCCCCCTGCCCGTCCTGAAGCTGCGCAAGCGCCTGCAACCGCTTGCCGCCGGGGACCGTATCCTTCTGATCGCCGACGATCCCGCAGCCATCGTCGACGTGCCGCATTTCTGCAATGAAAGCGGCCACTGGCTTGTCGCGTCCGAAGAAAAGGACGGCGCCCTGACCTTCCTCGTGGAAAAACGCGCCTGACAACACGCACGCCCAAGACTGCGCCAGACCGCTGACGGCTGGCACCAAAAGAAAAAGCCGGGGGTCGATCCCCCGGCTTTTTCTGTTCTGATTTACAAGGCGTTACCCGCGCGACCACCAGCCGCGACGCTTCGGCTTGGGCGGGGCTGCCGGTTCGGCTTCGGCCACAAGGGCGGGTTCCGGTTCTTCCGCGGGGGCTTCGGTCTGTGCTTCAACAGCCTCTTCCACCTCTGCAACCTCTTCGGCAGGCGCTTCGGCTTCAACGGCATCCTCTGCCTCGGCTTCCGCGACCTCTTCAGGTGCCTCCGTAGGCGCGTCCGCCGCTTCTGCCACCTCGACAGCCTCTTCCGCAGGAGCCTCGACTTCGGCCTCAACAGCGGCCTCTTCCGGCGCGTCACCCGCTTCAGTAGCGGCCTCAGCAGGCGCTTCTTCGCTGGCCTCTACCGCGGTCTCTTCTGCAGTTTCTTCCGCAGCCTCTTCAACCTTGTCGTCCGACTTCTTGCGAGACCGCGAACGTGAACGGTTGCGCGAACGGCTGGACTTCTTCTTCTCTTCCTTGGGAGCGTCTTCCCCCTCGGCCTCGGTCGAAGCTTCGCCTTCACTCGCCTCTTCGCTCGCCTCGGACGCCTCTTCAGACTGTTCCTGATCGGTCTCCGCCTCGGTGCCCTCGGTCTTGGACGACCGGCTGCGGCTGCGGCGACGACGGCGGCGGCGCTTCTTGGGCTTGGTTTCGCCCTCTTCGCCGTCCTTGGCCTCGGTCACATCTTCTGCTTCCGCCTCGATCAGGTCCTCGTCCACATCATCCATGATCGACATGTCGACAGAGACAACCGGCGCCGAGACTTCCGGAACCACGCGGGTTGCGGTCTTGAACTTCTCAAGCGAGTAGTCCGGCGAGATCAGGTGCACATCGCCCTCGATCCGAACCGACAGACCATAACGCGCTTCGATCTGCGCGATATGCTCGCGCTTTTGGTTCATAAGGTAGTTGGCAATCGCAACCGGAACCCGCACGAGAACCTCGCGCGAACGACGGCGGGTGCCCTCTTCCTCGATCTGGCGCAGGATCGACAGCGCAAGGTTGTCGTCCGAACGGATCAGGCCGGTGCCGTGGCAATGCGGGCACGGCTGCGTGGTGGCCTCGATCATGCCGGGGCGCAGACGCTGGCGGCTCATTTCCATCAGGCCAAAGCCCGAGATGCGACCCACCTGGATGCGGGCGCGGTCGGTCTTGAGCTTGTCCTTCATGCGCTTTTCGACGGCGGCGTTGTTCTTGCGCTCGTCCATGTCGATAAAGTCGATGACGATCAGGCCGGCAAGATCGCGCAGTCGCAGCTGGCGGGCCACTTCTTCGGCAGCTTCCAAGTTGGTCTTGAGCGCGGTTTCCTCGATCGAGCCTTCCTTGGTGGCGCGGCCCGAGTTCACATCGATTGCCACAAGCGCTTCGGTCACGCCGATCACGATGTAACCACCGGATTTCAGCTGCACCGTCGGGTTGAACATCGACGACAGGTAGCTTTCCACCTGGTAGCGCGCGAACAGCGGCAGCGCGTCGTGGTAGTGCTTCACGTTGCGCGCGTGGGACGGCATGATCATCTTCATGAAGTCCTTGGCAATGCGGTAACCGCGATCCCCTTCAACCAGAACCTCGTCGATCTCACGGCTGTAAAGATCGCGGATCGAGCGTTTGATCAGGTCGCCTTCTTCATAGATCTTTGCCGGCGCAATGGATTTCAGCGTCAGTTCGCGAATCTGCTCCCACATACGTTGCAGGTATTCATAGTCGCGCTTGATCTCGGTCTTGGTGCGCTTGGCACCGGCGGTGCGCACGATCAGGCCCGCGCCCTTCGGCACGTCCAATTCGTTGGCAATTTCCTTGAGCTTCTTGCGGTCGGTGGCGTTGGTGATCTTGCGGCTGATGCCACCGCCACGCGCGGTGTTCGGCATCAGGACACAGTAGCGACCGGCCAGCGAGAGATAAGTGGTCAGGGCCGCACCCTTGTTGCCACGTTCCTCCTTGACGACCTGCACCAGCATGATCTGGCGCACCTTGATCACTTCCTGGATCTTGTAACGGCGCGGACGCGGTTTGCGCGGCGGGCGGATGTCGTCGGTATCGTCTTCGTCAGCAACGGATTCGATGCTGGAATCCTTGCTCGAGGCATCCGATTTCTTCGACTTATCGTCGTCGTCCTCGTCGCTCTCATCACCGTCTTCGGCGTCATCCGCCTCAACCTCGGTGTCTTTGGCTTCTTCTGCGGCGTCATCCGCCTCTTCAGTTGCCTCGGGTGCCTCTTCGGCGTCCTGCGCAGCCTCTTCAGCAGCTTCCGCCTCGGGCGCGTCAGCCGTAGCCTCTTCGGTTTCCGCAGGTGCCTCGGCCTCTACCTCTTCGGCAGGCGCCTCTTCAGCCGCTGGTGCCTCGGCAGCTTCGGCCTCTTCCTCGGCCTTGGGCGCGCTTTCGACTTCCTCGCCGGTTTCCGGATCAAGGCTGACAACCGCGTCATCGCCTTCCGTGGCCATGGCCATGGTCTTGCCGCTGTCGTCTTCGTCCTTGTCTTCAGAGCTCTCTTCCGAGCTCTCTTCCGAAACCTCCGCAACCTCTTCCGTGGCCACTTCGGTCACGTCGTCGGTGGCCTCTTCGGCCTCTGCGGCAACGGTTTCCTCTTCCGCAGCCTCGGGTTCTTCCGATGCTTCGGTCTCGGCAACCTCTTCGGCCACCTCTTCCGCAGGCGCTTCGGCTTCGACAACGTCTTCCGTTGCTTCAACCTCATCCGCCGGTTCCTCTACCGGGGTCTCGGCCACCAGCTCCATCGGGGACAGGCCCTCGGTGGTGTCATCACCGGCGTCAGTCTCGAGATCGATGGTTTCCATACCCTCGATCTGTGCCGCATCCGCGGTGTCCACGATGACGTCGGTATCCTGGGTCTCAACGACCTCTGCTGCCTTGGTCTCTTTCGATTTCGAACGCGACCGGCTGCGCGAGCGAGAGCGCGAGCGCGACTTCGGCTTTTCTTCTTCCTCGTCACGCGCCTTCATCGCCTCGGCATAAGCGCGTTCTTCCTCGAGCAGCGCCTCGCGGTCTGCCACAGGGATCTGATAGTAATCGGGATGGATTTCCGAAAACGCGAGAAAGCCATGACGGTTTCCGCCATAGTCCACGAATGCTGCCTGAAGCGAGGGTTCGACCCGCGTAACTTTTGCTAGATAGATGTTACCTGCGAGCTGACGTTTGTTTTCGGACTCAAAGTCGAATTCCTCAACCTTGTTTCCGTCCACCACCACAACGCGGGTCTCTTCCGCGTGGGTGGCGTCGATAAGCATTTTCTTTGCCATTGGTTCCGTATGCACAGCCGCAATCGCCCGCGTCCCGGCGGGCCGAGTTGGAGGGATTGCGTGCGGTGTCTTGTCTGGGCGAAGCTAGGCGCGCGGCCGAGGGGGCCGCTGGCGGCCTCTGCTCGGTCTCTCAATGTCATCGCGCGCTTCATCGCGTTTCTTCTCCGACGCTCGAAAGGCATTTGGGCGCTCTCTGCGTCTGTTATACGCCCGCCGCCTTGGCGGTCCGGGCAACTCTCTGCCCCTCTTTCAAGGGGCCAATCGGTCTGGACGGGAAGTTGGGCATTCTCTGCCGTCAGCCATCTCAATCCAGCGAAACTCATGCGGGGCGTCCCGTAGGACAGACCTCCGTAAAGCTACATAAGACCACGATCAGGGAAATTACAATGCCAAATGGTAAGCGGCTTCAAAAACGCCCGTCAAAAAGGCTGATTTCACGGCATCTTTTACCAAATCCTTAACGTCCAACGGAAAACACCCGCCGTTTGGGCGGGTGTTTCAACATGCGTTGCAGTATGGACCTAAAGGTAGTCCGCCCGCTGAAGGCCGTATTTGGCCATCTTCTCGTTCAGCGTCCGGCGCGGCAGGCACAGCTCTTCCATTACACTGGCGATCGACCCCCGGTGCCGCCGCATGGTGTTGTCGATCAGCATCCGCTCGAACGCCTCGACATATTCCTTGAGCGGCTTGCCCTCGGTGGTCATCACCGGCTGCATGTCCTCGTGATCGTTCATCAGGAGCGAGGCAATGGTCCCCTCACCCCGACGACTTTGCAAGACGGCTCGTTCCGCAAGGTTGATCAACTGACGCACATTGCCCGGCCACGGCGCCTGTAACAGCTGCGCGGCTTCTTGCGCGCTGACCTTAGGCGCATCACAGCCATAGTCATCGGCAAACTGCTCTGACAGGCGGGTAAACAGGGTCAGGATATCCTCGCCCCGCTGGCGCAAAGGCGGCACCGTGATCTTGAGCGCGGCAAGGCGATAGAACAGATCCGACCGCAGGGCATCCTCGCAGGTGCGGTCCTGTTCCTGCATGTTGCAGATCGCGATGATCCGCGTTTCGGCAGGCGTGCCCTGTTCATTAATAACATTCAGCAATTTCGCCTGAAGCCCGTCACTCAGCATCTCGACATCCTCAAGCACAAGCGTGCCGCCGCGGGCTTCCTCGATGGCGGGCAACTGGCTGTCTTCCGGCAACATCGGCCCGAACAGACGCCGCGCCAGTGCCTCTTCCTCAAAGGCGCCACAGCTGACCAGCACGAATTTCTTGCCGGCACGACTGCCAACTGCGTGCAGGGCATGGGCCACCAGCGTCTTGCCGGTGCCGGTCTCGCCATCAATCAGAACATGGCCATCCGCCTGCCCCAGATCCAGAATGTCTTCCTTCAGACGTTCCATCACCGGGCTCGCCCCGATCAGCTTTTTCATCAGCTGGCCGCCATCCGACAACTCTCGCCGCAAGGCCCGCGCATCCAGCGTCATGCGCCGCGCGGTTGTCGCCTTCTTGGCAAGTTGGCTCATCCGGTCGGGATTGAACGGCTTTTCAAGAAAGTCGAACGCCCCCACCCGCATCGCCTCAACCGCCATCGGCACGTCACCGTGGCCGGTGATCATGATCACCGGCAGCGCGCTGTCCGATCCCATCAGCTTTTTCAGGAACTGCATCCCGTCCATGCCCGGCATCTTGATGTCCGAAATCACGATCCCCGGATAATCCGGCCCCAGCTTCTTCAACGCATCCTCGGCGCTGGCAAAGGTCTCAGTGTCATAGCCCGACAATGCCAGCCACTGGCTGATCGACTGACGCATGTCCTGTTCGTCATCGACAATCGCGATTTTCATACCCTGGGCCATAAGTTACTCCGCTGCCTCGATATCTTCACTCAAAATAGGAAGCTGCACTTCAAATACAGCCCCCCCGTCCTGTCCGTTGCGCGCGGTCATCCGACCACCAAGATCGCTCACGATCCCCGAAGAAATCGCCAGCCCCAGCCCGACACCATCGCCCGGCTGCTTGGTGGTAAAGAAAGGCTCGAACAGCTCATCCAGGTTCTCGATGCCCGGCCCGCTGTCCCGCACGGTCAGTGTGGCGGTTTCACCCGCCGCCAAAATAATTTCGATCTCGGGCTGGCTCAGCCCCTCCATCGCATCAAGCGCGTTGCGCAGAAGGTTGATGATCACCTGCTCGATGCGCACCCGATCCCCCATCACCCGGACCTGTTCATCGGGAATGATCCGGCTGATGCGCACATGCCCCTGCTTGAGTTGTGGCTCCATCATCGACAGGGCCGACACCAGCGCGTCATTCATCACCACGGGCACGAAATCGTCACCGCCCTTTCGCGCATAGGATTTGAGCTGCTTGGTAATCGCGCCCATGCGCTCAATCAGGTCATCAATGCGGTGGAACGACGACAATGCCTCGTCAGGGCGATTGCGCCGTACCAGAAGCCGCGCGCCGGCCAGATAGGTCTTCATCGCCGCCAGCGGCTGGTTCAATTCGTGACTGACTGCCGCCGACATCTCGCCAAGCGCGGCCAGTTTCGAACTCTGGGCCAGCGATTGTTCGGCCACGGCAAGGCTTTGCTGCATCCGTTCACGTTCGGAAATCTCGCGCTGGAGACGCATGTTCAGCACCCGCAACTCGGCGGATTCACGCTGGAAAAGGGCCATGCGCATGGCATTCTTGCGGTTCAGGAAAAAGAACGCCAGCGCCAGAAGGATGGCAAACCCCATGAATTCAAGCGCCAGAACCGCGTTCACCCGCTCGCGCACACTGGAATAGGTGGTGAACAGAGTCATGCGCCACCCGCGGAACGGAATCCGCGCATCTTCGCGCATCACGCCCTCTCCGCGCAGGTAGGCATCGGGCGGAAGCTGGGTCCAATCCGAGGTCGCTTGAAGCGCGCGTTCAATCGCGCCCTGGGCCGGCTGGCGACGCAGGGCCTCTTCCTCGCTCAGGCCGCGCCAGCGTGGTTCCGTGGCAAGAATGATAGTGCCTTGGCTGTCGGTCACATAGACCGCATCGGAAATCCCGGCCCAGGCCCGCTCGAACTTCTGCAAGTCCGCCTCGACAGCGATCACTCCGATCACCTGACCATTGCTTTCAAGACGGCGCGCATAGGTGAAATGATAGGCACCACTCTCGTGCCGCTCGCCTGAAAAAACTGTAACGTTGGATCGTAACGCACTGATGAAAAACTCATATCCACGATAGTTTGCGCCGATCTTCGTGCGATCGGTGGCCGCAACGGTGCGCCCGTCGGCATCCAGCATCATCAGCGAGGCGGCCCCGATTTCATCAACAAAAGAAATCAGCCGTGCCGTCGATTGCGAAAAATCACCCGAGTTCAACGCCCCGATCAACGCCGGGTCCTTGGCCAGAAGCTGTGGCACGATCGCGTTGCGGCGCAATTCCGACTGAAGGTTGCCGGAATAGAGCGCAAGACGAAGCTCAGCCCGCGTGCGGGTGTTCTCGGTAAAACGGTCTGTCAGGAAAGAGTTGGTGACGATAATCGTCACCGCAGCCGCCACAAGGAGCAGCGCAAAAGCCAGACGCACCCGCCAGCTTGCAGCGCGTGTCCTCGGCGTCCGGGATTGGTCGGAAAGGGGCAGCTCTTCCATGACGTCAGATTACGCCGCCCCAAAACCAGTCACAAGTCACGCAGTGGCGAGTTGGTCCATCAACGAGCGGAACATTGCCACCCCGTCCGTGCCGCCATGACCTTCGTCCGCGGCCCGTTCCGGGTGCGGCATCATGCCAAGAACACGACGGTTTTTCGAAATCACACCGGCAATATCGGCAACCGACCCATTCGGGTTATCGGTATAGGTAAAGGCGATGCGGCCTTCGTCACGCAGCTGCGCCAGCTTTTCGTCGGTGACGAAATAGTTGCCATCGTGGTGCGCGATCGGAACCTGGATTTCCTGGCCCAGCTCGTAGCCCGAGGTAAAGGCGGTTTCCGCGTTCTCGACTTTGAGGCCAACGGTACGGCAGATGTACTTGAGACCCGCGTTGCGACGCAGCGCGCCGGGCAGAATGCCGGTTTCGGTCAGGATCTGGAAGCCGTTGCAGACGCCCACGGCATAACCGCCACGCTCGGTGTGCTGGATCAACGATTTGCAGATCGGCGAGTTTGCCGCGATTGCACCGCAGCGCAGGTAATCACCGAACGAGAAACCGCCCGGAACGCCCACGATATCAAGACCTTCGGGAAGGTCGGTGTCCTTGTGCCACACCATGGTGACATCCATGCCCGCACGTTCGAAGGCCACCGCGAGATCGCGGTCGCAGTTCGAACCCGGGAAAACGATGACCGCTGCCTTCATTACATCAGCTCCACGCGGTAGCTTTCGATCACGGTGTTGGCGAGAAGCTTCTCGCACATCTCGGTCACGGTGTCCTCGGTGGTGCCCTCGGCGAGGTCCAGCTCGATCACCTTGCCCTGGCGCACACCTTCCACGCCGTCAAAGCCGAGGCTGCCCAGTGCGTGGCGCACGGCCTCACCTTGCGGGTCCAGAACGCCGTTTTTCAGCATCACGTACACACGTGCTTTCATGTCTTGTCTCTCCGGTTTGCGAAGAACCCTGATCCGGCTTCTTCGTTGCAAGATATCTTAAGTGCGACGCGCCCCGGTCCGGGGCGCGAGAGATTAGTTCACCAGCGTTGGCTTGGTCGGGGTCGACGTCTTGGGCATTACACCCAGACGGCGCGCCACTTCGGCATAGGCGTCGGTCAGGCTGCCAAGATCGCGGCGGAACACGTCCTTGTCGAGCTTCTGGCCGGTCTCAAGGTCCCACAGGCGGCAGCTGTCGGGGCTGATTTCGTCGGCCACGACAAGACGCTGGAAATCACCTTCGTAAACGCGGCCGATCTCGATCTTGAAGTCGACCAGCTTGATGCCCACGCCATACATGACGCCAGACAGATAGTCGTTGACGCGCAGCGCAAGGCCAAGAATGTCATCCATGTCCTGCTGGGTGGCCCAGCCAAAGGCCGCGATGTGCTCTTCGGTGACCAGCGGATCACCCAGGCTGTCATCCTTGTAGCAATACTCGACGATCGGGCGCGGCAGCTGGGTGCCTTCCTCGATGCCAAGGCGCTTGCTCATCGAGCCTGCGGCGAAGTTGCGCACGATAACTTCCAGCGGAATGATCTCGCAGGAGCGCACAAGCTGCTCGCGCATGTTCAGGCGCTTGAGAAAGTGGGTCGGCACGCCGATCTGTGCCAGACCGGTCATGAAATACTCGGACAGGCGGTTGTTCAGCACGCCCTTGCCGTCGATCACGTCTTTCTTCTCGGCGTTGAACGCGGTCGCATCGTCCTTGAAATATTGGACAATCGTGCCCGGCTCGGGGCCTTCGAACAGAATCTTGGCCTTGCCTTCGTAAATCTTCTTGCCACGCGCCATGAGGGGTCTCTTTCCTGTCTTGCGGGGGCGACTCCCCGCTTTGATGCGCCCTCTTAATCCATGGGCGGCATTGTCGCAAGCGCAGCACGCCCTCTTGCAGCGACGCGCGAGACGCTGCATACAAGGCCCAACGCCAACATTTGCAAAGGAATCCGCAGATGACCACCTTTGACGATCGCGAATCCGCATTCGAAAACAAGTTCGCGCATGATGAAGAAATGAACTTCAAGGCCGAAGCCCGCTGCAACAAGCTGCTGGGTCTCTGGGCCGCTGAACTGCTGGGCAAGTCCGGCGACGAGGCCGACGAATACGCCAAGACCGTCGTGATCGCCGATTTCGAAGAAGCCGGCCACGAAGACGTCGTGCGCAAGGTTGTTGCAGACCTCGAAGGCAAGATCACTTCGGACGAGATCCGCAGCAAACGCGCCGAGCTGCTGGTCATCGCCAAAGAACAGATCATGCAGGAACTCTGATAGAGTTTGTCATGAAATGAACAGAGAAAGGCGCGTGGGTTGCCCTCACGCGCCTTTTCTTTAACCAAATAGCCACTTGTTTTAACCCGATAATCCTTGACCCGAAACATGATGTTGGGGGATTCTGGTGAAAACAATACAAACACACAGGCACATATCTTGCAGTCGTTGAGGTCCTTGCGTCAGCTCCCTAAACACGTTCTGCCCCTTGCAATCGCGGCCGCGTGTGGCTGGTTGGTTGTCGAGCGGCTGGAAGGTCTCGACATGGCCGCACTCAAGGCCGCGATGACCACGCTGCAACCGCATCAGTGGCTGATCGCACTTGTTGCAACCGCCATCAGCTTCCTTGCCGTTGCCCGCTACGATGTGATTGCCCACCGCCATTTCCAGACCGGCGTACGCCCGCGCGATGCCACGCTGGGCGGCGCAACCGCCATCGCCCTTGGCCAGACCCTTGGCGCCGGTGCCGTGGTTGGCAGCTTCGTACGCTGGCGGATGCAGCCGGGCCTGAGCCTGATCGATGCCGCGCGCATTTCCGCCTTTGTCGCCGTGACCTTCCTTGCGGCCCTTGCCGTGGTGATCGCCGTCAGCGCCCTGATCCTGCCCGTGCCGCATATCCCGGGCTGGGTGCCGACCGTGATTCTGGTCGCCGCCTGCTGCCTTGCCTTCCTGGCCTTCTTCTTCCCGGTTCTGCGCATCCTTGGCGGGCGTGAAATCGCCCTGCCGACCCTGCCCGCGATGGGCAGCCTGATGGCCCTGTGCCTGATTGATACCGTTGCGGCGGGCATCGCCTTCCATGCCCTGATCCCGCATGGGATCGAGTTGCACCTGCTGATGTTCCTGCCAGTGTTCCTCGTTGCGCTGGGTCTCGCGATCCTGTCCGGCACGCCCGGCGGCGTTGGTCCGTTCGAACTCACCCTGCTGTCTATGCTGCCGCATCTGCCGCATCCCGAACTGATGGCCGCAATCATCGCCTTCCGCATTGTCTATTATGCCATTCCGGCGGTGATCGCCGCGATTGCCCTGCTCCGCCCCCTGCGCGAGCACGAGGCTTACCTCGCCACGCAAGCCTCCGACCTTGCCGATGCACTCACCACCCCGATGGCCCGCGCCGAACTGGGTGTCCTGCGCCAGAATGGCGGGTCGCTGGTGGATTGTGGTCACGGCATTTGCGGCATCGTCCGCACCGGCCAGACCCTGACCGCGCTCTTCGATCCCGTCGACAGCCACGCCGGTGAGCTTGCCACCCCGCTGCGCCGCATTGCCCGCGCCCAGAACCGTATCATCTGCAAATACAAGATCACCTCGCGACAGGCGGTTCATGCCCGCCGCGAAGGCTGGGCCGTTCTTCATATCGCTGACGAGGCCCTGATCTGCACCCAATCGCACGATCTCAAGGGCGCCTCATATCGCCAGCTGCGTCGCAAGCTGCGCCATGCGGAAAAGGCCGGTGTGTCCATCGACGCCCCCGCCGCGCACGACCTCCCCCTGACCGAGATGCGCCGCATTTCCCACGCATGGGAAGACGCCCACGGCGTCGCACGCGGCTTTTCGATGGGACGTTTCGAAGAAGGCTACGTTGCCGAACAGAAGGTGCTTCTGGCCTGCACCGACAAGGGCTGCGTCGGTTTCATCACCCTGCACAGGTCTGCCCGTGAATGGTGCCTCGATCTGATGCGCATCCTGCCCGACGCCCCCGACGGCACCATGCACGCGCTGGTGAACCGCGCCATCGAACTTGCCCGCGAGGACGACATTCCCTGCCTGTCCCTCGCCGCCGTGCCCGCACGCCCCGAAGGCTGCCATCCGGTCGAAAACACCATCCGTCGCAAGTTCGACAAACACGCCAACGGCCCCGGCCTGCGCCAGTTCAAACAGTGTTTTGCCCCGCGCTGGCAGCCACTCTTCATGGCAGCCCCCGGCTGGCCACAGCTGACCTTTGCCGCCTGTGACCTGATCCGCTCGGTGCGCCTTGATCAACCGCGCCCCGCCCCCGTGCCGGTTCCCGCCGAATAACCCGCCTCATAATCAACATGAGACGAATTGCCATTGAAGACCGGCAATCGGCGTGACACATGTGCCCCAACGACAGCACGACCCTATAAGGAGGCCCGAATGACCAACGCGCTGACCAAACTGCTGGAAACCCGCGACTGGCTGATGGCCGACGGCGCCACCGGAACCAACCTGTTCAACATGGGTCTGGAATCCGGCGATGCCCCGGAACTCTGGAACGAAAAGCACCCCGACCGCATTAAGAAGCTCTACAGCCTCGCTGTCGATAACGGCTCGGACATCTTCCTGACCAACTCCTTCGGCGGCAATGCTGCCCGCCTCAAACTGCACGACGCCGGCCACCGCGCCCGCGAACTGTCGCGCATGTCGGCCGAGATCGGCCGCGAAGTCGCAGATGCTGCCGGTCGCCCCGTCATCGTGGCCGGTTCGGTTGGCCCGACCGGCGAGATCATGGAACCGGTTGGTGCGCTCAGCCACGCCGATGCGGTCGAGATCTTCCACGAACAGGCCGAGGGCCTCAAGGAAGGCGGGGCCGATGTCCTGTGGCTCGAAACCATTTCCGCCCCCGAAGAATACCGCGCCGCCGCCGAAGCCTTTGCGCTGGCCGATATGCCCTGGTGTGGCACCATGAGCTTTGACACCGCAGGCCGCACCATGATGGGTGTCACCTCGCAGGACATGTCTCAGCTTGTCGAAGGCCTGCCGAACGCCCCCCTCGCCTATGGCGCCAACTGCGGCACCGGCGCGCCCGATCTTTTGCGCACCGTTTTGGGCTTTGCCGCCCAGGGCAACGAACGCCCCGTGATCGCCAAGGGCAACGCCGGCATTCCGAAATACGTGGATGGCCACATCCACTATGACGGCACGCCGGAGCTGATGGCCGACTATGCGGTCATGGCCCGCGACTGTGGCGCCACCATCATCGGCGGTTGCTGTGGCACCATGCCCGAGCACCTTGCCGCGATGCGCGAAGCTCTGGAAACCCGCCCGCGTGGCACCCGCCCAACGCTCGAACAGATCGCCGAAACCCTTGGCGGTTTTTCTTCGGCCAGCGATGGCACCGGCGAAGACGCCGCCGCACCGGCCCGCCGCCGCAGCCGCCGTCGCGGGTAAGGCATACACATCAAAACAACCAAGGCGCGAACCCTGCCGGATCGCGCCTTTTTCTTTTCTGCTTAGGGGCTTGCCCCTCCTATTGTGCCCTGTAACACTGCGCCCCGTTACCAAGTTCCTTTGACAATCCGAGATGCCATTGGACGACCGCACATCTACTCTGGGGCCAGCCGTCTTTATCGGCCTGATGGTCTATGCGCTGGCGACCTATACGCCGGCCGAAATTGTCTATGCCAACCCGGCGGACAAGATGGATACCGGTGTCATTTCAAAGGCAGACACGGTACCGCCCCCCGCAGAACTCGTTCTGGCGGCCCTGCCCCTAAAACCGCTGCCAGAGCCGCAACTGACCCGCCCCGCACGCTCGAGCCGTGCCACCGAGACCGGTGCAGACCGTCAGGTCGCCACCCTGCCTGCACCGCCAGCGCGCGTGACCGTCTCGATAAAGGCCTCAGTGCCGGACGCACCGGTTGCCGACACCCCGCCGCGCCTTGAGATGCTGGCGCCCTTTGATGTTCTGTTGGCCCTACAAGGCCCTTTGCGTCCGCAACCAACATCCGACGAAGAAAGCTTCGCCGCGCTGGAAAGCCCCGCACGGATATCGGTTCAGACATCCGGAGCAGAACAGATTGCCCCCGCAGAAGGCCAGACGCCCCGCGCCCTGCCCCTGCACCGCCCGCCCGCGATGATCCTGCGCGGCCCGACACGCCCCTTAAGGCCCAGCCGATCACCGGCCCCGTCCTCACCAATGGCCGCACTTCCAAAACTTACCCTCGTCGGCGACTTCGTGAACCTGCGCAGGCAGCCCCGCGCTTCCTCGCGATCGCTTGGTAAATTCGACAGCGGCACAATGGCTGTACTGGTCGACCGGCAGGGCAACTGGGCACGGGTTTTCCTGCCCGCCCAAACACCGCCCATCACCGGCTGGATGTACGCGCCCTACCTCGCTGATTCTCTGCAAGACGGCCAAATCGGCAACTGATTGCGCTAAACGCCGGAAATCGCTGCTCAAACACCGTGCAGACGCAGCATTTGCTTGCGACCAATCGGAGCAATTTGACCTAGATCAGAGCCGCACCGAAACGCACTGACCCAAAGTAAAGATGCCGGGTCCGTTCCGGTGGGGTTTTCCGGCCCCGGCTTTCGCCAAAACCTCGCTTTTCTAACGCCAGCCGCCCGTCGGCTGACGCCAACGTAGGACCATAACTCGACTGTCCCTCAAAGGAGACAACCATGAGCATTCTGTTCGAAAAGATGACCCACGCGGCCCGCGACATCGCCGAGGCCCGCCTTCGTGAAGAAGGTCTGCTCGCCCCCGATGCCCCGCTGGAATACGCTTTCGAAGTGCTGCCAAGTGAACGCGACGCTCTTGAAAAGGCCCGTGCGGAGTTCGATACGAAAATCGCCGCCTGCACCGACGATGAAAGCCTCGCCGAGATGGCTGTCGCCAAGGCGCGCTGCGTCCGCGACGCCCTGAACGAGATGAAACAAGCCTCCTGAGCGCCACGCCTAGAACAAGGCCAGCTGTTCCCCCTTCGCCAGCGGCGGACAAAACAGGTCCCGCCGCAGCTTGGGCAGGTGTTTGTTCAACCCCTGCCGTTTCAGGGCCACATCGAACCGTGCGGCGATCATCTGGGCATAATGTCCCTCGCCGCGCATTCTCTTGCCCCATTCCGACGAATAGTCCGCCCCGTCGTGCATTTCCCGCACCCGCGCCATCACCCGTGCCGCGCGATCAGGGAAATGTTCGCCCAGCCATTCCTGGAACAATTCCGACACTTCTCGCGGCAGCCGCAGCATGATCCAGCTGGCCGCCTCCGCCCCCGCCGCGCGCCCTGCCGCCAGAACCGCCTCGATCTCGTGATCGGTGATTGACGGCACCACCGGCGCCATCATCACCCGCACCGGAATACCGGCCGCACTCAGCGCTTCGATGGTTTTCAGGCGGCGGGCGGGCGACGGCACACGCGGCTCCATCGCGCGCGCGACCTGTGGATCAAGCGTCGTGACCGAAATCCCGACATGCACCAGCCCGTCGCGCGCCATCTCCGACAGGAAGTCGATGTCACGTTCAATCAGCGTCCCCTTGGTCACGATCCCCAATGGATGCTTGAAATCTCGCAGAACCTTCAGACAGGCGCGCCAGATACCCTGCTCTCTTTCAACCGGCTGATAGGGATCGGTATTGGTGCCCATCGCTAGCGTATCCACCCGGTAATTCTTGCGCCGCAACTCGCGTTCAAGAACCTCAGCCGCATTGGGGCGCCCCACCAGCTTCGTTTCAAACTCCAACCCCGGTGACAGCCCTAGATAGGCATGGGTGGGACGCGCAAAACAATAGACACAGCCATGTTCGCAGCCCCGATAAGGATTGATCGAGCGATCAAACGGAATGTCGGGCGAGGTATTGCGCGTGATTATGCTGCGCGCGGTCTCAAGCGTCAGCTCGGTGCGAAATCCGGCGCGCTCCTCGGCGATCTCCCAGCCATCGTTTTCCTCGACTCGAGTCAGGTCAAACCGGCCGCTGTGATTGCTCACCGCGCCCCGTCCGCGCCGCCGGTCGGGATCAATAGCCTGAAAATGTCGCCGTTCCATATCGGCAAGGTAGAACAAATAGGGAACACATGCAATTAACCCCAAGATGAGCATGAGAATCTTTCACACCCAACCGTCTGTTTCATCGCTATAAGTCGGTCCCAGCGTCAGCCATGTCGCAATTTTGACAGTCGCGGCGGCAGAAAAAGACGAATTCTGAATCAAACAACGAAACAGGCCGCGCGCCGGCAAGCCATAAGGAAAGCCCATGTCGGAAGAAGACGATATCATCCTGTCTGAACTGGACGACGAGGAACTGGTACAACAGATGTTCGACGACCTTTACGACGGTCTCAAGGAAGAGATCGAAGAAGGCGTTAACATCCTCCTCGAGCGCGATTGGCAGCCCTACGACATCCTGACCAAAGCCCTGGTTGGCGGCATGACCATCGTTGGTGCCGACTTCCGTGACGGCATCCTCTTCGTGCCCGAAGTTCTTCTTGCGGCAAACGCAATGAAGGGCGGCATGGCGATCCTCAAGCCGCTGCTGGCTGAAACCGGCGCACCGCGCGTTGGTAAAATGGTCATCGGCACCGTGAAGGGCGACATCCACGACATCGGCAAGAACCTCGTTGCGATGATGATGGAAGGCGCAGGCTTTGAAGTTGTGGACATGGGCATCAACAACCCGGTCGAGAACTACATGGAAGCACTGGAAAACGAACAGCCGGACATCCTCGGCATGTCGGCCCTGCTGACCACCACCATGCCCTACATGAAGGTCGTGATCGACACCATGGTCGAGCAAGGCGTACGTGAAGACTATATCGTTCTGGTCGGCGGCGCGCCCCTGAACGAAGAGTTCGGCAAGGCAATCGGCGCAGACGGCTACTGCCGTGACGCGGCTGTTGCGGTTGAAATGGCCAAGGAAATGGTCAGCCGCAAACACAACTCGATGAACGCCTGATCCTCCTCCTCAATTCAGGCGTTTTGAAAAACGGCCCGTCCCACTCCCCGGGCGGGCCGTATCTGTTTCAGGAAGGCGAACAAAATGGCCCTACCCAGCGATGAGACCCTGACCAGCGACGGCATGACTGCCACCGCCCAGACCGGCCGCATCCTGCTTATTGCCTGTGGAGCCCTGGCCCGCGAAATCCTCGCCCTGCAAAAGGCCAATGGCTGGGATCACATGGTCCTGACCTGCCTGCCCGCCATCTACCACATTCACCCTGAAAAAATCCCCGAAGCGGTCCGCGAAGCCGTAACCAGGCATCGCGACACCTATGACCAGATCTTCGTGGTTTACGCTGACTGCGGCACCGGAGGCTTGCTCGAACAGACCTGCGCCGACCTTGGCGTGGAAATGGTTCAGGGGCCGCACTGCTACAGTTTCTTTGAAGGCAACGACACATTCGCAAAGGTCTCGGAAACCGAGTTCGACGCCTTCTACCTGACCGATTTCCTTGTGCGCCAGTTCGATGCCTTCGTCTGGAAACCCATGGGCCTCGACCGTCATCCCCAGTTGCGCGACATGTACTTCGGCAACTACTCCAAACTGGTGTACCAGGCCCAGATCGACGATCCCGCCCTGACCGAGAAAGCCCAGGACTGCGCCGAGCGCCTAGGCCTTGCCTTCGAGCGCCGCTTTACTGGTTACGGCGACCTCGAAACCTCGCTCGCCAAGCTCTGACAAACCCCATCGCGCAATTTATCTCCGTCACGGCGTCGCCGAAAGGCTGACGCCAAAAGGTGACTCAACATAATACTTTTTTCGCACAACTTTTAGGCGTATACATATCAAAACAAGAATAAATATACCGAGTACAAACGGTTTGTGAGGCGAGTTATTATCCGGAGAGGCAATTGAGCAAAGACATCAGGCAGAGTCGCACTTCAAATTCGAAACCGACTGATCCTTTGGCCACCCAATCGCGGCCCTATGGCGCACGATCGCGTTTTCGCTCAAAGACACCTGATTTCAATACGATAGAACTTAACACCTCAAGAACCGAGATCCCCTCAAAAAGCCCCTGTTCACCCCGCCTCGCATCTTCTCTCAGGATCACCACGCTCGCAGTTCTGGGCGTGCCCCTGCTGTCTTCACCCACTATGGCACAGATCAACGACTGTGGTGATAGCAAGACCGTCATTGAACGCACGTTAACAGCCCCACAATCAGAAGACGAAAAGCTGGAGCAGATCGACTGGGCAGAACTGGCGCGACTTGCACGCGGGGAACCACCCAGCGACAAGAAAAATCATCCTGAAACCACGACGATTAGAACCGAAGGTTGCGCGCTCGATGAAAGAGAAACCGACGCATTGCCCAAGGGCGAATTGTCGCCGCCTGAAGGCATGCAAGTCGTGGAAACCGGCATTGCGACGGTCCACCCCACAACCGCGCGCGGCGCAGACGCAAGCAGCAAGAGTATCGCAGGCACGGAATCCGGGCGCGCGCCCAAAGCGGCAGGATCAAAAGTTTCCGCAAAAGAGGAAAAGCCAACCATCGACGCCGAGCTTCTGGAAAAGCTCATGATTCTTGCCCTGTCTCTCCTGAGCTTTGTCAGCGTGTTTGTCCTCGCCCGCTACTTGCCGGGCATCATCCTTGGCATCCTGCGCCGGCGCAAAACCTGCCGAATCCCGGTCAAGCTGTTTACCGGTCGCACCGAGTTTCCGGGCCAGATCACCGTCCTGGGAAAATACGGCCTTCGCTTTCTGCCCAAAAATCCGCACACGATGGCCGCGCTAAAAAAATTGCTCGGCGAAGACCATTTCTACGAATTCGACATCACGATCGGCGACGGGACAAAAGCCGTCTTCGTGGACTCGGTGGATGATCCCCACGTCACCATCTTCTTTGTCGAAAAACTGGGCAAGAAAGAGCAGGACACGATGCTCTCCCTCTCAACCGTTGATGTGCGTTTCGACAGTTGGCGGCCTGTCAAAAAGGGCCGCGCGAAACTACGCCGTGAAGTCATCGAAGCACGCCTGAACAAGCTGAAGGAAATGCGCAATGCAGAAATACGGCGCCGCCATCTGGCCGAACAATCTGCACGTTTTGACTGACTTGACCTTAGCGCAAACCACTTCAAGTTGTGCATTTCTGCAACACTCAACTAAAACTGATCAAACGTGTCGCTCATCACAACTTTTAAGTGTAGCGTAAAAAGAAAAGAAAAAACAAACCTTTGAGGCAACCCCCCCAAGGAGGCAGACCTTGACCAAATTTAAGGCCGCATTCTTATCCCTTCCGCTTATTTTCGGTCTCGCGGTACAGGCAGACGCCGCACGCACCGACACATGCCCCACCGGCTGGACAGAACACGGCCAGGGTGTTCAGAAAAACGAAAAAGGCGATTTCTCCCATATCGACTGGAACGAACTGGCGCGCGTGGCCCGAGGCGAGAAATCCGCCGAACCCGTCGCCTATGTCAGATGCGCTTCGGCAACCGTCATGCGTGCCTCGGCCGCAGCAGTGGAACCAGCGGTCCTAGTGACAGACACCTCCGCTGACAAGCTCTCAGGCATCACCTATACCAGCGCGACCGTGGCCTCGACCAACACGCGCACCTTTGCCAGCAAGCAGGAAAAACAGGCCCAAATCGATCAACTGAAATGGATCGGTATCGGCATGATCCTGTTTTCACTGGCCGTGATGGCCTATGCCTTCCTGCCCGGCATCGTGACAACGTTGCTGCGCCGCAAGCAGACCTGATCAGCCCGTCAGGGACGTCACCCACAGGATCGTGGCGTCCTCATCCGACACCGAAATCACGTTATGCCCCATCGAGGCATCGTAATAGGCGCTGTCACCACGGCGCATTTCTACCGGCTCGTAGAACTCGGTATAGAGCTTCACAACACCCGTCAGCACATAGAGAAATTCTTCGCCGTCATGGCGGACCCAGCCGTCGAATTCCTCGATCGAACGCGCACGCACCCGCGCGCGATAAGGCAGCATCGACTTCTTGGTCAGTGTCTCGGCCAGCAACTCGTGCTCATAGGTCACCGTTGCCTGATGCACCCCTTCGCCCGACTTCACCACCGACATGCGGCCGTTCACCTGGCTTTTCTGCGGCGGCGTGAACAACTGCGGCACGGAAATCTCCAGCCCCTCGGCCAGTTTTTTCAACGCGTCATAGGTCGGTGACATCTGGCCGTTCTCGATCTTCGACAAGGTTGATCGCGCCAGACCGGCCTGTTTTGCCGCCTGCTCGAGCGTCCAGCTGCGCGCCTTGCGCAGCTCTCGCACCCGAACCCCAAGGTCCAGAGGTTCAACATGGTCCGCCTGCCCGTTCTCACGGGCGACCTTGATCAGGGATTTCGGGTCTTTATCTGTCATGCTGGCCCTTCTAAACCGCCCTAACCTCCCCTTGCAACTCCCCAAACCGACGCCTACCAAGAACCCATGCTGTCTCTGTTCGATCAAGGCGCCCCGACGCCCGCCCCCGCCCCCTTCAACATGGCGGCCCATGTGCTGGCCCATGCCGACGCCCTGCCCGACAAGGTCGCGCTTGCGGTAATGTCGCTGGATGGGTCCGAAGACTGGACCTACAGCGCGATGAAGGCGGCAATCCTCGGCACCGGCACGGGGCTCTTGCAACAAGGCCTTGCGCCCGGCCAGATCGTCCTCATGCGCCTTGGCAACACGGTCGAGTTCCCAATTGCCTATCTCGCCTGTATCGCAGTTGGCCTTGTGCCCGTGCCCACCTCTTCACAGCTGACAGACCCCGAAGTCGCCAAGATGGTTGCCGAGCTTTCGCCGGCCGCCATCCTGCGTGATCCCGACATCGCCTGTCCCGACACCCCCGGCATTCCCCAGCTGACGCTTGAGGCGCTGGAAGAGATGCGCATCCTGCCGCCCGCCGCCTTCCACATGGGTGATCCCGAGCGGCTTGGCTATATCATCTACACCTCCGGCACCTCGGGCGTGCCTCGGGCGGTTTGCCACGCCCACCGCGCGATCTGGGCGCGCCAGATGATGCACGAAGGCTGGTACGGCCTGCATCGCGATGACCGGCTGATGCACGCCGGTGCCTTCAACTGGACCTTCACCCTTGGCACAGGCCTGATGGACCCGTGGTCTGTGGGGGCCACCGCCCTGATCCCGGCCAAAGGCGTCGACCTGATGGCGCTGCCCAGGCTTCTCAAAAGCCACAAGGCGACGATCTTTGCCGCCGCCCCCGGCGTCTACCGCAAGATGCTGAGCGATCATCCGGACATTCACCTGCCCGATCTTCGCCATGGCCTGACCGCGGGTGAAAAGCTCTCCGAGACCATCCGCGAAGACTGGTATGAGGCCACGGGCAGCGCGCTCTACGAGGCCTATGGCATGTCGGAATGCTCCACCTTCATTTCGGCCAGCCCCTCTTCGCCCGCCCATCCCGGCACCCTTGGTCGCCCGCAACCCGGACGCCGCATCGCCATAGTGGACGAAACCGGCCCCGTTCCGCTTGGCTCCGAGGGCACCATCGCCGTCGACCGCCGCGATCCCGGCCTGATGCTGGGCTACTACAGGGCCGAGGCAGACACCCAGGCGCGCTTCATGGGCGACTGGTTCCTGACCGGCGATCAGGGCGTGATGGACGAAGACTTCTACATCACCTATTCGGGTCGCGATGACGACATGATGAATGCCGGTGGCTTTCGTGTCTCGCCGCTCGAAGTCGAAGCCGCGCTCTCGCGCTTTCCCGGCATCGGGGCCGTCGGTGTCACCGATGTCGAGGTCAAGGCCGACACCCGCGTCATCGCCGCCTTCTATACCTCTGATGCGCCGCTGGATGACGCCGCACTTCAGGCATTTGCGCAATCCAATCTGGCCCGCTACAAACAACCCCGGTTGTTCCAGCGTCTGGACGCGCTACCTACCAATCCAAATGGCAAGCTCAGCCGCCGGGCACTACGTGAAAACTTCGAGGCAAATACATGATTAAGCTAGACATTCTCTCTGATCCGATTTGCCCCTGGTGCCTGATCGGCAAGACGCGTCTCGAAAAGGCGCTGGCAGAAATTCCCAATCACCCCTTCGTGATCGAGTGGCACCCGTTCCAGCTGAACCCAGACATGCCGGGCGACGGAATGGACCGCCGTACCTATCTCGAAACCAAATTCGGCGGCAAGGAACGCGCGGTCAAAGTCTATTCCGAGATCGACCAGCACGCCCGCGAAGAAGGTCTCGACCTCGATTTCGGTGCCATTCAACGCACGCCGAACACGATCAACGCGCACCGCCTGATCCACTGGGCCGGGATCGAGCAGAAACAGGACGAGATGGTGAATGCCCTGTTCGACGCCTACTTCAAAGAAGGCCGCGACATCGGTGACGACGAGGTGCTGTGCGATCTGGCTGACGGTATCGGCATGGATGCCGCCGTGGTTGCTAAGCTGCTCAAGTCGGATGCCGACGCCGACATGATCCGCCAGCGCGATGCCCACAGCCGCCAGATGGGCGTGAACTCGGTTCCGACCTTCATTGTCGACAATCGTCACGCCGTCCCCGGCGCACAGCCTGCTGACCTCTGGGTCAAGGTCATCAACGAACTGATGGAACAGGACGCGGCTGAATGAGCCCAAAGGTACGAATCCTCTACCTCCTCCTTCTCCTGGCCCCGACCATCGGATCGGGCACGGTGTTCTTTCACTATGTCGAAGGCTGGAGCTGGGTCGATTCCTACTTTTTCTCGGTCGTGACCCTTTCAACAGTTGGCTACGGAAACCTGGTTCCCGTGACAACTCTTGGGAAAATAGGCACGACCGTCTTCATCCTGACGGGCCTTGGCATCTTTGCCTTCGTGATTCAGCAGTTCGGCAGGATGACTGCGGAACGCCACGCAGCCCACTCACACTGGCTTTTCGCGCAACTGGGTGACAAGAGTTCGGATGCCGAACCCCAGGCCGACAACGTCGACGACGCGCCCGACCCTGCGAAAACCGAGAGCTGACCTCTGCAAAATCGCACAATACCCTGCGCAACGTCGCCTCTGGCGTGTGTATTGGCAATGTGCTAGCGCCAAGGGGTACGTATTTTGCGAGCACCCCATGTCATCCCTGCCGATTTCCCGAACCGAGTTCGTGGCGCTCTGCGCCATGATGTTTGCAACCATCGCATTTTCAATTGACGCGATGCTGCCTGCCTTGCCGGAGATCGGCCAGGAACTCAGCCCCGACAACCTCAATCGCGCGCAACTGATCCTCACCAGCTTCGTTCTGGGAATGGGGATCGGCACATTCTTCACAGGCCCCCTTTCGGACGCCTTCGGACGCAAGCCGGTGCTTCTTGGCGGCGCGGTCCTCTACACCGTCTGCGCCTTCATCGGCTGGCTGTCGCAATCTCTCGAACTGGTCCTCGCCGCCCGGCTCTTGCAGGGCATCGGTGCCGCCGGCCCGCGCATCGTGACGCTGGCGATCATCCGCGATCTGTTCTCGGGCCGCGAAATGGCGCGCATTGTCTCGCTGGCGATGATGATCTTCACGCTGGTGCCCGCCATCGCCCCCTCTCTCGGGGCCATCATCATCGCCTACTCAAGCTGGCGCGGGGTCTTCGTGGCCTTCATGCTTTTCTCGATCCTCACCGGCCTCTGGTTCGCGCTGCGCATTCCCGAACCTCTGGCCCAGGAAGATCGCCGCCCCTTCCGCCTGTCGCTGCTGATCAGCGGCATGAAGGAAATGTGGGCCATTCCCTCGGTCCGCACCTCGATCCTTGTTCAGTCGCTCTGCTTCGGTGTCCTGTTCGCGATGATCTCTTCGGTTCAGCCAATCTTCGACACCACCTTCGGGCGCAACGACGAGTTTCCCCTCTGGTTCGGCGGCATCGCACTGGTCTCGGGCAGCGCCAGCCTTCTGAACGCATGGCTGGTGGTGCGCGTCGGCATGCGCTTCCTCGTGACCGTGGCGCTGGGCGCCCAGGTCCTCTGTTCTGCCACCATGCTTGTCCTCTGCCTGATCCTGCCCCCCAGCCTGCCGCTGTTCCTGGCCTTCGTGCTGTGGCAGACCAGCGTCTTTTTCCAGGTCGGCATGACGCTGGGCAATCTCAACGCGCTGGCGATGGAACCGCTCGGCCACATGGCCGGCACCGCAGCCAGCGTCATGGGCGCGATTGCCACGGTTCTTGGAACGATGATCGCCGTACCGATCGGCCTCGCCTTTGATGGCACGCCGCTGCCGCTGGCCATCGGCATCGGCATCAGTTCGGTCGTCGGATACGCACTGATGCTCAAGATGCGTCGCCTTGAACAGCGCGCCGCCTAAACCAACTTTTTACCACCGGACGCCGCGGTAACGGATCGCCGGATACCGCGGTCGCACCTCCGCAATACCGACGTAATACCGACGCAATACCAACGTGGGTTTCGCGCTTAACCCTTGGCTTTCGCCCTAGCGCGTTTCTTTTCGGCGATGACCTTCTCGGCAAGATCGCGGGCAATGGCAAAGGCCCCTTTGATCTTGTCGCTTTCCTTCTTCCAGTCACGGCGCACAACGATCTTGTTGTCCTTCACCTTGGCCAGCCCACGCTGATCCTGGATGAACTCCACAAGGCCCTGAGGCGAGGCAAACTTGTCGTTGTGGAACTGAATCGTCGCGCCCTTTGGCCCGCCGTCCAGCTTGGAAATCCCGGCCCGCTTGCACATGTCCTTGATGCGAACAACTAGCAGCAAGGTGTTGACTTCCCTCGGCAATTTCCCGAACCGGTCAATCAGTTCCGCAGCAAAGCCTTCAAGCTCCACCTTGCTGTGCAACCCGCTCAGGCGACGATATAGGCCCAGACGCACATCCAGATCAGGCACATAGTCTTCGGGGATCAGCACCGGCACGCCCAGATTGATCTGCGGCGCCCACTGGTCATCCGTGTCGGTCAGGCCTTCCATCTCTCCGGCCTTGATCTTGGCAATCGCCTCTTCCAGCATCGACTGGTAAAGCTCATAGCCCACATCCCGCATCTGGCCCGACTGTTCCTCGCCCAGAAGGTTCCCTGCCCCACGGATATCAAGGTCTTGGGAGGCAAGGGTAAATCCGGCTCCAAGCGTATCCAGAGAGCCCAGAACCCGCAGCCGCTTTTCGGCCGCCGGCGTCAGCTTCATACGCGGCTTGGTGGTCAGATAGGCATAGGCGCGGGTCTTCGAGCGGCCGACACGCCCCCGGATCTGATAGAGTTGCGATAGGCCGAACATGTCGGCACGGTGTACGACCATGGTGTTGGCCGTCGGAATATCCAGACCGGATTCCACAATCGTCGTCGCCAGCAGAACGTCGTATTTACCATCGTAAAAGGCATTCATGCGATCATCCAGTTCACCAGCCGCCATCTGGCCGTGCGCCGTGATAAAGCTGATTTCCGGCACCTGTTCACGTAGGAAGGCTTCGATGTCGGGCAAATCGCTGATACGTGGCACCACATAGAAGCTCTGACCGCCGCGGTAATGTTCCCTTAACAGGGCCTCGCGTATGGTCACCGCATCGAATTCGCTGACATAGGTGCGAATGGCAAGGCGATCCACCGGCGGTGTGCCAATGATCGAAAGATCACGCACGCCCGACAGGCTTAGTTGCAGTGTACGCGGAATCGGCGTCGCCGTCAGGGTCAGCACATGCACGTCTGACCGCATCTGCTTGAGGCGCTCCTTGTGCGCCACGCCAAAATGTTGCTCTTCGTCGATGATCAACAGGCCAAGGTTCTTGAAACTCACGCCTTTTGCCAAAAGCGCGTGGGTGCCGATCACGATGTCCACCGTCCCTCGCGACAGGCCCTCGCGGGTTTTCTCGGCTTCCTTGTTGCTGACAAACCGCGACAGGCCGCGCACCTCAAGCGGGAACCCACGGAACCGGTCGGCAAAGCTCTTGTAGTGCTGCCGCGCCAAAAGCGTGGTCGGCGCAATCACCGCAACCTGCATCCCCGACATGGCCGCCACGAAGGCCGCTCGCATCGCCACCTCGGTCTTACCGAACCCCACGTCACCACAGACAAGGCGATCCATCGGCAACCCGGCCCCCAGATCGCCCACCACGTCGCCAATCGCGCGCAGTTGGTCCTCCGTCTCCTGATAGGGGAAGCGCGCGGAAAACTCTTCCCAGGCATGGTGCTGCGCCTCAAGAACCGGCGCCTTGCGCAACGCACGCTCGGCCGCCACGCGGATCAGCTTGTCCGCCATCTCGCGGATACGTTCCTTTAGCTTGGCTTTCTTGGCCTGCCACGCGCCACCACCAAGGCGATCCAGAAGCCCTTCGTCGTGGCCGTATTTCGACAGCAGTTCAATGTTCTCAACCGGCAGGTAAAGCTTTGAACTCTCGGCATATTCGAGGCTCAGACACTCATGCGCTGCACCGGCCGCCGTGATCACTTCCAACCCGTGATAACGCCCGATCCCGTGATCGACGTGCACCACCAGATCGCCCGGCGAAAGCGATTGGGTCTCCGTCAAAAAGTTCTCGGCCCGCCGCTTCTTGCGCGGTGCACGGATCAGGCGATCCCCCAGAACATCCTGTTCCGAAATCACGGTCATTCCCGGCGCTTCGAACCCGTGTTCCAGGGCCCATACGGCAAGATACAACCCCGTCTTGCTGATCCGCGTTGCATCCGTGACCGGAATCGCCTCGGCCAGCCCCTCGTCCTCGATCAACCCGCTCAAGCGCTCTCGCGCGCCCTCGGAATACGAGGCCACAAGCACAGGGCCATCTTGCATCTTGGCTTTGATATGATCGGCCAAGGCCCCGAAAAGGCTTAGGTTTTCCTGCTGACGTTCGGGAGAAAAATTGCGTCCAATCCGGCCACCCGCATCAATCGCCCCCGGTCCCGATGCCTGTTGCAACGGCTTGAACTTGAGAACACGACGCGCCCCAACAGCCGCGTCCCACGCGGCATCATCCATATAGAGCAGCGCCGGAGGCACCGGCTTGTAAACCGTGTCGATCCGGCTTTTCTGTTGCAGCGCGTGATGGCGGGTTTCGTATTGGTCCTGAACCGTGTCCCAACGTGCAAGACGCACCGCATCCACTTGATCATCAAGGGAAATCGTCGCATCCGGAAGGTAATCGAACAGGGTTTCAAGGCGCTCGTGAAAGAACGGCAGCCAGTGTTCGACACCCTGGTGTTTTTTGCCCGCACTGATCGCCTCGTAAAGCGGATCATCGGTTCCGGCTGCACCAAATTCGATACGATAGTTCTGCCGGAACCGCGTGATCGCCGCCTCGTCGAGAATGACCTCTGAGACCGGGGCCAGTTCGACCATGTCGAGCTTTTCCGTCGTCCGCTGGCTCACCGGATCAAACCGCCGCGCACCGTCAAGAACATCACCAAACAGGTCAAGCCGCACAGGGCCGCTGTCACCCGGCGGGAAGATGTCGATGATGCCCCCCCGGATGGCATAGTCGCCCGGCTCCATCACCGTCGGCGCCTGAGTAAAGCCCATGCGCACAAGGAAGGCACGCAACGCGCCCTCGTCGATCTGATAGTTCACCTGCGCCTTGAAAGCCGCCTCTCGCAGCACCTCACGCGCCGGCACCCGCTGCGTCGCTGCATTGAGCGTGGTCAGCAGGACGAACTGCTTGGGCATGCCATGCACAAGCCCCGCCAGCGTCGCCATCCGGGTCGCGGAAATGTCGGCATTGGGCGAGACCCTATCATAGGGCAGGCAATCCCAACCCGGAAAGGTGATCACCGGCATGTCAGGTTGAAAGAACGCCAGCGCCGATTGCAGCGCCGCAAGCCGTTTGTCATCCCGTGCAACGTGGCAGACAGGACCGCCGGTCTTGGCCACTTCCTTGAGGATCAACTGTGCATCAAAGCCTTCGGGCGCACCGCCTACGGTGATGTGGTTCTTTCCAGCCATCTTGCAATCCTCAACCCAGCGGAGACGAGGAGAAGTTCTGGTACATCCCCCAGATAGACGTGATGAAAATCGAAATCATACCAATGACTTGCACAAAGATCCTATGGCGGTTGAGACGTTTGTACAAAAGCGCGCCACTGGCCTCTTCGTCCTGGATCTTGGTCGCCGTCGACAGGCTCATCAGCCCCACGAGAGACATCGGGAACATCAACAGGAACACGGCCTGCGCGAACTCGATCCCGAACCCGAAACCGACCACCGCAAGGATCGCGAGGACGAAACAGCCAAAGCTCAGAAGCCAGAGCCCGGACACCCGGCCGATATAGAGAATTCGGTTGGTATTGATGCGCACGAGATCTTCGAGATCCACTTCCGACTGGCCGCCAACGCGCTTGGCCCGCAGCACCATGTCATAGGGCACGCCAAGCACCCAGTGGCTCGCCGAGGACCACATGACAGCCAACGCAATCCAGAACCAGAGGTTCGAGAAACTGCGCATATCGATGAGTTCAAAGACGGTTTGGTGCCAGTTCAATTCTGCTGCCCTCGTGTTGATCCCCCACATAACCCGCTGCCGCGGCAATTCCTAGCCTTGAGATAGACGAAAAACCGTGGCACTCGGGTAGGAAGACAAATGAGGACACCATGAGCCACTCGCCAGCCGCCTTTCCGACCGCCCGCCTGCGCCGCACTCGTCAATCCGCCGCGATCCGGGGCCTTGTCCGCGAACACACCCTGACGGTTGATGATCTGATCTGGCCGGTCTTCGTGCGTGACGGCGAAGGCGTGGAAGAGCCCATCCCCTCGATGCCAGGCGTCGTGCGCCGTTCGGTCGACAAGATCGTCGAAGCCGCGCGAGAAGCGGCCGACCTTGGCATTCCCGCGATCTGCCTGTTTCCCTATACGGACCCCTCGCTCAAAACCGAGGACTGCGCCGAGGCGTGGAACCCCGACAACCTGTCGAACCGTGCCATCCGCGCGGTCAAGGAAGCGGTGCCCGAGATCGCGATCATGACAGACGTGGCTTTGGACCCCTACAACATCAACGGCCACGACGGCTATGTGCGCGACGGTGAGATCATCAACGACGAAACCGTTGAGGCGCTTGTGAAAATGGCCCTGGCGCAGGCCGAAGCGGGGGCCGACATCATTGGTCCCTCCGACATGATGGATGGCCGCATTGGTGCCATCCGCACCGCGCTTGAGGCGCACGGCCATTCGCGCGTGATGATCCTGTCGTATGCCGCGAAATACGCCAGCGCATTCTATGGCCCGTTCCGCGATGCGGTTGGCGCATCCGGTGCCCTGAAAGGCGACAAGAAGACCTACCAGATGGACCCGGGCAACACCGACGAGGCCCTGCGCCTTGTCTGCCGCGATCTTGATGAGGGTGCGGATATGGTCATGGTCAAACCGGGCATGCCCTATCTCGATATCTGCCGCCGCGTGAAGGACGAATTCGGCGTGCCGACCTTTGCCTATCAGGTGTCGGGCGAATACGCGATGATCATGGGCGCGGCCCAGAACGGCTGGATCGATGGCGACAAGGCGATGGTCGAAAGTCTGCTGGGCTTCAAGCGGGCGGGTTGCGATGGCATCCTGACCTATTTTGCCCCGGCCGTCGCGCGGAAACTCGCCGGAAAATAACCTGTGCAGTAACTTGCCGATCACGGGACAGTGCTAGTGACAGATTTGCGCATTGTCCCTATAATAACGCGCAAATGACTGCCACAACGGCGGCAAAACACAGCAGTATACAGGCGGACCCATGACATTGATCACCCGACGCAGCTTTACCTTGGCCGGATTGGCCGGAATGGGCCTAACGGCCGCATGCGGTAACGGCATTGGCGGCAACGGAGCGCAGGAAATCGACGCCCGCGTCGACAACACGCTCAACTATCTCTATTCGAACTACCCCAACGCAGTGGACCTGGCCGAGAAATCGACCGGTGTACTGGTGATGCCAGTTGTCACCGAGGCTGGCCTCGGGTTTGGCGGCGGCTACGGCCGCGGCGCATTGCGGGTCGACGACATCACTGTTGACTACTACTCGGCAACCAAGGGCAGCTTCGGCCTGCAGATCGGGGCGCAGCAATATGCCCACGTCCTGTTCTTCATGACACAAGGCGCATTGGCCGAATTCCGCCGCTCGAACGGATGGGCCGCGGGCGCGGACCTCAAGTATGCCGCCGTCGATGAAGGCGGCACCCTCAAGGCCGATACAACGACCACGCTTGCACCCGTGATCGCTGTGGTCTTCGGCCACGCAGGCCTGCACATCGGCGCAACCCTTGAAGGCGTCAAATACACGCGTATCATTCCCTGATTTCAGCGTGCACGTTGAACACAACATCGTGTTTACCGAGCGCCAGTCAGCCCGATTGGCGCTCGATCTTTATCTGCCGCACCACGAAACCAAAGCACTTGTTGTCTATGCCTATGGCGGTGGGTTCACGCGAGGCACGCGTCGCTCTGATTTCATCTCTCAGCTTGCAAAGCGAATAACCGGCGAAGGCTATACGCTCGCGGCCATCGACTATCGCCTTAACACCTCCCCTGAGAGCATTGAAAAAGAACAGCAAAAGATCATCTCCCAAAACATGGAACGCGGCCTTGGTGCCGGTGTGTCTTTGGCCAGACGTTTGATGGGTTTTCGTTGCGAGGCCGCTCGGCAGGACATCGGAGAGGCCTTGGCGTTCCTGAAACGCAACAGGCTCCAATGGGGCATTCACAATGAGCGGATCGGGCTGATCGGCACCTCTGCCGGAGGTATTGCCGGGATGGCTCTGGCATACGCCCCGCGCCACCTCCCCAATCTTCCATCCCCCGACGCGGTTTTCGTTCTCGGGGGCACTTTGATCCATCCGTGGCGATTGCGGTCAGATGGCCCCCATTGCGTGTTCCTTCATAGCACGTTTGATCGGATCATCGCACCGAAGACCCTGCACCTCGTGAAAAAGCGCGCCGAACAGACCGGCGCGCCCATAGAAGTGCTGTTTTGCAGTCGCAAAGGTCACAATGCCCCAAACCAGGCGCTCTTCGAAGACTCTGACGAGACTGGAGCAAGCTATTGGGGTCACATGATCGCGCTGTTTGAGACAGAGCTTAATCCATCGCTCGCAAACGTTTGAAAAGGCTGGACGTATCCCAGCGGCCGCCCCCCATTTTCTGAACGTCCTTGTAGAACTGGTCCACCAGCGCCGTCAGTGGCAGGCTGGCGTCGGTCCGGTTCGCAGTGTTCAGACAAATGCCAAGATCCTTGCGCATCCAGTCAACAGCGAAACCATAGTCGAAATGATCGTCCAGCATGGTTTCGTGGCGGTTCACCATTTGCCAACTGCCAGCCGCACCCTGGCTGATCACTTCCACCACGGCGCGCCCGTCTAGGCCCGCTTTCTCGGCAAAATGCAACGCCTCGGCCAGGCCCTGAACAACGCCGGCGATGGCGATCTGGTTGCTCATCTTGGTCAATTGGCCGGCACCGCTTTCACCGATACGGCGGCAGATCTTGGAATAGACATCCATAACCGGCTCAGCAGCGTCATAGGCTGCCTGATCGCCACCACACATGATCGACAGAACCGCGTTTTCGGCCCCTGCCTGCCCACCGGATATCGGCGCATCAACAAAGGCAATTCCCGCTTCTTTTCCAAAAGCATAGAGCTCTTTTGTAACGTCATCCGAAACCGTCGTATGGTCCACAAAGACTGCACCTTCGGCCATACCTGCGAAGGCGCCATCATCACCAAGGCAAACGCTGCGCAGGTCATCATCGTTGCCCACGCAGGCCATGACAAAGGCAGCACCCTCAGCGGCTTCTCTCGGCGTGAGACCCATTGCGCCACCATGTTCGGCCACCCAGGCCTCTGCCTTTGCCGCGGTCCGGTTGTAAACAGTCACCTCGTGACCGGCTTTCTGAAGATGTCCGGCCATCGGGTATCCCATCACCCCAAGGCCTAGAAACGCCACTTTCGCCATGTGCTTTTCCCTCGCTCTCATTCGTCGTAGTGTTTGTCCTGTCCCCAGAGGCAGATGGCAAGACTTAATCCGGGATTCGGTATGGGCGTTTTCTTTCAGTGGCTGCTGCGCATTGCAGGCGGCTTGGTATTTTTGGCGGCAGCCGTGGTCATGCTGGCCTATTTCCTCGCGTCCCGGTCTTTGCCGGAATACGATAAAACACTGGAGATTGGCGGAATTTCCGCGCCGGTGGAAATCGTGCGCGATAATGCCAATGTTCCGCACATCTTCTCGGAAACCGACCGCGACGCCTTTTTTGCGCTTGGCTATGCCCATGCCCAGGATCGCCTCTGGCAGATGATGATCCTGCGTCGCACGGCGCAGGGGCGGCTGTCTGAACTGTTCGGACGTGCCACCCTGAACACAGATACGCTGATCCGCCGGCTCGATATTTACCCCCTATCGGTACAATCGGTATCCGCCCAGGACGCGCGCACCCTTGCTGTGCTGCGGGCCTATTCTGCTGGCGTGAACGCGCGGATTGACGAGATAAACCGCGACTCTCTTGGCCGTGGCGCGCCCGAGATGTTCCTTTTCCCAAGCGCGATTGCCCCCTGGCAACCTGCTGATTCCATTGCCATTCAAAAGGTCATGGCCCTGCAACTGGCCGGGCACCTGCGGGACGAGGTGTTGCGCGCACGCACGTCATTGTTGCTGCCTGAAGAAGAACGACTGCGCGACATTCTGCCGGATGCACCGGGAACCGGTGTTGCCGCCCTGCCCGATTTTGCAAGTCTCGTTCCCGGCGCGCCGCGCTATGCAGCCTCGACCGAACAGCCGATGCACCCGCTGTCGCCGTTCAAACCACGGGGCCTGGCAGGGGCATCCAACGCATGGGCCGCCGCGCCGAACCGATCCGCGACCGGCGGCACCCTCATGGCCAATGACCCGCACCTTGGCCTGACTGCACCGGCCATCTGGTATCTCGCGCGATTGGAACTGCAATCTGGCGGCGTGATCGGCGGCACCATTCCCGGCCTGCCAACCATCCTTTCCGGTCGCTCCGAAGGTCTAGGTTGGGGGCTGACCTCGGCCTACATGGACGATCAGGACGTTTTCATCGAGGAACTGAACCCCGAGAACCCCGAGGAATACAGAACGCCAGACGGGTTCAAACCCTTCGTGACCCGCAAGTCCATCATCACGATTGCCGATGAAGCCCCTGTGACACTTACATTGCGCTGGACGGACAACGGGCCTGTCCTGCCCGGAAGCTTCTATGATCTTGGCACCATCACGCCATCGGGCCATGTCGCCGCGCTGGGCTGGACCGCGCTATCTGCGCAGGACACGTCACTGAGCGCCGCCGTCGGGATCATGTATGCAAAGTCGGTCCGCGAAGCTATTGATGCAACCGAGCCCTATATCTCGCCGGCTCAGAACCTGACCCTCGCGGATCGGGAAACCATCGCGATGAAAACCATCGGCGCCATGCCCCGTCGACATGCAAACCACCAAAGCAAAGGGCGCATGCCCTCGCTTGGCTGGATTGCGCAGAACCGCTGGCAGGGACGCCTGCCCTATAGCTCCAACCCTGAGTTCTATGCTCCGGTTGGCGGGATCGTTGGCAATACCAACAACAAGACAGTCGAGCGCCCGTTTCCCCTGCATGTGTCGTATGAATGGGGCGACAGCCAGCGCATCCAACGCTGGCAGCGCCTGATGCAGGGCCGCCAAGTGCACACCCGTGACAGTTTCGTGGAAACGCAGCTGGATACCGTCAGCTTTTCTGCCCGATCCCTGTTGCCGCTTGTTGGCGCGAACCTGTGGTTTACCGGCGACGCGGCCCCCGACGGCACACCGGAACGCCAACGGCAGCGCGCTCTGGCGCTTCTGGCCGAGTGGAACGGCGAAATGAACGAACACCTGCCGGAACCCCTTATCTATGCGGCATGGATGCGTGCCCTTCAAACCCGGTTGATCCAGGATGATCTGGGGCCCCTCGCCGAGGAATTCACCCATGTGGAACCCCTGTTCATCGAACGGGTCTTCCGCAATGTCGAAAACGCCTCGGTCTGGTGCGACGTGATCCAGAGTGCTCCGGTTGAAACCTGCACCGACATGGCGCGTCTGGCGCTGGACGATGCGCTTCTGTGGATCGCAGAGCGCTATGGCGACCAACTGGAAAGCCTACGCTGGGGAGATGCCCACCAGGCAACCCATGATCACCCCGTTCTTGGTGAAATCCCGGTTCTGCGCCATTTTGTGAACATCCGTCAATCCACCAGCGGTGGTGACAACACATTGCAACGAGGCCGCACCAGTGGCTCTGGCGACGATCCGTTCCAGAATGTCCACGCCGCGGCCTATCGGGGTGTCTATGACTTTGCCGACCCCGACAGTTCACTGTTCATCATCTCGACAGGCCAGTCCGGACACTTCCTGTCGCGCTACTATGATGACATGGCGCAACTCTGGCGGCGGGGTGAATACGTTCCGATGTCTTTGGATGCCGACCTTGCACGCGCGGCGGCCGTTGGAGTCACGACTCTGGTTCCCAAACCCTAGTTAGTGCACCTGCGGTAAATGCGCCCTAGCCTGCGTTTCATCAGGTTTTTCACCCTGTTTGCTGGATTCATAGGTGCGCAACGCGTAAATAGAACATGCAAACGGCTGGGGCATCTTGCCACCGTCGAATGTCTTGCAACCAAAATCACTTTGGTATACGACGGCATACAGAAATCCAAAGCCCGGTTCGTCACCCCATTTACGTCCCGGTGCTCTAGCCAAACCCAACTTAAAACTTCGGGATCGTCATGAGCTTGTACACAGATTACCTCAATGAAATCGACGCTCGTAAAGAGCAAGGCCTGAACCCCAAGCCCATCGATGATGGCGCGCTTGTGGGTGAACTGATTGAACAGATCAAGGACACCGGCAACGAGCATCGCGAAGCTTCGCTGAACTTCTTCATCTACAACACCCTTCCTGGCACCACGAGCGCCGCAGGTGTCAAGGCCGAGTTCCTGAAAGAAGTCGCACTGGGCCAAGTCTCGGTTGACGAGATCTCGGTAGATTTTGCCTTCGAACTGCTGTCGCACATGAAAGGTGGCCCCTCGGTCAAGGTTCTTCTCGACCTGGCGCTGGGAGATGACGCGGCCATTGCTGCGCAGGCTGCCGACGTGCTGAAAACGCAGGTCTTCCTGTACGAAGCAGACACCGCGCGCCTTGAAGAGGCGTTCAAAGCCGGCAACGCCGTCGCCAAGGACCTTCTGGAAAGCTACGCGAAGGCAGAGTTCTTCACCAAACTTCCCGAAGTTGAAGAAGAAATCAAAGTCGTCACCTATATCGCAGGCATTGGCGATATCTCGACCGACCTCCTTTCGCCCGGCGCAGAGGCCCACTCGCGTGCGGACCGTGAACTTCACGGCAAATGCATGATCAGCCCGGAAGCACAGGTAGAAATCCAGGAACTGCAAAAGCAACACCCGGATGCACGCGTCATGCTCATCGCGGAAAAGGGCACCATGGGTGTCGGCTCGTCGCGGATGTCCGGCGTAAACAACGTGGCACTTTGGACCGGTAAGAAGGCATCGCCCTATGTGCCCTTCATCAACATCGCACCGGTTGTGGCCGGCACCAACGGCATCTCGCCGATCTTCCTGACCACCGTTGGCGTGACCGGCGGCATCGGCATCGACCTGGACAACTGGGTCAAGAAGACCGACGCCGACGGCAATGTGGTTCTGGACGAAGATGGCGAAGCGGTTCTGGAAGAGGCCTATTCGGTTGCCACCGGCACCGTGCTGACCATCAACAGCAAAACCAAAACCCTGCATGACGCCGACGGCAACGTGCTGAAAGACGTCTCTGCCGCCTTCACCCCGCAAAAGGTGGAGTTCATGAAGGCCGGTGGCTCTTACGCCGTGGTCTTCGGCAAGAAGCTGCAGACATTTGCAGCAGCCGCGCTGGGCCAGGAGCTGAAATCGGCCTATGCCCCCTCCAAAGAGGTTTCGGTCGAAGGCCAGGGCCTGACCGCGGTCGAAAAGATCTTCAACCGCAACGCGCTGGGCACCACCCCGGGCGTAACCCTGCACGCCGGTTCGGATGTCCGCGTCAAGGTCAACGTGGTTGGCTCGCAGGACACTACCGGCCCGATGACCGCGCAGGAACTCGAGGCGATGGCCGCCACCGTGATCTCGCCGTCGGTTGACGTGGGCTATCAGTCGGGCTGTCACACCGCATCTGTTTGGGACAAAAAGGCTCAGGCCAACATCCCGAAACTGATGCAGTTCATGAACGACTTCGGCCTGATCACCGCGCGTGACCCGAAGGGCGTCTATCACTCGATGACCGACGTGATCCACAAGGTGCTGAACGACATCACCGTGGATGACTGGGACATCATCGTTGGCGGCGACAGCCACACCCGTATGTCCAAGGGCGTTGCCTTCGGCGCGGACTCGGGCACCGTTGCCCTGGCGCTGGCAACCGGTGAAGCGGCTATGCCGATCCCGGAATCGGTCAAGGTAACCTTCAAAGGCCAGATGGCCGATCACATGGACTTCCGCGACGTGGTGCACGCCACCCAGGCACAGATGCTGGAACAGCACGGCGACAACGTCTTCCAGGGCCGCGTGATCGAAGTCCACATCGGCACCCTGCTGGCGGACCAGGCGTTCACCTTCACTGACTGGACCGCCGAAATGAAGGCCAAGGCGTCGGTCTGTATCTCGAACGACGAGACCCTGATCGGTTCGCTGGAACTGGCCAAGTCGCGCATCCAGGTGATGATCGACAAGGGCATGGAAAACGCGGCTGGCACCCTGCAAGGACTGCTGGACAAAGCCGACAAGCGTATTGCCGAGATCAAGTCGGGTGAAAAACCCGCCCTGACCCCGGATGACAACGCCAAGTACTTTGCCGAGGTGGTTGTGGATCTGGATCAGATCGTCGAGCCGATGATCGCTGACCCGGACGTCAACAACGAAGACGTGTCCAAGCGCTATACCCACGACACAATCCGCCCCGTGTCCTACTACAACGCGGACAAGAAGGTGGATCTCGGCTTTGTCGGGTCGTGCATGGTGCACAAAGGCGACATGAAGATCGTGGCCCAGATGCTCAAGAACCTCGAAAAGTCGATGGGCAAGGTCGAGTTCAAGGCACCGCTCGTGGTGGCCGCGCCGACCTACAACATCATTGATGAGCTGAAGGAAGAAGGCGATTGGGAAATCCTCGAGAAATACTCGGGCTTCACTTTCGACGACATGTTCCCGAAGACCCAGGCGCGCACCGAGTACGAGAACATTCTCTACCTCGAGCGTCCCGGCTGTAACCTCTGCATGGGTAACCAGGAAAAAGCCGCCAAGGGCGACACCGTTCTGGCCACCTCGACCCGCCTGTTCCAAGGCCGCGTCGTGGGCGACCTTCCCGAGAAGAAGGGTGAATCGCTTCTGGCCTCGACCCCGGTTGTGGTTCTGTCGGCCATCCTTGGCCGCACCCCGACCCTGGAAGAGTATAAAGCCGCGGTTGAAGGCATCGACCTGACCAAGTTTGCCCCGCCGCTGGCAATCCCGGCGACGACCAAGTCGGCACACTTCTAAGAACAGGAAACGGGGCGATTGGGATCGCCCCGTTTTTCTTTCCGAATGTGAAAAGGGCCTCATCAATCGTGATGAGGCCCTTTTGATTTAGATCGGTGTCTGGAAGCTCAGAGTGTTTCGAACTTGCGGGCTTGCCGCGCTGTCCATTTCACTCGCAGATGAAACCCGTTTGCATCTTGGGTTTCTTCCTCGACCACCCCTTCCTTGAACAGCCAAGCCCTTTGCTTACCTTGGGAAAAGTCGAGATCAACGGTTTCCTCGCTGCGCTCTGCATCCAGCGATGCGGCGATTGCCGTGAAAAGATCGTCGAGACCTTCGCCGGTGATTGCAGAGACCGCAAAGATGGTGTCATCCCGCCCGGCGCGCGTGCGCATGGCGTCCTGACGGTCTTCATCCAGAAGGTCGACCTTGTTCCAGACTTCGATCATCGGGGTTCCAGAGCCGACACCCAGTGAGTTCAGAATGTCATGCACGTCTTCCGCCTGAATATCAGTCTCGGGATGCGCAATGTCTCGGACGTGAAGGATCAGGTCCGCCGCTAGAACCTCTTCCAAGGTCGCGCGGAACGCGGCAACAAGTTCGGTTGGCAAATCCGAGATGAACCCCACCGTATCCGATAGAATGACCTCCGGCCCGCTCGGCAGCTCCACGGCCCTCATCGTAGGGTCAAGCGTTGCAAACAGCATGTCCTTGGCCATCACGTCGGCCCCGGTGACACGGTTGAACAACGTCGATTTCCCGGCGTTGGTATAGCCAACCAAAGCTACAATCGGGAACGGAACCTTGGCCCGCGCCTTGCGGTGCAGTTCGCGAGTTTTGACAACCTTGCTCAACTGCCGACGCAGGCGCACCAGTTGATCGTCGATCGCACGGCGGTCGGCCTCGATCTGGGTCTCCCCCGGACCGCCAACAAAGCCAAGACCACCCCTTTGGCGCTCAAGGTGGGTCCAGGCCCGCACAAGGCGCGTCCGCTGATAGCTCAGCGCGGCCATCTCGACCTGAAGCACACCTTCGCGAGTGCGGGCCCGGTCCGAGAAGATTTCAAGGATCAGACCTGTCCGATCTAGAAGCTTGACTTTCCAGGCTTTTTCAAGATTTCGCTGCTGAACCGGCGACACAGGGCCATCGATCAGGACAAGCTCAACCTCGTTGTCGTGGAACAGTTGCTTCAGCTCTTCGATCTTGCCCGAGCCGAACAACATACCCGGATGCGGCCGTGCAAGCCGCACGGTATTCGAGCCGACAACATCAAGTTCAGGAAGGGCCGCCGCAAGCGAAACGGCCTCTTCCAAAGCGAAAGAGGCCTCGCGCCGTTGATCGGCACCAGTGATATCGGGATGCAGGACCCATGCTCGGGTTACCCGCGCGTCATGCTCCATCAAGAGGCGTCTTCACCCTCGTAGAGGCTGATCGGCTGAGCCGGCATAATGGTCGAGATCGCATGTTTGTAGACAAGCTGGCTCTGGCCGTCGCGGCGCAGAAGCACACAGAAGTTATCAAACCACGTGATAACGCCCTGAAGCTTGACCCCGTTGATCAGGAAGATTGTTACCGGAACCTTGGTTTTCCGGACGTGGTTCAGAAATGCGTCTTGGAGGTTTTGTCGATCCGAAGCCATCGCGCGTTTGCCTTTGTTCTTGTTGGGTGCCACGGGTGCAGTTGATTGAAGGGAGTATGGAGTGGGCTTTGGAGACTTTCCACCCCCAAATACACATTTTGGAAGAATCGTCGCGGGTTAGCGCATCATTTGTGCCACAATTCCGGCGAGAGAAGCGCGATAATCACGAGGGTTTCCAGCCGCCCAAGTATCATTGCCCCGGCAAGGATCAGTTTGACCCCACTGCCAAAGGCGGCAATCTGCACAGGGGTTTCCGACGCCACCGTGGCCAAGGGCCCGGTTGTTGTCAGCGTCGCAATGGCCAAAGTCAGCGCATCTTCAAAGCCAACACCGGCCGCGGCCAGCGAAATGGTGATCAATGCCAGCGACATGGCAAACAGCATGAAGAAAACCCAGGCAATCTGCGCGCCCTTGCGGCGAATCCTGCGAGAATCCGAACGCCGCCCCACAATCATCGAGGGATGGACCAGCCGCTGCATCTCGCCAAGGCCCTGACGATACAGCACATAAACCCGCAACAACTTGACCCCGCCAGCGGTGGTTGCAACACCGCCGCCGACAATCGCCAGTCCCATCAAAATCATGCCCGGGGTCGACAGGCCCGACCAATTCCGCGCGGTTTCCCACTCCGCGCTTTCAAATCCGGTTGTGGTCAGGAAGCTCAGCACGGTGAAAACACTGCCCCAGGCTGCCCGAAGCGCCACATCTAGGTTTTGCAGATCATCGAACTCGAAGGCACCCAACCAGTGACGCAGGAAAAGAAAGCCGGGAACCGCGAGTATGATCAGCAATCCGATGCGAAATTCGTGATCCTGAAACAAGGAGTCGCGCCGCACGGCACCGGTGTCTGCGGAAAAGGTGACACGCGACAGGGCAAACAGCATGAACAGCAAGAGCACCAGTTCGCCGCCAATCCCCGATTTCGCCGCCGTCACGCCGCCAACCGACGAGATACCGCTGGTCGACAGCACGGCCATCGCGTGCATCAACCCGGTCAATGTCTCCTCGCCCATCACGATGAGCATCACCCAAAGCGCCAGCGTCAAACCCGCGTAGACAGGGATCAGCGCCATCGCGCCGCGTTGCCATCTCCGCATCGAGTCGACGACCGCCGATTGCCCCTGCTGGCTCTCGTCATAGCCGGGATCGGGGCGCGCAGTGACTTCAAAGCCGCCAAGGCTCAGCGGGGAAAACACGGCGGCAGCGGCGATCCACATCATCGCCCCACCCAGCCAGGCCACCATGCCGCGCCAGAGATGGAGCGATCCGGAAAGTCGCCCCGGATTGTCATAAAGCGTTGCGCCCGTTGTCGTGAAGCAGGACACCATTTCAAAGTAGGCATTCAGGAAGCTGGTCGTTGCCAGCCCCTCCCAGAACGGCACCGCAAGGATCACCGGGAGACAGGTAAAAGCCAGAAACAGCGCCACCAGATGGTCCACCGCTCGCGGCGGACGCCCTGTGTCCGAAATCGCAAGCGCGATTAAGCCGAATACGAAGATCGTGAGCGTACCGCTGTAGAAGAAGCTGCGTGCCTCGTGCAGATCATGCAGCCGCGCTGCATAGATCGCGGGAACATACATCGCCACGCCAGACATCCCCACGAAAAGCAGGAACAGCGGAAGTCTGGAGAGGCGAGACAGCATGAGATCAGAAGAAATCGATGGAAACTTGCATCAGGCGTTCGACTTCGGGAACATCCGCCGCCATTGAGAACAGCGCGATCACGTCCCCCTCATCAATTCGTGTCCCACCCTTGGGTTTGATGATTTCATCGCCCTTCTGCACCGCCCCCACGAGCACGCCTTCCGGAAACTCGATGTCGCGGATCTGCTTGCCGGCGATGGGGGACGTCGACAGGACTTCGGCCTCGATGATCTCGGCCTCGGCATCGCCAATCGAATAGACATCCCGCACGCGGCCATGGCGAATGTGCCGCAAGATCGAACTCACGGTCGTGGCCCGCGGGTTGATGTAGGCATCAATGCCAAGCGGCCCCATCAACGGGACCAGCGTCGGGTCATTGATCAGGGCAATCGCCATCTGGCACCCCCGTGACTTGGCCCGCACCGCCGTCAGCAGATTGACCTTGTCGTCATCCGTCACCGCCAGAACGGCGTCAGCGCGATCAACGCCCGCTTCGGACAAAAGACCGGCGTCCAGACCGTCCCCGTGGAGAACAATTGTCCGCTCCAAAGCCTCGGCGGCCACTTCCGCAACTTTCCGGCTGCGTTCAATCACCTTGGCGCGGATGCGGTCTGTGCTGGCCTCAAGTTTCTGCGCAACGGTCAAACCGACGTTGCCACCACCGACAAGCAAAACACGCTCTTGTTTTTTCTGTGTTTTACCAAAGACTTCCAGGGTTCTCACAACGTCTTCGGCAAAGGTAAAGACATAGATCTCATCGCCCACGAACAGCTGGTCCGCCGGTTCGGGCGCGAACAATGTGCCTTCCCGTCTAACCCCGACAACCACCGCACGCAGGGTCGAAAACAGATCGGTCAGCTGGCGCAGCGGGGTGTTCACCACTGGGCAATCCTCGTCCAGCGTCACCCCGAACATCTGCACACGTCCATCAAGGAAGGTTTCGGTATCAAAGGCCGCGGGCGCGGAAAGGCGTTTCAAAGCCGCCTCGGCCACCTCCATTTCCGGACTGATCACAACATCGATCGGCATGTGATCGCGCCGATAGAGATCAGAATAGATCGCATCCAGATAGGATTGGCTGCGCAGGCGCGCGATCTTGCGGGGAATGGCAAAGACCGAATGGGCCACCTGGCAGGTCACCATGTTGACCTCGTCCGAGTAGGTCGCGGCAATGATCATGTCCGCGTCGCGCGCTCCCGCCTTGTCGAGGACGTCCGGATAGCTTGCGAACCCGGCAATGCCCTGAACATCAAGCGTATCCGTGGCACGGCGCACAAGATCGGGATTGTTATCGACGACGGTGACGTCGTTTTTCTCGGAAGACAAATGCCGGGCGATTTGCCAACCAACCTGCCCAGCCCCGCAGATAATGACCTTCATTGGATACCTCTTTGGGTTTCAGAGTTCTGGATGCCAGATGCCGGGCCGGAGGTCAAATACTACCATTGACGCTGCCCTGCCCCTTGCGGTTTCATGAACCCAGGAGGGGTGATAATGAAACCCTATGTTCTTGGCATTTCAATTCTTGTTGCAGTGGCCGGATGCACCAGTTTCGGCACCTATTACAAACCCGGCACGACGCTGGAAAAGATCGACAGGGCCACGCTGTCCTGCCGCTCCCGGGCCGAGAGAGAGGTGCCGCCCCGGATCATCATTGATCGCTATCCCGTCTACGGCCCGCCCCGCACGCCCGGAGGTCCGCGTGTCATCCTCTATTGGGAAACCAACTATATTGAATTGAACGAAGGTCTGCGTGATCGCGTCCGTGCGCAATGCATGAGCGACGCGGGCTATGAACGCGTTACAATCCCCTACTGCACGGAAGAACAACTCGCGGGTAAGACCTTCAAACCATTGGCGAAAACGCCAAAGCTCGACGAGTCCATTTGCGCTGTCCGTCGCGACGGCAAGCGCATCCTGATCGATCTCGACAAGCCGCTTTAAGGTCAGCTCGCCTCGTCTTCCTGAACCCGCGCAACCCGCGCACCGGTTTTGGCCGAGGTCACAACACCCAGTGACTTGAGCTTGCGGTGCAGCGCGCTGCGTTCCATGCCGACAAAATTCGCGGTCCGGCTGATGTTGCCGCCAAACCGATTGATCTGTGTCAGCAGGTACTCTCGCTCAAATGCCTCGCGGGCCTCGCGCAGCGGCAAGGTCGCAAGCGCACCGGAGAGGACGACGCGGCCTTCTTCCTCGTCCGCCGGGCCGTCTCCGGGCAGTTCCTTGGCCTCGATCGGGCCGTTACCGTCTCCGAGGATAAGCACGCGCTCGATCAGGTTCTTGAGCTGACGTACGTTTCCGGGCCAGGACATGGTCTGCATCAGAGCGACGGCCTCTTCCGAAATCTCCCGCAGCGGCAGGCCCTGCGAGGCGTTCAGCTCGCGAATAAAGTGCTCGGCAAGGAGTGGAATATCTTCACGACGGTCCTCAAGCGACGGCACCGCAATCGGCACGACGTTCAGACGGTGGTAGAGTTCCTGACGGAAGTTTCCTGCCTCGATTTCTGCATCCAGATCGCGATTGGTCGAGGAAATCACTCGCAAGTCAACACGGATTTTCTCATGCCCGCCAACACGTTGAAACTGTTGTTCAACCAGGACCCGCAGGATCTTGGACTGGGTGGCTTCGGGCATGTCGGCAACTTCGTCAAAGTAGACGACCCCGCCATTCGCCTGCTCAAGAAGACCGGTTTCCACACCACGTTCCGCGCTTTCGCTCCCGAACAGCATTTCATCGATGCGATCCGGATCCATCCCATCGCAGCTGATCACGACAAATGGCGCGTTGGCGCGGTTTGAGTTGGCGTGGATATAGCGTGCGGCGACTTCCTTGCCGACGCCGGCCGGACCGGACAGCATCACCCGCCCGTTCGATTTGGTGACCTTGTCCAGCTGACCGATCAGCATCCGGAACGCGGCGCTGTCTCCCAGAACCTCGCTGGGCTTTGCGTCCTGCTTCTTCAGTTCCTGGTTCTCACGACGCAGCCGCGAGGTCTCCATCGCGCGTCGAATAACAACTAGCAACTGATCGATATTAAAGGGTTTTTCGATAAAGTCGTAGGCACCCTGTTTGATCGCGGCAACGGCGATTTCGATGTTGCCGTGGCCAGAGATGATCACGACCGGAACGTCGGGGTGGTCGCGTTTGACGACCTTGAGGATGTCGATCCCGTCCATGTGGCTGTCTTTCAGCCAGATATCGAGGATCATCAGGGCGGGCTGCTCGGCCTGCACCTCTTTCATTGCGTCGTCGGAATTGCCTGCGAGACGGGTCGTGAAGCCCTCGTCCTCGAGAATATCCGAAATCAACTCGCGAATGTCGCGCTCGTCGTCGACAATAAGAATGTCACCCATTTACTCACCCACCTCTTCTTGCATCTCCCCGGCCGCCCTCTGCGGGGCGGACAAAGGCAATCGGATTACAGCCATCGCGCCGGGGCGGTCGTTGCCGCCGAACACCGGAGCGTCTTCAAGAACAAGGCTACCGCCATGTTCTTCAATGATTTTCTTGACAATCGGCAGGCCCAGCCCGGTGCCCTTGTCACGCGTGGTGACATAAGGTTCGAACAGGCGGGCGCGGTCTTCGGGAAGACCGATGCCATTGTCACAAATGCGGATTTCCACACGTCCGTCCTGCACGTCGCAGGCCACCCGAATTTCCGGCGAAAACCCGTCCGGGGCGCCTTTTTCGATGCGGGTTTCAATCGCCTCACCGGCATTCTTGATCAGGTTGGTCAGGGCCTGTGAAATCATGGTTTCATCAAGATCAGCACAGACCGGGCCTTCTGTGATGTCACGCACAAACTTGACTGTTGGCTGGCCTGCCTCCTGCAAAAGAACACATCGGTCCAGCGTCGGTATTACGTCGGTATTGCGACGGTCCGGTTCCGGCATGCGGGCGAACTTGGAAAACTCGTCGACAATGCGCCTCAGATCATTGGTCTGGCGCACGATGACTTCGGTCATCTGCTCCAGCTTCTCGCTGTCGTCGCCGACACGCGAGGCAAACTTGCGCTTGATACGTTCCGCAGACAGCTGGATCGGCGTGAGCGGGTTCTTGATCTCGTGGGCGATCCTGCGGGCCACATCCCCCCAGGCCGCCATCCGCTGTGCCGTCACCAGATCGGTGACATCGTCGAAGGCCACAACATAGCCCTCAAGGCCGCCATCTTCGTTGCGGCGGGTCGACATGCGCACCAGCAGGTTCTCAAGCCGTCCGGAGCGTACAACGCGCACCTCATCCTGCGCCACTTCGGCAGGGCCTTCGGACAATGTTGCGAACATCGGCCCGAACTCGGGAACCGCGACGGCGATTGCCATGCTCTGATGATCGCCCGACCAGTCCAGCAGACGTTCGGCGGAGCGGTTCACGAAAGCCACCTTGCCCTCGGCATCAAGGCCAACCACGCCAGAGGTCACCGAGCTCAAAACCGAGTCGAACATCCGACGGCGCTGTTCAATCTGCCGCGTGTTTTCAAGCAGCGTGTCGCGTTGGCCTTTCAACTGACGGGTCATCTGGTTGAAGTAGCGCCCCAACATGGCGATCTCGTCGTCGCCGTCTTCCTCGACCACCTGAACGTTAAGATCCCCTGCCCCGACGCGCTGAGCCGCGCCCGTCAGGCGCCCGACCGGGCGTGCTAGACGTTCTGCAAACCATAGCCCCATCCAGATCGCGGCAGCAATCAGGATCACGGCAAAGCCAAGGTAGACCAGCGAAAACTCGAACAGGACGCGGCCGCGTTCGCTTTCCAGCTGGTTATAGAGTTTTGCGGTTTCCCGGGTTTCATCGAGCAGCGAGAAGATAGAGCCATCCACCTCGCGACTGATATATAGCAAACGGTCCACGAAGGCGTCCAACCGCACCAGCGCCCGAAGTTCGTTGGTTTCCCAGTCGCGGATGATCACGCTGCCCTGTTGCGTGGCCTCGCCGATCTGTTCCGGCGTTGGCCGTTCGAAATCAAAAAGGTACGAGCTTTCGCCCCGCGCCCGGATCTCACCGGTGCCATCAATCACATAGGCCTCTTTCACGCCGCGCTGAATCTGGTTCTGCCCACTGGACAAAAGCACCCGAATGTCGCCGGTTGAGAGGAAAAAGGTCGAACGTCTCTGTCCGTTCAGGAACCGCGCCAGGGCCATCGCGTCGAATTCGAGGTCACGCACGTGTTCCTCTTCATAGGCTTGTGCGGCGGCTACCGAGTTTCCGACAACGCTGCTGACACGGTCCGAGAACCAGCCTTCAAGACCGATGTTCACTGTCAAACCCGCGAACACCGCGACTGATACAGTCGGGACAAGCGCAAGCAGGGCAAAGGCTCCCGTCAGACGCATGTGCAGGCGCGAGCCGGCCGATTGCGCCCGTCGGGAGGCATAGATGCGAGCTATTCGTTGGGCAACCAACGCCGCCACTGCAATCACGTAGACAAGGTCAAGCAGGAGAACCAGCCGCAATGCCCCGGAGGTTGAGCGCTGGTTCATTGGCCCGAGGATCAGGAAGGTCGCAAGGGCGAGGCATGGGCCAAGAAAGACCAATGCCCAGGTGGCAAAATTCCGCACACGCCGCTGCCTTCGCAAGCGGTTCAGTTTCGCCCAGTGACCATTTTTTGCCAGGGTATCCACCCGACAACCTCAATCGATTCTTCGCCGGCGCACCGGCATACCGCCATGATTTTTGGGCCAAGCCGCAGAAAACTGCGGCAGAAAGGCCACGCTATTGTGGCAGTTTTACATCAACTTGCGGCGCCGTGTCACCTGAATATCCAGATCGGTGATCTTTTTGCGCAGCGTATTTCGGTTGATGCCAAGCAGATCGGCGCATTTGGCCTGATTGCCGCCGGTGGCGTCCAATGCAATTTCAATCAGAGGCAGTTCGATCTCGCGCAGGATGCGGGCATAAAGACCGGCGGGCGGCAGCATATTGCCATGCAGATCAAAGTAGCGACGCAGGTGACGGCCCACGGACGCCGACAGTTTTTCTGTGTCTTCCCCGCCAAGGTTCGGGCCCACCTGCGGCTGCGCCCCGAGAACGCCTTCTGCTTCGGCCAAGGTGATTTCATCGGTCCGCGCGGTCAGGACTAGACGTTTCACCGCGTTTTCAAGCTGACGCACGTTGCCCGGCCAACTGTAGGCGCGCAGCATTTCCATCGCGTCCTTGGAGAACAGGCGCATGGGCGCGCCATCGCGTTCCGAGCGGTTCAGGAAGTGTTCGACCAACAAGGGAATATCGTCGACACGCTCACGCAGCGACGGCACGTGGATGGTGGCCCCGTTCAGACGGTAGTACAGGTCCTGGCGCACCTTGCCCTTTTCCATCGCGTCTTCCAGATTGATCTGCGACGTCGCCATGAACCGCGGGGAATGTTCACCAGGGTTGTCGATCATGCGCACGATGCGGGCCTGAATTTCGTCGTCGAAATCACCGATTTCGTCAAAAACAACCGTGCCACCCTTGGCCTTGGCAAGAACTTTGCTTGGCCCTTCCAGATCGTTCAGGTCAGCGGCAGTCACCGCGACAAAAGGCAATGTGCGACGGTCCGAGAAATCGTGAATTTCGCGCGCGATCAACGACTTGCCAGTGCCACTTTCACCAGAAATCAGAACCGGAAGATCGGTATTCATCACCCGCGCCACGAGGCGGTAAAGCGCCTGCATCGCCGGGGTGCGCCCCACCAGGGGCAGTTCGTCGGGGCGTTCGTCGTCGGCTTGCGGCACGCTGGGGGCGCGGCGTTTCTGCTCAAGCGCCTTACCGGTGCGTTTCATCAGGTCCGGCAGATCGAAGGGCTTCGGCAGGTAGTCATAGGCCTCGGCCTCTGCGGCCTGGATTGCCGTCATGATGGTGTTCTGCGCCGAGATCACGATGACGGGCAGACCGGGACGATCCTCCGAGATCTTGGGCAGCATCTCGAGACCATTGCCATCGGGCATCATCACGTCCGTGATCACCACGTCGCCCTTGCCTTCGGCGACCCAGCGCATCAGCGTGGTCAGCGAGGAGGTGGCATGCACCTTACAGCCAGCGCGGGTCAGCGCCTGTGTCAATACGGTGCGGATTGTGCGGTCGTCATCAGCGACAAGTACGGTGCCATCCATCAGGTGGTCTCCTTACGTTTCTTGTTCGTGTCGCGGGGCATGCGCGGCAGGGAAATGCGGAACACCGTGCGCCCGGGCACGCTGTCTACGGTGATCAGGCCGTCGTGGTCCGAGATGATCTTGCTCACGAGGGCAAGGCCAAGCCCGGTCCCGTTCTCACGGCCGGACACGAAGGGATCGAACACGTCGCCCTTGATGTCCTGTGGCAGGCCCGGGCCGTCGTCGATCACTTCGATCTGTAGCGGCAGGGCCTGGCCTGTGCCATCGGAGCGGCGCAGGCGGAAGGAGTGTTCATAGTAGGTGCGCAGGCGGATCGTGCCGGCATCACCAGCGGCCTCCGACGCGTTCTTCAACAGGTTCAATACGACTTGCAGAAGCTGGTCCGCATCCCCTTGCGCCAGGGGCAGCGATGGATCGTAGTCTTCGATCACTGTCATATGCGCCCCGAAACCAACCACGGCAGAGCGACGCGCCTTGTCGAGGACATCGTGAATGTTAACCGGTTCCCGCTGCGGTGGCGAGAGATTGCCGAACTGCTCGACCTGTTCCAGCAGTTTCACGATGCGGCGGCTTTCCTCGACGATAAGATCGGTCAACTCGAGATCATCGGGGCTCAGGTTCATCGACAGAAGTTGCGCGGCACCGGTGATTCCGGCGAGCGGGTTCTTGATCTCGTGCGCCAGCATCTCGGCCATGCCGATGGCCGACTTGGCCGAGGATTTCACGCCGTTGGATCGTGTCATGCGCCCCGCAAGTTCGCGCGACGAGATCAGGAAGATCATCTTTTCGCTGGCGTTCGAGACCGGAGCGATCTTGAGATTGCACTGCATCGGCGGACCATCGCCAGTGCCGATGTCGACATCGTTCACGAACAGCGGTGTGCTGAATCTGCGGGCGCGCTCAAACGCCTCTTCCAAGGGCGCATCCACCATCAACTTGTCCCAGATCGGCACACCACGGATGGATTTGACGGACGTGTTGAGAAAGTTCTCAGCCGCCGGGTTGATATCTTCCACCCGATCGCTTCCATCCACGAGGATCGCCGGAATTGGCAGGGAGTTCCAAATCGCGAGATCATTCATCACGCCACATCCTTCTTGTCCCCAGCGCCAAGCGCGTCAGGCAATAGTGCGAGAACCTGTTTCGGATCGCGGGCCGTCTGCACCAGTCGGCGCAAGTCTTTCGGAGTGGCCGCATCGTCCATGTACCAACCAAGGTGTTTGCGAGCGACGCGCAGCCCAAGGTCTTCGCCATAGAAGGACAGCATGGTTTCGTAGTGATCCGAGACCATGTCAACGAGCGCCCAGCCCTGCGGGATGTCCGGTGCCTCGCCGCCAAACAGGTCAGCGGCCATCTGCGCAAGCACCCAGGGCCGTCCCTGTGCGCCGCGACCCACCATGATGCCATCGGCTCCGGACTGGCGCAGAGCCTCGCGGGCAGAGGTCGTGTCGACGATGTCACCATTGGCAATCACCGGTACGTTCACAGCCTCCTTGATCGCGGCAATCGCGGCCCAGTTTGCCGATCCCTTGTAGAACTGGCAGCGGGTGCGGCCGTGGATCGTGACCATCTGAATGCCGGCATCTTCGGCACGACGCGCCAGTTCGGCGGCATTCAGCATGTTGTCATCCCACCCCAGCCGGGTTTTGAGCGTCACCGGGATGTTCACGGCCTCTACAACCGCCTCGATCAGGCCAAGCGCGTGATCGAGATCTTTCATGAGGGCAGAGCCGGAGGCCCCTGCCCCGCTGGTGCTTGTGACCTTCTTGGCCGGACATCCCATGTTGATATCGATCAGCGCCGCGCCATTGGCTTCGACCTGCCGCGCGGCCTCGGCCATCCAATAGGCCTCACGGCCTGCGATCTGAACCGAGGTGTTAGCCTTGCCGAACCCGAGTTCGGCCTTTTCCCTTACACCGGGCTTGGATTGCACCATCTCCTGACTTGCCACCATTTCAGACACGACAAGCCCCGCCCCAAAGGACGACACCAGATCGCGGTATGGCAAATCGGTAATTCCGGCGAGTGGCGCCAGAAAAACAGGAGGGTTCAGAGTGAGGTGTGCGACTTGAACGGTCACATGCTTAATCCTTGTGCATTAAATTCGAGCTAGCCGACTCAGGGCGCTAACACAATGATCGACTGGTGAAATATGTAGCGCAAAAATTCAAATGATTAAAATATAGGCACACCCACAGGGCCGATTGCCTCTCTCTCGCGCAAGTTCTAGACAAAGGACATGACGCATTCTCATGGAAAAACAGCCGCCGTGATCGTGGCCGCAGGGCGTGGAACCCGTGCTGGCGCGGGCGCTCCAAAGCAGTGGCGCCCCCTGTCCGGACGCCGTGTTGCCGACTGGACCATCGCCGCATTCACGCAGCATCCCGACATCGATCTCGTGATCGCGGTCACCCATCCGGATGACGATCACGAAGCCGAAACACTGGGCGTCGACTTTGTGCATGGCGGCGCTACCCGCGATGCCTCGGTCCGTGCGGGGCTTGAAGCGCTGGAAGGCCGCGGTGTGACCCGCGTTCTGATCCATGACGTGGCACGCGCGGGGATCACGGGCCAGACCATCAGCGACGTGATTCATGCGCTGGACACGGCGCAGGGCGCCGCCCCTGCCCTTGCCGTAACGGATGCCCTTTGGCGCGGTGCTGACGGCATTGTCGCGGGCACCCAGGATCGCACGGGCCTGTTTCGCGCCCAGACACCGCAGGGCTTTCACTTCGACGCCATCCTAGCCGCGCATCGCGCGCATCCGGGTGGCGCGGCCGATGATGTCGAGGTCGCCAGACAGGCAGGTCTGGACGTGGCCATCGTTCCGGGCGATGAAGCAAACCTGAAGATCACCACCCCGGGCGATTTCGCCCGCATGGAAGAGGTATTGAGGGACAACATGGATATCAGGCTGGGCAATGGGTTCGACGTACATGCCTTTGGTGAAGGCAGTTTTGTCACCCTCTGCGGCGTGGAAATTCCGCATGAACGGGGCCTCAAGGGCCATTCCGATGCCGACGTCGGCATGCACGCGGTGACGGATGCCATCTATGGCGCACTGGCCGAGGGCGATATCGGGCGTCACTTTCCGCCCAGCGATATGCAGTGGAAAGGTGCGGACAGCGCGATCTTCCTTGATCACGCTGTCAAACTGGCCGCCGACAAGGGGTTCACGATTTCCAACATCGACTGCACCCTGATCTGTGAACGCCCCAAGATCGGCCCGCACGCCGCAGCAATGATGCAGTGTATGGGCGAGATCATGGGGCTGGATGCGGACCGCGTGAGCATCAAGGCGACAACAAGCGAACGTCTCGGCTTTACCGGGCGCGAAGAAGGGATCGCGGCGCTTGCCACCGCGACACTGGTGAAGACATGAGCCAATTGATTGCAACCGTCTTTGGTGTGGGCCACCTGCGCCCCGCTCCGGGCACATGGGGCTCTTTCGTAGCCGTCCTGATGGCGCTTGGCCTGCATTACATCGGCGGCTTTCCCCTGTTGGCGGTGGCCTCGGTGCTGGTCTTTTTCATCGGCTGGTGGGCGACAGCAGAAGCCACGCGCGGCAAGGACGACCATGACCCGAGCGAGATTGTCATCGACGAGGTCGCGGGCCAGTGGATCGGCCTTCTCGTGGTCAGCTTCGGGGCCTGGCATGCGGGTCTTGATCCGCTTCTGCTCTATCCGGGATGGATCGCGGGCTTTGTTCTGTTCCGCCTGTTCGACATCACCAAGCCCGGCCCCATCGGATGGGCCGACCGCCGCGGAGACGCGCTGGGTGTGATGCTGGATGACGTGATTGCTGGTGTGTTCGCCGCCATCGGCACCGGCATCCTCGCGTGGCTCAGCCACGGGGTTCTGGGACTATGACGCCCTCGGATCTTCTGGACCTGTGCAAGGCCAAGGGCCTGCGCATCGCCACCGCCGAAAGCTGTACCGGCGGCATGGTCGCGGTGGCGCTGACCGATGTTGCGGGGTCGTCCGCCGTGTTCGAACGTGGCTTTGTCACCTATACCAACACCGCGAAGACCGAAATGCTGGGCGTGCGCGAGGCGACGCTGGCGGCGGTGGGCGCTGTGTCAGAAGAGGTCGCCCGCGAGATGGCGCTGGGGGCGCTGGTCAACAGCGACGCAGACATCGCGGTCTCGATCACCGGCATCGCCGGGCCGGGCGGATCAGAGTTCAAACCCGAAGGCCGCGTCTGCTTTGGCATCGCCGACAAGACCGGCTGCACGACCGAAACCATCGAGTTCGGCGCACTTGGGCGCACCGAGGTCCGTATGGCGGCACGGAATCATGCACTGCAATTGTTGTGGAGAAAAGCGGGTGGTCCAAAGGATTGAGGAAGAACTGCTCCTGCTTGCCCGAAAACGGCAAGCCAGCCAATGGCCGGGGTATCGCAATATTCACGAGTTCCACAACGGGGCTTATGAGGCGGACTACATTTCACCTTGGTCAAAATCTGCCCACAACCTCGAAAGCGGCATTGTCATTCTCGGACAGGACTGGGCATCCGAAGATTTCCTGCAAGGTCCATTCAACGAAGCCGTTGCCCGCTTTGGGTATGACCCCAAGCTTCCGACCAACATCAACCTGTCGAGGCTATTGAACGACCACCTTCAGCTACGGTTTTCGGATACTTGGGCAACCAACCTTTTTCCGTTTGTCAAATCTGGAGGTATGTCCGCACAAATTCCGGCGGCGGACTATCGGAGAGCCGCAGTCGAGTTCCTGATGCCAGCTCTAAAAATCGCGAAACCGAAGCACGTCATTTGCTTGGGGGCTGGCGTAAGGCGGCATTTTGGAAGTGTGGCCGGCTTGGGTAAGATGCCGCCAATGGACATCGCTATTTCGAAACCGCTCGAACTTGACGGAGTGCTCGTCCATACGGTTGCACATACCGGCGCTTTGGGAACGAACAATCGCGGCAAACAGCGCGTGGAAGAAGATTGGAAACATCTCGCAGACAGAGTTCTTTAGGGAACTGTTGCGGAATCGCCTCCCCCTCCCCCTGAAAAGCCGCTTCCGCAAGATGACGCCAAAATAACCGACGCCCGCCGATTTCTGCGCATTTTTTGTGCAGATTGCAAAATGCCCACGATAAAGGCATCTTTTCGCATCCCCCTCGTTTCTTTCCGCCCGTTTCTTCCGCTTTGTGACGCCCAAACAAGCAACAAACGGAAAGGAAGGGACAATGAACGGAGCGGATACCGCCTGGATCATCGTGGCAACTGCCCTGGTCCTGTTCATGACATTGCCCGGTCTGGCGCTGTTCTACGGTGGCCTTGTACGCGCGCGCAACGTCCTCAGCGTCTTCATGCAAACCTACGCCATCGCCTGTCTGATGAGCGTCCTGTGGCTGGCCGTCGGCTATTCCATCGCCTTCGGATCTGGCGAGGGTGGTCTCTGGGGCGGTCTGGGCAAGGCCTTCCTTGCGGGCGTTGACGCGGACAGCCTGTCCGGCACCCTGCCCGAGGTTCTGTTCTTTGCCTTCCAGATGACCTTTGCGATCATCACCCCTGCCCTGATCGTCGGTGCCTATGTCGAACGTATCGGCTTTGGCTTTGTCTTGCTGTTCTCGGGTCTGTGGATGCTCTTGTGCTATGCGCCGGTGGTTCACTGGATCTGGGGTGGCGGCATGCTGGCCGATGGCGGTCTGTTTGGCGAAGTTGGCGTCAAGGACTTTGCCGGTGGTATCGTGGTGCACGAAACCGCAGGTATCGCGGCCCTCGTTATCGCTGTCTTCCTTGGCCCGCGCAAGAACCGCACCACCCCGCCGCACGCGCCGTGGATGGTGATGATCGGTGCCGCGATGCTCTGGGTTGGCTGGTTCGGCTTCAACGGCGGCTCGCAGCTTGCCGCTGACGGTGGCGCCGCCATGGCCCTGACCGTGACCCACATCTCTGCGGCCACAGCCTCGCTGACCTGGGCGCTTTGGGAAAAGATCAAATACGGCAAGGCCTCGCTGGTTGGCCTGGTGACCGGTACCATCGCGGGCCTCGCCTCAATCACCCCGGCCTCTGGTTTTGTCGGCCCGATCGAAGCCCTGATCATCGGTGCGGTTGCCGGTGTCCTGTGTCAGGAAGCCGTGAATGTCGTGCGCAACATGCTCAAGATCGACGACACGCTGGACGTTTTCGCTGTTCACGGTGTTGGCGGCATCTTCGGCACCATCATGATCGCCGTCTTCGGTGCAGGTTCCTGGGCGGCACAGCTGGGCGGCCTGGCCGTCGTCGGCATCTTCACGCTGGTGGTTTCGGTTGTCCTCGTGAAGGTCGTGGGCCTGATCACACCGCTGCGCGTCGACGCTGAAACCGAGGTCAACGGCCTTGACCTGAGCGTCCATGGTGAACGCGCCTACGACATGAATTCATAAGTTCCAAAATCCACTCAGGAACGTGAAAGGGCGGCCTTGAATGGGCCGCCCTTTTTGCTTTGCCTCAGCCAGCGATGAAGCTGCCTATCTCTCTAGGATTGGCCCCGACTTCGATGATATCCCAAAGCGCCTGTGCCTTCCCGGGGCCGATCAGAGCCGCCGCCTTACCTTTCAACCGCGCTTCGCGATCTGACATGGCCATGGGCGCATTCAGGTCGTGCTCTGCGGTGAGAACGGTTCCATCCTTCAGGGTGAGGCGCAACTGTGCTTCGGTTTCCGAAACGCTCTCGTCCGGCGTGACCTCAACCCGCTGGCGCAGGGCCACCAGCGCGGGATCGGCGCAAAGGGTATCGGAATAGCTGTCGAGGGCTGCCGTGGAATGGCCAGTCAGCGACATCGCCGCAACCATCCGGTACGAGAACTTGGCCCCAAGGCCGGTGATCGGGTCCGGCTGATTGCAGACGTTCATCCAGCGCGGGTGCGTGGTGATCGCAACCCTTTCAACATCCTCTGGCGCCGGCCGGTTCATGCCCGCCAGAGCTTCGAGGGTGGCGTGCAGACCGTGGCAGCAGGCATGGAACTTGTGGCTGATGCTGTCGAACAGCCAGTCCTCGCCCAACCCGTCCAGCGCGCCTTCAAGAGCCTGTCCGGCGTGGGTTGGCCCAAACCCCTGCGCGGCTTCCAGCGCCATTGGATTGGGCTCGAACCCCTTGGCGACCAACAAGGCCGCCTCAACCCCGTTCGCCGCCGCAAGGCCAGCGTTATAGGGTTTGCCCATCGTCCCGAACTGCGACTTCAGACCAGAGGCCCGCGTCGCCGCCAGGCCTAGCGTGGCGGCCACCTTGGCGGCATCGAACCCCAGCAGATGCGCCGCCGCCGCTGCCGCGCCAAAGGCCCCTGCGGTTCCGGTCTGGTGAAACCCTGTCTGATAGTGGTCACGCCCAAGCCAGACCCCGACGCGGATCGAGGTTTCGACACCGATCAGGGCGGATCGCAGAAAATCCTCTCCTGATGCCCCCAGCTTTTCCGCCAAGGCCAGCGCCGCCGGAAGCACGGCAACTGACGGGTGACCGATATGGGCAAAATGTGTGTCGTCATAATCAAGCGCGTGGGATGTCGCGCCATTCACTAGCGCCGCCGCCCGTGCCGGCACCTTGCCGGATGCGCCGAACATATGGCCCTGCGCCGCGCCGCCTTCCTCAGACACCATGTCCCTTGTGATCCGAGAAACAGGTTCACCGGCTCCGGCCATGCCACAGGCAACCCAGTCAAGAAGCGACAAGGCCATCATGTGCCGCGTGGCATGGGGTGCCGCGGGCGGGTTGGCGATGAAATCGGCAAGGGATTGGGTGATCATGGATGGCCTCCGGTCGGTCAGAGGCCACCTTAGCGTGTCAGGCAGGACCGTAAAGGGCCGCCGCGCGTTGTTCGAAGGCCCGCACGATCCGGTGCATGGCCTCGTTGAAGACAACCCCGATCACGCCCTGAAGGATCGCGCTCTTGAATTCGAAATCAACGTAGAAAGACACGTCACAGCCGCCTTCGACATCTTTGAAATCCCATGTCGACTTGAGGTATTTGAACGGCCCGTCGAGGTATTCGGTAATGATGCTCTTTTCGGTGTCCTTGAGGGTGACGCGGCTTCCGAAACGCTCGCGGAAGACTTTGAAAGAGATCACCAGATCGGCCAGCATCACCTTGGCGTCGCCTTCATCCGTGACACTGCGGATGCGCGACGCGGCGCACCACGGCAGGAATTTCGGATAGGAGGCCACATCCCCCACCAGATCATACATCTGCTGGGCGGTATAAGGCAGCGTGCGGGTTTCAGAGTGGGTCGGCATGTCGCCCCATTTTCACGTGACAGTGGCGGCTCATTTCGTATGCTCGGGCCGGAAAATCAAGGGGGTCTTATGTCAGAGCGTCCATATGTCATCGACCAGATGATCTCGGCCAAGTCGATTGCAGCGCGGATTGAAGAGCTGTGCGGGGAAATTGCCCAGGAATACAAGGAGACCGACAAACTTGTGGTTGTTGGGCTTTTGCGCGGGTCATTCGTGTTCATCGCCGATCTGGTGCGCGAGCTGGACCTGCCGGTCGAGGTGGATTTCCTCGAGGCCTCGTCTTACGGCAACGCAATGGAATCAAGCCGCGAGGTGCGAATCCTCAAGGACCTGCGCGGCGAGATCGAAGGCCGCGATGTGCTGGTGGTGGAAGACATCGTCGATACCGGTCACACGCTGACCCATGTGCTGCACCTGCTGAAGTCGCGCAATCCTGCCAAGTTGCGCACCATTGCGCTTTTGGATAAACCGTCGCGGCGCGAGGCGGACATCAAGGCCGACTGGATCGGGTTCTCGATCCCGGATGAATTTGTGGTCGGCTATGGGATCGATTTTGCCCAACGCAACCGGAACCTGCCCTTTATCGGCAAAGTGCGCTTTACCGAATGAACCTGCGCCACCTCATGCGCATGGCCCGATGGGCACGCAACCCACCTTCGGAAAAGCGGGTTATCCTCGTGTTCGTGGTGATTGCGCTGTGTCTGGCGCTGGTGGCGGTCGAGAAATGGATCGGCTGGCCCGCCTGGGCCACCGTCAACAAGATGGGGCGCTAAACGCGCCCCTGCCGGTTCAGGCCTGACCCAACTTTTCGTTGCGCGCCTCGCGCAGTTTCGCGAAATCGTCGCCCGCGTGGTAGGACGAGCGCGTCAGCGGCGTGGAAGAGACCATCAAGAACCCCTTGCCAAAAGCTGCGGTTTCATAGGCCTTGAATTCCTCGGGCGTCACAAAGCGATCAACCCGGTGGTGTTTTGGGGTCGGCTGAAGGTACTGGCCGATGGTCAGGAAATCGATGTCGGCGGCGCGCATGTCGTCCATGACCTGCCCAACCGATTGCTTGTCCTCGCCCAGGCCAACCATGATACCCGACTTGGTAAAGATCGACGGGTCCATTTCCTTGACGCGCTGCAAGAGGCGAAGGGAATGGAAATAACGCGCACCGGGGCGCACGGTGGGATAGAGGCCCGGAACCGTTTCAAGGTTGTGGTTGAACACGTCCGGTTTGGCCTCGACCACGATTTCGAGAACCGAAGGATCACACTTGAGGAAATCCGGCGTCAGGATTTCGATGGTGGTCTTGGGGCTACGGTGGCGAATGGCGCGGATGGTCTGGGCAAAGTGATCTGCACCCCCATCCTTGAGGTCATCGCGGTCCACCGAGGTGATCACCACGTGGTTGAGATCAAGTTTTTGAACCGCATGGGCCACGCGGCCCGGCTCGAACTGGTCCAGCTCGTCCGGCTTTCCGGTTGCGATATTGCAGAAGGTGCAGCCGCGGGTACAAATCTCGCCCATGATCATCATGGTGGCGTGACCCTGGCTCCAACATTCGCCGGCGTTTGGACAGGCCGCCTCTTCACAGACAGTGGCCAGCTTGTTGTCCCGCATGATCCGGCGCGTTGCGTTATACCCTTCGCCGGTTGGTGCCTTGACCCGAATCCACTTGGGTTTCTTGGGCTGGGCGTTATCCGGACGATGCGCTTTTTCAGGATGGCGCTGTTCGGGGATTTTCAGATCACGCACGGGCTTTCCCTTCGGTCAACATTGCTTCCGTTTCCTTTAGCATAGCCTGACCGTACAGGAAGGGCCAGAGACGCATAGCCGCTATGACCGCGCCTCTGGCAGGGTGTCAGAGAATGAAGTCGCTGGCCCCAAGCAACGAGAAATCCAGCCCCTTGATAATGATCGACCCATCCCCTCCGAGCATCGAAAGGTCGATCAGGGTGAAGTCGGATTTGAGATCGGTGGCTGCGGCAAGCAGATCGGCAGGAAAGCTGGAAATTTCGATGCCGAAGTTGCTGAGGTCGATCCGGTCCTGACCGTTGGTGAAGTCGGCGATGAGATCATTGCCTGCGTTGCGGTTGAACACGAAGATGTCGGCGCCAGCCCCACCGCTCAGCACGTCATCGCCGCGTCCGCCGGCAAGCAGGTCGGCACCGCCTCCGCCATAGAGCGTGTCATCTCCCATGCCGCCGTAGATGTCGTCGGCCTGCCCTCCTCCCAGCAAACGATCCTGTCCTTTACCGCCATTGAGCAGGTCGGTGCCGATACCACCGTTCAGAGTATCCTCGCCGCCTTTGCCAAAAAGACTATCGCTTCCCTCTGCCCCCATCAGATCATCATTGGACTTGCCGCCATACAGGGTATCGTTGCCCTTGCCGCCATCGACTTTTCCATCCACCGAACCAAGGCCGCCACGGTAGATGTCGTTGCCCGACACCAGAAACACGTTCCCCGAAATGTTCCCGGCATTGCGAATGAGATCGGCACCGTCCCCGGTGCGCACGTCCCCGATCATGTCACCAAGGTTTCGCAGGACAATATCTTCGCTCGAAATCCCGTAAAACGCCCAGTCGTTACCAATGACCGTGCCGGTGTTTTTCACCTCCAGCCCAAGTCCCGATACATGGTTTATCGCCGTTGTCCCGGCCTCGATCGTACCGGAGTTGGCGAGGTAATTGTCGTCACCCGACAGTTGAACGCCACTGCTTTCCCCAAGGATTTTCCCGGCATTGACCAATTCGAACCCACTGGCATCGCTCTGAACGCCGGTCACACCTGCCAGAATGTCCCCTGTGTTGAGGACACTGACATTCTTTCCGTAATTACTGATCCCCTTGGATGCCGAAGAAATTGTGCCTTCGTTTGCAATGTTGGAGTTGTCCGAAGACCCGCCCAGTCCGAGACCGGCATTCGAACCTGTCACAAACCCGCGGTTCATCACGTCGGCGGTCTGGGAAATTCTGACCCCCTCGTACCCCTCGATCGTGCCGGTGTTCGTCAGGCGAGACCCATCGCCACCCAGACTGACACCATAGAAGCTAGTGGAATAGACGCTGCCTTGCACGCTGATATCGGAATCTTCCGCATAAACCGAGATGCCCGTGAGCTCTGATGTCACGCTGCCGTCTTGGGTGACAATGACAGTGTTATCCACGGCAAGGCTTGGGTCGGTGATGTCGCCCAATTCGATCCCATAGTATCGTGAAGACACGATAAGACCCTCAACGATGATAATGCGGCCATCATTGCCTGATGCGGCATTGATCGCAGGGAGCCCTGTCGTCGACACGATGACGTTCGCCGTGCGCGCAACCACAAGCGTGTCATACGAGATATGGTAGTTGATTGAAAATGTATTGCTGGAAGACGAAACGATTGTAGGCATAAGAATTCCTTAAGAAAACGTGGTTTACAAAAAGTTAATTTGAACCGGCTCTTGGTGAGCGGCCTGCGTAAATATGCATCTTCTTAACTGTTTAATGAGCCCGCTGTCCACCGCTCGCACAACGACCATGCGGAAAGTCGTCACCTCGGCCGCAAGGCGGATTGCACCGAAATTAGAATCGTTTTAAACACCCCGCGATTGCAATCTTCTCATGAGGAATCCCCCGATGCATACAGGCGTAAAAGTCCCCGCAGTGACCTTCAAAACCCGTGTTCGCGACGAAGCCGTTGGCGGCCCCAACCCCTTCCGTTGGCAGGACATGACCTCGGACGATTACTTTGCTGGCAAGCGCGTTATCCTGTTCTCGCTGCCGGGCGCCTTCACCCCCACCTGCTCGACCTACCAGCTGCCGGGTTTTGAAAAAATGGCCGGCGAATTCGCTGAGCTGGGCATCGACGAAATCTACTGCATGTCGGTCAACGACAGCTTCGTGATGAACAAATGGGCCGAGTCGCAGGACCTCGAAAACGTCAAGGTCATCCCGGACGGTTCGGGCGAATTCACCCGCAAGATCGGCATGCTGGTCGCCAAGGACAACCTGGGCTTTGGTGCACGTTCGTGGCGCTATGCCGCCATCGTCAACAACGGCGTTGTTGAAGCATGGTTCGAAGAGCCGGGTCTGGAAGACAACCACGGTGAAGACCCCTATGGTGTCTCCTCGCCGGAAAACCTGATGGACCACCTGAAAGCGGCCAAGGTCGACGTCGCATAAGTCTTGCGACATCCGGAAAGTTTGAACGGTCCGTGCCTCATGCACGGACCGTTTCTTTTTGCAGCAACGCAAAGCGGAGAATGTGTTGGGCGGCGCAACAGATGTGCGCCGCCCCTTCGCTCGCTGTTGGCTCAAAACTTCAAGCGATAAACCCAAGGAGGGTCCTACCCGATCATATGCCCTGCCTGCCCTGCTTGTGAACGATAATATTCACTCAACCGCGTAAGCGCGATGCGCAGAACGATCTTGCCGGAGCGCGCAGACCAGCCCAAACGCTTCTCGGTGCTTTCCAGACCCTCAAGAAAACAGCAGCATCTGAGTGTCACATCCGCAAGCCCTGTCCCCAGCTCTTGCAGCGCCCCGACAACACGCTGACTTGCCTGCCCCGGTATGGTTGCGGTGCGTGTAGGCTCTGCCTGTTTCAGGGTCTCGTGATCGGTCAGGATCTGGTACCAGTCCAGCGCGGTTTCGGCATCGAGTTGCGCCAGTTCGAAATCCTCGCGCAGGCGCTCACCTGCCGCCACCTGTGCGTCATTCAGGAAGGGAGAGCCATCCCGATCCCGCCGTCTTGCAAGGGCGGCCAGCGGCGAGTCCGCGGCGGAGAAACGCTGCGCGATCACCTCCCCCATCGCAAGGTCCGGTGCACCATCAAAGACGGCCTGCGCCTCGGCGAACCCAACGGCCTTGCTTTCGGCATCCGCCATCATCCGGTTCAAGGCAGATCGCCCGCAAGCGGTTATGATATAACGGGAAATTCGCCCCGGAGACGGGCATGTGATCCATTCTTTCAGGGCCAGCGCCTCGACAATGTCGCGCGCGACAACGGCCGTTCGTGTCTGGGCCTCGCCGGTTTCACGAACCACCACCGCTTTGTCCATGTCGGCCGCCACGGCCAACACGGCCCCCGTTTCGCAAAGACGGCGCAACACGCGCTGGGCCTCGGCATCGAAGGTCGTGGAATTCGGAAGGAAAGTGTCTTTATCGGCATGGTGCATGGTCTGGATCTCCTCGCGGGCTGAACTCTCAACGCGGAAGTGCAAACCGTTTGCCAGACGCACCAGCATGGCATCCACCAAGGGATCGTCCCGGCGGCATTCCAGACGCCTGATCTGCCTTGAAATCGTAGAGGGATGCGCGGCCGAGCGGCGCGCCAGGGACCGGATGGAGACACCCGTTTCAGTATGCTCCAGATACCGGAGAACATCCTGCGGTATCCACTGAGGCAGCCGATCCAATGTCCTTCTAGACTGCATGTATGACAGCCTCGAAAAGGTCAGAATGACACCCACAGTTACCCAAGAGTTATCCCCATACCTATCCACAAAATTAAAAACGATTCCTTACCTGGAAGTTAACGGTTGTCCGCTAAGACCAGCATTGTTTCGATTTTATGAACAGTGTCGAAATCTTGAGTTCGCGGGAATCAAATTCACGCAACACCCGCTTAAGTTGTGTTTTCGTGATTGCCTTCGTCAGAAAAAACTCGTTGTTGGAGGCACACAATCATGAAAGATATCCTTGGTCATCTCAACACGCTGAAACGCCCCCGTCTGCTTATCCGGGCCGCTCGCGCCGGCGTAGACGGCTACAGCCGCACCGAGCATCTGCAACGCCATTTCGGCTATGGCAAGCTGCCGCGCAATGCAGTCGCCCTTATGTCATTGATGGAGAAAGAAGCGCAACTGAATGACCAACGCCGCAAGGGGGATGCGGGGTATTCGCTTGTGTCACATGTGGACACACTCATTGCGATGATGGGAGAGGCACAATTGATGCGCGCCTCTCGCCAAAGAGTATAGGGCAGAAGCGCCTCAGGTCATCGAATCCGGCATGGACGCCTTTTTCTTGGCCACGTATTCGTTCAGGGCCTCTTCGATACCAGCGTCCATTTCCGGCTTCTGGTAGTCTGCGAGAAGTTTCTCGACACGGCTGGTCGCCAGTTGGCGGGTGTCGCGCGCGCCTTCTTCTTCCCAGGTCTCGAACGGTTTGTAGTCCAGCAGGTCCGACTTCCAGAACGCGGTCTTGAAGTTGGCCTGGGTGTGGTCACAACCGAGATAGTGGCCACCTGGACCAACTTCGCGGATCGCGCCCATGGCCTGCGCGTCCTCGTCATAGGGAACACCCTTGGCCAGACCGTGCAGCGCGCCCAGTTGGTCGGCGTCCATGACAAACTTCTCAAAGTCAGCCACAAGACCACCTTCCAGCCAGCCGCAAGAGTGCAGCATGAAGTTCACACCCGACATCAGACCCATGTTGAGCGAGTTGGCGGTTTCATAAGCCGCCTGCGCGTCGGGCAGTTTCGAGCCACAGAACGAACCGGCCGAACGGAACGGCAGGTTCAGACGACGGGCCAACTGACCGGCACCATAGGTGACGAGCGAGGCTTCGGGGGTGCCGAAGGTCGGCGCACCAGAGCCCATGTCGATCGACGAAACGAAGGCGCCAAAGATCGCGGGCGCACCGGGGCGCACCACCTGGCTATAGGCCACACCGGCCAGAACTTCGGCCAGAACCTGCGTCAGGGTACCAGCAACCGAAACCGGTGCCATCGCGCCGCCCACGATGAAGGGCGAAATGATGCACGCCTGGTTGTTCTGGGCATAGACTTCGAGCGAGCCCATCATCACGTCGTCGAAGGTCATCGGCGAGTTGATGTTGGTCAGCGAGGTCATCACGGTGTTGTTCTGAACAAAGTCTTCGCCGAACAGGATGCCCGCCATGTCGACCGAATCCTGCGCACGGCTTGGTTCGGTGACCGAGCCCATGAACGGCTTGTCGCTCAGGGTCATGTGCGCCATCAGCATGTCGAGGTGACGCTTGTTCACCGGGATATCGGTCGGTTCACACACCGTACCGCCCGAGTGGTGCAGCCATTTCGACATGTAAGCCAGCTTCACGAACTTGTTGAAGTCGTCCATGGTCGCGTAACGACGGCCACCGGCGGCATCGCGCACGAAGGGCGGGCCATAGACCGGCGCCAGAACCAGGTTACGGCCACCGATTTCCACCGATTTGGCGGGGTTGCGGGCGTGCTGGGTGAATTGCGACGGGGCGGTCTTGATCAGCTCGCGGGCAAGGCCGCGCGGGATGTGGACGCGTTCGCCCTTGACGTCGGCACCGGCGTTTTTCCAGCGTTCAAGCGCCGCCGGATTGTCAACAAAGTTGACACCGATTTCTTCGAGTACGGTTTCAGCGTTGTACTCGATGGTCTCGATCGCTTCTTCGTTCAGAACCTCGAAGTTCGGAATATTGCGTTCGATGTATTTTGCGGTCTCAAAGGAGACAGCGCCGCGTTCGGCGCGGCGGGCTGCGCCTCCACCACCACGGCTCCGACGACGTGCTCGCGCTTCAGTCATGTGCTTTCCTCACCAAAAAGCGTTTCTTTCCCCTACCGTGATACAAGTGACGGCCCCAAAGCCAGAGAAAGATAACGGCCATTGAAGTTGAAAAGCGACATTCAGGGGGTATTCGAGCGACCTTGGCGCGGTTTCCCCCTGCCCCGGCTACTCTTCGACCGATGATTCCCACGCAATCGCCACAACGCCGGGGGCCAGCATCAGGGGCGCAATCAGGCTGTTCATTTCGTCTTCGTTCTTCTCGACGACGGAAATGCTAACCGAGAGCCTTTCGGTGCCGCTGCGCACGCTGTCACATTTCTCGAAGCCGGTGATCTGAACGCCCTGCCCTGACAAAAGCTGCAGCGCCTGCGCCCTCAGATCGCTTTCCTTCTCGGCCTCGCAATCCATGATCACGCGGTATTCCAGAAGCAAGGGAATGCCCGCCCGCGTCTTGCGTTTCAGCCATTTCACCAGCGGACGCAGGCCGAGGTTCACAAACACCACCAGCCCCGTCGCCAGAACAGCAAAAGCCGGATAGCCCGCCCCGGCAATCAGCCCAACCGCTGCCGAACACCACAGGGTTGCGGCCGTATTGAGGCCATGCACCGTAAAGCCATGCCGGAAAATGATGCCCGCGCCAAGGAAACCGATGCCAGAGACCACCTGCGCGGCAACCCGTGTCGGGCTCACCTCGTCGGGAAACAACTGCGAGAAGACAACGTAAGTGGCGGCACCCAGCGCAACCAGGGCATTTGTCCGCAATCCGGCCATGCGCTGACGCACCTGCCGTTCCGATCCGATCAACGCTCCGCAAAACAGTGCAAGCGCCAGATTGAGCGCCGCGCCTTCGATCCCGATAACCAATTCCTGCTCTCCCTGCCATGATCCGTGGCTGATAAATCCGCGACGCTAATGGCGCGGAACAAGTCTTGGCAACAAAAACATGTCTCTCCGCCTCTGTGACGCTCTTCATCTCTTGCGAAAATCACCGCACTGGCCTATGCGGCACTCATGTCAGACAAATCCCATGCCCGCCTCCTGATCATCGACTTCGGCAGCCAGGTCACGCAGCTGATTGCGCGCCGCCTGCGCGAGCTGAACGTCTATTGCGAAATCCACCCCTATCAGAACGTCACCATGGACGTTGTCCGCGAGATGGCGCCCAAGGCGATCATCTTCTCGGGTGGTCCCGACAGCGTGACCCGCGAAGGCAGCCCGCGCGCGCCGCAGGAAATCTTCGACTACGGTGTTCCGATCCTTGGCATCTGCTACGGCCAGCAGGTCATGATGCACCAACTCGGCGGCAAGGTCGAAAGCGGCCACGGCACCGCGGAATTCGGGCGTGCCTATGTGACCCCGAAAAACGAGCTCGACATTCTCAAGGGCTGGTTCGAAGACGGCGACGAACAGGTCTGGATGAGCCACGGCGACCACGTCAGCGAAATCGCCCCGGGCTTTGAGGTCTATGGCACCTCGCCCAACGCACCTTACGCGATCACCGCCGATACCAAGCGCCATTTCTATGCGGTTCAGTTCCACCCCGAGGTGCACCACACCCCGAACGGTGCGAAACTCTACGAGAACTTCATCAAGCTTGCGGGCTTTACCGGCGACTGGACCATGGGCGCCTACCGCGAGGAAGCCATCAAGACGATCCGCGAACAAGTGGGCGACTCCCACGTGATCTGCGGTCTGTCGGGCGGCGTAGACTCGTCGGTCACCGCGATCCTGCTGCACGAAGCGATCGGCGACCAGTTGACCTGCGTCTTCGTGGACCACGGCCTTTTGCGCAAGGGCGAGGCCGAAGAAGTGGTCTCGATGTTCCGCGACAACTATAACATCAAGCTGATCCACGCCGATGAGACCGAATTGTTCCTTGGCGAGTTGGAAGGCCAGTCCGATCCGGAAACCAAGCGCAAGACCATCGGCAAGCTGTTCATCGACGTGTTCCAGAAACACGCCAACACCATCGACGGCGCCGAATTCCTTGCCCAGGGCACGCTGTATCCTGACGTGATTGAATCGGTCTCCTTCTCCGGCGGCCCTTCGGTGACGATCAAATCGCACCACAACGTCGGCGGCCTTCCCGAGAAAATGGGTCTGAAGCTGGTCGAACCGCTGCGCGAGCTGTTCAAGGACGAAGTTCGCGCCTTGGGTCGCGAGCTGGGCCTGCCGCAGTCGTTCATCGGCCGCCACCCCTTCCCCGGACCGGGCCTTGCCATTCGCTGCCCCGGCGAGATCACCCGCGAAAAGCTGGACATCCTGCGCGAAGCCGATGCGGTCTATATCGACCAGATCCGCAAGCACGGTCTTTACGACGAGATCTGGCAGGCCTTCGTGGCAATCCTGCCGGTGCGCACCGTTGGCGTCATGGGCGATGGCCGCACATACGACTATGCCTGCGCTCTGCGCGCCGTGACCTCGGTCGACGGCATGACCGCGGATTACTATCCTTTCACCCACGAGTTCCTTGGCGAAACCGCCACGCGGATCATCAACGAGGTCAAGGGCATCAACCGCTGCACCTATGACATCACCTCGAAGCCTCCGGGCACCATCGAGTGGGAATAACGATTGAAAGCGCCTCCTGAACAGAGGCGCTTTTCTTTTTTTTCGGAACCCTGAAATTCTTCTCGAAGAATTTCAGACTGAAGAATTTTCTAGAAAATTCTGCAGCCTTGCCCCAAGAATGCAGCAGTCGTCAGGGAGCGGGTGATGTTCAGGAAAGTGGTATTGGGCGCAACCCTCGCCGCAGGGGCTGCAGGGGCGGACGTTCCCCTGACCTGCGAGGGCGTGGGACCGGATTGGGATCTCACGCTCGCCGAAGACAGCGCAAGCTTCACCTTCCAGCGCAGCGATCGTTTCGATGTGCCACAATCCAGCGTCGCCGAAGGGCATGACTGGCCACGCGCCTATACGCTGATTGCCGAATTCGACACGGCGATCCTGCTTGTCGACAAGGCAACATGCACCCTTGGCGCTGATACATGGCCCTTCACCGCCCATGTCCTGACGCAGCGCGGGCAAACCCCGATCCTGCTGACCGGGTGCTGCGTGGTGGCGGAATGAGCAATACGCTGAAAGCCGCGCTGTGGATGATCGGCGCGATCCTGTCCTTTTCGTCGATGGCGATTGCCGGGCGGGCGGTTGCCTTCGAACTCGATACCTTCGAGATCATGATGTACCGCAGTTTTGTCGGTGTCATCGTGGTGATTACCGTGACCTTCCTTGCAGGAACGCAAAACCAGATCACCCGCAGATCGCTGGGGCTGCACCTCACCCGCAACGCGGCGCATTTTGCAGGCCAGAACCTGTGGTTCTATGCGCTGACACTTATCCCGCTGGCGCAGGTCTTCGCGCTCGAATTCACCTCGCCGCTCTGGGTGATCGTCCTGTCGCCGCTGGTGCTGGGTGAGCGTCTAACGCGCATGCGCCTACTGGCCGCCCTGATCGGTTTCATCGGCATCCTGATCGTTGCCCGCCCCGGGGCAACACCGATCAACGCGGGCCTTGTCACCGCGGCTCTTTCGGCCATCGGCTTTGCCTTTTCCATCATGCTGACCAAGCGGCTGACCCGCACCGAAACCATCACCTGCATCCTGTTCTACCTCACAACCATGCAGGCCGTTTTCGGTATCGTCTTTGCTGGCTGGGACATGGACATCGCCCTGCCTTCGGCCCACAGCGTGCCCTGGCTCATCCTCATCGGCTTTGCCGGCCTGATCGCGCATTTCTGCCTGACATCAGCCCTCACCCTCGCCCCGGCAACCGTTGTTGTCCCCATCGATTTTGCCCGCCTGCCCGCCATCGCCGTGGTTGGAATGCTGTTTTACGCAGAACCGCTGGACATCTACGTTCTGATTGGGGCCGTGCTGATTTTTGGCGGCAACTACATAAACATCCTTAGTGAACTTCCGTCGCCAAACCGCAAAAGTTAACAAAACTGTTGCACGTTCGCTACAGATCGACCGCTGCTCGCTACCCCGAGTGAGCTTTACGCAAGGTGACAAATTGACGGAAACGTCAGCGTCTTGTTTTCCTTTTCCGAAATGGGAGGACTCTATGAAAAAAATAAACCTGGGACAGGTCGCAACCACAACCTGCGCACTCGCGCTTCTGGCTGGGCAGGGCTTTGCGGGCGGCCTTGATCGCTCCGGACAACCGATTGGGTTGATTTTTGAAGAAGGCAATTATGTAGAGTTGTCTTTCGGTCACAGCAACCCTTCAGTCATGGGCAATGATCTGGCTATCTTTAACCCGGCGCAAACGCCGTCGGGAAACGTTGCTCAAAGCTTCAATCAAATAGCTGGTGGTCTTAAGATCCAAATTACAGACCAACTTTCTGCAGCCATTATTTACGATCAGCCTTGGGGTTCAGACGTGGTTTACGCCGCACCAGATGCGAACCCTCTAACTCCAGGTTCCGTGCTGCTTGGAGGCACACAGGCAATCGCAGAGACGCAATCTCTGACCGGTATCCTCAGATACAAATTTAATGACAGTTTCAGCCTTCATGGTGGGTTGCGATACCAACAAGCTGAAGGGAACATAACCCTTTCTGGCCTCGCCTATGGCCCTTTGAACGGCTACAACGTGTCTCTTGCTCAGGACTCTGGCGTCGGCTGGCTTGTTGGTGCAGCCTTTGAAAGGCCGGACATTGCCCTGCGCTTGGCAGTAACTTATCAATCTGAAATCGACCACAGTTTCAGCACTGTTGAGAGCCTTGCGCCGTTGGCTACTACAACGACAAACACAACCACACCACAATCCTTGAACATCGATTTCCAAACGGGGGTCGCTCAGAACACGTTGTTGATGGCCGGTATTCGGTGGGTAGACCACAGCGTCGTTAGCATCATGCCGACTATCTCAAATACTGAGTTGGTTGATATTGAAGACTCGACGACTTTTTCGCTAGGTCTAGGGCGTCGTTTTACGGAAAACCTCTCAGGCTCGGTCATGCTCTCATATGAAGCGGCTAGTAGCGATAATCTCGTTTCACCTCTTGCTCCCACAAACGGGATGAAAGCTTTGACCCTCGGCCTTCAATACAAAAAAGACAAAATGAAAATCTCTGGCGGCGTGCGTTACACCAAACTAGGTGACGCATTTGCTGAAACCGGTACACCTGACGTGGCACGCGCCGCGTTTGGCGGAAGCGACGCGATCTCCTTCGGACTGCGTGTCGGCTTCTACTTCTAATCTCATCTGGACGAAAATTCAAAGCCCCGCCAATCGGTGGGGCTTTTTCTTTGCGCAAGAAACGGAGTGATGGGTCTGCCAAACCCGTCTACACCGCCCGCATGACTGATGTTACCCAAACCTCGCTTTCCCAGCGCGCCTGGATCGAACTGCTTTTGCTTGGCCTGATCTGGGGTGGCGTATTCCTTGCCGCCCGTCTGGCCTTGAACGAAGTCGGGGTTCTGACCGCCGTGGCACATAGGACATTCTGGGCCGCGCTGGTGCTCTGGGCGGCTGTCAGGATGCTGCGGTTGCCGGTACCGCGGGACCTGCGGACGTGGACCGCCTTCATGGTCATGGGCTTGTTGAACAACCTCATTCCCTTCTCTCTCCTGAACTGGAGCCAGCTTCACATCGAAAGCGGCCTTGCCTCGATCTTCAACGCGGCCACGGCCCCCTTCGGGGTGCTGGCGGCGGCGCTGTTCTTTGCGGATGAACGGCTCAGCCGCCGCAAACTCGCCGGTGTGCTGATTGGTTTCGCGGGCGTTGCAACCGCCATCGGCCTTGACGCCATCCGCCATTTCGATCCGCGCAGCCTTGCCCAGCTTGCGGCACTTGGCGCGCCGCTGTCCTATGCTCTGGCGGCCGTCTGGGCCCGCAAACACCTTGCCGGTCTTGCCCCGCATGTCTCGGCGGCGGGTATGCTGACCTGTTCGGCACTGATCGCCGTGCCGCTGGCCTGGGCCGTGGATGGCCCCTTCGAGACGCAGCTTTCGGCCACGACCTATGCCGCACTGGCCTATTACGCGTTGATCGCCACGGCAGGCGCCTACCTGCTCTACTACCGTGTGCTCGACATGGCCGGCAGCGGCAACCTGTCCCTCGTGACACTGCTCATACCGCCCTTTGCCATCGTGCTAGGGGCCCTCGTCCTTGACGAGGCCCTCGAGATGCGCGCCTTCGCAGGCTTTGGCATCCTTGCACTTGGCCTTCTCGTGCTTGATGGTCGCATTCCCCTGCCCGGACACAAGAAGAGCTAGGCCCAAACGCGACGATCCCACACACGCGGATGTCGGATTCCCATTTGACCCTTCCGAAGAGGCCCGCTACCAAAATGCGGAAATCTCTGAGGACCGGGCAATGATCTACACTTCCGCGCAGGACTGGCAGGCGGCCGACCGCAAAAAGGTGCTTTTGTTTGGCATGTCGGGCCTTGGCAAGACCCATGTCTCGAACATGCTGCGCGACAGTGGCGAATGGTTCCACTACTCGATCGACTACCGTATCGGCACCCGCTACATGGGCGAGTTTATCGCCGACAACGCCAAGCGCGAAGCCATGAAAAACCCGTTCCTGCGCGAGTTGCTGATGTCGGATTCGATCTATATCGGCTCGAATATCACCTTCGACAACCTCGCGCCGCTGTCGACCTACCTTGGCAAGCCGGGCAATCCCGATCTTGGCGGAGTCCCGTTTGACGAATACATGCGCCGTCAGGAACAGCACCACGCAGCGGAAGTGTCGGCGCTCTTGGATACCGTGCATTTCATCAACCGCGCACAGGACCTTTATGGTTATGACCATTTCGTCTGCGACACCGGCGGGTCCATCTGCGAAGTGGTCGACGCGGATGACCCGAACGATCCGGTCATGACCGCACTGTCGCAAAACACCCTGATGGTCTGGATCAAAGGCTCGGACGCCCACGCCGATGAACTGGCACGCCGCTTTGACAAGGCGCCCAAGCCGATGTTCTACAAACCCGAGTTCCTCAAGGCCCGCTGGAGCGAATACCTTGCCGAAAATGATATCGGCGAAGACGAAGTCGACCCCAACGCCTTCGTGCGCTGGACCTACTCCAAGGCCCTCGCCCACCGCCAGCCGCGCTATGACGCCATGTCCAAATGGGGCATCACCGTCACCGCCGAAGAGGTGGCCGAGGTGAGGACGACCGAGGATTTCAACACCCTGATCGCCCGGGCGCTCGACAGGCGTTGAGCCAGCAAGGCAAGCGCTACAGGAAGACTCGAAGATCGCCGACAAGCTTGCTGAGAAACTCCGCGGCTTTCTTAAAGTCTTCAAGACCCGCGTTGATCGCCTTGATGTCCTTCAGGAACTTGTAGGCCTTGTCCGCAGCCTCCCGCAATTTCTTGCGTGTTTGCATCAATTGCTCCGGTGTGATGAGCTTTTCCGCGATCAAATCGAGCGCCTCATCATATTCGCGCCGCATCTCGGCACGCACTGCCTTCAGCGCATCGAAGCCCTCTCTATCGCGGGCTCGGCGCAACCGAATGAGCTCACGTTCGGACTTGCTGTAGATCTTGGAAAAGTGGCCTCGAAGGATCTCCACGAGATGCAGTAGTTTGTCGAATTCGTTTTCGGGAATAACGCTCTGGTTCATGAAATTTCTCCTAAATTACAATTTGTTCACGGCCTCTAGCAGGGCCACGATACGCGATTGCGCTTCTTGAAAATCTTCAAGCGAGCCTCCGTTGGTGAGGCTCTTCAAAATAGCCGCGTGTGTGCGGCCAATGTCGGAATAAATCCGGTACCTGGCTTTCTCGTCGGCTTCGACTATATCTTTGTGGGCCTTTTCAATTGCCGCCAGTCCGGCCTCGGTTCCGGCGTCGAAATCCTCCAACGCAGTTGTCAAAAGTGCCGCTGTTGTCTCGAGACCTTCCTTTTCGCTTTCGTAAGCGATCAAAGCCAGTTGCACAGAAGCCCTGCGAACAAAGGGATCCGCGCTTTTTACCACGCTGCGAATTTTCCGATACTTGGCAGCTTCGGCAAGTTCCTTGGCCACCAGCCCCACGACTTCGGAAACAGCAGACAGCTTCTTGGCACTTCCCCCCTCACCGGTAAACTTTTCGGAGGCACGAACCGCGTCCACCAATCCGCCAGCGGCACCAATCGCCTCGGCAGCGGACGTTTGCAAGTCTGCTGCATTGTTACTCTCAGCCATAGCTTTGAGCGCCTTTGCATAGGCATCGAGATCGTTCCGGATCCCATTTGCATGGAAAGCTTGCGCCGTTTTCTTATCGGTAGCGGGCGCAATGTAAGCCGCAGTTTCCTGCACCTTTGCCGTGTCGTACACCGTTGCAACCTTCCGCCCTTTGGCATCTTTGGCGATCATTCTACAGACTTTGGCGAAGTCCTTCTGAACCACCCGGAGCGCGGGTTGTTTATGCAAACAAGCCTCGGCATCAGAACTGTGGTACGCCGCCCCGACTGCCACGAGATCAAGTCGCCGTGCCTTGGCGACTTTCTTTCCGAAAGTAACTTCGTCGAAGTTCTTGTTCTCGGCGACAATGGCCGCGGCCACAGCATCGCTGAACTTTTCGATGTCGGGAGTAACGCTTGCAGCGCTACAGGCAGCGACGGTTGCCCCCACCGTGGCGAGCATAGAATATCTCATGATATCACCTGTTCAAAAATAAATTGGTTCAAAACGTGACAACCACTCTACCATAAAGTTCGAACAACCCAAAGGCGATTTAGATCCGGACAATTCAAATTCCCTTGTTCGCACTGGAATCAAATACAAAAACCGCTTATGTCACAGCGGACTTTACGGCCTAGGAATACTGTTATGCCCATCAAACTGCCCTCGCACCTTCCCGCCTTCGACGTGCTTTCGCGCGAAGGTGTGATGGTCATGTCCGAGCGGCAGGCGGCGCGGCAGGATATTCGGCCCTTGCGGATCGGGTTGCTGAACCTGATGCCCAAGAAAATCCAGACCGAGAACCAGTTCGCGCGCCTGATCGGGGCCACTGCCTTGCAGATCGAACTCTCGCTGATCCGCATGAGCGAGCACAAGACCCGCAACACGGCTGCCGAGCATATGGCGGAATTCTATCGCCCCTTCGACGAGGTCAAGGCCTCGGGTGAGAAGTTTGATGGTCTGATCATCACCGGCGCGCCGATCGAGCACATGCCCTTTGACGATGTGACCTACTGGGACGAGTTGCGGGAGATCTTTGACTGGACCCAGACCCACGTGCATTCCACCTTCGGCGTGTGCTGGGGTGGCATGGCGATGATTAACTACTTCCATGGCGTCAAGAAACACATTCTCGATGCCAAGGCCTTTGGTTGTTTCCGCCATAAGAACCTTGATTCCGCCTCGCACTACCTGCGCGGTTTCTCGGATGACTGCGTGATCCCGGTCAGCCGCTGGACCGAGATGAAACAGGACGAAATCGACAGTGTTCCGGCCCTGAAGACCCTCTTGGCCAGCGACGAAGTCGGCCCCTGCCTTGTGGAAGATCCCGAGCATCGGGCGCTCTATATCTTCAACCACTTCGAATACGACAGCGACACGCTCAAGCAAGAGTATGATCGCGACGTGGCCGAAGGGACGCCGATCAACGTGCCGATGAACTATTATCCCGACGATGATCCAAGCCAGCCGCCGATGAACCGCTGGCGCAGCCATGCGCATCTTCTTTATGGCAACTGGATCACCGAGATCTACGAAACCACGCCTTACGACATGAACGAGATTGGCCGGTAACGTCCTGATATTCATCGCCCTTCTTGCTCTGGGCTTCGTCGGCGTTGTCCTGTGGCGGGCGCGCCGCCACGAGGCACGTTCCGAGGCCAGCCACCCGCCTGAAGGCGAGTTTCTCGAGGTTGACGGCCACCGCGTGCATGTCGTGATCCGCGGCAGCGGGCCCGATCTGGTGCTGATCCACGGTGCCAGCGGCAGCACCCGCGACATGACCTTTGAACTGGTGCGCCATCTCGAAGATCGTTACCGCGTTCTGGTCTTTGACCGTCCTGGCCTTGGTTATACCGACCGGCTGCATGGCAAGGGGGCCACGCTCATCGAACAGGCCGATCTCCTATCCAAGGCCTGCGCCCAGCTTGGCGCGCCCCGCCCCATCGTCTGCGGCCAAAGCTATGGCGGTGCCGTGGCATTGGCCTGGGCGGTGCATTTCCCTAACCGCCTCTCGGCGCTTGTGCCCGTCGCAGCCGTGGCAAGCATCTGGGAAACGCCCCTTGATGGCTACTACCGGACCGTCTCGCACCGCTGGATCGGGCCGCTGGCGATCCCGCTGATCACGGCTTTTGTCACCGACAGCTATGTCGACAGGGTCATGGCCAGCATCTTTACCCCACAAACTGAACCAAAGGGCTTTGGCGCCTACTTTGGCACCGGCCTCACGATCCGCCGCGCCGCCTTGCGGGCCAACGCGCTTCAGCGTGCCAACCTGCTGGCGGAAATCCACGCCCTTTATCCGCGGTACGGAGAGATTTCTGTGCCGACGGAAATCATCCACGGCGATGAAGACACGATCGTCCCGCATTGGAACCATGCCGAACGCCTCGTGACGCGAATTTCCGGCGCACAGCTCACCATCCTGCCCGGTGTCGGCCACATGCCGCAGCACGTCGCCGCCAGGGATGTCGCGGCGGCAATCGACCGGGCCGCGCACCGCGCTGCATTGCACTAGCCCGCTGCGAAGGCCATATTAAGAAAAAACGGAGAGGTTTCATGGAGCTGCCCTTTGATGGCGCCATCAGCGCATTCTACGAGAACGACGCCCCCGAGGCCGTCCGCAAAGCCATTAAAGACGCCGACAAGGACGATATCCTTGATGCCAGCTTTCCTCATTCCGAGCGCATGAGCCGCAAGGCCTATGAGAAAGAGATCGAGGCGCTTCAGGTTGAGCTCGTGAAACTGCAACGCTGGGCCAAGGACAGCGGCCAGCGCGTGGCCATTGTGTTCGAAGGGCGCGACGCAGCCGGCAAGGGCGGCACCATCAAACGCTTTCGCGAGAACCTCAATCCGCGCGGTGCCCGCGTGGTGGCGCTTTCCAAACCCACCGAGGCCGAGCAGTCGCAATGGTACTTCCAGCGCTACATCGACCACCTGCCTTCGGGCGGGGAAATCGTGTTCTATGACCGCTCGTGGTACAATCGCGGCGTGGTCGAAAAGGTCTTTGGCTTCTGCACCGACACTCAACGCGAGCACTTCTTCCGGCAGGTACCAGACTTTGAGAAAATGTTGGTCGACGAAGGCATTCACCTGTTCAAGTTCTGGCTCAACGTCGGGCGGGCGGAACAGCTGCGCCGCTTCATGGCCCGCGAGCGTGATCCCCTGAAACAGTGGAAACTCAGCTGGATCGACGTAGAGGGCCTCAAGAAGTGGGATGATTACAGCGCCGCGATCTCGGAAACGCTGGAACGCTCTCACACGCCCGAAGCACCCTGGACAATCGTGCGCTCCGACGACAAGCGCCGCGCACGTCTGGCGGCGATCCGCACCGTTCTGGGCAGGCTTGACTATGACCGCAAGGATGCCAAGGCCATCGGTGACATCGATACGAAAACCTGCGGCGGACCGGACATCTGGAATGCCTAAACGCGGCTATCATCACGGCAATCTGCGCCAGGCCCTTGTCGAAGCGGCTCTGAAACTCATCGAGGCCAAGGGGCCCACCGGCTTTACCCTGTCCGAGGCCGCGAAACAGGCGGGTGTGACGCCGGCGGCGGTCTACCGCCATTTCGAAGGCCGCGAGGACCTGATCGCCGAGGCCGCGCGCCAGGGCTATGTGATCTTCGCCGACCTGATGCAATACGCCTATGACAAGGGCCAACCCTCTGCGCTTGCCTCGTTCGAGGCCACCGGGCGTGCCTATCTCGCCTTTGCCCGCAAGTACCCCGGCCACTATATCGCAATGTTTGAAAGCGGCATCTCGGTGAACCGGACACCCGAGCTGGCCGATGTCGCGGCGCGCGCGCGAGGTGTCATGGAGCGGGCTGCCGAGGATCTGAGCCGCCATATCCCGCCCGAGAAACGCCCGCCCGCCAGCATGTTCAGCGCCCATATCTGGGCCATGAGCCACGGGGTCGTGGAACTTTTTGCGCGGAACTCGCCCGGAACCCAAAGCCCGTTTCCGCCCGAAGACCTGCTGGAAAGCGGTATTGGCGTCTACTTGCGCGGGCTTGGCCTGATCGACTCGGACAGCTGAGGATAGACGTGATGGAAAACCTCTTCGAAGGCTCCTTTACCTACCCGCAGGGGTTTGCCGATCTCGTCAAGCAGACGCCAGCCTATCGTGCGGAATACCGCGGCATGAACGAGACCCTGCACGACATCGCGCAATTCGGGCTTGATCCCCTGCGCGAGCAGAAGGTGATTGCCCCGACAGACGCCGAACTTGAGACGCTCGAGGACCCCGACAAGATCGCCGCCGAGAAATACACCACCCTGTGCAAGGAATTCGAAGGCCAGCCCGAATTTCTGGCGCTACATGCCCTGACCATCGCCGCCGCCCGCCGCAGCAATCCGCCCCCCATCGCGCGGGCGATCTTCCTTGCCATGTGGCAGGATCACGGTGATTTCCTCATGGATCGGCTGGACGTGCGCTGGCAATTGTCGGCGCTCCAGACCTTTCGCGACTACGGCGAAAACGAAGTCCAGCGCCGTTGCGCCTCGGAACTAACCGTGTTTTTCGGCCTCATCAAACTCTACGAGACCGAAAGGCGCTATAGCGGTTTCAAGGCCAAACAGCCCTTCGACCTCGACACGCGCACCCGCAGCAACCTACCGCTGGGAATGACCCCTTATTCGATCAAGAACGGTGATCTCGACCGCAACCTGCTTGGCATGATCTGGATCACCGCTGAAACCGATCCGGTTCTGCGCCCCCTTGCCTGCCATCTCCTGACCAGCATCAACCGCGAACGCGGTTCGATCTTTCGCCGCTTTAGGCTGATGCGACGCGAATTGAAGAAACGGCGCGCGCAGAAGTAATTCAGGAATTTTGCCGGGCGGCCCCGCCGCACTGCGCCTGCCTGCCCCCCGGCAGGCGCATTCGCGCCCGCCCAGGCAGTCGCTGCCCTTCTCGAATGCCCTCTGACCGCAAAACCAAAACGAAAAAGGGCCGCCCGAAGGCGACCCTTTGTAATCTCTTGTCCAGTAAAGCTTAACGCTTCGAGAACTGGAACGAACGACGTGCTTTGCGCTTACCGTATTTCTTACGTTCAACAACGCGCGAGTCACGGGTCAGGAAGCCTGCGGCTTTCAGAGCGCCACGCAGCGACGGTTCGTAAAGTTGCAGAGCTTTCGAGATACCGTGCTTGACCGCACCGGCCTGACCGGTCAGACCGCCGCCTTTAACGGTGGCGAATACGTCGAATTCACCTTCAACGCCGGCAACCTGGAAGGGCTGGCGCAGGATCAGCTGAAGAACCGGACGTGCAAAGTATTTGTCCATGTCTTTGCCGTTCACGACAACTTTGCCCGAACCCGGCTTGACCCATACACGGGCAACAGCGTCTTTACGCTTGCCGGTGGCATAGGAACGGCCCAGTTCGTCACGAACCGGCTCGCGGGGGGCTTCTACTTCGACAACAGCTTCTGCACCAGCAACGGCGTTCAGCTCTTCAAGCGAGTTGATTTGATCAGCCATTGATTAGCTCCGGGTGTTTTTCGAGTTCATGGATTTCACATCCAGCACTTCCGGGGCTTGCGCCTCGTGCGGATGCTCTGCGCCAGCGTAAACGCGCAGGTTGGTCATCTGCTTGCGCGACAGCTTGCCGCCGGGCAGCATGCGCTGAACAGCTTTCATGACCACACGCTCCGGGTACTCGCCTTCCAGGATCTGTTCGGCGGTGCGGTGCTTGATGCCGCCCGGGTGGCCAGTGTGCCAGTAGTATTTCTTGTCCGAACGCTTGCGACCGGTCAGCTGGACCTTGTCGGCGTTTACGACGATGACGTTGTCACCCATGTCCATGTGGGGGGTGAACGATGCCTTGTGCTTGCCGCGCAGGCGCATGGCGACGATCGATGCGAGACGGCCCAGCACCACGCCCTCGGCGTCGATGATGATCCATTTCTTTTCGATGTCTGCCGGAGTAGCAGAAAAGGTTTTCATGTCAGTCTACCTGATGTTTGGTTGACGAATGCGCCCAAGACGGACGCACCGAAATTCGATGGGCGGGTTATAAAGGTGTCACAAACACAGTCAAGCGCACTTTTTCCGAATTAAACTCTATAAAACAACATGTTACAAATTAGGTATTATTTTACCCCATCAAAAATCCGCATCCAGGGGCGGTTTTGACAGGATATCGGACAGTTTTCGCATCGCGACCTCGAACTCGCGGTCGGCAATATCAGGATTAAGGCCGATCCGCACGGCATTTGGCACCGGTCCATCCGGCAATGCAAACTCGTCGGCGGGCTTGATTCCGATGCCCTCGTTGCCACAGGCCAGCATGAAGGTGGAACAGCGCCAGCCACGCGGCAGCCTGATCCAGATGAAGGGAACATCCGGCCGCCACTGCACGTCCCAATGGCCCAGAATATTCAACGCCAGCTGCACCCTTTTGCGCACACGGTCTTCGACGGTTTGACGGATAGTTTCGGCCTGGCCGCTGTTGATAAGTTCGGCGCAGATATCCAGCATCGGCAGGGGCAGCCCGTAAAAGGACGATTGAGACACCTGCTGCGCGGCCCCCTCCTGCCCCTTGGCGCAGACCACAAAGCCAAAGCGCATCGCCGCAGAGACGGATTTCGTGAGCGACGACACGTACCACGCCCGTTCGGGACAGATTGCCCGGTAGGCTGGCAGCTCGGGCCGCGTCACCGTGTGGCAATCATCCTCGATGATCTGCAACTGGTAGCGGCGGGCCACCTCTGCAATCTCGCGACGGCGCTCAAGCGTGGTGCGCAGGGTCGTCGGGCTGTGGGTTTCCGCAGCGGTCAACAAGACCTGCCCCCCGTGCTGGCGCAGAATCTCTTCCAGCTTGTCCGGTCTCAGCCCCTCGGCATCCATCGGCACGCCGATGACCTGCGCCCGCAAAAGACGGGCCGCGTGGCGCACGCCGGGAAAGGCCAGTTCCTCGGTCAGGATGATCGGGTTCGCCCCGTGCAGACAGGCTTGCAAGGTCAGGATCACGGTGTGTTGCGCCCCAAGCCCCAGCACCACCTCGTCTTCGTTGAAGCGGCCCACGCGATCCTGACCGATCCAGCGCACAACCGCCTGACGCGCCGCCACATCCTTGAGCGGCGTCGGACAGTCGATATAGCCCATGCCGCCCTCTGCCCCCAGCTTACGCATGATCCCCTGAATAATGCTGTCCTGCCCGACGTCGGGCACCCGAATGCCGCGCAGGTTCAAATCGTCGCTCGCCATGTGGGCCACGAGCGACACCTCTTCCGGCACCTCCTCGCGCTTGCCGGACGACACAAAGGTGCCGCGCCCGACCGTTGTCTCAAGCAACCCTTCCTCGACCGCGAGCTTATAGGCACGCGCAACGGTTCCAGGGGTGATGCCAAGCTTCCAGGCCAGTTCCCGCACCGGCGGGAGCTTTTCACCGGGGGCCATTTCGCCAGACCGCACCGCCGCGCGGAGGGATTGTACCAATACAATATACTTAGATTCGGACGATTTTTCGAAATCTGGCGGCCAAATTGTATCAGTCACAATGTTTTCCTGTCTTTCCGATCGGCACAATTGTATCAAATACCTACTCTAAGTCGCAAATTGTATCAATACAAAAGGAGTTCCCAATGGTACAGACGGCAAACAACAGCATTCAGCTGATCTCATTCGTGCAGGACCACCCTCTTCCGGTCATCGCTCGCTGGGCTCTGGCCTTTGCTGTGCTCGTCACCAAGTGGGACCGACGCGCACGCACTCGCAGGGCCTTGGCCCGCCTCGAGGCGGCGCGTCTCCAGGATATCGGCATCAGCCTGGAAGAGGCGAAAGCCGAAGCCGCCAAGAGATTCTGGCGCGCCTGACCCCGTTGGACGCCAGCACTCAGGCCGGGACACGTCCCGGCCTTTTTTGTTGGTCGCGTTGGTGAACGACTTATTCCGGCACGCAGATTTCGTTGCGCAGGATGGCCAGACAGGTCCGATAGACCAGCCCGGCCATGATCGCGATCAGAACCAGGAGGATCACAAGGCCAATCATCTCATGCGCCGCCGATCCGGTCATGCGCGCGAATGAGAACGACGCAATGCTAAGCGCCGCCACGGGGAAGCTCAGCGCCCACCACGGCAGGGCAAAGGGCAACTTGGCCAGTTTGGGCACCTGCACAAGGATCAGGATCGCAAACAGATAGCCCGCATTCAGAAGGATACGGGCAAAGGGATCGACCTGCCCCGTCAGGTTCACGTAAGCCGAAAACGCCACGGCGGGCGGCGCGATCAGGATCACCAGCGTCGGATAGAGCTTGCCGGGGATCGGATTGTGAAAGATCAGGCGGTTGAACACCAGTGTCAGCAGGATCACCCAGAAAATCACCCCGGTCGAAAAGAACAGCCAGGAAATCTCGATATAGCCAAGGCGTGCCCCGGCGATGGGAGCCACGACATTGCCCACCGCAGGAATGAACCACGCCGGCGTCAGCTGCCCGACTTCAAAGCTGCGGTGACTGATCCAGCCCGAGATCACGGCAACGGTCAGAACACCCTGCAACGCCGCGCCGATCAGCCACAGACCACGCGCCGCCTCGGGCGCATGGGCCAGAAGTGCGGTGGCCATCAACAGCATGGAAATCGAAATCGCAGGGAAAAAGGCCAACCGCACGGGATGGTTCCACTCTGCCTGCACCGCTGCCGGATATTTGAAGAACTTGGCGATATAGAAAACCGCGATCACCGTGAAGATCACGATCCCGGCCCACATGATCACCTGCGATGCGCCTGCCAGAACGGGATAAGCCTCGGCCCCTGCATGCAGCGCAAGAGTCAGCCCCATGATCCCCATCACCACGGCGAAAAACGGCACGGGAAAATGCTTGAGCTTTGGTTCGGCGCTATTGGGGTCAATCGTTTCGGTCACGGGCCTTTGATCCTTCTGTTTTCTCTTCACACCTGCCCGAAGACAGGAAGAGTCGCGCTGACATATATCAATTACAGAATATCAACGCCATGCCCATCAAAGCGCCCCCTTGCCCGCGGGCGGAATAGAATAGGTCATGGTGGAGCGCGCAACCGGCTGGTCCATGCCTTCCGAGTAGATGAGGATATCCGTCACCGACAGGGTCTTGCCCAGTTTCAGAAGAGATGCACGGGCGATCAGGTCAACACCCGCCGCCGGTTTGCGCATGAAATCCATCGAACACCCGGTTGTCACCGCGAGCGCCTCTTTGCCCACCATGCCCATGGTTGCCACATAGGCTGCAACATCCGCCAGACCGAACATCGACGGCCCCGAAACCGTGCCACCAGGGCGCAAATGCCGATCCTGTACCATCAGGCGCATGACACAGCCCGTCTCGGTCAGTTCCTCCACCCGGAAATCATCCTGAACCTGCGGGAACACCTCTGCCAGGTAGCTGTTCATCTCCTCGACCGTGAATTTCACGCCCATGCTTTTCTCCTGTGATTTTGATCGCTAGGGTTGCCGCAAAGTCATGGGAGGACAAGATGGCAATTCTCGAACGTCGCGACGTAAACGCCGTGGCACATCTGCATATGAACGCGCCCGAGCGCCTGAACGCGCTTTCCGACGAAATGCTGGCCGCGCTTCAGTCCGAGTTCGACGCTCTGAAAGACGACCGCAGCGTGCGCGCCATCGTACTGTCCGGTGCTGGCAAAGCCTTCTGCGCCGGCCACGACCTCAAGCAGATGACCGCCGGTCGCCAGTCCGAAGACGGCGGCAAGGCCTATTTCAAGGATCTGTTCGACCGCTGCGCCCGCATGATGCTGACGGTTCAGTCCCTGCCGCAACCGGTGATCGCCAAGGTCCACGGCATCGCCACTGCCGCCGGCTGCCAATTGGTCGCGACCTGTGACATGGCCGTCGCCGCCGAAGGCACGCGGTTTGGCGTGAATGGCGTAAATATCGGCCTGTTCTGCTCGACCCCGATGGTGGCCCTGTCGCGCAACATCCACCGCAAGAAAGCCTTTGAAATGCTGACCACCGGTCAGTTTCTGGATGCAAGCGAAGCCGAGGCCCAGGGCCTTGTGAACAGGGTTGTGCCGTATGACCAGCTCGATCAGGCAGCCACAGAGCTTGCCGAAGCCGTTGCCGGAAAACTGGGCGCGGCCGTGCGGGTTGGCAAACAGGCCTTTTACCAGCAGGCCACAATGTCCACCGCAGAGGCCTATGCCTATACCGGTGATGTCATGGTCGAGAACATGCTTTACCGCGATACCGAGGAAGGAATCAGCGCCTTCCTTGAAAAACGCCCCCCGAACTGGCAGCAGGACTGATCCGTTTCCGTCTGGAAAACGGTGTTTTTCCAGAAGGTTGTTTGGGGATTTCGATGTTCTGCGCCACACTATCCCTGCGCGAGCTTCTCGTGCCTTCGGGTGTGCGCCCTTCCTTCTGCCCGGAATCACGCGGCCGCACCCGGCGACGGGTGGCCGTCCCGATACCACCCAAGGGCCACCCGCTTCGCCTTACCAAGGCGCGCGCCTTCCCGTGCGCGCTGCGGGAGGTGCGGATCTGCCACGAAACCAACTGACCTACCTCGTCTCGTCCAGACCGCGCCTTCGCGCGCTTCCCCCTTTCCAAATCCGCCCTCCTGCCCTATGTCCCGCTGCATGGCACAGACATTGCATATCATCGGCGGCGGAATGGCCGGATCGGAAGCGGCGTGGCAAGCGGCGCATATGGGCGTAGACGTGGTTATTCACGAGATGCGTCCCCAAGTGGAAACCTTTGCGCACCGCACCGGCAACCTTGCCGAGATGGTCTGCTCCAACTCCTTCCGCTCGGACGACGACGAACAGAACGCCGTTGGCCTGTTGCATTGGGAAATGCGCGCCGCCAACGGGCTGATCATGGGCATGGCCGACAAGCACCGCCTGCCCGCAGGTGGCGCCCTCGCGGTTGATCGCGATCCCTTCTCCGAAAGCGTCACCAAGGCGCTGACCGACCTACCCAACGTGCGTGTCGAATACGGCGAGATTTCCGAACTGCCGGAAGATGGCCACTGGATCATCGCCACCGGACCGCTGACCTCGGCCGGTCTGGGGGCCGCGATCCAGAAGGAAACCGGCGCCGACCACCTCGCGTTCTTCGATGCCATCGCCCCCATCGTCTATGCCGAAAGCATCGACATGGACGTCGCATGGCTACAATCGCGCTATGACAAGGGCGACACCGAGGAAGAGCAAAAGGCCTATCTCAACTGCCCGATGACCAAGGACCAGTACGAGGCCTTCATTGATGCTCTGCTGGCCGCCGACAAGACCGAATTCCACGAAGGCGAAACCGCCGGCTACTTTGACGGCTGCCTTCCGATCGAGGTGATGGCCGAACGCGGCCGCGAGACCCTGCGCCACGGGCCAATGAAACCGGTCGGCCTGACCAACGCCCACAAACCCGACGAAAAAGCCTATGCAGTGGTTCAACTTCGCCGGGATAACGCACTGGGAACGCTCTATAATATCGTCGGCTTCCAGACCAAGATGAAATACGGCGCGCAGACCGAGGTATTCAAGATGATCCCCGGTCTCGAGAACGCCTCTTTCGCGCGTCTCGGCGGTATTCACCGCAACACCTTTATCAATTCACCAACGCTTCTGGACGATCAGATGCGTCTCAAGTCGCGCCCGAACATCCGTTTCGCGGGCCAGATCACCGGCGTCGAAGGCTATGTCGAAAGCGCCGCGATGGGCCTTCTGGCGGGCCGCCTCGCCGCCGCCGAAATCCTCGGCAAACCGCTTGAGACCGCGCCGCTCAACACCGCGATGGGGGCTCTGGTACACCACATCACCGGCGGGGCCGAGGCCAAGACCTTCCAGCCCATGAACGTCAACTTCGGCCTGTTCCAGCCGGTTGATGGCCTCAAGGGCGGCCGTCGTGGCCGCAAGGACCGCTACAAGGCCTATACCGACCGCGCCAAGACCGATTGGCAGGCATGGCTCGACGCCCAAGCCTAAACACGGCAGACAAAACGCTGGACGCCTTTTCCCCCATGCGGTTAGCTTGATCGCATGGGAGATACCTTCATCGACAAGATCTACCGCGGCGACGCCCCCGAGGACGTTGCCGCCCTCTACGCCGCCTGGGCCGCCACCTACGAGGCTGAAATTCGGGACAACGGCTATGCCACGCCAGACCGCTGCGCCAGGGCCCTTCTGCGCTACAAGGCTGACACCACAGCGCCGGTGCTGGACTACGGATGCGGCACGGGCCTCTCGGGCCTCGCCCTGCGCATGGCCGGTTTTGAGACGCTCGACGGCGTCGACATCTCGCCGGAAATGCTCGCCCGGGCCGAGGCCAAAGACATCTATCGCAGCCTAACCCAAATCTCACCGGACACTGGTTTCGACCGGATCGCAGAGTATGAAACCGTGGCCGCCATCGGCCTGCTCGGCCCCGGCGGTGCCCCCGCCGGGGTTCTCGACACCCTGATCTCCGGCCTTGCGCGTGGTGCGAAGCTCGTGTTCTCGCTGAACGACCATGCCATTGCCGAGAAAACCTACGAGGGCCGCCTAAGCGAGCATATGGACTATGGGGGCATCCGTCTGCTAATGCGGGACTACGGGCCACACCTGCCCGCTCAGAACCTAAAGTCCTACATTTATGTCATTGAAAAGGCATGACATTCACAAGCCGCTTCGCCCCATCCCCAACCGGCCCCCTGCACCTCGGACACGCCTATTCCGCGATTGTCGCGCATGACATGGCGCGCGCATCAGGTGGCCGGTTCCTCTTGCGCATCGACGATCTCGACCAGTCCCGCGCCCGGCCCCATTGGGAACAGCAGATCTACGACGATCTAACTTGGCTTGGCCTCACATGGGACGGCCCCGTGCGCCGCCAGTCAGACCATTTCGCTGAGTACGAAGCGACGATCGCACAGCTCGCCGCACAGGGTCTCACCTTCACCTGTCAGTGCAGCCGCCGCGACATCGAGGCCGCGGCAAACGCCCCGCAGGAAGGCGTGCCGGAATTCGGCCCCGACGGGCGCATCTACCCCGGAACCTGCCGGCACCGCGCCCTGCCCGCCTCAGACGCAACCTGCACGCGTCTCGACATGACCAGGGCCTGCATCAGGGGCCTGCCCGCTGCCTTCACGGAAACCGGCCCCGCGCACCGCGGCCAACACGCGCTGTCGCAACAGGATCTGGAAACCACCATCGGCGATGTTGTTCTGGCGCGCCGCAACATGGCGGCCTCCTACCATCTTGCCGTGGTGCTGGACGACGCGGCCACCGGTGTCACCCACGCGGTGCGCGGCGAAGACCTGTTCGACGCCACCCGCATCCACGTTCTCCTGCAAAACCTTCTCGGCCTGCCCACGCCCACCTATCACCACCACGCCCTTGTGCGCGACGACAGCGGCAAACGCCTTGCCAAACGCGATGACGCACGCGCCATTGCCAAATATCGTGAAGAGGGCGCGACGCCTGCCGACGTGCGCGCCCTTGTCGGGCTCTAGGCCCCTTTTCTTCTTGGATCAAATACCCGCGCCGCAGGCATGGCCCGCAAGGGCCATTCACCCCATCGGCTTCATCAGTTCAACTTCTTCGCCATCCCGAACGGCGGTATAGAAACAGGTGCGGCGGTTGGTGTGACAGGCCGCGCCGGTCTGGCTCACCATCACGAGGATACAGTCCTGATCACAGTCGAACCGGAAATCCACAAGCTCCTGCACGTGACCCGAGGTCTCGCCCTTGATCCAGAACGACTGGCGCGAGCGAGACCAATAGGTCACCTTGCCAGTCTCTAGCGTCTTGGCCACGGCCTCAGCGTTCATCCAGGCCATCATCAGGATTTCGCCGCTGGTGGCATCCTGGGCAATGGCCGGGATCAGGCCCGCTTCGTTGTATGTGAGGGATTTGGGATCGAATGCCATGTCGAATTCCTTTGCATCTGTGCTTAACGCCTCTATCTAGGAAAGACACGGCAAAGGGAACAGCCATGTCTGGTGAAAACGACCTCATCAAACTCTACTCCGGGCGCATTCTGGCGCTGGCGGCAGAAATGCCGCATACCAAACGCCTCGACGCACCGGATGCCACGGTCAAAAAGCGGTCCCCCCTGTGCGGCTCGACCGTCACGGTGGATGTGGTTCTTGAAGACGGTCGCATCGCCGACTTCGCACAGGACGTCAAAGCCTGCGCCCTTGGACAGGCGGCGGCTTCGGTTGTGGGCAGCAACGTGATTGGCCGCTCGCTTGCGGACATCCACGCGGCGCGCGACGCGCTCAAGGTCATGCTCAAAGAGGACGGCCCGACACCCCCGGCGCCATTTGACGAGCTTGAAGTGCTGCGCCCTGCGCGGGACTACAAGAACCGGCACGCGTCGATCATGCTGGCGCTTGATGCCACGGCCGAGGCCATGGAACAGGCCGCTCAGGCAAGCTGCGCCTGAAAACTACGCCTGACCACGCCCCCGAGACCTGACCAAAAAAAACGCCGCACTTCCGGGACAGGAAGGCGGCGCAGGAAAAGTGCGTTCCCGTGAGGGACCCGGTTGGCAAGAAGGGGGAAAGAGGCATTCCCTTCAGTGACTTGGGACAGGCAGTGTCAGTCTCAGCGCATCAAAAAGTGGGACAGGATGCGAGGTTGAACCGGCACAGGAACGCGGCAGAAAACTCAGGCAATGCCGGGCACGTGCAAAGCCACCAGCATCATGACAATCAAGGCAACGCCCCCGATCGCATCCTGGATCAGGGTGCTACGGGAATTGCGGATCACGGTCTTGATCTGGGTCATCATCTTGGCGGCTCCTGCTCAGCTTTATCAGCATTTGTTGCTTATTTGTTCTCATATGATTCAGATTCTGTAAAGAACTTTTTGAGAACATTTGCGAACAAAGTGGAACGTTTCGCCTAACCCACTGTAATCAAACGGATCGCCTGATCCTGTTCCATCAGCCACAAAAGAACACGCGCCGCCTGCCCGCGCGGCGACTCGAGCGTAGGGTCATCCGACAACAGTTTGCGCGCATCGCTTTGCGCCACCGCCATCAGGGCCGCCTGCCCCTCGAGATCGGCAATCCGGAACCGCGGCACTCCCGATTGCGCCGTACCGATCAGATCACCTGCGCCGCGCATTTCCAGATCGGTTTGCGCGATCTGGAACCCGTCTTCGCTCTCACGCAGCGTGGTCAGGCGCTTTTCACCGTTCTCGCTCAGCGGGGCCTGATACATCAGCAAACATGTCGACGCCTGCGAGCCCCGCCCCACGCGCCCGCGCAGTTGGTGCAGCTGCGCGAGACCAAAGATTTCCGCCCGTTCGATCACCATGATCGTCGCGTTGGGCACATCCACGCCCACCTCGATGACCGTGGTGGCGACCAGAACGCTTGTGTCACCCTTCTGAAACGCCGCCATTGCCGCGTCTTTCTCGGCCGGGGGCATCTGACCGTGCACAAGCCCCACAACACCTTCACCCAAGGCCGCCCGCAGGTGTTTGAATCGCTCCTCTGCCGCCGCCAGATCGACGCTTTCGCTTTCATCCACGAGGGGGCACACCCAATAGGCCTGTTTGCCCTCGGACACCGCCTTGCGCAGGTGGCCCACCACCTCGCCCATCCGCGAGGTCGACACCAGCGCCGTCTTGATCGGCTGGCGTCCCGGGGGCTTTTCATCAAGGATCGACACATCCATATCGCCGTATTGCGCCAGCGCCAGCGACCGCGGGATCGGCGTCGCGGTCATCACCAGAACATCCGCCCCCTCGCCTTTCTTGCCCAGTTCCAGCCGTTGCCGCACGCCGAACCGGTGCTGTTCGTCGATGATCGCAAGGCGCAGATCGGCAAACTGCACGTCCTGCTGGAACACCGCATGGGTGCCGACAAGGATATGAATATCGCCACGCGCCAGCGCCTCGAGCTTGAGCCGCCGCTCCTTGCCCTTGTCGCGGCCGGTTAGGATCTCGATCACCACCCCGGCGCTTTCGGCCAGCGGCTTAAGCCCTTCCATATGCTGGCGCGCCAGAATCTCGGTCGGGGCCATCATAACCGCCTGCCCCCCCGCTTCGACAGCAACCAGCATCGCCATCAGCGCCACCAGCGTCTTGCCTGCCCCCACATCGCCCTGCAACAGGCGGTTCATGCGCAAAGGCGTGGCCATATCGGCGGTGATTTCCTCAATCGCCCGATGCTGTGCCCCCGTCGGGCGATAGGGCAGCGCCTTCAGCACCCTGCCCTGTAGCCGCCCATTGGCCTCGCTGATGATCCCCTTGGCCCTTTGCAGACGCGACCGCGCCAGGGCCAGCGTCACCTGATGGGCGAAAAACTCGTCATAGGCCAGCCGCTCCCGCGCGGGCGACGTCGCCGCCAGATCCTTGAGCCCTTCCGGCGCATGGGCTGCCGTGATGGCCTCGTGCCAATCGGGCCATTTGGCCTGCGCCTTCTGGCCCGGATCAATCCATTCCTCCAACTCCGGCACCCGCGCCAAAACCGACTGCGCCGCCTTTGTCATCGTGCGCAGGGTCACCCCAGAGGTGAGCGCATAAACCGGCTCATAGGCCGGGATCTCGGCGGCCTCCTCTGGCGGCAGGATATGTTCGGGATGCACCATCTGCGGCACCCCATCGAACAGCTCAACACGCCCCGAAACCAACCGCCGGCTGCCCTCTGGCAACACCCGTTTGAGGTAGTCGCCCTTGGCATGGAAGAACACCAGCTGGAACGCCGTGCGCCCATCCTCGACGGTGATCCTGTAGGCACCGCCACGGTTGCGGGCGGGCCGATGGCTGCCCACAAGCACCTCAACGGTGACAACATCCGGCAGGGTGACATCCAGCACGCTTTCGCGCCGCTGACGATCCACACCGGAATAAGGCAGCGAAAACAACAGGTCACGCGGCTTTTCTATCGCGATCTGCGCCATGTGCTGCGCGGTCTTGGGGCCAACCCCGTCCAGCGTGGTCAGCTCCGCAAAAAGCGGAAACAGGATTTCCGGACGTCCGCTCATAGCCCTTCGATCAGCGCCAGCCAGGCATCTTCGTCGATTGTCTCGACACCAAGATCAGCCGCCTTCTTGGCCTTCGATCCCGCGCCCGGCCCCGCCACCAGAAGATCGGTCTTGCCCGACACCGAGCCCGAAACCTTGGCCCCAAGGGATTCCGCCCGCGCCTTCGCCTCGTCGCGCGTCATTTTCTCAAGCTTGCCGGTGAAGACCACGGTTTTCCCGGCCACCGGGCTTTCCTTGGTTGGTGCCGCCGGAGCTTCGATCTCAAGCTCGGCAACCAGCGCATCAATCGCCGCCCGCTCGTGTTCGTTCGCCATCGCATCCGACAGCGACATGCCCACGGTCGCCCCGATCCCGTCGATCCCCGTCAGGTCGTCCCAGGCCGCGGCGGCACCTGACGGTACCTCCTGAGAGGCAATCGCCCTGTCGCGGGTTTCCTTGATCCGCGCCCGCCGGCCCTCGGCGGCTGCCGCGATGCGCTCGCGATCCTCGGCTTCATCCGCCGCGCGATGGGCAAGCGCCGCGGGACGCGCTGCATCCACCGCCTCCGCAAGGGCGGGCCAGCCCCCGAAATGCAACGCCAGATCCTTGGCCGCCACTTCGCCAACATGGCGGATCCCAAGGGCAAAGATCATGCGCCCCATCGCGATCCGGCGCTTCTCGGTGATCGCCGCGAACAGGTTCGTTGCACTTTGATCACCCCAGCCATGGCGGTTCTTGAGCTTGGTCAGATTGCCGCCATCCCGCGTCTCAAGCCGGAAAATATCAACCGGCGTGCGGATCGGCAGGTCTTCGTCGTCATAGAACATCTCGATTTGCTTGGCGCCAAGCCCTTCAATGTCAAAGGCCTTTCGAGAGACGAAATGTTTTATCTTTTCAACGGCCTGCGCGGGACATATCAAGCCGCCCGTACAGCGGCGCACCGCATCACCTTCTTCGCGCACCGCCTTTGATCCGCATTCCGGGCATTCCGTGGGAAAGGCATAAGGCACAGAATCCTCGGGGCGTTTGCCAAGGTCCACATCTGCAACTTTCGGGATCACATCGCCTGCGCGATACACCTGCACCCAGTCACCGATGCGAATATCCTTGCCGCCGCGAATTTCCGCGCCCTTGCTGTCGCGGCCCTGGATGTAATCCTCATTATGCAGGGTGGCATTCGACACCACGACCCCGCCCACCGTGACCGGCGTCAGGCGGGCCACGGGGCTCAACGCACCGGTGCGTCCGACCTGGATGTCGATGGCTTCCAGCCGGGTCCAGGCAAGTTCCGCCGGGAACTTGTGCGCCACGGCCCAACGCGGTGTGGTGGCGCGGAAGCCAAGGCGCGATTGCAGATCAAGGCGGTTCACCTTGTAGACCACGCCATCAATGTCATACCCCAGCGTCGCGCGCTGTTCCTCGATCTTTCGATAGTGCGCGATCAGGGCCTGCGGCCCATCACATACGGCCGTCAAATCATTGATAACAAAACCAAAGTCACGCAACCTCTCGATCGCGCCCATCTGCGTTTCGGCCAGTGGCGCAGACAACTCGCCCCAGGCATAGGCAAAAAACCGCAGCGGACGCGCGCGGGTGATTTTGGAATCCAGCTGCCGCAAACTGCCGGCAGCGGCGTTGCGCGGGTTGGCAAAGGGTTTCTCGCCCGCTTCGGCCTGCCGGGCATTCAAGGCCTCGAAATCGGCGTGGCTCATATAGACTTCGCCACGCACCTCAAGAACGTCCGGTGCGCCGGCAATCTGTTGCGGGATGTCGGCAATGGTGCGGGCGTTCTCGGTCACGTTTTCACCGGTCTCGCCGTCACCACGGGTCGCCGCATGTTGCAACACGCCCCCCTCATAGCGCAGCGACAGGCTCAACCCGTCGATCTTGGGCTCTGCGGTGAAGTCGAGCGCACCGCTCTCCATCCCGAGGTAACGCCGGATGCGATCGGCAAAATCGCTGACGTCCGAATCCTCAAAGGCATTGCCAAGCGAGAGCATCGGCACCGCGTGGGTGATCTTGCCAAAGCCTTCGGCCGGGGCCGCGCCCACCCTGTCGCTGGGGCTGTCGGCGCGTTTGAGATCGGGAAAACCCGCCTCGATATCGGCATTGCGCCGCTTGAGACGGTCATACTCGGCATCCGACATCTCCGGCGCGTCTTCGCCGTGATAGGCGGTGTTCGCACGACCAAGCAGCGCGGCCAGCCGTTCAAGCTCGGCCCGCGCCTCTTCCGGCGTCATTTTGGAAATCTCGATCTCGGCGCTCACCTGCGGTCTCCCCTGTCACTTTCTCCAAGTGATATGCGGGAGACCGCGAGAGGTCCAGAACCGATGATGCGTCAGGCGCGCAGGGCGACGCGCTGTTCGCGTGTGTTTTCAACCGGGGCCGGATCACGCAGCACATAGCCACGGCCCCAGACGGTTTCGATATAGGTTTCACCGCCCGTCGCCTCACTCAGCTTTTTGCGGAGTTTGCAGATGAAGACGTCGATGATCTTCAGTTCCGGCTCGTCCATGCCGCCGTAAAGGTGGTTTAGGAACATCTCCTTGGTCAGCGTCGTGCCCTTGCGCAGGCTCAGCAGTTCGAGCATCTGGTATTCCTTGCCGGTCAGATGCACCTGTTCGCCCTCAACCTCGACTGTCTTGGCATCAAGGTTCACCGCCACCTTGCCAGTGCGGATGATCGACTGGGAATGGCCTTTGGAGCGGCGGATAATGGCATGGATGCGCGCCACCAGCTCCTCGCGATGGAACGGCTTGGTCAGATAATCATCCGCGCCGAACCCGAATCCCTTGAGCTTGCTTTCGGTGTCATCCGCCCCCGACAGGATCAGGATCGGCGTCTCGATCCGCGCAAGGCGCAGCTGGCGCAACACCTCGTGGCCGTTCATGTCGGGCAGCCCGAGATCCAGCAAGATCAGATCATAGTCATAGAGCTTTGCAAGATCGACGCCCTCTTCTCCAAGGTCCGTCGCGTAGACATTTAGGTTTGCATGGGTCAGCATCATCTCGATGCTTTTCGAAGTGGCCGGATCATCCTCTACCAGCAGGACACGCATGGCAAACTCCTCGCATAAATCATTTCGATGCGCACCAACCTGAACAAGAATGGTTAATCGCGCGTTACTAATGTGGAATCTTTATCAACTCTCCTTAAAGTTGTCTATATTTTTGCAGCAACGTGGCCTTGAGCGCCTCCACCCCATGCTCGCGCACCGCCCCGACCCATTGCTCAAACTCTTCCTCGCTCAACCCATAGCGGGCCAGCGCTTCGGCCTTGGTAATCAGGCCATAAGCCACACCGCGCACCACGGCCGCCTTGCGCGACGCAACCCACCTGCGCGTGTCAGGCGGCGGCAAATCCGCCTGCGACATGATCCGCCCGTCCGCCAAAGTCACGGTGCGCGGCCCCTCGATCTTGCGTAAGTACATCCCAAACCCTCACTTTCGCTCCATGCTGGCGAAACGGGCTTAACGGGAAATGAAACTGCCTCTTGAGAGTAGGTAAGATTTTCCTATATTCTCGACGACTTCTGAACGGAGAGTCGCCATGGCGCTTGATCAAGACCCACAACTGAACTCGCTCGGCTTTGCCAAGCCCCCATCCGAAACCCGCGTGGTTGTTGCCATGTCGGGCGGTGTGGATTCTTCGGTCGTGGCGGCCAAGTTGGCCGACGAAGGCTATGACGTGGTGGGCGTGACCCTCCAGCTTTACGATCACGGCGCGGCGCTGGCCAAGAAAGGCGCCTGCTGTGCCGGCATCGACATTCACGACGCCCGCCGCGTGGCCGAGGAAAAGGGATTTCCGCATTATGTCCTCGACTACGAGAACATCTTTCAGGACGCGGTGATCGACGAATTCGCCGACAGCTACCTGGCCGGTGCAACCCCGGTGCCCTGCATCCGCTGCAATGAACGGGTGAAGTTCAAGGATCTCCTGGAAACCGCCAAGGACCTTGATGCCGATTGCATGGCCACCGGCCACTATATCCAGCGCAAGATGGGTGCAAACGGCGCGGAACTGCACTCGGCCGCAGATGCGCGCCGCGACCAGTCGTATTTCCTGTTCTCCACCACGCCGGAACAGCTTGATTACCTGCGCTTCCCGCTGGGGCACCTGCCCAACAAGGATGCGACCCGCGCCCTTGCGGCGGAATACGGCCTTGCCGTCGCCGACAAGCCCGACAGCCAGGACATCTGTTTCGTGCCCAACGGCGACTATGCCAGCGTGATCGAGAAACTGCGCCCCGGCGCGGCGGAACCGGGCGAGATCGTTGATCACACCGGCAAGGTTCTGGGCACCCACGAAGGCGTCATCCACTACACCATCGGCCAGCGGCGCGGCCTTGGCATCGGCGGCCTGTCCGAACCGCTCTACGTGGTGAAACTGGATGTTGATACCAAACAGGTTGTGGTCGGCCCGAAAGAAATGCTCGCGACGCGCATCGTTCCGGTGCGGGAAATCAATTGGCTGGGCGACGAACCCTTCGAGAGCCGCGAGGCATGGCATCTGTCGGTCAAGGTACGCTCGACCCGCCCCCCGCGCGAAGCGATCATCCGCCCCACCGGGCCGGACACCGCCGAGGTGGAACTCCTGACGCCCGAGGAAGGCATCTCTCCCGGTCAGGCCTGCGTCTTCTATGACACCGAGAGCAGTCGCATTTTCGGTGGTGGCTGGATCTGGAAAGGCTGAAAATCTTCTCGAAGATTTTCCATCGGTAAATCCTTCAAGAAGGATTTACCCGCGGTCCCGTACACCATCCAGAACCGCCCGTGCCGCCCGCAATCCGGGGCGTTCCGCGCCACGTCCGATACGTTGCATCGTGACATCCATCGGCCCTGCCTGCGCCGAAGGGTCTTTCAGAACCTGCAATACCGCGGGCGCAATGTCCTCTGGCTTGAAGGCAGGGCCAAGAAACTCGGGAATATCGCGCGTTTCGGATACGAGGTTCACAAGCGTCACCGTATCAATCAGCGCCGCGCGGCTCATGATCTGCCAACTCAGCCAGCTCATGTCATAGGCAATCACCATGGGCGTCGCATTGGCGGCCAGTTCAAGCGAGACTGTCCCGGACGCGGCCAATGCGACGTCCGCCGCCCTAAAGGCCGCGCGCTTGGCTGTCAGCGCCGCATCGGTGGGCATACCATTAGAATCAAGGATGATCGGCGCCACGGCCCAATCCGCCGCTTTTTCCCTGACAAGCCCCGCAACAGGGGCCGCCGCAGGCAGAACAACGCGCAGATCAGGTGTCTCTGCCACAAGCCGCGCAACCACCTCGCCAAAACCGGGCATCAACCTGCCGACCTCGCCACGCCTTGAACCGGGCAGCACCAGCAGCAAGGGCGCATCACCAATGCCGTGCTCCGCGCGAAAGGCGGCCACCTCATCGTCACTTGCGACAGGCTCGGCCACCACCGGATGCCCCACGAAATCACAGCGCATGCCTTCGGCTTCCATGTAGGGTGGCTCGAACGGCAAGAGCGCCAGAACCTGATCGATCACCCGCGCCATCTTGGCCGCCCGCTTCGGCCGCCACGCCCAGACCGAAGGCGCAACATAATGCACCGTTCGGATATCGCTTGCGGCTTTCACTTCCTTGGCGACACGCAGACAGAAATCGGGGCTGTCGATGGTGATCAACACATCGGGCTTGGCCGCCAGCACCGCCTCGGCGGTCTGGTGCATCCTGCGTTTCAGGTGGCGATACTTGGGCAGCACCTCGGCAATACCCATGACGCTCAACTCGTCCATCGGGAACAGGCTTTGCAACCCCTGCGCCTGCATCAGGGGGCCGCCGACGCCTTCAAAAGTGACACCCGGCACCAGTTCCCTCAAGCCCTCCATCAGGGCCCCGCCCAGCCTGTCGCCAGACAATTCCCCGGCGATCAGGAAGAACTTCATCACAGCACCTGCGCAAAAAGGAACAGGCCGGTCTCCTCAAGGGCCGCGCGGGTGTCCTCGGGCTGCAGCACCAGCACCTTGCCCGCCGAGACAACAATCCCGTCAAGGCCCGCCGCCGCCGCGTTGCGCACGGTCTGCGGACCCACGGCCGGCATATCGACCCGCAGGTCCTGCCCGCGCTTTGGGGCCTTGACCAGCACACCGCCGATGCCACGCCGCAAATGCGCCGGTGTTTCCCCGACAAAGCGCAACAGGGCATCGGTGCCCTGCAAGGTCTCGATCCCCAGACAGAGTCCACCGGCAACAACCGCCCCCTGCCCGACATCCAGCGGCGACAGGGCCAGAAGGATGTCCGTGGCCTTGGCCGCATCCGCAAGCTGCGCCTCGCCCGGCTGAGGCCCGCCATAAAGCCCCTCCGGCACTGCCAACTCGGCCAGTACCTCATGCGCGCCAACCACCTTCATGCCGCGTTCCTCGAACAGCGAGACATAGAAGCGCAACACCGCATCGTCGCCGCTTTGAAACGCGCCTTGCAGCTTGGGCAGCAAGGACAGGGTCAGCGGGTCAAAGTCGGCCGGGTTGAACTGCGGACGCGCCATTGCGCCGGCGAAAATCACCTGATCCACACCTTCGCCAAGAAGGTCATCGAACAACACGCCCAGCTTGGCGACATTGTGGGTGCGCAGCGGCGCGGCCATGTCATGCGCCACGCCTTCAAAGACAACGCGCAGCGCATCCGGCCGCGCGTTGGACAGCATGACAGGCAATGCGCCCGCCCCTGCAATAATCGCCAGTTTGCCCATGAGCTATCCTGTCTTAACCCGGTGTCAGGAACGAACGGTCGGTGTCGCCAAGGACGAAGTCGACAATCTCCTGCACATAGTCGCTGTCAAACTCGTCTCCCATGCGCTTGGCGCGCTCCTGGAAGGCACCTTCGCCCTGCGCCATCATCTGGAACGCCGCCCGCAGCGCAGTGATGTCCGCACGGCTTACACCGCGGCGCTTGAGCCCCACGAGGTTCAAACCGTCCAGCTTGCCGCGTGGCCCCTGGACGAGGCCATAGGGGATCACGTCATTGGTCACCATCGACACCGCACCAATGATCGCGCCCTTGCCGATGCGCACCCACTGGTGGATGCCCGACAGGCCGCCGATGATCACGTCGTCCTCGATCACGCAGTGCCCGGCCACGGCCGAGGAGTTCACCACGATCACACGGTCACCGATAATGGCGTCATGGGCAATGTGACAGCCCGCCATGAACAGCCCGTCATCGCCGATCTTGGTCACCCCGCCACCGCCTTCGGTGCCCGAGTTCATCGTTACGTGCTCGCGAATGCGGTTGCGCTCGCCAATCTCAAGGCGCGATGCCTCGCCCTTGAACTTGAGGTCCTGCGGGATCTCACCAATGACAGCAAAGGGGAACACCACCGTGTCCTTGCCAATCTCGGTGTGTCCGGTCACGACCACATGCGATTTGAGCACCACACCCTCGTGCAACACAACATCGGCACCCACCACGCAGAACGGGCCAACTTCGCTGCCCGCCGCGATCACGGCACCCTCTTCGATCACGGCAGAGGGGTGAACCCTGGCCTCTTCGGAAATCGCCATCTGGGATTACTCCTTGGGCAGGTCCATCATCGCGGTGAATTCGGTCTCGCAGGCCATCTCGCCGTCAACCGTGGCCACACCCTGGAACTTCCAGACCTTGCCACCTGGCTTGCCACGCACGGTGGTCAGCTTCATTTCGAGACGATCCCCCGGCACCACCATGCGGCGGAATTTGCATTTGTCGATCGACATGAAATAAACCAGCAGTTCCTTGTCAGCCATGTCCAGCGCCACGCCCACCATCACGGCGGCGGTCTGGGCCATCGCCTCGGCGATGGTCACACCTGGCATGATCGGCTTGCCCGGGAAGTGCCCCTGGAAGTGGGGTTCGTTCATGGTGACGTTCTTGATGCCGGTGGCCGAGCTGTAGCCGTCAATGTCCACGACCTTGTCGACCAGCAGGAAAGGATAACGATGTGGAATGATCCGCTGGATCAGGTCAATATCGGCGGTCTGCAGGGTCTCGGACATCTGTCCCTCCTTTAAGAGAGTATCTTGTTGTTCTGGTTGGCTTAGCCCTAACAATCCACGCCGGTTTCGGCAAGCAGATCACGGATTTTCAAGAAGATCCCGACCATCTCCAAGCGCCGCATCCAGTCGCTCGATGGCACGATCCGTAATGTCGATGGCATTGCTCGAGATGAGAACCGTCCGACGCTCAATCAGGATTTCCGCCCGCATCTCCCGCATCAGCTCGGTCAAAACCGGCTGGGCGGCCTGGAAAAAGAGGGCGCGCTGGTCGTCACGGGTTTCCGCAATCGCCCGAGCCTTGCCGTCCTGCTGAACCCGAATGCCCTGAACACGTTCGTCGAAGGCATCCGCAACCGCCCGAAACTCACCCGGCTCCATATCGGCTCGCAACTCGGTCAGGCGCTTCTCTTCCGCTTCCAGTTCGGCTTCGATCTTGCGATTTTCCGCAAGAAGCACCGACTGCTCGGCCTCGATGTCCTGCGTCACGCGCATGCCAAAGGCCGACTCCACAAACATGCGATCCGAGTCCACGGTCAGGATCGGCGTCGCCCGCGGCGTTCCGAACGACTGGGCAGAAACGGAAACGGCGGCACTCACGAACATGAGCGCCACCGCCAAGGTCTTTGCAAATCGCAGCATCAAATCGACCGATCAGAATTGAGCATTGATCGAGAAGTTGAAACTCTGATCCTGGTCAAAGGCCTCTTTTTGCAGTGCCTTTGTGAAGTCGAACCGAAGCGGGCCAATCTGAGTATCCCACAGCAGCGAGAAACCGATGACATGCCTCAGAGTAAAGTCATCGTACAGCACAGATCCAACTGCGGAGGTCTGACCAGATCCCCAGACCGAACCGACATCATAGAACAGGCCTCCGCGGATGCCATATTCTTCCGGAAGCCCCAAAGGAAATTCCGTTTCGAACCGCGCCACGGCAAAGTAACGGCCACCAATGGCATCATCCAGAGTTCCGCCATCGTTTTCACGAGGTCCGATACCGAAAGGTTCGAAACCGCGCATTTGGGTCGGCCCAAGGAAGAAACGGTCCGTCACGCGGCTATCGTCATCGGGCGTGTGAAGCATACCGGCATCAAAGCTGACACGAACACCAACTTCTTCGCGCAGGATTTTTGCTTCGGCCACGGCACGCAAGGTTGTGGAGATGAATTTAAAGTCCCCGCCAACGCCGCCGAAATCCTGGCTCAAGTTCAGATACACGCCGCGATTGACGTCCAAACCTTTGTTCCGTGTATCGTATACATACGAATACCCGAACGAGCTTTTGACCTTGTCTCCCTGCGAGGCTTCATTGTTGACAATCGAACCCGGATTGACCGTCGCGTCACCAACCTCCAGCCCTACCTTCTGAGCCGTGTAGTTCAAACGCAGTCGGCCGAATTCGCTCACTGGGAATTCCAGAACCGGCTTGAAGGTCGAAACATCACTTGACCAACGATTTTGATCAGCTTCGTTTTCACGGATAGACAAGTCAAATCCGAACCCAAGGTCCCGGCCAAGGAAACGCGGCTCATAGAAACGGAACGCATAGTCACGGATGTCGGACGTCGTCGAAAACGAAACGTCTACGCGCTGACCGCGACCAAGAAAGTTCTGTTCAGAAAACTGAACGGCAAGACCGACGCCGCTGTTTGTCGAATAAGAACCACCTACGCCCAAAGACCCAGTGGGCTGTTCCACAACGTCCACGTCAACGACGACCTGATCAGGTGTCGAGCCTTCGCGCGCGTTGACCTCGGCTGTTTCGAAATAACCCAAGGCACGAATACGTTCAGCACTCTCGCGAATTTCACGTGCGTTGAAAGGATCACCTTCCGCAATTCTAAATCGGCTTCGAATGACGCGGTCGAGCGTTGTGGTGTTGCCTTCAATGTCGATCCGCTCAACAAAAATGCGAGGACCGCGTTCGATCACAAATTCGACGTCCAGGGATAGATCGCGCTCATTGCGGGTGATCCTGGGGTCGACGCGCAGGAAATCGCGCCCATTGCGAATGGCCAGACGCTCCATGCGCGCGATCGAATTTTCCACCAACAAAGGCGTGTAGATGACCCCCGGCTTGATCTTCAACGACTTCAGATACTCGTCGGCATCCACCCCATCAACATCACTCGTCGCGGTAATTTCCCCAAAGGTGAATTGCTGACCTTCCTGTACGTTGAAGGTCAGGAAATAGGCATCCCGATCGCGCGCCAGTTCCGCATTAACGCCCGTGATGCGAAAATCGACAAAGCCGCGCGAAAGATAGAAGTCACGCAAAACCTGCTTGTCGAATTCGATGCGATCTTCAACGAATGTATCGCTTCGGATCAACGCACGAAGAATTCCTGCCTGCTTGGACGACAGAACCCGGCGAAGACGCCGATCCGAATATGCCTTGTTACCCACAAAACCAATTCGGGCAACTTCGGTCACTCCGCCTTCAAAAATCTCGAACACAAGGTCCGCACGATTGTCACGCAGACGAATGATACGTGGCGTGACACGTGCAGCGACACGCCCCGATTGATTGTAGGCATCAGCAATACGCGCGGCATCACGCTCCGCGATTTCAGGGTTCAACACATGGCGCGGCTTGGACTCAAGAAGCGAAGTCAGCGCGTCATCCTTGAGACGTTGGTTGCCTTCGATGCTCACGCGGTTGATGGTCGGGTATTCGACAACGCGGATACGCAGAAGATTGCCGCGCGGCTCCAGTTCGACGCTTTCGAACAGGCCGCTGGCAAGAATGCGTTGGTAGCCTTCGTTCAGAGCGCCGGGACTAATCGATTTGCCCCGTTCGATTCCCGCGTAGTTCAGGATCGCGGCAGATTCGATACGTTCGTTGCCGGTCACATCGATCCGCGTAAACCGATATTCCTGAGCGTTTGCCACCAGTGGCAAAGCCAAGAAAATCGCTGAAACAAAAAGAAAAACAGCAAGATGAAACTTACGAAGCCACGTGGTTTCAACCGCGATGGCCCGAGCGGCAGCTCGATTATGATTTGTCATACCCCAAATCCTGCAGACATATCCCAGTTGAGAAGTGACTAACGGGTCTGGGGCGCGATGTCAAAATGGCATTGCGCGCCAAGGTCGGAACTTGTTGCGGCGTCAAAAGGATAAGGTCCGCAAGGCGGGGAAACCTGCGGACCTCAAGGGGACGGAAAATAAGGGACGTAAGCCCTGATCAGAGAAGACCAAGCGAGCCGAGATAGGCTGCGACCATGAGACCCGCCAAAATCGCAAACGGGAACAGCATACGGTCCCAGTTGATGTCGATCAGCAATCCCAGTGCGCGGTAGCCTTGTGCAATCGTTTGCATGGTTCTTGTCCAGTACAGGTAACTTCAGGAACGAAGCTAAGAACCAAATGGGGCAAGAATGGGGCAGATTGATGGAACCTCCATGACCCGCCCCGTCATGGTGACCATTGTTAGGGGCAGCCGATCGTGTCGTTGAACAGACCGAACAGCATCATGGACAGAACGATGAAAAGACCCATCGTCATCAGCACCTGAACGATTCTGTCACTGGGCGGACGTCCGGCAACCGCCTCGTAGGCATAGAAAACCAGGTGCCCGCCATCCAGCATCGGGATCGGGAACAGGTTCAACATTCCGATCGCCGCAGACAGCACGCCGATAAAGAAGATAAAGTCGACCAGCCCCTGGCTTGCCATCGCCCCCGATGTTTCCGCGATACCAACGGGTCCGGACAGGTTACAGGTCGAAATCTGGCCGGTGATCATGTGGTAAAGCCCTGATACCGAACCGGAAATGATCTCTCCGGTCTTGGCCACGCCGCCCCAGACCGCCATGCCGAAAGGCAGGGCTTCGGTTGCAGGCATAAAGGCCTCGCCACCGCCAATGCCGATCCGCCAATAGGTCTTGAACCCGCCGCCCTGTTGCGGCTCATCCACCCGACGCGGCACCAGCGTGAACTCCAGCGCCTCGCCTTCGCGCCACACATCCAGCAACAACGGCTTGCCTTCACCGCTTTCCACGGCGTCTTTCAACTGCGAAAACCCGACGATCTTCTCACCGTCAATCGCGGTGATCACGTCGCCGGCTTCCAGGCCCGAGTCAAACGCCGCCGAACGCGGCACAACCCGCCCGACGATGGCCGGATAGAAATACGGACCCTCGACTTCGATCTCGCGCCCGTCACGGTTCACGCCATAAAGAATCGGGCTTTCCAGCGGCAGGTCTTCCCAGAGGGAATTCAACGCCGCCCCGTCATCATCACCCTGCGGCAGGCGAATACCGCCCACCGAAAGGATTTCGTCACCCACCTGCAATTCGCCCGCAGGCGGCGGCAGATCGCGCAGCTCGCCGACGATCAGGCGGTCGCCCACCTGCCCCTGGCTCAGGAACACGGCTGCAAAGATCACGGTCGACAGGATGAAATTGAACACCGGACCGGCCGCGACAGTGGCCGTGCGCGCCCACAGGGGCGCCCCGTGCATCGTGTGGCGGCGCTCTTCGTCAGACAGGCCCTGCATCGCGCTCGCATCCTTGCCCGACGCGGCATTCGCATCGCCCTTGAACTTGACGTAGCCACCAAGCGGAATCGCGGCGATCTGCCAGCGCGTGCCGTGCTTGTCGTGACGCGACCACAGAACCGGACCAAAGCCGATGGAAAACACGTCCGCGCCGATCCCCGACCAGCGGCCAACGATGTAATGGCCGTATTCGTGGATCGCCACGATCACCGAAAGCGCGATCACAAAGGCGATCAGCACCCAGAAGATGTTTCCAAAACCGGCAATCAGTCCAAAGATATCCACGTTTCGCTCTGCCCTATTTGTTCTGCCATTCGCGCATGACGTCATCCGCCACCTGCCGCGCGAGATGGTCTGTTTCCGAGACGGTATCAAGGGTCATTTCGGCATTATTATGGCGTGGATCGGATGACATTCGCGCGAGAACCTCCTCGACAACCTCTGCCATTTGCAGGAATCCGATGCGTCCCTCGAGGAACCCGTCCAGCGCCCGTTCCTTGGCTGCATTGAACACCGCACCGTTCAGACCGCCCGCCTCAAGCACCTCGTGCGCAAGCCGCAGGGCCGGATAGCGCACCGGATCGGGCGCGCGGAAGGTGAACTGTCCGATGCGGGCCAGATCAAGCCGCTCCACCGGCAGGGTCTGCCGTTCGGGCCAATGCAGGGCATAGCCGATGGCATGGCGCATATCGGGCGGGCCAACATGGGCCATCAAGGCCCCGTCGTTGAAACCGACAAGCGCATGGATCATCGATTCCGGATGCACGAGCACCTCGATCATCTCGTGCGAGCAACCAAAGAACTCCTTGGTTTCAATGACTTCCAACGCTTTGTTGAACATGCTGGCGCTGTCGATGGTGATCCGCTGCCCCATGTTCCAGTTCGGGTGGCTCGAGGCCTGCGCCGGCGTGGCACGCGCCATGTCTTCAAGGCTCCAATCGCGGAACGCCCCGCCACTGGCGGTGATGATGATCCGTTCGACCGCGTCGAAATCTTCGCCCACCAGCCCCTGGAACACCGCCGAATGTTCACTGTCCACCGGCAGGATACGGGCGTCATGCGTCTTGGCCGTGCCCATGATCAGCGGCCCCGCCGTCACCAACGATTCCTTGTTGGCAAGCGCCAGCGTCGCCCCCTGCTCGAGCGCCCGCAGACCCGGCCTCAACCCTGCCGCGCCGACGATGGCCGACATCACCCAGTCGGCGGGCCGGTCCGCGGCCTCGGCAATCGCTTCGCCGCCTGCGGCCGCTTCGACACCACTGCCCTCCAGCGCCGCACGCAGGTCCGGCAACAGCGCGTCATGCGCCGTTACCGCCACATCCGCCTCAAGGCGACGGGCGTCCTCGGCCAGCTGCGCAATGTTGCGCCCGCCGGTCAGGGCGACCACGTCATAGCTTTCGGGATCGCGCGCGATCAGGTCGATGGTGTTCTGCCCGATCGAGCCCGTCGCCCCGAAAATCGAAACTTTCCGCATTACGGCAATCCTACCAATGCCCCGATCACGACCACCAGAAGCGCCGCCCCCATCATCCCGTCAAACCGGTCCAGCAGACCGCCGTGGCCGGGAATGAGGTTGGAACTGTCCTTGACCCCTGTCCGGCGCTTGATCGCGCTCTCGGCGGCATCGCCCATCTGTGAACAGAAAGACGCCGCAAGGCTCAAGGCAATCACCGCAGGTCCGCCGAAAAAGGCGCCAACGATGCCCGCAGCCACCCAGCCACCAGCCGTGCCCGACCATGTTTTCTTGGGCGACACCTTGGGCCAGAACTTCGGGCCACCAACGACCCGCCCCACGAAATAGCCCGCAACATCCGTGGCGACCACCACGAGGATCAGCCAGACAACCCAGTCGATGCCGAACTTGTTGCGCAAAAGGGTGATACCAAAGCAGGCCAGCATCAGCCCCGCCGCATAGGCCCCGTAAATCCAGCGATCCTTGGCTATCTGCGAGGCCCCGACAATGGCAGGCGCAACCAGAACCGGCAGAACCGCCTCACCCGGCAGAAACCCGGCCAGCACGATGGCCGCCGCCGTCAGCGCCCCCATCGACACCCGCAACGCGGTCTGCTCGGGGGCAATCATCCGCCCCAGTTCCCAGATCATGCCGCCACCAACAGCCGCCACAACCAGCGTGAACCAGATACCGCCAAGCCAAAGGCCAACGGCCCCGACGGCCAGCATCACGATCGCCGAAACGATCCGCGCGCGCAGGTCTCCCCACTTGCCGTCACTCATGCCTTGACCCCGCCATAGCGCCGTTCGCGGCTGCCATAAGAGGACACCAGCTTGTGGAACACGTCCTTGGTAAAATCGGGCCACAGCGTGTCGATGAACTCGTATTCGGCATAGGCCGACTGCCACAATAGAAAGTTCGAGATTCGCGCTTCGCCGCTGGTCCGGATCACAAGGTCCGGATCGGGCAGCACGCAGGTATCAAGGTACTTCGGCAGCGTCTCTTCATCGACATCTTCCGGCTTCAACCGGCCATCGGCCACATCCTGTGCCAGACGCTGGGTGGCGCGGGCCACCTCGTCGCGGCCGCCATAGTTCAGCGCGATGGTCAGGTTCGTGCCCGTGCAATGCGAGGTCAGCTCTTCGGCCTCATCCATCAAGGAACGCAGTTTTTCATCCAGCCGGACACGGTCGCCAATAAAGCGCACACGCACATTCTGGCGCACGAAATCCTGCATTTCCTTCATGATGTAACGACGGAACAGGCTCATCAGACCGGCCACTTCGGTCTGGGTCCGTTTCCAGTTCTCCGTCGAAAAAGCGAATATCGTCAGATACTTGACGCCATTCTCGGGGCAGGCCTCAACGATCTCGCGCACCCGGCGCGCACCGGCATGGTGCCCGAAAAGCCGTGGCCGCCCGCGCGACTGCGCCCAGCGACCATTGCCATCCATGATGATTGCAACGTGACGGGGACCCGCCGCGCCAATGTCTTTGGCTCCCACGTCTCGGTTCCTTCCTGAAAGGCTCAAACCTGCATGATTTCGGCTTGCTTGGTTTCAAGCGCACCATCGACGTTCTTGATGTATTTGTCGGTCAGCTCCTGAACCTCGGCTTCCCAGAGCTTCATGTCGTCTTCCGACATGTTGTCCTTGCCCTTCTTGATCTGATCCATGCCGTCACGACGGATGTTACGGATCGAAACGCGGGCGCTTTCGGCATACTGGGCGGCAACGCGGGCCAGTTCGGCGCGGCGCTCTTCGTTCAGTTCCGGGATCGGCAGCATCACGATGGTGCCGTTGGTCTGCGGGTTGATGCCCAGACCCGAATTCATGATCGCCTTCTCAACCGCGCTGACCAGCGACTTGTCCCAGACATTGATTGTCACCATGCGCGGCTCGGGCACGTTGACGGTGCCCACCTGGTTGATCGGCGTGCGCTGGCCATAGGCTTCCACGGTGACCGGCTCCAGGATCGACGCAGAAGCGCGGCCCGTCCGCAACGAGGCGAATTCGGTTTTCAGGGCGCTCATCGCACCTTCCATGCGGCGGTTCAGATCGTCGGTATCAAGTTCAAATTCTTCAGACATCGTATTGCTCTTGTCGTTGTGCGGCGCAAAGGCCGGTTTCATCACGTAGTCTAACGGCTTCAGCCGACCTTTGTATAGGTGCCCTTGCCCGCCAGAATTCCCCGGAAACCACCCGGCTCATCCAGCGAGAACACGATCAGAGGCAGATTGTTGTCACGCGCCAGCGCAATGGCGCTCGCATCCATGACCTTCAGGCGCTTGGCCAGTACGTCATCATAGCTCACGCTGTCATAACGCACTGCGTCGGCATGTTCCTTGGGGTCTTTGTCGTAAACGCCGTCCACGCCGTTCTTGCCCATGAAGATCGCCTCGCAGGCCATCTCGTTGGCGCGCAGGGTCGCGGCGGTGTCGGTGGTGAAATAGGGGTTCCCGGTGCCAGCGGCAAAGATACAGACACGCTTTTTCTCAAGGTGGCGCACGGCGCGGCGGCGGATGTAGGGTTCACAGACCTCATCCATGCGAATGGCCGAGATCACGCGGGTAAAGACGCCAACGCCCTCCAGCGCCGACTGCATCGCCAGCGCGTTCATCACCGTTGCCAGCATTCCCATATAGTCTGCCGTGGTGCGCTCCATGCCCTGAGCCGAGCCGCTGAGACCGCGGAAGATGTTGCCGCCGCCGATCACCATGCAGATTTCCACGCCAAGTTCGTGAACGCGTTTGACCTCTTCGGCGATCCGCTGGACCGTCGGCGGATGCAGGCCAAAGCCTTGGTCCCCCATCAACGCCTCCCCCGAAATCTTAAGCATCACACGATTGAACTTGGTTTCGGATTCGGGCGCCGCGTCGGTCATATTGCACTCCATCTGCGCAAAGATTTAGGATTGCGCGCAAAATGTCGGAAAACACCGTCGGGTTCAATGCGCGATATGCACTCGCGCGGGCTCTGGCACAGAAAATCTTGAGGCGTCGATGCGCAACCTGCCCCACATCTCCCCGGACCAGCCGGTGCTGATCGCCGGTCCAACTGCAAGCGGCAAAAGCGCGCTGGCGCTGGAAATCGCGGAAACGCAGGGCGGTGTCATCGTCAATGCCGATGCCATTCAGGTCTATGAAAACTGGCGCATCCTGACCGCGCGGCCCTCGGAAGAAGACGAATCGCGCGCGCCTCACGCGCTTTATGGACACATCGCACATGATGCCGAGTATTCCGTGGGCCACTGGCTGCGCGAAGTCGCCCCGCTTCTCACTGGCGACCAGCGTCCGATCATCACCGGCGGCACCGGCCTTTATTTCACGGCCCTTACACAGGGTCTGGCCGACATCCCGGCAACCCCGCCCGAAATCCGCGCCGAGGCCGACGCGCGCGTCGCCGAGGACGGTTTCGAATCCCTGCTCGCCGAACTCGATTCCGAAACGGCCGCGCGAATCGACCAATTGAACCCGATGCGTGTTCAACGTGCCTGGGAGGTGCTGCACACCACCGGACAACCGCTTGCCGCATGGCAAGACAACACCCCTGCCCCTCTGCTGCCCGAGGCCGCCTGTGTGCCCATCCTGTTTGACGTCGACAAAGACTGGCTGAACGACCGCATCGCCCGGCGGTTTGATCTCATGATCGAATTGGGTGCCCTTGAAGAAGCCCGCGCGAATTTCCCTATCTGGAACCCCAAACACCTGTCTGCCAAGGCTATTGGCGCCCCCGAGCTGATGGCCCACCTCAACGGTGAACTGGATTTGGACACAGCCTGCGAAGGCGCCACCATTGCCACCCGACAGTTCGCCAAGAGACAACGCACGTGGTTCCGCTCAAAAATGAAGACTTGGGCAAGATATCGCCCGGATCAGGCCACGTGACGTGAATTAACGCTTGCCGGAATCGAACCTGCCTGTCATTCCTTGCCTTCGATGACGGACAGAAGTTTACATATTCCATCATTCATGACACGCACGGCACATGGGGATAGGCCGCGCGCTGTTATCCGGGAAACCCTTGATGTTGCGGCCAATTCGCAACCCGCTCCGGTGCAGCCGCACGCCACATCCGGCATCCAGGTCATGACCCTCGCACAGCTCACGCTGGGCGGCCCCTGGCAGCTGGAACAGCTGCATGTCCGCGATCATCACCTGTTTCTCTGGATCACTCGTGGACAGGGCAGAATCCTGCTGCATGGCCTGCGCCGCGGCTATGGTGCGCATAACGCGATCTTCGTGCCTGCGGGCAAGCTTTTGTCGATGGAAGCCGGTCGCCATGTTCAGGGTCAGGCACTGGTCATTCCTGCCGACGGGCGCGTCAACCTGCCCGACCGCACCCACCAGCTGCGCATTCAGGACGGCCTCGCACAGGCCGAACTAACCGGTCTGTTCGACGACCTGCGCCGCGAAATCCACGAAAACCGCCCCCTGCTGACCGAGGCCCTGACCGCGGTGGCCTCGCTCGTGTCGATCTGGCTGCGCCGTCAGATGCAGATTGCAGGGCCAGCAGGGCGCGCCACGGCCGCCGAACGCATCGTGCGCCGGTTTTCCGATCTCCTGTCCGAGGATTTCCGCTCGGGCCGCCCGATGGCCGCCTATGCCGAAGACCTCGACATCACCCCGACTCACCTGACGCGGGTCTGCCGCCAATGCGCCGGTCTGACCGCTGCCGACATGCTCAACCAGATGATCCAGCACGAGGCCCGCACCCTCCTGACCCGCTCGGACCTGCCTATGAACGAAATCGCAGACCGTCTCGGCTTTGGCAGCGCCGCCTATTTTTCGCGTTTCAGCCAACAGCACTTCGGCGCAGCCCCAAGCCAGATTCGAAAGACCGCCCAGCACGGCAGCTGATCACTGGTTTGTGAGTGTGGCAGTCAGTTTTCGACACCGCATATGTCGTTTTTTGTCACGTTTATGCCGATAGAGAACATTGACGGCGCGTCCATTCTGGTGCCGAATGGGAGTCCGAAGATCCGATCTGGCCTTATCGGCCCGATGCTAAACAACAATAAACGTTCATTTTCGGATCGGTGAACGCATCCAACGGGGGATACATGACGCCAGCTCTCGCAAGCGCACTTCTTGTCCTGACCTTTTTTGCCGCCGCTGCCGCCTTACCGCGCCGCGAGCTTCAGAGAGTAGCCGTTTCCCAAAAACACTAATGGAACTATGCAACGGGCCAGCATCTCCTCGCAGGGCCGTCGATTTCGCTTCGGACCCCTTCGCTCATCAGGGCGCAAGACCAACGACAAGGCATAACGGGTCCGGCCCAACCACAACTAGAACAGACCGACAGGGGATCAAATGGGACTGTTTATTCTAAGGCGGGTTGGCATGATGATTGTCACGGCACTATGCCTGACGTTCATCGTGTTCTTCATGACCAACCTCTATCCCAACCTCGAGAAACTCGCGAAAACGCAGGGCAACTTCCGTATGTCCGACGAAGCGGTTGCGAGCTACCTCGAAGACCGTGGCTATCTTCAGGCCACACCCATCAAATACGCGCAGTGGCTTGGCCTCATGCCCGGCCACCGTACCGTCAAGGAAGACGGTTCGCTTGTCGGCAAGTGTGTCCGCCCCGGCGTCGCGCCGGAAGACACGCCGCGCTACTGCGGTATCCTTCAGGGCGACTGGGGCTTTTCGACGGTGTCCAAGGCACCGGTGTCCGACGTTCTCGGTTCGCGTCTTGCCAGTACCGGCAAGCTGATGTTCTGGGTCATGGTCGTCATGGTGCCCTCCGCCCTCATCATCGGTGTTCTCGCCGGTATGCGTGAAGGCAGCGGCACCGACCGGACCCTCTCGACCTTCTCGATCCTGTCGACCGCGACGCCGGAATACGTCTCCGGTGTTATTTTCATCGCGCTTCTGGCCTCGACCCGCTTCGGTCTCGGCCCGATCCTGCATGAATGGGGTCTGATCGAGGGCAAGGCCCTGTTCAAAGGCACGGCGAAATCCGCGATGGACAACGCCACGCTTCAGAACTTCACCCTGCCCGTTATCACGATTGCGCTCTACGGCATGGGCTACATCGCCCGCATGACCCGTGCCTCGATGGCCGAGGTCATGACCGCACAGTACATCCGGACGGCACGCCTCAAAGGCGTCAGCTTCCGCAACATCGTGATGAAACACGCCCTGCGCAACGCGCTGATCGCACCCTTCACAGTCATCATGCTTCAGTTCCCCTGGCTGCTGAACGGCGTTGTGATCGTGGAAACGCTGTTCTCCTACCCCGGCTTCGGCTTCCAGCTGGTGACCGCGGCAGGCAACAACGACATCGAAATGCTCCTTGCGGTTTCGGTGGTGTCGGTGGCCGTGGTTCTGTTCACACAGCTGATCTCGGATATCGGCTATGTTTACCTCAACCCGCGTATCCGCATTTCCTAAGGAGGCCTGATCATGGAAAAACTGACTTGGACTGGCTCCGTAGGAACCGTACTCGACCCGATCTTCAGCATCATCGCGGTGATCTTCATCGTCGCGGTCGCGCTTCAGATCGTGTCTTCCTTCATCTTCAAACCAGCAGCCGTCATCACCAATGCTGACGGCACCCTGAGCGCCGGGAGCGGCCCGATCGAACTGATCACCAGGGTCTCGAAATACAGCCTCCTTGGCCTGATCGCGCTGGCAGTGCTCTACATCATCGCCGGTATGGTCATGCCTTTCGGCAAGGCCGGCATCATCGGCGCGATGGCAGCCCGGTTCTCGCCGGTCTGGCTGGCCCTCTTCGTGACCTTCATCCTGTCGATCGTCTACAAGCGCAAACTGGGCCTCTACGGCAAGCTGTTTGACTCGACCATCGGCATGATCGGCTTTGGCCTGGTGATGTTCTGGGTCTACACCGCGATCTTCTCGGGCGTCTTCGACATGATTGCGACCCACGACCCGCTGACCCAGGTCTCGGGCATGAAGAACAAGGTCCCCGGCACCCCGATGCGCGGCGCAGACGCGGCTGAATGCGGCACCGCCTGCTGGTATATCCTCGGCGGCGACAACCTCGCCCGCGACGTCTTCTCCCGCATGGTGGAAGGCTCGTGGATCGTGATCCGCATCGCGCCTCTGGCGACGCTCTTTGCCTTCATGGTCGGCATCACGCTGGGCCTTCCGGCAGGCTACTTCGGTGGTCGTCTGGACACCGGCCTGTCGTTCCTCGCAAACCTGATCCTCGCCTTCCCGGTGATCCTGCTGTTCTACCTGCTGGTGACCCCCGAGATCGTTGCAACCGGCATCCCGTCCTTCATGGCGATGGTGCTGTTCGTCTTCCCGATCATCTTCGTCGGCGTCCTGATCAACTCGCGCTACTACACACGTCCGCGTGTCAGAACACCGCTTCTTGCGGGGATCATGGTCGTGATGGTCTGGATCTACCTTTCGCTGATCTCGGCTCCGGGCACGGTCATCAACATCCTGCCGTCCTCGATGGACCTGTTCGATATCCCCGGTGGTATCCTCGTGGTCTTCGTCTCGGTGGTTTTCGTCAACTCGCCCACCGTGTTCCGCATCGTGCGTGGCCTCGCGCTGGACATCCAGACGCGTGACTACGTGGCAGCGGCGCAAACCCGTGGCGAGGGTCCGTGGTACATCATGCTCTGGGAGATCCTGCCCAACGCACGTGGCCCGCTGATCGTCGATTTCTGCCTGCGTATCGGCTACACCACGATCCTTCTGGGGACCTTGGGCTTCTTCGGCCTGGGCCTGCCGCCGGAAAGCCCGGACTGGGGGACCACGATCAATGACGGCCGTAAACTGCTGTCGATCTATCCGCACCCCGCGCTAGTTCCGGCCTTCTCGCTGCTGAGCCTGGTGCTGGGTCTGAACCTCCTGGCCGACGGTCTGCGCGAAGAGTCCCTGCGCGACTGATGAACCCCGTGAGGGACCGGCCCCGCGCCGGTCCCCGGACAACGAACAATCATCGGGGTCAACACCCCACCGCTCCAACAGGGAGACTGGAACATGAGTAAAATGGCAGATTACGACGGCCCGATCCTCGAGATCGATCGCCTGTCTATCTCCTTCTTCACACGCCTGCGTGAAATCCCGGCCGTGATGGACTTCTCGGTCCGCGTGATGCCCGGCGAAGCCGTTGGCCTCGTTGGTGAATCCGGCTGCGGCAAATCCACCGTGGCCCTTGGCGTCATGCAGGACCTTGGCAAGAACGGCCGCATCGTCGGCGGCAACATCAAGTTCAAGGGCCGCGACCTCGCCGACTTCACCCCAGAGGAACTGCGCGATGTGCGCGGCAACGAGATCGCGATGATCTATCAGGAACCGATGGCCTCGCTGAACCCGGCGATGAAAATCGGCAAACAGCTGATGGAAGTGCCGATGATCCACGAAGGCGTCAGCGCCGAAGAGGCCTATGCCCGCGCGCTGGAAGTGGTGACAGACGTGCGCCTGCCCGACCCGGAACGCATGCTGAACTCCTTCCCGCACCAGCTTTCTGGTGGCCAGCAGCAGCGTATCGTCATCGCCATGGCGTTGATGTCGAAACCCTCGCTGCTGATCCTCGACGAACCGACCACCGCGCTCGACGTGACGGTCGAGGCCGCCGTGGTCGAACTGGTCAAGGATCTCGGCAAGAAATACGGCACCTCGATGCTCTTCATCTCGCACAACCTCGGCCTGGTTCTGGAAACCTGCGACCGTCTCTGCGTGATGTATTCGGGCGAAGCCGTGGAACGCGGCTCGATCGAAGATGTCTTCGACAACATGCAGCACCCCTATACGCAGGCGCTGTTCCGCTCGATCCCGCTGCCGGGTGCCGACAAGAACGCCCGCCCGCTGGTGGCGATCCGCGGCAACTTCCCCCTGCCCCACGAGCGGCCACCGGGCTGTAACTTCGGCCCGCGCTGCGACTATTTCGAAGAGGGTCGCTGCGACGCTCAAGACATTCCGATGGAGGCGGTGGAAGGGTTCGAACGCCACACCACGCGCTGTCTGAAGTACAAGGAAATCGACTGGAACGCACCGATCCAGGTGGGCGAACAGAAGGAAAAGGCCGAGGTCGGCAAGGTCGTCCTCAAGATGGACAACCTCAAAAAGTACTACGAGGTGGCGGCCAACGCGATCTTCGGCGGCGGCGCCAAGAAAGTGGTCAAGGCCAACGAGACCCTCTCGTTCGAGGCCCGCGAATCCGAAACCCTTGCCATCGTGGGGGAATCCGGTTGCGGCAAGTCGACCTTCGCCAAGGTGCTCATGGGTCTTGAAACCGCGACCGACGGTCAGATCCTGCTAGACAACAACAACATCGAACAGACACCGATCGAAGCCCGCGACACCAAGACCGTCGCCGATGTCCAGATGGTCTTCCAGAACCCGTTTGACACGCTGAACCCCTCGATGACGGTGGGTCGCCAGATCATGCGCGCGCTGGAAATCTTCGGCATCGGCAACAGCGAAGCCGAACGCCGCGCCCGTATGCTGGAACTGCTCGACCTCGTGAAACTGCCGCGCGCCTTTGCCGACCGCATGCCGCGCCAGCTTTCGGGGGGTCAGAAACAGCGTGTCGGCATCGCCCGCGCCTTTGCCGGCGGCGCCCGCATCGTTGTGGCCGATGAACCGGTCTCGGCGCTCGACGTGTCGGTTCAGGCCGCTGTCACCGACCTCCTGATGGAGATCCAGCGCGAAGAGAAGACAACCCTTCTCTTCATCAGCCACGACCTTTCAATCGTGCGCTACCTCTCGGATCGCGTCATGGTGATGTACCTTGGCCACGTGGTGGAACTCGGCACGACCGATCAGGTCTTCGCGCCGCCCTACCACCCCTATACCGAGGCGCTCCTGTCGGCGGTGCCCATCGCGGACACCTCGATCGAGAAACAGCACATCGTTCTCGAAGGCGACATCCCCTCGGCCATGTCACCGCCCCCGGGCTGCCCCTTCCAGACGCGCTGCCGCTGGAAAAGCGAAGTCCCCGGCGGCCTCTGCGAGAAAGAAGTGCCCCCGGTTCAGACCCTGGCCGACGGCCACCAGGTCAAGTGCCACCTCGCCGAAGACGTGCTCGAACGCATGGAACCGGTCATCAAGATCGCGGCTGAATAAATCACCGAAAAAACACGAAGGGCCGGGAAACCGGCCCTTTCGCTTTCCGCATCGCATTGGCATAGTTTCGCAAAATCAAAGCGATACGTCGGAGCGCGAAAGCCATGCCCCTCTCCCGAGCAGAAGCAATTGTCCACGTCGGCCTTCCCAAGACAGGCTCGACCACGATCCAATCGTTTCTGGCTCTGAATGCCGAAGCCCTGTCACGGCAGGGCGTCCATTGGGTCCCGCCACACATTGCGAAGTCCAGCCAGTTGGAGTACGCGCTCGCCGCCTGTAGCCAGGCAGGCCAACTGGTGGACGACGCGATGTTTTTAAACAACTTCGCACTGCGAACCCTGGAAGATCAAAACCGCTTGATCCAAGATTTTCTGGAGGGTCTGGATCAGCAAATCGCATCCTTAGAGGGCAAATTCATCATTTCCAGCGAACACATCGGCGTCTGGATGCACGCGCCCCACCTCAGAGCAACGCTCGACAACTTTCTCACGCAACGCTTTGCCTCTGTGCGCTACATAATGTTTGTGCGTCCCCAAACCGATTTCATCCTGTCGAGCTACTCTGAATCGGTAAAACGCGGGTCCGCCCGGACGCTGGAAGCCTTCGTGCGGGACTATGATGAAATCAACATCCATGACGCGATGACCCGGTGGCAGGCCGAACTGGGCAACCGGGTTCGCTTCGCAATGCTGAACCGCGGCAACGCCGGATCAGACGACCTGATATCGGTCTTCTGCAAGGCGGCCGAATTTTCCGAACAAGGGCTCACGCGCCCCGCCCCGAGCAATGAATCCCTGCCGGCCACGGCCTTGGAAATCCTGCGACGCGCGAACGCCGTCATTGGCAAGGATATCGAACGCAACATCCTACAGCGTCTGATCTTCTCTGTCGTGCGGCGCCTGGTGACACACACCTTCACCCGCGGCGCTCGCCTTGCCTTGTCGCCCGAGCAAGCTGCCGACATCAATCGTCGCTACCCACACCCCGTCGAAGCTCTGGTCAACTCTTTCTGACCAACTACGGCATAACCTCACTATTGCGTTCAGACCCTTTCGGATTACTCTCTCCCCATGTCACGCTTTGCCCCCCTGCCCGATCCACCCTATTACGCCGTCATCTTCACCGCCCAACGCACCGAGGGCGATCTCGGCTACGGCGCGATGGCGGATGAAATGGTGAAACTGGCCAAGGCACAACCCGGCTACATCGGCGTGGAAACCACCCGCGACGAAACCGGTCTCGGCATCACCGTGAGCTACTGGCAGGACGAAGCCAGCCTCTTGGGCTGGAAAGACGTCGCCCAGCACCTCCTGGCCCAGAAGCTCGGCAAGACCCGCTGGTACGATCACTACACCCTGCGCGTCGCCAAGGTCGAACGCGCCTATGACGGGCCAGAAGGGCGTTAAATCTTACGGACGAAACCGGGGGCGCCGCACGCCCCCGTTGCCTTACGAACACCCGATGCGAAGCAGGTCGGCATCCACGGTCACGGACTCGAACTTGTCTGTCGGATCACATTTCCCCCGCACATAGGGTACGGTCCCGCGCGCCAGCCCAAAGACATCGCCTGTCCGCTCCGCGGCCTTCGTATACTCAAGGAAATTCTTGGGAATGCAGGAGGGCTGCCCACCGCGCTTGCCGGTCGCGCGGTTCCGGGTCTTCGAGGAATAGGTAAAGCACACTTGACTTTCGGTGAACTTCACCTCGGCCCGCAAGCTGATGGCGTTTCCGGGATACCAAAGCCAGCTCGTGTGCTGATCCTGAAAATACGTAATCTGGTAGCCATGGACCGGCATAAACGTCAGATGTGTCTGCCCTATGAACTCCGGCGCTGGGTTTGGCGCGGCCGCGGGAAATTGCCTGTCGGGTTCGACAGCCAGACAACCGCACAAAGCCAGAACTAGACCTAGAAGACCTACACGCATTTAAGACGTACGAAAACTTTAGGAACACTAAGCGAGTATCTGAAGTCGACGACGGGAACACGTATTTTCTTGAGCTTCAGGCCTTTTGTGTTCGCACCAAGAACCTGGCCGTTATTTGCAGCAATAATCTTCTGTATGCTCTCCGGGTCGGAAACACGCATTTCGCCTCGATCTGAAGACACTGCGCGTTTACCGAAGCAAATTGTTTGCTCCGCCAGCTGTTTTGCGAATTTCAGGTAGAAACTTCTGTAAGCTTCATTTGTCTTTTGCGAGGCGGCAGTAGCTTTCGTTTCATGAGAGAAGCGAGCCATGATCTCTTCGGGGATTTCTTCCTCGCGGTCTATTCTGAATGAATACCCCCGAACGGAAAACTCAACATCGGCATAGAGTGAGTCTAGTGACGTGTAATTCCTTTTGACAAGGATGTGCAGATGCGTGTTTCCGCTGATGTGTGTAATCGATTGTTTGTAATAGCCGTTCAATTCTTCCTTCGTCGGCGCGCGATCGAACAGGGCAAGCTGTTGTTCTTTCGATATGTCATCCGACGAACAGGCCGACAAACTGGCAATTGCCGCGAACACCGCAGCAGTTCTGACAAGGAATTTCATCTTCAACCTCAAATTGTTTTCGGCAAATTGCATCGCCGCGGGCGAAGTGTCCATAGCCAGCGCCCATCGATACCCCCGATACCGTCCAATTTTCCGATTTTCGCTAGGTCACTTCCAAGACATTGATCTGAAATATTTTTAAGCACCGGCACTGTCGCCGCCCGTCACTCCTCCAGCAGATGTTCGTATCGCGCGTCGGTCAGGGTTCTCATGAAGGCCACCAGCGCATCAATGCGTCTGTCATCCAGCGCCGGCCCCTCGGTCAGCTCCGCCGTCGACAGCGTATAGGCCACCTCTGGCCAGCGGAACGGCTTGCCGGTTTCGGGGTTGATCTGCCGTTGCGGATCCTTGCTGTTGTATTTGTTGTAGAACAGAACCACCGTGCGCAGGTCCTCGAACACGCCGTTGTGCATGTAAGGCCCGGTCACGGCCACGTTGCGCAGGGTCGGAACCTTGAACTTGCCCACCATGATCGACTCGTCCACCGCCGGATTGGCCAGCAACCCCTTGTCGAGCGCCTTCTCCGGCGAGCCATTCACCGCCCGCACCCGTTCGTTCACCGGCACGCCGATATTGTGGTACTCGTAGTTTGAAAAGGTCTCGCGCGGGTCCACCGCACTGCGGCGCAGTTGGTGGCACAAATTGCAGTTCGTGAATTGCGGCGAGAAGAACAGCACGCGGCCCATGTGCTCCTCGCGTGTCAGGTCCACCTCCCCGCGCAGGAACCGGTCATACTTGGAATCGAAGGGCGCAAAGATATCGGTCCGCTCAAACGCTGCAATCGCGCGGGTCATCCCGTCATAGGCCGCCTCCACGTCGCCCAGCACCCCCTCACCGAACAGCGCGTTGAAGCTCACGACATAGTCGCCGTTCTCCATCAGCCGCGCAACAACCGAGGCCTTGTCGGGCATCCCCATCTCGATCGGGTTCAGCGGCGGCCCGCCAGCCTGCCCCTCAAGCCCGGGCTCGCGCCCGTCCCAGAACATGCCGCCGACATACTGGCCATCCTTGTTGATGTGGAACTCCGGCGTGAAGGCCGCATAGGCCGCGGTCGGCGCCGTGCGATCCCCAAGAGATACCCCGTCATCGCCAAGGCTCACCGCCCTGCCAGCCTCGGTCTCGCGCGGATCGACAAATCCGTAATCGGGGTCATGACAGGTGGCACAGGCCTGCGTGCGGTTCTTCGACAGGTTCTCGTCAAAGAACAGCGCCTCACCCAGCGTCTCCAGACTGTCATAGACCGGCTCTGCCATCCCGGCCCCGGCGCTCAGCGCCCCGATCATCAGACCTTTGAATACACGTGACATGGCTTCGCTCCATTCATCCAACTGCCAGATGTCTTTGCACGAGTTCGACGGGACCACAATTGATCCAGAACAAATTTCCGATATTTTTTGTCGGAAATAACTGCCAGCAGCCGAAACCGTCAGCTGCCAAAGATGATCCGCACATAGTTGCGGGTCTCTTCATAGGGCGGCACCCCCCCATGTTTGCGCACCGCCTGCGGGCCAGCGTTATAGGCCGCCAGCGCCAGCCGCCACGAACCAAACGCCTTGTATTGCTTGGCCAGATAGCGCGCCCCGCCATCAAGGTTCTGGTAGGGGTCCAGCGGGTCCACGTTCAGAGACCGCGCCGTCTCAGGCATCAGCTGCGCAAGCCCAAGTGCACCCTTGTGCGATTTCGCATTGGCGTTCCAGCCCGACTCCTGCTGCACCAGCTTGAGGAACAGATCGACAGGAATACCGTGCCGCAGCGCCGCTTCCCGTGCCATGCCAAGATAAGGGCCATTGTACTTGCCCTTGAAACTGCCATCGCCCCATTTGCTGGGCGTATAGATCGGCTTGGGCTGAAGCCGCACCGAGTTGCGGTACTGCTGCTTGGCGCGGTTATCCAGAACCTTGGTCTGAGAGCGGAACAGGTTCTTCTTGCTCTTTGTCGACAGAATATCCGCCGAGGCCGGCACACCCGCGCCGAGCCCGACAATCAAAGCACTCAAAAGAATGACGCGTTTCATGCCTGCGCACTGCCCCGTTCCATTTCTCGTGCGCCTATATACGTGATTTTAAGAAATTTTCCAGCATTCCTGAAAAGGCCGCAGCGTCCTTGGCGGTTTCGTGCTGAAAACCTATCGGCGCAGGCGGTGAAAAAAATGGAAATTGGCCTTCCAATGCAGGGCGTGGAATGGTCTATGCTGGCGCAAACCAAAACAAGAGATTCTGAGGGGAACAACACATGGCCGGATCCGTCAACAAAGTCATTATCGTGGGCAATCTGGGCCGCGACCCCGAAGTGCGCCAGTTCCAGAACGGCGGCAAGGTCTGCAACCTGCGCATCGCCACCTCCGAGACCTGGAAAGACCGCAACACCGGCGAGCGCCGCGAACGCACCGAATGGCACTCGGTTGCCGTGTTCTCCGAAGGGCTGGTGCGGGTCTGCGAACAATACCTGCGCAAGGGCTCCAAGGTTTACATCGAAGGCAAACTGCAAACCCGCAAATGGCAGGACCAGTCCGGCCAGGACCGCTACTCGACCGAGGTTGTGCTTCAGGGCTTTGACGCCACCCTCGTGATGCTTGACGGCCGCAGCGGTGGCGGCGGCGACTATGGCGGCGGCCAGGGTGGCGGCGGCAACTACGGTGGCGGCTACGGCGGTGGCGATCAGGGCGGCTACGGCGGCGGTTACGGCAACGATCAGGGCGGCAGCTTTGGCGGCGGTCAGGGCGGCGGCGCCCCCTCGCGGGACCTCGACGACGAAATCCCGTTCTAAGCGGCTGGCGGCACAGCCCCGCTTCACGAAAACACCCAAAGGGTCGGCACCGCGCCGGCCCTTTTTCTTTGCCCCTTTCTTTGCCCTTGAACTCCGCCCCGCTTCGCGCTCATTCTGCCGCCAACCCCAAGGATTGGACACCCGACATGAGCAGCTACCCCGCCTTCGACCGCGCCCTGGAATCTCGCCTCGTGGCCTATTGCGCCATCGACAGCCAGAGCGATGAAACCTCTCCCAGCCAGCCCAGCACCGAGATCCAGCTCGACATGCAGCGCCATCTGGTTGCCGAACTCGAACGCATCGGCGCGGCAGAGATCGAACTCACACCCTATGGCGCGGTTCTGGCCACGGTCCCCGCCACCGATGCCGCCGCCCCGTCCATCGGCTTCTGCGCCCACGTCGACACCGCCCCGCAGTTCAACGCCACAGGCGTCAAACCGCGTGTCCACACCGCATGGGACGGCACCCCGATCACTTATCCCGACAATCCCGACCTCCTGCTTGATCCGGCCAAGCTGCCCTATCTCGCCGCCAAGACGGGTGATGACATCATCACCGCCTCTGGCCTCACCCTGCTGGGGGCCGACGACAAATCCGGCGTCGCCATCATCATGACGATGGCCGAACACCTGCTCACCACCCCCGGCCTGAAACATGGCCGCGTGCGTCTTGCCTTTACCCCCGACGAAGAAATCGGCCGTGGGGTCGACGACCGCCTGCCCGCCGATTTCAACGTGGATTTTGCCTTCACCCTCGACGGCAGCCGCGCCGGCAGCATCGAATTCGAAAGTTTCTCGGCAGATGGTGCCGTGGTCGACGTCAAAGGCATCTCCGCACACCCCGGCTGGGCCAAGAACACGCTGGTCAACGCGCTGCATGTCGCCGCGAGCATTGTCACCGATCTCGACGTTGAGGGCGAAACACCGGAAACCACAGAGGGCCGCGAGGGGTTCATCCACTGCTACGGCATGGAAGGCGGCTCGTCCGATGCCACGCTCAAGTTCATCCTGCGCGATTTCGAACTGGACGGGCTTGAGGCCCGCCGCACCCGCCTGCAAGAGGCCTGCGCCAAGGCCGAGGCCGATTTTCCGGGGGCCAGTGTCACCTGCACCATCACCAAGCAATACCGCAACATGCGCTACTGGCTAGAAAAGGACATGACCCCGGTTGACCTCGCCCGCGATGCCTATCGCGACGAAGGCTTCGAACCTCTCTCGATCCCGATCCGTGGCGGCACCGACGGCTCGCGCCTTACCGAACTTGGCGTCCCCTGCCCCAACCTCTTTACCGGGATGCAACAAATCCACGGCCCGCTCGAGTGGATCAGCGTACAGGACATGGCCGCCGCCACCCGCATCTGTCTCAACCTCGTGCAACGCGCCGCAGGCTGACGACGCGGCCCTCGACGCCGCTGGGGCCATCTGATGTAATGAAGGGGACGGTCAGCCGTCCCCTTTTCACTTGGCAGGAGATGTCATGAGCTGGTCCATTTCCCTCGGTCGCCTTCTTGGCAGCGAAGTCCGCATCCACCTGACGTTCTTCCTGCTGCTGGCCTGGATCGGCTGGGCTGCCTACGTCCAGTCCGGCCCCGAGGCCGCCCTGCGCAATGTCTCACTGGTGATCGCCCTCTTTGCCTGCGTCCTCGCCCACGAATACGGCCATGCCCTCGTGGCGCGCCGCTTTGGCATCCGCACCCCCGACATCACCCTCCTGCCCATCGGCGGCATGGCACGCCTTGAAAAGATGCCCGAAAAACCGCGCGAGGAAATCCTGATGGCCATCGCCGGCCCCGCCGTGAACGTGGTGATCTGGTTCGTACTTGCCGTGCTCTTCGGGGCGCGGCCCGATTTCTCGACCATGCCCAATCTCGAAGACCCCGAGATCGGCTTTTTCGCCCAACTGGCCATGATCAACCTGTTTCTTGCCGTCTTCAACATGATCCCGGCCTTCCCAATGGATGGCGGACGCGTCTTCCGCGCCGCCCTCAGCCTCTACATGTCCCGCGTTCAGGCCACCCGCATCGCTGCCGCCGCCGGGCAACTTGTGGCGCTTCTGCTGGCCTTTCTCGGCCTCAACACCGGCAACCCGATCCTGATCCTCGTGGCCTTCTTCGTCTTCATCGCCGCCAATGCCGAGAACCAGGACGTCGCCATCCGCGCCGTCACCCGCCGCCTGACCGCCCGCGACGCGATGATCACCACCTACGAAACCCTTTCCCCCACCGATACCGCCAGCGCCGCAGCCGCCGCCCTGATCCGCACCACGCAGCACGAATTCCCGGTGGAAGACACCAGCGGTGCCCTGCTTGGTTTTGTCACCCGCAACGCCATCTTCCACGCCATGATGGGGGATGACCACAAGATGCAGCCGGTTGCCGAGATCATGACCACCGACATCCCGCGCCTGCCCCTGACTGCCGGCCTCGAAGCGGTTCTGGACGCCCTGCACAAAGGCGCCCCCGCTGTCGCCCTGATCTCTGCCAGCAGCGGCCAGATGGTCGGCTATGTCACCAAGGACAACGTCGGCGAACTGATGGTGCTGAAAGGGCGGTAGGCGGCCAAGCAGGTCTCGGAATACGACAGCGTCGGGCGATCTTGCGGTACGCGCAATGACGGACGAAACCACCCTCTGGTTCCAGCCGGCAACGGCGAACTCTCCCTGATCTGATCCCGAAAACAAAAACGCCCCCGACCATTGCGGGGGCGTTTTCAATTGGATGTCACACCGTCTTATTCGACGCCAAACCCATAGGTCTCGGTGACATAATCGATGTCCTTGTCGCCCCGTCCCGACAGGTTGATTAGGATCGACTTGCCTGGGTTGTTCGCTGCCTCGCGCATGGCAAAGGCCACTGCATGGGCGCTTTCAAGCGCGGGGATGATGCCTTCGTGCTTGGAGAGCTTATAGAAGGCATCCAGCGCCTCCTTGTCGTTCGCGGCCGTATAGTTGGCGCGGCCCGAACGATAAAGATAGGCGTGCTCTGGGCCGACACCCGGATAATCCAGACCCGAAGCCACGGTATGCACCGGTGCAGGCTCGCCGTTTTCATCCTTCAGAACCATGGTGCGGAAGCCGTGAATGTCGCCATCCTCGCCATAGGTGATGGTCGCCGCGTGATCGCCAAGCTTGGACGAGGTGCCCATCGGCTCGACCCCGTACAGCGCCACGTCCGCGTCGTCGATGAAGCCTGCAAACAGGCCCATCGCGTTCGAACCACCGCCTACGCAGGCCGCAACCATATCGGGCAGCTGGCCGGTCATTTCCATGAACTGCTCGCGCGCCTCGATGCCCACCACGTGCTGGAAGTCGCGCACCATCATCGGGAACGGGTGCGGCCCCACAACCGAACCAATCGCAAACAGCGCGGTATCGGCCTGCGGCACATAGGATTGGAACGCCGAATCCACCGCCTCTTTCAGCGACCGCCCGCCAAAGCCCACGGGCACAACCTCGGCCCCCAAAAGCTTCATGCGCGTGACGTTCGGCGCTTCCTTGGCGATGTCGATCTCGCCCATGTGGATTTCGCACTCCATGCCGAAATAAGCCGCCGCCGTGGCCAGCGCCACACCATGCTGGCCCGCGCCAGTTTCCGCCATCAGTTTGGTCTTGCCCATGTGCTTGGCCAAAAGCGCCTCGGCCATACAGTGGTTCAGCTTGTGCGCACCGGTATGGTTCAGGTCTTCGCGCTTGGCATAGATTTGCGCCCCGCCGCACATGTCGCTCAGGTTCTTCAGGTGCGAGACCGGCGTCGGACGCCCCTGGAAATGCTTGCGCACATAGCGCAGGTCACGAATGAACTCGGCCGACTTGGAAATCTTGTCATAGGCCTCCCCGATCGCCTTGAAATGCGGCTCCAGAACCGGCGGCAACTCGGCCCCGCCATACTCACCAAAGAAACCATCACGGGTCGGGTGCGACTTGAGATAGGACGACATGGGTTCACTTCCTTCAAAACAGTATTGAAGGCGACACTTGCCTAAATGTTACGCGGATTTGATAGGGCGTTTTGACGCGGTAACGCCAGTGGACAATAAAGCGAGTTGCGCTAAGCGCGGTGCAACCGCCCCACCGGCACCGGCATGGCCGTGATCCCCGCCCTCTGCGCCATATCCCAGGCCAGCACCTGGTTCGACGACAGCACCGGTTTTCCGATAAACGCCTCGATCTCTTCGATCACAGAAAGCGATGGCAGGTTGGTGCAGGACATGAACACCGCCTCAACCTCTCTCTGCCCCAGATCGACAGCCGCCTCGATGATCGAAGCCGGGGAAATCCGCGCGACCGCCTCTTCGCGGCCCTCGTTGAACGATCCGAACACCGGTGTCTCAAGCCCCCGCGCCGCCATGGCCTGCCGAAGCCGGTCCGAAACCTCTTCGACATAGGGCGACAACAGCGCCAGCCGCGAAACGCCAAGCGCGGCACAGGCCCGCTGCAACGCATCCAGGGGCGAGGTCACCTGCGCCACCCTGGCACCCGCACGCACCAGTTCCGCCACGCGGTCAGACCCGATCACCGCCGTTCCCGAGGTACAGCCATAGCCGATCACGTCAAACGTCGCCGAAGGCGGCAAGGCCCGCGCCGCAGGCGTCAGCGTCTCTGCCATCGCCGCCAGCGTATCGCCGGTGATTTCGTCCGAATTCTCGACACGCGATGTGTGCATCACCACCGCCGAGGCAGGCAACAACACCCGCATGTCCTGTTCCAGAACCTCATCCGAAGACAAGACCAGCAGCCCCATCACAGGGCGCCCTCCGGCCATATCGTCTACAAACTCAGCCCTGTAGGCCATGCGCTCACCGCCGTTTCAATTCGTCCTCAAGCAGACCCTTCACCACATCACGCGGCACGTCCGATGTCACGAAAGCCTTGCCGATCCCCTTGGCGAGGATAAATCGCAACTGCCCGTCCACAACCTTCTTGTCCTGCCCCATCAGGTCCAGCAGGCCATCGGCATCCGGCAGATCACCGTCAATGTCCCTAAGGTCCACCTTCATGCCCATCTCGGCAAGGTGGGCGCGCACGCGGCTCGGCTCTTCCTGCGAACACAGGCCAAGACGGTGGCTCAGTTCAAAGGCCAGCGCACAGCCAATCGCCACCCCCTCGCCGTGCAACAGGCGATCCCCGTAACCGGTGGCCGCTTCCAGCGCGTGACAGAAGGTATGGCCAAGGTTCAGAAGCGCGCGGTCCCCCTGCTCGGTCTCGTCTCGGGCCACGATCTCGGCCTTCATCTCGCAGGAGCGTTTCACCGCCGCGATCCGTGCCGTCATATCGCCCGAGGCAAGCGCAGGCCCCTGCGCCTCAAGCCACTCGAAAAACGCCGCATCACCCAACAGGCCGTATTTCACCACCTCGCCATACCCGGCAAGGAAATCCCGCGCCGTCAGCGTGCCCAGAACCTCGGTATCCGCCAGAACAAGCGAAGGCTGATGGAACGCCCCGATCAGGTTCTTGCCCTGCGCCGAGTTGATGCCCGTCTTGCCGCCCACCGAACTGTCGACCTGCGCCAGAAGCGAGGTCGGGATTTGCACGAACCCAACACCCCGACGCAGCACCGCCGCGGCAAAGCCCGTCAGGTCGCCGATCACGCCACCGCCAAAGGCCACGACAAGATCACGCCGCTCGACCTTCTCTTCCAGAAGCCATTCCACCGTGCGTTCGAAATGCGGCCAGCTCTTGGTGCTTTCCCCCGCGGGCAGCACCAGCGCCTCCATCTCGATCCCCGCCGCGGCCAGTCCGGCACGCAGGCCATCAAGGTGAATCGCGGCCACGTTCTCGTCAGTCACGACCCGCACCTGCGGGCGTTTCAGCATCGGCTTGATCAGCTCTCCCGCACGGGCCAGAAGGCCGGGGCCGATATGAATGTCATAGGCGCGATCGCCCAGCCCCACGTGAACGGTTTCCATCATGCCAGTGTCTCCAGTACGTCGGGCCGCGTCAGCAGCGCATCCACCACCCGCTCGGCCATCTCTTCAATCGAATAGGACGGGTCCGCCTTCACCGACAGTTCCGCCAGCGAATAAACAGGCACTCGTGCCTCGAAAATCTCGGTCAGCGTCGCCTTGGGATCGGCGGTGCGCAGCAGGGGCCGCGTGTCCTTGTGCTTGACCCGGTTCCACAGCAGCTCAAGATCCGCGTCCAGCCAGACCGCAACGCCCTTTTCACCAATCACCGTGCGGTTGCCATCGGCAAGATAGGCCCCGCCCCCCGTCGACAGGATGCCGCGCTCTTCGTCCAGCAGGCGTTCGATCACCTGCGCTTCCTTGCGGCGGAAGAACGGCTCGCCGTCGCGGGCAAAAATCTCGGCGATGCTCATGTTGGCCGCCTTTTCGATTTCCGCATCCGAATCCAGGAAAGGCACTTCGAGACGCGCCGCTAAAGCCCGTCCCACAGCCGTTTTCCCGGCCCCCATCATGCCCACGAGAACCACTGTCTTTTTAAGCTTCAAACGCATCAGTCACGCCCCAGATAGGCCAAGCTTCGCCCAAATTTCATCTTTCGGCACTGAATGACGTGATATTGCCGAAAAGGCCAGTTATAAGTTCCAAAAAAACAGGCAGAGTCATACGGGGTTACAATGGGCAAGCTGATCCTCTTCCTTTTCCTGCTGGTCGCATTGGCTGCGATCGGCCTTGTCGGCTACGCCTATGTTGGGCCGATCCTCGGGGCTGACTTCAGCGCACCTCAACAGGAAATCCGGGTTCCCGTGACCCTGACACCGACAAATGGCAACTAGGGCGCCCCTCGCGGCGCTGCTGCTGGCCGTGCCGACATCGCTTTGGGCGCAAGAGCCCGCACCGCTCTCGGCCATCGACTGGCTGAACCAGACTCCCACCGTCACGCTTCAGCTCGAAGAGCCGCCTGTCTCTGCCGGTGTCGAGACGCCCACCATCTCTGTCGACACGCTGGACGATCCCGGCCGCAACGCGGTGGGCCTCTTGCCGCCGCATATGACCGGCCTGCCCCAGACCCTCTGGCAGAACAGCCAGTCCGACCGCCTTGGCGCCCTGATCGCCGGGGCGCGCCCCGAACTCGTGCCCGCAACACAGGCGCTACTCTATACCCTGCTTCTGGCCGAGGCCAACCCGACCACCGATCCCGCCGGTCCCGACGCCATGCTGCTCACCCGCATCGACAAGCTGATGGAAATGGGTGCATTGGATCAGGCCGAGGCGCTGATCGACCGCGCAGGCCCCGACACCCCCGCCCTGTTCGAACGCTGGCTCGACATCACGCTCCTCTTGGGGCGCGAAGACCGCGCCTGCGCCCGCCTTGCCAAATCCCCACACCTCGCGCCGAACTATGCCACCCGCGTATTCTGTACCGCCCGCGCTGGCGAATGGTCAGCCGCTGTCCTGACCCTTGGCACCGCCAATGCGCTGGGCCTTCTCACCGCCGAGGAAGACGCGCTTCTGGCCCGTTTCCTCGATCCCGATCTCTTTGAAGGCGACCCGCTCGACGTGGCCACCGGCACGATCACGCCGCTGACCTTCCGCCTCTACGAAGCCATCGGCGAAGCTCGCCCCACCACCGGCCTGCCGCGCCCCTTTGCCCATGCGGACCTGCGTGAAACCGCCGGCTGGAAGGCCCGTCTCGATGCGGCAGAACGCCTGGCACGCACCGGCGCTTTGCCGGCCAACCGGTTGCTCGGCATCTACTCCGAAGGCAAACCCTCGGCCTCCGGCATGATCTGGGATCGTGTCGCCGCCGTGCAGGCCTTCGACCGCGCCATCGAGGCACAGGACGCCAACGCCGTGGCCGATACCCTCCCCTCCGCTTGGTCCGCCATGCAGTCGGTGCATCTCGAGGTGCCCTTCGCCCGCCTCTACGGCGAACGCCTCCTACGCCTGAAACTCACCGGTGTGAGCGCCCGCCTTGCCCGCGATGTCGCCCTCCTGTCGCCCGCCTATGAACTGGCGGCCAAGTCAGGCCCGCGCGATTTCCTTGCCGGTCTCGCCATGGGCTCGCCGCCCCGCACCCCGACCAACCCGCTGCACCGCGCCATCGCCGATGCCTTCCACGACGCGGGCGTGCCGCAGGACATCTCGACCATGCTTGTGCGCGGCCAACTGGGCGAGGTCATCCTGCGCGCCATGGACCAGATGGAGGCCGGCGCCTCCGGCGATCTTGCCGCCCTGACCAATGCGCTGGCGATCTTCCGCGCGGTTGGTCTCGAAGACACCGCCCGCCGCGCCTCCCTGCAGGCTGCCCTACTGGACTTCAGGGGGTAAAACATGAGCGTTTACAATTGGCTGGAGCTTTTTCTTGAAGCACAATCCGCCGAGCTCGGCGCCTCGGAAAACACCCTGATCAGCTACCGCCGCGACCTTGAGAACTTTGCCGCATGGGCCAATGACACCAAGGTCTCCGTCGCGGAAGCAACCCGCTCCGATATCGAAACCTACCTGATCCATTGCGAGGCCCAGGGCCTGGCCAAGTCCACCCGCGCCCGCCGCCTCTCCGCGATCAAACAGCTTTACCGTTTCGCCTTTGAAGAAGGCTGGCGCGACAGCAATCCGGCGATCCAGATCAAGGGTCCGGGCCGCGACAAACGCCTGCCAAAAACACTCGACGAAGCCGAGGTCGACCGCCTGCTTGAAGCCGCCCGCGCCTCTGGCCGCACCCCGTCAGACCGCCTGCGCAACACCTGTCTTCTGGAACTGCTCTACGCCACCGGAATGCGGGTCACGGAGCTGGTCTCCCTTCCAGTCTCTGCCGCCCGCGGTGATCCCAACATGCTGTTGATCATGGGCAAGGGCAGCAAGGAACGCATGGTGCCCCTGTCGCCACCGGCCCGCGCGGCCCTTGCCGACTGGCTCAAATCCCGCGACGAGGCCGAGGAAGCCGCCCGCGAAAAAGGCCACCCGAAATCCCGCTTCCTTTTCCCATCGCGGGGCAAATCCGGCCACCTCACACGGCACCGTTTCTACATGCTTATCAAGGAGTTGGCAGTCAATGGTGGTGTGTCACCTGAAAAGGTCACACCGCACACCCTACGCCACGCCTTTGCCACCCACCTGCTGGCCAACGGTGCCGACCTGCGGGTGATCCAGACCCTGCTTGGCCACGCCGACATTTCCACCACGGAAATCTACACCCACGTTCTTGATGAACGCCTGCGCGAGCTGGTGATGACCCATCACCCGCTGGCGGGCAAAACCTGATCGGCCCGCCGCAGCGCAGGCGGAAGAACATCCTCAGACGGCCAGATCCCCGAGGTCAGCGCCACGTGATACCCCTGCCGCAGGCCCACCGCTTCCATCGCCTCCCGCGCCGCCGTTGCATCATAGGCCAGCGTACAGAATTCAACCGTGCCGCCCTCCAGCACCGCATATCGCGTCGCCGTCCCGCCATCATGCGGCGGCATTCCGATCACCCCGGCATTCACCCAGTTCACACCGGCCACGTCCCGCTGAAACGGAATGCCACAATGCCCGGCAAGAACACCATCCAAACCACCCACAGCACGACGCACCACTTCGATTTCTTCCAAAAAATCAGCATCCTGCGAGGCACTCCAGAGAAACCGGCTGATGTCGCTCACCCCGCCATGCAGCACGGCCCAGCGTTTGCCTTCATGCGTAAACACCGCCAGATCCGGCAGCCCCGCCATCCACGCACGATCATCCGCCCCGATCTCGCGATCCGCATGGGCGTACCACCCTGCCGACAACAGGTCACAGGCGGTGCCCTCTTCAAATCCACAGCCACAGTCCATGGCATTGGCCGCAAGCTGCTTTTCGCAGTTCCCCGCCACCACGACACACCCGCTCCCGCGCACCCGCGCCACCGTTTCCGCAGGTGCCGCGCAATAGGCCACCACATCCCCCGTGCAGATCATTCGCGCGGGCGCAATGCCGCGACGCGCCCCTTCGGACAAAAGCGCCTCGGTGGCCTGCAAATTGGAATATGGCCCGCCAAATACCAGCACAGGCCCCTCAAGCACGCCCAGATCGACAATTCTCATCCGCTGATCCCTTGATTGCGCGCCCCGCGCGCCCCATAACCCAAGTGACCTAAGAGGATAGACACCGAAAATGGAAGTCACGACATCGTCATTGGATGCAGGGTTCTGGATCACCGCAGGCGCCATTCTGGGGCTGCTGGTGCTGTCCGGGTTCTTCTCCGGCTCGGAAACCGCGCTGACCGCCGCGTCGCGCGGCAAGCTGCGCACGCAGGCCGACAAGGGAAACCGCGGCGCCGCCCGCGCCCTGCGCATCACCGAAGACAATGAACGTCTGATCGGCTCGGTGCTGCTGGGCAACAACCTCGTCAACATCCTCGCGGCCTCGCTCGCCACCGCGATCTTCACCCGCGCCTTTGGCGAATCCGGCGTGGCGCTGGCCACCCTCGTCATGACCCTCCTGGTCCTGATCTTCGCCGAGGTTCTGCCCAAGACCTACGCGATCTCGAACCCCGAAGGCGCGGCCGCCCGCGTCGCCGCCCCCATCGGCGTGCTGGTCACCCTCTTTGCCCCCATCGTCAGCGCCGTGCGCCTTCTTGTGCGCGGCGTCCTGCGCGTGGTGGGCGTCAAGATCGACCCCGACAGCCACATCCTCGCCGTGCGCGAGGAAATCGCCGGCGCGATCCAGCTCGGCCACTCCGAAGGCATCGTCGAGAAAGAAGACCGCGACCGCATCCTCGGCGCGCTGGACCTTGCCGACCGCGCCGTCGAGGAAATCATGCTGCACCGTTCGGGCATCGAGATGATCGACGCCGACAACGATGCCACCGCGATCCTGAACCAATGTCTTGAAAGCAACCACACCCGCCTGCCGGTGTTCAAGGACGACCCCGAGAACATCATCGGCGTGGTCCACGCCAAAGACCTGTTCCGCGCGCTCTACCAGCGGATTTCCAACGCCGAGGGCGCCTTCGAAAGCCTCACCGACTTCGCCATCGCAGAGGTCGCTAAAGAGCCCTACTTCGTCCCCGAGACCACCTCGCTCGACGACCAGATGCGTGAATTCCTGCGCCGCCATTCGCACTTTGCGCTGGTGGTCGACGAATACGGCTCGCTTCAGGGCCTTATCACGCTCGAGGACATCCTTGAAGAAATCGTCGGCGAGATCACCGACGAATTCGACATCGACGACGAGCCGGAAATCGCCCGCTCGGATGACGGCCAGTTCCTGATCGACGGCGCGATGACGATCCGCGACCTGAACCGCGCAACCGACTGGGCGCTGCCGGATGACGAGGCCAACACGATTGCCGGTCTGGTGATCCACGAAGCCCAGATGATCCCCACCGTCGGACAGGTCTTCTCGTTCCACGGTTTCCGCTTCGAGGTCATGGACCGCGAGGCCAACCGCATCACAAGCCTCAAGATCCGCCCGCTCTGAGACCATAAGCACGGCGCATGTACTGCGCCCTGCCATCACGCCCCGTGATACGTGGCCTCACAAAATCCCATGGCGCAATGTCGCAAATACGCTTGCGCCATGCCCGGATTTGTCGCTTCTGGTCGTTAACACGCGAACTCTTTTGCAGGCCATTTCATGAACAACGTCCAGGGCATCCTTCTCATCGTCCTCGCCATGGCGGGCTTTACCCTTGAAGACATGTTCATCAAGGCCCTGTCGTCGTCGCTGGCCACCGGCCAGATCCTGATCGGCCTCGGCATCGGCTCATCGCTGATCTTCGCCATCACCGCCACTCTCAAGGGCCAGAACCTCTTTGCCCGCACCGCCTGGCGTGCCCCCCTCCTGTGGCGTGCCGCCAGCGAAGGCTTTGCCGCGATGTTCTTTGCCTCCGCCCTCGCGCTGGTCGACATCTCCACCGTCGCCGCCGTGTTTCAGGCCCTGCCGCTGGTCCTCACCATGGGCGCGGCCCTCTTCCTCGGCGAACAGGTCGGCTGGCGGCGCTGGAGCGCGATCGGCATCGGCTTTATCGGCGTCCTGATGATCATCCGCCCCGGCTTCGAAGGCTTCCAGCCCGCAACCCTCCTTGTCCTCGTCGCCGTGGTTGCCGTGGTGGCCCGCGATCTCATCACCCGCCGTATTGACGCCGCCGTCTCCTCCTACGTGGTCTCCTTCCAGGGCTTTGCCTCGCTGATCATCGCGGGCGGGCTGATGCTGGCCTTCACCGGCACGCCCCTTGCCGCCATCGACAGCGCACAATCCGGCATGTTCGCAGGCGCCATCGTCTTCGGCGCCCTCGGCTATCTCGGCATCGTCATCGCCATGCGCGTGGGCGAAGCCTCGGTTGTCGCGCCCTTCCGCTACACCCGGCTGGTCTTCTCCATGCTGGTCGGCGTCTTCGTCTTCTCCGAACGCCCCGACCTGCCCACCCTGCTCGGCTCCGGCCTGATCATCGCCACCGGCCTCTACACCTTCCTGCGCGAACGCCGCCTCTCGCGCCCGGTGGCCGAACCACAGGCCGAGTTCCCGCAGGACTGATCCGCTTCAATGCACCTCTAAATACTTCGGGGTGAATGGGGCCGGCCCTGCCGGACCCAGAGGGGCAGCGCCCCTTCGCCTCATTCCGGGGCCAACATGTCGCTGTTCGCGCTAACCTGCCGCATCCCTGCGCTCAGGCCGTTTACATTCGCCACGCCCCTGCTATGAAACGCGCAAACGACCATATTCCCAAGGAAGTAGAGTCCCGATGAGCACCATTATCGACATCCACGCCCGCGAAATCCTCGACAGCCGTGGCAACCCCACCGTCGAAGTCGACGTGATCCTCGAAGACGGCACCATGGGCCGCGCCGCCGTGCCTTCGGGCGCCTCGACCGGGGCCCACGAAGCCGTGGAAAAGCGCGATGGCGACAAGGACCGCTATCTCGGCAAAGGCGTTCTCGAGGCGGTGGCCGCCGTCAACGGCGAAATCGCCGAGGCGCTGGTCGGCTTTGACGTGACCGAACAGGTTGCCATCGACGAAGCCATGATCGAACTCGACGGCACCCCGAACAAGGGCCGCCTCGGCGCAAACGCCATCCTCGGCGTCTCGCTGGCCGTCGCCAAGGCCGCTGCCGATTTCACCGCCCAGCCCCTGTTCCGCTACGTTGGCGGCACCTCGGCGCGCATCCTGCCGGTGCCGATGATGAACATCATCAACGGCGGCGAACACGCCGACAACCCGATCGACATCCAGGAATTCATGATCATGCCTGTGTCGGCGGCCAACATCAAAGAAGCCGTGCGCATGGGTGCCGAAGTCTTCCACACCCTGAAAAAAGAACTCTCCGCCGCAGGCCTGTCGACCGGCATCGGCGACGAAGGCGGCTTTGCCCCCAACATCGCCTCGACCCGCGACGCCCTCGACTTCATCAAGACCTCGGTCGAAAAAGCCGGCTACAAGCTGGGTGAAGACATCTACCTCGCCCTCGATTGCGCCTCCTCGGAATACTACAAGGACGGCAAATACGAGCTGAAAGGCGAAGGCAAATCGCTGACCTCGGCCGAAAACGCCCAGTACCTCGCCGATCTCTGCAACGACTACCCGATCATCTCGATCGAAGACGGCATGGACGAAGACGACTGGGAAGGCTGGAAAATCCTGACCGACATGATCGGCGACAAGGTCCAGCTGGTCGGTGACGATCTCTTCGTGACCAATCCCGCCCGCCTCGCCGACGGCATCGCCCAGGGCGTCGCCAACTCGATGCTGGTCAAGGTGAACCAGATCGGCTCGCTGACCGAGACCCTCAAGGCCGTCGACATGGCACACCGCGCCCGCTACACCAACGTGATGTCGCACCGCTCGGGTGAAACCGAAGACGCCACCATCGCCGACCTCGCGGTTGCCACCAACTGCGGCCAGATCAAAACCGGCTCGCTGGCGCGTTCGGACCGGCTCGCGAAATACAACCAGCTGATCCGCATCGAAGAACTGCTCGGCGAAACCGCCGAATACGCAGGCCGCTCGATCCTCAAGGCATGACCGCGGATGAGTTTGCAAAACTTGTGGGCGACTATGTCGTCCACAAGACCGCAAGCTCAAATCTGGACTGCATCAACAAACATGGTTTGATGTGTGCCGAAACCCTTGCGCAAAAAGCGGGAATTCCTTCCAATTATCTCGTTCTTAGAAAGGAACGACTGCAAGGAACTCTTGACGGTTTCCCCGTCATTTTAAACGACCAAAAGCCTCTCCGTGCTGGTCAGAATAAGCTAGAATTCCTTGAAGGGCATTCAATGGAAAGCTGGTCAAAACAACTGGATCAGAGAGTGTTCTTTTGGCCGCAACGTCGCGGGGCGGCATTCAACAAACGCCTGTCAGACGAAACCGGAGGACTTCACGAATTCCTCCTCGACAGCCGAAAACTCCACCGCCAATTCAAAGACAACCTCTATCTTTCCCCGATCAATTCGGGCAACGCGACGCGGAGCCCAAGCAAACGCGGCGACTGGCTCTATGTTTGCGTCGCAACCAAATCGCCTGAACAATTCAAGCGAAACCGCCAAATGGAACGCGCGGATCGGGTGGCGGAGATCTCTTTGACCGCTGATATACCCCCGGTCCTGCTTCAGGAGTTGGGATGGAAAACCTGACTGCCATAGCCTCGAACCTGCAAACCATGCACGCCCCCTCCCACCAGAACGCCTACCAACCTGCCCACGCCACCCTCCTGGCCACCACCTTCGCGCGCCTTCTGGGCCGGCCTCTGCATGACCCCGACACCGCCAAAGCCCTCTACCACGCGCCCTTCCCGATCCTGTCGCACAACACAGCAACCGATCCGGTCCTGACCTATGGCAACCTCGCGGCCCAGCACCTGTGGGAGATGGACTGGCAGACGCTCACCTCCATGCCCTCGCGCCGCACTGCCGAACCGGCTGAGCGCGGCCAGCGCGACGCCATGTTCGCCGAGATGCGTCAGAAAGGCTTTATCGAGAACTACGCCGGCATCCGCGTCTCCGCCACCGGCAGGCGGTTCGAAATTCGCAACGCCATCATCTGGCCCCTGACCGACGCCACGGGCACCAAACTGGGCGAAGCCGCCACCTTCAGGGATGTGCGCCCCCTCTGACGCCCCTCACGCAACGTCAGGGTTTGCCCCCCGCGCGTCCCGGCCTAATTTCGCGCGGATGACCTATTCGATTTCCCACACCCCCATCGGCAGCCACACCGCCAGCGCCCTGCATTTTCCGGGCGACGGGCCTGCCCTGCATTTCTACCACGCCAACGGCTTTGGCCCGGCCTGCTACCAGCCCTTTTTGCAAAGCCTCGCCACGCAGTATGATGTCCACGCGCTCGAGATGCGGCCCTTCTGGCCCTCCAAACCACACCCGCTGCGCCACCGTGGCTGGGATCAATACGCCGATGACCTGATCGCCTGGCTTGATGCCAATGCCATGGGCCCGATCCTTGCCGTCGCGCATTCCATGGGCTCTGCCGCCACCGCCATGGCCGCCGTCAAACGCCCCGACCTGTTTCGCGGCCTCGTCCTGATCGAACCCTCGGGCGCCACCCGCCGCATCGCCACCATGATGCGCCTCCTGCCCTACGGCCTGCGCAGCCGCCTCGGCCCGGCGCCTGCCACTTTCCACCGCCGCGCCCACTGGCCCGACCGCACCGCCGCCTTTGCCGAACTGCGCGCCATCCCCGCCTACAAGCGGTTTGACGACGACGCCCTCGCCACCCTCGTCGACAACATCACCGAGGAAGACACCCGCGGCATCACCCTGCGGTTTTCGCCGCGCTGGGAAGGCCACAACTTCGTCACGCCACCGCACACGCTGCCAACCCTAAAGGCTCTCACCGTGCCAACCCGCATCCTCGCGGCCAAACCCTCGCTCTTCGTGCCCCCAGAAAGCCTTGCCGCATTGGCAAAGGCGCGGCCCGACATCCCCCTCACCCACCTGCCCGACCGCGGCCACCTCTTCCCGCTCGAAGTGCCGGAGGTCGCGGCCACTCTGGCGCACGAGGCGCTTTCGCACTTGCAAGCCCCGTCCCCTTCGGCAAATGTCGCGGCATGACTGCTGATGAGATCATTGCCCGCCTGAACCTCGCCCCGCACCCCGAAGGCGGCCACTATCGCCAGACATGGATTGCCGAGGCCAAAGACGGCCAGCGCCCCGCTGGCACGGCGATCTATTTCCTGCTCAAATCCGGCGAACGCAGCCATTGGCACCGCGTCGATGCCACCGAGATCTGGCACCACTACGCCGGCGCACCGCTGAACCTGGACCTCGCCACCACCGAGGCAGGCCCAAAACAGGTGCACCGCTTAGGCCCCGACCTCGCCGCAGGTCAGCTCCCACAGGTCATCGTGCCCGAAAACCACTGGCAATCGGCCGAAACCACAGGCGACTGGACATTGGTGGGATGCACCGTATCCCCCGCCTTCCAGTTCGAAGGCTTCACCTTGGCCGCACCGGGGTTCGATATTCCCTGAATTTCTTCTTGGCCCAAATACCCCGGGGTGAATTGCCCCGCACGGGGCAAGAGGGGCAGCGCCCCTTATTGACCTTCCTTTACTCCGGATCGCTCACCACGCCGCCACCGACAAGCGCGCTCACCCCCGTGGTCGCCGGACAGGAGGTCGGCAGCCCCCGCGCCACCCGCACAGCGAGATAGGCAAAGGCCTGCGCCTCCAGCATATCGCCATCCAGCCCGACCTCCTCGACCGGCACCACCGGACAGTCAAGCGACACCCGCAGCATTTCCATTAGCACCGGGTTCTTGCGCCCGCCCCCGGTCACAAGCACCTTTTCCGGCGGCTTCGGACAATGCGCCATGCCCGCCGCAACGCCGGCGGCACACATCGCCGTCAGGGTGGCCGCCGCATCCGCATCCGACAATTCGCGCACCAGGCCGACCATCTCGGCAAAGTCATTGCGGTCAAGCGACTTGGGCGGCATCCGCGTGAAATACGGCTCGGCAAGGAACAACTCGAGCGCCCCGGTCTCCACCTCGCCCTCCATCGCCACCGCCCCGTCGCGGTCACAGTCCAGACCCAGCCGCTCGCGCATCAGGTCGTTGACCGGCGCATTGGCAGGCCCCGTGTCAAACGCCAAAAGCGCGCCCTCGTCTTCCGGCGCCGCCTTGCGCGGATCAACCCAGGTGATATTGCCAACCCCGCCGAGGTTCAGGAAACACAAGGGTCGCTCGCCCCCGATCCACTTGGCACAGGCGAAATGGAAAAACGGCGCCAGCGGCGCGCCTTCGCCTCCCAGCTGCACATCGGACGAGCGGAAATCCCAGACCACCGGACGCCCCAGCGCCTCGGCCAGCGCCTGACCATCGCCCACCTGGCAGGTCCCGCGCCCGCGCGGCTCATGCGCAAGGGTCTGACCGTGAAACCCGATCAGGTCCACATCTTCGAACCCTCTCAATACCTCGATATGCGCCGCTTCGACAATCCGAGCCGCCTTGTCTGCCGCTCCGCCGCCCCACGTCCCCAAGGCCGCGGTCAGCACGTCCCGTTCTTCCTGACTGTAGGCGCGGTAGTCCTGTGCCCCGAACCCCACAATGCGCAGACCATCGGTCTCGACCACCGCCGCATCGACCCCGTCAAGCGAGGTGCCCGACATTGCGCCAAGCGCGCGCATGATCCCGAAATTCGCCTTTTTGCCTGATCCGACCGTCTTCATGGCCCTGCCCTTTTGCATGACATTCTGCACATCCGTTCCGGCGGATGCTCCGGGTCCAGTGATACTGCAAGCCCCGTGCTCGGTCCATCGCCCGTGCAACGATTCCCAATGCGGTATTTCTTGCCGGCCTTGCAGCGCAAATATTCACGATGAACGATTTGTCACACCTCGGTAGAATTGGGTATTAGGCCGCAATCCCCCGTTTTCAAGGGTCAGTAAACGCCTTTTCAAAACACCGTTGACTCTCAATCGCTTGCTTTTGCAGGGGTTTTTACAAATTCTGGCAAATTATTTACAACTTCGACAGGGCGTCTGGAAAAGTCTTCACAAAAACTTCCTTAGCTTTCGGCTACTTATTTCATAATTTTCAGTCTTGGGTATGATCCCAAGCAACGCCGGATAAAGGAGGATCATCCTGCGTTCCGGCAGGTTAAAGCCATTTGTCAACACCAGAGGGAGGAGCCTCGATGTCGTCTGAAGCCACCGCAAACCCCACCTATCCGCCATCCGCCGAAATGATCGCGCGTGCCCATGCGGATGAAGCGAAATACAATGAAATGTACGCGGCCTCGATGGCAGATCCCGAAGCGTTCTGGGCCGAGCACGGCAAGCGCGTCGACTGGATCAAGCCCTTCACCAAGGTCAAGAACACGTCCTTTGCCCCCGGCAACATCGACATCAAGTGGTTCGAAGACGGCACCCTGAACGTCGCCGCCAACTGTATCGACCGCCACCTCGAAACCCGCGGCGACCAGACCGCCATCATCTTCGAACCGGATGATCCGAACGAAGAAGCCCAGCACATCACCTACAAACAGCTGCACGTGTCGGTCTGCAAGATGGCCAACATCCTGGAAGACATGGGCGTGCGCAAAGGCGACCGCGTTATCATCTACCTCCCGATGATCCCGGAAGCCGCCTATGCAATGCTGGCCTGTGCCCGTATCGGCGCGATCCACTCGATCGTATTCGCGGGCTTCTCGCCCGACGCTCTCGCTGCCCGTGTCAACGGCTGTGACGCCAAGGTGGTCATCACCGCAGACACCGCACCGCGCGGTGGCCGCAAGACCGCTCTCAAGTCGAACGCAGACGCAGCCCTCCTGCACTGCAAGGACACCGTGAAATGCCTCGTGGTCAAGCGCACCGGCGACCAGACCACCTGGATCGACGGCCGTGACTTCGACTACAACGAAATGGCGCTGGAAGCAGACGACTATTGCAAGCCCGCCGAGATGAACGCCGAAGACCCGCTGTTCATCCTCTACACCTCGGGTTCGACCGGTCAGCCCAAGGGCGTTGTTCACTGCTCGGGCGGCTATCTCGTCTTCGCATCGATGACCCACCAGTATACCTTCGACTACCACGAAGGCGACATCTTCTGGTGTACCGCTGACGTGGGCTGGGTCACCGGCCACAGCTACATCGTCTACGGCCCGCTGGCCAACGGCGCGACCACCGTCATGTTCGAAGGCGTTCCGACCTACCCCGATGCCTCGCGCTTCTGGCAGGTCTGCGAAAAGCATAAAGTCAACCAGTTCTACACCGCCCCCACCGCGATCCGCGCCTTGATGGGCCAGGGCAACGAGTACGTCGAGAAATGCGACCTCTCCGACCTGCGCGTCCTCGGCACCGTGGGTGAGCCGATCAACCCGGAAGCCTGGAACTGGTACAACGACGTAGTCGGCAAGGGCAAATGCCCGATCGTTGACACCTGGTGGCAGACCGAAACCGGTGGCCACATGATGACCCCGCTGCCGGGCGCACACGCGACCAAGCCGGGTTCGGCCATGAAGCCCTTCTTCGGCATCAAGCCGGTTGTTCTCGACCCGCACTCGGGCGAAGAAATCACCGGCAACGGCGTCGAAGGCGTTCTGTGCATCGGCGACAGCTGGCCGTCGCAAATGCGTACCGTCTGGGGCGACCACGAGCGTTTCGAGAAAACCTACTTCTCGGACTACAAGAACTACTACTTCGCGGGTGACGGCTGCCGCCGTGACGAAGGCGGTGACTACTGGATCACCGGCCGCGTCGACGACGTGATCAACGTTTCGGGCCACCGCATGGGCACCGCCGAAGTGGAAAGCGCACTTGTTGCACACGCCGCCGTGGCCGAGGCCGCCGTTGTGGGCTACCCGCACGACATCAAGGGTCAGGGCATCTACTGCTACGTCACCCTGATGAACGACCAGGAACCGTCGGAAGAGCTGCGCAAGGAACTGCGCACCTGGGTCCGCACCGAGATCGGCCCGATCGCATCGCCCGACCTCATCCAGTGGGCCCCCGGCCTGCCGAAAACCCGTTCGGGCAAGATCATGCGCCGCATCCTGCGCAAGATCGCCGAAAACGACTACGGCTCGCTGGGCGACACCTCGACCCTTGCAGATCCGTCGGTCGTGGACGACCTGATCGAAAACCGCATGAACAAGGGTTAATTCGATGGACGGAGCAACCACCGCATCGACCGCCCCGGTTCTGATCCTTCTCGGCCCTCCGGGGGCCGGGAAAGGCACCCAGGCCCGTATGCTCGAAGAGAAATTCGGGCTGGTTCAGCTCTCCACCGGCGATCTTCTGCGCGCAGCCGTTGCTGCGGGCACCGAAGCCGGTCTGGCCGCCAAAGCCGTGATGGAAGCCGGGGATCTGGTCAGCGACGAAATCGTGATCAACATCCTGCGCGATCGCCTTGCCGATGAGGACTGCGCCAAGGGCGTGATCCTCGACGGCTTCCCGCGCACCACCGTACAGGCAAGCGCGCTGGACGATCTGCTGGCGGAAAGCGGCCAGAAGATCAACGCCGCCATCAGCCTCGAGGTCGAGGACGCCGCAATGGTGACCCGCATCTCGGGCCGCTACACCTGCGCCGGTTGCGGCGAAGGCTATCACGACGAATTCAAGCAGCCCGCCGTCGACGGCGTCTGCGACAAATGCGGAGGCACGGAAATGAAACGCCGCGCCGACGATAACGCCGAAACCGTGGCAAGCAGACTTGAGGCCTACCACGCGCAGACGGCACCGCTCATTGCCTACTACGAAGGCAAGGGCAGCCTGCAACGCACCGACGCCATGGGCGACATCGCTGTAATCGCAGGCAATCTGAGCGCGATTGTCGAAAAGGCAACCGCGTAAAGGGGAAGTGTAAAGAACGCGGGGCTGGTCCCCCGCGTTTCTTTGCGGAGGAAACGGAAAAGAGGGAGGAGCCATCATGGCCGACAACTCATCCAACAACGATTATTGGAAAGCCAATATTCGCATCATTCAGATCAGCCTCGTTATCTGGGCGCTGGTCTCTTTCGGGTTCGGCATCCTGCTGCGCCCGGCGCTGAGCGGCATCGCCGTCGGCGGAACCGACCTGGGCTTCTGGTTTGCCCAGCAAGGTTCGATCCTGGTCTTCCTGGCGCTGATCTTCTTCTACGCCTGGCGCATGAACAAACTCGACGCCGAACACGGCGTGGAAGAATAAGAGGACTGAGGGACAATGGATCAGTTTGTACTTAACTGGATCTTTATCGGTGCGAGCTTTGCGCTCTACATCGGTATTGCCGTATGGGCCCGCGCGGGCTCGACTTCTGAATTCTATGCTGCTGGCCAGGGTGTTCACCCCGTCGTCAACGGTATGGCAACTGGTGCTGACTGGATGTCGGCAGCGTCGTTCATCTCGATGGCCGGCCTGATCGCATTCACCGGCTATGACAACTCGTCGTTCCTGATGGGCTGGACCGGTGGTTACGTTCTGCTTGCTCTGATGCTGGCACCGTACCTGCGTAAGTTCGGCAAATTCACCGTTTCGGAATTCATCGGCGACCGCTTCTACTCGCCCACCGCACGCCTGGTGGCCGTTATCTGTCTGATCGTGGCTTCGACCACCTACGTGATCGGCCAGATGACCGGTGTTGGCGTTGCCTTCGGCCGCTTCCTGGAAGTTGACAACACCACCGGTCTGCTGATCGGCGCCTGTGTTGTTTTCGCCTACGCCGTTTTCGGCGGCATGAAGGGTGTGACCTACACCCAGGTTGCACAGTACTGCGTTCTGATCATCGCCTACACCATCCCGGCGATCTTCATCTCGCTGCAGCTGACCGGCAACCCGATCCCGGCCCTGGGCCTGTTCGGCGAGCACGCTGCTTCGGGTGAACCGCTGCTGGCGAAACTGGACGCAATCGTGACCGAGCTGGGCTTTGCCGAGTATACCGCACACCACGCCGACACGCTGAACATGGTTCTGTTCACCCTGTCGCTGATGATCGGTACCGCGGGTCTGCCCCACGTCATCATGCGCTTCTTCACCGTTCCCACCGTTTCGGCGGCACGTTGGTCGGCTGGCTGGACCCTGGTGTTCATCGCCCTGCTGTACCTCACCGCTCCGGCTGTTGGTGCAATGGCACGTCTGAACATCTCGGAACTGATGTGGCCGAATGGTACTTCGTCCGAGCCGGTATCGGTTCAGATGATGGAAGACGAAGCTCAGTATGACTGGATGGCCACCTGGCAGAAAACCGGTCTTCTGAACTGGGAAGACAAAAACGGCGACGGCAAAATCGCGTACTTCAACGACAAGAACGCGGACAAAGTTGCCGAAATGGAAGCCGCTGGCTGGGGTAGCGAGAACGAACTGGTCAAGTTCAACCGCGACATCCTGGTTCTGGCCAACCCGGAAATCGCCAACCTGCCGGGTTGGGTGATCGCCCTGGTTGCTGCCGGTGGTCTGGCTGCCGCTCTGTCGACCGCTGCAGGCCTCCTGCTCGCGATCTCCTCGGCGGTATCGCACGACCTCATCAAAGGCGCTATCAGCCCGAACATCTCGGAAAAAGGCGAACTGATGTCGGCACGTATCTCGATGGCTGTTGCTATCGCGGTCGCGACCTACCTCGGTCTGAACCCTCCGGGCTTCGCCGCACAAACCGTTGCTCTGGCATTCGGTCTGGCCGCTGCGTCGATCTTCCCGGCCCTGATGATGGGTATCTTCACCAAGGTGAACAACAAGGGCGCCGTTGCAGGTATGCTGGCAGGTCTGGTCGTAACCCTGATCTACATCTTCCTGCACAAAGGCTGGTTCTTCATCCCGGGTACCAACTCGTTCTCGGATGCTGACCCGCTGCTCGGCACCATCAAGTCGACCTCCTTCGGTGCAATCGGTGCAATGATCAACTTCGCAGTTGCCTTCATGGTCTCGAAGTCGACCGATCCGATCCCGGCCGAAATCGACGAACTGGTCGAAAACGTCCGTATCCCGAAAGGTGCAGGCGCAGCCGCCGCAGGTCACTAAGAGGCTCTGGTCGGGCAGTCCCCTGCGACTGCCCGCCATCTTTAAATTTGGTCCTGTCCGGTTCATATCGGACAGGACTTTTTTATTTCTCCTCCAAGGTCGATTCCCATGCCTCTCACCCAAGAACAGATCCTGCGTTTCCTGAAATCGGTTCACCCCTACGACGCCCTCGCCCCCGAGGTTCTCGAGGAATACGCCCCCCTGTTCGAAGCCTGGGAAATCGAAAAAGGCTTTTCGGTTTATGACCTTGGCGAAAAGCTCCCCGGCCTGTTTCTGGTCTACGAAGGCCAGATCGAGGTCTCGGATGAAAACGACGTGGTGGTCTCGCACCTCGGCATCCGCAACTCCTTTGGCGAACGCGGCCTCCTGCGCGACGGCATCTCCGTCACCAGCGCCCGCGCCGATGAACACTCCATCCTCCTGGTGCTGCCCCCGATCCCCTTCTACAAGCTGATCGAGGACCACGAGGTCGCCCGCAAGTTCTTTGACCGCACCCGCATCGAAAAACCCCGCGGCAACGATCTGGCCACCAGCCGCGTTGAAACCCTGATGGCCCACAGCCCCGTCACCTGCCCCCCCGATGCCACCGTACAGGACGCCGCTATCCTGATGCGCGACAAGGGCATTTCCTCGCTCTGTATCAGCGCCGAAGGCGACGCACTCACCGGCATTCTCACCACCCGCGACCTGTCTGGCAAAGTGCTGGCCAAGGCCCTGCCCGTCACCACCCCGATTTCGGATGTCATGACCCGTAACCCCGTCACGCTTGCGCCCACCGCCATCGGCTCGGACGTGCTGCACGCCATGATGGAGATGAAGATCGGCCACATCCCGATCGTCGAGGCGGGCAAACTGGTTGGCATCGTCACCCAAACCGACCTGACCCGCTTTCAGGCCGTCAGTTCGGCCGAACTGGTCAGTGAAATCGCACATGCCGACACCGCAGAAGAGATGGCCAAGGTCACCGACCGCATCCCGCAACTGCTGGTGCAACTGGTTGCCGGCGGCAACCGCCACGAGGTCGTCACCCGCCTGATCACCGACATCGCCGACACCGCCACCCGCCGCCTTCTGGCCCTTGGCGAACAGAAACTCGGCCCCGCCCCCGTGCCCTACCTCTGGCTGGCCTGCGGTTCGCAGGGGCGTCAGGAACAGACCGGCGTCAGCGATCAGGACAACTGCATCGTCCTGCATGACAGCGCCACCGAAGCCGACATGGCCTATTTCGCCGATCTCGCCACCTTCGTCTGCGACGGCCTCAACACCTGCGGATATGTCTACTGCCCCGGCGACATGATGGCCACCAACCCGCGCTGGTGCCAACCGCTCAAGGTCTGGAAGGGCTACTTCGACAAGTGGATCAACAAACCCGATCCCGAGGCCCAGATGCTGGCCTCCGTCATGTTCGACCTGCGCCCCATCGGCGGCCACCGCCACCTGTTCGACGACTTGCAGGAAGATACGCTCACCGCCGCCTCGAAGAACTCGATCTTCGTGGCCCACATGATTTCGAACTCGCTCAAGCACCAACCGCCGCTGGGTCTCTTGCGTGGCTTCGCCACCATCCGCTCGGGTGAACACAAGAACCAGCTCGACATGAAACACAACGGCGTTGTGCCGATCGTCGATCTTGGCCGCATCTACGCGCTTCAGGGCCAGCTGACCGAGGTCAATACCCGCGCCCGTCTCGAAGCCGCCGAACATTCCGGCGTGCTAAGTTCGTCCGGTGCCCGCGATCTTCTGGACGCCTACGACCTGATCGCCGAGACTCGCCTGCTGCACCAGGCCGAGCGCGTCAAGAACGGACTGGCGCCCGACAATTACCTGCTGCCCGCCGAACTTTCGGATTTCGAACGCAGCCACCTGCGCGACGCATTCGTCGTGGTGAAATCCCTGCAATCCGCCATCGGCCACGGCCGTGGCATGCTGGGTTAACAAAGATGACGGCACACCGTCCGGGGTGGAGGCCCCGGTCGGAGCGTGTCACGGGGCCATCCCCGAGGAGGAGAAGACATGTTTTTTGAACTGATCGCCACGCTGGTTGCCGGCATCGCCGCCGCCGGGATCGTTTTCGTGATCAACCGCAGCCTCAAGGGCCGCCTGCCCCGCTGGCTGATGCCGGTCGCCGCCGGTCTTGCCATGCTGGCCGCCACCATCAGCAACGAATACGGTTGGTTCCCGCGCCAGACAGACAATATGCCCCCCGAGTTCGTCATCGCCGAAAGCGTCGAAGCCACCGCCTTCTACCGCCCCTGGACCTATCTCTTCCCCTTCGTGGAACGCTTCGTCGCCGTCGACACCGCCACCATCAACCGCCACCCCGCCGTGCCTGAGCGCCGTATTGCCGAGATCTTCCTCTACTCGCGCTGGTCGCCGGTCAAATCGCTGGGCGTTCTCGCCGATTGCGAGGCCCTGCGCCGTGCCCCGATCACCGAGGCCGTGCAGATGAACGATGACGGGTCGGTCGAGGGCGTAAAATGGTCGACCGTCCCCGCCACCGACCCGATCCTCAAGACAATCTGCGAGGCAAGCTGATGTTTACCCAACTGAGCCTGCGCGTCCGCGTCTTCCTGTTCTTCGTCTTCATCGCCGTCGCCGGTGTTGCCCTGATCGGCCTCGCCCTTGCCCTCGGCTATCGCCGCGCCCTCGAAGGCGACATGATGTCCGGCTTCGTCTTCTCCGGCATCCTTGCAGGCTTTGGCCTGATCGGCCTCTCGGTCGGCATCTGGCTTCTGTTCGATGAAAACGTCGCCAAACCCATCGAACGTATCGCCGCGACCATGCGCACCAATGCCCATGCTGGCGTCGATTCCTCGGTCGACACCCATCAGGCACGCTATCTCGGCGATCTCGCTCCCGCCGCTCAGGCCGTCTCGACCCAGCTCAGCCAGACCACCCTTGATCGCGCCGAAGCCGTAGCCCAGGAAACCGCCCGCCTCGCCGCCGAAAAGGAACGTCTGACCTCGCTCCTGACCGACATTCCCGTGGCCATGGTGCTGGTCAACCCCGCCCACCAGATCGTGCTGTATGATGGTCAGGCGGCAAGCGTCCTTGGCCAGATCCACACCCCGCGCCTCAACGCCTCGATCTTCGATTACTTCCGCAAGGACGAAATCCTCGCCGCCTATACCCAGCTTGCAAAGACCGGCAAGGAAGTCGCCTTCGAGGTCCACGGCGTCGAAGGACGGCTCACTTTCGATGCCCGCCTGAAACCGGTCGGCCACGCCCCCGGCTATATGCTGCTGATCGATGAGGCCCATGCCGAAATCTCGCCCGACGCCGCCCGCCCGCTGATCTATGACTTCGACCTCATGGAACACGACAGCGAACGCGCGCTCGAGGACACGCCGCTCACCACCCTGAACTTCGTGGTGTTCGACACCGAAACCACCGGCCTCCTGCCGCACAAGGACGAGATCGTGCAAATCGGTGCAGTGCGCGTGGTCAACGGCCGCATCGTGCCCGGCGAAGAGATCAACCAACTGGTCAATCCCGGCATGAAGATCCCCGCCGCCTCGACCAAGGTGCACCACGTCACCAACGAAATGGTCGCCGACGCCCCCGGCATCGACACCGTGTCGCGCGATTTCCACAAGTTCGCCAATGGCTCGGTCATCGTCGCCCACAACGCCCCCTTCGACATGGCCTTCCTCAAGCGTCATGGCAAACGGCTTGGCGTGGCATGGGATCACCCGATCATCGACACCGTTCTTCTCTCGGCCGTCCTCTTCGGGGCCAGCGAAACCCACACCCTCGATGCCCTGTGCGACCGCCTCGGCGTGACCATCCCGCCCCACCTGCGCCACACCGCCCTTGGCGACGCGCAGGCCACCGCCGAAGTGCTGTGCAAACTGCTGCCCATGCTGCAATCGCGCGGCTATGCCACCTTCGGCGAGGTCATCCGCGAAACCCGCAAACACGGCCGCCTGCTCGAAGATCTCAACTGAACGCCGCGAAACCCCTTGCGCGTGGACACAAATAGCGTAAATGCGGGCAAACCCACCACGCGCGAACAACAAGGGTCAATCAGTCATGGTCATGCGGTTCTCACCGGATGAAGACAACACGCGCGCCTTTCGCGATGCGCTTGGGCGTTTTGCGACCGGCGTCACCGTCATCACCGCCCCGTCCCCGACGGGCGGCATCGGCATGACGGCCAACAGCTTCTCCTCGGTTTCCCTCGATCCGGCGCTGGTGCTCTGGGCCCCCTCCAAGACCTCGCTGCGCTATCCCCATTTCGAAACCGCCACGCATTTCGCGATCCACGTCATGGGCGAAGACCAGAAAGACATCGCGATGCGCTTTGCCAAACAGGGCGATGCCTTCGAAGGCCTGTCGGTGCACCTGAGCGACAACGGCGTCCCGCTGATCGACAACTGCCTCGCCCGTTTCGAATGCTCGACCTCGGCCCTGCACGATGCTGGCGATCATGCCATCATGGTCGGCCAGGTTGACCACGTCATGCTGAAAACCGGCAGCCCGCTGGTCTTTGCCAACGGCCAGTTCGGCAGCTTCCTTGCGGAAACCTGATTGCCCCCGTCGCGGCAGTTTCATGACAGCTGCATGAAATTTCACCATTCCGCCACGGCACCTGCGCCGCTTGGCCCAGGATTTGTCCTGTGTCATTTTCGCGTGACCCTTGGATGCATAATACCGCCACTGCACGAGTAACAACCGTAAGGAGCAAACCGGTGATACTCCCCGTTGACCAGACCAAGACCGAAGCCGAAATCCAGGACATGGGCGCAAGCTTTGCCCATATGCTCGAGGTCACCCGGCCGCTCGATCCGATCCCCACGGCCATCGTGCATCCCTGCGACGACACCTCCCTCGAAGGCGCTCTTGCCGCCCGCGATCACGGGTTGATCGTGCCCATCCTCGTCGGCCCCGAAGACCGCATCCAGGCCGCCGCCGATGAAGCCGGCCTCACCCTCGACGGCGTCGAGATCGTCTCGACCAAACACAGCCATGACTCAGCCAAGCAGGCGGTGCTGATGGTGCGTCAGGGCAAGGCTCAGGCCCTCATGAAAGGAGCACTCCACACCGACGAGATCATGTCCGAAGTGGTCCACAAGGAACGCGGCCTGCGCACCGAACGCCGGATGAGCCACGTCTTCGTGCTCGACGTGCCCACCTACCCCAAACCGCTCCTGATCTCGGATGCCGCGATCAACATCTTTCCCGATCTCGAAACCAAGGCCGACATCGTCCAGAACGCCATCGAACTGGGCCATGCGCTTGGGGTCGACCTGCCCAAGGTCGCGATCCTCTCGGCGGTGGAAACCATCTATCCCAAGATCCCCTCGACCGTCGAAGCCGGCGCGCTCTGCAAGATGGCCGACCGCGGCCAGATCACCGGTGGCCTGCTCGACGGCCCGCTCGCCTTTGACAACGCGGTCAGCAAGGAAGCCGCCGAAACCAAGGGCATCGTCTCCGAAGTAGCAGGCGATCCCGACGTCCTGATTGCCCCCGACCTCGAAGCGGGCAACATGATTGCCAAACAGCTGATCTACCTCGCCAGCGCCGACGCGGCAGGCATCGTTCTCGGCGCCCGCGTGCCCGTCATGCTGACAAGCCGCGCCGACGGCACCTTGTCGCGTGTCATCTCAGCGGCACTGGCGCTATTGCTCGTCCACCATCGCCAAGGAAAGGGCATCCTGTGACCAACGCCATTCTGGTTCTGAACGCGGGCAGTTCGTCGATCAAATACGCCATCTACAAGGCCGACTCCGATCGCAAGCTGATTTCCAAGGGCCTGATCGACCGGATCGGCCACGGCCCCGCGCACCACGGACCAAATCACAGCACCCCCCTGCCCGTCCCGCATGAGTCCGGCCACAAGGAAGCCCTCGCCTGGCTGACCGCCGACCTGCAAGAGCGCTTCCCCGATCTGCACGTGGTCGCCGCCGGTCACCGCGTGGTGCATGGCGGGCACGATTTCACCGGTGCCGCCTTGATCGACGCCGACGTGATCCAGCGCATCACCGCCCTTGCCCCGCTCGCCCCGGCCCACCAGCCGCACAACCTCTCGGGCATCGCCGCCCTCAGCGCGGTCTGGCCCGACCTGCCGCAGGTCGCCTGTTTCGACACCGCCTTTCACCGCACGCAGGATCGCCTTGCCCAGCTGTTCGCCATTCCCCGCGAACTCACCGATGACGGCGTGCTGCGCTACGGCTTTCACGGCCTCAGCTACGAATACATCGCCTCGCGCCTGCCCGATTTCCTCGACACCGAAACCCAGCGCCGCGTGGTTGTCATGCACCTCGGCCACGGCGCCAGCGTCTGCGCCATGAAAGACGGCAACTCGGTGGCCACCTCGATGGGCTACACCGCGCTTGACGGCTTGATGATGGGCAAACGCTGTGGCGAGATCGACCCCGGCGTGATCTTCCACCTGATCCGCGACATGGCCATGAGCGTCGACGAGGCCGAGGAACTGGTCTCCTCCAAGTCGGGCCTCTACGGCGTCTCCGGCGGCATCAGCAGCGATATGCGCGACCTCGCCGCCAGCGATGACCCGGCCGCACAGGAAGCCATCGACCTCTTCATCTTCCGCGCCTACCGCCAGATCGGAGCCATGGCCGCCGTGCTTGGCGGCATCGACGCCATCGTCTTCACCGCCGGCATCGGCGAAAACGCCGCCAACATCCGCGCCGGCATCCTCAAGGGCTGTGAATGGCTTGGCGCCGACCTCGACCCCGAAGCCAACGCCGCCCGCGGCCCCGTGATCACCACCCCCGACAGCCGTCTCAAAGCCCTCGTGATCCCCACCGACGAAGAAGGCGTCATCGCCGACCAAACCCTCGCCCTCCTGCAAGGGTGAAGAGGGATTGTCTGAGGGGGGATAACGCTCCCTTTGAAAACCACTGGTGGATCAATCTCCCACAGATCTTTGCGAGAGTTCAGAATCTCGAAACAGTCGCAATCCGGAAATGGTAGACGCTACCCTGTTTCTTTCGAATGCCCTGCTCCCTCGCCAACCGCCGCGTGCGCCAAAACCCAATCCACTCCACGCAAGTATTCATCTACACTTAACGTCGCGCCACTACCGCTAGTTGCGGAGAGAACAAACCCATGTGTGTAGTCGATGAGAAGGTGTAAGAGCACATTGTCATGGTCTCCATTGCCCAGTTCCCGAACACAGGACTGCAACTCATTCGTGATGTAGCGGAGTTCTCGCCCCATTAGTGAAACATCGTCGAGAACAGCCCGCAAAAGGTTGGCGTTTAGGACAGCGCGATGGAAATATGCGCTCAAAATGCTCCGAACCTTTTCAGCCGGGCAATCTCCACCAACACTTTGAAGCGTATTGTGAAAAGCCAATTCAACCAGTTCGGCTACTAGCTCTTTCTTACTACCAGAATGATAGGTCACAGCCATCGGTGTAACCTTCAACTTTTCGGCGATCAAACGGAATGACAGAGCATCCACACCCATGCTTTGGACAATTGGCAACGCGGCTTGAAGGATTACGCTCTTTGACAGGTGTTGACTTGATTTCGTAGGTCGGCCGGCCATTGGAGAACTCACTCGTTCTTCACAGAATAGTCGAGGTCAACCATGCCCGAAGGAAACGGTGTGGCAGAAATCAAATCCAAATCAATATCACCCCCGTTTTGTCCAAAAATCCGAATCCCATCCCCCAACAAAATCGGAACTATTGTGATCTTCATGTCTTGAACATAGCCTGCTTTGATGAAGGATTGCACAACTGCACCACCATCGACATAGACGCGGTTGAATCCTCGCTGATCGAGCGTCTTCCATAATTCTTGCGGTGTTTCGGTTGAAAACTCGATTCTTGTGCGAAGATGGTCAGGCAGGTCTTCGGTCGTCATGGATTGGCTCAGAACCACAACAGGTTTTGAATACGGCCACTCACCAAATCCAAGCACGGTTTTCAGCGATCCAGTCCCCATAACCAGTACATCGATACTGTCCATGAACACATTGAAACCGTGATCTTCGCCGGACGCAGGTTGCTTATTTAGCCAGTCGAGCGAGTGATCTTTTCTAGCAACAAATCCGTCAAGGCTCATTGCCATCATGACGTGTCCTGTGGGCATTGGCTCTTCCTCACAATTAAATTTATACGTCATATAATTTATTTCTCCAATGGCATCAAGCGCGCTTTTGATACGCACTACTTAGGTTGGTGAATTAGGAAAAGGCAGGCATTTGCCGCGCAGCAGAGGATGAGAATTCCAACCTCAAAACATCATTCCCCCGCACCCACCAACACCTATCCCTCCCAACAAAAACAAGGCGCCCGATCTCTCGGGCGCCCCATATCTCTCGCCAGACCTCGATCAAACGAAGTTGAAGTTGATCTCCGTCTCCAGCAGCTCCTGACCAGCGATGGTGATCGAGTTCGGGTGGAAGAAGTCACCGTAGTTGATCACCGTGTTGCCGCCTCCGGCCGAGACCGTCACGGTGGAGGTGCTCAGACCATTCAGTTCGATTTGCACCATGTCGTTCACCGCATCGAAGTTCAGCAGCACATCATCGCCCTGATCCACCCAGGAGTTGAAGACAAAGATGTCCGCCCCGTTGCCGCCGTCCATGGTGTCGTTGCCGTCACCACCGACAAAGACATCCGCGCCGGAACGGCCCACCATGTAGTCGTCACCGTCCAGACCGTCGAAGGTGTTGGCACCTGCATCGCCAAAGAACTGGTCGGCATGGTTGCTGCCTTGCAGGGCTTCGATCCCGACAAAGCTGTCGCCCGCCGCGTCGCCGGTGTTGAGCGCACCATTCAGCAGGTCAACGGTCACGCCGCCGCCAGAGGTATAGTAGCTCGCGACATCCGTCCCGGCACCGCCGTTCAGCTTGTCGCCACCGCCGCCACCGACAAGAAGGTCATCCCCATCGTTGCCGAACAGCGTGTCGACACCGTTGTCGCCAAACAGCGAGTCATTGCCGTCGCCACCGCTCAGGACATCGGCCCCGGCTTCGCCATAGAGCGCGTCGTGGCCACCTTCCCCGCGCAGGGTGTTGGCCGCTCCGTCGCCCGACAACTCGTCGTCATGCGCCGAGCCCTGGAGGTTCTCGATACCGATATAGCTGTCGCCGAGGGCCTCGCCGGTGTTCTCTTGCGGCTCCGACAGCGAGGCTTCGACACCGAACAGGGCATTGAGATAGCTGGCCGTGTCCACACCGGCCCCGCCATTCAGGACGTCAGCCCCTTCACCGCCTTCCAGCGTGTCGTTGCCGCCTTCGCCCTTCAGCGTGTCATGGTCGTCATCGCCATATAGCTTGTCGCCTTTCAGGCCACCCTTGAGCAGGTCGACACCGTCGCCACCAAACAACTGGTCCGCGCCGCCACCGCCCGACAGGGTGTCATCCCCGTCACCGCCATAGCCCTTGTCGGCCCCGTTGCCGAGGGTCAGCGAGTCATCGCCATCTTCACCCCAGACCTTGTTGGCCGCCCCATTGGCGCTCAGGATGTCGTCATGCGACGAGCCGATCAGGTTCTCGATCTTGAAGAACTTGTCCCCTGCCGCTTCGCCGGTATTGGCCGCGACATTGGTCATGACAACCTTCACACCGGCGCCGGCCCCCTGATAGCTGGCCGCGTCGATACCGTCGCCACCATTCAGGGTGTCCTTGCCCTTGCCACCGATCAGCGTATCCGCGCCGTTGTTGCCCAAGAGCTTGTCGTTGCCCTTGCCGCCGAACAGGATATTGGCGCCGCCGTCGCCGGCAAGCTCGTCAAAGAACGCGGTGCCGGACAGGTTCTCGATCGAGGTATAGCTGTCGCCAGCCGCCTCGCCGGTGTTGGTTCCGGCCGCGCCAAGCGATGCCTTCACCTTGGCCGAGGCCGTGCTGTAGTCCGCCGTGTCGGATCCGTCGCCACCAAAGAGCACATCGCCCCCGGCCCCGCCGTTCAGCACATCATCGCCGCCCAGTCCCCGCAGGGTGTCTGCGCCCCCACGGCCAAAGATCAGGTTGTCACCATCGTCGCCGGTCAGGTCATCCGCCGATCCCGAGCCAAGGAAACCTTCGATCTCGATATAGCGATCCCCCTGTGCCAGGCCGCTGTTGCCAACCGGATTCTGAAGGGATGCGGTCACGCCAGAGACACTTGCGCTGTAGTCGGCAAGGTCGATGCCGCGGCCCCCGTTCAGGATGTCAAAGCCCATGCCACCGTCCAGCATGTCATTGCCACGGCCACCCACAAGGATGTCGTTGCCGGCCCCGCCTTTCAGTTCGTCATCGCCACGGTTGCCATTGAGGATATCATTGCCTCCGGCCCCGATCAGCGTGTCTTTGCCCTGCGCACCAAGCAACAGGTTGTCCCCTTCGTTCCCGGTCAGCGAGTCATTGAAGTCAGACCCCAACAGACCCTCGATCGAGATAAAGGTATCTCCGGTCGCAGACGGACCGCCCGAAGGGATGGTTTCGGTCACACCGGCCGTCGCACTCTGGAACCCGACAAGGTCAAGCCCATCGCCACCGTCCAGAACATCGGTTCCACCTCCGCCTTCAAGGATGTCGTCGCCGTTGCCCCCCTCTAGGGTATCGGCCCCAAGACCCCCACGCAGGATGTCATCATTGTTGCCACCGCGCAGGATGTCGTTGCCGGCATCGCCCTGAAGCGTGTCATTGCCCCAGCCGCCTTCCAGCGTATCGGCACCCCCACGGCCCGACATGAAGTCCTCGTTCTGGCTGCCGAAAAAGCCATTGGCCCCGGCATCCCCGAACAGGTTCACATTCTCCCACGAGGCCTCGACGTTCTCGATGTTCATGAGAACCTTGTCGTCCATCAGGTTGCCGTTCCAGTCATAGGAGCGTGCGAACCCGGCCTGAAGGTCAACCGTCTGGCGGAAATGCTCGGCAAGGAAGGTATCCACCCCGCCACCGCCATCCAGCGTGTCATCGCCACCCAGCACGTCAAAGATCTCGTTGCGCGCACTGCCGACAATCACGTCGTCATTCTCTGTCGCAACCAGCTCGTCGATCGCGGCGGTGCCGGTGATCGTATCGACAAAGCCAAAGCCGTCATTGGCCACCACGCCGGTGCCGAGGTTGATGTCGAGACCCTGACCGGGGCTGGTCCACATCTGGTATCCATCGCGGCTGAAGTTCAGAATGACTTCACTGTTGCCAGCCGGATCATTCAGATCAAACAGGTCGTTGCCCTTGCCGCCGAACACTTCAAAGGTGCTCATGCTCGGCAGGTTCACCTGGAACACGTCATCATGCGCGCTGCCATAGAGCAACAGGCCGAAATCCATCTCGTGCGGGTGGAAGGGATCAAACGGCGGGGCTTCCGTCGCCTGAAGCGCGGCGTTCAGGTTGTGCAGCGTGTCAAAGCCGAACGCGCCCTGATCCGCCGTCGACATGTTGGTGGCCCCGTCAATCGCGAAAGTCACCGGCCCCGAGGCATCCTGGTAGGTCAGCGTGGTCAGCCCAAGCCCGTCACCGGTAAAGTCGATCAGGTCGCTGCCATCACCGGGATTGAAGATGTCCTCTCCACTCCCGCCCAGCAGGATATCATCGCCGTCACCACCGAGAAGGGTGTCGCGCTGGGCGCCCCCGTCAAGGAAATCGTCGCCATCCCCGCCGATCAGCTGGTCATAGCCATCGCCACCGATCAGCTGGTCATTGCCGGCATCGCCTTGCAGCATATCGCTGCCACCGTTGCCTTCCAAAAGGTCATTGCCGTCGCCGCCCTGCAGCGTGTCGTTCTCCTTGCCACCGACAAGGTCATCATTGCCGGCACCGCCATAAAGCTTGTTCCAGCCGTCACCGCCTTCGAGACTGTCGTTACCGCCTTCCCCGTAGATCGTGTCATTGCCCGCGCCGCCAAGGCCGGTGTCATTGCCATCCCCAAGGAAAAGCCGGTCATTGCCAAGACCGCCATCCAGCAGGTCGTCGTCGTCACCAAGCTGCACCTCGTCATGATCCGAGGTTCCACTCAGCGGCAAACCCGCCAGAGAAATCGGCGTATTGGGAAGATAGGACGGCAGGGTCGAAACCCCGGCACCGGTGATGCTGGCCGCCCAGGCATCATAGGCGCCCGTCCAGGTAAAGCTGGGCAATATGCTGCCCGCAAGACGCACGATAAAGGAACGGTCGCTGGACGGATCCTCGAACATCAGGATCGTCGTCACTTCGCCCGCGCCCCAGGACACATCGCCCAGACGCACATTCGCATCCGGTCCAAGGGCGCTGAACAAGGCGCCGTCAACGCGTACCGTCAGGGCCTCCGGCTCAAACTCGACAATCGGCAACTCACCACTCGGAGACGCAAGAACGGAATACTCGACCGTGTTCACCCCCTCGGCAAACACCAGATCGACATCGGCAACCCAGACGGATGTCGCAAGGTCCGTGTTCGGATCGATTGAAACCGCTGAAGCTGACATCGTAAAAGTCGGCATAGAAAGTCCTCCACTCAACTTGGTGCTCTTCGAAATTTTCTGAGCGAGCCCCTTTGCTCGACGCAATTTTAAAACATTCCATCGCAGGAATGCTTTGAGACATATCAAATTCAAGATATCTGAAATTCGGAATGACTTTACGTCACCCCACCCGTGGGCTCCGCGCAACTTCCCGCAATAAGACCGCGCTCAACGATTGTAGTGTTGGGGCGGGTTTGCTACCTAGCCACAAACCAAACCGTCCCCGCCTTTGGGGCAAACAGAACAAGGCCTGTACCACCCATGACCTACCACCCCAAATCGGACTTCATGGCCGTGATGATCGAACGCGGCTTCCTTGCGGACTGCACCGATTATCAGGGCCTCGACGAGGCGCTGATCAAGGGCGTGGTGCCGGGCTATATCGGCTTTGACGCCACCGCCAAGTCGCTGCACGTCGGATCGCTGATCCAGATCATGATGCTGCGCTGGCTGCAAAAGACCGGTCACAAGCCGATCACCTTGATGGGCGGCGGCACCACCAAGGTGGGCGACCCCTCCTTCCGCGCCGACGAGCGCCCGCTGCTGACCCCGGACCAGATCGACGACAACATCGCCGGCATTAAGAAGGTCTTTGCCAAGTACCTCGACTACGGCGACGGCGCCACCGACGCGCTGATGCTCAACAACGCCGAATGGCTCGACGATCTGAACTACCTCGACTTCCTGCGCGACATCGGCCGCCACTTCTCGGTCAACCGCATGCTTTCGTTCGAGTCGGTGAAATCACGCCTCGACCGGGAACAATCTCTCTCGTTTCTCGAGTTCAACTACATGATCCTGCAGGCCTATGACTTCCTCGAACTGAACCGCCGCTACGGCTGCCTGGTCCAGTTCGGTGGCTCGGACCAATGGGGCAACATCGTCAACGGCATCGACCTCACCCGCCGCGTGATCGACAACCAGATCTTCGGCCTGACCTCGCCCCTGCTGACCACCTCGGACGGCAAGAAGATGGGCAAATCCGCCGATGGCGCGGTCTGGCTCAACGCCGACATGCGCTCGCCTTACGAGTTCTGGCAATTCTGGCGCAACACCACCGACGCCGACGTCGGCCGCTTCCTCAAGCTCTACACCGAGATGCCGCTGGATGAATGCGACCGCCTCGGCGCGCTCGCAGGCTCCGAGATCAACGACGCCAAGATCATCCTCGCCAACGCGGTGACCACCCTCTGCCACGGCGCCGAAGCGGCCGCCGCCGCCGAGGCCACCGCCCGCGAAGTCTTTGAAAAAGGCGGCATCGGCGATGACCTGCCCACCCTGACGCTCACCGCCGAAGACGTGGCCGAGGGCATCTCCATCGTCCAGCTGATCGTCAAGGCAGGCCTCGCCAAATCCGGCAAGGACGCCAAACGCCTGATCGGCGAAAACGGCGCCAAGCTCGACGACGCCCCCCTCACCGATCCCGGCCTGCGCCTCGACGCCGCCGCCCTGGCCTCGCCAATCAAGCTCTCCGCCGGCAAAAAACGCCACGCGCTGGTGCAGCTCGAAGGCTGAAGCCAAACACACACAACGTATCAAGGGCCCCACAGCGGGCCCTTTTTTCTTCTTGGCCCAAGTACCCCGGGGTGAATTGCCCCGAACGGGGCAAGAGGGGCAGCGCCCCTGCCACCCGCACACCCGCCCCGCGTTTCTACCCACTGGACAGACCCCTCGGCTTCCGGCTATTTGAACACACGTTCATTTCATGACGACCATCACAGCTTTCGGGAGGCAAGCCCCATGAAAATCGAAAACACCTGCGCCGTGATCACCGGTGGTGCCTCGGGCCTCGGCGAAGCCACCGCCCGCCACTTCGCCGCCAATGGCGCCAAGGTTGCCCTGTTCGACCTCAACGAAGAGGCCGGCGAAAAAGTGGCCGCGGAACTGGGCGGCACCTTCCACAAGACCGACGTCACCAACGAAGACTCGGTCAAGGCCAGCATCAATGCCGCCCGCGAGGCCATGGGCACCATCAACGCCGCCGTGAACTGCGCCGGCATTGCCCCCGCCTCCACCACCGTTGGCAAAAAAGGCCCGCACCCGCTCGACATGTTCCAGAAGACCATCGACATCAACCTCGTGGGCTCCTTCAACGTCGCCCGCCTCGCCGCCGAGGTCATGGCCGAGAACGCCGCCGACGATGACAACGCACGTGGCGTGATCATCAACACCGCCTCGATCGCCGCGATGGACGGCCAGCGTGGCCAGGCCGCCTATGCCGCCTCCAAGGGCGGGATCGTCGGCCTCTCGCTGCCAATGGCCCGCGACCTCTCCAAGCTGGGCATCCGCGTCATGGCCATCGCGCCGGGCATCTTCCTGACCCCGATGCTCATGGGCCTGCCGCAAGAGGTGCAGGACACGCTGGCCGCCGACGTGACCTTCCCCAAACGCCTCGGCAACCCCAACGAATACGCCCGCCTCGCCCAGTTCATCGTCGAATGCGGCTACATGAACGGCGAAGTCATCCGCATCGACGGCGCCCTGCGGATGCAATAACTCCGCATTGGCCGGGGATCACGGCGCCCCTGTGGCAAGCTGACACATCCCCGGCCCGCGCCCCCGCGCTAGCTGCCCGTGCATACGCAACAGTACAAGGGAGCGCGCAAAATGTTCAAAGGACTAGGTATCTCGGTCACGCTGATCGCGGCAGGCATGTTCGGCCTGCCGATCCTGTTCCTCCAGCTGTTCGGCTGACCGGGACAACAGGGCGTCCCTGTCACGGGGCCGCCCCACCTGCTGGTGTCCTGCTGAGGGTGGTGTACATCGCTTGCCCGATGCCGTGAATTAGCCACATCCCCAAGAGCAGCAACACGCTTGAGCCTCTCTGCGGTCTAGAAAGCTTCTGCCCTTCGCGCCCCGCGCGATTAGCGCGCCCTTAGGGCTTACTGAAGCCTTCTCTGCGCTCAACGCAGCCCTCCACTAAAGGCAGAATTCAGAGTGTTGATTCATTGAGAAACTCTATTACGATGGTCAAAATCAAATTCTAAGTGTTTAAAATAATGCGAAAATCATCACTCGTTTGAATTAGAGGACCATAGTTATCAACTTCTTCTTCATGTTTTGGCCAATTGCGTTCTGGGCCTTTATCGGGATCGCTCTAAAGATTTCAGCGAACCCAGTGCTCAGGTCCGTCGCATTCGTCCTTCTCGGGACAATACTCGGTGCTTTTCTATGGAGTATGTTCTCAACACATCCATTACTCGCAGTCCTGGGGTCTGCCTTCTTCCCGGTGACGTTCGGATTTGGCATGTTCGCATACATCGCCACTTATGCTCTTTTCGCACACACTTTGACCGTTTCGGCAATGCTGTTGACGACACTCGGCGTTTTGGTTTTCTGGAAACCGAAGGTTCCCATCTTGACCGTGTTCCTGTCGGCACTGGCTGTTCTCATCGCATTTGCCGCGCTGTTGTTTGCTGCCGATCACACCTACAAGCAAGAGATTTGCACCGTCGCTGCCAAGCAGGACGTTGAAGACGTCAAGGTTCACAGCTTACTGCGCTACATGACGCGAGATCAGCAAAGCAGTTTTCCTTATCCAGAGGGTCTCGGTCCACTGGCAGCCGGTCAGAAAGACAGAAAAACACTGAGCTGGGATCGAGAGACACAAAGCTTCAAGCACCTGGACTTAGGCGAATACTACCAGTTTAAGTCGAGACCAGGCGTTTCGGGGTGCCAGGATTGACGCCACACCGCAATCTTCCATGCGCCCCTTGCCCCACCCCACAATCCTCGCCACACTCTTCCCATGCCGCTGCAAAACCGTGTCCAGCCCACAGGAGAGTTCCTCGCCCACCCTGCCCGTGGCGGCTTCATGGGCAATCGCGGTGTGCTGCATGATGACCATCGCCGCCTGACCACCGCGCGCTGGCGGCACAAGGCCTGGGTCTGCTGTCTGACCGAATTCAAGAACCGCCGGCGCACCCTGATGACCCCGAACCGCTATACCGAGCTGTTTTTTCATGACGAGGCCGTGGCGCTGGCGGCGGGGCACCGTCCCTGCGGTGAATGCCGCCGTGCCGCCTATCGCGCCTTTCTCGACGCCGCCGGTCACAGCGGCAGCATCAAGCTGTTCGATCACCACCTGCACGCCGCACGCGCCATCCCGCGCCGCTTTGAACAGCGCCGCCACACAGCAGAGGCGCAGGACCTTCCCGACGGCGCCTTCATCCTGACCGCCACCGGCCCTGCCCTGATCTGGCAGGACGCGCAGCTGCCCTTTGCGCCCGAAGGCTACGGACCGCCCCAGAAACGCCCACAAGGCCGCGTGACCTTGCTCACTCCACCGCCAACCCTGAAGGCGCTGCGTGCAGGTTATCGCCCGCAGATCTCGCTGCCCTGAAAATCTTCTCGAAGATTTTGCCACCCTGGATTTTTCGCGAAAAATCCGCCCCGCCACCGCGGGAAAACCCGTTAACCCACGCGCGCTGCGTTAACTATCGAACGCGGCCTTAACACCCGGATTTTCAGCCATCCATACCGTCGCAATACCGACGTAATACCGACGTGGCACTGACAGCCGAAACCGGCGTTAACCGGCCTCGGCCTTCTCTTCCAGAATCAGCCAATCTTCCTCGGCCTCCGCCAGCGCCTGCTGTCGTTCAACAAGCGCATCCGTGGCCTTCTGGAACTTCAACGGCTCCTTGGTGAACAGTTCCGGATCCATCAGGAACTCTTCCAGCTTGGCAATCTCCGCCTCCAGCCGTTCCATCACCCCCGGCAGCGCCTCAAGACGGTGTTTCTCGGTAAAGCTAAGGCCCGTCTTCGCGGCCTTTTCCTGCTTTACCTTCTCCGCCTTGGGCTTTGATTTTTCTTCCTTTTTCGGCGCATCACTGTCGCCGCGCTGTGCGCGATAATCGCTCCAGCCACCGGCATAGACCACCGCCTTTCCATTGCCTTCCATCGCCACCGTCGTGGTCGCCACGCGATCAAGGAAATCGCGGTCGTGGCTGACCAGCAGCACGGTGCCGTCATAGTCATCCAGCAACTCCTGCAACAGATCGAGCGTTTCTACGTCGAGATCGTTGGTCGGTTCGTCCAGCACCAGAATGTTGCTTTCCCGCGCCATCAGCTTGGCCAGCAACAACCGCGCCTTCTCGCCCCCCGACAAACTCCGCACCGGCGCCCGCGCCTGCCGCTCGTCGAACAGAAATTCTTTAAGGTATCCAACAACATGCTTGGGATTGCCGCGCACCATCACCTGATCGGCCTTGCCCGAAACACGCATCTCGGGATCACCGGTCAGGCTGTCCCACAGGCTCATCTCCGGATCAAGCTGCGCCCGGCTCTGATCAAAGATCGCGGGGATCAGGTTGGTGCCAAGCGTCACACTCCCCGCATCCGCAGGTTCCTGATCCATCAGCATCTTGATGACCGTGGTCTTGCCCACCCCATTCGGCCCGACAAAGGCCACGCGATCCCCGCGCTGCACCGTGATCGAAAAGTTCGACACAATGGCCTTGTCACCAAAGGCCTTGGTCAAACCCTTGGCATCAATCACTTTTTTACCCGACTTCGGACCGGATTGCAGCTCCATCGCCGCCGATCCCTGCCGCTTAATCATCGCCGCGCGCTCGGCCCGCAGATCCTGAAGCGCCCTCACGCGGCCCTGGTTGCGCTTGCGCCGCGCGCTGATGCCCTCCACGGCCCACCGCGCTTCGGCCTTGATCTTGCGATCCATCTTGTGGCGCGCGATGTCTTCCTCTTCCCAGATCTTGTCGCGCCAGGCCTCGAACCCTTCAAAGCCCTTTTCCTGCCGCCGCACCATGCCCCGATCAATCCACAGCGTCGCCCGCGTCAGCGCCCGCAGAAAGGCCCGGTCGTGCGAGATCAACACATAGGCCGCCCGCGTCGAGGCCAGCTCGCTTTCCAGCCAGGCAATCGCCTCGATATCAAGGTGGTTGGTCGGCTCGTCCAGCAGCATCAACTCCGGCGCTTCGGCCATCAGCTTGGCCAGCGCAGCACGCCGCCGTTCCCCGCCAGAAGCCGTGTCGACGGGACGATCCGGATCAAACTTCAGCCCCTCACTGGCCCGCTCCACCTTGTAGAGTTCTCCCGGCTCCAGCCCTGAAGAGGCAAACTCTCCCAGCGTGGAAAACCCCGCCATGTCAGGGTCTTGCTCCATGTAGCCAACCCGCACACCGGGTGGCACGACAATGTCGCCCCGGTCGGATTCGACCAGCCCCGCCATGACTTTCATCAGGGTCGACTTGCCCGACCCGTTCCGCCCCACAAGCGCCACCCGATCACCGGGCTGCACCACAAGGCTCAGGTCGTCGAAAACAGGATCTCCACCGAAGGTCAGGGAGATATCGCTCATTTGCAGAAGAGGTACACGTGCCATGAAAGACGGGCTAAACCGCCGCCTTCACAGGGTCAACACCCCATCGCTCTCAGGCGCCGATTGCCCGCAACAGACGCTTGCGTGCCGGGGGAATGGCCCTGATCTCGAGGCCGGTGAAAACATGCAGTGTATTCATCTGGCGATCCACAACCGCATGGTCGCTCACCCAGCCGCCCATCATCAGGTAGGTCCGCAGCAAGGGCGGCATCCGCATCTGGGCCAGCTTCAGGTCGGGCTTGCGCCGCAAACGCGCGGCAAAGCGGAACACGTTCGGCGCCTTCACACGCGGCAACCAGCGCTTCGGCGCCAGGTGGCGATCGCGCAGCATGGCAAAAGCATCGAAATACCGCTCGGCATCCGTCCCCGCAAAAGACGAACAGCCAAACAGCATTTCCACATTGTTTTCATCCACATAGGCGGTCATTGCCCCCCAAGCCACGCGCAGGATGTCCGGGTCGTTGCAGTCGGGATGAATACAGAACCGGCCCATCTCGACCATCGGCCCGTCAAAGTCGCGCAGGGCGCTCAACTCGTAGAACTGCGCTGAATAGCTACGGTCGATTTCCGCCCCACCCGCCAAAGGGAGAATGCGGAAACAACATACCAGTCGCCCGCTCGCACGTTCCTCGACAAGCACATGGGTGCAAATCGGATCAAACGCATCCTGATCCAGCGCCCCGTCTTCATCACCAAGAAAGGCCAACTGCCTCAGGCGTTGTGCCGCCAGAAGGTCTTGTTCCGTGTCTGCGATACGGGCGACATACCGCCCCTTCGTCAATGCAACCATGGATGCCTCGCAACTCTGTTGTTCCCATCAATATAGGCAAAGCCGCGTAACACCCTAGTGACAAGGTTTAGAAATCCGTGTTGGAGTTCGAGTTGAAGCCACCAAAGTTGCCAATGTTCGCCAGCAGTTGTGCCAGAACACCGCGCTCTTCAACGCCACCATCGGTCACGCGGCGCGAGAGTGGAACAACCTGCCCGTCTTCCAAGGAATACTCGGCAACATTTCTCACGACACCTCGTTGATCGAAGGTCACCGCAACAACACGGCGCTCGACAACCTTGGGTTTACGCGCTCCATAATGGCGGACACGGCTACGCACGTAGTAGTACCCGCCTTCGTCCAGAACTCCCGAAGCAGATGGGGTTCCAATGGTTTCGGCTACGCTGTCGCGCGTATCAACCCCGACAACAACTTCCTCGAGATCCTGCGAGGTCGGCACGTACCCATGATTGCGGTATTGCGTTGTACAGGCCGTCGCTGCCAAAAGGCATACGCCCAAAACTGCCGATTTGAAGCCCTTGGTCGGTCCTGTCATAACTGCCCTCTTGTGTTGGCCTTGCACGCCTTCTATCCCGCTTACAGAATGAACGCCTCTGGTTCAAGAATGGAAGCACCTCGTAACATGAGCGAAATGACGCCTCAGACCACAAATTTTCGTGTCGCGGACCTGCCGCAGAACCAACCGACCAAGTTCGAAATCATACCGAACAAGGAAACGCTGGCAGCTCTTGCTGCCGAACTCGATCTTAAGGACCTGCGCAAAGTGCGTTTCAAAGGTGAGATCAGCGGCTTTGGCAAGGCCGACTGGCAATTGAACGCGCGTCTTGGCGCAACCGTCATTCAATCCTGCGTGGTTACCCTTGCGCCGGTGACAACGCGGATCGAGGTCGACATCCAGCGCCGCTTCGTCTCGACCATCGAACTGCCCGAGGAAGTTGACGGAGAGGTCGAGATGCCGGAGGACGAAAACGCCGAACTCCTTGGCACGCACATCGACGTCGATCAGGTTCTGGCAGAGGCCCTCGCCCTCAACCTTCCGCTCTACCCGCGTGCCGACGGTGCCGAGATCTCCGAATCTGTTTTTACAGAGCCGGGCAAGAAAGCGATGACCGATGAAGATACCCGCCCCTTCGCGGGCCTGGCATCCCTGCGCGACAAACTCGCGGGCAGCGACGGCGATCAGGGCGAAAACTGACACGAAATCAGAACGCTGCGCTTGCGCCATACCGGCAAACCGCCTATACGGCGACGGATGTGAAAATACCTCTTGCGAAATGCGAGTTTCCCAGTATTTTCGCGCGCTCATTGGAATTTAGAGTTGGACTCGGTCACGCAAGTCGCGTATTGGCTCGGGACGCTCAGGAAATCGGGCACGACGCCCCAGTAAATCGAAGGTTGCGACAATGGCTGTCCAGCAGAATAAAGTATCGAAATCGCGCCGCAACAACCGCCGTGCTCACGACGCGCTGGTTGCCGGCAACCCGAACGAATGCCCGAACTGCGGCGAACTGAAACGCCCCCACCACGTATGCGCGTCCTGCGGCCACTACGACGACCGTGAAGTCGTTGCGATGGTCGAAGACATCGATCTGGACGAAGACGCAGCATAAACCAACTGGGATTGCGCCCGCATGACGGCTCAGACCGAAACCGTGAAATCGGGTGCAGGGCGCATCGTCATCTCAGTTGACGCCATGGGTGGCGACCGAGGGCCGGCAGCAGTTGTTGCCGGCATTTCGCGTTCTGCCAAGAAGAATCCCGACATCGCCTTCCTCCTGCACGGCCCGAAGGACACCCTGACCAAGCTGGTGGCCAAGAAAAAGCCGCTGGCCGGACGGGTTGAGATTCGCGACGCCGAAGGCGTGGTGACGATGGAGGACAAGCCCAGCCAGGTGATGCGCCACGGCAAGTCGACCTCGATGTGGTCGGCCATCGAATCCGTGCGCAACGGCGAGGCCGATGTCTGCGTGTCCTGCGGCAATACCGGCGCCCTGATGATGCTGTCGGTGGTGCGCCTTCGCAAACTGCCCGGCATCAATCGCCCCGCCATTGCGGTTCTGTGGCCGTCTCGATCGGCAAGTGGTTTCAACATCATGCTCGATGTAGGTGCCGACATCCGCGCCGACGAACATGACCTGCTGCAATATGCGCTGATGGGCGCCTCCTATGCCCGCAACGGCATGGAGTTGAAACGCCCCCGCATTGGCCTGCTGAACGTCGGCACCGAGGAACACAAGGGACGCGCCGAACTCAAGGCCGCCCATGACATGATTTCGGAGAACGCCGACACGGCCAACTTTGAATTCGTGGGCTTTGTCGAAGGTGGCGACATTCCCGGTGACGTGGCCGACGTGATCGTGACCGATGGCTTTACCGGCAACATCGCGTTGAAAACAGGCGAAGGCACGGCGAGCCTGATCGGCTCTCTCCTGCGCGAAGCCTTCAAGTTCTCGCCCCTGTCGCGCCTTGCTGCCCTTCTGGCCTATACCTCACTGCAACGCCTGAACAAGCGGATCGACCCGCGCCGCGTCAATGGCGGCGTCTTTCTCGGGCTGAACGGAACCGTCGTGAAATCACACGGAAGCTCTGACGCGACAGGCGTATCCGCAGCCGTGAAACTCGCCTTTAAATTGTCCCAATCCGGCTTCTCGGAAAAACTCGCGGCAAGGGTTGCATCCGCCGTGAGCCTGCCCCAAGATGCCGCAACGTCACAGGACAATAACGGAACAACATCATGACACTACGCGCCGTCGTCAAAGGCGTTGGGCATTATTTGCCAGAACGAATTGTTCCTAATTCGGAGTTCGAAAGCTTCCTCGATACATCGGATGAGTGGATTCGCTCCCGTTCCGGAATCGAGCGTCGCCGCTTCGCCGCCGAAGACCAGACCACCTCGGATCTGGGCTACGAGGCCGCCAAGGCCGCGCTGGAAAACGCGGGCCTGCAACCCGATGACATCGATGGCGTTGTTGTTGCCACATCCACACCCGACCTGACGTTTCCCTCTGTCGCCACCATGTTGCAGCAGAAACTAGGCATGACGCGCGGCTTCGGCTTTGATGTTCAGGCCGTCTGCGCCGGGTTCATCTATGCCCTGACCAATGCCAATGCCCTGATCCTGTCTGGCCAGTGCAAGACCGTGCTTGTGGTCGGCGCAGAAACCTTCAGCCGCATCATGGACTGGCAGGACCGCGCGACATGCGTTCTGTTCGGCGACGGTGCCGGGGCGCTCGTGCTTCAGGCCGAAGACGGCAACGGAACCAACGAAGATCGCGGCATCCTCGCCGCCGACCTGAACTCGGACGGTCGCTACCGCGATATGCTCTATGTCGATGGCGGTGTGTCGACGACCGGAGATTCCGGCAAACTGCGCATGCAGGGCAACGCCCTCTTCCGCCAGGCTGTCGAGAAACTGACCTCCACCGCGCAAACCGCCCTTGGCAAGGTCGGCTTGACCGATGACGCGGTCGATTGGATCGTGCCGCATCAGGCCAATATCCGCATCATCCAGGGCACCGCCAAGAAAATGGGTGTCCCGATGGATCGCGTGATCGTCACGGTTCAGGACCACGGAAATACCTCTGCAGCCTCGATCCCATTGGCCCTTTCTGTGGGTGTCACCGACGGCAAGATCAAGAAGGGCGACCTTCTCGTGACCGAGGCAATTGGCGGTGGTCTGGCTTGGGGATCGGTAGTTCTGCGCTGGTAACGGCACAGTTTCCACGATTCTCCCCTCTCAACCCGACATAAACAGCCCCAGACAAGTGGTTGATATTGACTCGTAAAATTCCTTGCCTCTACAGTTGTCCAAGGAAAAGCGGGGAGAGACATGAGCGAAAAAACACTCACACGGATGGACCTGAGCGAAGCTGTCTTCAACGAAGTCGGTCTGTCACGTAACGATTCCGCCCAACTGGTCGAGAGCGTTCTGACACATATGTCGGATGCTCTGGTACGGGGCGAGCAGGTCAAGATTTCGTCTTTCGGCACCTTCAGTGTCCGCGACAAGGCAGCCCGCGTGGGCCGTAATCCCAAGACCGGCGAAGAGGTTCCGATCAACCCGCGCCGCGTTCTGACCTTCCGCCCGTCCCACCTGATGAAAGACCGTGTCGCGGCGGGGAACAAAAGCTAAGACGGAACAACCCCAATGAGCAAATCTCCCGACGCCTTTCGCACCATTAGCGAAGTGGCTGAGTGGCTCGACACCCAGGCGCATGTCCTGCGCTTCTGGGAAAGCAAGTTCACCCAGGTGAAACCGGTCAAACGTGCCGGCGGGCGGCGGTATTACCGTCCGTCCGACATGATGCTTTTGGGGGGCATCAAGAAACTGCTGCATGACGATGGCATGACCATCAAGGGGGCCCAGAAACTGCTGCGCGAAAAGGGCGTGAAATACGTCGCCAGCCTGTCTCAGCCCGTCGATGGTGAGGAACAGGACCCCGTCGAGGAAATCATCGCCGATATCGTGCACGTCGACACCCCGGAAGAGCCGGAAACGGCACAGGTTCTCGCCTTCCAGCGCACGGAGGACCCCGAGCCCCCCGCTGCGGATGATCCGCAACCGGAGCTGACACTCGAGGCTGTCGATCCCGAAGAGGCCCCCGCGCCTGTGGAAGACACGGTGGTCGAAGATCAGCCCGAGTCGCCCGCCCCCGAGGCGGACACAGCCGAACAACCTGCTGATTCTGAACCGGAAATTGATTCGCCTTCAGAACCCGAAGAAACCGTCGCTGCCGCCGATGAGGCCGACCTGCGCACCGAACCCGGCCCCTCGCTCCTGTCCGACCTCTGCCGAACAACCGGCATTGCCCCGGAAAACCGCGAAGATGTGGCCGCGCTCCTGGCCCGGATCGAAGCTCTGCGCAGCCAGATCGCGCAATCCGCGAACCACTGACAAAAGTTGCGATTTTTGACTTGCCCCCGCCCTCAAAATCGCTATGAACACCCCATCGTCGGGCTATGGCGCAGCCTGGTAGCGCGTCCGTCTGGGGGACGGAAGGTCGCAGGTTCGAGTCCTGCTAGCCCGACCATCAAAAACCGCCCGTGGCCTTTTGGCCCGGGCGTTTTTTGTATCTGCTTTGTGCCTTTAGGGAGGACCTCATGACCGGTGTATTGCCCAGCCAGACCATCGAAACGATGCTCTCCTCCGGCCAGATCAAGACAGATCAACCGCCCCTCCCCGGTCAGGTACAACCCGCCAGCCTTGACCTGCGTCTCGGCACCGTGGCCTACCGCGTCCGTGCGTCCTTCCTTGCAGGGGGTGACCGTACCGTCGCCGACCGCCTGCAGGAATTCGAAATGCACCAGATTGACCTCACCGACGGGGCCGTTCTGGAAAAGGGATGCGTTTATGTCGTGCCCCTGATGGAAAGCCTCGACCTTCCGGGCGACATTCAGGCCGTGGCCAACGCCAAAAGCTCGACCGGCCGCCTCGACCTGCTGACCCGTACCATCACCGATGGCGGCACAGAGTTCGACCGCGTCCAGCCCGGCTATAGCGGCCCGCTCTACGCCGAGATCTGCCCCCGCTCCTTCTCGGTGCTGGTGCGCCCGGGAATGCGGCTGAACCAGATTCGGTTCCGTCAGGGCCAAAGCGCCCTCACCGACCAAGACCTGCGCGTCCTGCACGACCGCAGCCCCCTTGTGGACGGCGAAGCCGTGATCGACGATGGCCTCGGCTTTTCGGTCGATCTGCGACCCGCATCCGGCGATCTTGTCGGCTACCGCGCCAAGCCCCACACCGGTGTCATCGACCTTGATAACATCGGCCACTACGATCCGGCGGAGTACTGGGAAGAGGTACGTTCAAGCGACGGTAAGATCATCCTCGATCCCGGCGCCTTCTATATCCTCGTCAGCCGCGAGGCGGTTCACATCCCGCCCGCCTATGCCGCCGAAATGGCGCCCTATCTGGCCATGGTCGGCGAATTCCGCGTCCACTATGCAGGCTTTTTTGACCCCGGCTTCGGCCACGACGCGGCAGGCGGCGCAGGCTCGCGCGGTGTGCTCGAAGTGCGCTGCCACGAAGCCCCCTTTGTGCTGGAACACGGACAGGTGGTCGGCCGGCTTGTCTACGAACGGATGGCGGACGTCCCGGAACAGCTTTACGGCTCCGGAATCGCCTCGAACTATCAGGGCCAGGGCCTGAAACTCTCAAAACATTTCAAAGCAGTATAACCCCTACTTGAGGTGATCCCCCTGCGAGAGTTCCGGCGTAATACCCGCCTGCACCCCGCGCTCAAGATGCGTTGACAGCACGACATAGGTCCGCGTGCTGCGCACCCCCGGCATGTCGTAAAGCCGCCAAAGAAAGCCCTCCATAGCCTCCGGGCAGTCCATCCGCACCTTGAGGATCAGACCGGTATCCCCCGTCACCGCGTGCACCTCTTCCACCTCGGGCAATTCGGCAAGTTCGATCACCCCTTCGGTCTTGCCCCAGCCCGCCGCTTCGACATGCACGAAGGCAAGGAAATCCTTGCCCAGCGACGGCCCGTGCAGATCGGCGCTCGTGCGCTTGATCACACCATGCGCCCGCAACCGTTTCACCCGTTCATGCACCGCCGGGGCCGACAAACCCACCTCCTGGCCAAGATCGGCATAAGACCGCGTCGCATCCTCGGTCAGCGCGCCTAATATTTTTCGATCCAACCCATCCAGCGGACGCCCGCCGCCCCTGTTTGACCGAAGATTATCTGTTTCTTGTCGACCAGAGCTCATGACCCATTCCCTGAATTCTGTTTTGCAGTATCTTCTACAACCTAACGCAATTCAGCCGCACAAGTGAACCGCCGATGATTATCTTGCTGATGCTCTCCATAGGTCTGATTGGGGCCAACTCGCTCGTCCTGTCGCCCATTGCCGCCGAAGTGGCACTGGGCCTTGGCGCATCCGGCCCCGCCGATGTCATGACCGCTGCCGCCCTCTACGGCGCGGGCGTCGCCATCTCGGCGCTGCTGCTGGCACCACGCGCCGACCGCATCGGCCCGCACAAGGCACTGGTTCAGGCGCTGGTGCTCCTGCTTGCCGGCCTTGGCCTCAGCACCTTTGCCCCCACCCTCCTTGTCCTCACCGCGGGTCAGGCTCTCGCCGGTATCGCCGTCGGCATGGCCCTTCCCGCGATCTACTCGCTGGCGGCAATCATCGCCGAGCCCGGCAAAGAAGCCCGCACCATCGGCTTTGTCCTCACCGGCTGGACGGTCTCGATGGTTGGCGGCGTCACCCTGTCGGCCTATATCGCCGATTTCTTCGGCTGGCGGGCGGTGTTCGCAACCCTTGCCCTTGGTCTGCTGGCAATCTTCGCGGTCCTGCGGGCCACCACCTTTCCGGCCCATACCCCCGCCGCCAATCCAACCTCGCCCATCAGCGGCCTGCGCGTGCGCGGCATCCTGCCCGCGCTGTTCTCGGTCGCGGCCCTCGGAACGGGTTTCTACGGCATCTACAACTACCTCGGCGCACACCTCACCGAACACCTGTCACGCCCCGTCAGCGATGCTGGCTGGCTCACTCTTTCCTATGGCCTCGGCTTTGGGGCGGCGATGCTGTTTGATCCCTGGCTCGACCGCGCCGGCCCGCGCCGTGGCCTTCTCGCGGTCTTCTCGGCCCTTGCGGCCTATTACACGCTGATGTCGGGCTGGGCGCATGATTACACCGCCCTGATTGCGCTGATGTTCGGCTGGGGCGTTCTGCAACACCTTGGCCTCAACCTCACCGTCAGCCGCCTGAGCATGCTTGATCCCGGCCAGCGGGGCGCGGTGATGGGCCTGAACTCCTGTGTCATGTACCTGAGCGTTTTCGGCGCGACGGTCCTGTTCCGCCCGCTCTACGAAATGGACGGCCTGACGCTGTGCATTCTCGCATCAGCAGGGCTGGCTGTCCTCGGCGCATCCGAAGCCCTCATCGCCCGCCTGAAAGCCAAACGAACACTGGAACCCTCGCTCTGAACACAAAAAGCCCGGCATCATCGCCGGGCAATTCCAGTGTTTCAGGATCACATCTCCAAGGGGCAAATCCCTGAGATATCAGAACTTATTCATCCGCCGCATCATGCGCGCGGCCTTGCGGGCCTGTTTCGCGCCAGACTGAAGGTTCTGCGCTTTACGCTGCTCCTGCGGGGTGGCACGGCCCGCACTGTCAGACCGCGACATGGCGTTGATCCCGGCGTTCACACCCCGGTTCACGGCTTTGCGCACGAACATGCGCAGGATCATATTGATAATACGGTTTGCGTTCATGACGCCCTCCGTTCATTTCGTCACTTCAAACTAATCTAGTTAATAATTGTGGAAAAAGTAAGACTGCGGCGAAAATCCACCTATTCCTCGAACATTTCCGACTGTCCGCGCGCCTCTGCGTCCTCCTCGTCATCCTCCGGCGTCAGCGATGGCATAGAGCCCGGTGGCGGGCGGTTCTCGAGCAGACCAGCCGCCCGAAGTTCCTTGAGCCCCGGCAGGTCCCGCGCGCTCTCAAGGCCGAAATGATCCAGGAACTCTGCCGTCACGACAAAGGTCACGGGCCGCCCCGGCGTCATGCGCCGTCGGCCAAACCGGATCCATTCCATCTCCAGCAACTGATCCACCGTGCCCCGGCTCACGCTCACGCCCCGGATTTCCTCGATCTCGGCCCGTGTCACCGGCTGGTGATAGGCCACGATGGCCAGCGTCTCGATCGCGGCCCGGCTAAGTTTGCGGGTCTCGACCATTTCCTTCTGCATCAGGAACCCGAGATCCGGCGCCGTGCGCATCGCCCAGGCATCGCCAACCCGCACCACGCGCACACCACGCCCTTCATAGCGTTTGCGCAGATGCACCAACGCCTCGGCCGCGTCACAGCCATGCGGCATCCGCGCGTTCAATTCCTTCACCGTCACCGGCTCTGCGCTGGCAAACAGGATCGCCTCGCACATCCGCTCCTGTTCAGCGATGGGCGGGGCTTCGAACAGGCTCTCTTCCTGATCCTCTACCGCGATCTCTTCAGCATCTACCTGGTTTTCTTCGATTTCTTCAGACATCGTTCTGCTCTTTCCGTCGCACCTGGATCGGTGCGAAGTTCTCTGTCTGGCGGATATCCACCTGCCCCTCCTTGGCCAGCTGCAACGAGGCCGCAAAGGTCGCCGCCGTCGCCGAGCGCCGCTTCTTGGGGTCGTTCTCCCATCCGGCAGGCAGGTAACTCAGGATATCGGTCCACTGTCCGGCAAACCCGATCAGCCCCCGCATCCGGTCAAGCGCCTCTTCCATGGTGAACACGGAATCGCGGTCCATCACGAAGGGGCGGAATTCATCCTTGGTGCGAATACGGGCATAGCCCTGCATCAGGTCCAAAAGGGTCGCCGTATAGGTTACCCGCTTGATGCGCGTCACATCCTCGGGAATGCCGCGGGCAAAGAAATCACGGCCCCGACGGTCCCGCGCCATCAACTTGGCCGCCGCATCCCGCATCGCCTGCAAACGCTCAAGCTGAAAGGCAAGGTGCGCCGCCAGTTCTTCGCCCGTCGGCCCCTCTTCCGTGGGGTCGGGTGGCAACAACAGGCGCGATTTCAGGAACGCCAGCCAGGCGGCCATCACGAGGTAATCCGCCGCCAGTTCGATCCGCAGTTCCTTGGCCTTTTCCACAAAGGCCAGATACTGCTTTGCCAGTTCAAGAATGGAAATCTTGCGCAGGTCCACCTTCTGGGTACGCGACAGGGTCAGCAAAAGGTCAAGCGGCCCCTCGAACCCGTCGACATCCACGATCAGCGCCTCGGCCGCAAGCCGCGCCGCCACCGCATCGCCAAAATTTAGGGTCCCTGTTTCCTCAGCCATTCTCTCGCCCTGACACCAGGGCTTCAAGTTCGGCAGTGAGCGCCGCAATGTCAACAGTTTGAGGCATGGGCCGCGCCTTCAGCACCGCCTCTGCCCGTCGTTCGGCAGCCCCGGTCATGTCCCCGGCAGCCTCGGCCACCTCGCGCATTTCGCCAAGATCGCCGTTGCAATGCAGGATCACATCACAGCCCGCCGCGATCGACTGGCGCGCACGGTCTGCCAAAGGCCCCGAAAGCGCCTTCATCGAGATGTCATCGGTCATGATCAGCCCGTCAAAGCCGATGTCTGCGCGGATCATTCCCATCACCTTGGGCGATGTGGTCGCCGGCGCATCATCCAGCGCCTCGTAAACGATATGGGCGGTCATCCCCATCGGTAGGTCATTCAGGGCTTTGAACGGCGCAAAATCCTGCAACAGGTCTTCCGCCGGCGCATTCACGCGCGGCAGGTCCAAATGGCTGTCAGATTGCGCACGACCATGGCCCGGGATGTGCTTCAGCACCGAATACACCCCACCATCGGCCATCCCATCCGCCACCGCACGTCCAAGCGCGGCCACGGTCTCGGCCGTCATACCATAACAGCGGTTTTTCAGAAACGGATGCGTTTCAGCGCAGGCCACATCCACCAGCGGCGCGCAATTCGCATCCACGCCCACCGCCATCAATTCATGCGCCGTGATCCGGTAGCGAAGGTACATCGCCCGCACGGCGGCCTCCCCCGCGGCCTCGACAAACTCAAGCGGCGGCGTCCATTCGGTAGCCAGGGGGGCGCGCAACCGCTGCACCCGCCCGCCTTCCTGATCAATCAGGATCGGCGCATCATACCCGACACAGGCGCGCAACTCGTCGCAAAGCGCGCGCACCTGATCGGCACTCTCGATATTGCGGGCAAAGAGTATGAACCCAAACGGGCGCACATCGCGAAAAAAGGCCTTTTCCTCACCGCTCAGGCGCAGGCCGTCGCAGCCAAGGATCGTCGCTCCGAACCGGCTCACCGCGAGGTCACCGGGATACAATCCGCATTCTCGGCCTTCAGCGCGGAACACAGGCGACGCGCATCACTCACATCCGCAAAGCCCATCGCCCGCAGACGATAGAACACGCGCCCGCCGCTGGTGGCTTTCTGGATCACCCGCGTCTTGTCGCCAAGATAGTCCCCGAACTTCGCGCTCAGCTTGTCCCATTCCTTCTTGGCAATATCCGAACTGGCATAGGCCCCCAGCTGTACCATCCGCGTGCCCGCAGGCACGGCATCGCTGGCCACATCCTTGATGCTCGGCGGGGCCACCGGCGTGGCCGAGGCCACCTTGACCGAATTCGCAAGATCAGCAGGGCGCAACTGCGGGCGTAGCGACCGCCCCAGCCCGCCTTTCACCACAGGCGTGGTTTTCTCGACCTTGGTCTCCTTGAGCGGCGCAGGCTCCGGCGCGCTCAGCGGGGCCACATTGGCGGCAATCTGTTCGGCCAGCACATCGATATCACTGTCCTCGCCAATCGTGATCGGCGGCGGCGCGACAATGTCGGCCTGCGTGGACGTGTTCGCATTCCGTGTCGGAGCCGCAGCAGTGCCCGGCAGGCTCACCTGCGTCACAACCGCGTCTTCCTCGGCAAGCTTGATCGGCGGCGGCGCCAGCACAAGACGGTCCGCAGGCGCCCCCGCGGTCCCTTCGGCGGCAACCGTGTTCACCGACAGCCCCTGATGCGCGGCCTGGCTGCCACCGGGGTCATCCGGCTGCACGCGCATCGGCCCTTCGACCGCCCGCACCACCGGCACGCCGCTGACATCGCGCACCATGAGCTGGTAGCCCCAGACGCACGCACCAACAACCAGACCAAGCGACACTGCCGCTCCGGCCCAGTTCACAAGTGTTCCAATAGACTTTGGTTCTGTAGCGGGCATTGCCTGCCCGCCCATCGGAATCTCAGCCATGTATCGCCTCGCTGCCGCGGCGATACGTTGTCGCCGGGGTCATCTTGCCTTTGCCTCAACCCCGCGCGACGTGCTGTTTTTTACCGCATCTCCTGCGCAGGAGTTACGCCAAGAATACCAAGACCGGCAGAAATAACAATGGCCACGGCACGTGCCAGCGCGATTTTCGCCTGAGATGTGGCCGGATCGCCCTCCTGCACGAAACGCAGGCTGTGATCGTCATCACCCTTCTTGTAGTGGCTGTGCAATTCGCTTGCCAATTCATAGAGATAGAAGGCAACGCGATGCGGCTCGTTGGTACGACCCGCGATCTCGACAAGACGCGGCCACTCGGCAATCTTCTTGGCCACGTTGATCTCGGCCTCGCTGTCCAGCTTGCCAAGGTCGGCCGCCGACAGGGTTGCGTCATCAGCGGTGATGCCGGCCTCTTCGGCCTTGCGGATCACCGAACACACCCGCGAATGCGCATATTGCACATAGAACACCGGGTTGTCCTTGGAGCTTTCCAGAACCTTGTCGAAATCAAAGTCCAGCGGCGCGTCGTTCTTGCGGGTCAGCATCACGAAACGGGTTACGCCAGGACCAACCTGATCCACCACATCGCGCAGCGTCACGAAATTGCCCGCGCGTTTCGACATCTTGAACGGCTCGCCGTTCTTCCAGAGCTTCACCAGCTGGGTCAGTTTGATATCCAGCGGCGTCTTGCCGTCGGACAGCGCCGAAACCGCCGCCTTCATACGTTTGACATAGCCGCCATGGTCCGCGCCGAACACGTCGATCAGCGCATCATAGCCACGGGTCACCTTGTCATAGTGATAGGCGATATCCGGCGCGAAATAGGTCCATGCGCCGTCCGACTTCTTCACCGGGCGGTCCACGTCATCGCCATGTTCGGTTGATTTGAACAGGGTCTGCTCGCGCGGCTCCCAGTCTTCCGGCTTCTTGCCCTTCGGCGGCTCAAGCACGCCTTCATAGATCAGGCCCTTGTTCTCCAGCGCCTCAAGCGCGGCCTCGATGCGGCCTGTGCCATAAAGCGATTTCTCGGAATAGAACTTGTCCATCTCGACGCCAAGCGCCTTCAGGTCATCGCGGATCAGGTCCATCATCGCGGCGGTCGCGAACTCGCGGATCTCTGCCAGCCAGACATCTTCGCCCTTGCCAACATAGGCATCGCCCACCTTGGCCTTCAGCGCCTCACCAACTTCGATCAGGTACTCACCCGGATAGGTGCCGTCCTCGAACGCCACGTCCTGACCATGCGCCTCAAGATACCGCAGGTATACAGAGCGCGCCAAAACATCGACCTGCGCGCCACCGTCGTTGATGTAGTACTCGCGGGTCACGTCGAAACCGACGAAATCAAGCAGGCTCGCCAGCGCATCGCCAAAAACCGCGCCACGGGTGTGACCCACGTGCAGCGGACCGGTCGGGTTGGCCGACACGTATTCCACGTTCACGCTCTTGCCCTGCCCCATCGACGAGCGGCCAAAATCGCTGCCCGCATCCAACGCGGCTTTCACGACCCCCTGCCAGAGCGAAGCCGCAAGACGCATGTTCAAAAAGCCCGGCCCCGCAACTTCGGCGCTTGTCACACGCGCATCCGCCGCCAGCTTGCCCGCCAGCACCTCGGCAATGTCGCGCGGTTTCATCTTGGCCGGCTTGGCCAGCACCATCGCGGCGTTGGTCGCCATGTCGCCATGCAGCGCATCACGCGGCGGCTCCACCGCAACATTGGTGAAATCAAGCCCCTCGGGCAGCGCGCCCTCGGCCTGCATCTGTTCAAGCGACGCGATTACAAGCGCGCGCATTTCCGTAAAGAGGTTCATCGGACCTGTCCTTTTGATTTGCAGGCGGGTTTACCACTCCAAACTCTCAGGTCAACCGATCAGCCGCGCATGTTCCTGCAACGCAAAGCGATCGGTCATCCCCGCAAGGTAATCCGCCACGATCCGCGCCAGCGTGGTCTCATCCTCCGCCGCTGCGATCTCGGCGTGCCACCGCGCCGGCAGAAGGCTCGGGTCATTCAGGTAGGTCGGGAACAGATCCTTCACCACCTCCGTCACCTCCTTGCGCATCTTCACAACAGACGGCGCACGATACATGCGGGTGAAGAGGAATTCGCGAATTTGTTTCAGATCCGACCAAAGCGGTTTTGAGAACTGCACAACCGGCGCGCCATTGGCGCGGATATCGGCAACCGATTGGGCCCCGCTCTCTTCCAACAGCGCCCGCGAGGTGTCGATCACATCCGCCACCATGACACCGAAAACCCGCCGCAAGGCCTCGTGTCGCCGCCGGATCGGCTCAAGCCCCGGATAGGTCTTGTCGACCTCCACATAGGCCTCTCCGACAATCGGCAGCGCCGCAATCTCTTCTTCCGTGAACAGCCCCGCGCGCAACCCGTCATGCAGGTCGTGATTGTTATAGGCCACATCATCCGCCAAAGCCGCCACCTGCGCCTCGGCACTGGCATAGGTGTGCAGCTCAAGATCATGGATCGCGTTGTAATCGGCCAGGGCATAGGGCAACTCCCCCAAAACCGGACCATTATGTTTCGCAATCCCTTCAAGGCTTTCCCAGGTCAGGTTCAGCCCGTCAAACTCCGCATAGTGTTTCTCAAGCGCCGTCACGATCCGGATCGCCTGCGCATTGTGATCGAACCCGCCATAAGGCGCCATCAACAGGTTCAGCGCGTCCTCACCGGTATGTCCGAAAGGCGTGTGCCCAAGATCATGCGCTAGGGCCACCGCCTCGGTCAGCTCCGGATTCAGCCCCAGCGCCCCGGCAATTGTCCGCGCCACCTGCGCCACCTCGATGGAATGCGTCAGCCGGGTGCGAAAGTTGTCACCCTCATGCTCAACAAAAACCTGCGTCTTGTGCTTCAGGCGGCGAAACGCGCTGGCATGGATAATGCGGTCACGATCCCTCTGGAAACACGAGCGAAACGAACTTTCCTCTTCCGGCACCCGCCGTCCCCGGGCGGTGGCAGGATCAGATGCATATGCGGCACGCATGGGTTTGGTCCTTGTGGCCTGTCGTCCTCATTTCTATATATTGCACCTTAGAGGCGTTTCAGAATGCCGCAACCCGCGCGAACCCATTGTCAGGAGTGACAAAATGCAGCTACCGCCGAAAGTGACCGACCGTGCCTTCGAACGTCTTGCCGAGATCGGGGCCTCCGATCAGGGCCAGGCCCTGCGCGTCGCCGTGGAAGGTGGCGGCTGTTCCGGCTTCCAGTACGAGATCAAGCTCGACACCCCGAACGATGATGACCTCGTTCTCAAGGGCAATGGCGAAGCGGTGCTGATCGACGCGGTCTCGCTGCCGTTCCTGACCGACGCGGTGATCGATTTCACCGAAGAACTGATTGGCGCCCGGTTTGTCATCAACAATCCGAACGCCACAAGCTCCTGCGGATGCGGAACCAGCTTTTCAATGTAATCACAAACCGTTAGTCGACGGTCTTCACCACGAACTTGAGGATGGGAAACCGGGTGCCAAGGCGCGTGACCCACGGGTAAGGCGTGCCTTCCGGCTGCATCTGATCGTAGACAAGGAACACGCCTGACGCGATCACGATCGCCACCCCAAGATAGATATTGGCCGCCGGAACCTCGCCAAAAAACACCGCACCCAGAACCACCATCCACACGAATTGCAGGTTCATCAGGGGCGTCACCGCATAGGCCGCCAACAGGCGTAGCGCGATCACCGAAAGCCAACGCGCCGCAAACAGGAACCCCGCATAGGCCCCCACCCAGGCCAGATCGGACATGGGCATCGGCTTGTAAACAAAGGGCAATGCCATCGCCATGGCAAGGAACAGGGCAAGGTTTGGATAAAACACCTGCGCCAGGGAATTGCTTTCGTGTTTGCCGATATAGCGCGCCAGCACCATCGAAAGCGTTCCGGTCACACAGGCAAACAGCGCCACCAGATGGCCAAGCGACACCGAGGCCAACCCGCCCGGGAACAGGCACAAGACCCCAACAAACCCGGCCGCCAAGGCGCCCCATGCCAGCGGCCGCACGTGCTCTCCCAGAACCGGCGCGGAAAACAACCCTGCGAAAATCGGCATCATGCCGATGAAAACAAACACCTCGGCAAAGGGCAAAAGCTTGAAAGCATAGAAAAAGGCGACCGATCCGACCACCGTCAAAGCCGCCCGCAGCGCCATCGCCCTCGGGCACGTGGTGCGCAGGCTCTGGCCCTCGCGTTTCATCCTCGCCCCGATCCACGACATTGCCACAACAACCGCCCCCGAAAAGGCAAAAAGTTGTGGCGCAGCATAGCCTTGCGCGACGAACTTCGTGATAGCATCTGCCGAGGAAATCGCCAGCGTGTAAAGCACGACCAACGCCGTGCCCAGAAGTGTCGTGCGTCCCAATCCGGTCATTGCATCCTCCCCATTGCTTGCCCCGCCCGCGCGAACCCCTGGAAAAAGGCGTCGAACTGGTCCGAGGAATGTTCCGCCCAGGACACCACCGCCTGCGCGTCTTCCGACAGATGGTCGAGAACAACAGGCCGCATCGCCTGCCAGTCGTCCGAACGCTGGTCCATCTTGAACATGCATTCCGACAATTCACGCAGCGGACCGGCATTCGACTGCGCCCGCCGAAACGCCATGCGCTCTCCCAGCATCGGCTTAATGAAACTGCGATGCCCGCAGGCCTGCATCATCCAGTTGCAGACAAGAAACTCGTGATAGTCATCCTGAACGCCGATATGGTCGCCGCCCTCCACCCCGAACAGATGGGTATGGCGCACCAGCCAGGCCTCCCAAACCTCGGGAACGTCGAACCCGCCAAAGCGCAGCGCGATACAGACTTCGGCCAAAAGGTCGGCATTCTGTTCCAGAAAGGCCAAAAGCCCCGTGAACTCAAGCGAGGTCCGCGTTTCGCTGTTCAGACAGGGGTCTTTGCGCCCGTATTCCGACAGGTAAAACACTGCATGGGTCAGCTCATAAGCCGCTTTCTTGTTGGGCATCGAAAAGGTGCCCGAACGGGAAATGAAGGCCCGTACCCGATCTTCCAGTCCCCGATCATCCGCCAGCGGATCAACACCCCGGCGCATCATCAGGCGACGCGCTTCCATACGTTGAAGATCTGAAAGTTCCGACCGGGCAAACCCTTGATCCGAAACCCAATTCGCCAGAACCTCGCCCTTCCAGCCCTCCATCCCCAGATCTTCAAGATCAAGGCAAATGGACAGGAGGAAGCGGTAATACTGTGGAAAGAACTGAAGCCGTTTCTCGACCTGGCCATAAAACCCGCGATAGGCCGCAAGGTCCGCATCCGCCAGCTTGCGCCCCGAACACTCAAGAATGTTGAGAAGCTCTGCATTCTCCTTGAGCCAGAACACATCATCCCCGGTCCGGCGGTGCGAGGCGAAACACTGCATCAGCGCGACATCACGCTCTTTCTGTGTCTGCCGTTGCGATGCGATATTGAGTTTTACGACATTGGTCATCTGGTGTCTCCCCGATTGCGGACACAGCGGCGCGGGTTTCCCCGCGCCCCCGTTGTCATGGCCTGCGATCAAAGACCCGAGGTGAACAGCTCGGCACCCTCGCCGGCTTCGGCCTTGGCCTCTTCTTGCGGCGCAAGACCCGAGGTGAACATCTGCACCAGACCGGATGTGAACATTTCCACGGCCTCGCCAGCTTCTGCCGAGGTGCCGCTGGCCGAAAGGCCCGAGGTGAACATCTCCACACCCTCACCGGTCACCGCTTCGGCGGATGCACTTGGGGCAAGGCCCGAAGTGAACATCTGAACAAGTCCGGATGTGAACATTTCGACGGCCTCGCCAGCTTCCGTCGAGGTGCCGCTTGCCGAAAGACCCGAGGTGAACATCTCCACGCCTTCACCGGTCACGGCTTCGGCCGATGCGGTCGGAGCAAGGCCCAAGGTATACATCTGCACAAGGCCAGAGGTGAACATTTCGGCACCGTCTCCGGCCATGGCGTCAGTGGCCATTTCCGGCGAAAGACCAGAGGTGAACATCTCGGTGTGAGAGCCGTCATGGATGTTGCTTTCGTGCTGTGTTACAGCGCTGTCCGCAACGGTTTCACAGGTCATTTCGACTGATTTTTGAGCGAGCATTTGGAACCCTCCAAGTTGAAGTTTTGAGCGGGTTCAGGCTTGCACGCAGCCTTATTTTTTCAAACGGAAAATTCTACCAAATCGGGATTCAAAATTCAAGTTACACGTTAAGGTTGAGTCACAATCCTCTGATAACTTTGTCCTCTAAGCTATTCCGATTGTTTCCAATTTTTCCACATTTTTTTCTGAAAATTCTTCATATTTTCCTGTTCACGAACAAATTCTACCACGAATCTCTCTCCATGTATCCAGAATCCATGCGCGGAATCTGCGGAATCCGCCCCCGCGAATCCCCGAATCCGATTCGCATCAGACCCCGCCTTTCACACCGCGCTTCGACGTCAGAGACAGACTTGAAACAGCGTCTCCCATGCGTGATACAGGCATCAACGCGGCAGGGAGACGGACATGAAAATCGCGACATTCAACATCAATGGCATCAAGGCGCGCGCACAGGCCCTTCCCGCCTGGCTCGACGAGGCCCAGCCCGACGTCGCCCTGTTGCAGGAAATCAAGTCGGTCGACGAGGCCTTCCCCCGCGAGCTCTTCGAAGACCGCGGTTACACCGTCGAAACCCATGGCCAGAAAAGCTTTAACGGCGTCGCGATCCTGTCCAAGCTGCCCCTCGAAGATGTCACCCGCGGCCTGCCCGGGGATGACAGCGATGAACAGGCCCGCTGGATCGAGGCGACGGTGATCGGCAAAACCCCGATCCGCGTCTGCGGCCTTTATCTGCCCAACGGCAACCCGGTCGAACTCCAGGACGACGGCACCCCCGTGCCCGGCGGGAAATACGATTACAAACTGCGCTGGATGGAGCGCCTGCACGCCCGCGCCCAGGAGCTTCTGGCCGGCGAGGAACCCTTCCTGATGGCGGGCGACTACAACATCATCCCGCAGGACGAAGACGCCCGCCGCCCCGAAGCCTGGCAGCAAGACGCCCTCGCCCGCCCCGAAAGCCGCGCCGCCTTCCGACGCCTGATGAACCTCGGCTTCACCGAGGCCTTCCGCGCCCGCACCTTCGGCCCCGGCCACTATTCCTTCTGGGATTACCAGGCAGGCGCATGGAACCGCGATGACGGCATCCGCATCGACCACTTCCTGCTCAGCCCCGCCTGCGCCGACCTTTTGCGCGACTGCCAGATCGACAAGGACGTACGCGGCCGCGAAAAACCCTCCGACCACGTTCCGGTTTGGGTCGACCTCGACGCCTGAAGACAGTCAAATTTTCTGGAAAATTTGCAGCACCGGACACTCTTCCAGAAGAGTGTCCTACCCCTTGGTCACATCGTGACGGTAAATCCAGTCGAATTGCTGCATCAGTTTCTTCGGCGCCAGCTTCGAAACCACCCGCAGCCCCATATGGGCGCCGAAACGCATCGGCGGGAACGACAGGTGATACTTCCACGCATTGCCGTTGGCGGTTTCGACAATCTTCTTCACCCGGTCTTCCCGTCGCGCCTGATAGGCGGCCAGCCCGGCCTCAACCGTGTCCGCGTGCTCCAGTGCATCGGTCAACACCCAGGCGTCTTCCATCGCCATTACCGCGCCCTGGGCCATGAACGGCAGGGTGGGATGCGCCGCATCGCCAAGGATCGCCGTATGGCCCCTGTGCCAGACCGGTGCCACCGGGTGGCGGAAAAGCCCCCAGAGCCCGACGTCCTCGACCGCTGCAAGCATCCGCTTGGCATCGCCGCCGAAATCACCGAACGCCCGACGCAGGTTGGCGGGGTCATCCTTGTGCTGCCAGCCCTCTTCGGCCCAGCCGGTGCGCTCCTGCACCGCCACGATATTGATCAACTCCCCGCCCCGCAGCGGATAGGTCACCATGTGCCGCTTGGGCGCCATGTGAACCCGCGACACGTTGGGGTGGCCGATCACATTGGGAATGATCGCGCGCCACGCGGTCTGGCGGGTAAAGAACGGCGCGGTCACCCCGTTCAGAACCGGACGCAGCCGCGAATGCAGGCCATCCGCCCCGATCACGATATCGGCCTTCATGTCGGCACCGTTGGCGAGATGCACAACAGGCGTTTCCGTGGCCTCAACCGTATTCACCTTTTGCAAAAGGCGGATCTTCACACCTTCCGCACGGGCCGCATCGGCCAGAATGTCGACAAGATCGGCGCGGTGCACGAAGAAATAGGGCTGATCCTCGGGTAGCAACCCCAGATCCAGACGGGCCACAAGGCTGTCGGCGCGATAGTCGCGCAGCTCGACCGCCTGCCCCTGAACTGCAATCTGTCGGAACCTGTCCCCCAGCCCAAGGGCCCGCAATACAGCGAACCCGTTCGGGCTGACCTGGATACCCGCCCCGACCTCGGTGATTGCCTCGGCCTGCTCAAGCACCGTGACCCAGGCACCGCGCTTGCGCAGCGCGATGGCCGCTGTCAAACCCCCGATGCCGGCACCAATAACCGTGATTTTCTTACCCGAAAGACTCATATGCGTCTTTTGAAACGAAAAACGCCGAGGTGAAACCCTCGGCGTTCAGATTTTTCTCTCGAAACCGGCGCTTTAGTCGTCGCGGTGCACTTTTTCGCGGCGCTCGTGGCGCTCCTGCGCCTCAAGGCTCATGGTTGCAATCGGACGCGCGTCCAGACGCTTGAGCGAAATCGGCTCACCCGTCACTTCGCAATACCCATACTCGCCCTCGTCGATGCGACGCAGGGCCGAGTCGATCTTGGCAACAAGCTTGCGCTGACGGTCACGGGTCCGCAGTTCCAGCGCCCGGTCGGTTTCCTCGCTGGCGCGGTCTGCGACATCGGGAATGTTGCGGGTGCTTTCCTGAAGGCCCTCGATCGTGTCGCGGCTGTCTTCGAGGATTTCTTCTTTCCAGTTGATGAGCTTTCTACGGAAATACTCGATCTGGCGTTCATTCATGAACGGTTCATCTTCTGCCGGTCGATAATCGTCGGGCAGGAAAGTCTCGGCTTTCATGGCTGCTCCCTCATCGTGGCTAACGTCCGTCATAATAGTTTCCTCAGACATCAGGCCCCCCTTACTCTGCGCTCGCAATAGCCCACGGCGCACGGATTGTCACTAGGCAAAGCGTCAAAACGATGCGAACGGGCATCACGATTTTCAACAAAGCCGTAGGCAAGGCGAAAAAAGATGCGCGAAATTGCCCCGCCGAAAAACCTCGTTCCGATTTTCCCTGTCTTTTCAATGAGACGCAACATAATCAATGGAAACAGTTTATTTCGCGCGTTCAACGGCATCTGGGAACGGATTTAGGACGATCCCCCGCCATTTCAAAACGACGCAGCGGCGCACCTTGCCAAATCCCGTTGCCGGCTTTACCCAATTGCCTGACAAATCGGACATGCGCGCAACCGGCAGGAAGGACGAAGATGACTCACCGTTTTGAAGGCACCGAAAGCTATGTAGCCACCGACGACTTGACGGTGGCCGTCAACGCTGCCGTCGCGCTCGAACGCCCGCTTCTGGTCAAGGGGGAACCGGGCACAGGTAAAACCGAACTGGCCAAACAGGTTGCCACCGGTCTGGGCCTGCGCATGATCGAATGGAACGTCAAATCGACCACCAAGGCGCAACAGGGCCTCTACGAATATGACGCCGTCAGCCGCCTGCGTGACTCGCAGCTTGGCGAAGAGCGCGTGCATGACGTGAAGAACTACATCAAGAAGGGCAAGCTCTGGGAGGCCTTCGAGGCCGACGAAAAGGTCGTTCTGCTGATCGACGAGATCGACAAGGCCGACATCGAATTCCCCAACGACCTTCTCCAGGAACTCGACAAGATGGAGTTCCACGTCTACGAGACCGGCGAGACGATCAAGGCCAAGCAGCGCCCGATCATCATCATCACCTCGAACAACGAAAAGGAACTGCCCGACGCCTTCCTGCGCCGCTGTTTCTTCCACTACATCCGCTTCCCCGACCACGACACGATGAAAGCCATCGTCGAGGTGCACCATCCGGGCGTGAAAGAGGCGCTTCTGACCACCGCCCTGACCCAGTTCTACGAGATCCGCGAAACCCCGGGCCTAAAGAAGAAACCCTCCACCTCCGAAGTGCTCGACTGGCTCAAGCTGCTGCTGGCCGAAGACCTCGATGCCGAAGACCTCAAGCGCGACGGCGCCAACGCCCTGCCCAAACTGCACGGCGCGCTCCTGAAAAACGAACAGGACGTCCACCTCTTCGAACGCCTCGCCTTCATGGCGCGCTCGCAACGCTGAGGAAAAGCCACGGAAGTCGCCTGATTTCCCACGGAATTCCCACCTCGGCGGGCGCAAGCTCTCCCGCTGAGGCAGACACATTACTCCACAATTTCTCCATTTTGTTGTAGGCTACAGCCACCGACGCTGCCGCCGTCTTGGGCCTGTGTTCGGACAACTTATTAATTTTATTGGAGAAAATTGATGACTTTCAGTGAATTTATCAAAAGATCTTCGCCAACAGATTGGATACAAACGATTTTTGGCCTGCCCGCATTTGTCGTGGCCGTCTATGCACTGTACCAGTCAGGAACGGCGAACGACGAAGTCGATAAGGCCACGCAGAAAGCTGGCGAGGCAGTTCGCGAGGCTGAAAAGGCAATTGATCTCGCCGATAAGATTGGTCTGGATGCACCAGCGACCAACCAGTTGCCAGAAGACTCTGACCTGCTCGTCCTTCAAATGGCATCCTATCGCCTGCCGAATTGTTCAACAGCGCAAGCCGAAGCCGACGGATACGGCAACGAATTTGGCGCCAAACCTACTCTGTGGCTTAGTCCGGGCGCGAAATATGTGGTCGTTGGAATACAGGCACAAACAAACGAGCAAGCGATTGAACTAAGAGACAAAGCGAGAGAACTTTCGAAATTGGACCAGTTCAGCAACGAGGATCTGGAAAACGCGCGCATCCGGGTGAACCCCGACTGGACGCCAATCGCAGGTTGCAGTTCTCTAAAGTAAAATCCGGCGGCAAGGGAAATAGTAGTCGTTTAGGCAATCGCAGTTTCCCACCGCTAAGCCCCCCGCTTGTCATCAGGCCCTCCCCGGTCCATCATGGCGTGAAAATTGACGAGGCCAGTCACATTCCTGCCCTAAAGGAAGGCTAGCTTCAGCAAGGTCCGACATAACCCGGACCCACGAAAGACCCGGAGCAGCCAGATGACAGCAGACAGCCAGATCACCATTCGTCCGCTCAGGGCCGAAGACGAGGCTGACTGGCGCGTGCTCTGGACGGGCTATCTCGACTATTACGAAACCTCGGTTCCGGAAGAGGTCTACCAGACCACCTTCGCCCGCCTGCTTGGCGACGCCCCTCAGGATTTCTCCTGCCTTGTCGCCGAACGCGATGGCAAGCTCTTGGGCCTGACCCACTACCTGTTTCACCGCCACGCCTGGAAGGTCGAGAATGTCTGCTACCTGCAAGACCTCTTCGCCGCCCCCGAAGCCCGTGGCACCGGCATCGGCCGCGCCCTGATCGAGGCGGTCTATGACGCCGCCGACAAGGCCGGCGCGCCCGCCGTCTATTGGCTGACGCAGGATTTCAACACGACGGCCCGCCAGCTCTATGACCGCGTCGCCGCCCTGACCCCGTTTATTCGCTACAATCGACCTTTATGAAACAACTTGTTGTCCCCTTCCTTCTGACCCTCGGGGCCTGTGCCCAACCGCAGAGCGAAGCGCCAAGCCGCGCTGCCATTTCCGAGTCCTCGCTGCCCCCGATGAAGGTCTTTGCAACGCCGCGCCCCGTGGCCCCGGCCCGCGCCAACGGCGACATCGCACGCGATTTCCTTGACCTTGCCTTCAAGATGGAAAGCGGTCGCGAGCTGCCGGTGATGACCCGCTTCGAAGGCCCGATCACGGTCCGCGTCACCGGGTCTCCGCCGTCAAACCTCGTTCCTGATCTCAAGCGGCTGATGGCCCGCCTGCGCCGCGAGGCCGGGATCGACATCCACCTGGCAACCTCAGGTGATGCCAACATCACCATCGAATCCGTCACCCGCACCCAAATCCGCCGCGCCCTGCCGCAGGCCGCCTGTTTCGTGGCCCCCAACGTCTCGTCCCTGTCGCAATACCGCGCGGCCCGCCGGTCGCCGCGCACCGACTGGACCCTGCTGCAAGACCGCGAACGCCTGTCGATCTTCCTGCCCAACGACACCAGCCCGCAGGAAGTGCGCGACTGCCTGCACGAGGAACTCGCCCAGGCCCTTGGCCCGCTGAACGATCTCTACCGCCTGCCCGACAGCGTCTTCAACGATGACAACGTCCACGCGGTCCTGACCGGCTTTGATATGCTGATCCTGCGCGCCTATTATGACCCTGCCCTGAAAAACGGCATGACACGCGCGCAGGTGGCCTCTCGCCTGCCCGCCATCCTCGCCCGCATCAACCCGCGCGGCCAGTCTGTCTCGCCGCTTCAGCCCTCGGCCACCCCCCGCGCATGGATCAACGCCATTCATCGCGCACTTGGCCCCGGGGCCAATCCCGCCGAACGGCGCACTGCGGCCCGTCTTGCCCTGCAAATCGCCAAACAGGAAGGCTGGCAGGATCACCGCCTCGGGTTTACCCACTACGCCCTTGGTCGCCTGCTTCAGGGCGTCGATGCCGAGCAGGCCTACACCCAGTTCCTGCTCGCCGATCAGGCCTACCGTCGATCTCCCCATGCCACCCTGCACCGCGGCTATGTAACGGCCCAGCTTGCAGCACAGGCCATTTCCTCGGGCCGCGGGCAAGAGGCGCTCGCGCTGCTCAACCCGCTGATCCCCGTCGCCGCCCGCCACGAGAACGCCGAACTCCTCGCCACGCTCATGCTCCTGCGCGCCGAAGCCCTCGAATTGCAGGGCAAATCGCAGGAAGCCGGTGCCGTCCGACTGGACAGTCTTGGCTGGGCAAGGTACGGCTTTGGCCCGGACTGGGCCGTCCGCGCAAAACTGCGTGAAATCGCATCGCTCAGCCCGCTCAAAGGGAGATACTGAGAAAGATGATCCTTCTCGTCAGCGCCGTTCTGGGCGCTCTTATCGGTGGCCTGATCGCAAAAAGACGTAAGGGCAAAACGCTTGATATCCTGCAATATGCCGTTGTTTACGCAATGGCCTTTGCTATCCTTGGCCTGTTCATCACCGTCTTCGTTGAACGCAGCCTCGGATAAACCCCATGTTTCTTCCCTTCTTCGAAAATCTCAGGTCCGGCGGCGTGCCGGTATCACTGCGTGAATACCTGGGCTTTCTCGAAGGGGTGAAAGCCGGGCTTACCACCTACGACATCGAATCCTTCTACTTTCTGGCCCGCACCATCATGGTCAAGGACGAGCGCAACCTCGACAAGTTCGACCGCGCCTTCGCCGCCACCTTCAAGGGCCTCGAGGACATCAATGTTCAGGACGTCCTGAACGCCGTGGACATTCCCGAGGAATGGATCCGCAAGATGGCCGAGAAACACCTCAGCGCCGAGGAAATGGCCGAGATTGAATCTCTGGGCGGTTTCGACAAGCTGATGGAAACGCTCAAAGAACGCCTCAAGGAACAGGAAGGCCGCCACCAAGGGGGCAACAAGTGGATCGGCACCGCCGGCACCTCGCCCTTTGGCGCCTATGGCTACAATCCCGAAGGCGTGCGCATCGGCCAGAAGGAAAGCCGCCACCGGCGCGCGGTCAAGGTCTGGGACAAACGCGAGTTCAAGAACCTTGACGACACCATCGAACTGGGCACCCGCAACATCAAGGTGGCCCTGAAACGCCTGCGCCGCTGGGCACGGGATGGCGCGGCCGACGAACTCGATCTCGACGGCACCATCCGCGCCACTGCCGAACACGGCTATCTCGATGTAAAAACCCGTCCGGAACGCCGCAACGCCGTCAAGGTGCTGCTGTTCCTCGACGTGGGCGGTTCCATGGACCCGCACATCCGCGTCGTCGAAGAACTCTTCTCCGCCGCCCGGGCCGAGTTCAAGCATCTGGAATACTACTACTTCCACAACTGCCTCTACGAAGGCGTCTGGCGCGACAACAAACGCCGCTGGCAGGAACAGATCCCCACCCACGAAGTGCTGCGCACCTACGGCCCCGACTACAAGTGCATCTTCGTCGGCGACGCCTCCATGTCACCCTACGAGATCGCCTATCCCGGCGGTGCCAACGAGCACTGGAATGCCGAATCCGGCCAGGTCTGGCTCGAACGCGCCCGCGATCAGTGGTCCTCGAACCTCTGGATCAATCCGGTGCCGGAAAAATACTGGGGTCACACCCATTCCATCAAGATGATCCGCGACATCTTCGAAGACCGCATGGTACCGATGACCCTCCAGGGCATCGAATCCGGCATGAAAGACCTGACGCGCTGATTGGCGATCACCTCAGCCATTTATAGGGTCTCGCCTGATTTCGCACCTCCGCGATACAGCCGTAATACCGACGCAATACCGACGTCGTTTTTTGACGATTTCGACGTCGTGAACCGAAGTGCGCCAAAGGCCCCGATACGCAAGGCTGACCACAGGAATTTCACCAACAGGATCACCCATGCCACGCCATTTCACCCCCGAAGAATACACCGCCCGCCAATCCCGCGCCCGCGCTGCCCTTCTGGAAAATGGCCTCGATGCAATCCTGCTGTTTGCGCCGGAAAGCCACTATTGGCTGACCGGTTATGATACCTTCGGATTTGCCATGTTCCAGTGCATGGTGATGACAGCAAAGGGCGACATCCACCTCTTCACCCGCGCGCCTGACCGCCTGCAAGCCCTTCAAACTTCGACACTTTCCGAAGACCAACTCCATATCTGGGTGGATATCGAAGGGGTTGATCCGGTCTCTGGTCTGGCCAACCTCCTTGGCGATCTCGGGGTACGCAACGGGACGCTGGCCTTTGAATCGCGCACCGCGGGCCTCACCGATTTCTGGGGCCAACGCCTGCGCGCCGCCCTGCCCGATATACAGGACGGCTCCGGCATTTTCCCCGCCCTGCGCCGCCTGAAATCCGACGCCGAAGTCGCCATGCACCGCCGCGCCGCCGAACTCTCCGACGATGCCCTCGACGCCGCCATCGCCACCACCCACGCCGGCGCCTTCGAAGGCGACATCCTCGCCGCCATGCAAGGTGCTGTTTTTAAAGGAGGAGGTGACTACGCAGGCAATGAATTCATCCTCGGATCGGGGGACGCAGCGCTGCTCTGTCGCTCGGCCTCCGGCCGCCGTCATCTCTCGGATCAGGACCAGATGACCATCGAATGGTCCGGTGCCTACGCCCGCTACCACGCCGCCATGATGCAGACCCTGATTGTCGGCACCCCAAGCGACGCCCACAAGCGGATGCACACCGCCGCCTCCGAAGCCCTCGCCGCCTGCGAAGCGGCCATCCGCCCCGGTGCCCCGATGGGCGACGTCTATGACGCCCACGCCCGTGTCTTCGACGCCCACGGCCTGCGCAACGCGCGCCTTAACGCCTGCGGTTACGGCATGGGTGCGGTCTATGGCCCGATCTGGGTCGATTTCCCGATGTTCTACGAGAACAACCCGACCATCATGTTGGAAAATCAGGTGTTTTTCCTGCACATGATCCTGATGGACGATGCCACCGGCAACGCCATGTGCCTTGGCCATTCGGTTCTCTGCCGCGCAGGCGGAGTCGAAAGGCTCTCGCGCCACGCCCCCGATCTGATCACCTGTTGACCTTGCGACGGACCGCCTCCTGCGCCATATCAGGGGTATGCTTCGCTTTACGCCAATCCTGCTCGCCCTGATCTATGGCATCGTGCTCTACCGCTTTTCCGCGTGGCGCACCTCGCGCGAGCTGGATGCTCGGTCCACCGAAATGGCCGACCCTAGCCTCGTACCCCTGATCAAGGACATGGCCAAGGCCCTCGACCTGCCCCGCATCCGAGTCCACATCTACGAGATCGAACCCGTCAACGGCCTTGCCGCACCGGATGGCCGCATCTTCATCACCCGTGGTTTCTATGACCGCTACCGCGCCGGCGACGTCAGCGCGGAGGAACTCGCCAGCGTGATCGCACACGAGTTGGGCCACGTTGCCCTTGGCCATTCCCGTCGCCGCATGATCGATTTTTCGGGCCAGAACGCCCTGCGGACCGCGCTCGCCATGGTGCTTGGCCGTATTCTTCCCGGCATCGGCCCGTGGCTCGCCGGAATGGCCATGCGCCTGTTGTCCGCCCGCCTCTCGCGCAGCGACGAATACGAGGCCGACGCCTATGCCGCCGCCCTTCTGACCAAGGCCGGGATCGGCACCGAAGCCCAGAAAACCCTGTTCCACAAGCTCGAAGGCCTGACACAGGTGCGCGGGGCGACACCGGCATGGCTGCTCAGCCACCCAAAGACCACCGAACGCATCAAGGCAATCGAGGACCTGGAAACAAAATGGGGTACAATCGGCTAAGTTTTCAGCCGCTTAGCCGCGTCCCGAAACCGCTTTGGCCAGGCGTGGCAAACGCGCCTTCTTGAGCAGCTTCCGGGTGTCCCAGGCCTCCCCCGACAACCGCTCCGCCTCCTGACGCACGGCTTCGACCACCGCTTCCACCATCTCGGGCGCATCTTCCCATACACCCCGCAACAGGGCATCTGGATCGATCCGCTCAAGGCCTTCCTCGGCAAGGGTATGGCGCGGAAAATCCTTGGCGTTCACGGTGACAATCGCGTCCGCCGATCCGGCAATCGCCGCCGCCAGAACATGCACATCCGCCGCATCCGGCAGGTACAGACGGTCTTCCAGCGATGGCTTCCACGTCACCTCGGCCTTGGGCCAGGCCGCGCGCACAAGGGCGATTTCCCCCCGTGCCTGCGCTTCGCCCGTCGGGCCGATCTTGCGCGCCGCCCGCGCCCATTCCTCAAGGATACGCGCCGACCACATCGGCTGGAACGCCCCTGCCCTGGCCACCCCCAGAAGCACCTCGCGCATCACCGTCGGATAGATGACGCAGGTATCCAGCAGCAACCGTTTCACAGGCGGAAGAACAGGGATTTGAGATAGCCACTTTCGGCCAGTTGCGGCATCAGCGGATGATCCGGTCCGGCAAATCCGGTGTGCAGCAACTGCCCCTGCCGCCCGGCACGGCCAATCCCGCGCACCGATGCGCCGCGAAACTTGGAAAGGTCGGCCGCATGGGAACAGGAACACAGGCCAAGATAGCCCCCTTCCTTCACCAGAGGTGCCGCCAACCGCGCCACGCGCTCATAGGCCCGCAGCCCCTTTTCAAGCGCGGGTTTCGACGGCGCAAAGGCAGGCGGATCGCAGATCACAACATCAAACTGTGCGCCCTCTTCGGCCAGCGCCGTCAGCACGTCAAACGCATCACCCTTGCGGGTCGAAAAGCGATCAGACACCCCGGCCTGCCGCGCGCCTTCTTCGGCCAGCGCCAGCGCCGCGGCAGAGCCATCCACCGCCATAGCCTCGGCAGCGCCCCCCGCCAGCGCAGCAAGGGAAAAGCCGCCTACATGCGAGAAAACATCCAGAACCTTTGCATCCTTGCAAAGCCCGGCGGCAAATCCGTGATTGGGACGTTGATCATAGAAAAGGCCAGTCTTCTGCCCGCCGGTCAGGTCGGCCATATAGGTCGCACCGTTCATCACCACGGGCACCGGCGCGTCGGGGGCCGTGCCCACCATCACGCGGCTGTCTTCGTCCAGCCCCTCAAGGCCACGCGCCCGACCGGACCCGTTTTTCAGAACCGTCGTGACACCCGTCGCGGCAACCAGCGCCGCGACCATCTCGTCCAGCAGAACTTCGGACCACGCCGCATTCGGCTGGATCACGGCCACATCGCCAAAGCGGTCGACGATCACTCCCGGCAGCCCGTCTGCCTCGGCGTGAATCAAGCGATAGAACGGCGCATCGAACAGGCGCTCACGCATCTCGCGCGCCCGCACGAACTTGGCGGTCAGCCAGTCCCGGTCAATCGTGGCCTCCACATCGCGCTCAAGCATCCGGCAGGCAATGCGCGATCCGGCGTTGAACGCGACAAGGCCAATCGGGCGGCGTTCACCATCTTCCAGCAGCACGATGGAACCGGCGGAAATTTTCTTGGTACGCCGGTCAATCACCAGCTCATTATCATAGACCCAGGGAAAGCCGTGGCGGATCGCACGGGTATTGGCTTTGGGTTTCAGGCGGACAACAGGAAAGGAGGACGACATCATGCCGCCCTCCTAACGTGTTCCTGCGATCAAGAAAAGATCAGAGTGCCTGCACCGGGCTTAGCGGCTGGATGCGGGCCGTCACGCCGCCCTGCGGCTTGACCCAGCCGGTTGCGAGGCTCATCTCGTCGCGCACCACTTTGGCAAGGTGCTGGGTGATGCGGTACTTCTGGGTCAGGCCACGGGCCTCGGCCTGAAGCGCCTTTGAGCCGCCATAGCCAACAAGGTCGGCCTTGATCTCGCGCGGGCCGCGCACAACGGCACCGGTCAGCGGATCACGGATGGTCATCACGAACTCGATCGAGTGAATACCACCAACCGAATAGCGGGTCTTTTCGGTCAGCGCGTGGAAGCGCTTGACCTCGATCTCGACAACAACCGGCAGTGCGCCTTCCAGCGGACGGGCACCGATTTCGATGGCGTTTTCGAAGATTGCGCCCACCTGCTCATAGCGGTTGCCAAAGGCATCGCCGCGCCAGACGATGTCACCGCCCGGATAATAGCTGTTGGCTTCTGAAACTTTGAGGGTTGTTGGGACACTTACGTCATATCCAACGAGCTGAAACGACGGGGCCGGCGCGGCCGTTTCCGTGGTGATCTGCTCAAGCGGGATGTTCCGCGTCGCGGTGTCTACCGATGCGCATGCCGAAAGGCCCAGTCCGAGGGCCATCATAACTGCTGTCAGTCGAGCGCGGGTCATTGTCTTGTCTCCTTGGGCTTCTGCTCCAAACTCTTCGAAGACAATTTGCTCTCGAAATGAGGCAAGATTGGGACAAATCCCGTTCGTTTCAAGGGAATTCGGACCTAGCCCCGGCGGCCAGCGCCCCTGTGTTCACCGTTCGCGCGACCGCCAACCGCCGCGACGACGCGGTTCCGACAACTTGGCCAGCCCGTCCTTCAGGATCGCAGTCATCGGATGGTCCGGATTGTCGGTACCATAGGTTTCCAGAAGGCCGGCAATGGCCACCTGGCTGTCGATCCCGACACTCAATGCCCAATCCAGAAAGATCGAACGGCACTCGCTCTCGGTGATCCCCTCGATCCGGTAGCTCTCAAGGATCAGTTCCTTCGGGTCATTCTGGTCCGCCACGCGCCTATTCCTTTTCACGGTCCTTGCCGAGAACCAGATCGACAAGGTCGCCTGACCGTTCCGCCGCATCGACAAGGGCACCTGCGAGGCGTTCCATCACCTCTTCCCCCGTTTCCCGCAGCACGAACGCGGCACCACCTTCTCCGATCACCTCGGGGGACAAGTCCTGTTCACTCAGCAGCTTGGACGCCACCTGCACTTTCCAGAAAAGGTCATAGTCCGCTTTCAGAGCAATACACTGAGCGTCATCCAACCACCCAATCGCGACACCGGCGTCCAGCCCATCGAAAACGCTGCGCAGCGGCGTTCCTGCCATCAAGGCACAAGTCTGCGACACCAGCTCGATATCCTGCAACCGCCCACGCCCGATCTTGGCATCCCAAACACCCTTGGGTGCCTTGGCCGCCGCGATCCTGTCGCGCATCTCGTTGACATCCGCCTTGATCTTCGTGCCATCACGCGGCGCGGCCAAAAGCTCCTGCCGGAAGGCCTCGACCTCATCCATCAGAGACTCCTCGCCCGCGACAGGGCGCGCCCGCGTCAACGCAAGGTGTTCCCAGGTCCAGGCCTCACTCTTCTGGTAGTCCTTGAAAGAAGTGACAGAGGTCGCAACCGGCCCCTGCGTGCCCGAGGGCCGCAAGCGCATGTCCACCTCATAAAGTCGCCCCTGCGCCATCTGCGCCGTCACCGCCGTGACCATCGCCTGCGTCAGGCGCGCATAGTAGGCACGGCTTGCCAATGGCCGCCTTCCTTCCGAGAAATCGACCCCGTCGGCATCATAGATCACGATCAGATCAAGGTCGGACGAGGCATTCAGACGGCGCGCGCCCAGCGATCCCATACCCAGAACCATCGCGCCCCGCCCCGGGCAAGGCCCGTGTTTTTCCGCGAACTTCTCTTGCACCACCGGCCAAAGCGCCGCGACCGAAGCCGAGGCCAGATCGGCATAATGCTCGCCCGCCTCCTTGGCCGAAATCAACCCACGCAGGTGATGCACGCCGACGCGAAAATGCCATTCCTTGGCCCACCGCCGCGCACTGTCCAGCTTGCGTTCGTAATCATCGCCTTCATGCGCCAGAACGTCGGCCAGTTCCGCGCGAAGCCCGTCTTCATTGGGCCAGGGCGTGAAGAACGATCCGCCAATCACCGCGTCGAACACACCGGAATTGCGCGACAGGTGCTTGGCCAGCGCCGGAGCCGTGCCGACAATATCCACCAACAGGTCAATCAACTGCGGATTGGCCTCGAACAGCGAAAACAGCTGCACACCGGCAGGAAGCCCCGCAAGGAACCCATCCAGCGACAAGAGCGCCTGGTTGGGATGGGCCGTGTTCGACAAGCGATTCAGAAGGTCAGGCTTCAACCGGTCAAAGATCGCCACCGCCCGTTCTGACCGAAACGCCGGATAGGTCTGCCACCGCGCGATGATCTCACCATCCAGCTCCGAAACCTCCTGCGGCTTGGCGGCATCCGGCGCAAAGAACCCTTCGGTCAGCTCGTGTACCTCTTCCAGCCGGTCAACGATCTCGGCCTTCAATTCCCCAAGATCGCGGCCCATCAGGCAGGCAATCCGCTGCATCCCGTCGTCGGACTTGGGGAAATCATGGGTCTGGGCGTCGTTGATCATCTGGATACGATGCTCGACCTCACGATGCGACCGGTAGTGCCGCGCAAGAATCGCCGCCGCCTCTTCCGGCACCCACCCCTTTTCAGCCAGATGCCCCAGTGCCGGCACCGTGCGATTGTCACGCAGCGAAGGATCACGCCCACCGGCAATCAGCTGCCGCGTCTGGGTAAAGAACTCGATCTCGCGAATCCCGCCACGCCCAAGCTTCATGTTGTGGCCTTCCAGAGTGATCTTGCCGCCAAGCCCCTTGTGCTCGCGGATGCGCAAGCGCATGTCATGGGCATCCTGAATGGCCGCGAAATCCAGATGCCGCCGCCAGACAAAGGGCTTCAGCGTCTGCAGGAACCGCCCCCCCGCCTCAAGATCACCGGCCGATGGCCGCGCCTTGATATAAGCCGCACGCTCCCATGTGCGCCCAAGGCTCTCGTAATACCGCTCGGCCGCTTCCATCGCGAGACAGACAGGCGTCACCGCCGGATCAGGCCTCAGGCGCAGATCGGTGCGGAACACATATCCATCGCCCGTCAGGTCATTCAGCATCGACGACATCTTGCGCGTCGCCCGCACAAACGAGGCCCGCGCATCATGGTAGTCCGCAGGATCAAACCGCGTTTCGTCAAACAGGCAGATCAGGTCGATGTCGGAACTGTAGTTAAGCTCGTGCGCCCCCATCTTGCCCATGGCAAGCGTGACCATGCCACCCGCCGTGGCCACGTCATCTTCGGTCTGGCCGGGCAGCTTCTTACGCCTGATCTCGTTGGCAATCGCCGACTTCAAGGCCAGGTCGCTGGCCAGATCGGCATAATCCGTCAACGCGCCGGTCACCTGTTCCAGCTCCCAGACCCCGGCAATATCAGCCAGCGCCGTCATCAGCGCCACGCGCCGCTTGCCCATGCGTAGCGCCGCGCCCAAAGCATCCGGCGCAACCTCGGCAAGCTCGTCAAACAGGGTCGCAAGCGCCGCCTCGGGATCGTCAAAAGCACCGGGCAGCCAGTCTTTCTCTTTCTCGATCAGGGACTTGAGGTAAGGGCTGCAGCCTGCGGTGCCGTGCACAAGCTTGCCCAGATCCCCGGACAACCCGGGAACAAGCGCAAGCGTGTCATCGCCACGTTCGGAATCAAAGGCGGTTGGGAGGCGGGTGATACGTGTCTCGAAACTCATGCGCCGACCATGCGAATCCGCTGCGCAATGGTCAATGACCTGTCGCAAGTTCCGCCGCCCTATGCCGCAGGCGTGTCCTGTGAAAAACTGTTGCGCCAGCCATCGGCTGTCTTGCGCCAGATCGACGAAATATACATCGCCTCCCAGTCGGTTTTGCCCGTCGCAAGATACTCCGCGCGATAGGCCAGAAGCACATGATCCGCGCCGATCTCCACCAACCGTGCGGCGCTCAGACGGTAGTCGGCCATCACCGCCCCACCTTCCAACTGCTCCATATGCCCGGCCTTGTCCGAGAACCCAGACGTGTAGACCCCAAGAAAATCCTCGGTCAGCATTGCGCCATCGGCTTGCGGATCGCCTGCCACCAGCGCCTCCCAGACCATTGTTTCCAGGGCCAGTATCTCTTCAATCGTTACTTTTTCCATGCCGCGACCCTGCGCCGACCAACTCTTGGGGTCAACGCCCTTTACACGGGCCGGTCACGGCGTTTGACTGTGACAGCCCCGTCGCAGGAGACATCGAAATGAGCAAATCCCACAAACGCGTGCGCGCCGCACTTGATGACGCGGGTCTGCCGGTCGAGATCGTGGAAACCAACGGCGCGAGAACGGCACAGATGGCGGCAGACGCCGTCGGCTGTGCCTTGGACCAGATCGCCAAGTCAATCATCTTCCGGGGCGAAACAAGCGGCAAGGCAATCCTGTTCCTGACTGCCGGTGGAAATCAGGTTGATGTCGAAAAAGCCAGCGCCCTCGCCGGAGAACCTCTTGGCAAGGCTGACGCCGCCCTCGTGCGTGCGCAGACCGGTTTCGCCATCGGCGGTGTGTCACCGGTTGGGCACCTCTCCCCGATCCGCGCCTTTATCGACGCGCGCCTGATGGCGTTTGACACGGTCTGGGCTGCGGCGGGGACGCCCAACCATGTTTTTGCCCTCTGCCCGTCCAAACTGCCTGACCTCACCGGAGCAGAAGCCGCGAACTTTACGGTCTGAACGAGAAAAACCTAAAATTCCGATAAATTTAATGCATTAAAAACAACCACATACCGAAATAATGTAAAAACCATTCACATAAATCCTTGCAAAGCCGAGGCGCAATCCCAATCTAGGTAATGTGAAAGCGATTTACATCCCAAAACGGAGACCCAAGATGACACCCTCTGCCACCGCAACTGTTGCAACCTCCCACAACCAGGGTTGGTTTTCCCGCAGTGAAGCCTGGCTGGACAGCAAAGGCAAAGGCGCATGGATCGCCGCGATGGTCCTCGGCTTTATCTTCTTCTGGCCCGTGGGCCTCGCCCTTCTCTTCTACATGATCTGGAGCAAACGCATGTTCAGCAAATCCTGCAGCCACCGTTCGAAAGCGCACCGTCGCATGCACGTGATGTCCCCGACAGGCAACTCCGCATTCGACGCCTACCGCGATGAAACCCTGCGTCGCCTCGAAGACGAGCAGCGCAACTTCGAAGCCTTCCTCGAGCGCCTGCGCGAAGCCAAGGACAAGGCTGAGTTCGACCAGTTCATGGAAGAACGCGCCGATGCCGCCGCGACCGAGATCAAGGAACCGCGCGCCGACGCCTAACACCCTCCCGGCCCCCGCTTCGGCGGGGGTTTCCCATGGCGCGAACCGCACCGCCGCGATACCTCCGTAATACCGACGCAATACATACGTGGAAAAATGACCCTCCGAGACTTCACCCTCCCCGACCCTGACATCCAGCCGGAATTCTATTCCGACGTGCCGACCAAGCGCCTGATCGCCTGGGTGATCGACACGGTCATCACCTTCGCGATTTCGGCACTGGTCGTTGTCTTCACCGTCGGGCTTGGCCTGTTCATCTTCGCCTTTATCCTTCTGGTGGTCGGCTTCATCTATCGCACGGTGACCCTTGCGACAGGCTCTGCCACATGGGGGATGCGCCTTGTTTCATTGGAGTTTCGTGACCGTGAAGGGCGCCAGTTCGACCTCGGATCGGCCTTCCTGCACACCATTGGCTATCACGTGTCGATCTCGGTCTTCCCGTTGCAGATCCTGTCGATCATCCTGATGCTGACCTCGGCCCGCGCCCAGGGTTTGACCGATCACGTCATGGGCTCTGTGGCCATCAATCGCGCCGCCCGTTTCTGATTGGAAACTGGGGGTTGGCCTAACGGGGTTCGGTTGCTATCGTCTCTCGCGAACGACAAATCGGACCCCCATGCGCCACACGCTTCCTCTTGCGCCCCAGTTCTATGTGACGGCCCCGCAACCCTGCCCTTACCTTGAGGGCAGGATGGAGCGGAAACTCTTCACCGCGCTTCAGGGGGAACATGCCGGCGAGTTGAACGATACCCTTTCACATCAAGGGTTTCGCCGGTCTCAAAACGTGCTTTACCGCCCATCCTGCGCCGATTGCGCGGCCTGTCTTTCGGCGCGGATCGACGTCTCGAAATTTACCCCTTCGAAAAGCCAGAAACGCATCATCAAGCGCAACGCGCACCTGTCGCGCCGCGCTACATCGCCCTGGGCCACCGAAGATCAGTTCGATCTGTTCCGCACCTATCTCGACAGCCGTCACGCGGATGGTGGCATGGCCGATATGGATGTCTTCGAATTCGCCGCGATGATCGAGGAAACCCCGATCCGCAGCCGCGTTGTCGAATACACCGACAGCGAGACCGGAGATCTGATCGGCGTGTCACTGACCGACGTCCTGAGCGATGGGCTCAGCATGGTCTACTCTTTCTATGACCCTTCACTGCCGCGCCAGAGCCTTGGCACCTACCTGATCCTTGACCACGTCGAGATCGCGCGCGAAGCAAACCTTCCTTACGTCTACCTTGGCTATTGGGTGCCGGGCAGCCCCAAGATGGGCTACAAGCGCAACTTTGCGGGGTTGGAAGTCTACGCAGGTGGAAAATGGCAGCCCATCGGCGATCCCACCCGTTTTGACGCCGAGCTGCACCCGCTCTCGACCGACCCGATTGCCGAGCAGGTGGCTAATATCACCCTGCCCGACGCCCGCCCCTACCGCGGCTGACCCATGCCCCGACACCTTCATGCCTTCTCGCTGGTCGTGCCCGACTATGACAGTGCCCTTGCCTTCTATGTCGACACGCTGGGCTTTGACCTGCGTGAAGACCTGCCGCTGGAAGATGGCAAACGATGGGTCGTGATCGCGCCTGACGGAGATGCCCAAACCAACATCCTGCTGGCACAGGCGGACGGGTTCGATCAAGAGGCCGCCATCGGCAACCAGTTCGGCGGACGGGTCGGCCTTTTCCTGCATACGGACGATTTCGCACGCGACCATGCGGCCATGGTCAAGGCCGGTGTCCATTTCGAAGAAGCCCCCCGCTATGAGGCCTATGGCACGGTTGCCGTCTGGCGCGATCCTTTCGGCAACCGCTGGGATCTTCTGCAACTCAAGGCCAACGCCTGAACAAACACAAGAATCGCATAGCCAATGACAGGAATCGCGCCTCAAATCCAAGGCCCGATCCCGCATCTTCTTTTCATCACAGGTTCACCAATCGCATGATGGAGAAGACACATGAAACTCACCACCCTGAGCGCATCGGCCGCCCTCATGGCCACCACCGCAATCGCCGACATTGAAACCCGCAGCGTTACCTTCGAAAACGAAGGCGCCACCCTCTCCGGCACCCTCTACCTGCCCGAAGGCCACGAAGGCGCGCCTCTTCCGGTCGTCGTCGTCACCGGCGCCTGGACCTCGGTTCAGGAACAGATGCCCGCCAACTACGCCCGCGAGATGGTGGAACGTGGTTTCGCCGCCTTCACCTTCGATTTCCGTGGATGGGGCAAATCCGGCGACCTGCCGCAGAACGTACGGTTTGTCGAAAGCCCGGCAGCCAAAACCTCGGACATCCGCGCGGCTTTTGAAACCGTCGCCACCCTGCCCGAAGTGGATGCCAGCCAGATCAACGGTCTCGGCATCTGCGCATCCGCCGGCTACATGGTGGATGCGGTTGCCGGGAACGGGCTTGTGCAACGCATCGGCCTTGTTGCCCCGTGGTTGCAGGACGAAGGCATTGTCGAGGCCGTCTACGGTGGAGAAGAAGGCGTCAAGGGCCTGATCTCGGTCTCGCAAGCTGCCGAAGCCGCAGGCGGCCAGATCATCCCTGCCGCCGGTCCCGAAGGGGCCGAAGGCGTGCTGATGCCCATTGGCGGCTACTATTACGAGGCCGACCGCGGTGCGATCCCCGAGTATGACAACCAGTGGAACAACGCCGGTTGGGAAGGCTGGCTCACCTACCACCCTGCCGACAATCCGCAGCGCCTGGATAAACCGCTGGCCATCGTCCACTCGGAAAGCGCCGCCATTCCGCAGGGTGTCCGCACCTTCCTGAACGGCTTTGCCGGTGACGCCACCATGCAATGGCTCGAGGGCGTGACCCAGTTTGACTTCTACGACAACCCTGAAGACGTCAAACGCGCCGCCGACACCGTGGCCACGCACTTCCGCGCCGAGATCGAAAGCTGATCTTGCCCCAAAGGCACCGGCCCACATCGCCGGTGCCACCCCTTCACAGGAGCAACACAATGGCCCGAGCCTTTCTCTCAACGCTTTGCGCCGCAACTCTCATTGCCGGAGCCGCCATGGCAAATCCAACTGAAATCTCGCGGTCCATCACCGACATCGCAGCCGGTGCGGATCGCCACGACTGGTCCCGCGTACGTGCCGCCTTTGCAGATACGGTCACCACCGATTACTCAAGCCTCTGGGGTGGTGATGCGATCACCCAACCCACCGACGCCCTTGTCGGCGCATGGGCGGGTTTCCTGCCCGGATTCGACAGCACCCACCACATGGTGACCAACCACACCATTACCTCCCAAAAGGACGGCAGGGCCACGGCCGAGGCCGACTTTACCGCGACACACCGCATCGACGACGGTCTCTGGGTTCTGGGTGGCCGCTATTCCTATGTGCTTGAGGAACAGGGCGACCGCTGGGTCGTGACATCCCTCACCATGACCGCCCTTTGGGAAACCGGAGACCGGGCGCTTGTGGGCCTCGCTGGCGAACGCGCGGCATCGAAGTGATTTCGATAGGTTCGGGCGGGTCTATCCCGCCCGAAACGCAGCAGGCGTGGCACCGTACTTGCGTTTGAAATGCTGTCCAAACCGGCTCAGATCCTGATAGCCAACCCGCCAGGCGACCTCGGCCACCGTCAGTTCCGATGTCTTCAACAGCACCGAGGCCAGCTCAAGCCGCGCCGCAATCACGTATTGCAAGGGCGATGATCCGACCTCTTTCTTGAACGCCTTGGCAAAATGCGTCGCGCTCATCGCGGCAATATCGGCCATTCCCGACAACGACAGGTCTTCGGCCAGATTGTCATGGATATAGTCGAGCACCTTGCGCAGCCGCGCATCCTCGATCCCCGCATGCCACTCCGGCGCGGGCTTGATAGTCTCAACGATCTGTGCCGCCAGCGCCCGCTGCATCGTTTCGCGATAAAGCGTCCCTGCCCCAAGCGCCGTGCTTGCCGTCAGGCTCAGGTTCAACAACAGGGGATCGATATCGCCGATAATCGGATCGAACTCGAACGCCTTTCCAAGCCCGAATTCCGCCGCAATACCGTCGTCGATATTGACCATCACGAACTCAAGCTCGTCGTCGTATTCGCAGATACCATCGCTGCCAGCGGGCAAAATCCAGCCTTGGTTGCGAGACAGCGGTTTATGAACGGACAGCTTGGATCCATGGGCAAACCTGTGAGACGGCTGGTCGTTCAGAAAGATCCCAACCGACAGGTTGGGCAGGTCAAAGGCCCCTCCTCCCGCTGGCAAAATCGTTTTGTTCGACACAACTTTCGACATGCCCACAAGGTACGCCCTTTCGCCCGGATTTCAATATTCCGGCCGTCGATACGAAAAAGGCCGCCCAACGTCGGGGCGGCCTTTAAGTCTTTTTTCAACGCGCGTCAGTTCGGGATCAGATCCGGAAGGATCGTCACGATCGACGGGAAGTACCAGAGTATCGCGAGCCCAACGACCTGGATCAGCACGAAGGGAATGATCCCGCGATAGATGTGTCCGGTCGTCACCTCCTTCGGAGCCACCCCCCTGAGATAGAAGAGCGCAAAGCCGAAGGGCGGTGTCAGGAACGAAGTCTGGAGATTCACCGCGATCATAATGGTCACCCACTTCGGATCGAAGTAGGAGCCATAGATCACCGGCCCGACAATCGGGATCACGATGTAGATGATCTCGAGGAAGTCGAGCACGAAGCCCAGCACGAACAGCACCAGCATCACGATCAGGAAGACCGTGAACTCGTTGTCGAAGGACCGCAGGAACTGCTGGATATAGTGCTCGCCACCAAAGGAGATTACCACCAGGTTCAGAAGCTGCGAACCGATCAGGATGGTGAACACCATCGAAGTCACCTTCGCGGTTTCCCGAACAATCGGCGTCAGAACCTTGCCACGGAACAACACCCAGCAGCCGTAGAGAATACCGAACATCGCGAACAGGTAGGCCAGCTTGGCAACGATGAACGCGATCCAGTTCTCGGTGGTCACACCTTCGATATTCACCCGCAGGTCAAAGTTCACACCCACCAGGATCATGATGATGATCGCGAACGTGGCCCAGATGATGATCGCGCCGGATTTCTCCTGATCATGCAGCTTGCGATAGGCTGCAAGCATGATCGCGCCGCCTGCCCCAAGCGCCGCTGCCGGCGTCGGGTTGGTGATACCGCCAAGGATCGAACCCAGCACCGCAATGATCAGAACCAGCGGTGGGAACACAACGCGCAGCAGTTCGTTCTGCCCCAACAGGCCAGCCGCATAACGACAGCCATAGAGCGTCGCTGCCAGCGGCAGTGCGATCAGAACCAGCGTCATGCCCGGCGTGGTTTCCGGCGTGATCAACAGGGCATCGACCAGCAAGGCCACCACGATACCCGCACCACCAATCATCAGCGGGCGCGTGTCACGCGACGGTCCGACCCCACGTGCAGTGGTCAGAACAAAGGCCAGCAGCAGGAAGCCGATCCCAAGACCCGACCCGATCGGCGCGGCATTGGCCAGCTTCTCAAGATAGGCCGCCTGACGTTCTTCATCTGTCAAAGCACGCGCTTCCTGAACACCACCGGCCGCATCGATCTCGGCTTGCTCGGCCACAGCCGTATCCCAGGCCTCCTGACCATGCAGGTCAATCATCGACGCCTTACACTGGTCACCGACCTTGGTCCGCAGACTTGCCGTCTGACCGGCATCCGAGAAGCTTTCAACGGTGACTTCCTGGTTGCCAATGATGCCAACGTTGCTCAGCCCGATGAAGACCACGACAATCGCCGCCGGTACACCAAGGAACCAGGTCAGGCCATGCGAACGACCAATCGGTTCACTGTTCGACGACCCCAACTGTACCGCCGGTGCCTTGCTCGGGTTCAGGAAGGCAAAGCCAAAGGCATAGAGGCCGTAAAGAACCGCCAGCATGATCCCCGGAATGAGTGCCGCCTGGAACAGCGTACCAACAGAAACAACCGCCGGCTCACCCAGATAGGTCAAAGCATCCGAACAGCCTGCAAGCTGTGCACGTTCTTCCTGTGCGGTCGAATACAGGTCACCTGCAAGCGTCCCAAGCAGAACGATCACGATAGAGGGGGGAATGATTTGTCCCAGCGTGCCCGAAGCTGCGATCACACCGGTTGCAAGCTGCGGCGAATAGCCGTTACGCAACATGGTGGGCAGCGACAAGAGGCCCATGGTCACAACCGTTGCCCCAACGATACCCGTCGACGCCGCGAGGAACGCGCCCACAACCACAACCGAAACGGCCAGACCGCCCGGCAGCGGGCCAAAGACACGCGCCATCGTGGTCAGGAGTTCGTTCGCGATCTTGGAACGCTCCAGCGTGATACCCATCAGAACGAACATCAGAACCGCCAGAAGGGTTTCAATCGACGCCCCCGCGATCACCCGCTCGTTCATACGGTTCACGATGAACGAAAGGTTGCGGTCCATCGCCTTTTCCCAGCCACCCGGGAAGATCGCCTCGTCAATGCGTGGCAACTCCGGGTATCGGAATACCGATATGGCATCTGGCTTGATCCCTTGCGAGATCAGGTCCGCGTACATGGCCGACGACGTGTCGATGGCCTGGTGAATAAGAATGCCGGCGCTGTCCAGAGCAGCAATGATCCCGAAAGAGATCACCCCCGCGCCGCCGATGGCAAAGGCCACCGGGAAGCCCGACAGAATACCCCCGAAGAGGCAAAGAAAGACGATAATCAGGCCGACTTCGACCCCATCAAGTCCAAATAGCATTGTTTCTGCCCCTTACCTCAGTGCGTGCCTTCATAGGCTTCTTCACCCTCGCCCAGCGTGTCGCGGTCGAGATACCTGCCTTCGCTTGCCTTGCCTTCGCGCAGCTCGAGAAGCGAGCGGTAGAAGAAGGCAATCGCCTGCAGGAACACCATGGCCGCAAAGCAGACCAGGAGGATCTTGAACAGGAAGTAAGCGTTAAAGCCATTAGGTGAGAAACCGATGGTTTCGACGTTCCATTTGAGAATGCGCGCCTTGCGCATAAGCAGTTCGACCTTGTCACTGGCCGAGACCTTCGGAGTGACGAGGTGACGCCACATGAAGAACCAGCCGTACATCCAGGTCAGCACCGCCGCCGGCAGCATGAAGACCATCGAACCGAACATGTCGATGATCTTTTTCACGCGGTAGGACACCACCGAATAGACCAGGTCAACACGTACGTGGCCGCCCTGAACAAAGGTGTAGGTCGCACACATGCACACGATCATGGCGTTGTAGAGTTTAAGCTCCTCCGCCCACCAGCTCACGTCATGCGTCAGGAAGTCGACATTCCAGATCAGCGAAATCTCGGCAACGGTAAAGATCCGCTGCATAAAGACGATCACGATCTGCTGCAGAACCATCAAAAGGCCGGCCCATGCAAAGAAGCGGCCCACCGAATTGGCGAATGTCTCCAGAACCCGTACGCACCCCCACATAAAGCTGGCACGCCACAGCCCGATGGCCGTGAAAATCAGGAACGCAGTGAAGATAACGAAAAAGAACTCGGTCGAGCCACCATAGTAGACAAAGCGCATGAGCGCCTGCTTGTCCTCAACAGTGTCCAGACCACCGATCCACGAAAGCCAAAGCCCCGGATGCGTGATCGCATACCCGAAGTTCACGAAGGCTTGGCCGATATTGGTGAAAAACCAGACGATTGCGTCCAGCATGATCCCTCATCCCCTTATTGTTTTCATGAGGTGCGCTGTCGCGACTTTTGAAAAGGCCCCCCGAAACGGGTTCGGAGGGCCTTAAATGCGTCAGAGGGTTGGATTAGCCCAGAACGCGGTCGCGTTGCGCGCGATACGCGCCTTCCGACTTCTGAATCCAGCCCGACGATGCTTTCATCGATGCCTGGTAGCTGTCGTAGATCTTCTTGTAGATCTCGTCGCCCATGTTCTCGGCGTGTACTTCTGCCGAAGCCTTACCGAAGGCATCCCAGACGCTGTCCGGGAATTGCAGGGTTTTCACGCCTGCCGACTGCAGACGCTGCAGCGCTGCACCGTTGTTGTTGAGGAACTGTGCAAGGCTCCACTGGTGGGTTTCGGCCGAAGCGATCTCGATGATCTTCTGGTGTGCCGGCGACAGCGAGTCAAAGACTTCGCGGTTGGTCGCAACCGACAGTGCCGCGCCAGGCTCGTGGAAACCAGCAGTGTAGTAGAACTTGGTGATTTCCTGGAAACCGGCTTTTTCGTCAGCCCAGGGGCCGATCCACTCGGTGCCATCGATGGCGCCCGATGCCAGCGCTTGGTACACTTCCGAACCCGGGAGGTTCTGTACCGATGCACCCAGCTTACCAAGGGCTTTACCGCCCAGACCCGGCATACGGAACTTCAGACCGTTGAAGTCTTCCGGACCCGAGATTTCCTTGGCGAACCAGCCGCCGGCCTGTGCACCGGTGTTGCCGCCGATGAACGACTTCAGGCCAAAGATTTCGCCCAGCTCGTCGTGCATCGCCATACCACCACCGTGGTAGTACCAGTTTGCCAGTTCCTGCGCCGACATGCCGAAGGGCACGGAGGTGAAGAACGCATAACCGGGGTGCTGGCCTACGAAATAATAGTCAGCCGCGTGATACATGTCTGCCTGACCTGCGGTCACAGCGTCGAATACTTCGAAGGCGCCAACCAGTTCGCCAGCCGCTTTCACGTCGACGGTCAGCATGCCGTCCGACATTGCGGTGATGGTGTCGGCCGAACGCTGAGCCGCGTCAAACACGCCTGCCAGACCGCGACCCCAGGTGGTCACCATCGTCAGGGTGCGTTTGCCGGTGGCATATGCCGGTGCGGCCAGAGTGGTCGCTGCAGCGGCTGCACCGCCCATTGCCGAAGTTTTCAGAAAAGAACGACGATCCATAGAGTTCTTCCTCCCAGAATTAGTACAGCCCGTCATGCTCTTGGCGGCATGCGGACGGATCGTTGCAAGTTCCACGAGCCTAGCTTTGGTATTTGTAACTTGGAATACCTAGTACTGCGTAGAAACTACGCTGAGACCCCACTTTTCGCCCCCGGTTCTTCAGTAGAACTACGCATAGGGAAGACCTTGGGTCGAAAATTTCAATTTCCCCCCTAGGATTCGCGATCCGATCCACGCTACGAATCACGAATGCGCCACTTTCTTTCGCATCTTCGCCTGTCCTACGGGCAAAAGCTGTTTTTGCTTGCGACCCTTCCGCTCGTTCTGGCGGTTGCGGCAATTTCGATCCTTGTGGCCAACCAGTCCCGGCAACTCGCCGAACGCGAGATCAAGGCGCTGGAAATCCAGTTGATCGAAGCCAAGAAAGCCGAACTGAAAAACTACATCTCGATCGCGCGCACGGCCTTCGTGAACATATACGGCCGCGCCGCCCCCGATGATGAACAGGCAAAACTTGCCGTAACGCAGGTACTGGCGTCCATGATCTATGGCCAGGATGGCTATTTCTTCGTTTTCGACTACGACGGCAACAACCTCGTCAGTCCACGGCAGACCTATCTCATCGGCAAGAATTGGACCGGCCTGGAAGATCAGAACGGCACAGCCATCACAGACAACTTGATCCAGATTGCCCGCCAGGGCGGCGGCTACCACACTTATGACTGGCCCAAGCCCTCCACCCGCGAGACCGCACGTATGGTGACCTATGTTGTCGGGCTACAGGATTGGCAATGGGCCATTGGCACCGGCATCTTCATCGACGATGTTCTCGAAACCGTCGCCGCCTCACGCGCCGAGGTCGAAAGCCGCGTACGTCGCACCTCTGCCTATATCCTAGCCATCACCGTCGCTGCACTATTGCTGGTTTTCATGTCAGGCCTCGTCATCAACATCCGCGAACGCCGCCTTGCCGATGCCAAGCTCAAGGAACTCACCCAGCGGGTCTTTGATGCACAGGAAGAAGAACGCGGCCGCGTGGCGCGTGAACTGCATGACGGCATCAGCCAGATTCTCGTCGGGGTCCGCTACGCACTCGACAGCGCGCGAAGACGGTTTGCTTCGGGCGACGATCGCGCCAAGGACACTTTGGACAAGGGCATTGATCATCTCTCAGGCGCCATTCAGGAAGTGCGCCGTATCAGCCGCGACCTGCGCCCCGGCGTGCTTGACGATCTTGGCCTTGGCCCGGCCCTGAAGGCCCTGACCGACGATTTCGCCACCCGCACCGGTATCAAGACCGAGTTTCACACCGTTGTGTTCCGCAACCGTCTGGATCACAACGCCAAGAACGCCCTCTACCGGATCGCCCAGGAAGCGCTCACCAATATCGAACGTCACGCCAATGCATCGACCGTCACCATCGACGTTCGTGGCCACAAACGCGGCGCGACGCTACGCATCGCCGATGACGGCACCGGTATTCCGCAAGACAAGAACAACAGCGCCAAGTCGGGCCTTGGCCTGCGCAATATGCAGGAACGGGTTGAACAGCTCGATGGAACCCTACGCATCTTTTCGAGCCGGTCAGGAACCATTATCGTAGCTGAAGTTCCTCTGAGCCACATCCTTCCGCCCGAAGAGCTGTCGCCAGACAAAAGAAAGGCAAGTGCATGAGCACCCCGGTCAGAGTTGTAATCGTCGATGATCACCCGATGGTGGCGGAAGGCATCCAGTCCGTGCTGGAGAGCTTTAACGACATCGAAGTCGTTGGCACCCTGACCAATGGACGCGAAGCGGTGGATCAAATGAAGACCCTGTCTCCCGACGTGATCCTGATGGATCTCAACATGCCCGAGATCGGCGGCCTAACCGCAACCGAGATGCTTCTCGAAGCCAATCCCGATACCCGCATCCTGATTCTGACCATGCACGACAGCCCAGAATATATCTCGACCGCCCTCAGCCACGGCGCGGTTGGATACATTCTGAAGGACGTTCCCACCGACGAGATCAAGACGGCCATCGACACGGTCATGCGCGGGGAACGCTATCTCTGTACCGGTGCCAAAGGCTCGCTCGAACCTTCCGACATGGACGAGCGCGAACCTTTGACCAGCCGGGAACAAACGGTGCTTCTGCAACTGGCTCAGGGCAAGTCGAACAAGGAAGTTGCCCTCGTCCTGAATATCTCGGTGCGTACCGTCGAAACCCACCGCAAGAACATCAAGCGCAAGCTTGGCATTTCTTCAACCGCGGGTCTGACCCGTTACGCGATGGAACACGGTGTTCTTCAAGGCACGGGCGTCAGCCTCTGACGCGCCCCACACACCCCGACAGAACTGGTACCCCTCCGCGCCGCGACCTGCGATGCTGTTTGCATATCCAGACGAATCCCCGGAACAGAGGCGCCTATGTCCGTGGCTAAATCACGGATTGCGGCCTCCCTTTTACGTCATATGTCCGCCGGAACCCCGCCAAGCGCAATAAATGCAAAGATTTCACCCCCATCCGGACACTATTTGAGAAACTTTTGCGCCCGCAGAAAGATTTCGCGGTTGACGCCCCCGCGTCACGCTCATAATGTCCGGCCCGACGCAAGAAGGACCAACCGATGAACACTCTAGTCGTAGTCGTGGGAAAATGGCGCATGGGCCGGTAACGGACACCATAACGGTACCCCATGCGCCCCCGTCAGACGATCGGGGGCTTTTTTGTGTGAATGATTTTGTGACGTTGTAGATGGAGAAACAGATGACACGTCAGATGACCGGAGCGAGAATGGTGGTTCAGGCCCTCAAGGATCAGGGTGTGGACACGGTGTTCGGATATCCCGGCGGGGCTGTCCTACCCATTTATGACGAGATCTTTCAGCAGAACGATATTCGCCACATTCTGGTGCGCCACGAACAGGGTGCAGTTCACGCCGCCGAGGGCTATGCCCGCTCGACCGGCAAGGTTGGCGTTGCCCTCGTGACCTCTGGCCCCGGTGCAACCAACGCTGTGACCGGCCTGACCGACGCCCTGCTCGACTCGATCCCGATTGTTGTTCTCTCAGGCCAGGTTCCGACCTTCATGATCGGCTCGGACGCCTTCCAGGAAGCAGACACCGTCGGCATCACCCGCCCCTGCACCAAGCACAACTGGCTGGCCAAGGACACCGCAACCCTCGCGGAAACCATCCACCAGGGTTTCCACGTCGCGCGCTCGGGCCGTCCGGGTCCGGTTCTGATCGACATCCCCAAAGATGTTCAGTTCGCCAGCGCCGAATACACTGCACCGCAGGCCACCAACACGTCGAACTACCAGCCGCAGCTGAAGGGCGACATCGAGTCGATCACCGAACTCGTCGAAGCGCTGGAACAGGCGGAACGCCCGGTCTTCTATACCGGTGGCGGCGTCATCAACTCGGGCCCCGCGGCATCGCAGCTGCTGCGTGAACTGGTTGAGGCAACCGGCGTTCCGATTACCTCGACACTGATGGGCCTCGGTGCATATCCGGCATCGGGCAAGAACTGGCTCGGCATGCTGGGCATGCACGGTCTCTACGAGGCCAACATGGCGATGCACGACTGTGACCTGATGATCAACGTCGGCGCGCGTTTCGACGATCGGATCACCGGCCTGATCGACGCCTTCAGCCCGAATTCGAAAAAAGCCCACATCGACATCGACCCCTCGTCGATCAACAAGGTGATCCGCGTTGACATCCCGATCGTGGGTGATGTTGGCCACGTTCTGGAAGACATCCTGAAGGTCTGGAAGGCCCGCGGCCGCAAGACCAACAAGGAAGGTCTCGCCAAGTGGCACGCCCAGATCGACAAGTGGCGCGAGGTTGACTGCCTGTCCTTCAAGCAGGAAGGCAAGATCATCAAGCCGCAATACGCGCTGCAGCGCCTTGAGGCCCTGACCAAGGACCACGATCGCTACATCACCACGGAAGTCGGCCAGCACCAGATGTGGGCCGCCCAGTACCTCGGTTTCGAAGATCCGAACCGCTGGATGACCTCCGGTGGCCTCGGCACCATGGGCTATGGCTTCCCCGCCTCCATCGGTGTTCAGATGGCACACCGCGACAGCCTCGTGATCAACGTGGCCGGTGAAGCCTCGTGGCTGATGAACATGCAGGAAATGGGCACCGCGGTTCAGTTCCGCCTGCCGGTGAAACAGTTCATCCTGAACAACGAACGCCTCGGCATGGTCCGCCAGTGGCAGGAACTGCTGCACGGCGAACGCTATTCGCACAGCTGGTCCGAAGCCCTGCCCGATTTCGTCAAGCTCGCCGAAGCCTTTGGTGCCAAGGGTATCTACTGTGACAACCCCGACGACCTCGATGATGCGATCATGGAGATGATCAATCACGACGGTCCGGTGATCTTCGACTGTCTGGTTGAAAAGCACGAAAACTGCTTCCCGATGATCCCGTCGGGCAAGCCGCACAACGAAATGCTTCTGGGCGAAGCCTCGACGCAGGGCGCAATCGAAGCCGGCGGCGCGGTTCTGGTGTAAGGAGAAGAAAGATGGCTGCTCTAAAAATCAAAAAAGGCTCGTCGAAACATTCGGCGTATAACCTGCGCCCGAACTTCTCGGATGTTCAGGAATCCCACACCCTCGCGGTATTGGTTGATAACGAACCGGGCGTTCTTGCCCGCGTCATCGGCCTGTTCTCGGGGCGTGGCTACAACATCGAAAGCCTGACCGTGGCCGAAGTCGACCATCACGGCCACCAGTCGCGCATCACCATCGTGACCAAGGGCACCCCGCAGGTCATCGAACAGATCAAGGCGCAACTGGGCCGCATCGTACCGGTACACGAGGTCCACGACCTCACCGTCGAAGGCCCTGCCGTCGAACGTGAACTGGGCCTGCTCAAGGTGACCGGTTCCGGTGACAAGCGCGTCGAGGCCTTGCGCCTGGCCGACATCTTCCGCGCCAACGTTGTCGACAGCACGCTTGAGAGCTTTGTCTTCGAGATCACCGGAACCTCGGAAAAGATCGATGCCTTTGCCGACCTGATGCGCCCTCTGGGCCTTGTCGAGGTCGCCCGCACCGGCGTGGCCGCTTTGTCGCGCGGTGCCGAGTAACGTCAAGCCTATCATGAAACGAGCAAGGGGGCCTTTCGGCCCCCTTTTTCTTTGCCCCCCGTGAGTATCCTTTAAACCGCGACGCGCTCGCCCGCGCGTTCTCTGGTGCGCTTTCGCGTAAACGGAATAACGTTTGAAGGTCCAAACGGCAGGTTTTCGGCCGCGCTCACCATGCGCTGCTGCCCTTCTGCGTCAGCCTCCACAAGACGCTCTGCCAGTCCAGAATAGGCCGCTTGAAACACCCGACGCGGGTTTTGGACCACGCGAAGATTCTGTTGCTGTTTCAAGTCAAACTGAATCAAATCGCCTGCATCCAGCGTCACATCCCCGATAGGAAGCCCCTGACTGCCGCTAAAGTACGCCAGTTCACCGTGATCTTCGCACCAGATGACAGCCGTGTTTTCAGTGTTGTCGCTCCACAGAACTACGCCAAGCATTTGAGAACGAACTCCTTTTTGCGGTTAATCAAAGTTTCCCAAAGAAACCGACGTCAGGACATGAAAATTTGGGCGTCTACCTGTGCGGAATTGTGTCGACTTCACACACTCTAGATGCGAAACTGCATCAGGCTGACGCGATACCGCAACAGCCCCTCCAAAGCACATGACGCAAACCAGCATCATGTGGTATAAATTGATGAAAGCACGCGCGGAGACAGCATTGAATATCAACGCAAGTGGACAGGAAAATCAGGTCAATCCGGCCGAGCTTCGCAAGATGTTCGGCGCCAACCTGCGCGTTCTTGCTGACACCTTTCCCTCTGTCTCCCAACTCTGCCGTGAACTCGGCATCAACCGCACCCAGTTCAACCGCTACCTCTCCGGCGAGAGCTTTCCGCGCCCCGACGTCCTTTACCGCATCTGCACGTTCTTCAACGTCGATGCCCGCATTCTGCTGGAACCGATCGACAGCCTCGCAACCGAACGCGGTGTTCTCAATCATCCGCTGATCAAGGATTACGTCGGCACCGGCATGACCGACATCCCGCAGGATATCTTTCCGGACGGCTTTTACCGGTTCTCACGCCGAAGCTTTACCGAGTCAGATCTCATCATCATCGGCCTGATCTATGTGTTCCGCAACGATCAACATACGTTCATCCGCGGCTACGAAGCCAAGGAAGCCATGCGTCAGCAGGGTCTGCCGACCGACCCTGAGACACGCGAATTCCGTGGTGTTGTCCTGCCCCAGGAAGACGGCGTTGCCGCGTTGGTGTCACACAAGGCAACAATGGCAACTTCGTTCAACTATCTCAGCCGCGTCGCCTCGTTCCAGAACCACTACTGGATCGGCTATGCCACGCGCACCGTCCGCGAAACGATCAACGGTCGCCGGGCGGCCCGTCTGGTCTATGAACACCTTGGAAACAACACTGGCGCAATCCTCGAGGCTGCGCGCTCGGTCGGCTTCTGTAGCCCCGAGGAACTGTTCCCCTACCATCGCAAGCTGCTGCAACTCGACCGCCCCTTCGCCTGATAAATCCGCCAGCCGACACCGCCCAAGGTGTCGCCATGTGTCAAACCGGGTCGCCTGTGGGCAAACGGATTTTTGCGCCTGCCCTAATCTGTTCAGACAGAATCAGGAGACAGCCATGGATCAGCAAGACCTTTCCGCCGTCCGGCGCCCCGTTGAAACGGCGCTCGGTTTGTCGAACGCGCATTACATCGACCCTGCCCACTTCGAAGAAGAAAAGAAGGCTGTCCTCTTTTCGACATGGTCGGGCCTCGCCGTCGCATCCGATGTCCCGGAACAGGGCGACGCGATCCCGATGTCTTTCCTCGGCATGCCGCTCCTTCTGATCCGCGACAAGGAAGGCGTGGTGCGTGTCTTCTACAACACCTGCCGACATCGCGGCATGATCCTTGTCGAAGAGCCCCGCAAGATCGAAGGCGCCATCCGCTGCCCCTATCACTCCTGGTGCTACGCCACCGACGGTCGCCTCGTCACCACCCCACACGTAGGTGGCCCGGGCCAGAACAAGCACGAAGCCATGGACCGCAACGAACTTGGCCTTCGCGAAGTGCGCAGCCACATCTGGCGCGACGTGGTCTTCATCAACATCTCGGGCGATGCCCCTGCCTTCGAAGAGGTCCACGCCGACCTGCTTCAACGGTGGAGCGAGTTTGAAAAGCCGGTCTATCACGGCGGCGCTGACAGCAAGTTCCGTCTCGAAGTGAACACCAACTGGAAACTGGCCGTCGAGAACTACTGCGAAAGCTATCACCTGCCGTGGGTTCACCCCGGTCTGAACAGCTACTCGCGCCTTGAAGATCACTACAATATCAACGAGTTGGGCAAGTATTCCGGTCAGGGCACCCTCGTCTATCGACAGCTCAAGGGCGCCAGCGGTGAAACCTTCCCCGACTTCGAAGGGCTGTCCTCGCAATGGGACGAAGGCGCAGAATACATCGCCGTCTACCCCAACGTCCTTCTGGGCGCACAGCGCGACCACGCCTTTGCCATCGTGCTGGAACCTGTCGACACCGAAAACACTGTTGAACACATCCACCTCTACTATGCGACGCCCACGACCGACGACACCCTGCGCGCCACCAACACGCAGATGTGGAAAACCGTCTTCGAGGAAGACATCTTCGTCGTCGAAGGTATGCAGAAGGGCCGGCACGCAGTTGGCTTTGACGGTGGTCGCTTCTCGCCCGCCATGGACGGCCCGACCCACTGCTTCCACGAATGGGTGGCAGGCCGCATCGAAGCCCACCGCACCCCGGCGCAAGCCGCCGAATGAGCACCGACAGCCTTGATCATCGCCTGCTTGCGGCCCACGTAGCAGGCGATGGCCCTGCCCTTGTCACGCTTTATGCAGAAGCCGCCGCACAGGCGAATACGGAAGAAGCACGCGGCTTCTATCTGACCCATGCCTATGTCTTTGCACTGGAACAGGGTGACGCCCGCGCAGCAGACCTGCACAAGGCCCTGCGCGCGATGGGACGGGACGAATAGGCCTTAGGCCAGTTCGCCCTCTTCGACCGCCTCAAGCGCGCCCGCCTCGACCATCTGCGAATAGAGATGCCAGGACGCATGTCCCAGCAAAGGCATCGCCAGGAACAGCCCTAGAAAGCCCGGAAGCATGGCGGCAAAGGTCATGCCGGCAATCAGGGCGGCCCAGATCATCATCGGCACAAAGTTCTCGCTGACCGACTGGAAGCTGGTGATCATCGCGGTCACGAAATCCACCTCGCGATCCAGCAAAAGCGGCAATGAGATCACCGTGATCATGTAGAGCAACAGCGCAAAGGCGCCGCCCACTGCTGTCCCGAAGGCCAGCATCGTCAGCCCGTTGGACGTGAGATAAACGTCGATTGAAGACGACACATTGGTCATCGTCGCGTGACCAAGGAATAGCGCAAAGATCATGTGGGCGAGAAAGAACCAGAACAGGAAAATCACGATCACCACCGCACAGATCGAAGGCAACTGCCGTTTGCCCTGCCGGCCAATCACCCCGAAAATCGCGTACCAGTCCATCGCGCGTCCTTGTTCAAGCCGCCGCGAAACCTCGTACAAGCCCACCGCTGCAAACGGCCCGATCAGAGGAAAGCCAATCGCGGCAAACACCAGCCAGTAGGTCTGGCCGGTCTTAACCGTCAACCAGGCCATGAACCAGCCCGCCAGAACATAGAACAATGAAAATGCCAGCCCATATCCCGGCTTGGCACGAAAATCCCGCCATCCCAATGCCAATGCCCGTCTCAGCATGGCAAAGTCGACGCCTCCCAGTTCAGGAACACCAAGTTTCGGTGTCTCCGCCATCCATCCCTCCCAAAATGTCTGCCGTAGAATTTGATAAGACCCTCTGTCGCTTCACAAATCAACCGCCGCGCATATGTGAAGGCGTCGCAGTTGGCCAGTTTGTGGCCTCGTGATAGGCCTGCGCCACTTCAAGAAGACGCCGATCCTGTCCCTTGCGCGCGAACAGCTGAACACCCATGGGCAGCCCGTTCTCCCCAAACCCGACTGGCAGGCTGATGCAGGGCAATCCCGCAAGGCTCACGGGCACCACCACCTCCATCCAGCGGTGATAGGTATCCATCGCCACACCCGCGATCTCCTTGGGCCAATCCCACTCGGCCGGGAATGGCCAGACCTGCGCAGTGGGAAGCGCAAGGAACTCATGCGTATCAAAGAGTTGCGCGGCCTTTGTAAACCATTTTGACCGCAGCGCACCCGCCCGCGTGACCGCCATCGCGTCCAGCGACAAACCATTCCCGACTTCCCAGATTGCCTCTGGTTTTAGCGTGTCACGCTTGGCCGGGTCGGCATGTATTACCGCCAGCTCAGAGGCCACGGCCCAGTGTCGCAACACCCGCCAGCTGTCCCACAATTGCGCCGCCGCCATCGGTGGAGAAATCGCCTCAACCGCAGCGCCGAGAGCGTCGAAAACGCCCAGCCCCGCCTCGCACAGCGACATAATGCCCGCCTCCATCGCATAGGCCCCGCCCCAGTCCCCTAGCCAGCCGATACGGACGCCATCCAGATCGGCTCGCCCCAACGACCAATCCTGTACCGATGCGCCGTGGGGCACCTCGGGATTCGGGCCAGCCATCACCGACAAGAGCAACGCCAAGTCTTCCGGCGAACGCGCCATGGGACCGTTTGTAGACAGCTGCTGCAAAAAGGTCTCTCCGCCAGCGTCCCTCGGAACGACACCCCAACTTGGTCGGTACCCATAGACATTGCAGAACCCCGCCGGATTGCGAAGCGACCCCATCATGTCCGAACCATCCGCCAGCGCCACCATGCCCGTCGCCAGCGCCGCCGCCGCCCCGCCAGAGGATCCTCCGGCCGTGCGGGACAGGTCATATGGGTTCCGCGTCACCCCATGCACCGGGTTGTAGCTGTGGCTTCCCAGGCCGAATTCCGGCGTGTTGGTCTTGCCAATGAAGATCGCGCCCGCCGCACGCAAGCGCGCCACCATCAACTCATCCACTTTGGCAACCTGCCCCGCGAATAGAGGAGAGCCCATCGAACACTCCAATCCCGCGGCCTGAGCCAAATCCTTGATCGCCATCGGCAGCCCGTGCAACGCGCCCTTCGGCGTGACCGAGTCCGCTTTGCGGGCCTCTTCCATCAACTCATCGGCAGAACGCATCGAGACAATGGCATTCACGTCGCCATTCCTCTCGCTGATGCGTGCCAGGGTCAGCTCCATCAAGGCCTCTGCCGACAAAGCCCCAGTGCGCATATCGCGCAGAATGCCGTTTGCTCCCTGATCCATGTTCCCTCCTCACCACTTAGACAGCAGCCTAGGCCTAAGTTCGCGCAGGAAAAAGGCCCCGAAAACGAAAACGGCCCCGCCAGTGGCAGGGCCATTTCCATCATCCCGTGTCCTCTGCTCAGAAGATGAAGTCGCCCGCGGTCAAGGACGCAAGGCTCACGCCGGCAATCAACACTGTGCCGCTTCCTCCGAACTCGGAGAAATCAATCAGTGTTCCGGCCCCGGTGTCCGTCATGATCGCCCCGGCAGACAGAGCCGCAAAGTCTGCGACGCCCGTGGCACTGAGATCAATATCGTCCGCACCAACTGCAAAGTCAGTGATGACATCATGACCGGTATGAGCAAAGAACAGAAAGTCATCCGCTCCCAGGCCACCGGTCAGCGTATCATCGCCGCGCCCGCCAACAATAGTATCGACGCCCCCTTGGCCATTCAGGACATCATCGTCCTTCTGACCCGCGAGAAAATCCGCATCCGCGCCGCCCGAAATCGTATCGTCGCCCTTGCCGCCAGCCACGCTATCACGCCCACCTTTCATAATGATGGCGTCGTCACCGCGTCCACCAATGACCGTGTCATCGCCCCTATATCCGGTTTCCGCATCATCGTTGAAAATGTCATCCCCGTCGCCAAGAAGGGCTACGTCACGCCCGGTTCCCCCATCGACAAGGTCATCCCCGTGACCGCCAAAGATCGTATCGTTTTCCGATCCCCCCGAAAGCGTATCGTCGCCAGCCCTGCCTCGGATGACATCGGCATCAGCTTCACCGTCGATGACATCAGCACGCGACGCCCCGTCCAGATAGTCGTTACCCGCGCCGCCTTCGATCGTACCGGCGACATGACCGTCTCCGTGGCCGAAATAAAAGTCGTTGCCTGCCCCCAAATCAACAAAGGCGAAGGAGTCGACGTTGCCCAGAACCGCGCCCGAGTTGTGGAATATGTCGTTCAAACTGCCCAGCGTCACACGACCGCTGATTTCACCGTGATTGCTCAGCCGCGTCAGGGTCGTGCTCGAGATACCGTAGTCTCCGCCCGAGATGGTGCCAAAGTTGAAGATTTCGGTCTTGGCAGTGGGCTCAGAGAGCTGGCTGGACAGGATACCGTAGGTCCTGCCCGAGATAACCCCCTCGTTCACGATCTCCGACTGGCGATTGCGAAGCCGGATACCGGCATCGCCGCCCATGATGGTGCCTTCATTCTGGATTGTGGTAGCTTGCGCAAAACTCAACTCGTTGAACTGGATGGCAATCCCGTCCGAGTCCGCGCCCATGATGTCGCCGGAGTTGTAGATTTCGACATAGCCAGCCCGATCAGCGTCAATCCCGCGGTTGGCACTGCTCATAACACCGGTGTTGGCGATCCGGAAATTGCCGGTGTAGATGCCGTAGAACGCAGAGGAGACCCCGTAGATGTTGCCACTGTTCGACAGCGTGTCATCGTCGGCTCCGGCCAGATAGACACCATAGTCACCGCTCACACGCCCCGTCACGTTCACATCCATGCCCGAGCCATTCTCGGACCCGATGCCAAAGGTATCCGAATAGATCTCTCCCGCGACATTCACGACATTGTTGTCGTTGGTCTTGATCCGGATTCCATGCGTCCCGAACAAAACACCGCTGCTGCCAATCGAAACCGTATTGCCGCCACCTGTACCGTCAAACAGCACCGCTTCTTCAACGCCACTGACTTGCCCCAGAACCAGCAGATCAACGTTACCATCACTCACGTTGCGATGGGAAATCCCCGCACCCGTTGTCGAGTTGATGGTCCCTGAACTCTGGAGGATCATCCTGTCGCCATTATCCGCGAATAAGTGCACGTAGTTGCTGTTATAAGTTTCGTAAGCCATTGTAGATTTCCATTATTCTTTTCGATTTAACCAACTGAAATCGTAACAACTTTTCGAAAGGACAGAGATCTTCCATCACCAGTTGGAACGGCCCCTGCACACCGCGGGGCCGTCACCGTCGTAAATTAGGGTTAGAAGATGAAGTCGCCCGCCGTCAGCGAAGCAAGGCTGACGTCAATCAGCAAAACCGAGCCGCTGCCTCCGATTTCGGAGAAGTCGATCAGCGTGCCAGCGCCGGTATCCGTCATGATCCCACCGGCAGACAACGCCGCAAAGTCCGCGACACCAAAGGCGCGGATATCGACATCGTCTGAACCCACCGTGAAATCGGTGATCAAATCATGACCGGCCTGGCGGAAGAACACAAAGTCGTCCGCCCCTGTTCCCCCGGTCAGGGTATCATCACCTTTGCCACCATATAGGGTATCGGCTCCGGCCTGACCGGACAGGACATCATCGTCGTTCTGGCCAAACAGCAAGTCCTTGTCAGCGCCCCCCACAAGTGAGTCATTTCCCTTGCCGCCATAGACAGTGTCCTTGCCGCCTTTCATAAGGATCACATCATCGCCACGGCCGCCCTGAACTTGGTCGCCCCCCGAGGCCCCGGTCTCAACATCATCCGAGAACACATCGTCCCCATCGCCCAGAAACGCCTGGTCACGGCCAGTACCACCCCAGATGGTGTCGTTGCCATGACCGCCAAAGAGGGTGTCGCTTTCCGAACCGCCCAAGAGAACATCATCGCCTGCACGCCCGCGCAGCAGGTCAGCACCGGTTTCGCCCAAGAACGTATCGTCCTTGGAGCCGCCAGAAAGGCTGTCATCGCCAATCCCGCCCACTACGCTGCCAATGACGCCGCCATCGTCAAAGCCCTTGTAGGCGTCGTTGCCCGACCCCAAAAGCACATCCCCATCAATGACCCCGCCATTCTTGACGGTATCGTTCTGGTCATTGCCCGTGACGTTACCAATCACCGTGCCCTTGTTCACGAGGTTCAAAAGGGTTCCGGCGTTTGCCGCTTCGATGACGGTATAGTTGTTGTCGTTGCTTGAAATGGTTCCGTGGTTGAAGATTTCAAACGACGCACCATCGCGCATGTAGATGCCACTGTCGTTGCCCTGAATGTGCCCGGTGTTGACAATCGTGCCCTGTGAGTCGTCGAGCAAAAGGCCGCGGTCGCTCGAAATCGTTCCACTGTTGTTGAGGTTGAAGTTGTTCGAGGAGTTTATGTACGCGCCGTAAGTTCCACCAATCATAACGCCGGAATTTATCACGCTACCAGCATCAGCTGACTCATAATGGATAGGATATGAGCCCGCGTGAATTGTGCCACTGTTTACAAAATCAGTAGAACTCCCGGTCGTATAGATGCCCGCACTATTCGCCGAGATGGTTCCGGTGTTGTCGAAACTTCCGGACCCATTGGTATAAAACGCATCGTCATGCGCGATGATCGAGCCTGCATTGAGTACATTGTTGGCATTGCCAATAACAGTGACGCCATCGTCCCCTGCAATAATCGTTCCCCCCGCGCCGATGACAACGTCATGGTAACCCGACCCTGTCGTGCCGCTGTTAGTATCGTACAGGTAAATCCCATCCTTTTCCGCAGCTATATAGCCATCCATCAGGACGGTAACGCGATAATCGACATTGCCTGTTCCAGACTCGATGGCGTGCCCCGATGTGACGGTAAACTTCCCGTCCTTGGTCACTATGATGATGTCATCGAAGTGCGCCGTATAAGTGCTCGTGCGCGTATTGGTAATAAATTCGGTAGCCATATTTCCCCCTGAAAAAATGCGTTTCCTCGGCTAGGTCAAAGAGTAGTGCGTTAGAAATCATTCCAACAATGGAATTGTTGAGAAATTTGACCAAAGGTTAAGGCACACCAAGAAAAGGTGTGGAAATCCATACCTTTTCTTACGTAACGTGAAATGACGAAGGCGGTCAGGTCTAACCGGGAACAAAAAACTCAGCGAATCACGGTGCTTATGTCAAACGGCTAAATTCAACCCAGGGGTGTTTTATATCTTGTCAATCTTCGCTTTGCGCGTCGGCGCGGCTTTTGCCCGCCACATCCATCGCCAGCGTTGCCGCCATGAACCCGTCCAAATCACCATCCAGAACGCCTTTGGTGTCCGAGGTCTCGTGGTTGGTCCGCAGGTCCTTCACCATCTGGTAGGGCTGCAAGACATACGAGCGGATCTGGTTGCCCCATCCCGCGTCGCCCTTGGCCTCGTGCGCCGCGTTGATGTCGGCATTCCGGCGGTCCAGCTCCATCTGGTACAACCGCGATTTCAGCGCCTTCATGGCAATGTCGCGGTTCTGGTGCTGCGACTTCTCAGACGAGGTTGTGACAATGCCCGTCGGAATGTGGGTAATACGCACCGCCGAGTCGGTGGTGTTCACGTGCTGACCGCCCGCGCCCGAAGAGCGATAGGTATCGATACGGATATCGGCAGGATTGACGGTGATCTCGATATTGTCATCCACCACCGGATAAACCCAGACAGACGAGAACGAGGTGTGCCGCTTGGCCGCCGAGTCATAGGGCGAAATCCGCACGAGACGGTGCACACCGCTTTCCGACTTGAGCCAGCCATAGGCGTTGTGGCCGGAAATCTTGTAAGCCGCCGATTTGATGCCCGCTTCTTCGCCCGCGGTTTCCGATTGAAGCTCGACCTTGTAGCCCTTCTTCTCGGCCCAACGCACGTACATACGCGCCAGCATCGAGGCCCAGTCACAACTTTCGGTGCCGCCTGCACCCGAGTTGATCTCGAGGAAGGTATCATTGCCGTCGGCCTCGCCATCCAGCAGCGCCTCAAGCTCTTTCTCCGCCGCCTTCTCCTGAAGCGCTTTCAGCGCCTCCTCGGCGTCGGACACAACCTCGTCATCCTCTTCCATCTCACCCAGTTCGATCAACTCGATGTTGTCGTTCAGGTCGGTCTCGATCGAGGTCACGGTCTCCAGCGCGTCCACCAGCATCTGACGCTCGCGCATCAGTTTCTGCGCGCCTTCCGGGTCGTTCCAGAGGTCGGGATCTTCCACCCGCGCGTTGAATTCCTCAAGCCGGTACTGCGCGGTTTCCCAGTCCATCCGCTGCCGCAGCAGTTCGACCGACTTGCGAATTTCAGCAACGATGTTCTGGGTTTCGGCGCGCATGGCTCTATCCGTCTTCTGAATGTCAGATCAGGGTGATACCTCACCCCTTCCTCACGGGCAAGCCATCGGCACGCCAGTCAGAGCATTTAAATCAAGGGAGATTGGCCGCCTAGTAAAGGCCACCGGAACTCAGCGTTCCGAAATCCGCTTTCGGCCCCACAACCGCCTTTTCGCCAGTTGATGTCGTGACTTCGCGTCCCGTGTGAATTTGCACATCGTCAAACAGCGGCAGGTTCGATCCCATCGCGAAACCACCGTCATAGGTCACGCCAAAGACCGGCTCTTCACCATCTCGGAAATACTCGGCCACAACCGCCTCGCCAGACGCCTCATCCGACAGGCGCGCACCGGTGAACCGGTCGATCTTGATAAAATGGCCGCCCGGCGGCACGCGGAACTTGCCCGAGCCGTATTTCTCGATAGCTTCCTTCATGAACTCCTGGAACACAGGCCCACAGGTCGACCCACCATACGTCCCCCGCCCCAGCGGGCGCGGACGGTCGTGACCGATATAACAGCCCGCCACCAGCGTATTGGTGAAGCCCACGAACCAAACGTCCTTGGCCTCGTTGGTGGTCCCGGTCTTGCCGGCCACCGGCACAGGCAGGTTGATCGCACTCGCCGCCGTCCCGCGCTGCACCACGCCCCGCATCATCGAGGTCAGCTGATAGGCGGTGATCGCGTCCATCACCCGCTCGCGGTTGGTCACGATACGGGGGCCACGGGTCTTGGCGATGTCCGGACGGTCACAATCGGTACAGTCACGCTGGTCGTGGCGGTAGATCGTCTTGCCGTAACGGTCCTGAATACGGTCCACCAGCGTCGGCTCAACCCGCTCGCCGCCATTGGCAAACATCGCATAGGCCGCAACCATCTGGTAAAGCGTGGTCTCTTCCGACCCCAGCGAATTGGCCAGGAACTGGCCCATGTTGTTGTAAACCCCAAAGCGCTCGGCATAGTCCGAAACAACGTCCATCCCCACTTCCTGCGCAAGACGGATCGTCATGAGGTTCCGCGACTGTTCAATACCGGTCCGCAACGGGGTCGGCCCATAGAACTTGTTCGACGAGTTGCGCGGCCGCCAGACACCCTGCGGCGTGTCGATCTCGATCGGCGCGTCAATCACGATCGTCGCCGGAGAATAGCCACTGTCCAGCGCCGAAGCGTAAACGAAGGGTTTAAAGCTCGAGCCCGGCTGGCGCTTTGCCTGGGTCGCACGGTTGAACACCGAATCCTGATAGGAGAACCCGCCCTGCATCGCGATGACACGGCCGTTGTTCACGTCCATCGCCATAAAGCCGCCCTGCACTTCCGGCACCTGACGCAACGACCAGCGCACAAATTCGCCGCTGTCGTCCTTGGTGATCGCCCGCACCAGCACCACGTCGCCAACCTCAAGCAGATCGCCTGCCACCTTGGCCTTGCGCCCCTTGCTGCCGTCTTCACGCAGCTTGCGGGCCCAGGTCACATCCTTGGCAGTGATGAAATGCCCGTCCGCATCATCCTCGACACCTTCGATCCCGATCCGCGCGTCGTTCTTGCCGACCAGCAGAACCACAGCAGGATGCCACTTGCCATCAAGATCCACATCACGCGGCACCTCTGCCGACGCCAGCGCCTCACGCCATGCCGCCTCACTCTCAAGCGCGGATGCCTCCAGCTTCACGCCTGTCCCACGCCAGAGCCCCTGCGCGCGGTCGTACTTCTCAAGCGCGTGGCGCAGAGCCCGCGCCGCAACTTCCTGCATTTCGGGGTCAACAGTCGCACGCACGCTCATGCCGCCCGAAAAGAACTCGTCCTCCCCGAAATCAACACTCAGCTGACGGCGGATTTCGTCGGTGAAATAGTCACGCGGCGGCAGCGCCGACTTGAAACTCTCGTAATCCCCGTTCTGGACCGAGTTCAGCGGCAACGCCGCCTCGGCCTCATAGACCGCCTGCGTGATATAGCCGTTTTCGGCCATTTCCTTCAGAACAAAGTTCCGGCGCGACAGAACGCGCTCTTTGTTGCGCACCGGATGGAACTTGCCCGGCGCCTTGGGCATCGACGCAAGCGTCGCGGCCTCATGCGGCGTCAGTTCGCGCAGGGACTTGTTGAAATAGGTCTGCGCGGCGGCGGCCACGCCATAGGAGTTCTGACCAAGGAAAATCTCGTTCAGGTAGAGCTCAAGAATCTGTTCCTTGCTCAGGGTTTCTTCCACGCGGGTCGCAAGGATGATCTCCTTGATCTTCCGTTCGATCCGGCGATCCCCCGACAAGAGGAAGTTCTTCATCACCTGCTGCGTGATGGTCGAAGCGCCCCGCACGCTCTGCCCCCGCGAACGAACGGCCTCAAGGGCCGCCGCCGCAATACCGCGGGCGTCATAGCCCTTGTGGGTATAGAAGTTCTTGTCTTCCGCCGAGATAAACGCCTGCTTCACGAGGTCCGGAATTTCGTCCGACGGCACGAACAGACGCCGCTCCTTGGCGAACTCGTCAATGATATGCCCCTCGCCCGAGTAAATCCGGCTGATCGTCGGCGGCTTGTACTGCGCCAAGGCCTCGTGGCTGGGCAGATCGCGGCCATACATCCAGAACACCGCCCCGATCGACAGGGCAATAACGGCCAGCCCCATCGTCACGAATGTGAAGATGGTCCCGAAGAAGGAGAGGATGAATCTCAGCACGCCGTGCCCCCGTATCGCCTTGGTCTCGCGTCTCTATATATACACCGAACCGAACGGTCAAAACACATGACCGCGTGCCGTCAGCGCCATTTTGCCGTTTCCCGAAAGACTTACTGACGCACCAGATCGCGCAGCGCCTTGTCCTCATCAACCCAGGCCTGCACACCGTCACGGATCGCCCCCGCCATCACCGCACGCCAGTTCACATCCTTCAGGCGCTTGAGGTCTTCATCCGAACTCAGGAATCCAACCTCGATCAGGATCGACGGCACATCCGCCGCCTTCAACACGGAAAACCCCGCCTTGCGATGCGGTTTCTTGTTGATCGCCCCCGTCGCCCCCTTGATCGAGCGCACCAACTGCGTCGCCAGATGCTCGGACCGCGGTTGCGTCTCAAGCCGTGCAAGATCCAGCAGGATATCAGCCACCTGATCATCTGCCGACGACAGGTCAATCCCCGCCAGAATATCGGCCCGGTCGTGCCGTTCGGCCAGTGTCGCCGATGCCGCGTCCGATGCTTCCTCCGACAGGGTATAGACCGTGGCCCCCGTCGCATGGCCCTTCTGAAGCGCATCCGCATGCAGCGAGATGAACAAGTCCGCCTTGGCTTCATGCGCAATCGACACGCGGCGCTCGAGCGAGACAAACACATCCTCGTCCCGTGTCATATGCACCTCGAACCCGGCGCGGCGCAGGCTTTCGCGCAACTCGCGGCCAAAGGTCAGCATCAAGTCCTTTTCGCTCACGCCTGACCGCTCTGCCCCCGGATCAATGCCGCCGTGGCCGGGATCAAGCACAATCAACACCGGCGCCCAGTCGGGCTTTTCGGCGTCTGGCTCCGTCTCAAACGTCACAGGCTCCGGCAGGTCCCATCGCGGATCACGCGGCGCTCCGGCACGCAAGGAGAACGCCGCATCATCCTGTTTTTCCAGAACAATCCGCAGCTGTCCGGCACCGGTTTCGGTATCCAGCGTCAGGCTCGCCTCGTCCACCACCAACGGCAGCGAGAGGTCCACCACCATCCGGCTCCAGCCCGGTCGGAACTGCCCGACACGCACCGCCGCGACACCGTCCGCCGCACCGAAGGCGTCCACATCAAAGCCGCGCCAGTCCACTTCGCGAAAATCCAGAACCATGCGTTTGGGATCATCCAGTTGGAACACCCGCCAAGGCACCCCCTGCGACAGTCCCAGCTCAATCAGAACCGACCCCCGCCAGCCATTCGACAGGCGGCTTTCCTCCTGCTGCACCCGTGCCAGAGCTGTAAAATCCTGCGCCATCCCCTTGGCAGAAAAGGAAAACACCGCCACGAAGGCTGCAACCAAGATCGTGATAAACCTGCTCATGTCCCTCTCTCCGGCGGGCTGTTTGGTGACAGGGTACACCAAGGCGCAGCAACACACTACCGGCGATCCAAAGACCACCGGCGCCATGCTCCCCTTCGGCCAAATCCTCAGATGTGGCCACGCGCCTTCATGAACCGCGCAAGGCGTTCCAGACCCTCGGCAATATCCGCCTTTGACCGCGCATAGGAAAACCGCAACGTCCCCGCGCCGCGCACCGGATCGAAATCAAGGCCCGGCGTCACCGCCACCCCCGCCTCTTCCAGAATCTCCCGCGCAAAGGCCCCGCTGTCATTGGTGTACTGGCTGACATCCACGTAGAAATAGAACGCGCCATCCGGCGGCGCAAAGCGATCGAACCCCGCCCTGGGCAGCCCGTCGATCATCAACTGCCGATTGGCACGGTAGACCGCCATATTGGCCTCAAGTTCCTCGTGACAGTCCATGGCCGCCAAGGCCGCAACCTGACTCGCGTGCGGGGCACAGATGAACATGTTCTGCGCCAGACGCTCGACCTGCCGCACATGATCCTCGGGCACGACCATCCAGCCCACGCGCCATCCGGTCATGCTGAAATACTTCGAGAACGAGTTGATCACGTAACAGTCCTGCGTGATCTCAAGCGCCGTGACTGCCTTGGCCTCGTATTCGATGCCGTGGTAAATCTCGTCGCTGATGAACGACGCGCCCTTGGCGGCACAGGCATCCACCAGGGCCTGCATCGCCCCCTTGTTCAACATGGTGCCCGTCGGGTTCGCGGGCGAGGCCACCATCAGGCCCTGCACATCCATATCCGCGAAATCATCGGGCACCGGCTGCAGACGATTGGCATTCGAGGTCGGCAGGTCCACCGGCTCCAGAGAAAGCGCCTTGAGGATCTGGCGGTAGGATGGGTATCCGGGCGCCCCGATGGCCACCCTGTCGCCTGCATCAAACAGTGCGGTGAACGCCAGAAGGAAGGCCCCCGAAGATCCCGGCGTCACGATCACCCGCGCGGGATCAAGGTCCACGTTGTACCACTCGCCATAAAGCTGCGCGATCCGTGCCCGCAGCTCCGGTATCCCCAGCGCAACCGTATAGCCAAGCGCGTCTTTCTGCATCTCCTCGGCAAGAACCTGCCTCGCCCCTGCGGGTGCCGCCGTTCCGGGCTGGCCCACTTCCATATGGATGATATGTCTACCCTCGGCTTCGGCCTGTCTTGCCGCTTCCATGACGTCCATCACAATAAAGGGATCGACGGCCCCACGTCTTGAATTCCGCATGTTTATCGTTCCTATTGTCGCCATGACCTTTCACCGCGAAATCACCGCGCCGTCAATGCACCGGATGCTTGGAATTTTCCTTGCCCTTGTCCTCACGGTAACGGCCCTGCCCGCGCGGGCAATTTCGCTGATCCGCGATCCCGACATCGAATACGCCCTGGCACGCGTTTCCGAACCGATCCTCGCCGCCGCCGGCCTTGGCGGAAGCGTCCGCGTGCTGGTGGTCAACGACCAAAGCCTCAATGCCTTTGTGATCGACAACAACCACATTTTCATCCACATGGGCCTCCTTTTGCGCATGGAACGGGTCGAAATGTTGCAGGCCGTCATCGCCCACGAGGCCGCACATATCGCCAACAGCCATATCACCCGCCGCATGGCCAATATCGGCACCGCTCGCACAGCGTCCGGATTCGGCCTCGCCCTTGCACTGGCCGCTGCGGCCGCCGGCGCATCCGGAGATGCCGCCGCGGGTCTGGCAATCGGCACGCAATCGGCGTCGATGCGGACCCTTCTCGCCCACACCCGCGCCGAAGAAGCTGCGGCCGACCAATCGGGCGTCCGATACATGGTCCGCGCAGGCGTCGATCCCCATGCCGCGGTCGAAGTTCACGATCTCTTTCGCGGTCAGGAACTCCTGAATGTCTCGCGTCAGGACCCCTACATGCGCTCCCACCCGCTGACTCGCGACCGGATGCGTGCCATGCAGGCCTTTGCAAACGCCAACAAGGGCAAGGCTAGGAAACAGCCCGAGGCCGAATACTGGTTCGCCCGCGCCCAAGGTAAGGCCTCTGCCTTCACCCGCTCGCCCAAATGGACAATGCAACGCGCCGACGAAAGCCCAAGCCGCGACATCCGGCTCATGCGCGAGGCCATCGCCTATCACCGCCGCTCGGATCGCACCAAGGCCATCGCCCGCATCAATGCAGCCATCGAAATGCGCCCCCGCGATCCATACTTTTACGAACTCAAGGGCCAGATCCTGCTGGAAAGCCGTCGTTTCAACGAAGCGGTCAACGCCTATCGCAAATCCGTTGACCTCGCCCCACGAAACGCCCTCTGCCTCGGTGGCTTGGGTCGCGCGCTCCTCGCCGCCGACCGCCCCAAAGAGGCGCTCACATACCTTGAAAAAGCCCGTGCCCGCGATTTCCGTGATCCACGGATCCTGCGTGATCTTGGCGCCGCCTATGCCCGCACCGGCAAGAACGGCATGGCCTCACTTTCCACCGCAGAGCGATACGCCCTGCAAAACCGCCTCAAGGATGCCGCGATCCACGCAAGACGCGCCAGCGGCCTCCTGCCACGCGGCTCGAGCGCATGGCGCCGGGCCGAAGACATTCTCGCCGACGCTGAACGCGCCGCCAAAAAGAAATAACGGAGACAACGATGCTCAAATCCCTCACCACCGCAGCGGCCATCGCCCTGACCGCTCTCCCCGCCTTCGCGCTTGATCTCGACAAGATGTCCGAAGACGAACGCGCCGCCTTCCGCGCCGAAGTCCGCGCCTATCTTCTCGACAATCCCGAAGTCATCATGGAAGCGGTTGGCCTGCTGGAACAACGCGAAGCTGAAGCCGCCGCCAGCCATGACATCGCTCTGGTCAAGGCCCACTCAAACGCCATCTTCAACGACGGTTTTTCCTACGTCGGCGGCAACCCCGAAGGCGATATCACGCTGGTGGAATTCGTCGACTACCGCTGCGGCTACTGCCGTCGCGCCCACGAAGAGGTCAAGAAACTGGTTGAGAAAGACGGCAATATCCGTCTGATCTACAAGGAATTTCCGATCCTAGGCGAAGGCTCGCTCCTGTCCTCGCGCTTTGCCGTTGCCATCAAGCAGCTGTTCGGAAACGAGGCCTACGCCGAGGCCCATGACACGCTGATCGCCTTCAAGGGCGACGTGACCCCGACAGCGCTGACCCGCATCGCAGACTCGCTGGGCCATTCCGCAAGCGACGTTCTGAGCCATATGAACAGCGATCAGGTCACCGACGAAATCCGTCAGACCCGCGAGTTGGCCAACCGACTCGCGATCTCTGGCACCCCGACCTTTGTCATGCAGGACCAACTCCTGCGCGGCTACCTGCCTTACGACAACATGGCCGCCCTTGTCGCCGAGAAACGCGGCAACTGATGCCAAAAAGAAAAGGGCCGCTCCATTGGAGCGGCCCTTGTTCCAAAACAGCTTTAGATCACTCCGCCGCTTTCGTCTCCGCCTCGATCTCGGCAGCACGTGCTTCGACCTGCTCGACGATGTGATCCACCATCTCTTCGTTCGACATCTTGTGGCTCTGCTTGCCCGCCAGATAGACCATGCCCGACCCAGCCCCACCGCCGGTAAACCCGATGTCGGTCATCAGCGCCTCACCCGGCCCGTTCACGACACAGCCGATAATCGACAGGCTCATCGGCGTATGGATATGCGCCAACCGGTTCTCCAGCGTCTCAACCGTCTTGATAACATCAAAGCCCTGACGCGCGCAGGACGGGCAGGAAATGATGTTCACCCCGCGGTGGCGCAGGCCAAGCGACTTGAGGATTTCGAAACCGACCTTCACCTCTTCCACCGGATCGGCCGAGAGCGACACGCGCAGGGTATCTCCGATGCCCATCCACAACAGGTTACCAAGGCCAATCGCCGATTTGATGGTGCCGCTCACGAAACCACCCGCCTCGGTCACACCAAGGTGGATCGGCGCGTCGGTCGCATCCGCCAGCTGCTGATAGGCCGCCGCCGTCATGAAGACGTCCGACGCCTTCACGCTGATCTTGTATTCGTGGAAATCGTTATCCTGAAGAATGCGGATATGCTCCAACCCGCTTTCCACCATCGCGTCCGGACAGGGTTCGCCATACTTTTCAAGCAGGTGTTTCTCAAGCGAACCGGCGTTCACGCCAATCCGGATCGAACAGCCATGATCCTTCGCCGCCTGGATCACCTCCTTGACCCGCTTTTCATCACCGATATTGCCCGGGTTGATCCGCAGGCACGCAGCCCCCGCCTCGGCCGCCTCGATCGCGCGTTTATAGTGGAAATGGATGTCCGCCACGATCGGAACCGGGCTTTCCCTGGCGATCTCTTTCAACGCCTTGGTTGCCGCCGCGTCGGGTGTCGAAACACGCACGATATCGGCACCGGCCTCGGCCGCCGCAAGCACCTGCCCCAGCGTCGCCTTAACATCCGAACTGTCCGTGTTCGTCATCGTCTGCACCGCGATCGGCGCGTCGCCACCAACGGGCACATTACCCACCATGATCTGACGCGATTTGCGACGCTCGATATTGCGCCACGGGCGGATGTGGTTCATCGACATATGAAAAGGCCCCTCACCGATGCAGGTTCAGAGCCTATGTAAGTCCGTTGTGTGTCGGGGGCAATGCAAAGCCCGGCGCGGCAGAGAATTATTGCCCGTTCACCAGCGCAGCATCTGCTTCGGCCACGATCCGTGCCAGTTCAGGATCCTGGTCAAGATCCGCCAGATCATATTGCTCCAGCAGGAGGTCGGCATCCAACGCCAGATCCCCGATCCGGTTGGTCCCTGTTCCCACAGGGCCGAACAGCGCGCCGTTCAGCTTGAAATAAACCGAACCGCTCATGCCCGCGGTCAGTGTCGGGACACCTTCCTTTTCGGGCAGGGTGAATTCTTCGCCTGCGTTCAGGATCTTCTCCAGAAGAACCGACCCATCCGCAGCCCTTACCCGAACCCATGCCGGACGCACTGCCATCAGGACAAGTTCATCACGTTCGTTTTCGAGAACCTGCGGCACCGCCCGATCCAGAACCTCTTCTGTCAGGTCGGCCAAAACCGGCGCCTCAGGCGTGAACACGCCCATGGTATCCGGGTTCAGCGTGGAAATCGGAGCATCCCGCGCCACCATCACCGGCACATCAAGCGCCTGCGGGCGATACAGACGGTCAAGCGTCTCGGTCGACGGGTTTCCAAGACCGGCAACTTCGCTCCGCTCGGCCGCGTTCAACGGGTCCAGTTCCGAGAGCACAACAGGTGTCTGCTCGACCGGCGCCAGTTTAACCCTTTGAATTTCATTGAGAACCGACCATCCGCCATAGCCGATGGTTGCGATCAGAGCGACCAGCACCATCGAAGAGCCAATCGCGCGTGGTTCGATCCGGGACAGAATAGACTCCGGCGCGGGCGTGAACGCCATGATCGGCGCGTCCAACGCATCACGGTCTACCTTGAGCGCGCTTTCACTCTTGCGCATGGTCGAGGCTTCCGCCGACATGCCGTGCGCAGGCGTGAACCCACTTTCCTTGCAGAACGCAGCGAATGTCTCGTCCGGATCCAACCCAAGATAGCGTGCATAGGAACGCACGTAACCGGCGATAAAGCCCGGTGTTTCGAACGCCGTTGGATCGGCGTTCTCGATTGCAGCGATGTAGGAGGCTCGGATTCGCAACTCGCGTTGAACATCGAGCAACGACTTACCCATCGTTGCCCGTTCGCCCCGCATCATGTCCCCTAGACGCAGGTCGTAATCGTCGAAACCTTTCGGTCCCTCGTCATGCTCTACGGCTGTGCGCTGTCCCTTGCGCCTGATCATATCATTCGCCTCACTGCAATGCCGATCCGTTACCGTCCCCGATTCGGATCGGGCCCTTTGTTGAGGCTAAAGTAACACAGTGCAACAAATTTTGCACCTTCGTGATTGCCTAGCCCGCAAGTTCGGCACGATTCAGCGCACAGTGCGACCAAAGCTCATCCATTGCGCGAACGAGCTTATTCATCTCATCCGGACCGTGCACAGGCGACGGGGTAAAGCGAAGACGCTCGGTCCCACGCGGCACGGTCGGGAAGTTGATGGGCTGCACGTAGATGCCGAAGTTCTCCAGCAGCATGTCCGACAGCGCCTTGGTGTGAACCGGGTCACCCACGATTACGGGCACGATGTGCGAGCCGTGGTCGATGATCGGCAGGCCCATGCCCTTCAGGCGCAGCTTGAGGATCTTCGCCTGCTCCTGGTGCTTGTCGCGACGCTCCTGATCTGTCTTCAGATGCGCAACCGAAGCCGCCGCCCCTGCCGCAACCGCCGGCGGCAGCGAGGTGGTGAAGATGAAGCCCGGCGCATAAGAACGCACGGCGTCACACATTTTTTCGCTGGCCGCGATATAGCCACCCATTACGCCATAGGCCTTGGCAAGGGTGCCGTTGATGATGTCGATACGATGCGCGAGGTTGTCACGCTCGGTCACACCACCACCGCGCGGGCCATACATGCCCACCGCGTGTACTTCGTCGATATAGGTCAGCGCGCCGAATTCATCCGCCAGATCGCAGATCGCTTCGATCGGACCAAAGTCACCGTCCATCGAGTAAACCGATTCAAAGGCGATCAGCTTGGGGGCCGCCGGGTCGTCCGCTGCCAGAAGTTCACGCAGATGCTCAACGTCGTTGTGACGGAACACGCGCTTGGCCCCGCCGTTGCGGCGCACACCTTCGATCATCGAGGCGTGGTTCAACTCGTCCGAATAGATGATCAGACCGGGGAACAGCTTGGGCAGGGTCGAAAGGGTCGCGTCGTTGGCGATATAGGCCGAGGTGAACAGAAGCGCCGATTCCTTGCCATGCAGGTCCGCCAGCTCCGCCTCAAGGCGCTTGTGATAGATCGTGGTGCCCGAAATGTTACGGGTGCCGCCCGAACCGGCGCCGGTCGCATCCAATGCCTCGTGCATGGCCGCAAGAACAACCGGATGCTGGCCCATGCCAAGATAGTCGTTGCCACACCATACGGTGATCGGCGCCTTGGTGCCGTCAGGACGGGTCCACATGGCGTGCGGGAAGTTGCCCTTCTCACGCTCGATATCAATGAAAGTACGGTAACGTCCTTCATCATGAAGACGCTGGATCGCTTCGTCGAGCTTCACATTGTAATCCACGGGCTTCCCTCCTTGAACGGGTTGCTGGTTGCATCCACATATCATCCGCGCGACCGGACATTCAATTTAAAGAATGGGTATATCGCGCAAAAAACATGCGGCCTACGTTACATTTTGCCACCTCTCGATCCTTGATCTACGTCAAGGGTTCCGATCGGAAACTGGACAGTGCCAATCGGCCTGATAGGCTCTGCCGCGAACCACCTCTAGCATACAGGATTCTGTGCATGTCACTCGACAACGTACTCAAACGTATCGATTCCGACCTCCAAGGCGCGACCGACCGTTTGATCGAACTTCTGAAGATCCCTTCGATCTCAACCGACCCGGCCTTCAAGGACGATTGCGACCGCGCCGCCGACTGGCTTGTCGCCGACCTTCAAAGCCTTGGCGTAAAGGCAGAAAAGCGCCCGACGCCCGGTCACCCGATGGTCGTGGGCCATGTCGAAGGCGATGGCCCGCATGTCCTGTTCTATGGCCACTATGACGTTCAACCGGTCGATCCGCTCGAGCTTTGGGATAGCCCCCCGTTTGAACCGCAGCTGGAAGAAACCGCCAACGGCAAGGTGATCCGCGGTCGCGGCTCTTCGGACGACAAGGGCCAGCTGATGACCTTCGTCGAAGCCTGCCGCGCCTGGAAGGCGGTAAACGGCTCCCTGCCCTGCCGCATCACCTTTTTCTTCGAAGGTGAAGAGGAATCAGGCTCCCCGTCTCTCGTCCCCTTCATGCAGGAAAACGCCGCCGAACTGACCTCGGACATCGCCCTGATCTGCGACACCGGCCTGTTCGAAAGCAAGGTCCCCGCGATCATCACGCAATTGCGCGGCCTGCTTGGCGAAGACTTCACCATCACCGGCCCCGACCGCGATCTCCATTCGGGCATGTACGGTGGCGTCGCGATGAACCCGATCCGGGTTCTGACCCGTATCCTTGCCGACCTTCACGACGACAACGGCGCCGTCACCCTCGCAGGCTTCTACGATGACGTGCCCGAACTCTCCGACGAGATCCGCAGCCAGTGGCAGAACCTGAACTTCGACCATGCCAGCTTCCTTGGCGACGTCGGCCTCAAGGCCCCCGCCGGCGAGGTCGACCGCACCCCGCTGGAACAGATCTGGTCGCGCCCGACCTGCGACGTGAACGGCATCTGGGGCGGCTACACCGGTGACGGCTTCAAGACCGTCCTGCCAAGCCAGGCCTCTGCCAAGGTGTCGTTCCGCCTTGTCGGCCAGCAGGATCCGGACAAGATCCGCGCTGCCTTCCGCCAGCATCTCGAAAGCAACCTGCCCGAAGGCTTCACCGTCGAGTACCGCACCGAGAAAGGCTCGCCCGCCTCGCAGATGTCCACGGCAAACCCCGCCTTCGAGGCCGCCCGCAAGGCGCTTTCGGACGAATGGCCCGATGCCGCCGCCTTTGCAGGCTGCGGCGGCTCGATCCCGATCGCGGGGTATTTCAAGGACTTGCTGGGCGTCGACGCCATGCTGATCGGCTTTGCCAAGGACGACGACCAGATCCACTCGCCCAACGAAAAATACGATCTGGAAAGCTTCCACAAGGGCATCCGCTCCTGGGCGCGCATTCTGGATGCTATGACACATTAAAAACCCAAGGGGCGGGCGCTTTTTAGCACTCGCCCAAGTTTAATACGTCAAAGCCACAAAGGCAGAGAAATGAAAGTCGTTCTTTTGCTCATCGGCGTTTGCCTTGGCTATGTTGCCCACATCCTGGTCGACCTGAAAGACAATTACTCTAAGTCAATCGCAATTGCTGAAGCTCACTGCGTCATCGCGGTGCTTTCTGATACAAAGCTGAAACACAAGCCAAGCGAACTGGGCTGCAAACTCATAGTAGATGACGATTTTTTGCTGACATTTCAGGTAACTGGCGTCGAAGGCCTATTCGTCGACTGTCTCCCACCCCAGGCTTATTTCAGGAGCGAACTTTCTGTGCGAGAATGCATCTTGTATCGGACGCAATTGGGACAAGATGACCAGGTAATTCTAGAAGAACAATAGAACGCCCGCTCCAACGAGCGGGCGTCATTTTTCACCTACTGTCGTGGCGTCCCTGTCCGCTCTCCGTGAGCGTAAAATTGGGTCAGGATCGAAATCGACACCATGAAAACCAGCCATAGAACAAAAACCTGCGCCGGTAGCTGAACCCATATGGGAAACCCGGACAGCCCAAGCCCGATCAGCCAGTCTCCAATCAGGCACAGCGTGATCACCAGAGAGGTTGCCCGCAGCAACCCGCCCTTGTTTTCACTCCTCCAGAGCGAATTGAAAATCCCCTCACGCCCACCCAGTGCGGAATGCACAAGGCTTGGTGAGATCGCGATATAGGACAGCCAGAAAATCCAGGTCAGGGCAAAAGTCGCAATAAAATGCCCCCAGCCCTGAGCGTAGCCAAGCGCAAAGTCCCCGACCGAGATCTTCCCGCCACCAAGTGCCAGCAAGGGGATGAACCCCACCACAAGAAGGATCAACAGGATTACGACAACAAACAGAAGAGCCTTGAGGGCATAGATAATCGTCTCAAGCACCGGGAATTTTCGGTCGGTCAGCACCGGAAGAACCACACGATGCCAGCTTACAGCGGACCAGAAGAACAAGAATCCTCCGCCCAGAAAGACGACCGCAAACTCCAAGCCCTCGATGCTCAACCTTCCGCCCGTCAGAAACACCGATCTCTGATCGTAAAACACCGCGAAGCATAGCAGCAGAAAAACAAGAAGCGGTACCAAGGACACGCGAAGCGCCGCCCAGAAGTTTTGAATCACACTTTCGAACGCATCATCCAGCAAACGAATAGCACCTTGAAAATCCATAAAAATCTCCCAAGAAAATCCGGAAGCACAAAAACCGCTCAAACCGCGGCGGTCAACTACAAATTGAAATCTGAGGGAGGGGAAGGAAATGGCGCGGTTGACGGGGCTCGAACCCGCGACCCCCGGCGTGACAGGCCGGTACTCTAACCAACTGAGCTACAACCGCGCATTTCTTTCTCTTCGGCGCTCTTGGACGGACAGTGGTGGCGCGGTTGACGGGGCTCGAACCCGCGACCCCCGGCGTGACAGGCCGGTACTCTAACCAACTGAGCTACAACCGCTCACTGTCCGCTCCAGGGTGCGTCCCGAAGCGTGAGGCGTGGTTTATGCTTAGCCGCTCGGCACGTCAAGCGGTTAAGAGAGGGTATTTGAAAGTTTTTTGATTTTCCGTCCGGCGCCCCCGAACAACCGCAGTTCAACAAGCGATTTCAACGGGCTCGGCGGCATAGATCCCGCGCCAGATTTGATGCGTTCAAACCCGCACCACACCGAACCGACCGACTGTCAATTCTGACATTGTCACAAAAAAACACTTTGAAATAACGCGCCCCCTCCCCATAATCGCGGGCGTAAAGTTTACCACTCGATCAATTTACGATTTGCCCCGGATGCAAGTCATCTGGGTTTTGAAAGATATTATTGGAGGCTAGAATGGCTCACGAACCAGACGGCGTCATTGACTATGGCGCAACCCCATCTGATGAAAACATTACGCTTAGCGGCGTAACAGCGATCGACGCCCTTCTTCATGGCGACAGATGGAGCGACTTCAACCTCACATGGTCCACACCCAGTGTTTCGGCCGACTACAGCTCCGGCTATCCCGACGACAACGCCGCGACACCGGACATTCTGGACACGTTTTCCACCACCACGGCCAAGCAGAATGATGCAATCGTTTACTGGACCGAGCAATTTGCGCTCGTGTCCGGCCTGACCTTTACCGAACTGGACGGCGCCCCCGGTGCACAGGACGAAGATCAGGAAGCCACCATCCGCTTCGCCAACTCCGACGATCCCTCCACGGCCTATGGCTATTATCCAAGCTCCAACGAAACCGGCGGGGATGTCTGGTTCGGCTCAACCGGGGATGATCCCGACTTTGGCGATTTCGACTTCGTAACCGTCGGTCACGAGCTTGGTCACGCCCTTGGCCTCAAGCACGGCCACGAAGGCACCAACCAGCTGCCCTACTCGCTCGATTCCAGCGAGTTCTCGATCATGACCTACACCAACTACGTGGGCGAGAACGCGGGTTACAACACCAACGGGACGTGGGATAACCCACAGTCGCTGATGATGTATGACATCGCGGCGATCCAGTATCTCTATGGCGCCAATTTCGGTGCCAATAGCGGATCAACCACCTACACCTTCTCGACGACCACTGGCGAGATGTTCATCAACGGCGTCGGTCAGGGCGCCTCGGGAGCCAACCGTGTCTTCCGTACCTTATGGGACGGCAACGGCACCGACACCTACGACCTGTCGAACTATACGACGGATCTTCACATCAACCTCGCCCCAGGTGGCTGGTCTGACTTTGATGTAGGCGGCAACTTCCAGCGCGCGGACCTTGCGGGCAACGAAGCGGGCGTCGCCGCTGGCACCCATATGTCGCGCGGCCACCTGTTCAACGCGCTTCAGTACAACAATGATTCCCGCTCCCTGATCGAGAACGCGATCGGCGGTTCAGGCGATGACAGCATCAGGGGCAATGATGCCCGCAACAATCTCGACGGACGCGGCGGCAACGACACGCTACGTGGCTACGACGGCAATGACACTCTTCGTGGCGGCACTGGCAATGACCTGCTCTACGGCAACAACCAGAATGACCAGCTGATCGGTGGGGCCGGCACCGACACCATGTATGGCGGATCAGGCAACGACAGCTTCGAACTTGATGTGGCTGGCACGCACAGCGATTTCTTTTATGGCGGTTCCGGCAATGACACTGTTGACCTGAATGCGACCGGGACGTTCGACTTGTCGGGGGCAAACTTCGACGATGTTGAGGAAATCCGGTTCAATGCCTCCGATACGTCCCTCATCCTGACAAACAAGGAACTCGACGACCCACAGGAGTTGGGCGACGGCACTATCATCGATGGTTACGCGGTTATTGGTGCCGACGAGACACTGACCATCAACTTCAGCACGTCCTATGGCCAGAACAAGAACTTCTCCTCCTGGGTATTCCAGGACTGGGGTGGCCAGAACGACCAGATCTTCATCAACGGCAGCTCCAGCGCCAACAACATCACCGGCACGACCGAAGATGACACCATCGACGGCAAAGGCGGGAATGACACGCTGAACGGCTTCACCGGCAACGACAGCCTCCTTGGCGATGCCGGCAATGACTCGATTCTGGGTGGCGATGGCAACGACACGCTGATTGGTGGCACGGGCAAAGACACCCTGCGCGGCGGCAATAACAACGACCGCCTGACGTCGGACGGCGATGGCGGCCTCTACTACGGTGACGCCGGTAACGACACGCTGTTGTCCGGAATTGGTCTTGAGACCATGGATGGCGGTGTTGGGATCGACCGCATCGACCACACTGCCTACAACGGGAACTATGTGTTCGACATGGGCACCGGCCTGACGAACTTCATCGGCGAATCCTATACCAACTTCGAAATCGCGGTGATGGGCGGCGGCAACGACAGTGTCACCGGCAACGCATCCAACAACACGATCTACGGCGGGAACGGTCATGATACCCTGCTGGGCGGCTCTGGCGTCGATACTTTGTACGGCCAGGGAGGCAACGACCTGCTTTCGATCGACTCAGGTGGCATTGGGCATGTTCTGGACGGCGGCGTTGGCGACGACACCGCAACATGGAGCTACTCCAACGCCAGCTGGATCATCAACCTGACGTCGGGCAGCGCGATACTTGTCGCGACGAACTACGCCACGCTTGTTTCGATCGAAAACGTGATCGGCGGCTCCGGCAATGACTCGATCACGGGCGATGGCAACAACAACGTCCTTCAAGGTGGTTTGGGGAACGACACACTCAACGGCGGCGCGGGCGTAGACAAACTCTATGGTGAAGACGGCAATGACGTTCTCTCCATCGGGTTCGGCGGCGCCGGTCATCTTGCAGATGGCGGTGCAGGCATTGACACCGTCGATTTCAGCTACGGCTCAAGCAACTGGGCGATCAGCCTTGTTTCGAATACGGCCATGATCGGGGCAACAAACTATGCCGATCTGGTCAGCATCGAAAATGTCGTCGGAAGCGGTGGCAGTGACAGCATTGCCGGTAACGCCGATGCCAACGAATTGTCCGGCGGCGCTGGCGCAGACCTCCTGAATGGCGGCGCGGGCAACGACACGCTGAACGGCAACGCCGGCAACGACACCCTCAATGGCGAAGCTGGCGACGATAGCCTTCTGGGCGGCACAGACAACGACTCGCTGGATGGCGGCGCCGACAATGACACCCTTTCCGGCGGCGATGGCAATGACACCCTGCTTGGTGGACTTGGCAATGACAGTCTGCTGGGCGATGCCAACAACGACTCTCTTGATGGCGGCGACGGCAATGACACGCTGAACGGCGGCGATGGGGTTGATACCCTCATGGGGGGGATCGGCAACGACAACCTCACTGGTGGCAGTGGCACAGACCACATCTACGGTGGTGCTGGCAACGACACCGCCTCCGGGGGGGCCGGCAACGACTATTTTTACTTCACAGCGGCAGACGTCGGCACCATCGAAGCCGTATATGGCGGCGATGACACGGACTATATGATCCTGAGCGGTGCTGGCGTGTTCGATTTCCGCGGCCTGAACACAACCTACCTCGAAACCATCCGATTCGACGCAGATGGTTCCAACGTTGACAAGACACTGCGCCTGAGTGGGAAAGAGCTGGATGGCGCAACTGAGCTCAAGACCATCATGATTGATGGTAATGACAACGTGGGTTCTGACGACACGATCCAGATTGACCTGACAAACTATGTGATTGCTGATCTCTCGGGCTGGACTTTCGTGGACTGGAACAATTTCAATCCCGGCGACCGCATCATCATCAACGGCGACGCCTCGAACGAAACCATCATCGGCAGCTCGCAGAACGATGAAATCAATGCTGGTGGCGGGATCAATACGGTCGATGGCGGTGACGGCGACGACGACATCACCTTCTCGGCCGTAACCATCGGTGGCAGTTTTGATGGCGGCCTCGGCATTGACCACCTCGATGCAAGCGGCACCAGCTGGCTTGCAGACATCACCTTCAATCTTGGCACCGGCTTTGTAACCGAAGGCGGAGCGAACCGCGACGCGCTGGCCAACATCGAAAATGTCACGGTTGGTGGCCATGCGTCCGTGATCGGCGACGGTGCCAACAATGAAATCATCGCAACCTCCCCCACGGGTAACAACAGCCTGGTTGGTGGTTTCGGCGATGACACGCTAAGCGGCGGAGGCGGCGACGACACCCTGGACGGAGGGGTTGACGACGACTTGCTCAACGGTGGCGATGGCAATGACGTGCTAGACGGCAGCTCCGGGACCGATACGATCTTCGGTGGCGATGGCAACGACACCCTGTTCGGCGGGAGCCAAAGCGACAGTCTCAATGGCGGAGCGGGAGACGACCTGTTCCGGATTATCGGTACTGAATTCATCGACTCCGTCGACGGCGGAACCGGCACAGATACCTTCGACGCAAGCGGCTATTCGTTTGGTGATCTGATGATCGACATGGTCGCCGGCACCATCGAAAACGGCGGGATCGAAGGGGTCCAATCCTTCCTTAACATCGAGAACTTCATTGGCCGCACCAAGGCGGATACCGTCGTCGGCTCAGCCGACGACAACATCCTTGACGGCCGCTCGGGCAACGACTCGCTCCTTGGCGGTGGCGGCAACGACACCCTTCTTGGCGACAACGGCTTTGACACGCTCAAAGGCGGTGGCGGCCATGACCTTATCCAAGGCGGCGAAAACAGCGACCTCCTTCTGGGTGGCGGCGGCAACGACACGATCTTTGGCGGTGCTCATCATGACACCATTGAAGGCGGCGGCGGCGCCGACGTGATTGACGGTGGAGCCGGCGACAACGCTCTGTCCTACGCGGCTGACACGGCCGGTGTATCCGTTGACCTTGGGTCGAACACGGTTTCAGGCGGGCACGCAACCGGCGATGTCATCTTTGGCATCTTCAATCAGGCAATCGGCGGCAGCGGCAACGACTCGCTTGCCGGTAAGTGGGGCCAGGCCAACACGCTGATCGGTGGTGCTGGCCACGACACGCTCATTGGCAAAAATGGCGCTGACAACCTGCAAGGCGGCGACGGACAGGACTCGATGATCGGCAGTTCCGGCGCCGATACCCTTGTGGGTGGCATAGGAGCCGACACCCTGGACGGTGGTTCGGATGACGACTCCCTCATCGGGGATGCAGGCGCGGACAGTATCCGTGGCGGTACTGGCAACGACTACATCGACGGCGGCACCTTCAGCGATCAACTGATCGGTCAGGCTGGGGATGACACCATCCTTGGCGGCGACGGCAACGACCTGATTGGTGGTGGCGCCGGAGCCGACTCCATGGATGGTGGCGCGGGCAACGACACCGTGTCTTACGCCTCCGACACCCTGGATGTCTTTGTCGACCTCAACGCCAGCCTTGTGGCAGGAGGCAATGCAACCGGCGACGCCATCTCGGGTTTCGAACATGCGACGACCGGCAGCGGCAACGACATCCTTGTTGGCTCCAATGTCGGTAACAACCTGATCGGTGGAGACGGCAACGACAGCATCACCGGCAACGATGGCAACGACAAGCTGTATGGCAATGACGGCAACGACACCCTCTCGGGCGGCAACGATCAAGATACCCTCGTTGGAGGAAAAGGGGCTGACGTCCTTGATGGTGGCGCAGGCGACGACTCGCTCGTTGGCAATGGCGGTGTCGACATCCTGCACGGCGGAAGCCAGAACGATACCCTTGTTGGCGGTGGCGGCAACGACACCCTGAATGGCAACGCCGGAAACGATCAGCTGAACGGATCTGGCGGCAAAGACGCCCTCGCCGGTGGCAACGGCAGCGATGCGTTGAGCGGCGGCGGCGGGAGCGATCTCCTGAATGGCGGCAACGGCAACGATACGCTGACCGGTGGCAGCCAGGCTGATGTCTTTGTCTTCAGCGACGGCTTTGGTCAGGACGTCATTACCGACTTCAACAAAGCGGACAGCGAAGACATCAACCTGTCTGGCGTTACTGCCATCACGGACTATGCCGACCTCATCTCGAGCCACCTGGTGAATTCCGGCGGCGACGCGATGATCGTTGATGGCGCCAACTCCATCCTGCTGCAAGGCGTCGCCTACAACGATGTCCTGAACGGCTTGAATGGCTACACGGCAGACGATTTCATCTTCTGATCCGGACACCACAAAACAGAAAAGGGCTCCGCCAATTGGCCGGGGCCCTTTTTCGTATTTCGGCAACTTCCTGCCCCCAGTTCCCCCTTGTAGCCTCTATTGGCATATGCCCCCTTGCACCTGCGTCCACACAGCGGCAAAGTCGCGCCCGACGCTACAAGGCGTCACAACACCACGAATGCCAGCACTGACACGGCAACCTTTGAGTACGAGTATCCAGCATGGCCCACGAACCAGATTCCCTCTTCGACTATGGCGCAACCCCCTATCGCTACATCGGTTTCAGCGGCGAGACCCACATCGACGCACTGGTCAGCAATTACAAGTGGGCCGACTATGAACTCACCTGGAGCACCCCAAACAGCCGCTTCGACTATTCTTCCGACTACCCCGACGACAACCCCTCAACTCCGAATATCCTGTCCTCCTTTAGCCACGTCACCACGCAACAGGTCACGGCCATCAAGTATTGGCTCGACCAGTACGCCAATGTCTCCGGCCTGAGCTTTGTCGAACTTGACGGCACGGGTTTCAGCCAGGACCGCGAAGCCACAATCCGTTTCGCCAACTCGCAAGATCCCAACACGGCCTACGCCTACTATCCCTGGAGCGATGAAACGGCTGGCGACGTGTGGTTCGGCCCCGACACGGATTCCCCGACCTTCGGCAACTACAGCTGGTACACCGTTGGCCATGAGATCGGCCACGCACTGGGTCTCGAACATGGCCACGAGGGCATCTTCGACCTGCCCTACGACACCGATTCCTTCGAATACTCGATCATGACCTACACAAGCTATGTCGGGGACACGTCGGGCTTTGTGAACTTCCAGGATGGCGACGCCCCCCAAACCCCGATGATGTACGACATCGCGGCGATCCAGTACCTCTACGGCGCAAACTTCGCCTTCAATGCCTCGGACACGGTCTATACCTTCAGCACCTCTACCGGGCAGATGTTCGTCAACGGCGTCGGGCAAGAGCACTCAACCTCCAACCGCGTCTTCCGCACCCTCTGGGATGGCGACGGCACCGACACCTATGACCTGTCGAACTACACCACGCGCCTCTCTATCGACCTCCGCCCGGGCGAATATTCCGACTTTGACGTTGGAGGCAATTTCCAGCGGGCCGACCTTGGCTACTACGAAGCCCGCCAAACCCACATGGCCCGTGGCCACCTGTTCAACGCCCTGCTGCACGACTCGGACCAACGCTCTCTGATCGAGAACGCAATCGGCGGCTCGAACAACGATTTGATCACCGGCAACCTGGGCAACAACCACCTCAGCGGCGGCGCTGGCAACGACAGCCTGCTTGGGGGTGATGGCAACGACACGCTTGAAGGCGGCCAGGGCAATGATTCCCTGAAAGGCGAAGACGGCGATGACCGCTTTGCCCTTGCCGACGACACCACCACCGACACGCTCGACGGTGGCAATGGCAGCGACTGGATCGACGCCACGGCCTTCACGAAATCGGTCCAGATCAACCTCGATCTCGGCACCTACAGCTCGCAATCCACTCAAGGCACGGCCAGCAACGTCGAAAACGCCCATGGCGGCACGGTGGCCGACACGCTGACCGGCGACGATAACGCCAATATCCTCGTTGGATTCAAGGGCAAGGACAGCCTTAAAGGCGCCGGTGGCGACGACGAACTGCAGGGTGGCAGCCAGAACGACCAACTCTTCGGCGGCGACGGCCGCGACTCGCTCTATGGCGGTGCCCATGACGACACTCTCAACGGCGGCGACGGCTTTGATCGTCTCTGGGGACAAGGCAACAACGACCGCCTGAGCGGCGGCGCAGGCGGCGATCGCCTTTGGGGTGACGGCGGAACAGACATCCTCAACGGCGGCAAGGGCGCTGACCTGCTCTATGGCGGCAACGGCAATGACACCCTCTATGGCAATGACGGTGGCGACAAACTCTGGGGCGGTTCCGGCAACGACCAGCTCTTTGGTGGCAACGGCAACGACCAGCTGACCGGCGGTAGCGGCGACGACCAACTGCTGGGTGGTGCTGGCAACGACGTCATCAACGGAACCAGCGGCAACAACACCATCAAGGGCAACCAGGGCGATGACACCCTGAACGGCGGCTCATCCGCCGACCTGGTGGTTGGCGGTGACGGGGCAGACCTCATTATCTCTGACGGCGGATCCCAAACCCAACTGACCGGCGGACGCGGCCACGACACCTTTGTCTTCCACAACGCCTACAACACCTCGATCATCACGGATTTCAGCGCCAACAACGCCGAAAAGATCGACCTCTCCCGCATCACCGAAATCGCCGACTTCACTGACCTGATCACCAACCACAGCTTCGCCTCGACCGAAGGCGACTTCGTCATCAACGGAGGCCTCTTGGCAGTGCGCCTTGTCGGGGTGTCCTACGACGACCTCGTGAACGGCATCGGTGGCTACACGGCAGACGACTTCCTCTTCTGACCCGGCCCAAGCGAACAACCAAAACCCCGCCCCCGTGGCGGGGTTTTTCGTTTTGCTGGAACGGCAAACAGACCGACGCACACAGCAACGTGCTTCGTTGGAAGAGCATATTTCAGGGAGGAAATGGTGGGTCGTGAGAGGCTCGAACTCCCGACATCTTCGGTGTAAACGAAGCGCTCTACCAACTGAGCTAACGACCCGATGAGCGACCTTTTATCGGTCTGAATCGGGGTGTTCAAGAGGCAAAATGCCAGAAGATAGAAAAAGTTTCACATTTCTTCCAACGGTCCGCCCATCATCGGACGAAAACGCTAACCCCATGATAAAAAAAGAAAAGGGCGCTCAACCCGAATGGGGAGCGCCCGGAAACATGGTGGGTGATAAGAGATTTGAACTCCTGACATCTTCGATGTGAACGAAGCGCTCTACCACTGAGCTAATCACCCGGTTCGCGCTTCCTAGACTCACTCCGCAGCGTCCGCAACCCCATCACTCTCGGTGTCCGCCGCTTTTTCCTCGATCTTCGGCTGGCGAATGCGCGCAACCAGTACAGACCCGTTTGCAAGCTCCTTCTTGCGCTTCACCTTGACCTTGCCCAACGGACGAATGTTGAGATCACGCCCCTCTGCAAGCGCCTCGCCCATCAGGGCAAGTGCTGCCTCAACAGCCGGTTTGGCATAACGTTTCTTGACGCCCGTGCGCTCTACGACGGCATCGACAAGTTCGGCTTTCTTCAACTCTGGTGCGCTCACCTCGGGCACAACCTCGGCCACCACAACAGGCTCCGGCGCCTTCGCGGCCTTGGTCGACGTCGTACGTTTGGTTGTGGTCCGCTTGCGGGTTGTGGTCGTCTTGGTAGTTTTTGGTTTGGTTGTTGTCGACTTTGCCATGGCGTGCTGCCCTCACTGTTCACTCGATTAAAGGAAATTTAACAGGGTCGGATTGACGTGGCTAGCCTGCTGGGCGGATCAGCCCGCCCGCAAAAGAAAAAGCGCGGGGTCTCCCCCGCGCTGTTCAATTTCCAATCAGGTCAAGATCAGTGGGCAGTGGCCCCTGCCCCGGCTTCCTTGGCCAGAGCCGCCGCGACTTCGGCCGCCTCGTCCCATTCCACCGCTTCCGGCTCGCCAACCAGCGCCAGCTTGAGCACTTCCGAAACATGCGTCACCGGAATGATCTCAAGCCCTTCCTTCACGTTGTCAGGAATATCGGCCAGGTCCTTCTCGTTCTCCTCGGGGATCAGCACGGTCTTGATACCACCGCGCAGCGCCGCCAGAAGCTTCTCCTTGAGACCACCAATCGGCATCGCGTTGCCGCGCAGGGAAACCTCGCCAGTCATGGCGATATCCTTGCGCACCGGAATACCGGTCAGCACCGACACGATAGACGTCACCATCGCAAGGCCCGCCGACGGGCCATCCTTGGGCGTTGCCCCATCGGGAACGTGCACGTGAATGTCAAACTTCTCGAACTCGGGCGGCTTCACACCGATCTTCGGCGAGATCGACCGCACATAGCTCGAGGCCGCGTCGATCGATTCCTTCATCACGTCGCCCAGCTTACCGGTGGTCTTCATCCGACCCTTGCCCGGCAGCTTCAGCGCCTCGATGTGCAGCAGATCGCCGCCCACGCTGGTCCAGGCCAGACCGGTGACAACACCCACCTGATCCTCTTTTTCGGCCAGACCATAGCGGAACTTCTTCACGCCAAGGAAATCATCAAGGTTTTCCGGCGTCACATGAACCGACTCGGTCTCGCTCTTGACGATCTTGGTCACGGCCTTCCGCGCCAGCTTGCCAAGCTCGCGTTCAAGGTTCCGCACGCCCGCCTCGCGGGTGTAGGTGCGGATCATCTCCTGCAGGGCTTCCGGCTCAAGCAAGAATTCCTTGGCCTTCAGACCATGGTTCTTGACCTGCTTGGGGATCAGGTGACGGGTCGCGATCTCGGCTTTCTCGTCTTCGGTGTACCCGGCAAGCGAGATGATCTCCATCCGGTCCAGAAGCGGACCCGGCATGTTATAGCTGTTCGCCGTGGTCAGGAACATCACGTTCGACAGGTCGTATTCCACTTCAAGATAGTGGTCCACAAAGGTCGAGTTCTGTTCCGGATCAAGCACCTCCAGCATCGCCGAGGCCGGATCGCCGCGGAAATCCTGACCCATCTTGTCGATTTCATCGAGCAAGATCAGCGGGTTGGTGGTTTTCGCCTTCTTCAGCGCCTGAATGATCTTGCCCGGCATCGAGCCGATGTAGGTCCGGCGGTGACCGCGAATTTCACTTTCGTCACGCACGCCACCAAGGCTGATGCGAATGAACTCGCGCCCCGTGGCCTTGGCCACCGATTTCCCAAGCGAGGTCTTACCGACACCCGGAGGGCCAACCAGACACAGGATCGGGCCGCGCAGCTTTTGCGAACGCTGTTGCACCGCGAGATACTCGACAATGCGTTCCTTCACCTTCTCAAGGCCATAGTGATCCGTATCAAGCACATCCTGCGCCCGGTTCAGGTCTTTCTTGACGCGGCTGCGCTTGCCCCACGGGATCGACAGCATCCAGTCGAGATAGTTGCGCACAACCGTCGCTTCCGCCGACATCGGCGACATGTTGCGAAGTTTTTTGAGCTCCGCCTCGGCCTTTTCCTTGGCCTCTTTCGAAAGCTTTGTCTCGGCGATCTTCTCTTCGAGTTCCGCGATCTCGTTCGCGCCCTCTTCCCCGTCGCCAAGCTCCTTCTGAATGGCCTTCATCTGCTCATTCAGATAGTACTCGCGCTGGGTGCGCTCCATCTGGCTCTTGACGCGGGTCTTGATCTTCTTCTCGACCTGCAGAACGCTCATTTCGCCCTGCATCAGGCCATAGACCTTCTCAAGGCGTTCGCTTACCGAAAGGGTCTCCAGAAGCTCCTGCTTCTGGTCCACCTCGACGCCCAGGTGCCCTGCTACGAGATCGGCCAATTTGGCCGGCTCAAGGGTCTCGGCCACGGCCGAAAGCGCCTCTTCGGGGATGTTCTTTTTCACCTTGGCATAGCGTTCGAACTCGTCCGCGACGGTCCGCAACAGCGCCTCGATGGTGGCCGCATCGCCCGGCATCTCGGTCAGATACTCGGCCTCGGCCTCGAAGAACGACTCGTTCTCGATGAATTGGGTGATCTCCACGCGCGACACGCCTTCGACCAGCACCTTCACGGTGCCGTCGGGCAATTTCAGCAGTTGAAGCACATTGGCCAGCACACCGGCGCGATAAATGCCATCTGCCTGCGGATCGTCCTCCGCGGGGTCAATCTGGCTCGACAGCAGGATTTGCTTGTCATCCTGCATCACCTCTTCCAGCGCACGTACCGATTTGTCACGGCCCACGAACAGCGGAACAATCATGTGCGGGAACACAACGATATCGCGCAGTGGAAGCACCGGATAGGATGAATTGAGAGGCTCTTGCATACTCAGTCCTTGTTCTAGCAAAACAACACAGGCCCCGACTTCGGCAGCCATCGGTCGTTTCCGTTTCCTCACGATATCATAGGTGGGGCACATCCCCCATCGTTTCAACCGTGCCTCTTTGGTCGAACCACAATGCCTGTCCCGCAAGGCACCTACAAGGCGCGAATCCGGAAAATGGGAAAAAACCCGCGCCCCCGCTTACTGGACAGCCAAAATCCCGCCCGCTATCCTTGGCCCGACCCGCGACTTTACGGCCCCCATGTCCCCAGATACCTCTTCTTCCCCATCGGTCTCCCCGACTTTGGCCGCCATCGTCGTGACGATGAATCGACCACAGCACCTGCGCGAGACCTTGTCCCGCCTGCGTGCGGAAAAGGCCGATTTCATCGTGGTTGTCGACAACGGATCAGACGCGGAAACCCGTTCATGGCTTGCGCAACAGGCGGACGAGACAACCCATATTTTCCTTTCGGAACATAACCTTGGCGGCGCTGGGGGCTTTGCCATGGGGATGCAGGCCGCGATCGAAACATTCTCGCCGGACTGGCTGGTGGTGATGGACGATGACGCCCGCCCCTTTCCGGGCGCTTTCGATCAGTTCCGCCAAGGCCTTGACGCACAATGGGATGCCGTTGCCGCCGCCGTCACCTATCCCGACGGTACAATTTGCGAAATGAACCGCCCCCTCCTGAACCCCTTCCGCTCAATACGCGCATTTCTGCAAAGCATCCGTGGCTTCCGCCTCTCCGACACGGCCTATGCCCCCGATGCCCCGCCAAAACAGGTTCAGATGACATCCTTTGTCGGCTTCTTCGTCTCTGCCAAGGCCATCGCCCGCATCGGCTATCCCGACCCGCGCCTGTTTCTCTACGGCGACGACCAGCTTTACGCCCTGCGCCTCAGCCGTGCTGGCCTGCGTATCGGGTTCATGCCCGCCATCCGGTTCGAGCACGACTGCGCCACCTTCGAAACCGGCCTGCGCATCTACAAACCGGTCTGGAAGGCCTATTACAACTATCGCAACGGCATATTGGTCTATCGCGGCGCCGCCGGCCTTCTGGCCCCTGTCTTGCTGGCCCTGCGCCTGCCCCGCTGGTTCGCCGCCGCCCGCCACTACGGCGATGAGGCACCCACCTACAGACGCCTCCTGCGCCGCGCGATCCTTGATGGCCTGCTGAATCGCCTCGACAGGCTGCCCGAAGGCGTCCCCGGGCCAGGCCAGGACTAACCTTTAAAGCGGCTCGATATCGCCCTCGGCACGCTGCGCATGGAACTCGGCCTGCCACGCCTCGAACGTCCCCGCCGCGATGGCATCCCGCATGCCCTGCATGATTTCCTGGAAGTAATGCAGGTTGTGCCAGGTCAACAGCATCCCCGAAATCATCTCGTTCGACCGGAACACGTGGTGAAGATAGGCACGGCTATAGTTCGAACAGGCCGGACAGGTACACTTTTCATCAAGCGGGCGCGGATCATCCGCATGGCGCGCATTCTTGATGTTCACCACACCATGACGCGTGAACACCTGCCCCGTCCGCCCCGAGCGTGACGGCAACACACAGTCCATCATGTCGATCCCGCGCGCAACAGCACCAACAATGTCATCAGGCTTGCCCACACCCATCAGGTAGCGCGGCTTGTCTTCCGGCAGGAAACCGGGCGCATAGTCAAGACAGTCGAACATCGCGTCCTGCCCTTCCCCCACGGCCAGACCGCCAACCGCATAGCCTTCGAACCCGATCGCCTTGAGCGCCTCTGCGCTCTCCTCACGCATGTCCTGCTCAAGACCGCCCTGCATGATCCCGAAGAGCGCGTGGCCCGGACGATCGCCGAACGCCTCTTTTGAGCGCGCGGCCCACCGCATCGACAACTGCATCGACTCGGCAATCCGCTTGCGATCTGCAGGCAGCGCCGGACATTCATCGAAACACATCACGATATCCGACCCAAGCAGGCGCTGGATCTCCATCGACCGTTCCGGCGTCAATTCGTGCTTGGACCCGTCGATATGGCTTTTGAAGGTCACCCCCTTCTCGGTCAGCTTGCGCAGCCCCGCCAAAGACATGACCTGAAAACCGCCGCTATCGGTCAGGATCGGCCGCTCCCAGTTCATGAACTTGTGCAACCCGCCAAGCCGGTCAATCCGCTCGGCTGTCGGACGCAGCATCAGGTGATAGGTATTTCCCAGAAGGATGTCGGCCCCGGTCGCCCGCACGCTTTCGGGCATCATCGCCTTGACCGTCGCCGCCGTTCCCACCGGCATAAAGGCCGGCGTGCGGATGTCACCACGCGGCGTGGAGATCACCCCCGTCCGTGCCTTGCCGTCGGTAGCCTGCAATTCAAAGGAAAACCGGGTTGTCATCTGATACCTTTCTGGGTTTTCTCCCCTCCAACCACAATTGCGGTGACTTGTAAAACACCCTTGATCCCATCACATATTCGTCAGGGGAAAAAGTACGGAGAAATTTCATGACCGAAGAGCTCATTTTGGACCTTTTGACCAGTAATATCATCTACATTCTGGCCGCGATCTTCCTGATCCTGGTCATCCTCAAGGGGGTACGCATCGTCTCGCAATCCGAAAAGCACGTTGTCGAACGCTTTGGCCGCCTGCATTCGGTTCTGAACCCCGGTATCAACTTTGTCGTGCCCTTCCTCGATGTTGTCCGCCACCAGATTTCCATCCTCGAACGCCAGCTTCCGACGGCAAGTCAGGACGCCATCACCAAAGACAACGTGCTCCTGCAGGTGGAAACATCGGTCTTCTACCGCATCACCGAACCGGAAAAGACCGTCTACCGCATCCGCAACGCCGATTCCGCCATCGCCACCACCGTGGCCGGCATCGTCCGCGCCGAGATCGGCAAGATGGACCTCGACGAGGTTCAGGCCAACCGTTCGCAACTGATCTCCACCATCAAATCCGCCGTCGAAGACGCCGTGGATGACTGGGGTATCGAAGTGACCCGCGCGGAAATTCTTGATGTGAACCTCGACAAGGCCACACGCGAAGCCATGCTGCAACAGCTGAACGCCGAACGCGCCCGCCGCGCACAGGTCACCGAGGCAGAGGGCCAGAAACGCTCGGTCGAACTTCAGGCTGATGCCGAACTTTATGCCGCCGAACAGGCCGCCAAGGCCCGCCGCGTTCAGGCCGACGCCGAAGCCTATGCCACCGAAGTCGTCGCCAAGGCCATCGCCGAAAACGGCATTGAGGCCGCCCAGTATCAGGTCGCGCTGAAACAGGTGGAATCACTGAATGCTCTGGGCAACGGCAACGGCAAGCAAACCATCATCGTTCCCGCCGCCGCTCTCGAAGCCTTCGGCGATGCCTTCAAGCTCCTGAAAGGAGGTGCCTGATGACCGGCATCATGACAACGTGGTGGGTCTGGATCGCCGCCGCCCTTGGCCTTGCGATCCTCGAAGTTCTGGCGCCCGGCTTCGTGTTTCTCGGCTTTGCCATCGGCGCGGCCATCGTCGGCCTGATGCTTCTGGGGCCGGCCCAGTTCCTGTCGGTGCCGGTCCTGATCCTGATCTTCGCGGCCCTGTCCCTGATCGCATGGCTGGTCCTGCGTCGGGTCTTTGCCCTTCCCGGCAGCAAACCCAAGACCTTCGATCACGACATCAACGATTAACCCTTTCGTAAAAAATCTCACGAAACCGCGTCTCACAGGCGCGGTTTTTTTTGTATCCAGACCAAATCGCACCTCCGCAATACCTCCGTAATACCGACGTAATACCAACATCGATTTTTTCGCCCTCTGGACCTTGTGAATGATAAATCCTATATGTTCGCTCAGGAATGATGCAGGATACCCCAATGACCCACGCAACGGATCCCGTAGAAGGCACACCGCTGATCGCCCCGTCGACTACCGACCACCCGCTTCACGAAGCACTGGTCGAAGCCTGCCGGAGCGTCTACGACCCCGAGATCCCGGTAAACATCTACGACCTCGGACTGGTCTATACCATTGAGGCCAATGACGAAAACGACGTCAACGTCATCATGACCCTGACCGCGCCGGGCTGTCCGGTGGCGGGCGAAATGCCGGGCTGGGTTCAAGAGGCCTGCGCCGGTGTCCAGGGCGTTCGCACCGTGACCGTCGATCTGGTCTGGTCGCCGCCGTGGGGCATGGAAATGATGTCGGACGAAGCCCGCCTCGAGCTGGGTTTCATGTGATCTGTCAACGTGTTGAGAAGGAAAGCTGATGTTTGGCATTCCCGGAAAACAAGCTGTAACCATGACCTCTGCCGCTGCGGCGCAGATTTCAAAACTGATGGCCAAGGAAGGCCACGCAGGTCTGCGCATCGGCGTCAAGAAAGGCGGCTGCGCCGGCATGGAATACACCATGGAATACGTCGAGGCGACCGACCCGCATGACGAGGTCGTCGAACAGGACGGCGCGCGCATCATGATCGCGCCCATGGCCCAGATGTTCCTGTTCGGCACCGAAATCGACTACGAGGTTTCGCTGCTTGAGGCCGGTTTCAAGTTCAACAACCCGAATGTCACCGAGGCCTGCGGCTGCGGGGAATCGATTAAGTTCGAGGGCATGTAACCCCCTGATCACCAAACGGTTTCCAAAACCACCGAACACACAAAAGGCGCCCCACGGCGCCTTTTTCGTTTGCTGCTGCACGCCAATCCACCGACGCGACGCACAGCGCCCTTGACGCGCCCCTCCCAACCCACGAAAACAGGGCCGAAATCAACTCATCAGGGGAATGACATGCGGCGCAAACTGGCAGCAGGCAACTGGAAAATGAACGGCCTCAAGGCCTCGCTCGCAGAACTCACCGCCCTCGCCGCCGCCCCTGCCCCAAGCCAAACCGACCGTCTGATTTGCCCGCCGTTAACCCTTATCGCGCAAGCTGCGGGGGTCTCCGGTGGAATCGCGATTGGCGGTCAGGATTGTCACACTGCCACCTCCGGTGCCCACACCGGCGACGTTTCGGCGGAAATGCTGGCGGACGCTGGCGCCACGTCGGTCATCGTCGGCCACTCGGAACGCCGCGAAGACCACGGCGAAACCGACGCGCTTGTGCGCACCAAGGCCGAGGCGATCTGGGCCGCTGGTCTGACGTCGATCATCTGCCTTGGCGAAAGCCTTGCCCAACGCGAAGCGGGCGAAACCCTGGACGTGATCGGCAGCCAGCTTGAGGGCTCGACCCCGGACGCCTCCACCGGCGCAAACACCGTGATCGCTTATGAACCCATCTGGGCCATCGGCACCGGCCTGATCCCCACGCTCGAGCAGATTGCCGAGGTGCATGATTTCATCCGCGCCAAGCTCGTCGCGCGGTTCGGCGAAGACGGCAACGCGATCCGTATTCTCTATGGCGGATCGGTAAAGCCCTCAAACGCAACGGAAATCTTTGCGGTGTCAAACGTCGATGGCGCATTGGTCGGCGGCGCAAGCCTCAAGGCCACGGACTTCCAGGCCATCATCGACGCGCTCGACGCGGCCTGATCCGGCACCGCATTCCCGCAAAGCAAAACGGCCCCGGAAACCTCCGGGGCCGTTTCTTTTACTCATACACGATCTACTTGGTAATGATCTCTGGTCCCATGAAGGTGTTCGGCAGGAACGTCGACAGCCACGGGATATAGGTCACCATGATCAGGAAGACGAAGAGCACGGCCAGGAACGGCAACGCGGCCCGCACAACGCTCATCATCGGCATCCCCGCCACACCGGAGGTCACGAACAGGTTGAGCCCCACCGGTGGCGTGATCATCCCGATCTCCATGTTCACCACCATGATGATACCAAGGTGAATCGGGTCGATCCCCAGTTCGATGGCAATCGGGAACACCAGCGGCGCAACGATCACGAGAAGACCCGAAGGCTCCATGAATTGACCACCGATCAGCAGGATGATGTTGACCACGATCAGGAACATGACCGGACCAAAACCCGCCGAAAGCATCGCACCCGCAATGTGCTGCGGCACCTGCTGTTCGGTCAGAACATGCTTCAGGATCAACGCGTTGGCGATCACAAACAAAAGCGTGACAGTCAGCTTACCGGCCTCAAACAGGGTGTGTTTGGTGTCGGGGTGGACCCACGCCGTGAACAGGGCAATCGGCTTGCGCAGCAGGTTGCTTTTCTGTCCGCCATTCGCCCCTTCCGACAGCGGCCCCATGTCCTTGTAGATGAAGGACGCGATGAGGAAGGCATAGACAGCCGCAACAGCCGCCGCTTCTGTCGGCGTAAAGATACCACCGTAGATACCGCCAAGGATGATGACGATCAGGAACAGGCCCCAGCCAGCTTCGCGGCCAGACTGTACGATTTCACCAACGCCTTGCCATTCGCCTTTCGGCAGGTTCTTGACCTTGGCGATCACGTAGATCGTGATCATCAGCATCAGTCCGGCCATAAGGCCCGGAATAACGCCTGCAAGGAACATACGGCCAACCGAAACTTCTACGGCAGCAGCATACACAACCATCACGATCGACGGCGGGATCAGGATGCCCAGCGTACCCGCGTTACAGATCACACCAGCGGCAAACTCTTTCGAGTAGCCCACCTGACGCATCCCGGCGATCACGATCGAACCGATCGCCACAACCGTTGCCGGAGAAGAGCCTGAAAGGGCTGCAAACATCATGCAGGCAAAGACGCCCGCAATTGCCAGACCACCGGGAAGGTGACCGACGCAGGCAATCGAGAACCGGATGATCCGCCGCGCAACGCCGCCTGTCGTCATGAAGGACGATGCCAGGATGAAGAACGGGATCGCCAAAAGGGTAAAGTGCCCTTCAAAGGCCTCAAAGAGCGTACCTGCAACCGACGCAAGCGTCGCGTCCGAGAAGAACAACAGGAACAGGATCGAGCTCAGGCCAAGGCTGACCGCGATCGGCACGCCGATCAGCAACAGGCCGATGACCATGCCAAAAAGAAGTACCACGTCCATCAGTCATGCTCCCCTTGAAGTGCACGCACTTCTTCAATCTCGTCTTCGACCTCATGGCTCGCCACCAGACGGTCGGTTTCCCCACGCCAGATCTGGAGACCGGCCTGAATGAAGCGGAACAAGAGAAGAGCCATCGAAATCGGCAGCACAAGGTAAGGCACGACCTTTGGCAGTTTCTCGTATTCATCGCCGTAGTTGATCAAGTCTTCGAGGAAGCGCAGGAAGCCGACCATCGGTACGTCCTGAACTTCATAGAAGCTTTGCGAGCGGAATTTCTCTGCGAAACCGGTTGGGAACCAGCGTCCCGTTGTCGGCGGCAGATCCGCGAACACAGCCCAGTAGTCATAAGCGCCCTTGACCATGAACACCGCGAACAGCAGGCAGGCTGCCACGGAAATCAGGCCCAGCACGCGGGCAACGGCAGGCGATACCATGTTCAGGATCGCATCCACGCCCAGATGGCTGTGCTTTTTGACTGCGTATGACGCGCCCAGCAGGACCAGCCAGCCGAACAGGAACACGGTTAGTTCCAGCGCCCACAGAATGTTAGAATTGAACCCGAACCGGGCAATGACGTTGGCGAATGTGATCACCGTCATCAGCCCCAGGAGGATCGCGATCAGCGTCTCCTCGATCCGGTCCACAAAGCTATGCTTGTGTTGCATGTCCTCATGTCCCCGATTTTTGTTGAAAAAAGGGCGGACTCGTTGGCCCGCCCATAGTGTGACGCCCCGATTGCCGGGGCGCCGACGCGATTACATGGACGCGTTGATGGCTTGCGCCGCGTCGATGTTTTCTTGGCCCACGTCTTTCGAGAACTTGTCCCAGACCGGACGCATTGTTTCGACCCACTCCTGGCGCTGCTCGGCGGTCAGGGTGCGAATGGTGCCACCTGCATCAACGATCGACTGTTTCGCCGCGTTGTTCACAGCGGTCGATTCCGAGTTACGGACCGCGGTGACTTCACCCAGAATGGTCAGGAACTGGTCACGCACGTCGGCGTCAAGGCTGTCCAGCCAGTCAACCGAGGTCACAACGAGGTAGTCGATGATACCGTGGTTGGTTTCGGTCACACCGTCCTGAACTTCAAAGAACTTCTTGCCGTAGATATTCGACCAGGTGTTCTCCTGACCGTCCACAACGCCCTGTTGCAGCGCGCCGTACACTTCCGAGAAGGCCATTTTCTGGGGCGAACCACCGATGGCTTCCATTTGGGCAACCAGAACGTCCGACGACTGAACACGGAACTTCAAACCGTTTGCATCGGTCGGCGACACCAGCGGCTTGTTGGCCGACATCTGCTTCATGCCATTGTGCCAGTAGGCCAGACCTTGCAGACCGCGGCGTTGCATCGAGTCCAGCAGCGCCTGACCGTTTTCCGAAGCTTGGAAAGCGTCAACCGCGTTCACGTCCTTGAACATGAACGGAAGGTCAAAGATGCGGAACTGTTTGGTGAACTTTTCGAACTTCGACAGCGAGGGTGCTGCAAGCTGTACGTCGCCTTGCAGCATCGCTTCCAGAACTTTGTTGTCATTGTAGAGGGTCGAGTTCGGGAAGACTTCCATGCAGGCCTTACCGTTCATCTCGTCGTTGACGCGCTGTTCAAGCAGCGAGGCAGCGATGCCCTTGGGGTGCTTGTCGGTGTTGGTCACGTGGCTGAACTTGATGACGATCTCGCCCTCGTCGCAAGCGGCCTGAACGGCGGTGCCGGCAGTTACGGTAAGAGCCAGTGCGGTGGCTGCAGTTGTCAGGAATTTCATTGGTTTCTCCTCCCAGGGGTTTCCAATCCAAAAACTTACATCCGGCCCATCACGGACCGGGACGACAAAACAGTGACAATCCAAGAAATCTCGCTCAACACTTTGTTTGAACTTTTAGCGATCTGCACAAAAACTGTTTGTTTTCAGAAATTTGTCATGCACATCTTGCAACCCCGCCATTCGCAGCCAGCATTGTTGTGCGGTTTTCCACACACCCCTCAAAGCAATTGTGCGGAATTTCGCACAACTTTCCTTCGCCGCGTTTCGTCATCTGCCCCTGAATTCCATGGCACTTATCGGTACTGAACACTTGCCCCAATCGGAATGTTCCGAAATAGTTGGTCAAATTCGGCACGAAAAAATGAATAAACCAAACCAACCAATAGACGTTGTTTACACGTGGGTGGACGACGGCTTTCCTGGCTACTCAGACGCGCTTCAGCGCTACGCAGACGACCCGCGTGACAGCGACCCCAATCGCACACGCGACAACCTGGAAACCCTCCGATACTCGCTCAGATCGGTTTGGCAACACCTGCCGGATGTGCGGTCGATCTACATCTTTTCCTGCCGCCCACAGGTGCCCTCTTGGCTGGACACGAGCCATCCAAACATCAATCTTGTTCACCACGACGAAGTGATCGCCACGCGATACCTGCCCACCTTCAACTCTTTCTGCATCGTGTCGCACCTTCATCTCTTGCCCGGAGTTTCCCGCCAGTTCCTGTACTTCGAAGATGACGTGCTGGCGAACTCGGATGACCTGATGGATGCAATGTTCACCCCCGATGGCCACCCATGGGTTCATCTGGAGAGCCGCAAGGTCGTCCCGCACTGTAAGTTGGACACGGCCACCGCCAGCCCCTGGAACCTGTCGCTCGCCAATGCCGACAACGCCCTGACCAAGCGGTTCGGAGCCAAAGCTCGCCGCCACATCATTCACGGCCCACAGATCCTCGACTGCGATCTGTTGGAGCTGATGTGCCGGGAGTTCCCGGAACGGGTCGAGGCCACCCGAAACTCGAAATTCCGGTCGGGCGACAACATTCCGCCCGAGTTTCTCGCCCGCCATCTGGCGCTGGAAACCGGCGCGGCCAGCCTCGCGCCGTCTGCCCTTAGCAACAAGGTTCAGGGATACGCCTCGGTCGAGAACCTCAGACTTTGGACTTGGTATCAAATCAATCGCATCAACCGGCGCAAGCCTATGAGCATCACGCTGAACGACAGCTTTGGCGATACGCCGAACCCAAAGGTGGAAACCATGGTGAAAAAACAGCTGGAAACATGGTTTCACGATCCTGCCCCTTGGGAATTTCCCGCCTAGCCGCCTATAGTCCGACATAAAGCATCGAAGGGACACCATTTCGGAAATGACACAAGAGCCCGCCCCGAAACACGGCATTTCCCCGCAGTCACGCCGTCACAATGACATGCGCCGAGACGCCGTAAAGGCCCACCCCGAACTTGCAGGCCTGTCCGGCCCTGATCCGCGCACGGCTTTGGCTCTGCCGATCCTTCTCGCGGTGCATTGGGGAATCGCGTGGCTGGTATCGGATGCCGGCATCATCGTCATCGGCCTCTCGGCCTTTCTGGTTGGCCAGCTCGTCTACCACTCGGCCGCGTCGCTCATCCACGAAACCTGCCACAAACTGGTGTTTCGCGAACCGCGTGCCAAACTGGGCTTTGACCTCGCGCTGGAATTCATCCTCACGTCCTACGGCAAGCAACTGATCTACCAGCATCAGCACATCACGAGCCATCATCCCTTTGTCGGAGACTACGAACGGGATTACGAACACGAAGACATCTGCGCCCTGCAGGCCAGACAACACGTCATTCGCACAACACCAAAACGCCAGCGTGCGCTGACCCTCATAACCCTCGTCATTCACTCACTGCCCTTGGGCTTCATGCTGGCAGACGTCATTCTGCCGCGACTGAACGCCTGGGCATCCGGCCGGCCGATCAGCGATCCGGTAGATCGCTTTACCGGCACCCGTCCCACATCATCGGAAATGCGCCCCTTCATCGCGGTTTCGATCCTGTCTAACATCGCGATGATTGCCCTATTGGGGCCTTGGGCTCTACTCTACCACCTGTGGTCGCTGTCTTTCTTTCTTGGAAAGATGGGCATCTCCAACCTCGGCCAGTCGCTCAGCGAACATCCCGGCACGGACGACGTCAATCCGACCCGTTCCACCTATGGCCCTATCAACTGGCTGCTGTTCAACACCGGCTACCACAACGAGCACCACAGCTTTCCGAACGTCGCCTGGACCCGCCTGCCGGCCCTGCACAGGGGGGCGCCCGAGGTCTTTCATGCCGAGGCGGCGAAATCCTACCTCGGTTGCTGGTGGGACCACGTGAAAAACGACTTCACCGCCAGCCGTGCTTTGGAAATCCACGAACACGACCAGTCCGCCCGCTGCGAAGGACGGGACACAGCCCTCAAGACCTAGCGGAAATCCTCGGGTCGCAGACCGTGTTTGGCCAGCTTGTCATAGAACGTCTTGCGCGGCAGCTTGAGCGCCTCAGCCGCCGCCGCCGCACGCCCCTGCGCCCGCCGAAGCGCCTCTTGCAGCAAAGACCGCTCTACCTGCGCCATCTGTTCCGCAAGGCCCAGCGCGCCTTCGGTTTCGCTTTCGTCGTGCAGGCCCAGCGCAAAGCGCATCGCAACGCTCATCAACGCGCGGGCATTGCCCGGCCAGTCACGCGCCATGATATCCGCAATCACATCCGGCGTGATCTCGGGCGCCACCAATCCGGCCTGTTCCGCGGCCTGCGCAACATAGTGGCGGAACAACACCGGAATATCCTCGGGGCGTTCGGCAAGGGACGGAATACGCACCTGCATGGCATCCAGCCGATAAAACAGTTCGCCATGCAGCCTGCCATCATCCACCGCCGCCTTGAGATCGGCGGTGCTGCCAAAGATCAGGCGCGGGTGATCCCCCTGCTCCATCAGGGTCACCAGTGCAAACTGCGTCTCCATCGGCATGGCGGTGATCTCATCCAGAAACAGACTGCCGGAAGCGGCGGCAGCCACCGCCTCCTGAAAGCGCCCGACATCCATACCCGCCGCCGAATGCTTACCAAATGGGCCCTTCGAAAGTGGCGAACACAGGTGGACAACTTCCGCGACCTTGGAAATACCGACCCCTTGTTGACCCGTAACCAGAACTTCGGCCGTAGTCCGCGCAACCGATCGCACACGACCGCGCAGGTCATTGGCAAGACCAGAGGTGCCAAACAGCATCCTCGCCGCCGGATCCCCTGTTTCGAGTTGCAGTTTCAAGCGCCGGTTCTCAAGAACAAGACCTCGGGTTTTCAAAGCCCTTTCCACTACCCCGATCAGGTCTTTCGGCGCACAGGGTTTTTCAAGAAAACCGAAAGCCCCTTTGCCCATCGCAGAGACGGCCATCGGAATATCGCCTTCTCCGGTGAGAAGGATCACGGGCAACTCTGGGTCGACATCCTGCGTATAGGTCAAAAGATGGAAACCGTCCCTCCCCGGCATTCGGATGTCCGAAACGATCACACCGGGAAAATCACGCAGAATGTGATCCTTGGCTTCGATAAAACTGCCCGCCGCCGTCGCATCCAGATCGGCAAGCTCAATCGTCTGCTTGAGCGCCTCGCGCACATCGGCATCGTCGTCTACTACTAGAACCTTGGTCGTCATGCCGCCTTTTCCTCGTTCCAGGGATCAAGCTCAACCGTGAACATCGCCCCCCTCTCGGTATTGGTGCCACGGATACGCCCACCAAAGCTTTCGACAAGGCCATAAGAGATGGAGAGGCCAAGCCCCATACCTTCTGAACTGCCCACCGCCTTGGTTGAATAGAATGGCTCGAACATCTTCTCGGGGTCTTCAATACCCGGCCCGATGTCTCGCACGGAAACAGACAAACGCTCGGCATTTTCAATCGAGATGCTGATGCGCCTGTCCTCCTGCTCCATCATCGCATCGGCCGCGTTGTTAATCAGGTTCACGAAGACCTGCGCCAGACGCACCTCGCCCCCCCATGCAAGCACCGCCCCCCCATGCGTGTGGGGCTCCCATTCAAGCAACACCCGATCCGCCTTGAGCCTTGGCGTCGTCAACTCGACCGCCGTATTGATCACCTGCACGAGGTCCACCTTCCCCATCGGTTCGCTTTCGTTGCGGGCAAAGGCACGCAGGTTCTTGATGATCCGCGCCATTCGGGCGGCCATCTCGGATATCCGGCTCAGGTTATCCGAGGCCACCTCCTCCTTGCCACGTTGCAGGAACAAGGCCCCGTTCTCGGCAAACTGGCGGATCGCCATCAGGGGCTGGTTGAGTTCATGGCTGATACCCGCCGACATCTGCCCCAAGGCGCTCAGCTTCTCGGCCTGAACAAGCTCCTCCTGCGCCTTCTTCAGCGCCTTCTCGGCTTCCTGACGCTCCGTGATCTCGCGGCGCAGCTGAACGTTGGTCTCCGAAAGGGCGCGGGTACGCATGGCAACGCGTTCTTCCAAAATCGCATTGGCTTCGGCAAGGACCTGTCTTCGCTGCATCGCCTGATAGAGAAAGACCCCAAAGGCAAGGATCAGCGCCGCAACAACCGCAGCCTGCAATCCCGCAAGCCTTTGCGCAGGGGAAACATCAATCACCGCCTCTCCGATCAGGTCGATGATCGGCAGCGGTTGAACAAGGTGCAGCCCCCGCTTGGGCACATAATCCCCCCAGTCCAGCCGCCAGAGTTCATGGCCGGCCTGCGTATAGGCCCTGAACGGCGGTGCTGCCCCGCTTGGCGGCACCAGCCCGACATCCCCGCCACGCCGCTCCCAGAGCAACAGCTCGGAACGGTTGGTAATGAAGACAAGCCCCTCCTCGTCCACGAAAAACACCGCCGGTCCGTCCCCGCGCCAGTTATCTTCCACGTCAGCCACATCGACACTGACAATCAGCACACCCTGCACATGCCCGTCTGCAGCAAAGCTCGGGGCGGCATAGTAAAAGGCCCGCCGCCCATCCTTGCTCGACACGCCATGATGCGTCCCAAGGGCACCATGCATCGCGCGCATGAAATAGGGCGTTTTCACAAGCGACTCATCCGGCCCTTCAAAGGCAGACACAAGCACCCGCCCTTCGATATCGGCAAACATGATATTCAACGCGGTCGTCTTGTCGGCGGCATCCAGAAGCAGCATCCGCGCATCCCTCGGATTGCCTCGCCCTTCGACAAGGTCCGTCAACACCGGATGAGACGACATAAGCACCGCAAGCTCCTGATATCGCTGAAGCTGCGCGGTCAGCCTGTCCGCCGCAAGGGCAAGATCGGACTCGCCCTGTTCGACAAGCTGCGTCAGCGCCTGCCTGTAACCCAAGCGCCAAACCGTCGCCGAGGCCGCCACCATGACGATGACAAACACAAGCAGAATCATGAAACGGTGGCGCATCCAGGTCTTCATGCCCCCAACCTAACAATTGCCTGCTTGCATTGACCAGCAAGTTGGAAAACATGGGCGCTATGGAAATCCTGTCCCAATCCCCGACCGACCCCGCCTTCGTGCAGAACCCCTATGCTTTTTACGAAGAGGCCCGCGCAGAAGGGTCGATGTTCTATTGGCAGGACTATGACATGCCCGCGGTGGTCTCCCATGCGCGTGTCTCGCATCTCCTGCGGGATCGAAGCTTTGGTCGCGAAGTCCCGCCGGAAATGGCCCCCGATCACCCCGCGCACCTCAAGGCCTTCTATGACATCGAAGCCCACTCCATGCTGGAACTCGAAGCGCCGCGCCATACTCGCCTTCGCAAACTTGTTCTGCGCGCCTTCACAACCCGGCGCATCGAGGCCTTGAGAACCGAGATTACCAAAACCTGCCACGCGCTGATCGATAAATTTCCGGACGGCGAGTTTGATCTGCTCCCGACTTACGCAGCCCCCCTTCCTGTTGCCATCATCTGCCGTCTTCTGGGCGTCCCCGAAGACATGGGGCCACAGCTTTTACGCTGGTCGAACGACATGGTCGCCATGTATCAGGCCCGCCGCACCCGCGAGATCGAAGACGCCGCCGCCAAGGCGTCTACCGAATTCGCCGACTATATCCGCAGCTACGTCGACCAGCGCCGCACCTCTCCGACCGAAGATCTGATCTCGGAATTGATCGCCGCCGAGGAAGAAGGCGAAAAGCTCTCTACGGATGAACTCATCACCACATGTATCCTGCTGCTCAACGCGGGCCACGAGGCAACCGTACACACTCTAGGCAACGGCGTGAAAGCACTTCTCGAACACGGCTTTGGATCAGAGGCGCTGACACCTGAAACCGTTGGCGGGACCATCGAGGAAATCATCCGCTACGATCCGCCCCTGCACATGTTCACGCGTTATGCCTATGAAGATGTCGAAATCGGCGGCCATCATTTCAAACGCGGCGATCAGGTCGCCCTGCTTCTGGCAGCGGCCAATCGCGATCCCGGCCCCTGGGAAGACCCGGAAGTTTTCAATCCGTCCCGCCCCGTTGCCACCAACACCTCATTCGGCGCAGGCGTGCATTTCTGCGTCGGCGCGCCTCTGGCCCGTCTTGAACTCAGCATCGCCATGCCCATCCTCTTCGACCGCTGTCCGAACCTCGCATTGGTAGGCACGCCGCAATACGGCAATCTCTACCACTTCCACGGTCTCGAAGCATTGATGGTACGAACCTAGGACTTAGCAGGCAAAAGCGGCAGGTTGGTTGTCGACTTGATCTCTTCCATCGAAAGCAGCGCGGTCACGTTGTGAACCCGCACTTCCGAGATCAACGCCTGGTAAAAGGCATCATAGGCGCGGGCATTGGCCACCCGTACCTTGAGGATATAGTCAATGTCACCTGCAAGGCGATGTGCTTCCTGCACTTCCGGGCGATCCCGCAACGCCTTGAGGAAGTCCGCCTGCCAAGACGCCTCGTGTTCGCTCGTGCGTATCAGAACAAAGAAACAGGCCTCATACCCAAGGGCTTCGGCATCCAGAAGAACAGTCTGCTGACGGATCACTCCCGCGTCGCGCAGCTTGCGGATACGATTCCACACCGGCGTCTTGGAAGACCCCACGCGCTTGGCTATTTCATCAAGGGATTGTGAAGCGTCCCGCTGGAGCTCATCAAGAATTTTCCGGTCCAGTTCGTCAATTCGCAACGACATTCGCTTTTCCTTCAGGTTTGAGAATTTTCCTCGCCGCCGCGCAATCAGCAAGAACGATTATTCCTATTTACTCTCACACCTAGCGCAAATACGGAACAATTTCCTATATTGCAACCACAATCCACCACTCACGGAGCAAAGCAATGGCCCGCGCCTTCACGCCCAAAGTCATCACAGCCAACGACCTGATCGAAGGTGATGTGATCTATCTGACCGCAGATGACACATGGACACGTGAAATGTGTATGGCGGAATTGCTGACCGACGAAGCACATGCCGACCTGCGCTTGCTGGATGCGATCCAGCAGCCCGGCATCGCTGTCGGCCCTTATCTCGCGGATGCGAAGGCAGGCGAGAACGGTCCGGAACCAACGCATTTCCGCGAAGAGTTCCGCCGCACCGGCCCCTCGAACTACTTCCACGGCAAACAAGCCGATCTCGCCGCAGCCAGCTGAAATCTGCACTAGGTTTTTGACCGTCTCCCACCCCGAGACGCGCCACGCGAAAGGTCCCTGATCCATGTATCAGTATAACGAATTCGACTCCGCGTTCCTTGCCGAACGCAACCGCCAGTTCCGCCAGCAGGTCGAGCGCCGCATCTCCGGTGCCCTGACCGAAGATGAATTCAAGCCCCTGCGCCTGATGAACGGTGTCTACCTGCAACTGCACGCCTACATGCTGCGCGTCGCCATTCCCTATGGCACTCTCAGCAGCGCCCAGATGAACCAGCTCGCCCTTCTGGCCGAGAAATGGGACAAGGGTTATGGCCATTTCACCACCCGTCAGAACATCCAGTACAACTGGCCCAAGCTGACCGACATTCCGGACATGCTCGATGCGCTGGCCGAAGTGAACATGCACGCCATCCAGACGTCGGGTAACACCATTCGTAACGTCACCGCCGACCACTTTGCCGGCGCCGCCGCGGATGAAATCGAAGATCCGCGCCCGATTGCCGAACTGATCCGCCAGTGGTCGACCGATCACCCGGAATTCCAGTTCATGGGCCGTAAGTTCAAGATTGCCGTTTCGGCGGGCGAAAAGGACCGCGCGGTTCTCAAGGCACACGACCTCGCCGTACGTGTCGTGCGCAACGAGGCTGGCGAAACCGGCTACCAGATCCTCGTCGGTGGCGGCCTTGGCCGGACCCCGATGATCGGCAAGGTCCTCAATGACTTCCTGCCGCGCGCTGACCTGCTGCCTTATATCGAGGCCACCGTTTCCGTCTGGAACCAGATCGGTCGCCGCGACAACAAGTACAAGGCACGTATCAAGATCACCGTGCACGAACTGGGCCTGGACGAAATCCGCGCCCGTGTCGAAGAGCGTTTCGCCAAGCTGCGCAGCACCTTCGGTGGCTTTGACCAGGTCCTGTTTGACGAGATCAAGACCCACTTCGCCGCCCCTGCGTTCAAATCGGCATCGACCGAGGCCTTTGATGCGGCCTACAACAGCGATCCGCTGTTCCGCAGCTGGGCCGACACCAACCTGAGCGAACACCGTGCCGAGGGCCACACCATCGTGACCATCTCGATCAAGAAACACGGCGACACCCCGGGCGACGCAAGTGCCGCGCAGATGCGTGTGATGGCGGAAATCGCCAAGGCATATGGCTATGACGAGCTGCGCATCAGCCACGAGCAGAACGTGATCCTGCCGCATGTCCACAAATCGGACCTGCCTGCGATCTATGCCGCCCTGCGCGAAGCCGATCTGCACACCGCCAACATCGGTCTGGTGTCCGACATCATCGCCTGCCCCGGCATGGACTACTGTGCCCTGGCAACCGCCCGCTCGATCCCCGTTGCGCAACAGATCGCAACCCGTTTCGAAGAGTTGAAGCTGGAACACGACATCGGCCACCTGCAGATCAAAATTTCCGGCTGCATCAACGCGTGTGGACACCACCACGTGGGCCACATCGGCATTCTCGGCCTCGACCGTGCAGGCGTCGAGAATTACCAAGTCACGCTAGGCGGCGACGCCACCTGGGACGCGGCCATCGGCGAGCGCGCAGGTCCGGGCTTTGCCTACGACGAGATCGTGCCGGCCATCGAGCGTTTGGTAAAAGGCTATCTGGAACTGCGTCAGGATGAAGGCGAAACCTTCCTTCAGGCCTACCGCCGTCTCGGCCTCGCAGCGTTCAAACCTTACCTCTACCCCGAGGCACAGGCCCATGCCGCTTGACGAGATCCAGACCGAGCTGGGGGCCGACCGTCGTGCCCTCAGCGAAAAGGTCTCGGAGCTGAACGAACGCTATCGCCACCACAGCGCGACCGACGTCTTTCGCGGCGCGCTTCAGGATGGCGGCGAGATCGCGCTCGTGTCCAGTTTCGGGGCTGAATCCGTGGTGCTCCTGCACATGGCGGCCATTGCCGACAAGAACACGCCCGTTCTGTTCGTCGACACCCAGATGCTCTTTCCCGAAACCCTGGTCTATCAGGCCGAGGTGGCCGAGCGACTGGGTCTCAGGAACGTGCGCGTGGTGCGTGCCGAACAGGAAGACATCGACCGCGACGATCCCTACGGTGCCCTGCGCCTGAACGATACCGACGCCTGCTGCACCCTGCGCAAGACGATCCCGCTGCAACGTGCCCTCAGCGGCTTTGACGGCTGGATCACCGGGCGCAAACGCTTTCAGGCCGGCACCCGCGCCGCGCTCGATTTCTTCGAAGTCGAGGACGGCACCGGGCGCATCAAGGTCAACCCCCTCGCCCACTGGGCACCGGAAGACGTGCGCGCCTACATGGTAGAAAACCGCCTGCCCCGCCACCCGCTGGTGGCCAAGGGCTATCCTTCGATCGGCTGTGCGCCCTGCACCAGCCCCGTCAAGGAAGGCGAAGACCCCCGCTCGGGCCGCTGGCGCGGGCAGGACAAAAGCGAATGCGGCATCCATTTTGTAGATGGCAAGATGGTGCGAATTGGAGAGAAAACATGACTGTTATCGTAACCGACGCGGGCTTCGGCTCGGATGACTGGACCAAGGGTTTCGTTCCGTTCAGCGAAGCCGCAAATGACGTGATCTCGCTCGACGTGGCCTCGGACACCGATCCGGCCGCCCTGATCGAACAGCTTTCCGGCGTGGAAATGGTGCGGGTCGACTTCCCCTCCTTTGCCGATGGCCGCGGCTTTACCATCGCCCGCCAGCTGCGTCTGGCCGGCTACAACGGCCGCCTGCGCGCCAAGGGCCACGTCATTTCGGACCAATACGCCATGGCCCGCCGTTCGGGCTTTGACGAGGTCGAGATCAGCGATGATCTGGCAGCCCGTCAACCCGAAGGCGAATGGCAATTCCGTTCGGACTGGCGTGCGCATGACTACCAAACCCGGATGCGCGGTCACAATTCCGCTTGATGGATCACAATTTGCGTCAGATCAAAGCCGCAACCCAGATACATCTTTAAAAACCCTATCGAACTGCTAGTGAGGGGCGGCATTGTCCGCCTGTAATCTTATGACCGAGCAAAAACCCGTGACCGACGCCCAAGCAACCGCCGTACCCAAAGTGCCCACCCTGCCCGACGCACAGACCGTCACCGAGGTTCAGCACTACACCGACCGCCTGTTCCGCTTCCGCTGTACCCGCCCGGCAAGCCTGCGCTTCCGTTCGGGTGAGTTCGTGATGATCGGCCTGATGGGCGATCCCGACCCGAAAACCGGCAAACAGAAACCGCTCCTGCGCGCCTATTCCATCGCCTCGCCTTCGTGGGACGAGGAAATGGAATTCTATTCAATCAAGGTCGAAGACGGCCCGCTGACCTCGAAGCTGCAACACATCAAACCCGGCGACGAAGTCATCCTGCGTCCCAAGCCCGTCGGCACCCTGGTGCATGACGCGCTGATCCCCGGCAAACGCATCTGGTTCTTTGCCACCGGCACCGGTTTCGCACCCTTCGCCTCGCTCCTGCGCGAACCGCAGACCTACGAGGACTATGACGAGGTCATCATCACCCACACCTGCCGCACCGTGGGCGAACTGACCTATGGCCGCGAGCTGATCGAAGCCCTCAAGGACGACGAACTTCTGAACGAGGTGATCGGCGAAGGCTTCTGGAAGAAGATCAAATACTACCCGACCACCACCCGCGAAGAGAGCCCCAAGATGGGCCGGATCACCGACCTGATCCGCTCGGGCGAGGCCTACAAAGACCTCGACGTGGCCCCCCTCTGCCCGCAAAACGACCGCGCCATGATCTGCGGTAACCTCGCGTTCAACCTCGAACTCAAGGACATGCTGGAAGAGGCCGGCCTCGAAGAAGGCGCCAACTCCAAACCCGCCCAATACGTGGTGGAAAAGGCGTTCCTCGATTAAGACGCTGCGCAAATCCTGATTGGACAAAGCTGGCCTCGCGGCCAGCTTTTTCATTTGTAGCTCAACCAGATGACTACGTTTTTCCCCACCTTGACCCATCAAGGCGGACCGCGCACCATGCTGGCGAAAGTAAAAATTTCATTCGGATTTTCATATGTCAGCATTATCCCCCACCGCCAACGACGACAGAATAAACGGAACCGACTCGGGCGAACGTCTGAATGGGCTTGGCGGCAACGACACCATTCTCGGCGCAAGGGGCAACGACACCCTGAACGGCGGGTCCGGTGAAGACGAGCTCAACGGAGGTGCCGGTAACGACCGTCTCTTCGGGGGCAAGGGCAACGACTATCTGGCCGACGACAATGGCAACGACACGCTGGAAAGCGGCTCAGGGTATGACACGCTTACCTCGGGCGCCGGAGATGACAGCCTGATCTTGTTGCACAACGCAAAGGCAAAAGCCCGAGGCGAATGGGTGGATGGCGGTGATGGGCATGACTCTCTGTCCCTGCTCCTGACGGCCAATACTCCCCACACCTATGACTTTAATTTTCAGAATTTTCAGGTCATCAACACCAATTTTCTGGATATCCTGAAGGTCGAGGAAATCGAAGTCATAGCCAATGACAAGGCGGACACGCTGCGCGTCACCCTGTCGGAAAACGGCGAAGGCGTCAGCTTCTACGGCGAGGGCGGTGTCGACACGTTGTTCGTGGATGCCTCAGTCACTTCTGGCGTCATTGATTTCAGTTTTTCGGACAGTGGACGGGCGAGACGCACAACATGGGGCTCCGGAGGCAAGGAATGGTACGTCGCAACAAGCGATGTCGAGAAAGTCCATTTTACCGGCAATAAAACCCGTGACCTGATCTTTGGTGGCCAAAAATCTGACACCCTCGTTGGTGGCGGCGGCCAGGATGAACTCTGGGGCGACTATGGCAACGACAGCCTTTATGGCGGTCGGGGTGCTGACACTTTGAAGGGCGATCTGGGGCGCGACAGGCTATTTGGCGGCAATGGCGCGGACGATCTTGAAGGCGGGCACGGTAACGACACCCTGTTCGGTGGCAATGGCAATGACAGGCTCGCTGGCGGGGTTCACAATGACCGCCTGTTCGGCGGGGCCGGCGCTGACACTCTCGAGGCCTCCTATGGCACCGACACCCTGACCGGCGGCGGGGGCAGCGATGTCTTCTTGATCCTTTCGCTGGATGATCTCGATCAGGCCATTGTGACCGACTTCCAGGCTGGTTCAGACGTCATTCAGTTCCACGCCGACGGAGAGTTCGAATTTGACGACATGACGTTTACCCAGCAAGGCAACGATGTACGGATCACCGAAGGCAATGTTGGCTATGACGGGTATGTGCTTGTCCAGAACACGACGATTTCCGAAATCGACAACGCGGATCATTTCAGCTTTGTCTAAATGAAAAAGGGCGGCCCATAGACCGCCCTTTCCGCTCCCCGCGTTGGCTAGGGATTACATCCCCAGCGCCGCTTTCACGCTGTCCAGCGCGGTTTTCAGGAGGTCAGGATTGTTCTGCGCCTGCTCGACCGCGGTTTTCAGAGCGGCCTTTTTCAGCGCATCAAGCGACGATCCGTCAATCATCTCGCTGACCTTGGCAAAGTCGAACCCGTCGACACTCAGCACATCCGCCGCGGCCCCGGCCGTCTCGGTCGCGGTCTCGGTTGCGGCACCCGCCGTTTCAGTCACGGCTTCAGTTGCCGCTCCGGCAACATCCCCCGCCCCTTCAACGGCATCGCTCACCGCGCTCTCGACGTTTTCAACCGCCTCGTTCACGGCTTCCTCGGCAGCTTCCTTGGCCTCAGACACAGCTTCTTCGACTGCCTCAACGGCCTCTTCCACCTTTTCTTCAACCTCGGTAACAACCTCTTCCACCGGCGTTTCCTCGATCGCCTCGGGCTCTTCCACGACGGCCGGTTCCGTCACCGGCTGGGCAAGCTTATCTTTCTGGTTCATCATATAGAAATACCCGGCAGCAGCTGCGCCAAGCAGAACAACGACCCAAACGAGATTTTTCATTTCAAATTCTCCTGTCCGTACCGGGGCATTGGTTTTCCCGGCTTCTCGTGACAGATGCGGGCAGACAGAGGCCGCAACAAGGGGGAAACTCCCGAGATTTGCCTCACCCTTACCAAATCTCGGCTTGTATACGCCGACGGGCAGGCATAAATTAGCGCGCACATGAACTCCACCATTGAAGGATCAAAGCCATAGCCCGCAGACCCCATAACGCGCCTCCGCAGCGCGACACCGGCCCTCGCATCAACGAGCGAATCCGCGCTCCTGAAATTCGCCTGATCGGCGCAGACGGCGAAAATGTCGGTGTAATCCACCCCCGCGAGGCCTACCATATGGCTCAGGATGCAGGCCTGGATCTGGTCGAGATTTCGCCCAACGCAAACCCGCCGGTTTGCAAGATCATGGATTTCGGCAAGTTCAAGTACGAACAGCAGAAACGCGAGTCCGAAGCCCGCAAGAGGCAGAAGATCATCGAGGTCAAGGAAGTCAAATTCCGCCCCAACACCGATACGCACGACTATGACGTCAAGATGCGTAACGTGGTGAAATTCATCGAGAAGGGCGACAAGGTCAAAGTGACCCTGCGCTTCCGTGGCCGCGAAATGGCGCACCAGAACCTGGGTCGAGAACTGCTTGAACGTGTGGCCGAAGACGTCAAGGAAATCGGCAAGATCGAGAACATGCCGAAGATGGAAGGCCGCCAGATGATCATGATCATCGCGCCCCTGCCCCAGAAATAATCTGGCCTGACAATCCAATCGAAAACCCCGGTCCTGCCGGGGTTTTTTTTGTGCGCCCTGCAATGGCCTTTCATCACCAACAGACCTTTCGCCGCTGCGCGCCCTGATGATCCTTGCAATCCGCCCGCCATTCCTTACCTCTGAAGCAGTTAACAACAGGGATCGGCACATGTGGGAAGAACGTTTCGCCGCGTCAGAGGACTTTCTTTTTGGCAAGGCCCCGGCACGGTTTCTCGAGGAACACGCCGGCTATCTGAAAGCCGGCCAAAGTGCGCTGGCGGTCGCTGACGGCGAAGGCCGCAATTCCGTCTACATGGCAGAGCACGGCATGGACGTGACCGCCCTTGAATTCGCCCCCACCGCCATTGAACGGGCCCGAGAACTGGCCAAGGAACGCGGCGTGTCAGTCGATTTCCGGCAATCCGACGTCTTGACCCGCGAATGGGAAAGTGACGCTTACGATCTGGTGGCCGGTATCTTTATCCAGTTCGTCGGCCCTGACGGTCGCCGCATTCAGTTCAAAGGCATGCAGAAAGCCACCAAGCCCGGTGGCCTCGCCATGCTGCACGGCTATACGCCCAAGCAGCTCGAGCACGGCACAGGCGGCCCGCCCTTTGCCCAGAACATGTACACCGAGGTCATTCTGCGCGCGGCTTTTGTCGGCTGGGACATCCTTGAATGCCGCGAATACGAACGCGAGGTTCAGGAAGGGCGCGGCCACTCCGGCATGTCCGCCCTGATCGACTTCGTCGCACGCAAACCGGCCTGAGCCAAGAAAACAAAAGGAAAATGTGATACACTCTCCCGATGAACGTTTTCATTGGGGGATGGAACAACATGTCTGCGGAGCATTTTTTCAACTTCGGCACCACGTACCAGCGGTTCATCATCAACTTCCTGAACGACACAGCGAACAACTTCTTCCCAAGTTTTGACGGCACGAGTTTCTGGGTAAGTTCGCTGTTCGGCGCAAAGTTCTCGGTCACAATTTACGGCCAGAACCTCGCTATTGATGAAAGCGGCGCCGCCCCGGTCTTTTCCGGGACCTGCGATAGGATGGTGATCACCGAATTCGCAGCAACGGCCGGTTTGCATCCGACACTGTCCTCTGCGACGTCGATGGCCTTGGCGGCTTTGACTTCGGTGACTTCATGTCGGCTTGCAGCCAATGCGACGGCAATGAACCCGACTGGTCCGACCCCAATGTTCTGAGTTGTTATGACGCCCTGACGCCGAACCGCATTACCGGCTCCAACCAGAAAGACTTTCTGGAATGCGGGTCCGGCCCCTGCACGATCGAGGCTGGCCCGGGCAACGACGTGTGCCTTATCGGACCGGGGGGCGGCACAATCCGTATGGGCCTTGGCAAAAAGGACGCAATCGACGGCCGGAACATGCTGGATGCCATGACCGCCGATCTTGGCGCAGGCACAATTCAATCAGGCGGCTTCAACTGGACCATCGCAGGGGCCGAGGTTCTTTTCGGCACCGAATTTGCGGATCACCTCACAGGAAGCGGCGCAGGCGATCTGATTTTCGGACGCGCGGGCAATGACACAATCATCGGACTTTCCGGAGAAGACGTTCTTCACGGGGACGACGGTAATGACAGCATTTTTGGCGAACTCGGAAACGACAAGCTGTTTGGCGAAGCCAATCAGGACACGCTCAAGGGTCAGGAAGGCGACGACACGCTCAGGGGCGGCCTCGATGCCGACTTTTTGTTTGGGGGCAGCGGGAAAGACCTGCTCTATGGCGACAAGGGCGATGACATTCTCTACGGCAATGGCGGAAACGACCGGCTGTTCGGAGGAGACGGAGAAGACGTCCTGCGCGGACAGGCGGGGCAGGATGTGCTTTCCGGAGGCGCGGGCAAGGATTTCCTGAAAGGCGGCACGCAAAACGACCAGCTGTTTGGCAACTTCGGCCGCGATAGCCTGTATGGCAATGCCGGTGCTGACGAACTCTATGGCGGCGATCAGGCAGACCTCCTGTCCGGCGGGGACGGCGCCGACACCATGTTCGGAGGCAACGACAACGACAGGCTGTTCGCGGGCAGCGGAACTGACAGCCTTGACGGAGAAGACGGCAACGACAGGCTCTTTGGCGGCAACGGAGCGGACACGCTGACCGGCGGCGACGGCCATGACACGCTCGAAGGCGAACGCGGCAATGATGAAATGCAAGGCGGAGCCGGAAGCGACGACTTCGTGTTCAAGGGCACAGTCCTTGGCAAAGATACCATCACCGATTTCGATTTCGCGTTCGATGCCATCATCTTTGACGGACAGACATCCTCGGATGTCAGCTTGCAGAAGGTCTCGGGCGGCTACAACGTCACCCACCTGCACGGCGAAGTCCTTGTCCTGACGACGGATGATCTGGACGCAGACAGCTTTACCTATACCTAGGGTGCCCCCGCAGAAACAGAAAGGCCGCCAGGGATACCGGCGGCCTTGATTGGTGTTGATCAGGCAATCCCCTAGCCGCAGGCGGCCACGGCCCGACGGGCCATCACGCCCACAAGATGCGCGCGATAGGCGGAACTGCCATGCAGGTCCGAAATCATGCCATCTGCTGCCGGTGCCATGCCATCAAGCGCATCTGCCGAGAAATTCCCCGACAGCGCCGCTTCCGCTTCGCTCCAGCGGAACACGCCCTCTTCGGACGCGCCTGTCACGGCCACGCGCACACCGCCCGCCCCTTTCGAGACGAACACGCCAACAAGCGCAAACCGCGAGGCCGGCTGTTCGAACTTCTGGTAGCTCGCAGCTTCGGGAACCGGGAACGTCACCTCGGTGATGATCTCGCCTTCCTCCAGCGCCGTGGTGAACATGCCCTGGAAATAGTCATCCGCCGCGATCTCGCGCGCGTTGGTGACGATGGTCGCCCCCGAGCCCAGCGCCGCTGCCGGATAACAGGCGGACGGGTCGTTGTTGGCCAGCGACCCGCCAATGGTGCCACGGTTGCGCACCGCCGGATCACCAATGCCTTCGGCCAGGGCCGCAAGAGCCGGATAGCTTCCGGCACCTTCCGCGACATCGGCATGGCAGGTTGCGCCACCGATGCAGACCTCACCGGCATCCGACATGCAGATACCCTGCATTTCCGCGATCCCCTTCAGGCTCACCAGCTTGCTGGGGCTTGCCAGCCGCTGCTTCATGGTCGGGATAAGCGTCTGCCCCCCGCCCAGCGCCTGCGCGTCCTCGTCGGCAAGCGCCGCGACTGCATCCGCAATCGTGGAGGGCTTCTCAAAGTCAAAGTTATACATGGTCTGTCCTCCTTACTTGTTCATCGCGGCCCAGACACGCGACGGCGAGGCCGGCATGTCGATATGGGTCACATCATGGCCACCCGATTGCAGCGCATCCACCACGGCATTGATCACCGCCGGCGGAGAGCCGATCGCACCGGCCTCGCCACAGCCCTTTACGCCCAGCGGGTTATGCGTACAGGGCGTCTGGCTGGAATGGTCCACCGCATAGAACGGCACGTCATCGGCACGCGGCATCGCATAGTCCATGTAGGACGCCGACAACAGCTGGCCGTTCTCGTCATAGACGCAACTCTCGAGAAGCGCCTGGCCAATCCCCTGCCCGATACCGCCATGCACCTGGCCATCCACGATCATCGGGTTGATGATATTGCCAAAGTCATCAGCCGCGGCAAAGCGTTCGATGGTCACCTTGCCGGTGTCGGGATCAACTTCCACCTCGCAGGCATAAGCCCCCGCCGGATAGGTAAAGTTCGCCGGATCGTAAAAGGCCGTTTCCTCTAGCCCCGGCTCAATATCCTCAAGCGGATAGTTGTGCGGCACATAGGCTGCAAGGGTCACGTCTCCCCAGGCCACGGACTTGTCCGTACCGGCAACCGTGAACTGCCCATCCTTCAGCTCGATGTCGGCGTCCGAGGCTTCCATCAGGTGCGCAGCGATCTTCTTGGCCTTGGCAATGATCTTCTCGGTTGCCCGCACCATGGCCGAGCCACACACCGCAATCGACCGTGATCCATAGGTGCCCATGCCGAACGGGATTTTCGAACTGTCACCATGCACGATGTCGACCATGCCTTCATCGATGCCAAGCATATCCGCCACGACCTGCGGGAACGATGTCTCGTGCCCCTGCCCGTGGCTATGAGCACCAACCATGACACTGATCGACCCGGTCGCGTTCACACGCACCGTCGCGGCGTCGTAAAGACCAGCCCGCGCGCCCAGTTGCCCAACAAGGTTCGACGGCGCAATACCGCAGGCCTCGATGTAGCAGTTCACACCAAGCCCGCGCATCTTGCCCCTGGCTTCGCTTTCAGCACGCCGTGCCGCAAAACCGCTCAGATCGGCAATCTCTTCCAGCTTGTCCATGGTGCCGTTGTAGTCACCGGTGTCGTATTCCACCGCCACGGGCGTGGCATAGGGGAATTCGGTGATAAAGTTCTGCCGCCGCAGGGCAATCGGATCGACGCCCAGCTCACGCGCGGCCTTGTCGATCACCCGCTCCAGCTGGAACGTCGCCTCCGGGCGTCCTGCGCCACGATAGGCATCCACCGGAACCGTGTTGGTGAACACCGCCTTCACGTTCACATAGATGAGCGGCGTCTTGTAGTTGCCCGCCATCAGCGTGCCATGCAGCCACGTCGGAACCGAAGGCGCAAATGTCGACAGATACGCCCCCATGTTGGCGTGGGTCTCGGTGCGCAGCGCGGTAAAGTTGTTGTCCGCATCCAGCGCCAGTTCAATCGTGGTCACGTGATCGCGCCCGTGGGCATCCGACATGAACGCTTCCGAGCGCGACGCCGTCCACTTCACAGGACGATTCACCGCCTTTGCCGCAAAGGTACAAAACGCCTCTTCGGCATAGTGGAAGATCTTGGTGCCAAAACCCCCGCCCACATCCGGCGCGACAACGCGCAACTTGTGTTCCGGGATACCCAGCACAAAGGCCCCCATCAGAAGCCGGATCACATGCGGGTTCTGCGAGGTGGTGTAAAGCGTATGCTCGTCGGTCGCGCGACTATAGTCGCCAATAGCCACGCGCGGCTCCATCGGGTTCGCAACAAGGCGCTGGTTCGTCAGCTCGAGCGTCGTGACATGCGCTGCTTCGCTAAACGCCTGCGCGACGGCATCCTTGTTCTCTTCGACAAATCCCCAGTCATAGCAAAGGTTCGATGTCAGATCGTCGTGAACCTTGGTAGAGCCATCCTCAAGAGCGGCTTTCATGTCCACAACCGCCGGAAGCTCTTCGATGTCCAGTTCGATGGCCTCCGCGGCGTCGCGGGCCTCTTCAAGGCTCTCGGCAATCACCGCCGCGATCGGGTCGCCCACATGGCGCACCTTGCCTTGCGCGAGCACCGGGTGCGCCGGTTCCTGCATCGGTTCACCAAACCGGTCCGTCACCTGCCAGCCGCAGGGCAACCCGCCCACACCTTCAAAGTCCGCACCTGTAAAGATACGCACCACGCCGGGCATCGCCGCAGCAACTTCGGTGTTGATCCCATTGATTTTCCCATGAGCAACATCGGACCGCAGGAAATGGACATAGGCCTGTCCGTGTACGTTGATGTCATCGGTATAGTTTCCATTCCCGGTCAGAAACCGGACGTCTTCGCGCCGTTTCGGGCTGGCGCCAATGCCATGATCTTTTGGCATGAATTCCTCCCATCTGTCGGATCAAGCCGGGCCTCCTCGCCCTCGTGATCCTCAATCTCCTGAAAATGCTCCCTTTGCGCGCCCTCCTCTGGCGCGGTGCAAAGGGTCACTCAGCCGCGATGGCCCCCACGTCTTGACCGGACGCCGCCATGATCGCCTTGACGATATTGTGGTACCCGGTACAGCGGCACAGGTTGCCCTCAAGGTAATCACGGATTTCCGCCTCTGTGGGTTTCGGGTTCTCTTTCAGGAGCGCCGCAGCCGACATCACCATGCCGGGGGTGCAAAAGCCGCATTGCAGGCCGTGATGGTCCTGAAATGCCTGCTGGATGGTGTTCAGCGATCCATCCGCGTTGGCCTGTCCTTCGATCGTGTCCACGACGGCACCATCCGCCTCCGCGGCCAGCATCGTGCAGGACTTGACGGCCTTGCCGTCGACATGAACCACGCAGGCCCCGCATTGGCTGGTATCACAGCCGACATGCGTCCCCGTCAGGTTCAGGTTCTCTCTCAAGAATTGGCTAAGCAAAGTGCGCCCTTCGACATCGCCGGACGCAGTCTTGCCATTCACAGTCATAGTGACCTGTGACATTGGCTCCTCCCAAAGTTGCATTTTTATTAGTTGCTATATGTAGAACTTAAACACGTGTTCTCCATTCTGAGAACCCGATTTCTTTCCATCCGGTCAGATTTCCTATCCAATCCGGCAAAGTTCCGCAACGTTCACCCGCGTGGACGACGTCGTTCACGCGGCATCGGACGGGTCGGAATTTCCTTCAAAAGCCCGCCAACCGCCATCGACGCAATATCCTGCGCACTTACTTTGAGACCACAGGCAACACGGCTCAGAACCCAGTCGGCGCCGTTCAAGGCAGGCGATCGCGCACAGCCCGGAAGCCCGATCACGGGTGTTCCGCCAAGATCGCCAAGAAACAACAGGTTGCCGGGATCGACCGGCATTCCAAAGCGCTCAACCGTTCCTCCGGCCCGCCTCAGGGCCTCGGGGGCCACGTCAAAGGGATCGGATGTCGCTGATCCGGTCAGAACCAGCACCATATCGCCCTGTGCCGCATTGATCGCGGCGGCAATTTCCGCCGTGCGATGCGGCACGATCAGAACCTCGTCGAGAGTCATGCCAAGGGCTTCGACGCGCCCGCGAATGGCCTCTTCACCTTTGCGCCCGGCACCCCCATCAATCTCGGAAATCACCAGCGTGGCGGTCTCATAGACCACGGGTCGCAGGCGCAAGGCCCCTCGGGCCAAGTCACAGGCCGCACGCACTTCGGTCTCAGGCACCGCATAGGAAATGATCTTCACCGTGCCGACCATGTTGCCGGTGCCCATCTGCTGCCAGAGGGGCACGGTCGCAAGGGTGATCATCGGGTTGATAGCATTCACCGCCTCCAGCGCCGCAACATCCAACTCGACAACACCCGGGCAGGCCGCCGTGATATTGACCCGCCCGGTAAAGGCCCGCGTCACATCGAGTGAAGCAGCCGCCGGATCAGGCACCACCGCCGAGGCGATGGCATCGGCCGCCGCATCTTCGTGCAAGTCGCCCGCATCCAAACGCGCGACAATGACCTCCTCAAACCCGGCTGCGCGCAACGTCTCAACATCATCAGCGCCAAGCCACATCCCCTTGCGCAACTTCTTCGCACCGGCCTGAACCGAATGCGCCAGGATCGCACCTTCTGCCTCGCTCAAGGGGACCGCGCCGAACTTCATGCGCCCTTCCTCAGGACTTCGGTCATCTCTGCCATGACCGAAAGCGCGATCTCCGGCGGACTTGCCGCCCCGATATCAAGACCAACCGGTCCGTGAATGCGCGCGATCTCCGCATCCGAGAACCCGTCCGCCTGCAATCTCTCGACCCGTTTCGCATGGGTCCGCTTTGACCCCAGCGCCCCGATATAAAAGACCTCGGACCGCAACGCGACATGCAGTGCCGGATCATCCAGCTTGGGATCATGGGTCAGCAAAACAAGCGCGGTGCGCCCGTCCAGCCCGACCGCTTCAAGGGCTTCGTCCGGCCAGTCATCCAGAATGGTCTCTCCCGGAAACCGTGCCTCTGATCCAAAGGCGCTGCGCGGATCAACGATGATGGGATCATAGCCCGCAATCCGCGCCACCGGCACAAGCGCCTGCGCAATATGCACCGCCCCGACGATCACCACCCGCAAAGGCGGGTTGTGAATGGCCACGAACAGCCCGTCATCCTCCACGCCGGAGCGGTCCATCCGAAACCTCTCGACAAAACCGTCGGACACCAGCGCACCACCACCCGTTTCGGGATCACAGACATAGGCAACGGCGCGTCGCTCGGAACGGGCGAGCACAAGGTCTGCCAGAACCTTCTCGTTCAGGACCGCGCCCACGGGTTCCACCAGAACGCGGATCGTCCCGCCACAGGCCAGCCCCACGGCAAAGGCATCGCCGTCACTGACCCCGAACTCAAGCAACCTGCCGCGCCCGTCTTCCAGCGCCTCAAGCGCCTCGACCATCACGGCCCCTTCGACGCATCCGCCCGAAACCGACCCTTCGATCTGGCCATCGCCGGACACCACCATCTGCGCGCCAACACGGCGCGGGGCAGACCCCCAGGTCTCGACAACCGTTGCCAGAACGGCCCCGCGACCGGCGCGATGCCACTCCAGCGCAAGTTCCGGTGCGCCATTTAGTTCATTGCTCATTCCGCCCCCAGTCGACGGGGGCGCAAACACGGCCCCGTCTCAATCCATCTTCAACGGATATGATGGGCACCCGCCCGCCCAAAGACAAGGCGAACCCGAACAGAAACAGCCGGCCCCTGCGTCAAGGCCGGCTGCTCTCCCCTCGCTTTCGCGTGTTTGTTATTCGGCGGCCACCGGCGCCGGTCCGTCTCCAACAAGGCGTTCGGGCAACACGAAGGCCACCAGAACAAAGACGCCCCCCAAGACGATTCCCAGCAGGTCACCAGACACCGCCATCAGGCCGTCATACTTGGCCCCCGGCACTGACCCGAGGGTGACCTTGCCGCCGGCAATCTTGTCCAACAGACCCGAGGCCTTCCACGTCGGATAGGTCACCATGTAAGCCGCCGCGCCCAGCAGGCCGCCAGCGATGAAGAACAGACCATCCTTGCGGCCCGAAGCGGCGGCACAGACACCCGTGCCGGGGCAATAGCCCGAAGCTGCCCATCCGGCGCCCAGCATCAGACCACCGATGAACACGCCGACATATGCGGTTTTCACCGACATGTGCATGACATCGACCAGCCCAAGCATCTGGCCCCCGAACATCAGGATCGATCCGGTCCCGATGGCCAGCAGAATGGTTTTCATCAGGTGCAGGTTGCGCAGCGACAACATGCGAATAATCCAGTTCGGATTGGTTGCGCCGATCCGGTCAAGCACCGCGCCAAAGGCGGCACCGATCACAAGTGCGAGAACAATATTCATCGATCAGGCCTCCTTTCTGTACATCATCATCGCGACGGGAACCGCGGCGGCAAAGGCACCAGCGGCGAAAACATACCCCGACAAAGAGGTCTGCATCATCCCCGACATCATGTGCCCGGAGGTGCATCCCCCCGCAAGACGCGCGCCATACAGCACGATGAAACCGCCCAGGAACGCGACCGCATATCGTTTCATCGGGGTATCGCCATAGTTGGCGTACCAGATTGCCGGCAGCTTGCGTTCTTCCTTCGAAATCCCGCCCCGCGCCATCGCCGAAAGGAATGCACCCAGCATCATGGCGATCACGAAAACAAAGCTGTAATTCAAGGGGTTAGACGCGTTCTTTGCATACTTACCCTTTGATTTCGCAAGGTATTCGTTGGTTGAGGTATAAGCGCCATCCTCGGTCTGCGTGATCAGCTCGGGGTTCACCGCATCCGCAACGATGGCATCCAGAATGACAAACTGCGTCGAAACACCGATCGGTTTCACCAGCAGCACTGCCAGGAAAAACACGAAGCCCAGAAGGACCCCGCCCGTTTTCCAATTCAGAACCATGTGTCCATCCTTCCATAATATTCGATTTACTTTATATATAATTTTTCGAATTTATATGACTTGATCTCGATCAATCTTTGTCCAAGCGCATGCTTGCCGGATCTTTCCCAAGCGCCTAAGTCTTGGGCATGATCGCTGATTTCTTCAAACGCCTCGCCGCGTCCACGCCCGCCTCACTTGCACCTTCGGATGCCCGCCTGGCCCTGAGCGCCCTTCTAGTGCGCATCGCCCGCGCAGACGGCGCTTACACCGATGACGAAGCCACCCAGATCGACCAGGTTCTGCGCACCCGCTATGATCTATCGCCTTTTGAGGCCACCGCCCTGCGCAAAGAGGCCGAACAGGTCGAGGCCAAAGCCCCCGATACCGTCCGCTTCACGCGCGAAATCAAAGACGCGGTGCCCCACGAAGACCGCATCGGCGTGATCGAAGCCCTCTGGACAGTTGTCCTCGCCGACGGTGTACGCGAGGCCGAAGAAGACGCGCTCGTCCGACTGGCGGCGAATCTTCTGGGCATCAACGACCGTGACAGCGCCCTTGCGCGCCAGCGCGTGATGGCCTCCTCATGATCGCAATGCTGGGCATGTACGACCGGCCGGAAACGTCGGCGTCGAACGATCGCCTCTGGGCCGCCATTCGCGACGAACTGGGCCATGGCCCCGAATCCCTGACCCGCGACATGGACTTCTGGGAGGTCTGGCAATCGCCCGACCTGCTCTTTGCCCAGACCTGCGGCATGCCCTATCGCACCAGCCTGCATCGGCAGGTGCAGCTGGTTGGCACCCCCAACTATGCCCTGCCCGATTGCCCCGCTGGCCATTACTACAGCGTGATCATCACGCACATGGATGTCGGACACGCGACCCTGTCCGAACTTTGCCAGGGCACGTTTGCCTACAACGAACCCCTGTCCCAATCCGGCTGGGCCGCGCCCGTCAATCACCTGCAACAGATGGATCTCACCCCGACCAAGCGCCTGCAAACCGGTGCGCATTACCTCTCGGCGATGGCCGTGGCCGAGAAACGGGCCGATTTCGCCGCGCTCGACGCCCTGACCTGGGAACTGATCCGGCGGTACGACGATTTTGCCCAGAACCTGCATGTCGTGGCCCGCACTAGCCCCACGCCGACCCTGCCCTACATCACCGGTCCGAAACAGAATCCCGCGGAAATCCGGCTTGCGGTGACCAAGGCCATTTCGGCCCTCTCGGGCGAAGACCGCGCGATACTCGGCCTGAACGGTCTCGAATACATCCCGCCAAGTGCCTATCTCGCGGTGCCAACGCCGCCACTCCCCTGACCAATTGGACAATTTTACCGCCGATTTGGTCGAATTCCCCTCGCGTCATCCGTTTTGCAAGTTGCATTCAAGCGTTTTTTCAGCCCTATTGTGATGCTGATAACGCCAACAAAACGTGATTGCTGCCCTTGTCCGACACAACGCCTGTTCTCGAAATCCGCAACCTGCACAAAGCCTATGGCGCCCTTGAGGTGATCAAGGGGGTCGACATCACGGCGCATCGCGGTGACGTTGTTTCGCTGATTGGCTCGTCCGGCTCCGGCAAGTCCACGATCCTGCGCTGCGCCAACCTTCTGGAAGACAGCCAGCAGGGCGACATCCTCTTCAAGGGCGAGCCCGTGAAATGGAAAGGCGACGGACACACCCGCCATCCCGGAGACCCCAAACAGGTTCTGCGCATTCGCACCAACCTGTCGATGGTGTTCCAGCAGTTCAACCTCTGGTCCCACATGACCATCCTGCAAAACGTGATGGAAGCGCCGCTTACCGTGCTCGGCCGTGACCGCGCCGAGGTCGAGGAAGCGGCCCACGCCTATCTCGAAAAGGTCGGCATCGCGGACAAACACGATGTCTATCCGGCCCAGCTGTCCGGTGGCCAGCAGCAGCGCGCCGCAATTGCCCGCGCCCTCTGCATGGAGCCCGAGGCACTTCTGTTCGATGAACCCACCTCCGCACTCGACCCGGAACTCGAACAGGAAGTGATTAAGGTTATCAAAGACTTGGCCGCTGAAGGCCGCACCATGATGATCGTGACCCACGACATGAAAATGGCCGCCGACATCTCGAGCCACGTGGTCTTCCTGCATCAGGGCAAGATCGAAGAACAAGGCGATCCCGAAACCCTTTTCGGATCCCCAAAAACCGAGCGACTGCGCGGATTCCTCTCCGCGACGGCCGCCCACTGACATTCAAGAACCTAACTGGGAGTGAAAACATGAAGAAACTGATCCTCAGCACAGCCGCGCTGGCACTGACAGCCGGTTTTGCGATGGCCGACGTTGTCCGCATGGGCACCGAGGGCGCATATGCACCGTGGAACTTCGTCAACGACGCTGGCGAAATCGACGGTTTCGAGCGCGAGCTGGGCGACGAGCTCTGCAAGCGCGCAGAACTGAAATGCGAATGGGTCAAGAACGACTGGGATTCGATCATTCCGAACCTCGTGTCGGGCAACTACGACACCATCATCGCAGGCATGTCGATCACCGCAGAGCGCGACGAAGTCATCGACTTCACCCAAGCCTACACCCCGCCGGATCCGTCGGCCTACCTCGCGCTTGACGCAGGTCTCGACGTGGAAGGCGCCGTTGTTGCCGCCCAGGCAACCACCATCCAGGCGGCCTTCGTGGCAGAAAAGGGCTGGACCCTGATCGAATTCGCCACTCCGGAAGAAACCGTTGCCGCCGTCAAGAACGGTGAAGCAGACGCGGTTCTCGCCGACAAATCCTTCCTCGACACCATGGCTGGCCAGGACGGCCTCGTGATGCTCGAGCGCAAGGAAGCCATCGGCGGCGGCGTTGGCATGGGCATCCGTGAATCGGACGGCGACCTGCGCGCCAAGTTCGACGCGGCGATCCAGTCGATGAAAGACGACGGCACGCTGAACACCCTGATCGCCAAGTGGGAAGTTTCCTCCCAGTGGTAATCTGATCCCTTCGGGATTTCGGGTCCGCGGCCCCGGCTGCGGACCTTTTTGTTAGCGGGCTTTCCCCGGAAACGCCGCTGACAGAACGGAACAAGGACAGCCCAAGGCATGTTTTCCTATTGCTCAGATCCTTCAACACTCGAAGGGCTAACCTGGCTCTCGTGCTACCTGACCACGGGCAAGCACATGGGCCTCTATATCTCGGTCGTGACCGTGCTGGTCCTTCTGGCCATCACAGCTCCAGTCGCCCTTCTGTTCGGATTTGCCGGCGCCACCGCCGCACGATCCCGCATCGCGCCTCTGCGCTGGCTGGGCAAGGGCTATACCGCCATCGTGCGCGGCGTGCCCGACATCGCCTTCTTCCTGTTCTTCGTCATTGCGCTCGACCAGGCCTTCGAATGGCTGCGCCATCAGGTCAAATGCCCCGACTGGGACGCCCCTGTGCGTCAGGGCAACGATTTCGTGGTCTGCGACATCGCGAAACTGCCCCTGTCGTCCTCCCCGCAATGGGTTCATGAGACCTATGGCTTCTTCCTCGCCGTCCTGACATTTTCCATTGTTTTCGGGGCCTTCGCTTCGAATGTTCTCTTTGGTGCCATGCGCGCCGTACCGCAGGCACAGCTCGAAACCGCCGAGGCCTACGGCATGACCCGTCGCCAGACCTTCTGGCGCATTCTCGTCCCGCAGATGTGGGTCTATGCCCTGCCCGGCCTGTCGAACCTCTGGATGGTTCTGATCAAGGCCACCCCGCTTCTCTTCCTGCTTGGAATCGAGGACATCGTCTATTGGGCGCGTGAACTGGGCGGCACCAAGAACCCCAAGTTCACCGACTACCCGCACGGTGACTGGCGCATGTGGTACTTCCTCGCGCTGCTTGTCTTCTATCTCACCTTCACCAAGGTCTCCGAAGTGGTTCTGGATCGCCTCATGAAAAAGCTGACACACGGTCAGGCCACCAGCGGTGGCGAAGCCCAGAGAAAGGCCGCCGCATGAGCTGTTGGATCACCATTCAGGACTATGCCTTCCGCTCGATCGGCTTTGGCGAACGCCTGCTCCCCCGTGAAGACTTTACCCTCTGCCAACAGTTCACCCTGATTGGCTCGGGCATGATCTGGAACATCTATTTCGGCGTTCTGGCCCTCCTGGCGGGCTTCTTCCTTGCCGTGGCCCTTGCGGTCGGAAAGAACGCGAAATCCACCCTGGTGCGCAAACCGGCCGAGTGGTTCATCTTCGTCTTCCGTGGCTCGCCGCTGTTTATTCAGTTCTTCTTTGCCTACTTCCTGTTCCTCTCGCTGAAACAGGCTGTACCGATCTTCGCGCCCTTCACCGCCGCCTGGCTCGGGGCGCTCGTGGTGCTGTTCTTCAACACCGCCGCCTATTCGGGCGAAATCTTCTATGGCGCCCTCCTGTCGATCCCCAAGGGCGATACCGAAGCCGCCGACGCCTATGGCATGTCCGGATGGTCACGCTTCCGCCGGATCGTCTTCCCGACGATGATGCGCCTTGCTTGGCCCGCCTACACAAACGAGGCAATCTTCCTCTTCCACGCCACGACGCTGGTCTATTTCTCGGGCTTCCCGACACTCAAGCAAAAGGGCGATGCGCTTTATTACGCGAGCTATTTTGCGGACAAGACGTTCAACCCCTTCATCCCCTACCCGATCCTCGCGGGATATTTCATCCTCCTGACCCTGATCATCGTGGGGCTGATGGGCCTGATCAACAAACGCCTGAACCGTCACCTGCCACAGGAAAGACGAGGCAAGATGAAGTTCCGCCTGAACCTCATTCGCTGATCGAAAAGCCGCCTTTCAGGGCGGTTTTTCTTTGCCCGAAAATTTTTTGATCAAATTTTAATGACAGCTTTCATTCCCTGCGCTAGAACTTCTGCAAACAAGGGAGACGGACATGGACCTGTCACAATTTGCCACCATTCGCATCGCCGCCGCTGATCTCAATGGCCTGATGCGCGGCAAGCGCGTTCCCTCTTCCTATGCGGACAAACTGAGCTCCGGTTCCTTGCGGATGCCGCTATCCGCACTCAACGTCGATATCTGGGGCGCTGATATCGAGAATTCCCCCCTCGTCTTCGAAAGCGGGGATGCCGACGGCATTCTGGTCGCCACAGATCGCGGTGCCGTGCCGATGCCCTGGCTGGAAAACGACTCTGCGCTGGTCCCCATGACCATGCTGAACGAGGATCGCACCCCGTTCCTCGGCGATCCGCGTCAGGCCCTCGCCAGCGTTCTGGAACGCTACGAAGCCCGTGGCTGGAACGTTTTCGCCGCTACCGAGATGGAATTCATGCTGGTCGACGACAGCGGCGAGACGCTGAAACCGCCCCGCGACCCCCGCTCCGGCCGCCGTATCTTTGCCCTCGATGTCCTGTCGCTGGACGAGCTGGACGCTTTTGACGCCTTCTTCACCGAACTGCATCAGGGCTGCATCGACATGGGCCTGCCCGTGCAAAGCATCATCAACGAAAGCGGCCTGGGCCAGTTCGAAGTCACCCTGTCGCACCAGGCCGCATTGCGCGCGGCTGACGATGCCCTGCTGTTCAAACTTCTTGTGCGCGGCATTGCGCGCAAGCACGGAATGGCGGCAACCTTCATGGCCAAACCCTATCTGGACGACGCTGGAAACGGGATGCACGTCCACTTTTCGGTGGTCGATCAGGACGGCAGCAACGTCTTTGACAATGGCGGCCCCGAGGGCACCGAAACCCTGCTCTCCGCTGTAGCGGGCTGCGTCGCGGCCATGCCGGCCTCGACCCTGATCTTTGCCCCGAACGGCCCAAGCTACAATCGACTGGTGCCCGGCGCCCACGCCCCCACCGGCGCCTGCTGGGCCTATGAAAACCGCACCGCCGCCATCCGCATTCCCGGTGGCCCCTATGACGCGCGCCGGATTGAACACCGCGTAGCCGGCGGCGACATCAACCCTTACCTCATGTTCGCCGCCGTCATGGGCGCGGCGATTGAAGGCATCGAAGAGGGCCTAAAACCCGACGCCCCCATCACCGGCAACGCCTATGAGCACGATGTGCCGCAACTGGCCCCCGACTGGGCCGCGGCCATCGACCGGTTTGAGAACGATCCCTTCATCGCGCGCTGCCTGCCCCAGATGCTGATCCGGAACCTCGTCCTGACCAAGCGACAGGAACTTGCCAAACTGGCGGATCTGCCCGACAACGATCACTGGAAGCTCTATCTCGAAAGAGTCTGAGCCCTTCCGCGTGACCACCGGCCCGAACCGGGCCACGCGCGGAAGGTCGACCTTACGAGAGGCTGGCGAAGACACCCTTGCGAGAACGTCTTGGCTCAGCTACGCTAAATTTGATCAAAAAAATCGGTGACACATGAAAATCGGCATTCTCCAAACCGGACACGCCCCGGACGAGCTGCAACCTGTGCTCGGGGACTATTCTGACATGTTCCAGGACCTCCTGCATGGACAGGGGTTCGAATACGACGTCTACAACGTCGTCGACAATGAATTCCCCGAAGGGGTCGAGGCGGCTGACGGCTGGCTCATCACAGGGTCGAAACACGGTGCCTATGAAGACCACGACTGGATTCCGCCGCTCGAAGACCTGATCCGCGCCATCGTAACCGAAGGCCGCCCGCTGATCGGCGTGTGTTTCGGCCACCAGATCATCGCCCAGGCCCTTGGCGGCAAGGTCGAGAAGTTTGCTGGCGGCTGGGCCATCGGTCGACAGACCTATGATTTCAACGGCATCGAGATGTCCTTCAACGCCTGGCACCAGGATCAGGTGGTCGAACGCCCCGAAGGTGCAATCGTTCTGGCCTCGAACGACTTCTGCGAGAACGCGGTCCTTCTGTACGGCGACCGCGCCCTGACCATCCAGCCCCACCCCGAGTTTGATGCCCCGATGATCGAGGGCCTCGCCAACACCCGAGGCCGTGGCGTCGTGCCTGACGATCTCTTGGATGCGGCACTGGACAACCTCGACAAAGCCACGGCGAACGACACTTTCGCCGACCAGATGGCGGATTTCTTCCGCCGGGAGCGTGCATAATGGCCACTCAGAACACACAGGCCGAATGGCTGATCAACACACCCGAAGCGGCTCAGGAATACATCAACGGCAAACGCCTTGACGAGGTCGAGTGCATCATCGGCGATTTGCCCGGCATTGCCCGCGGCAAGGCCGTTCCGGCCACCAAATTCGCCCGCCAGTCGCACTTCCACCTGCCGGATTCGATCTTCTTCCAGACCATTACCGGTGGCTGGGGCGAAGCCGCCGGCGAAGATGGGTTCATCGAAAAAGACATGGTTCTGCGCCCCGACTGGAACACCACAAGCGCCGCCCCTTGGACAGGCGACTGGACGCTTCAGGTGATCCACGATGCCTATGATCTTGATGGCTCTCCGATCCCTTACAGCCCCCGTAACGTCCTGAAACGCGTGGTGGAACTCTACCGTGCGCAGGGCTGGGAACCGGTCATCGCCCCCGAGATGGAATTCTATCTCGTGGCCCGCAACATTGACCCCGCCAAGAAGATCGAACCAATGATGGGCCGCTCCGGCCGCCCTGCCGCCGCACGTCAGGCCTATTCGATGACCGCGGTTGACGAATTCGGCCCGGTGATCGACGACATCTACGACTTTGCCGAGGCACAGGGCTTCGAAATCGACGGCATCACGCAGGAAGGCGGCGCTGGCCAGCTTGAAATCAACCTGCTGCACGGCGATCCCGTCGAACTGGCCGATCAGGTATTCTACTTCAAACGCCTGATCCGCGAGGCCGCCCTGCGCCACGATTGCTATGCCACCTTCATGGCCAAGCCGATTGGCGAGGAACCCGGCAGCGCGATGCACATCCACCATTCGATCATCGACATCGAAAGCGGACAGAACATCTTTGTCGGCCCGCAGGATGGCGACACGGATGCCTTCTTCCACTTCATCGCCGGTCTGCAAAACCACATGCCCGCCGCGATTGCCGTGATGGCCCCCTACGTGAACAGCTATCGCCGCTACGTGCGCGACCATGCCGCTCCGATCAACCTCGAGTGGGGCCGCGACAACCGCACCACGGGCATCCGCATTCCGATTTCGTCACCGCAGGCCCGTCGCATCGAGAACCGCCTCGCCGGCATGGACTGCAACCCCTACCTCGGTATCGCGGCCTCTCTGGCCTGTGGCTATCTTGGCCTGATGGAAAAGAAACGCCCCGAGGCACAGTACAAGGGCGATGCCTACGAAGGCGAAGAAGACATCCCCCGCGAACTGGGGGCCGCGCTCGACATCTTCGACGAAGCAAAAGACCTGCACGATGTTCTCGGACCGGAATTCGCCCGCGTCTATTCCATCGTCAAACGCTCCGAGTACGAAGAATTCCTTGGCGTGATCAGCCCCTGGGAACGCGAACACCTTCTTCTCAACGTCTGAATCGGACCGGGCGCGCCACGCGCCCGTCCCATCCCCCGATCTGACCCACCTGATGAGAGGGACACCATGAATCTGCTCTATTCCAACGACACGCGTGGCCACTATCCCCAAAGCTGGTACGCCGCCACCACCGATCACCTCGCGCCATTCCCCGAACTGCGCGGCGAGGCCAAGGCCGATGTCTGCGTCGTCGGCGCGGGCTACACCGGCCTTTCAACCGCCCTGCACCTCGCCGAACGCGGCTATGATGTTGTGCTTCTGGATGCCCACCGCGTCGGCTTTGGCGCGTCTGGGCGCAACGGCGGCCAGCTGGGTTCCGGCCAGCGCATGGAACAGGACGGCCTCGAAAAGCTGATGGGCCTTGATGACGCCCGCAAGCTCTGGGACCTTGCCGAAAACGCAAAAGACCTCACCAAGGCCCTCATCGCCAAACACGACATCCAATGCCACCTCAAACCCGGCATTGCCCATGGCTGTCTGCACCCGTCCGAGGTGAAACACGAGCACGCCTATGTGGATCACCTGCGCGAAACCTACGGCTACGACCAGATCGAAGCGCTCGACAAGGACCAACTGCACGAAATCTGCCCCTCGCCCAAATACATTGGCGGCTCTCTCGACATGGGCGCCGGACACCTACACCCCCTTGCCTATGCGATCGGCCTCGCCCGCGCCGCAGACAAGGCAGGCGTTCGCATCTTCGAAAACACGCACGTCCACAACATTCAGGACGGCAGCAAACCGGTGGTCCAGACGGATCGGGGCCGCGTGACCTGCGATCATATCGTGCTGGCATGTAACGGCTATCTCGGCAGTCTCAACAACAATGTCGCTGCCCGCGTCATGCCCATCAACAATTTCATCGCCGCCACCCGCCCACTGAGCGACGATGAGCTGCAAACCGTACTGCGCCGTGACGTCGCCGTGGCTGACACCAAGTTCGTGATCAACTACTTCCGCCTCAGCCACGACAACCGCCTCCTATTCGGCGGCGGCGAAAGCTATGGCTACCGTTTCCCGTCTGACATCGCCGGCGTGGTCCGCAAACCGATGACGGAAATCTACCCGCATCTTGCCAATATCGAAATCGACTATGCCTGGGGCGGCACCCTTGGCATCACGATGAAGCGTATGCCCTATTTTGCCCGCCTCGCACCCAATATCCTCTCGGCCTCCGGGTATTCGGGCCACGGCGTCGGCACCGCGACACACGCAGGCCAGCTGGTCGCCATGGCCATAGCAGGCCAGAGCGAAGGTTTTGACACGATGGCCCGTGTGCCCGCCCCCACCTTCCCCGGCGGCGGCGGTTTCAGAACACCCCTTCTTGTGCTGGCGATGACGTGGTTCGCCCTCCGCGACCGTCTCGGCATCTAAATCCCCCCCAACTTTTCGGCAAAGGCCCGCCATCGCGCGGGCCTTTTGTCATTGAAAATTCACACCCGAACAAAGGAAACAACTGGATTTGAAAACGCCATTGTTTTAGGTTTTCCAAAGTTGAGTATAAGAAAAGTGAAAATCATGACCCTGCCGCCGAATGTTTACGACGCCGAGCCGATCCCCGAAGCGGCCCGTGCCGAGATCGAGCGCCTCCTGCAAACGGGTGATCTGTTCCGCTACACCGCTCCGAAAGACGCCCCCGTTGCGCTGCTCGAAGCGGAATTTGCTAAGATGATGGGCTCCAAATACGCCCTCGCCGTCTCGTCCTGTTCAGCAGCCCTGTTCCTGTCGCTCAAGGCCCTCGGCCTGCCGCGCGACGCACGCGTCCTGATCCCCGGCTTCACTTTCGCCGCCGTGCCGTCTTCGGTGATCCACGCCGATTGCGTGCCCGTCCTCTGCGAAGTGGGCGAAAACTACCGTATCGACATCAAAGACTTCGAAAAGCGTCTCGACCAAAGCATCTCGGCCGTCATCATCAGCCACATGCGCGGCCACACCTCGGACATGGACGCGGTCATGGCGCTCTGTGACGCCCGCGGCATTCCGGTTGTCGAAGACGCCGCCCACTCTCTCGGCACCACATGGCATGGCCGCAACATCGGCACCATTGGCCGGGTCGGCTGTTTCTCGTTCCAGTCCTACAAGCTTGTGAACGCCGGCGAAGGCGGTATCCTGATCACCGACGATGCCGATCTGGTGGCCCGCGCGGTCATCATGTCCGGCGCCTATGAACACAACTGGCAAAAGCACAAATCGCCCGAAGGCGACAACACCGGCGATCTCGACGCCGCCTTTGCCCGCTGGCAGAACAAGCTGCCCCTCTACAACCTGCGCCTGTCCAATCTCTCGGCGGCCATCATTCGCCCGCAGCTTGATGAAGTGCCGCGCCGCGTCCGCGACGGCCGTGCAAATCACGACTATGTCGCCGCCGCCCTGAATGCCTCGCCCTGGCTCAAGGTTCCCGAAAAGCTTGCACCGGAAGATCGCGCGCCGGATTCGATCCAGTTCAACCTCGTTGGCATGGACACCGACCAGATCCTGTCGTTCCAGGCCGCAGCCAACGCCCGCGGCGTCAAGGTGCAGGTCTTTGGCCAGTCCACCGACAACGCCCGCGCCTTCTGGAATTGGCAGTTCATGCGCGAAACCCCGGAGCTGCCGCAAACCCGCGAGATGCTCATGAATGCCTGCGACGTGCGCCTGCCCGCGCGCCTCAAAAAGGAAGAGCTCGACGTGATTGCCGGCGCCCTGACCGGTGCCGCAGAAGACGTCATGGGCCAGGTTCCCGCCTACGGCACCTGAGCCGGCAGCCCGATACAAATGAAAAGCCCCGGAGACATCTCCGGGGCTTTTTCGTATCAGCTCAGCTTGTTGAGCTTATCCTGCAACTCGGAAAGCTGCTTCTTTATATCGTCGAGATCCTCGCCCTCTTCTTCCTTGGGCTCTTCCGGGGTGGTGCTGCCCGCGCCCCAGTTGCCAAGGCCGCCTGTCATGGCCTTCATGAAAGCTTCCTGCTGCGCCTGCATCGCTTCAAGGCCGGGCATCTTCATGCCGCCGCCCATGCTTTCCATCATCTTTTCCTGCCCTTCCCGCAGCATCTCGAAAGATGCCTGAAGGAACTGCGGGACCACGCTGGTCGCCTGGGTGGTATAGCTGCGCACGAGATCGTTCAATACGCTCACCGGCAGCACGTTCTCACCGCGGCTCTCGTGCTCGGCAATGATTTGCAACAGGTATTGGCGGGTCAGGTCATCGCCAGTCTTGAGGTCAACGATCTGAACCTCGCGCCCATCCCGAATGAATCCTGCGATGTCTTCAAGCGTAACATAGTCGCTGGTCTCGGTGTTATAGAGCCGACGGCTCGCATAGCGTTTGATCAGAAGTGGTTTTTTGTCGTCAGCCACGGGCCTCTCCCAGAAATCTTTTTTGCGCGCTGCAGAAAAGCTTATGCGAGTGCAGAAGAAAAAGGAAACAAAAAGAAAGGGGCGGGCCAATGGCCCGCCCTCGCGATCGACACCTACAGGGAGGAATTGGTGCCGGTAGTATCGCTAGAACTTACTTCGAGGTTGCCTTCTTGGCAGCCGCGGTAACTTCGTCGGTTGCTTTTTTGACAGCAGCCTGAGCTTCTTCGGTTGCGTCTTTGCCAGCAGCCATCATCAGCTCAACGGTTTCCATTTGAACTTTTTTCGCAACTTCAGCGAAGGCAGCCATGTTCTCGGCAGCAACTTCTGCCTGAGCCGAAGCGAAATCGGTCATTGCTTTTGCATAGTCGGCCGGCTCGGCTTTGGCTTTCGACATGTCTGCCAGTTTCGACAGGGTGTCTTTGGTCCACTTCGACGAGATTTCCGACGATTTTTCTGCAGCTTCCAGAGCAACGCCAGCCAGCTTTTCGTTCAGCGAGGCGGTGTTCTTGAATGCGTCTTCCAGGGCAGCGGTGTCTACCGGGAATGCGCCCATCATGTCTTTCAGCATTGCGGTCATGTCTTGAGTCTTAGCCATCTTTTCAATCCTTTTGAGATGTGAGGGCCGTTCCCTCATTTCTGCATCTGCAAACAATATGCTTTCTGCATCGCAGCATTTCAAGATTTTTCTTGCTGCAATGCAGAAAAAGATGATTTACCTCATGAAATCAGCGCGTTGCGAGAACGCGAACATAGGTGCCGGGCGCATCACACAAGGCGGGGTGCTCCGAATCACCCGGCTCGCGTGCCGGAATTTGCTTACCAGACCGCGATGACAGCCAGGTATCCCAGCGCGGCCACCACGATCCCTCGTGGAACTCCGCACCTTCCATCCACTCATCCGCCGATCCCTTCACATCTTTGTTCGTGTAGTGGCCATACTTCTTTTTCGACGGCGGGTTCACGATACCGGCGATATGGCCGGACTCGGACACGATGAAGGTTTTCGAACGGCTCTTGGTTTGCTGGAACCCCTGGTAGCAGTCTTTCCACCGCGCAATGTGGTCGGTCTCGCAGGTCACCGAGCAAATCGGAATATCGACATCCGAAATGTGCAGTGTCTCACCGCAAAAGTTGACACCGTCCTTCACGAATTCGTTCGCCTGACACAAGCGACGCAGATACTGATGCGCCATTTTACCCGGCAGACCCGATCCATCACCATTCCAATACAAGAGATCAAACGCCGGCGGTGCCTCTCCCATCATGTAGCTCTTGATGGCCGGACCGTAGATAAGGTCATTGGACCGCAGGAAGGAAAAGGTCCGTTGCATGATGAATGACCGCAGAATGCCTTCGTCATCAATCTCGTCATCAATACCATCGATAAAGTCGTCCTGCAGGAACGGCGTGAACTCCCCCTGGTCAACAAAGTCCGTCAGCGTGGTAAAGAAGGTGGCCGACTTGACCGATTTGTCTCCGCGCTTCTTCATGAGCGCCAGCGTCAGGTGCAGGGTCGTCCCTGCAATGCAATAGCCAACAGCGTTGACCTGCTTCTGCTTTGTAAGTTTCTTCACCTCACTAATCGCGGTGAGGAAGCCATCCTCGATATAGTCTTCCATCCCCACATCGGAATAGGACCGGTCCGGGTTGATCCAACTGACGATGAATACGGTGTAGCCTTGGTCCACCGCCCATTTGATCATGCTGTTCTGCTCTTTGAGATCCAGAATGTAATACTTGTTGATCCAGGGCGGGAAGATGATCAGCGGCACTTCATGCACGGTTTCCGTGGTCGGCGTATACTGGATCAGTTCGAACATGCGGTTGCGGAACACAACCTTACCCGGCGTGGTCGCGATATTGCCACCGATCTCGAACGCTTCTTCATCGGCCAAACGGACAACAAGTTCGCCATTGTTTGCTTCCAGATCCGAAATCAGGTTCTCAAGCCCTTTGACAAGCGATGCCCCTTCAGTCTCGATGGCCTTCTCCAGAACATCCGGGTTCATGCCAAGGAAGTTGGTCGGCGACATCATATCGATGATCTGCTGCGAGAAATACTCGAGACGCTGGCGATCCTTGCCTTCGACGCCCTCAACATCGGCCACCGCGTTGCGGATCGCATCGGCATTGCGCATGTACTGCTGCTTGATGAAATTGAAGTAGGGATGTGTCTGCCAGAGCGGGTTGGAGAAACGACGATCGGTTGGGGTCTCGTCTTCTGCGGCTTCTAGTCGCCCCTGAAGCAACATGTGCTGCGCATCGACAAAGTGCTTCACCGACTTTGTCCAGAACTCGAGTTGATGCTCAATCATCTTGCCAGGATTCTGCACCATGGCCTGCATATAAGCGTTGGCGGCCCCAACAAAAACTTCTTCGTCCGGCGCATTGAGGTCCCGGCGCAGCGGTTTGCGGTGGGTCATAACGTCGACAAGGCGCTTTGAAAGCTCTTCAACACGGGCGAGGTTCTCGTTCATTTGTTCGAGATTCGCGCCTGCGGCATTCTCTTTAGTTGTCATATTCAAAAATTAGCCCTATTCTCGCTGCTACGCAGCATGACACACGCCCTTCCCAACCGGGCAACTTATCCCCGCAGTATAGCTCGGGGCAGATAGGAGACGCCAATGCGCTATATGGCCACGTACGACATGATGGAAACCATCCGTAACACGAACCAATGGATGGGGGCATCTGCTCTCGCTATGGCATCCTACCCTATCTTCTCCTGGATGCCTAACCCTGGGTTGCAATGGATGGCCGCATGGGGCGAAGTGACCGAGCGCACATTCCAACGCATGGTGGTCAAGCCTGACTGGGGTATTCGCACTTTTACCTGCGAAGACGGCAAGGATCACCTCGTCAACATCGAAACCGTGGTCGAGCGCCCCTTCGGCGATCTGATCCACTTCAATGTCGCCGGCCGCGAAGAACAGCCACGCAAGATCCTTCTGGTTGCCCCGATGTCCGGCCACTATGCCACCCTGCTGCGCTCTACGGTCAAAAGCCTGATCGTCAATTGTGAAGTTTACGTGACCGATTGGCATAACGCGCGTGACATTCCTGTCTCCGAAGGCAAATTCGACATCGAGGATTACACCCTCTATCTCGTCGACTTCATGAAAGAGCTTGGCCCCGACACCCACGTGATCGCCGTGTGCCAGCCCGCCCCGCTGACCCTTGCTGCTACTGCCTATCTGGCCGAGGAAGACCCCAAGGCACAACCGCGCTCGCTGACCCTGATCGGCGGCCCGATCGATCCGAACGCCGCCGCGACCGACGTCACCGACTTTGGCCACCGTGTCACCATGGGCCAACTCGAGGAAATGATGATCCAGCGTGTCGGCTTCAAATACCCCGGCGTCGGCCGCAAGGTCTATCCGGGCCTGCTGCAACTCGCGTCGTTCATGTCGATGAACTCTGATCGCCACTCCAAGGCGTTCCGCGACCAGATCATGCGCGTGGTCCGCGACGAAGCCTCCGACCACGACGCCCACAACCGTTTCTATGATGAATACCTCGCCGTCATGGACATGCCGGCCGAATTCTACCTTTCGACGGTTGAACGCATCTTCAAAAACGCCGAAATCGGCAACAACGAGTTCGTCGTTGCTGGACGTAAGGTCGATATCGGCAAGATCACCACAGTGGCCGTGAAAACCGTCGAAGGTGCCAAGGACGACATTACCGCACCGGGCCAATGCGTTGCCGCGCTTGATCTCTGCACCGGCCTGTCGGACGACAAGAAGGCAAGCCACGTTGAACCGGGTGCAGGCCACTACGGTATTTTCGCAGGCAAAAGCTGGCGCAACAACATTCGTCCGCTGGTTCTCGACTTTATCGACGCCAATTCGGCAGCGCCCAAGAAAGCCGCGTCCAAGAAACCTGCCAACAAGAACGCGGCAGCGTAAACCGCACGAAACAACGTTTCAAAGGGGCCCCAGCGGCCCCTTTTTTATTGCAGAACGTAGGGTTGCCGCATCCATTCTCGCAACGCAGCTGTCGTTGCCGCAGGCTGCTCAAGCGTCGGCAAGTGCCCTGCCCCCTCGATAATCTTCAATTCCGCATAGGGAATGAGATCCGCCATGAAAGTGTGGCGCTTCACCGGCGTCAGCCCGTCGTGCTCGCCGCACATCACCAACGCGGGAACTTTCGTCGTGCGCAGGGTCCGCTGCTGGTCAAGGCGCCGCTGCAAGGCACGCACCTGCTGGATGAAGATATCAGGCCCGAGATAGACGCCCATATCCACCACCATCTCCAGGATCGCTTCACGGTCTGGCCCGGGCGCAAGGAACTCGGGCCGCATGAAATCACGCATCACCTGGTCCAACCGCCCTGCCCGTGCGCCCACGATCATCGGTTCGTAAGCTGTCGAACTCTGCGGTGTCTCGGCAAGCGGATTGGTATCCATCAACGCCACACGTGACACCCGATCCGGTGCACGGCGCAAAATCTCCATCGCGACGATGCCGCCCATGCTCAACCCAGCTAGGGCAAATTTTTCTGGCAAGAGCGGTAAAAGCCCCGCGGCAATCTCTTCGATCCGGTCACCCTGTGTAATCGGAGCACAGGTGACAACAAACTCGGAAGAAAGCTCGGCGATCTGTGGCCCAAACACCCGCGCGTCACACATCATGCCCGGAAGCAGAACCAATGGTTCCTGCATGTCTACTCGTCCCTCTCACATCACAGCTTCTGGCGGCTGCAAGATCAGTGTGCCACAGGAAGTGCAAAGATCAACAGACAGGGCGCTCATTCACCCTCGTAACCGTTCCACCGAAACGCACCTGCAACAGATAGCGGCGAAAACGGGTTCCAGGCGATCTCCCAAACGTGCCCGTCGGGATCAGCAAAATAGCCGTGAAACCCGCCCCAGAACACATCCTGTGCCGTTTTCAGGGGCCGCCCACCCGCCGCAACCGCGCACTCAATCAGAGGGGCAACATCCTCCTTGTTGCGCACGTTATGCGCCAGCGTCACCCCCGAGAAACCGCCAATGGCATCCACGGGGATTCCCAACTCCTCTGCCAGATCTTCGCGCGGATAAAGCCCAAGCGTCTGGCCAAGCAGGTCAAACGCAATCACCCCATCGGGGCTTTCGACCCGCGTCCATCCAATGTCCTCGTAAAAAGCGGCAGATCGTTCCAAATCACGAACCGCAAGGGTAATAAGGCTGACACGCTGCTCCATCATCACTTTAACTCCACCTCACAAACCATTAATCCAAGTAATAAATCCCTCAGTTGAGATATCGTTCATCCCAGGTGACATGATGTCCCCCGCGATCACATGGGCATTTGGGTCATCGCCGGCTCCGACGGTGATGGAACTCACCTCGGCCGGTCCGCCCCATGCCACGGCCACGTCACGTGTCACGGCGTGATCAACCACGCTGTCCGCATCCGAGAACCAGAACAAGGCTGGCACCCTTGCCGCGGAATAGTCCTGCTCCCGCGCATGTTTCACGAGCGCCGCCATTTGGAACAGGGCCTCGGTTGGATAGCTCGAAGTCCAGTAGGTGGCGTGCCCCTCATTACTCGGCTCCCAACTGCGCGTCTCTCCCGCAACACGCGGCACCCAGTAACGTGCCCCCGGCATTGTCAGCACCGCAGCAGCCGGATCAGCGATTGCAAAATTCGGCGACACGAAAATGATCCCCGCCACATCCTCCATGAGCGCATCCTGAAGCGCCGCTTCCGCCGCCAGCGTCCCGCCGGTAGAGGTTGCCATCACGACGACCCGCTCACCGACACGCCGCCCGATCTCGACAGCCTCCGCAAAGTCATTCATCCAGCCCTGCGCCGTGGCCTCTGCCAATGCGGCACCGGGCCGCCCATGCCCTTGCAGCCGCGTGTAGACAAGGTTCGCACCCAGACGGTTTGCAACGCGATCAGGAACAGGACGGATTTCTTCGGAGGTTGCAGAAAACCCATGCACATAAACAATGGATACCGGCGTCACATCTCCCGCCGCACCATGCCAAACCATGCGTTTCTGAACACCTGCGGTCAGATCGCTAAAGGGCATCTCCCGTGATGCGAGGTAGGTATCCACATCAGGTCCGATCGACGTCTCATCAAAGGTCGGCACCACCGAAATATGCTCGCGCGGGACAAGAAACCAGGCCCCGAGCCCCAGAACAACCAGCACGAGCAGAACCCGCCCCAGAAAACGCCCGAATGTTCGCATTAGTCAACTCCTGATCGTTCAATCACCTTCTGAACCGTCTTTTCTATCAGATTAAGACAATCATCATCCGAGAACCGGTGATCCGCATCCTTCACCAAAGTCAGGCGAATATCGTCACCAGAGACATGTTCCAACAGGCGAACCGCCGTCTCGGTCGAGACCGCCGTATCGGCCGTTCCCTGCAGAAACCGCACTGGAAAATCGAGCGCGAGAGGCGCCCGCAGAACCAGTTGCGCACGCCCGTCTTCGATCATCCGCTTGGTGATGATGTAGGGCTCCATATAGTCCGACGGCAATTCAACGTGCCCAACGCTTTCAAGGTCGGCCTTCTGCTTATCGGTAAAATTTGCCCAATAGCCATCTTCGGTAAAGTCCGGCGCTGCCGCGATTGTCACCATACCGGCAATCCGCTCCGGCACCGCGCGCGCCAGCAAAAGCGCCTGCCAGCCCCCCATCGATGAGCCCACCACGACAAGCGGGCCATCGGTCAACGCCGCAACCGCGGCCAGCGTGTCTTCGTGCCAATCCCCGATACACCCTTCCTCGAAGGTTCCGGAACTCTCGCCATGGCCGGAATAGTCAAACCGCAGAAACGCCTGCCCCCGCGCCTTGGCCCAGGCCTCAAGGTGGACGGCCTTGGTCCCTTCCATGTCGGACTTTAGACCGCCAAGGAACACGACCGTCGGCCCTGCGCCCTCGGTCTTGTGATAGGCCAGCCTGCGGCCCTTGTCTGTTTCAAGAAATGCGGTCTGCCCCATTGCGCTCCCTCGCGTGGTCCTATTGGCTTTGCTCCAATAGACCCGCAAGCGTTCGACGCCGCAAGAGGCGTTACCCGCCGATATACACCTCTTCCCGCGGGCGGAAGAAAACCTTCTGATTATGAATGCGCCCCAACAGATCCTGAATCTGCTTCATGGTCTCATCCAGCTGGATCGCCTCCTCGTTCGGCGTGCCTTCCTCGTCAAACAATTCTATGTGCTGTTGCGAATAGGCTTCCTTGGTCTGGCGCAATGCGCTTTCAATAAGATCAATATCATCAATGGTCAGTTCGAAATTCGGATTGTATTCGGCCATGTGTTCGGTCTCCTGATTGCGCTGCATCCATCCATACCCAGCCTACTATCCTGCAACAGTCCTGCCTGATCTCCAAAGAATATTACCTCACCTTTTCAACGCCTTAGAAACTATCTTTGCATACATCGGCACACAAACCACATTTCCTCCGGTGCATGCCCCCTCGCCAAGTGACCACTTGACTTGCCACAGCCAAAGGCGCAAAACGCGCCCGAACCATATACCCGCAACCGGGCGTTCCGTGGGCGCCAAACTGACGAGGAGCTTGAGGCTGATGGCCGATATTTCCCTGACTTTCCCCGATGGCAATGTACGTTCTTACCAGAGCGGCATCACCCCTGCCGAAGTGGCAGCATCCATTTCTACCTCCCTTGGCAAGAAAGCGATCTCCGCAACGGTCGATGGCAAACACTGGGATCTCCAGTGGCCGATCGACACCGATGCCTCCATCGCGATCAACACCATGAAGGACAATGACGCCGAGGCGCTCGAGCTGATCCGCCACGATTGCGCACACGTCATGGCCCGCGCCGTTCAGGAACTATGGCCCGATGTCAAAGTCACCATTGGTCCGGTCATCGACAACGGCTGGTATTATGACTTCGACCGCGAAGAGCCCTTCACCCCAGAAGATCTCGGCGACATCGAAAAGAAGATGAAGGAAATCATCAACCGCCGTGATCCTGTCACCACCGAGGTCTGGGATCGTGAGCGCGCGGTGAAATTCTACGAAGCCAACAACGAGCCCTACAAGGTCGAGCTGATCGATGCCATTCCGGGCAACGAACCGCTGCGCATGTACTGGCACGGCCACTGGCAGGATCTCTGCCGCGGCCCGCACCTGCAACACACCGGCCAGATCCCGGCAGACGCCTTCAAACTGATGAGCGTCGCCGGTGCCTATTGGCGCGGCGACAGCGACCGCGCCATGCTGCAACGCATCTACGGCGTGGCCTTCAAGAACAAGGAAGACCTCAAGGCGCACCTGCACATGCTCGAAGAGGCCGAGAAACGCGACCACCGTCGCCTTGGCCGCGAAATGAGCCTGTTCCACCTGCAACCCGAAGCACCGGGCCAGATCTTCTGGCACCCGAACGGATGGACCATCTACACGATGCTTCAGGACTACATGCGCCGCGCTCAGAAACGCGGTGGTTATGTCGAGGTGAACACCCCGCAGGTCGTTGATCGCAAGCTCTGGGAGGCCTCGGGCCACTGGGACAAGTATCAGGAAAACATGTTCATCGTCGAAGTTGACGAGGAACACGCACGCGAGAAGGCCGTCAACGCCCTCAAGCCGATGAACTGCCCCTGTCACGTCGAGATTTTCAAACAGGGCCTGAAATCTTACCGTGACCTGCCCCTGCGCATGGCCGAATTCGGCTCTTGTGCCCGCTACGAGCCCTCGGGCGCGCTGCACGGCATCATGCGTGTTCGTGGCTTCACGCAGGACGATGCGCACATTTTCTCGACCGAAGAACAGATCGGTGCCGAATGCGCCGAGTTCATCCGCTTCCTGTCGGCTGTCTATAAAGACCTCGGCTTCGAAGAGTTCCGCATCCTGTTCTCCGACCGTCCGGAAAAACGCGCCGGCAGCGATGAAGTCTGGGACAAGGCCGAGACCGCCCTTCTCGAAGCCACCCGCGCGGCAGGCATCGAACCGGAAATGAACCCCGGCGAAGGCGCCTTCTATGGTCCCAAGCTGGAATTCAGCCTGACCGACGCCATCGGCCGTGTCTGGCAGTGCGGCACCTTCCAGGTCGACTTTGTTCTGCCGGAACGTCTTGATGCGAGCTACATCGGCGCAGATGGCGAAAAGCACCGCCCGGTCATGCTGCACCGCGCCTGCCTTGGGTCTTTCGAGCGGTTCATCGGTATCCTGATCGAAGAACACTCTGGCAAGCTGCCGTTCTGGCTGGCCCCGCGCCAGGTGGTTGTGGCGGCCATCGTGTCCGATGCAGATGACTATTGCCTGGAAGTGGTCGAGGCCCTCAAAGCCGTTGGCGTGCGCGCCGAGGCCGATCTGCGCAACGAAAAGATCAACTACAAGGTCCGCGAGCACTCGGTCAGCAAGGTTCCCGTCATTCTCGCCATCGGCAAGAAAGAAGTGGAAGAGCGCACCGTCTCGACCCGTCGCCTTGGGGAAAAGCAAAGCAAAGTCCAGACTTTGGACGAAATCGTGAGCCAACTGTCACAAGAGGCAACACCGCCCGATCTGGCATAACCGGCTTTGCAACAATTGCAGGGGCGCGCCACGGGAAACCGGGCGCGCCCTTTTCATTTTCGAAACATTTCCCCGATTCCAGCACTGGAATCTTCACGACACCATCAACCGGCCTCACGGGGCCGTGATACACGCCCCCGTGATTGGTACGTCAGGGGGTCTAGGGCTTAGATTTTTCTCATGTCGCCGAACACGGTGGCCCGAATTCACAACCTACCAAAGGGAAGAGAGAACCATGTCGAAGACCATCAAGACCCTCGCAGTCGCCAGCGCCGTTGCAGCAGCCCTGACCGCCACCACCCACACCGCGGCCAACGCTGCTGAAAAAGAAAAGTGCTACGGCGTTTCGATGGCAGGCAAGAACGACTGCGCCGCCGGCCCCGGCACCACCTGCGCAGGCACCTCGACCGTAGACTACCAAGGCAACGCCTGGACCCTGGTCGACAAAGGCACCTGCACCAGCATCGATCTGCCGGCAATGGCAGACGGCTCGGCCCGCATGGGTTCGCTGGAAGCTCTGGAGCGTGACCTCCCGGCTTCGTAAGCCAACAGGAAGCCCCGGCATAGCATCCCCGCGCCGGGGCTTTTCTCCCAAGGGTGGAAAGCCCCAACAACAAAAGACGGAATGACACCCATGTTTGATGCACCCACTCCCTCACCGGAATTGCCCAACTTGCCGGGTGTCGGCTACAAACCGCAACATTTCCAAGACATTATCGAAAACCCCGGTAGCGTCGGCTGGCTCGAAATCCACGCCGAGAACTACATGGGTGCCGGTGGCCGCCCGCACGCCCAGATGCGCCACATGGCCGAACGTTTTCCGATTTCCGTACATGGTGTTGGCCTGTCGATCGGCGGTGAAGGTCGCCTAGATCCCGAACACCTTGCCCGCCTCAAGCACCTCGTCGACTGGCTGAACCCGACCGTGTTCTCCGAACACCTCGCCTGGTCCTCGCACGAGAGCGCCTTTCTCAACGATCTCCTGCCCCTGCCCTATACCGATGACACGCTGACCCGCGTCTGCGATCACATCGACGAGCTGCAAGAAACCATCAACCGCCAGATGATGCTGGAAAACCCCTCCAGCTACCTCGCCTTTGCCGAAAGCACCTGGAGCGAGCCCGACTTCCTGCGCGAAGTCAGCAAACGCACCGGCTGTGGCCTGCTGCTTGACGTCAACAACGTCTTCGTCTCGGCCACCAACCTGAAATACGATCCGCGCGACTATATCGCTGCCTACCCGCTTGAAAAGGTGGGCGAAATCCATCTCGGCGGCCACGATGAAGACGAAGACGACCACGGCGCGCCGCTCCTGATCGACAGCCACGGCAAACCTGTGGTTGATCCGGTCTGGGCGCTTCTTGATCACACCCTCGAAATCGCAGGCCCGCGCCCGATCCTGATCGAATGGGACAACGACGTCCCCGATTGGCCGGAACTGGAAGCCGAGGCCGGACGCGCCGCCGCCGCCCTTGCCAAGGTGCCCGCATGACCGTCTCCCAGACCGATTTCCGCAGCGCCCTTCTGGACGCCGATCTTCCCATGCCCGAAGGGCTGGTTGATGATCAGGGCCGCCCCGCAGGCCGCCGATTCAGCGTCTACCGCAACAACGTCGCGGTCTCCCTGACCGAGGCCCTCGAGACGGCCTTCCCTGCCGTTGCGAAACTGTTGGGAAACGAGAACTTCAAGGCCATCGCCGGTGTCTTCCTGCGCCAATCTCCCCCCAGCAGCCCGCTGATGATGCACTATGGCGCGGCCTTTCCCGATTTCCTGCGCGGTTTCGAACCGCTCGCGCACCTCGGTTATCTTGGTGATGTCGCCGCCTTGGAACAGGCCCTGCGCCGCTCCTACCATGCAGAAGACGCCACACCGATCGCCGGCGATGCGCTGGCACAGTTTCCCGAAGACCAGCTTGCCGATGTGCACCTGACCCTCGCGCCCTCCGTCGAACTTCTCACCTCGCCCTGGCCGATCTACGACATCTGGGCCTTCAACATGCGCGACGGCGCACCCAAGCCCCGCCCCGTGGCCCAGGAGATCCTGATCACCCGCGTTGAATTTGATCCCGAGCCGCATCTGCTCGGTCCCGGAGCAGCGGTCTTCATCCGCGCCCTCCAGAATGGGAAAACCCTCGGCGAAGCCGCGGAAGATGCAACCACTCACTCTGCCGAGTTCGACCTCGGCGCCTGTCTCACCCTATTGCTGACCGAGCAGGCACTCACCACTGCAACTTTGTGAGGAAACACCATGAACACTCTGATTTCGCTTCACAATTCCATTTTCTCCCGTATTGAGCGGGCCGATTGGCTCGCCCCGACCCTGGCACGTTTTACCTTCGCCGCCGTCCTGCTGTTCTACTTCTGGAACTCCGGCGTCACCAAACTTGGTGACGGCGTCATGGGCATCTTTGCCCCCTCCGTCGGCGGCTATGCCCAGATCTTCCCCAAGGCGCTTGAGGCCGTCACCTATGACACCTCGCAACTGTCAATCTTTCACTGGGCGGTCGTAACCGCGGGCACATGGGCAGAGTTTATCCTGCCGGCCCTCATCGTTGTCGGCCTGCTGTCGCGTGTCGCCGCACTTGGCATGATCGGCTTTATCGTCGTGCAATCGCTGACCGATCTCTACGGTCATGGTGGTATCGAACACCCCGAAACCCTTGGCGCGTGGTTCGACAATATCTCGAACGCCGCCATCCTCGATCAACGGGCCTTCTGGGTGTTCACCCTGCTCGTCATCGTGATCAAGGGCGCGGGTCCGCTGTCTCTCGACCGCCTCCTCGCGCCCCGTCAGAAATCAGAAATGTGATTTCGGCTCGTCAGGTTTGCCCGCGGCAAGGGCCAGAACGCCCCCAAGCGCGGCAAAGCTGATCGGGAACATTGTAAAAACGTTAAACCCAAAGGCGGCATACATGCCGCCTGCGGACAGGATCAAAAGGATCCCGCCCCAAAGGGCTCGCGACCGCGCCATTGCGCCACCGGCAATCGCCAGCAACGGTGACAACAGCCCACCGGCCCGCACAAGCTGCACATTGTCCACCTGCTCGAAAAGGTCATCGACCTCGCCGAACCGTTCGATCAGATCGGTGTAGCCCCAGGTGAAAAAGCCAATGAACATCCCGACGATGCCCGCAATGATCCCAAGGGTGAGTGCTGCGTTGCGCATGTGTTTTCCTTTGCTATGCCTGTTCAGGACATAGGCGTCCTGCCCAGATCAACAAAGGGAAGATTGCACGTCTTTTCCCCATCCCAGATAGAGCTGCCCGTCTTTTTCGATCAGTGGGCGTTTCATCAACGCCGGGTGATCCGCCAACAGCTCCAGCGCCGGCCGCGCCCGCTCTGCCTCGTCCAGACCACGCCATGTTGTTGACCGTGTATTCACCAAAGCGCCCTCGAATTCCGCAAACGCCTTTTTCATGACGTCAGCCGGAACCCCCTCGGCGCGGACATCAACCAGCACGGCACCCTCAAGGGATTTCAAGGCCTTACGGCAGGTATCACAGTTCTTCAGACCATAAATCTTCATTGCACGCTCCCTAATTTGTGACCACTTCATCCAAATTCAGAGCAAAAATTCAATGCTGTTTTGCTTGCTTTTTACAAAACCCGTGCAATCCTTTGTTTAGCATTTATTCAGCTGCTCGTTTTCAATCGACATTTGCGGGCTTCGGGGGGTGCGTCCGCTGGTGCGGTTTGGCCGGCGGAATTGAAGACAATAGAAGGAGAAGCGGTATGCCAAGCGGCACCGTAAAATGGTTTAATACGACTAAAGGCTATGGGTTCATTGCACCTGACGATGGGGGCAAAGACGTTTTCGTGCATATTTCGGCGGTTGAACGGTCCGGTATGACCGGCCTTGCCGACAATCAAAAGATTGCTTTCGAATTGATTGAAGGCCGCGACGGCCGCCAAATGGCCGGCGACCTCAAGGCTCTCTAAGCCGGATGCAGGACGGGGCGCCTGAACGTCGCCCCATTCCATCCCTCAGCTACACCCTTTGACACCCGCAGGGCAGCTCATGCCGTGCGAGTAATACCGGCGTGTCTGTGCTGGCGCGATGTAGGACTCGCTGGTATTGGGCGTGCCACAGCAGATCACCCCTCCAAGCACAATCGGCTGAGTGCCCGTCGGACAATAGTTGGCCGAGGCATTATAAGGCTGAATCAAAATGCCTTCAGGCTGGTTGACCGGCCCGATCTTCGGAGCATTGCTGCTCCAGGTCTGAGCATAGGCCGGGGCCGCAGCAATCGACGCAACGACAGCAAGTTTCAAAACTTTACGCATTGGGAATCCTTCCCATTGAGGAACATGTTCACGTGAATAGGGGAATCCTACGGATTGGCGTCGAACAGGTCAATTTCCACAACGGAAACGATGTGTTTCCGCGCCTCCCCTAGCGCCGCAGATACTCATGCGCAACACAACGCGGCCCCTCGGCACGAATTTCATAGGTCCCGACACGCCGCCAGTCCGCGTCTTGAAATTCCGGAAAATGCGTGTCCGCGCCTTCCACCTCAAGCTCGACCTCGGTCACGAGCAGGCGATCGGCCAGTGGCAAAAGCGCCGCGTAAATCCGCTCTCCGCCCATACCATAGATCCGCCGGTAGCCTTCCGCCTCGGCCAGCGCGATGGCCGCCTCGATGCTTTCCACCCGGTGTTCGGCAATGCCTTCCTGCCGCGACACCACGATGTTCAGACGGTTTTTCAACGGCTTGAACGGCAGGCTGTCCCACGTGTTCCGCCCCATGATGACCGCACCACCGCTGGTCTCGCGTTGAAAGAACGCAAGGTCTTCGCGTACGCGCCACGGGATATCGTTGTCTTTGCCAATCGCACCATTGCGATCACGGGCAACAATCAATGTAATCATAGGGTTATACCGCCACTGGTGCCGAAATCGCCGGATCGGGATCATAGTTCAGAACATCGAAATCCTCGTATTTGAAATCGAAGAGCGACTCAACCTGACGATTGATCCTGACCTGCGGCAGCGCCTTTGGCGTCCGCGCCAGCTGTGTGTTCACCTGCTCAAGGTGGTTGGAATAGATATGCGCATCGCCAATCGTATGCACGAAATCCCCCGCCTCGTATCCCGTCACATGCGCCAGCATCATCAACAAAAGCGTATAGGACGCGATGTTGAACGGCACCCCAAGGAACATATCCGCCGAACGCTGGTACAGCTGAAGGTGCATCTTCTTGCCAACGATCCGCACCTGCCACAGGGTATGGCACGGCGGCAGCGCCATGTCCGGCACATCCGCAGGGTTCCAGGCCGACACGATCAGGCGGCGGCTGTCGGGGGATGTCTGGATCATGCGCACGAGGTCCGCGATCTGGTCCACCTCTCCTGCGTGAAACAGGGGCCGGCCTTCGCCATCCTCGCCCGCGCCGATCAGCTTGGGGAAATGGCGCCATTGATGGCCATAGACCGGCCCAAGATCGCCGTTCTCATCCGCCCATTCATCCCAGATCGAAACACCGTTGTCCTTGAGATAGCCGATATTGGTGTCCCCCGCGAGGAACCACAAAAGCTCGTGAATGATCGAACGCAGGTGGAGTTTCTTGGTGGTCACCAGCGGAAAACCATCGGCAAGGGAATACCGCTGCTGCATCCCGAAATAGGAAATCGTGCCCGTTCCCGTGCGATCGCTCGACTCTTCGCCCTGTTCCAGGATTGTCTTGAGAGCATCATGATATTGCTGCACGTCCCTCTTCCCCCGCTAGGTGTTGTGTTTCTTCCTGTTTACGAGGTCTCTTGCGCGGCTCCAAGCCTCAAAGTTGATCCTGACAATCACTTTGCCTTGGAAATGTCAGGATGCGGTGATTACATCTCCCTCAACAAGCGAAGGGGAAACACCACATGCACCTGAAATACCTGCACACTATGGTCCGCGTGAAGGATCTGGAAAAATCGATGGCCTTCTATGAACTGCTCGGCCTCAAGGAAACGCGCCGCTGGGACAACGAAGGCGGACGCTTTACCCTGATCTTCATGGCCCCCGAGGGCCAGGAGGAGTGCCCGGTAGAGCTCACCTACAACTGGGACGGTGACGATGAATTGCCAAGCGATTCCCGCCACTTCGGCCACCTCGCCTATGAAGTAGGCAACATTTACGAGGTCTGCCAGCACCTGATGGACAACGGCGTGACCATCAACCGCCCCCCGCGCGATGGCCGCATGGCTTTCGTGCGCTCGCCAGACAATATCTCGATCGAACTCTTGCAACAGGGCGAGGCTCTGGCACCGGCAGAACCCTGGTCCAGCATGGAAAGCACTGGCCACTGGTAAGCCCGGTGCGTGCACTCCTGCTCATCACCGCCGCCCTTTCCGCAATTGCGGGCGGGGCTTCCGCCAACTGCCGACAGGCGCTTGCCCTCGGGCTGGATGTCTCGGGCTCGGTCGATTCGTCGGAATACCGGCTACAGCTCGATGGCCTCGCCTCGGCGCTGCTGGCCCCCGACGTGCAGGACGTGCTGCTTTCGACCCCGCGCTGGCCCGTGCGCATTGCCATCTATGAATGGAGCGGGCCGCGCATGTTCAATCGCCGCCTGCTCGTGGACTGGACCGAGGTCAGCGATCTTGCCACCCTCACCTCCATCACCAACCGCCTGCGCGAAACCACCCGCCGCAAGGCCGATCCCTCAACCGCCCTCGGCGCGGCCATGCAGTATGGGGCTGATCTTCTGGCGACCCAGTCAGACTGCGCCAAACGCACCCTCGACATTTCCGGCGATGGCAAATCCAACACCGGCCCCCTGCCCCAGGACATTGCCGCGCCCGGCTGGCTCACCATCAACGGTCTCGTGGTGGGAGAAGCCCGCGCCAGCGTCACACCGGAACTTGGGGAACTGGTGTCTTACTACCACGCAAATGTCCTGCGCGGGCCCGACGCCTTTGTCGAAACCGCCTTGGGTTTCAACGATTTCCACGAGGCCATGCGCCGCAAACTCCTGCGCGAAATCCAGGGCCTGTCACTGGCTGGCCTGGATCAGTAGATATAGCGGATCTGGTCGGTCCAGTAGCGCTCCACCCGCCGCAGCGAAAACGTTATGTCCTCAATCCCCTGCGCCTCGATCACACCACGAGACTGCAGGCCATCGGCATGGCGTTCGAACAGGGCAGAAACAACATCCCGGATCATCCTGCCTTTCTGGGTAAGCCGCACCCGCACTGAGCGTCGGTCAATCTCACACCGCTGGTGGTGCATATACCCCATCTCGACCAGCTTCTTCAGGTTATAGCTGACGTTGCTGCCCTGATAATAACCGCGTGATTTCAACTCGCCTGCCGTCACCTCGTTATCGCCAATGTTGAACAACAAGAGCGCCTGAACCGCGTTCACCTCAAGAACCCCGACGCGTTCGAATTCATCCTTTATGACATCCAGCAGCAACCGGTGCAGACGTTCCACAAGGGCAAGCGCATCCAGGTAGCAGGTCATGAAACCCGCGTCTGTTCTCTGCTCGAGGGGGGCGTGAATGCTCATTCTTAGTCTCCGACATTCCGTATCGTTGTCGGAGACTGGGGCAGAATGCCCAATAATCGGTTAAATCGTCCGGTTAACGCCTAAAATGCGAATTACTCGGCGCCGCTGATGGCCTGAGAGATATCCTTGATCAGGGCTGCAAACTGCTCTGGCGCCGCCGCCTGGCCCGTGACCCACTGGTACAGGTCCTGATCGTTTTCGTGCAAAAGCGCATCGTAGAGATCAAGTGCGGCATCATCCATCTGCGCGAGGTTGTCGTCTGCATAACGTTCAAGGATGATGTCCATCTCCTTGATGCCCCGGCGCATCGAGCGCATCTTCATGCGTTTCAGGCGGTTCTCGCGGGTCTCAGTCATCGGTATTGGCTTCTTTCACTTTCAGGCGCAGCTTCTTTTCCAACCGGGCCAGCTGATCGAGGTTGTTCTTCATCTGCGCCCGGATACCACGGATTTCCACCAGAAGCCCACCCAGATCGGGATCGTGATGGTCCTCCTCCCCCGGTGCAGCCTCAACACCATCACCTTCCCCGGTCAGCAACCAGACAACCGAAACATTCAACAGGCCAGACATCATCTGAAGCTTGTTGGCGCGCGGTTCATTCAGGTCGTCTTCCCAGCCCCGAACCGTCGACAGTTTCACGCCAAGACGTTTCGAGAAATCCTCCTGGCTCAGCCCGGCATAGTCACGCGCAGCCGCAAGACGATCGCCAAAGGTCGCGACATCATCGCCATACCAATAGTCGTGATAGTCCTCATCGGTGAAATCTTCGGCCATCTGTGGCCTCCTTTGCTTCGATCATGCTTGAACGGTGTCCGGCGGCACCCTAAGACATGCACAGATTGAATACAAACGAGGTTCCCGATGACTTTCCTGTCCGCGACACTTTCCCGCGTAAAACCTTCGCCCACCATCGCCGTCACCACCAAGGCAGGCGAGATGAAGGCTGCCGGGCGTGACGTCATCGGCCTTGGCGCGGGGGAACCCGACTTCGACACGCCGCAAAACATCAAGGACGCGGCCATCGCGGCAATCAACGCGGGCAAGACGAAATACACCGCCGTTGACGGCATTCCCGAACTCAAGGCCGCGATCTGCGCCAAGTTCGAACGCGAGAACGGTCTGACATATGAACCCAAGCAGGTGAGCGTCGGCACCGGCGGCAAGCAGATCCTCTACAACGCCCTCGTCGCGACCCTGAATCCGGGCGACGAAGTGGTGATCCCCGCCCCCTACTGGGTGTCCTACCCCGACATGGTCCTGCTGGCGGGCGGCGAACCCGTCATCGCCACCGCAACGCTGGAAAATAACTTCAAGCTGACGCCAGAGCAACTCGAGGCGGCGATCACGCCCAAGACCAAGTGGCTGATCTTCAACTCGCCCTCGAACCCCACCGGCGCTGGCTACAGCCGTGAAGAACTCAAGGGCCTCACCGACGTCCTCATGCGCCACCCGCATGTCTGGGTGATGACCGACGACATGTACGAACACCTCGCCTATGACGATTTCGAATTCTGCACCCCGGCCGAGGTCGAACCCGCGCTCTACGACCGCACCCTCACCTGCAACGGCGTCTCCAAGGCCTATGCCATGACCGGCTGGCGCATTGGCTATGCCGCCGGTCCCGCAGACCTGATCGCCGCCATGCGCAAGATCCAGTCGCAGTCGACATCGAACCCCTGCACGGTCTCGCAATGGGCCGCTGTCGAAGCGCTGAATGGACAACAGGACTACCTCGCCGACAACGCCAAGATCTTTGCACGCCGCCGCGATCTCGTGGTCTCCATGCTTTCGGCAATCGACGGCATCACCTGCCCGAACCCCGAAGGCGCCTTCTATGTCTACCCCTCCATCGCGGGCCTGATCGGCAAGACCACCCCGGCCGGCACAAAGATTGAAAACGACGAGGCCTTCGCCACCGCTCTTCTGGAAGAGGCAGAGGTGGCCGTGGTCTTCGGCGCGGCATTCGGCCTTTCGCCAAACTTCCGCGTCAGCTACGCTACCTCTGACGACGCCCTCAAGACCGCCTGCGAACGTATCCAGGCGTTCTGCGCGTCACTGACCTGAGGAACGTGGATGTCCGCTGATCTGCCTGAATATTACTTCCGGGTTCGTGAAAACGGGGCACTGGTCTTTCGCGTCGACACGCAGAACCGCCAGCGCCGCATCGACATGGATCAGATCGCGGTGGTCAACATCCGCAACGGCGAGATCAAGCCGCACGGTGACCGCATCCTGTCAAATGACGACCTTGAGGTCATCCGCGACTGGATGCAGGAACGTCAGGAGGTGCTTGCGCATCGCGACATCGACGACATCCACCGCGCCGTCGACTACATGAACCTCACCACGCAATGGGCCCAGTCCCGCGCCACCGAGGAACAGCTGGAAGACGTCACCGACGCGCTTTTGCTTGCCATGCACGATCTGCGCTCGGTCCTTGTCCGCAAAAAGGCCGACCGCCTGCTCAAGGGCGGTCAGTAATCCCTTCGTCCCAATGCTCGAAAGCGCTCAGGCCGCAAACTGCCGCCTGAGCGTAGACAGTTTCGGCCCCCAGAAACGCCACATCAGCAGGATCGACGCCGCCGTCAGGCCAACCACCAGCCCTAGCCAGACGCCAACACCGCCCCAGCCCAGCGAGAACCCGAGGACATAGCCGCAGGGCACCCCGATGATCCAATAGCTGATCGCGGCAATGATCATCGGTGCCCGTGTGTCCTTAACGCCGCGCAACAGGCCCAGCGCCATCACCTGCGCCCCGTCCACGATCTGGAACAGCGCCGCCATATACAACAGCGCCACACCCGCGGTCAGGATCACCATCCGGTTCGGCTCATCCGGATTAAGGAACAGCCCCAAAAGGAACTCCGGATAGCTCAGAAACACGACAACAGCACAAACAGCCGTCGCAAAGGACATCAGGATCGCCACCTGCGCGCCCTTGGCAAGGTGTTCGGCATCCTTGCGCCCAATCGCGTTCCCGGCCCGCACCGTCGCCGCATTCGACAGCCCGAGGTGCACCATGAATGTCAGCGATGCCAGCTGAAGCGCGATCCCATGTGCTGCAAGCTGGATCGTCCCAAGCCAACCCATCATCAACGACGAGGCCGCGAACAGCCCCACTTCCGCAAGGTTGGTGATCCCGATAGGCAGGCCAAGCCGGAACACATGGGCAAACGCCTCCCAGTCCGGCCGCCAGAGACGCGCGAAAAGGGTATGCTCGGGAAGAACAACCGCCGCATAGATCATCACCCCGGCAAGCGAGATCACCTGCACCACCAGCGAGGCAATCGCTGCGCCTACAACGCCCAGTTCGGGCGCGCCCCAGTTGCCGAAGATAAGCGCATAGTTCACAAGCCCGTTCGCCACTGCAGCGGCAACCGTCACCCAGAACACCACGCGCGTTTTCTCAAGCGCCGCGAGATAGCTTTTCAGCACCATCACCAGTAGTGCGGGCACCAGCCCCCAACCGGCAATACGCAGGTATTCCTGCGCCGTTGCAGCCACGTCCGGATCCTGCCCCAACGCCAAAAGGATCGCCTCGGAGAACCAGAACAGGGGCAGCGCCACGAAGGCCGCAATCACCGACAGCCACATCCCCATTCGCGTCACACGCCGCAGCGTCGTCTCGTCGCCCGCCGCATCGGCTTCGGCGACCAAGGGCATAACAGCAATGGCAAATCCGGACTCAAGGATAAAAATCACGAAGAAATAGGTACCGCCAAGCACCACAGCAGCCAGCGCCGCCACCGAGTACCAGCCAAGCATGACTGTATCGGTCAAATGAATGGCAAACTGCGCCACGTGCCCTCCGATCAAGGGCAGTCCAAGGCGCAATACCGCGCGCGAATGATCGCGATAGGTGAAAGAACTCGTCATACGCCAAGCCTTAGGCGGCCTGCGACATTCTGGCAAGCACCCTCTTTGCGAGAAACACTCTTCGCATTATCCAGATGGTTCGACACCTCGGATACACCCATAGAAAAAGGCGGCTTGATCCCAACGATCAACACCGCCTTTTCCGAGCTACTGCCCATTCAGAGCGCGCTACATCCCCTCCTCTGGAAGCAGCGCAGCAGCAGCCCTTATTTCTTTCGGGTATCCGGATGCAGCGCCGTGCCCAAGATATGCTCCGAACGATGGATGACATGGCTCGCGGTCGACACGATCAGCGGATCAGGTGCCTGCGCGATATCCAGATCCTTGCCCGGATAATCCAGAGAGTTCAGGAAGTGCAGCATACAGTTCAGACGCGCACGTTTCTTGTCGTTCGACTTGATCACCGTCCACGGCGCATCGGCGGTGTCGGTGTAGAAGAACATCGCTTCCTTGGCCTCGGTGTAGTCATCCCACTTGTCCAGCGACGCCTTGTCGATCGGCGACAGCTTCCACTGCTTGAGAGGATCGGTCTCGCGGCTCTTGAACCGGCGGCGCTGTTCGTCCTGCGTGACCGAGAACCAGTATTTGTAAAGGCGGATGCCCGAGCGCACCAGCATCTGTTCGAAATCAGGGGTCTGGCGCATGAACTCAAGGTATTCCCCCGGCTCGCAGAACCCCATCACACGCTCAACGCCAGCGCGGTTGTACCACGAACGGTCATAGAGCACGATCTCGCCCGAGGTCGGCAGGTGGTTGATATAGCGCTGGAAATACCACTGGCCGCGCTCTTCATCCGTCGGCTTGTTCAACGCCACAACGCGCGCCATCCGCGGATTGAGGTGCTCGGTAAAGCGCTTGATCGTCCCCCCCTTACCGGCGGCATCACGGCCTTCAAACAGCATGACAAACTTCTGGCCGGTTTCCTGCGCCCAAAGCTGAACCTTTAGAAGCTCGGCCTGAATCTTGGCCTTCTGCGCCTCGTAGGTCGAGCGTGACAGCTTCTTGGCATAGGGGTATTCGCCACTTTCAAACGCAGCACGTACCTCTTCGGGGCTTGGGTTGGCCTTGCGTTCTTCCGCAGCGGTTTCCGCCACAACAGGCGCGGTCGCACCATTGGCAACAGGTGCCTCGGCAGCGTCGTTGGTGGTTTTTTTCGATGCAGCGGAAGTGTTCGCAGAAGTTGCGGTCATGTAATTCTCCAATTTTCTGAACTCGCGCACACCCTAACCCAAACACCTTGACGCTGCATTGATGCACGTCAACATGGCCTCGCCTGACAGGCTTTTTCTGCCCGCAATCAATCCCTCCACAGCTATCTCGCGCTGCCCCCTTCCCCATGCCGCGCCCTCCTGCCATAATGGCCCCCAATCAACACCAAGAAGAGCAGCCCGACGCATGGCAAACGATCTCCTGACCGAGACCCAATCGCAATCCTACGACGCCTCCTCCATCGAAGTCCTCGAAGGGCTCGAACCTGTCCGCCAAAGGCCGGGCATGTATATCGGCGGCACGGACGAGCGCGCGCTGCACCACATGGTGGCCGAAATCCTCGACAACTCCATGGACGAGGCCGTTGCCGGTCACGCCAACCGGATCGAGGTGGAACTGCACGCCGATTATTCGGTCACGATCCGCGACAACGGCCGCGGCATCCCGATTGATCCGCACCCCAAGTTCCCCGACAAATCGGCGCTCGAAGTGATCCTCTGCACCCTGCACGCGGGCGGCAAGTTCTCGGGCAAGGCCTACCAGACCTCGGGCGGTCTGCACGGCGTTGGCTCTTCGGTCGTGAACGCGCTCTCGGATTCCCTCGTGGTCCAGGTCGCCCGCAACAAGGAACTGCACGAACAGCGGTTCTCGCGCGGCAAACCGCTGGGTCCCGTCGAAAAGGTCGGCAGCGCCCCCAACCGGCGCGGCACCACAGTGACCTTCCACGCCGACGCCGAGATCTTCGGCTCGCACCGCTTCAAGCCCAAGCGCCTCTTCACCCTCGTGCGCTCCAAGGCCTATCTCTTCTCCGGCGTCGAAATCCGCTGGAAATCCGAGATCGACGACAATGAAACCCCGACCGAGGCCACCTTCCACTTTCCCGGCGGCCTCAAGGACTACCTGACCGAGGTGCTCGGCAGCGCCTCGACCTATGCCGACGCGCCCTTTGCCGGCAAGGTCGAGTTCCGCGAGAAATTCGGCGAGGCAGGCTATGTCGAATGGGCGATCAACTGGACGCCCTCGCGCGACGGCTTTACCCAGTCCTACTGTAACACCGTGCCCACCCCCGAAGGCGGCACCCATGTCACCGGCTTCTGGGCCGCGATCCTCAAGGGCATCAAGGCTTACGGCGAACTGGTCGGCAACAAGAAGGCCAGCCAGATCACCCGCGACGACCTGATGACCGGGGGCTGTGCGCTGGTCTCCTGCTTCATTGCCGATCCCGCCTTTGTCGGCCAGACCAAGGACCGCCTGTCGACCGAGGCCGCCAACAAGATGGTGGAAAACTCGGTCCGCGACCACTTTGACAACTGGCTGGCCGCCGATACCAAATCCGCCGGTGCCATTCTCGACTTTCTGATCCTGCGCGCCGAGGAACGCCTGCGCCGCCGTCAGGAAAAAGAGACCCAGCGCAAATCGGCCACCAAAAAGCTGCGCCTGCCGGGCAAGCTCACCGACTGTTCCGCCACCAATCGGGACGGCACCGAACTTTTTATCGTCGAGGGTGACTCGGCTGGTGGCTCGGCCAAGATGGCGCGCAACCGCAAGACCCAGGCCCTCCTGCCCCTGCGCGGCAAGATCCTCAACGTTCTGGGCGCGGCCTCGTCCAAGATCGGCTCAAACGCCGAGATCAACGACCTGACACAGGCGCTTGGCGTCGGCCTTGGCACCAAGTTCAACGTCGATGACCTGCGCTATGACAAGATCATCATCATGACCGATGCGGACGTCGACGGTGCGCACATCGCCTCGCTTCTGATGACCTTCTTCTTCACCCAGATGCGCCCGATGATCGATCAGGGCCACCTCTACCTCGCCTGCCCGCCGCTGTTCCGCCTGACGCAGGGCGCAAAACGCGTCTACTGCATCGACGAGACCGAGCGCGACGAATGGCTGGAAAAAGGCCTTGGCGGCAAGGGCAAGATCGACGTCTCGCGCTTCAAGGGTCTTGGTGAAATGGACGCCAAGGACCTCAAGGAAACCACGATGGACCCCGCCTCGCGCACCCTGATCCGCGTCACCATCGACGAGGACGAACCGGGCGAAACCGGAGACCTCGTGGAACGTCTGATGGGCAAGAAACCCGAACTGCGCTTCCAGTATATTCAGGAGAACGCGAAGTTCGTGGAGGAGCTGGATGTTTGAGCAACTGAAATTCTGCATTGACTACTGACGCCAAATAGAGACAAATCGACTTAACGAATTAGTTTTGAAGAAGTTCCAAGCATCCGTGCTTCTGGAACATCGTAGGCAGTTGTGAGTTGAAACGTGAAACTATCAGAACTTTACTTTGGCGACCTTGAAGCTTTTGACGAAGCGAAGAACGAAACAGATTTTTTTTCCAAAACCTTTGTCGTACCTCTCTCTCTGAGTATGCAATCGCTCAGAAATAATCGTAGGTTTATAGTAGTAGGCCGGAAGGGAGCAGGTAAGACGGCTGTGCAGATGCGCCTCGCGTCCGAATTGGAGCAATCCGGGTATTTTACTTTGTTTTTTCGATTTGCAGAAGACTTACGCGCGGATGACTACAGCGAAATTTCCAAGACTCAAAGCCATATCAGCTTGGCGGACGTGGCCAACCCGAAGCAGTTATTCCTCCATTACGATTTTCGAGACGTTTGGGAGAGGACGTTCTTCAATCGAATTGGAAACCTGCTACTTGAAGCAGGTTATCAAAACAAATTCACACGTTTTGTAAGCCCTGCACACTCCCCCCTTCAGAATATTTTTGCTGGTCTTACACGCTCCCTTTCTATCAAACTAAGTACAGACGCTGGCGCGATTGCCGCCGAAGTCGGCGTAGATCTTTCCAAACTCGAGAAACCTGACGAAATTTCTCTTAAAGAGTTCAACCGTGTTGCTAGAAGACTATTTGTAGAGAGTTGCGCTCAATACCGAATGTACTTTTTTATTGATGAGCTCGTTTTCTCAAAATTAGACGCCCTAGAGGATGAAATTCGTATTCGAGCCGCAATGGTGAGAGACATTGTAAAGACTTGCAGGGAATTAAATAACTTTGCAAACCAGAATGATCTGGATTTTCATTTTATTTGTACTCTTCGCCCCGAAATTCGCAATTTAATCAACGACTTTGATTCGGAAATCGGCAAGGTTGTCGATGGGCGAGACGTGGCCCTAACTTGGTACATTGACGGGGAGGACGGAACATCACTTCTCGAGAAGGTTTTTAATCTCAAAGTAGCTCATTCGGTGGACGGCCTGTCTCAAACGCCATTAGACGTTTCTCAATTTGTAGACAGAAGCGTGACGTTTGGAAAACACAAAATGACCGTTTCAGAATTTCTGAAAACGAACACTTGGGGTAGGCCGCGCGATGTTGTCAGGCTGCTGCTGGCTATCGCAAAAATGAACCCAAACTCAAAACGAATTGGCGAACAACAAGTGAAAGCCTCGTTGGACGAATACTCTAGAGCATCTGCAAAAGAACTTATAGATGAACTTAGCGTGGTGCACGGCAAAGCAATTCTTCATGCGCTTAGAAAAGGAATTACAAAAAAGACATACGATGACGCCGACGAGCTTCTCAAGGCTCTCCCAATTCCCAATGTGAACGAAGAGCGTTTCCTGACAGAACTATTCGAACTCGGATTAATCGGAGGCTTTCAACCTGAAACTGGGAATTACTTCTGGGCTCATCGCGGCGAGAGTTTTTTGCATCCACAAATGAAAATTCGAATTCACCCAGCCCTTTGGAACGAATTCGGGATTAGAGGATACGACTGACTAGGCGCGACCAAGACACTGTGTGCGCACTCGTCAATTCGAGAGAGAGGTTCTTGAAGGAGAAACCAGCTTAATGAACACCTTGGAGGTATTGTCGCTGCGGTTTGCGGGAATACACCCTCAGATCATCCGGTTGCGGATTGCTGTCCGGTTGCCGTCGCGTTTGGCGATCGCCCGCAGGGTCTCGATCACCGGGCAGCGTTCGATGTCAAAGCCCGGATGGTCCACCGGCGCGCCGTTGCGGTCGCGGAAACAGTGGCTGCGGTTGCGGCAGGTGTTGCAGCTTTCGACCAACAGCTTAGCCTGTGTGTTGGGATGGGCGATCTGCTGTTTGCTAAGGCCAAACAGGTGCCCCATCCGCATCAGCCTGCGCGCTACGTCGGTCGAATTGGCGTATTCGTCGATCAGCGCCCCAAGGCCCAGCGTGTCGCGATGAAGACTCACCTTCGCGCGCGCCTGTTCTTCGGTCAGAGGTTTGTCCAGCGGCTTGATGAACCAGGCCCAAACCCGCGATGCAGTTTCTTGTCCCACCATGTCACTACTCAATCATCACGTCTTCTTTCCCAGCCCTACACAACCATAGGATTATGGTGAAATTATGATCGTCCGAGAAATTTTGGCATCCGGAACATCTGGTGCTTGATCGGCGCGCGGTTGCCATCCCGTTTCGCAATCTCGCGGTAGGTCTCGATATTGGCGCAGCGCTCCTTGTCAAAACCCGGCGTGCTGGTCCACTTGTGGTCGCGGTCCCTGAAACACCGGCCGCGCATCGAACAGTTGTTGCAGCGCAGAACAAGCATCCGCCCTTGCGTGTTGGGATGGGCGATCTGCTGTTTGCTCAACCCGAACATCCGCGACATCCGCAGCATCCGCATCGGCACTTCATCGTGTTCGGCGTATTCCTCGAACAGTTCCTCAAGCCCCATCTCATCATCCAGCGGATCACGCGACAGATGCGGATTGGGATGACCAAGTTCATGGTGCGGAGCGCGACCGCGCCCTGAAAATAGCTTCTTAATATGTCCCAGCATGACTGCTCCTTTCCTGCTAGGTAACCCCTCACTCTCCTCAAAATTGTTCTTACCTAGGGTAATTTATACCTTAAGAATATGCCGCAAATGTGGCAGGCCGACAGAATGACGTGAATTTGCGTCACCCCTCTTGCGGAGTACACACCCGCGTGAGGCCGGTTGCCCCTGCACAGCCCCGCTCCCTAAACTCTCCCCTGACCCAACCCGTCTCAGGTGCCTGCATGAACTTTGTCGTGGACAACCAACTCCCTCTCCTCCTTGGCTGTTTCGCCACAGGGATCGTCGCAACAGCCTTCCTGTTCCGCCTGCCAAAATCCTCCCGCGCCTGGAAAATCGCCGATCTCGTCTGGGTTCTTCTTGGCGGCATCGGCGCCGTCACTGCCATTCTCGCCGGCATCTACACCGAGGACACGGCCCGCCTCGACCGCCAGATCGACATCGCCTACACCGCCAGCCACGAATTCGACGCCGACGCCGCCCGCTTCCGGCTGCGCTACTGCCTCTCCGCCACGGATGACCATGTCAGCACCCTGTGCGAAAAGGTCGAATTCCTCTCTGCCTCGACCGCAGGCAACAGCGACCTTCCCCTGTTCCTGACGGTCACCCGCGCCGCGGCCCCCCTGCAAGGTTTGAACTTTCTTGTCGGGCGCAGCGAGATGCCAGAAATGCAGGAAACCGCCAACGCCTTTGATCCGGCCGAGTTCCTGGCTTTCGAGCCGCGCGACGCGATCACCCGCCCCGCCCTCGCAAATGTGCGCCTGTCGCAGCCGGTGATCGCCGCCGACTTCCAGATTCTAGCCGATTCCTATGACGAGCTGATCACACAGGTCAGCGAGCTGAAACAGGAATGGGAGTTCCTTCAGGACAACGCCCTGATCCTCGTGCTCCAGATCATCGCCCTATGCCTCGTGGCCTTCGCAGCCCCTTTCAGGCTTGGCAAATCCCTCGTGGAACTGATCTAGCCGCCGGCCACGAAAAAGGCGGCGCATTTCGGCCGCCCGCTCCCTAGTATCCGAAAACCGCGTTGGACACCTGCTTTCGCTTCGCCCCGTCCTTGCCCATCTCCATCTGAAGGCAACTGGTGCCCATCCGCTGGAAATAAACTGCCGAAAGCTTGTACCAGCCGGCGTCCTTGACCTCGACCCGGCGACGCCCCGCGCTGCCACAGGGCGCGCGCTCGTCCAGCTTGGCAATCCGCTGCCCGCCAAGCGACAGATCCAGACCATCATTCGAGAACATCTCGATCTCGTACACACCCGGCGCATCGAACTTCATATAGCCGTTGATCCGCGCTGCCACCACATAGGCCTTGTCCGAGGTCATGACCTTGGCACCTTCACGAGTATCAGGATAGTCCAGCCCCGCCAGCGGGCGCCCTGCCACGCCTTCTTTCTTCAACGCGGTGCGCGCATCGCTCAGGGTCTTCACATCAATCGGATAAGCATAGGTCACCGCAAGGCCGGATTTCACCGACTTCGGCTGGGGATCGGCAAGTTCAAGAACCGGCGGCCCGGCCATCGCCGCACCTGCTAGCCCAAGAACCATCGCCGCCGTAAGCATCGCTTGTTTCATCATTCACTCCCTGTTTTGCCCAAGACTAGGCAAAACAGGGCGCGTCAGGCAACGTTTGCAAAGCTGTCTGATACGATTTTCACCAAGTCGTCATAGTCCGAGAACACCGCGTTATGCGCAATCTCGTCAATTTCGCGCTTGCGATACCCTTCCGAGAACAGCGCAAAGGGGATTGCCGCACGCTGCGCCGTTTCCCCGTCAATCTCGCTATCCCCCACAAACACCACCTGCGTGGCGCCGATTTTCTCCATCGTGGCGATCAGCGGGGCCGGATCGGGTTTGCGCTGCGCCAGCGAGTCCCCTCCGATCACACCTTCAAAGAAATGATCGATCCCCATCGCCATCAGAACCTTGACCGCCGGGCCAAAGGGTTTGTTGGTGCAAACCCCCATCCGGTAGCCCTTGGCCTTCAAGGCAGCCAGCGCCCCTTCGATTCCGGGATACAGGCGCGAGTGGGTCAGGTCCGCTGTTTCATAGACCTGCAGAATATCCGCTGTTAGGCGCGCATGATGTTCCATGCCCAAACCAAGATGCAGGATGACGCGCTCGGTCAGCTTGGGAAGCCCGTCGCCCACAAAGGACTTGATCGTATCCACATCAAGCGCTTCCTGGCCTTCCTCGGCCAGCACGCGGTTCACCGACGCCTGAATATCCCAGACGCTATCAACCAGCGTTCCATCAAGATCGAAAATCACTGCCTGCATGATGGCCTCCTGTCTGCCCTGCCCCGTCATATCCGGGCAAGGCGCACAGGTCTACTGTTCGGGGTCACGCCCCCTGAGGCACAAAGCGATAGGCGTCGCCCGTGCGTTCGACATGTCCCATGCCGCCGCCCGGGAGGTGATAGCCGATGATCCGCGTCTTTTCGGCGCTCATCTGGTCCAGAAGGCTTTGCCGCGTGGCCGCTGCGGTCTCCTTGTCCTGATCCGACCCCGAATGCCAGCCCGGCGCGGCAAAGGCCACGTGGTGGTTGCCGATGGAATCCCCCACAACCATCACGCTCTCGCTGCCCGACCGCAGCTCGAATGCCATGTGGCCTGGCGTGTGCCCGTATGACGCCCGCGCCATCACCCCCGGCAGAATTTCCTGCCCCGCATCAAACAGGGTAATCGCGTCTTCCAGAACCTCCATCCGGCGCTTGGCCCCAACGGCCATCGTGGTTCGGGCTTCCTCGATGGTGTTCACGGTCTCGGGGTTCCACCAATAATCCCACTCGGACCGCCCCATCATGTGAACGGCCTCAGGAAACAGCGGATCGTCAAAATCATCCAATGCGCCCCAAAGGTGATCCGGGTGGCAATGGGTAAAGACAACGTGGGTCACATCCTCGACCGCCACACCTGCTTCGTCCAGCGAGTCCACCAAAAGCCCTGCGCTCTCCTGAAACGCCGGACCCGAGCCCGTATCAAAAAGGATTGTGCGCTCACCGTCCTGAAGCAGCGTTACATTGCATTCAGGCGTCAACGGCCCGTCGCCAATCCCGTTCGCAGCAAGGATCGGCGCCAGCTTGTCTTTCGGCATCGGCCCGAAAATGAATTCCCCCGGCAGGTTCAGATTGCCATCCGACAGTGTCGTGATTTTCATGCTGCCGATCTCGGCCATATCCGAGGCCAGCGCCAGCTTGCCTCCCATGCCGGCCAGGGCCGTTCCTGCAACTGCCCCCTGAAGCAGTTGTCTCCGCGTCATTGCCATTTGAATGATCCTCTCCTCACCTAGGCGAATTGCCTACATGCTGACATTCAAATGTGTGAATTACAATATCTTCATTTTTTGGAAACACCGGTAAACGCCCATCGAGACGGATACTGCACCTCCGTAATACCGACGTAATACCGACGTTGCACCGACGCGGGTTTCAGCCCCGCTGCGCCGCCTTGAACCACCGCACGATGGCCGCCCGTTCTTCGGGCTCCATCCAGCTCACATTGGCCGGCGGCATGGCCGTGCTCAGCCCGGAATGCAAATAGATCCGCTTGGCCTGAAAAGCAATTTCTTGTGGAGTTTCAAGGAGTACCTGCTTCGGCGCATGGCCAATCCCGTCAAAGCCCGGCTCTCTCGCATGGCACATCGAACACCGCCCCAGCACGATGTCGATCACCTCTTCAAAGCCCTCCGCTTCCGCATAAATCGCCTCCGCCGGCGTAAACGCCCGCGCCTCCTCCTCATCATAATCCGTCCCCCCCGGCCCCGCCGACGAAAGCAGGATGATCGCTGCAAACAAGGCCGCGGTCGCGCCCCAGGTCCACCACTTCATACCGCCGCGCGCATGCATCGTGTTGAAGAAATGCCGGATCGTGACGCCCATGAGGAATACCAATGCGGCGATGATCCAGTTGTACTCGGTCGCGAAGGCCAAGGGATAATGGTTTGACAACATGAGGAAAATCACGGGCAAGGTGAGGTAGTTGTTGTGCGTCGACCGCAATTTGGCAATCTTGCCGTACTTCGGATCAGGCTTTCGCCCCGCCTTCAAATCCGCCACCACGATCCGTTGATTGGGCATGATGATGAAAAACACGTTCGCCGTCATGATCGTTGCCGTGAAAGCGCCCAGATGCAGCATCATGGCGCGGCCCGTGAAGACTTGTGTATAGCCCCACCCCATGACTACAAGCAGCACAAACAACAACAGCATCAAAGCTGTCGGATTCTGCGCCAGTCTGGATTTGCAAAGGCGGTCATAGACCAGCCAACCGATGGTTAGTGAAACCGCTGAAATGCCGATCCCCTGCCAAAGGCTCAGCTCCGACTTGGTGGCATCGATCAGGTACATTTCGCCGCCAACCCAGTAGACAGCCATCAGAAGCGCCGCACCACTCAGCCAGGTCGAATAGCTTTCCCATTTGAACCATGTCAGGTGTTCAGGCATTGCCTCCGGCGCCACGAGGTACTTGCGGATATGATAGAACCCGCCACCGTGCACCTGCCACTCTTCTCCATCCGCCCCGCCAAGCTCACCATCGCGACGCAAACCCAGATCCAAGGCAATGAAATAAAAAGAAGATCCGATCCATGCGATAGCCGTAATCACATGCAACCAACGCAGGGCGAATTCCACCCAATCCCACAGGAACACAAAATCCATACCCGGCCCTTCCGTGACTTTTTCGCAAATTAACGTGACACACGATTATCCGCTATCGTAGAAAAAACCCGAACAGCTTCAAAGAAAACCAAAAAATAACAAATGTCCTACCTCGACAATATCCGAACCTTCGTCCGTGTCTATGAATTGGGCAGCATGTCCGCAGCCGCCCGCGATCAACGTATCTCGGCGGCGGTGGCCTCGTCGCGAATTTCCCAGCTGGAAGAATACCTTGGGGTCAGGCTTTTCATGCGCACCACGCGACAGTTGAATGCAACGGAACAGGGTCAGATATTCTACTCGGGCGCCTGCAAAATTCTCGAAACCATCGACGAGGCAGAGGCCGCGGTCTCATCAGTCACCCAGTCGCCGCGCGGCACTTTGTATGTCGCCGCTCCACTGGGGGTAGGACGCCGCTTGATTGCCCCACATATACCCAGCTTCAAGAAAGCCTATCCCCTTGTTGACCTGAGATTACGCCTGTCGGATCGAAAGCTGGATCTGACCGCCGAGGGACTGGACGTGGCGTTTTTTCTTGGTCTGCCCGAGGACAGTACGTTGCGCATTAGGAAAATTGCAGATTGTCCCCGCATATTGTGCGCATCGCCTGCCTATATTCAGGAACGCGGCATGCCCACGCAACCGGAAGACCTCATTAACGGAACGCACGATGCACTTAATCTTCGTTATCCCGGGGCACCCGAATTTCAGTGGCAGCTCCAGACGCAAGACGGCACCAAAAAATTTGCCGTAAAGGGTCCGTTTGAAACTGACGACGGAGACGTTTTGACGAATTGGGCACTTGACGGGCAGGGCATTGTTCTCAAACCCGTTTTTGAAGTGGCCGAACACCTCAAGTCCGGCTCTCTTGTGCCCGTGTTGACGGATAATCTCCCAATTCCCATCCAGATGGCCTGCCTCTATACGCATCGCCGTCACCAGGACCCCAAGACCCGATTGTTTATCGATCACATGGTGGAACGTATTCAGCAAGAGCTTGTCTGATCCGAGCCAATCCAAGGCTCCCGCAGAACAAAAAATCCAAAGTTTGTAAACACCTGCCCCATCGTTAGGGGGCCACATTTTTGCGCGGCGCCCAAATTTCGGCCGGCCTGCCCCAAGCCGCATCACAAGTCACAAAGAGAACTTTCAGGAATTCCTTGAAAGTCCTGCTTACAGCTCTGCTGTAGGATGCGTCGACACCGCTACCAGGGATCTGCGCAGCCTTATCACGCGCCCGGTCAAAAGCATCTTTGGTGGCAGGCCTCCGATGGCAGGGTCCCCGACCCGGCCAAATCACCCAAAGCCGCACGTCAAACGAAGGCGGCGAACACCCCATACAACAGGAGAAAAACGTATGGATACGACTACGACAGGGACGACACCAAATCTCAAGGATCCCAACTACACCCCTCCACTGGCACAGGCTGTGCCGCTTGGGTTGCAACATGTCCTGGCGATGTTTGCCTCGAACGTGACGCCCTCCATTATCGTTGCCGGGGCCGCTGGTCTTGCCTTTGGCGGCGCGGAGCAGGTTTACCTGATCCAGATGGCAATGCTATTCGCGGGCGTTGCCACGCTGTTTCAGACAATCGGCATGGGCCCGATCGGCGCACGCCTGCCCATCATGCAGGGCACGAGCTTTGCATTTGTCGGCGTTCTTGCCGGTGTGGCTGCCACGCAGGGACTTGGGGTCGCACTCACGGCCTGCATTATCGGCGGGGCAATTCACTTTGCACTTGGCTCGGTGATCGGTAAGCTTCGCTGGCTGTTCCCCCCGCTTGTCACCGGCCTGGTCATTCTGGCCATCGGGCTCTACCTAATCCCGGTCGCAATCAAATATGCCGCTGGCGGCGCGGCCAAGTTCCAGATGGAAGCAGAGAGCTTTGGCTCGCTAATGCACTGGTCGGTTGCCCTGACGGTGGTCATTGTTGCCTTGGGCGTAAAGTTCTTTGCCAAGGGCACGCTTTCGAATGCGGCGATCCTGATCGGTCTGATCGCAGGCTATATCCTTGCCTACTTCCTCGGCATGGTGAATTTCGCCGCCGTTGGCAAGGCATCCTGGGTCACGGGTATCACACCACTGCCCTATGGATTTGAGTTCAGCCTTGGCGCCGTGATTGCGGTGACGCTCGTTTCCGTGGTTTCGGCAATCGAGACCGTCGGCGATGCTTCGGCAACCGCAAAGGCCGGTGCGGGGCGTGATGCTACCGACGCCGAAATTCAAGGTGCGACCTACGCTGACGGTCTGGGAACCGCAGTCGCGGGCGTATTTGGTGGTCTGCCAAATACCTCCTTCAGCCAGAACGTGGGCATCGTTGGCATGACCGGCATCATGAGCCGTCACGTCGTAACCATCTCGGGCCTGATCATGATTGTCTGTGGCCTGCTTCCCAAGATCGGCGCCATCATTGCCTCGATGCCTCTGCCGGTTCTTGGTGGTGGCGTGATCGTGATGTTCGGGATGGTCGCAGCCGCAGGCATGAACGTTCTGTCCGAAGTCCAGATGAACCGCCGCAACATGGTGATCATCGCCGTGTCGCTGGCCGCAGGCCTGGGTCTGAACCTTGTCCCCACTGCGGTTCAGTATCTTCCCGGTGTGGTCAAAACTCTCATGACGTCAGCCGTGGCACCGACAGCTCTCTGTGCTGTTGTTCTGAACCTCGTTCTCCCACATGAGGACAACTCGGCGACCTAGACAGCCCCACATCAAAAAAATCAAAGGCGCTGTGACGGTCTTCACAGCGCCTTTTTTGTTTTCCAGCCCCTAAACCAAGTCTCCCATCTGACGCATGGCAGCTATGTCAGCAGTGGACTAGCTAGATTGTTTAATATTAAACTATAAGCAAGAAACGCCACGTCAATCAGGAGGAGGACGCTGCGAATGGCGACCCAATTCGAAGACATCGACCCAATTGAAAGCCGTGAATGGCAAGAAGCCGTCGAAGATGTAATTGCACGCGACGGTGCCGAACGCGCCCATTATTTGCTGGATAAAGCTGTTCAACAGGCCCGCGCATCCGGGGCCAACCTGCCCTTCTCGGCAACCACGCCCTACCAGAACACCATCCCGGCCGATGATCAGGAAGAGTTTCCCGGCGATCTGGAAATGGAATGGCGCATTCGCACCATCAATCGCTGGAACGCCATGGCGACTGTTGTACGTCGTAACAAGGAATCCAGCGAATACGGCGGCCACATCGCCTCCTTCGCCTCTTCGGCCGTTATGTATGATATAGGTTTAAACCATTTCTGGCGCTCCAAGTCTGCGATCCACGGTGGCGACCTTGTGTTCTTCCAGGGCCACGTGATCCCCGGCATCTACGCGCGGTCCTTCATGGAAGGGCGTATCAGCGAAGAGCAACTTGAGAACTTCCGTTCGGAAGTTGCCGGCAACGGCCTGTCCTCCTATCCCCACCCCTGGTTGATGCCTGACTACTGGCAGTTCCCGACCGTCTCGATGGGTCTTGGCCCGCTCATGGCGATCTACCAGGCGCGGTTCATGAAATACATGCACAACCGCGGCCACATCGACATGGCCGACCGCAAGGTCTGGTGTTTCCTTGGCGATGGCGAGATGGACGAACCGGAAAGCCGTGGCGCCATTGACCTCGCGGTGCGCGAAGGTCTCGACAACCTGATCTTCGTCGTAAACTGCAACCTGCAACGCCTTGATGGCCCCGTGCGCGGCAACCACAAGATCGTTCAGGAACTGGAAGGTGACTTCCGCGGTGCCGGCTGGAACGTGATCAAGCTCCTCTGGGGCAAGGGCTGGGATGAACTTCTCGAGAAAGACACCACCGGCAAGCTGCGCCAGCTGATGGATGAAACCGTGGACGGCGACTATCAGACCTTCAAGTCGAAGGATGGTGCCTATATTCGCGAACACTTCTTCGGCAAATACCCCGAAACCGCGAAGCTGGTTGAGGACTGGACCGACGAACAGATCTGGTCGCTGCGCCGCGGTGGTCACGACCCGCAAAAGGTCTACACGGCGTTCAAACGCGCCAGCGACACCAAGGGCACCCCGACCTGCCTTCTGGTCAAGACCGTCAAGGGCTACGGTATGGGGTCTGCCGGTGAAGGCATGAACATCACCCACCAGCAAAAGAAACTCGCCGAAGACCAACTGCGTGCCTTCCGCGACCGTTTCAAGATCCCGGTAAGTGATGAAGATCTGCCCAAGGCACCGTTCGTTCAACTGAACAACGCGCAAAAAGCCTATCTCGCGGATCGTCGCAAAGCTCTGGGTGGTGAATTCCCCAAACGCTTCCACGACGCACCGAAACTCGAAATTCCGGCACTCGAGAAGTTCGATGCCCAGCTCAAGGGCACCGGTGATCGCGAGATTTCGACGACGATGGCCTTTGTCCGCATCCTGACCACGCTGCTGCGTGACAAGAAGATCGGCAAGAACGTGGTTCCGATCGTTCCGGACGAAAGCCGCACCTTTGGCATGGAGGGCCTGTTCCGTTCGGTGGGCATCTACAACCCGGAAGGGCAGAACTATACGCCGGAAGATGCCGACCAGATGATGTACTACAAGGAATCGACCAACGGTCAGGTTCTTCAGGAAGGCATCAACGAAGCCGGCGCAATGGCAGACTGGATCGCTGCCGCTACCGCTTATTCGAACCACGGCGTGCCGATGATCCCGTTCTTCATCTACTATTCGATGTTCGGCTTCCAGCGGATCGGCGATCTGGCCTGGGCCGCAGGGGACAGCCGTGCGCGTGGCTTCATGCTTGGCGGCACCGCAGGGCGCACAACCCTGAACGGTGAAGGCCTTCAGCACGAAGATGGCCACAGCCACATCCTGGCCGGCACCATCCCGAACTGCGTCAGCTATGACCCGACCTTCCAGTACGAGGTTGCGGCCATCGTACAGCATGGTCTGAAGCGGATGTACGAAGATCAGGAAGACGTGTTCTTCTACCTCACCCTGATGAACGAGAACTACAGCCACCCGGATATGCCGATGGGTGTCGAAAACGAGATCATCAAAGGGCTTTATCGTTTCAAAGAGGTTAAGAAGCCGTCCAAGAAACACGTCACCCTCATGGGATCGGGCACCATTCTGGTTCAGGCCATCAAGGCTGCCGAGATGCTGGAGGCCGATTTCGGCGTGACTTCGGAAATCTGGTCGGCGACCAGCTACAACGAACTGGCGCGTGATTGCCAGGACGTGGCGCGCTGGAACCGCCTGAACCCGCTGGAAGAGCCGAAAACCTCTTTCGTGGCCGAGCAGCTTGCCAAGGCCAAGGGGCCGGTCATCGCTGCCACCGACTACATGAAGAACTATGCAGAGCAGATCCGCACCTGTGTTCCGGGCCGCTACACGGTGCTTGGCACCGACGGGTTCGGCCGGTCGGACAGCCGTGTAAACCTGCGCCGTTTCTTCGAGGTGGACGCAAACCACATCGCAGCAGCCGCCATGGTGGACCTGTTCCGCGAAGGCAGCATTACCAAGAAAGTGCTGGAAGAGGCGCTTGCCAAATATGACATCGACGGCACCAAGCCGAACCCGCGCCTGGTGTGATCGGGAAGAGAGGAGATTGAACAATGACTGTTGAAGTAAAAGTTCCCGATATCGGTGATTTCTCGGAAGTTCCGGTTGTTACCATCCTGGTCAGCGTTGGCGACGTGATCGCGGAAGAAGACCCGATTGTTGAGCTGGAAAGCGACAAGGCCACGATGGAAGTGCCATCGTCTGCGTCGGGCAAGGTTGTCGAGATCAAAGTCGCCGAGGGTGACTCGGTTTCTGAAGGCTCGCTCCTGCTTTTGGTGGAAGGCGAAGGCGCGGCGGCAGCCCCAGCCGAAACCGCCCCGGCAGCGGCGCCTGCCGCCGCTCCGGCAACTCCTGCGGCTCCGGCCCCTGCCCCGGCAGCGGTAACCGATGCGGGCTTTGGCAAGGCGCATGCCTCGCCGTCTGTGCGCGCCTTTGCCCGCCAGCTTGAGATCAACCTGTCAAAAGTCAACGGCACCGGCCGCAAGGGCCGTATCCTGCGCGAAGACGTCACGGCCTTCCTGAAATCCTCGACGGCCGCCGCTCCGGCAGCGGGTGGTGCGGTTCAAGGCGGCATGGGCATTCCGCCGATCCCCGCGGTCGACTTCTCGAAGTTCGGGCCGGTCGAAGACGTGGACATGCCGCGCATCAAGAAGATCTCGGGCCCTGCGCTGCACCGTTCGTGGCTCAACGTGCCCCACGTGACCCACAACGACGAGGCCGACATCACCGACCTCGACAAGTACCGCAAGGAAATGGACACGTTGGCCAAGGAAGACGGCTATCGCGTGACCCTGCTGTCCTTCGTGATCAAAGCCTCGGTTTCGGCACTCAAGCAGCACTGGGAAGTGAACTCGTCGATCCATCCCGACGGCGACAAGCTGATCAAGAAAGACTACTACAACATCGGCTTCGCGGCGGACACGCCGAACGGCCTTGTTGTTCCGGTCATCAAGGATGCCGATCGCAAGGGTCTTGTCGAGATTTCCAAGGACCTGATGGAGCTGTCGGGCAAGGCGCGCGCAGGCGAGCTGAAGTCGGCAGACATGTCGGGCGCGACCTTCACGATCTCGTCGCTGGGCGGTATCGGCGGCACCTCGTTCACCCCGATCGTGAACGCGCCGGAAGTAGCGATCCTTGGCCTGACGCGCTCGAAAATGGCACCGGTCTGGAACGGCGAAGAGTTTGTACCGCGCCTGATGCAACCGCTTAGCCTGAGCTATGACCACCGCGCCATCGACGGGGCCCTGGCCGCACGCTTCTGCGTGACGCTCAAGACCCTGCTCGGCGACATGCGCAAGCTGATGTGGTAAGGAGGACGACACAATGGAAGTTCAAGTCCCTGATATTGGTGATTTTTCCGACGTTCCCGTGATCTCGATCCTGGTTTCGGTTGGCGACACTGTCGCCGCCGAGGACCCGCTGATCGAACTGGAGAGCGACAAGGCCACGATGGAAGTGCCCTCGCCCGCAGCGGGCGTGGTCAAGGAAATCAAGGTTGCCGAAGGCGACAGTGTTTCCGAAGGCACGGTCATCATGGTGTTCGAAGGCGCAGCGACAGAAGACGCCCCCAAGGCAGAGGCACCTGCGGCTCCGACCGCACCGCAAGCCGTGGCAGCAACAGGCACCGCAACTGGCGCGGGCGACGTTCATGCCGAGGTGGTGGTTCTGGGTTCCGGCCCGGGTGGTTATACCGCGGCGTTCCGGTCGGCGGACCTTGGCAAGAAGGTTGTCCTGATCGAGAAGGACTCGTCGCTTGGTGGCGTCTGCCTCAACGTCGGCTGTATTCCGTCCAAGGCCCTTCTGCACGCGGCCAAGGTCATGACCGAGGCCGAAGAGATGGCCGATCACGGCATCACCTTTGCCAAACCGGAGGTCGATCTCGACAAACTGCGCGGCTGGAAAGAGAGCGTTATCAACCAGTTGACAGGTGGTCTTGCAGGTCTGGCCAAAGGGCGGAAGGTTCAGGTCGTCAATGGCTATGGCACCTTTACCGGGCCGAACATGATTGAGGTCGACAACGACGGCGAAAAATCCACTGTCAGCTTTGACCAGTGCATCATCGCCGCCGGGTCCGAGCCGGTGACCCTGCCCTTCATCCCGCATGACGATCCGCGCGTGATCGACTCGACCGGTGCGTTGGAACTGGAAGATGTTCCCGGTCGCCTGCTGGTTCTGGGTGGCGGGATCATCGGTCTGGAAATGGCAACCGTTTATGATGCGCTTGGCTCTGACGTGACCATCGTCGAGTTCATGGACCAGATCATTCCCGGTGCCGACAAGGACATCGTCAAGCCGCTGCAAAAGCGCATTGAAGCGCGCTATGAGGCGGTGCTGACCAAAACCAAGGTCACGGCTGTTGAGGCAACCGACGAAGGTCTTAAAGTAACAATGGAAGGTCCGGACGGCGAGAAGGTGGATACCTTCGACAAGCTGCTGGTGGCTGTCGGACGTCGCCCGAATGGTGCCAAGATCAATGCTGGTGCGGCTGGTGTGGCTGTGGACGAGCGTGGCTTTATCGCGGTCGACAACCAGCAACGCACTGGTGTGCCTCATATTTTTGCCATCGGTGACGTTGTTGGCCAGCCCATGCTGGCGCACAAGGCCGTGCATGAGGGCAAGGTTGCGGCAGAAGTCTGCGCGGGTCACAAGCGCTTCTTTGATGCGCGCGTCATCCCCTCGGTCGCCTATACCGACCCAGAGGTTGCCTGGGTGGGTATCACCGAGACGCAGGCCAAGGCGGAAGGCATCAAGGTTGGCAAGGGCGTGTTCCCGTGGGCTGCCTCGGGTCGCTCGCTGTCGCTGGGTCGCTCGGAGGGGATCACCAAGGTCATCTTCGACGAAGACGGCGACCGTGTGATCGGTGCCGGTATCGTGGGCCCCAACGCTGGCGACCTGATCGCCGAGGTGGCGCTGGCCATCGAAATGGGCGCTGATGCGGTTGATCTGGGCCATACGATCCACCCGCACCCGACGCTGTCGGAGACGGTGAACTTTGCCGCTGAAATGTTCGAAGGTACCATCACCGATTTGATGCCGCCGAAGAAGCGGAAGTGATCGGTATCGCATATCAATGACAAAGGGCCGCCCGTTTGGAGCGGCCCTTTTCGAATCAAGGGGTTAACTGGTCTGGGACCCCGAAAACCCAACGTCGGTATTACGTCGGTATCGTGACGGTATTGCGGAGGTGCGGAGTTTGGAGATTCCGCGGTTTCGCAAACGCACGTTGCCTTTTGACGAAGGAAAGGGTCTGGCCGCCAAGATCAGAGCGGCCAGAAGAACGGGATCAGAAGTGACGCAAGCAGACCAACGCTGAGGTTGAGCGGGATACCCACCTTCATGAAGTCGGTAAACCGGTAACCGCCGGGGCCATAGACCATCATGTTGGTCTGGTAGCTGATCGGTGTCGCGAAGGTGGCGCTTGCCGAGATCATCACGGCCACAACAAGGGGACGCGGGTCGATGCCAAGCGAGGTGGCGATACCGATGGCCACCGGCGTCAGGACGACCGCAACCGCGTGGTTGATGGTTTCCGACAGCACCGAGGTCAGAAGGTAGATCGACCAGACGATGAAGAACGGCGAGAGTTCCGCGATATAGGGCGTGATGGCATGGACGATCAACTCGATCGCGCCGGAGGTCTCGAGCGCCGTGGCCACCGCCAGCATGGCGAAGATCAGGGCAAGCAGGCGCCCGTCGACAAAGCCGAAGGCCTCGTCACTGTCGATACAGCGGGTCAGGAAGACCAGCGCCATCGCCAGAACCGCGAGGAGCAGGATCGGGGCGACACCAAAGGCCGCGAGGGCCACGATGCCCGCCAGCGCACCAATTGCCAGGGGCGCATGGCTTCGGCGGTAGGCACGGTCCGTGGGTTTGGACACGTCGAGCATGTTCATCTCGGTCGACAGGCGCTGAATGTCTTCGGGCGAGCCTTCGAGCAGCAGGGTGTCACCGGGCTGAACCATCAGGTCGTCAAGCTGGCGGCCGATGTTCTTGTCGCGACGGTGCGCAGCGATGACGTAGACACCGAAACGACGGCGCAGACGCAGTTCGCCAAGGCGGCGGCCAACCATCTTGCAGTTCGGCGTGATGAGGGCTTCGACTGTGGTGGTTTCAACGGCCGATACCTGATCGACGCGCTTGAGGCTCTTGTTGCGTTGCAGGCTCAGAAGTTCGGTCATCTTGGTGCGCAGGACCACACGGTCGCCGACCTGAAGGGTGACACCATCAAGGTTGCGGCGCAGCGAGGCATCGCCGCGGATCACGTCAACAAGGCGCACGCCATCACGTTTGAACAGCTGAACACCGGTGACTTCCCGTCCGATCAGGTTGGATTCCGGCGGAACCACGGCTTCGGTGAAGAACTTTTTTGAGGCCTTGTCGGACAGGAGGTCGGACATGCTGCCCCGGCTGGGCAACAGGCGGGGGGCGATGACGCTGAGGTAAAACGCGCCCCAGAGTGCGAGGATCGCAGCCAGCGGCGTGACCTCGAAAATGGTGAAGGGTTCCATGCCGCGCGAGCGGGCCACACCGTCAACCAACAGGTTGGTCGAGGTACCGATAAGGGTCAGACAGCCGCCGAGGATCGCCGCATAGGACAGCGGGATCAGCAGCTTACTGGCCGAAACGCCCAGTTTGCGCGAGAGCTGAATGAACACAGGGATCATGACCACCACAACGGGGGTGTTGTTCATGAAAGCCGAGGCGATCATCACAAACCCCATAAGGGCGCCAATGGCGATCAACGGGCTGCGTTCGGCCTGGGATTCCGCGAGTTGGGTAAACCAGTCAAGCGCGCCAGTCCGCACCAAAGCCCCCATGACGATGAACATCGCCGCAATGGTCCAGGGGGCCGGGTTCGACAGGACGTGCAGCGCCTCGTCATAGGGCAACAAGCCAAGGATCAGCAGCACCGAAGCGCCTGCGATCGCAACCACTTCTGCCGGATAGGCTTCACGCATGAAAAGGGCGAACATGCAAACCACGACGCCCATGGCGAGGTAGGCTTGAGTTGTCTGAGAAAAATCAAAAAGGTCCATTCGTCTTCCGAAATTTGCCTGCGATCACAATTGCCGATGCCCACCTAGGAGGCAAGCACATCCTTGCGCCGGGGCTGTACAATAAACATTCCAACAAGAATAAGAAGCAAAGAGGCCCATACCCAACCCGAGTAGCGTTCGGACAACAGGAGCATGGACCAGATTACGCCCATGCCGGTTACGACATAAGCGACTTGAGAAGCAAAGACTGCGCCAGCCTGTGAAACCAGCCAGACATAGCCAGTGTAAACGGCCACGTGGATGACCGCCGCCCCGAGAATTGCAAACTCGGGCGCATTCCATTCGGTGCGCGGGTCGATGAACTGGCCTGAGCCAATGGCCAGCGGCAGGGCGATGATCGCTCCGAGGACGGATGCCCCAAAGAGCACATGGCCGGGGCCAAGATCCTGCATTCCGACCTTGGCCACGATATTGCCTTCGAGCCCGTAGCAAAGCGGGGCAACCAAAGCGATGGGAATCCAAAGTGCCATGCCGGCTTCGGGCAGGCTGTCGGGGCCGACCAGAAGCACAACGCCGGCAAGGCCCGCAGCCAGCCCGCCAAGGCGCAGCCAGTCGAAACGGTCGGTGCGCAGGGCCAATGCGATGGGAAAGGCAAAGATCGGCACCAGCGAGATGCAGACCGCCATCACCCCCGCCGGGAGATGCGCCGCGGCGCGGTAGGAGAAGGTGTTCGGCAGGACCGTTCCCAGCAGCGCCACCATCAGGAAGAACCACAGCTTGCCCCGTGGCATACCGACGGGTTTGCGCCGGATCACGCGGAACAGGCCAAGCGCGACGGCACCGATGGCCATCTGCCAGAAGATCAGGCCAAGCGGCTCGTAGCCTTCGCTGACGGCGACCTTGGTCAGCGGGATGGTCAGCCCCCACCCCGACCCGAGCAGGAGCAGGATGGCAAAGAAGTGCCGCTGGTTCATGCAGGTCCGGCCTGCGTGAGGCGTCCGCCCTGACGGACCATTTCGATACGGGTGGCCGCGCCGGTGCGATCGTCGGTTTCGACATAGACGCCGGACAGCGTGGCTTCGCCCAAGGCGGGTGTAAAGCGGGCTTTGGGCATACCGGTGACAAAGCGGCGCATGGGTTCGGTTTTTTCCATGCCGATCACCGAATTGTAGTCACCGCACATGCCGGCATCGGACTGGAAAGCGGTGCCGTTCGGCAGGATCTGGGTGTCAGCCGTGGGAACGTGGGTGTGGGTGCCGACCACGAGCGAGGCGCGACCATCGCAGAAATGGCCCATCCCCATCTTTTCCGAGGTCGCCTCGCAATGCACATCGACGATGGAGGCCTGCACCATGCCGCCGCGCGGATGCTTGCGCAGGATCGTGTCAATCGCAGAAAACGGATCATCGAAGGGGCGCTTCATGAAGACCTGGCCCAGCACCTGCGCCACCAGCACCTTGCGCCCGCCGCGTGCCTCGAAGACGCGGTATCCACGCCCTGGGACATCGCCGTGGGCATAGTTCTGCGGGCGAATGATGCGCGGTTCGGTCTGGATGAACTGCATCATGTCTTTCTGGTCGAAAGCGTGATCGCCAAGGGTGATGCAATCGGCCCCTGCATCCAGCAGGATCTTGGCATGGTCGGCGCTGAGCCCCATGCCGTTCGAGGCGTTCTCGCCGTTGACTACTACGAAATCGAGCCGCCAGTCTTCACGAAGCCGCGGCAGAGTATCTTTCACGGCAGCGCGCCCCGCACGCCCCATGACATCGCCCAAAAAAAGAATTTTCATGGCCCCATGCCGTAGCCGTTTGGCTGCGCACGGGCAAGAGGGCACGACAGGTCGCGATGCGGTTTTAACGCGCCAAAGGGACGCGACCTGACGTTATGGCGGGTTACTTGCGGCCGCCCTTGCGCTTTTCTGCGGCCTTGGTTTTTGCGGCGGCGGCGGCGCGGGCCTTGTTTTTCTTGCTGTTGGGCTTGCCGACGGGCGGCGGCGGACCCTTGGGCTTGCGCGGCTTGGATGGCGCATCTGACTTGGACCGGCGCGGCATGTCGTTACCGCCCTGTTTGCCGGGTTTGCCTTGTGGTTTGCCCTGCGGCTTACCCTGTGGTTTCGCCGCGCGGTGTACGTCGGGATCGGCCTTACGGGGCGGCTTGCCCGGTTTGGACTTGCGGGTCTCGCCCTCGCCGCCCTTGGTGTCCTCACGCGGTGGGCGCGGCTTGTATCCGTCGTCCTTGCGCGGTTTACCACGATGCGGCTTGGGGCCGAACTTGCCCGACGGCTTGCCGCCAAAGCGCGGTTTGCCGCCTTGCGGGGCAAGCTTGGGCTCTTCGGCGAGACGTGTCATAGCGGCGCCGTCTTCGACTTTCATCTCGGCGCCGATGGCGGCAAGGAAGCCGTCGACACTGGCCTCGAGAATCTGGACGTAGGTCTGATCCTTCTGAACGCGGATTGCGCCGATGTCATCCTTGGTGATGTCGCCCATCTTGCAGAGCATCGGCAGGACACGGCGCGGCTCGGCCCCGGCGTCATGGCCGCCTTCGATCGAGAACCAGACGCTTGGCCCGAAATCCTTGTGCAGGGGGCGTTTCTTTTCAAACTCGGACAGCTCTTCCGGCGCGGTGTGGATCGAGTGCAGAAGGCGCAGGTACGCGGCGGCGATCTGTTCGGCGCTGAAGGCCTCTGTCAGCTTGGTGACGGTCTCGAGATCGCTTTCGGCAATAGGTTCGGCCCAGACCGGATCGGCGAACATGCGTTCCTCGTCGCGGGCCTTGACCTCATCGGCTGAGGGCGCGTTGTTCCATTCCGCGGTGAGCTTGGCCCAGCCAAGGATGCGCTCGGCCTTCTTGCGGCTTTTCTTGGTCACAACCAGCGCGCTGACGCCCTTGCGCCCTGCCCGACCGGTACGGCCCGAGCGGTGCAAAAGGGTTTCATGGTTCGACGGCAGTTCGGCGTGCACCACGAGATCGAGTTTCGGCAGGTCGATGCCACGAGCCGCCACGTCGGTGGCCACGCAGACCTGTGCCCGACCGTCGCGCATGGCTTGCAGCGCATGGGTGCGTTCGCTTTGAGAGAGTTCACCGGAAAGCGCTACGACGTTGAAACCACGGTTCGACAGGCGCGTGGTCAGGCGGTTGACCATGGCGCGGGTGTTGGCAAAGACGATGGCGTTGGGCGCCTCGTAGTAACGCAGCGTGTTGATAACGGCGTTGTCCACGTCGCGGTCGGCCACCAGCATCGCGCGGTATTCAATGTCGGCGTGCTGGGTTGCTTCGGACTTGGCAACCACGCGGATGGCATCGCGCTGATAGCTTTGGGCCAGCGCGGCGATGGATTTCGGGACCGTGGCCGAGAACAGCAGTGTCTGGCGGTCTTCGGGCGCTTCGCCAAGGATGAATTCGAGGTCTTCGCGGAAGCCGAGGTCAAGCATCTCGTCGGCCTCGTCCAGAACCACGGCGCGGATCTGCGAGAGGTCGATGCTTTCGCGCATGATGTGATCGCGCAGGCGGCCCGGTGTGGCGACAACGATATGGGCACCGCGCGCCAGGGCGCGGCGTTCATCGCGCATGTCCATGCCACCGACACAGGAGGCCACAAAGACGCCCGCTTCGGCATAGAGCCAGCCCAGTTCGCGCTTGACCTGAAGGGCCAGTTCGCGGGTCGGCGCGATGACGAGGGCCAGCGGTGCGGAGGCCGGGCCAAAGACCTCTTCTTCGCCCAGAATGGTGGGCGCGATGGTCATGCCGAACGCCAGCGTCTTGCCAGAACCGGTCTGGGCCGAAACCAGCAGGTCCGCCCCTTCGTACTCGGGGTTGAGAATGGCCTCTTGCACGGGGGTGAGCGAGGTGTAGCCGCGTTTGTCCAGCGCGGTCTGAAGGGCGTTTTTCACGACGGTGTCTTCTTTGTCTATCCGGGGGTGCCATCAAGGCAGCGTCGCATGACCCTTGCCACGGGGGCGATCATGATCTGGCCATCTCGGGGAGCGGTAAAGCCCGCGCCTTAGCCCATTGGCGCGGGTTTGTATAGGGGGGATAGGATGCGCAGGCTGCAAACCCGCCTTGCGGTGGGCCGATTATTTGAACGTGCGCACACCGCTTTCGGTGATGATCATGTCGAGCGGCTGGTCGGTGGGCTCAAGCGGCAGGCTCTCGGCTTCCTGGGCGTCGAAGGCGAAGCCGATGGCGAGCGTGGCACGGCGGGCGCGGAGGCGTTCGAGGGTGCGGTCGTAGAAGCCGCCGCCATAGCCCAGACGGCCGCCATTGGCATCGAAGGCCACCAGCGGCACGATGACGATCTCGGGGTCAAAGTAATTGTCCTCGACCGGCACCTGCGCACCGAAGGGGCCTTCGCGCAGGGGGCCGTCGGGTTCCCAGCGGGAAAACTCCAGTGGCATCGCCTCGCCCTGAATGACCGGCACGCCGACGGGGCCGTGCGCGGCGGCTTCGGCCATGGCGGGCAGCGGGTTGATCTCGGTCCGGATCGGCATGTAGCCCGCGACGGGCACGCCGCGATAGCCTGCGAGGACTTCGGAAAGATGGGCGGACTGGCCGGGTGCAGCGGCGTGGAACGCCTCTTTGCGGCGGGCAAAGGCGGCCTTGCGGGCGGCGGCCTTGATCTCGGTCAGGTCCATGAAATCCCTCGTTTTTCTTAGGTCAGAACGGCGGCGGCAAGGCCCAGGAAGGCAAAGAAGCCGACCACATCCGTGACCGTTGTCACGAAAGAGCCGGAGGCCAGGGCCGGGTCGACGCCGACCTTTTCCAACAACACCGGAATGACCGTTCCGGCAAGCCCGGCCACGACCAGATTGATCACCATCGCGACAGCAATCACATAGCCAAGCTGGGCCGAGCCGAACCAGATAACGCCAACGATGCCCATCACCACGGCGAAGGCGAGGCCGTTGAACAGGCCGACAAGGCATTCACGACGGATCACGCGCCAGACGTTGGCGCCGGTAAGGTCCTTGGTGGCGATGGCGCGCACCGCAACCGTCAGCGACTGGGTGCCGGCATTGCCCCCCATCGAGGCGACGATCGGCATCAGGACGGCCAGGGCGACAAAGCGGCCGATGGTGTCTTCGAACTGGGCAATGACCAGCGAGGCAAGGATCGCGGTCACAAGGTTCACAGCAAGCCATGGCAGGCGCTGTTTGGTGGTGTCGACCACGGTGTCGGACATCGAGCTTTCACCAACACCGGCAAGGCGCAGGATGTCTTCCTCGTGTTCCTCGTCCAGAACGATCATGGCGTCGTCGATGGTGATGACACCCACAAGGCGCTCGTTTTCATCGACAACCGGGGCCGAGATCAGGTGGTACTGGTTGAACGCATAGGCCACGTCTTCCTCGTCCTGATAGACGGGGATGACCTGAAACATCTCTTCCATGATGTCCTTGAGCAGGACTTCGCGGCGCGAGCCCATGATGCGGCCCAGCGTGACATTGCCGATGGGGCGCATGCGCGGATCGACAAGGATCACGTGGTAGAACTGTTCCGGCAGGTCGTCGGCATTGCGCAGGTAGTCGATACACTGCCCCACGTTCCAATGCTCGGGCGCCCATGCGGTTTCGCGCTGCATGAGACGGCCGGCGGATTCCTCGGGGTAGGACAGCGCCTGTTCGACGGCGACACGGTCGGCATCTTCGAGAACCTCTAGGATGGCTTCCTGCTGAGGTTCATCGAGGTCTTCGACGAGGTCGACAACGTCATCGGAATCAAGATCCCGCACCGCTTCGGCAAGGACATCGGGCTTGAGGACCGACATGACGTCTTCACGGATGTTTTCATCCAGTTCCGAAAGGATGTCACCGTCGAATTCGCGATCATAGAGTTCGATCAGGCGACGACGGTCAAAGGCGTTGATCTGTTCCAGCACGTCGGCGATGTCGGCCGGGTGCAGCGGGTCCATCAGCGCGGTCAGCTGGTCCTTGTCGTGAACCTCCACCGCATAGAGGATCGCGGAGATAACCTTGGGATCAAGCGCATAGACGTCTTCGTCGGCTTCGGATTCGGGGGTGATCTGGTCGGTCGCTTGGCTCATGGTTCACCCTCCAAGTGTTCTGCTCGTGGCCGGACAATAGGGGAAAATTCGGGGGGAACTCAACGGAAAGCGACGGAATTTTCGAGATTTTTCACAATCTTCAGGCATGTGGCTCAAGGGGACAGCGGGATTTTCTGGAAACCCTTTAAACACCTATTTTCGATGGGGCGTTTCGAGCGGTGGTCGCTTCCCGTATACCCCGAAAGGCTTTAGACTCGGAATGCGCGAATGCAAGGAGACAGGGATGAGCAAGGCAGTGCTTTTGCTGGGGCAGACGCTGGGGTTCACAGGCAACCCGTTCGACATGCCCGTCGAGGAGGCGGCGGTTTTCCGGCGGCGCGGCGGTGTTCTGGTGGAAGACGGCAAGATCGCGGCCGTGGGCGAAGGGGATGACCTGCGCGCGGCCCATCCGCAGGCTGACGTGGTGGACTATGGCGACGGGCTGATCTGCGCCGGGTTCGTCGATGCGCATGTGCATTATCCGCAGACCGGTATCATCGCGAGTTGGGGCAAGCGGCTGATTGACTGGCTGAACAGCTATACCTTTCCTGAAGAAATGCGTTTTGGCGATCCGGCCTATGCCGCCGAGATGGCAAAGCTGTATTTCGACCTGACCCGCTCGCATGGCGTGACGACGATGGTGAGCTATTGCACCATCCATCCGGAATCGGTGGATGCCTTCTTTGGCGAGGCAAGCGCACGTGGACAGCGTGTGGTGGCGGGCAAAACCTGTATGGATCGCAATGCACCAGAAGGCCTGCGCGACACGGCGCAGCTGGCCTATGACCAGAGCAAGGCGCTGATCGAGAAATGGCAGGGTATTGACCGTATTTCTTATGCGATCACGCCGCGGTTTTCCCCGACCTCGACACCCGAGCAACTGCGGGCGCTTGGCGACCTGTGGGCGGAACACCCCGAATGCCTGATGCAGACCCACCTGAGCGAACAGACCGACGAAATCGAATGGGTGAAGGGCCTGTTCCCCGAGGCGCGCGATTATCTGGATACCTACGAGGCCTTTGGGCTGCTTGGTGAAAAGGGACTTTATGGTCATGCCATCCACCTTGAAGACCGTGAAAAGGCGCGACTTCGAGAGGTTGGCGCGGGCCTGATCCATTGCCCGACCTCAAACACCTTTATCGGCTCGGGCCTGTTCGACATGGGCGGGTTGATGGCCGAGGGGCAGCGTGTGGGTCTGGCAACGGACACGGGCGGCGGATCAAGCTTTTCAATGCTGCGCACCATGGCTGCGGCCTATGAGGTGGCGCATCTGCGGCACAATTCACTGCATGCGGCACAGCTTTTGTGGCTGGGTACGGCGGGATCGGCCAAGTCGCTGCATATGGAAGACAAGATCGGCAATGTCGCAGAAGGCATGGAAGCCGATCTGGTGGTGCTTGATCTGGCCTCTACCCCCGACATCGCGCAACGCACGAACCGCGCCGAGGATATCTGGGAAGCCCTGTTCCCGACGATCATGATGGGCGATGACCGGGCGATCCGGGATGTCTGGATCAACGGAACGCGCGGATAGAAAAACCGGGCAGGATCTCCCCTGCCCGGCTTTGATGCTTGGTTGCTTATTCTGCGGCAGCCGTGGACGCGGCGGTGTCACGCTTCTGGTCGCGGAACAGCGCCTTGGCGAGCGAGACACACATCAGGCCCATGACCATGGTAAACGGCAGTGCACCGATGATCATCGCATTGCGCAGCGCATCCAGCGGGTTGTTTTCACCTGCCGCCAGCAACAGCGCACCGATGACCGAGGTCAGGATCAGGCCCCAGATGATCTTGTGCTTGTTGCCGATTTCCTGATCACCGCCCGACATGATGGTGTTCATCACGAGGATGCCCGAGTCAGCCGAGGTGACAAGGAAGGTCAGGATCAGCACAACACACATCACGGTGATGGCCGACAACAGACCGCCTTCGAGCATCTGGCCGAGGGTCACGAACAGTTTGGCCGTGTTGGACGCGCCGATGATGGCCCCTTCTGCGTTGCCGGTCAGCTCCAGATCGATCGCGGTGCCACCGAGGATGGTCATCCAGGCAAAGCAGACCAGTGCCGGGGCGAAGACGCAGCCGATGATGAACTCGCGCACGGTACGACCTTTGGAGATGCGGGCCAGGAACAGGCCGACGAAGGGCGAGAAGGCAATCCACCAGGCCCAGTAGAAGGTAGTCCAGCCTGCCTGCCAGCCGAACAGGCGCTGGTCGGCACCGGCGTCGTAGGCGGCACGAAGGGTGTCTTCGTCGAGGGCGGCTGCATCACCGCTGAGGCCAGCGACAAAGCCGTCATAGCTGCCCCAGGCGTTGCGCGCGCCATCCGCGAGGGCGGCGGCGTGCGGCTGGGCGGCTTCAGGCAGGGCTGCCGAGAAGGCCTCGACCGACTGGGGGTTGTAGGCTTCGAAGCTCAGGGAGATGAAGTTCAGGATGTAGTCCACCATCGCCGAGGCATAGGTGGTCATTGCGAACAGGAACGAGCCGAAGACAACGAAGGTCAGCAGCAGGATGATCGAGAGTACGAGGTTGAGGTTGGAGAGGTACTTCACCCCGCGGCCAACACCAGACACGGCCGAAATGATCGAGAGGCTCATGATCACGAGAAGACCTGCAATCAGGCCAACGGTGGCTGGTGCGGGTGCGTCCCCGGTCATGTCCATCATCCACTCCATGCCAGTGATCGCATAGAGGCCGTCGATGAACTGCGAGACGCCAAAGCCGATGGTGACCGACACGCCGAGGATGGTCGCAACCACACCCAGAACGTCGACGACGTGGCCGAGGAAGCCGTTCATCAGCTTGCCGAACAGCGGCGTCAGCGCGGAGCGGATGGTCAGCGGCATGTCACGGGTATAGGCGTAGTAGGCCAACGACAGGCCGGTCACCACATAGATCGCCCAGGCGTGGAAGCCGTAGTGCAGGAAGGTGTAGCGGAAGCCGGAGGTCAGCGCCGCTTCGGTGTTGCCAGCTACATCGCCGGCGACAACAACGGGGTTCGACCCCCAGAGGCCCAGCGGCTCGGCAGTTGCAAAGACCATCAGGCCGACACCCAGACCGGCACCGAACATCATCGAGAACCAGGAGAAGTTCGAGAACTCGGGCTTTTCGCCGGGGGTGCCCATGATCCGTTTGCCGGTTTGCGGCAGTAGGGCCACGATAAAGAGGAAGAACGCAAACAGGCCGACAATGATGATGTAGAAGGCGTTGAACCCTTCAAGGAGGGCCCAGTTCAGGCTGCCCAGAACACCGTTGGCATTTGCCGGCCAGACCAGTGCCCAGATGACCAAAGCCACCATGATGCCCTTGCTGAGAAAGGCGATTGCGAGGCTGTGCCCCTGGTAGAAGCCGCTTGCGGCCTTGCGGATCTCCAGATCCGTGAATGGGGGTTTTATAGACATACGCGTTACTCCCTGCTGTTGAATATTCCGGCCATCCTTTCGTCTGTTCGGTGTTTGCATTGGTTTGCCAGCGGTATGATTGTGCCTTTTTGCGACACAAAACGCACAAATCGACCACGATTTGGGCAAAAACTATACGCAATGGTATGGAATCATCTCTGGCGCGGCACGAAATGCGACAAAAGCGACTCGGTCGGAGCCGGGAACCGGCAGCGCTCACATGTTATTTTTGAAATATGTCAGGGACTTAGAAAAGGCCGTTGTCATTGGCACTTTCTGAAGGGACGATCTGGAGAACGTCCCAATGTTCGACAACCTTGCCGTTTTCATCGAAGCGAAAGATGTCGATTCCGGCGTAATCTTCGTCCCCCGGCCAGATCTGGTGGCAATGCAGCACCACGTAGTCGCCCTCGGCAATCGCGCGTTTGAAGTGCACCTGTTTGTCTGGATACTCCGACGCCATGCGCTCAAAATATGCGACGAAGGCCTCTTTGCCGTCGCCAACATGCGGATTGTGCTGAATATAGTGATCCCCCACATAGGTGGTGATCGCCTGCCGCGGTTCGTTCTGGTTGAACATCATGTCGTAGAAAGCCATCGCGTTGGCCTTGTTCTGTTCCTGCCGGGTTGCCATGAGAGGCCCCTTTCCTGTCTGCTGTCACACCGTCAGAATGCCGGATCGTGTGCCTGTCCTGTCAACCGGGCACATTGAGGATACCAGCTGCGCAATGGCGCATTTGGCACGGGTTCGGGGAATTAACAGCTTGTCCTCTTGGCCTGTGCCCACGTGCCGCCTATAAGGGCCTCGCAACAAACAAGGATCACGACAGATGCGCAGCGCAGAGGTCAGCCGCACAACGGCGGAAACCGAAATCACGGTGCAGATCAACCTCGACGGCACCGGGGTGTATGACAACCAGACCGGCGTGGGGTTCTTCGACCACATGCTGGACCAGCTGTCGCGCCATTCGCTGATCGACATGACCATCCGCGCCAAGGGCGATTACCACATTGACGATCACCACACCGTCGAGGACGTGGGCATCGCGCTGGGTCAGGCGTTGACTCAGGCGCTTGGCGACAAGAAGGGCATTCGCCGCTATGCGGCGTGTCACCTGCCGATGGATGACGCGCAGGTGCGCGCGGCGCTCGATTTGTCGGCGCGTCCCTACCTGATCTGGAACGTCGAGATGCCGACCCAGAAGATCGGCACCTTTGATACCGAGCTTGTGCGCGAGTTCTTTCAGGCGCTGTCGACCCACGGCGGGATCACCCTGCACGTGGACCAGATCCACGGATTCAATAGCCATCACATTGCCGAGGCTACCTTCAAGGCCGTGGCCCGTGCGCTGCGGGACGCGGTCGAGACAGATCCGCGCAAGGCAGATGCCATTCCGTCGACCAAAGGGGCGCTGTAAGCCAGATGCTGACTGCAATCATTGACTACGAGAGCGGCAACCTGCACTCGGCCGAGAAGGCATTCCAGCGCATGGCGCGGGAAGTGGATGGCGGCGACGTCGTCGTGACTTCGGATGCGGATGTCGTGGCCAAGGCCGACCGGCTTGTCCTGCCGGGTGACGGGGCGTTTCCGGCCTGTGCCGCGGAACTGCGCGGCCACAAGGGTATTTATGATGCCATGATCGAGGCGGTCGAGCAGAAAGGCCGGCCGTTCCTTGGCATCTGTGTCGGCATGCAGCTGATGGCGACCACGGGTCACGAATACGAAGAAACAGCCGGTCTTGGCTGGGTTGCTGGCGACGTGGAAAAGATCACGCCGGAAGACAAGGCATTGAAAGTGCCGCACATGGGGTGGAATGATCTGGTGATCGAACGCCCCCATGCGGTTCTGGACGGTGTCGAGACCGGCGACCACACCTATTTCGTGCACTCCTACCAGTTCCATTTGGCAAAAGCCGAAGAGCGCATTGCCCATGTGAACTATGGCGGTGACGTGACCGCAATCATTGGCCGCGACACCATGCTGGGTATGCAGTTCCATCCGGAAAAGAGCCAGCATGTCGGCCTGCGCATGATCGGCAATTTCCTGCGCTGGACCCCGTAAGGCAGCTTGGGGGCGCTGCCCCCAACCCCCCGGGGTATTTGCACCAAGAAGAAGATCAGGACGGTCTGAGGGCCGAAGGGGCCGTGCCATAGGCCTTGCGAAAGGCGCGGGTAAAGCTTTCGGCTGAGCCGTAGCCATAGCGGCGGGACACGGCGTCAATCCGGTCGCCGCGCAGCACATCCTGTCGCGCAAGGATCAGGCGCCAGCGGCGCAGGTATCCCATAGGTGTTTCGCCAACGATCTGGCCAAAGAGTTCCGCAAAACGCGACAGAGACAGCCCGGCCACCTCGGCAAGGTCGGCATTTGACCAGAGCCGCTCGGGGTGATCGTGGATCGAAACGATGGCCCGGTGCAGCCGCGGATCGGCCATGCCAGCCAGAAGCCCGGCCTCGGTGGTGCCGCGCTCGATCTGGTCGCGCAACAGGCGGACCATCAGAACCTCGCCCAGGCGATTGATCACGGTCTGCGCACCGCAGCGGTTTCCCCGCGCTTCTTCCGACATGAGTGACACCAGGGCACGGGTGTCTTCCTGCGTGGTCAGGTCGAAGTCGACCTGCGCGGGCAAGGCCGCGAGCAGCGGATTGGCGGGTCCGGACCAGTCGACATGAGCAGAGAAGATCACACCGGCGGCCTCTTCAAGGCCACAGTTTTTCGAGACGTAGAAGGTCACACGCGCCGGGGTGCCATCGGCCGCGGCGAAGGCGACGAGATTGGCGTCGGGCAAGGGTGCGCCCTGCACGGAGAGGTGAAATCTTTCAACAAGCGTGGTCAGGCGGTCCATATAAATCGGTGTTCCGGTACGGTATTTCGGATTTATTGAACATTAAACCCTGCCATAACAGGCTTCAAGGACATTCATTCATAGGAGCACCCATGCTTATCCCTCGCCAGAAGACCCCCGGCCTGACCCTGCCGACCCTGGACAACGGCACCTTTGACCTCGCCTCGGAATCCTCCGAGCGCGGTACGGTGATCTGTTTCTATCGCGGACTGCACTGCCCGATCTGCGCGAACTATCTCAAGGAACTTGAAAAGCGGGTTGCGGATTTCGCAGAACGGGGTGTGAACTGCATCGCGGTCAGCTCGGACGGGGAAGAGCGGACCCGCCAGATGGCCGAGAAGATCGACGCCAAGGCCCTGCGCTTTGCCTATGACCTGCCGCTTTCGGTGGCCAGGGACTGGGGGCTTTATATCTCCACGTCGCGCGGCAAGACGTCGATCGGCATTGAGGAGCCGGCGCTGTTCTCGGAGCCGGGCCTGTTCATGGTGACGCCCGAGCAGACCCTCTACTATGGATCGGTGCAAACCATGCCTTTCGTACGCCCGCATTTCTCGGAGCTGGTCGGTGCGCTCGATTTCGCAATTGCCAACAACTACCCGGCCCGCGGCGAATATACCGGCGCGGTCTGAGTCCGGCTTCGCAGGAGCACGGGGAGCTCTTGCAGGCGCGTTTTGCACCTTCGTCTTCCGTTGGCGGGTGTGAAACGCGAAAGGAGCGTGTCCTATGGGGCACGCTCCTTTTTTCGTGAAGCTTTGCGATGCGTTGGAAGATGGACTTCATGCCGGGATGTCGCCATAGCTAGGGCCCCGACGTGAACAAAGGGCGCGTGATTTGCATATCCGGCTTGAAAAGTTCAACCACACGAAACGCCAGAAGCGCTATTACGCTCTGCGCGTGACGAAGACGTTGTTCGGGGACTGGTGTCTTGAGCGGGAATGGGGCCCGATCGGCAAGACCGGTCAGAAAGAGCGGACCTATTTGCCCGAGTTTTCCGAGGCCCAGAAAGAAGCCGAGCGCCAGAAGGCGCTCAAGCTGGAGAAGGGATACGCGGTGATCCCGGTTCAGATGGGGCTGTTCACCCCTTAATTGACGCGGCTCCACTTGCCACCGTCACGGCAGATGCCCAGCACGCAGCCCTTGACGCCAAGCGAGTTGCCCTTGAGCACCATCTTGGAGTTGTAGGTCTTGTCACGGTCCGGGGACCAGACCTTGCCGCCGCCATAGTTGCCGTCGCCCTTGTTCTCCATGTTCCAGATGATCTGTTTGCCGTTGTTGGGCGAGTTGAGCGGCTTGCCATCGGGGCCGAAGGATTTGACCAGCGTGCCGCAGATCTTGGCGCCGCAGGCCGCGACCTTGATATGGCCGAAGTTGCCGTTGTCATCCGGCGTGGTTTTCCAGGTGCCGTAGACCGGATCGGCAAGGGCAGCCCCTGCCCCGATCAGGACCATCGCAGTGGCCAGAGCCATCTTTTTCATGTTGTTCCTCCCGTTGATTGGAGAAATCTTGAGACAGTCGCCATTTTCGATCAAGCCTGACTTGGGGTCACGTTGCATTTCCGGCGATGCCGTGCCAAAGCACCCGCGATGATATCTGCAAGACTGGGTGCCCCATGATCCTCTATCCCGCCATCGACCTCAAAGACGGAAATGCCGTGCGTCTCGTACATGGTGACATGGAGCAGGAGACAGTGTTCAACGAGAATCCCGCCGCGCAGGCGCTGGAGTTCGTGAAAGCGGGCTGCGAATGGCTGCACCTTGTTGATCTGAACGGTGCCTTTGCGGGCGAGCCGGTGAACGCGGCGCCGGTTGAGGAAATCCTCAAGCAGACCAAGGTGCCGGCCCAGCTGGGCGGTGGCATTCGCGACATGAAGACCATCGAAAACTGGATCGACAAGGGGCTGGCCCGCGTCATCCTTGGCACGGTGGCAGTGGAAAACCCCGATCTGGTGCGCGAGGCGGCCCGCGAGTTCCCCGGCAAGGTCGCCGTGGGCATCGATGCGCGCAACGGCAAGGTTGCTACCAAGGGTTGGGCCGAAGAAACCGACGTGATGGTGACCGATCTTGCGAAATCCTTCGAGGATGCGGGGGTTGCGGCCATTATCTACACCGACATCATGCGCGATGGCGCGATGAAGGGGCCAAACGTCGAGGCCACGGCAGAGCTTGCCAATGCGGTCTCGATTCCGGTGATTGCCTCGGGGGGCGTCTCGTCCCTTGACGATCTGCGCAATCTCAAGACCTGCGGTGCGCCGCTGAACGGTGCGATATCGGGCCGCGCGCTTTATGACGGGGCGATCGACCTGACCGAAGCACTGAAAGTCATGAAAGCATGACTTGATCGCCGGCCGGGGCGTCCTTAGGTCGTGGGAAAGGTGGTGATTGCCTTTTTTGCGAGGGAGGCCCCGATATGGCGGATATCCTGAAAACCCCGATCCCCAAGGATGCCCATTGGTGGCAGCACGTGCTGCCGGGCGACTTTACCGATGGCTATGCGGTGCGAAGCCCGCTGTCACCGCAGGAGGCCGCCGCGATCGCTTTTTCCATGCCGGGATGGGCCGCAGGGCTTTTGCGGCTGCGCAACCTCTTGATGAAGCCCTTCGGCCTCAAGACCGAGTCCTCGGACAGCGGCAAGAATGCCATCTTCCCGCAGACCTACAGCGACAAGGACGAGCTGATCCTCGGCACCGATGACAGGCATCTGAATTTCAGGATTTGCCTGCGTCGCCAGGACGGCCGGATCCATATGGGCACATGGGTGCATCGCAACAACCTGATGGGGCATATCTACCTCGCGGCTGTCATGCCGTTTCACGTTTTGATCGTGCGAGATGCAATGCGTCGCATCGCACGCGCCGCAGCGTGATTGCATCCTTGCAAGCGACACAGTAGAGACAAGGCAAATACGCCTGCGGTCAAAGGACTTGTGATGCTGAAAACCCGTCTGATCCCCTGTCTTGATGTTGCCGATGGCCGCGTGGTCAAAGGTGTGAACTTTGTCGGCCTGCGCGATGCCGGTGATCCGGTCGAGGCCGCACGCGCCTATGACGCGGCGGGCGCAGATGAAATCTGTTTCCTCGACATTCACGCCACGCATGACAACCGTGGTGTGATGATCGACATGGTGCAGCGCTGCGCCGAACAGTGTTTCGTACCGCTGACAGTGGGCGGCGGTGTGCGCACGGTGCAGGATGTACGCCGCCTGCTGCTTGCCGGGGCCGACAAGGTGTCTTTCAACTCTGCCGCCGTCGCCAACCCCGACGTGGTCGCCGAGGCCGCCGCGCAATTCGGTAGCCAGTGCATCGTAGTGGCGATTGACGCCAAGACGGTGAGCCCCGGAAAATGGGAAATCTTCACCCACGGCGGACGTAAACCCACCGGTATCGACGCGGTGGAATTTGCCAAGCTGGTGGTCGAGAAAGGGGCCGGGGAAATCCTGCTGACCTCGATGGACCGCGACGGCACCAAGGCGGGCTTCAACCTGCCGCTGACCAAGGCGATTTCCGACGCCGTCGATGTCCCCGTGATTGCTTCGGGCGGTGTCGGCACGCTGGACCACCTTGTTGACGGTGTGACCAAGGGCGGCGCAAGCGCGGTGCTGGCGGCGTCGATCTTCCACTTTGGTGAATACACCATTCAGGAAGCCAAACAGCACATGGTCGATGCCGGCATTCCGATGAGGCTACAATGAACACTTTGACGGATCTCGCCGCTACCATCGCGGAACGTGCCAAGGCCGACCCCGAGTCGAGCTGGACAGCCAAGCTACTGGCCAAGGGCCCGGAGAAATGCGCCGAGAAATTCGGCGAAGAGGCCGTTGAGGCCATCATCGAAGCGGTCAAGGACAACCGCGAGGGGCTGATCTCGGAGAGCGCAGATGTGCTGTTTCACCTGCTGGTGATGCTGCAATCGCGCGGCGTGGGCCTTGACGAGGTGCTCGCGGAACTGGCGCGCCGCCAGGGCACCAGCGGCATCACGGAAAAGGCCAACCGTCCCAAGGGCTGATTTCTTCTTGGTGCCAGTACCCTGGGGGTGAATTGGCAACGCCAAGAGGGGGCAAAGCCCCCTTCCCGCCTGACCAAGGGGCCGTTACAGTTTCGAGCTGATCACCCCTGTTGCGAAACCACCCATGCGCAGCTCTCCGAACAGGCGCTGGTATTCGATCTTGGGACAGCGGTTCTGGATCACCGTGACACCACGGTCTTCGGCCTTTGCCGCCGCATCAGCGTGTTCCACCCCGATCTGCATCCAGATGGTCTTGAGGTTTGGAAAGGCCCCCAGCGCCTCATCAACGATGGGCGGCACCGCCTCGGAACGGCGGAAGATGTCGACCATGTCGACGGGGGCGTCGATCTCCGAGAGGCTGGCAACAACGGTTTCCCCGAACAGCATCTTGCCTGCATGGCCCGGGTTGACGGGGATCACGCGATAGCCCTTGAGACCAAGGTAGCGCGCCACATAGTAGCTTGGGCGCACCGGGTTCATGGACACGCCCACGACCGCCACACACTTGGTGCGGGTCAGGACAGATTTCAGAAGGTCGTCAGAATAATTCATGCAGGCACGCTAGCGGTCTTTTGAGGAATAAAAAAGCGCCCAAGGAGACCCTTGGGCGCATAGTTACGGAACGAGGGACAGTGAAGTGAGAAGCAGAAGTTCCGTTTCTGCCTCTCTCACAGTTCAATTTAGGGGTGAGATCGCAGATTTAAAGGGCTGGTAAAGAACCTGTGAACGATTGACCGACGGCGCCGCGGGTCAATCAAAGATATCTTCGACCACGTCAAAGACCTCTTCCATGAAGCGTTGGGACCAGCCTTTGCGCCGCTTGGATTTCTTGGCCTTCTTCGGCTTCTTTTCCGGTTTGTCGCGGTAGGCCGGCACATGCACCACCTTGACCTTGTCACGCGTCTTTTCCCGTTTCGGCGCGGCGGGCAGGTGTTTCAAATCGTGCAACGGCGCGCCACAGGAGGCGCAGGCCAGTTCGTGGCGGGTGTCGCCGGTCAGCACGAGGGCAGCACGGGTGCCACAATAGTTGCAGGTTGCGATCTTGGCGTTGTGTGGAATGGGTTTGCTCCGCGTCTGTGCCGGTGTTTGACCCAATGTAGGGTGCGAAGGCCCCGTTTGGAGCCTTGCGCACAAAATTTTCCGCTAGTGCGGCAGCGACGCATAAAGCGCCACGGCAGCGGCGTTGGAGACGTTGAGCGAGCCGAAACCGCCGGCAAAGTCGATCCGCACCAGCGCGTCGCAGGTTTCCTTGGTCTTCTGGCGCAGGCCCGGGCCTTCCGCGCCAAGCACAAGCGCCACAGGGGCATCCAGCTTGCCCTCGAGCGCCTGCTCGATGGTCTGTTCGGCCTCGCCGTCCATGCCAAGCACGAGGTAACCCATCTGCTGCAGTTCGACGATGGCGTCCGAGAGGTTGCGCAGGCGCAGGTAAGGCTGCCGTTCAAGCGCACCGCTGGCGGTTTTGGCCAGAGCGCCGGTTTCGGGGGCGGAATGGTGGCGGGTGCCGATTACGGCGAGCGCACCGAACACCTCGGCCGAGCGCAGGATGGCGCCGACGTTGTGCGGATCGGTGACACGGTCCAGCAGCACGAGACGCTGGGGGCGGTCCTCGGTGCCGATGGCGCGATCCACCAGACGGCCCCAATCGAGCGGTTTTACCTCAAGCGCGGCCCCCTGGTGCACGGATTGCGGATCGATCGGCACGTTGAACTTTCGCGAATCGACGACTTCGGCGGTGATTCCCGACTCGGCAATCGCGTCAGCCAGCTTGTCCGAGGCGTTTTTTGTCACCACAAGGCGCAGTTTCTCGCGTGCCGGGTTCAGGAGCGCGTCGCGCACCGCGTGCAATCCGAAAAGCCACACGGTTTCGGCGGCTGCCTTGCGCTTGGCCTGTTCCTTTTCAACGACCCATTTGGGTTTTTTCATCGCTCTGATCCGCTGTTTTCTTAGAGGTTTTACCAATGCGTGCAGAAGGCGGCCACTGCAAGCGATTTTCTTGTTGACGCTCCCTGAAAGGCCCTATAATCAGCCCCTCACGCAAGGGCCGCAAGGCACTGCTAAGTGGGCGACAGGCCGCAAGGTGTGGCAGGGGACTGTAACTCCCTCGAGGCGACTCACGCTTGGTTCGATTCCAAGGTCGCCCACCATTCTTACCATGTATGACATGGTAAACGTTGACGAAGACAGGCGCATCGAGCGCCTGTTTTTGTTTTTGGAACAATGTTTTGCACGATGATCTTCGCCTTGCGCGGTCACGAGATCGCACGTCAGGCATGATCGGCCCGGCGGTGGCATCGGGCGATTGATTTGCGGTTTGACTGTGTCTGGTTTCGCGAAACGCGGGATCAGAAATCGAGACCGAGATCGACGGTGCGTGCCGAATGGGTCAGCGCGCCGGACGAGACGTAATCCACGCCCGTGGCCGCAATCGACGCGATGCGCTCAAGCGTGACATTGCCGCTGGCTTCGGTCTGGATGCGACCGTCGACCATGGCCACAGCCTCGCGCAGCATGCCGTTGTCCATATTGTCCAGCAGCACCACGGAGGCGCCGCCGACTTCGAGGACCTCGGCCAGCTGATCAAGGCGGTCGACTTCGATCTCGACGGCCATCATGTGGCTGGCATGGGCCTTGGTGGCCTCAAGAACCGCCCTCACGCCGCCGGCGGCGGCGATGTGGTTGTCCTTGATCAGGATGGCATCAGAGAGCGAGTAGCGGTGATTGAAGCCGCCACCGTGCAACACGGCGAGCTTTTCGACGATGCGCAGGCCCGGAGTGGTCTTGCGGGTACAGGTGACGCGGGTCTTGGTGCCCTTGGTCTCGGCCACGAAACCGGCGGTCTTGGTGGCGATCCCGGTCAGGCGGCCCGCAAAGTTCAGCGCCACGCGTTCCCCCGACAGGATCGAAGCCGCAGAGCCCCTGATCGTCATCAGCGCATCGCCCTTCTTGCAGGGCTGGCCGTCGGCGATATGGGTGGTGATTTCGAGCGTGGGATCGACAAGGCGGAACGCCAGGGCCGCGATCTGCATGCCCGAGACAACCGCGTCTTCACGGGCGTTCAGGGCGGCGTTGTAGGTGGTGCCGGCGGGGATCACGGCGCGGGTGGTGACGTCACCGTAGGAGCCAAGATCCTCCATCAGCGCGTTGCGCACGATGGGTTCCAGAACGAGATCAGGGAGGGTGGCGTAGCTCATGACAGATCCTTGCAAGCCTGCGCCCGGATGGCGAGCGCGGTGGTCAACATCAGGCGGGACCGTTTGCCCGGTCCGGGCAGTGGTTCGGGGAAATCGGACCGCTCGTGGGCACCGCGGCTTTCCTCGCGTTTAAGGGCGGCGGCGGCGATCAGGGTGGCGGTGGCGCACATGTTGAGAAAGGCGCGGCTCGTGCTGGCCGCTTCGAGGGCCGCAATGGTATGCAGCGCTCTGCGCAGGTCGTCGCCGTTGCGCACCACACCAACCAGATCGGTCATGGTGTTGCGCAGGGTTGCAACCGCTTCGGCATCGGGGGCTTCGCCGCCTTCCTCGAACGTGAGGTCCAGAGGCGCGGCCTCGGTGCAGGAGACTTTATCGGCGATGTTCAGGGCACAGATACGTGCGAAAACAAGGGCTTCGAGAAGGCCGTTGGAAGCCAGACGGTTGGCGCCGTGCAGGCCGGTGCTCGAGGCTTCGCCGCAGACCCAGAGGTTTTCCAGCGTGGAGCGGCCCTTGGTGTCGGTGGTGATGCCGCCCATGTGGTAGTGCGCAGCAGGGGCGACCGGGATCGGCTCTTGCGCGGGGTCGATCCCGTTGCGGGCACAGTATTCCGCGACTGATGGGAACTGGGTCTTGATCTTTTCACCCAGCGCGGCGCGGGTGTCGAGCATGGGGCGATTGCCTGCCTGCTTCTGGGCATAGATCGCGCGGGCCACCACGTCGCGCGGTGCCAGTTCGGCGTCGGCGTGGATGTCTGTCATGAAGCGGTGGCCGTCCTTGTTGATAAGGATCGCCCCCTCCCCGCGCAGGGCCTCGGTGGCCAGCGGTGCAGGATCTTCGCCGACGTCCATAGCGGTCGGGTGGAACTGGACAAACTCGGCGTCGGAGATTTCGGCTCCGGCGCGGGCGGCCATGCCGATCACCTGTCCACGAATGCGGTGGGGGTTGGTGGTCAAGGCATAAAGCCCGCCAGAGCCACCGCCAGCCAGCAGGAAGGCCGCGCCACGCACCATGATGGGGGCCGAGCGATTTTCATCCGACTTCTGGATGGCAACGCCGGTGATGCGGTCGTCGGACACTTCGAGATCCACCGCCATCGTGCCCTCAAGCACCTGAATTGACGGGGTTTCGCGGACCTGTTCGATCAGTGCGGCCATGATCTCGGCCCCGGCCTGATCGCCTTTGACGCGTACGACGCGGGCAAAGCTGTGGGCTGCTTCGCGGCTCAGGACATAGCCGCCATCGGGTGTGCGATCAAAGGGGGTGCCAAGAGTGGTGAGGTCGAAGATATATTCCCGCGCCTCACGGGTCACGAGATCGGCGACAACCGGATCAACCGTTCCTGCCCCGGCGCGTTCGGTATCGGCGGCGTGGGATTGCGGGCTGTCCTTGGCGTCCATCGCGGCGGCAACGCCCCCCTGCGCCCAGGCCGAAGATGCGCCTTCGCCAAGGGGTTCAGGGGAAATCATCACGACCGGACGCGGCGCCAGCTTGAGCGCGGCATAAAGCGCCCCCAAGCCGGCACCGACGATGACGATGCGGTCGGTCGTGACGGTTTTCATCGGGCGATCAGATCCCCAGCTTGCGGCTCAGGTCGATCATGGCCTCAACCGACTGGCGGGCCTTGTCTGCCATCTCGGGATCGACCTCGACCTGGTTCTCCATGGTGTGGAGAACGTAGAGCACCTTTTCGAGGGTGATCTTCTTCATGTAGGGGCACATGTTGCAGGGCTTGGCGAATTCGACCTCGGGTAATTCGTCCGAGATGTTCGAGGCCATCGAACATTCGGTGACGAGCATGGCCTTGGCGGGCTTGTTGTCGTGGACCCACTTGATGATACCGCTGGTCGAGCCCGCGAAATCGGCTTCGGCGACAACGGCGGGGGTGCATTCGGGGTGCGCGATGATCTTCACCTCCGGATCATAGTCGCGGTAGGCGCGCAGATCCTCGGCGGTGTAGAGTTCGTGCACGATGCAGGAGCCGGGCCAGAAGACGACGTTCTTCTTGGACTCGTTGGCAACGTTCTGTGCGAGGTACTGGTCAGGGGTCATGATGACCGTGTCGCTTTCCATCGCATCGACGATCTGGACCGCGTTGGACGAGGTGCAGCAGATGTCGGAGGCGGCTTTCACCTCGGCGGTGGTGTTGACGTAGGAAACCACTGGGGCGCCGGGATACTTGGCGCGCATTTCCTCGACCCCTTCGGCGGTGATCGACTCGGCCAGCGAGCACCCGGCCTCCATGTCAGGCATCAGTACGATCTTGTCAGGGCTGAGGATCTTGGAGGTTTCCGCCATGAAGTGCACGCCGCACTGGACGATCACGTCGGCCTCGACCTCGGTGGCCTTGATGGCCAGCTGAAGGCTGTCACCCACGAAGTCTGCAACACCGTGGAAAATCTCGGGCGTCATGTAGTTGTGACCGAGAATGACCGCGTTACGCTCTTTCTTGAGCTGGTTGATCGCCTTGATGTAAGGCGCGTAGATCGCGAAATCGGCGGGGGGAACAACCCGGTCCATCTTTTCGTAGATATCGCCAAGTTCTTCGGCGATTTCCGCGGAGGGAGTGAGGTCGTAATGTTCGGAAAGCGTTGCGCGCAGCGCGGGTAGATCAAACAAGGTGGAAGTCTCTGCCTGTTGAAGTCACCGGGACGTTAGAGCCGCCTATATATCAAAATCCCAGAGGCTGGCTAGGACAATAGACTTTGTTTTTAAGGGTATTGCCCACGTTAGCGCCCAAACACGGCCTGAAATGTCCCACTTTTTGTTTCCGATCATGCACAAAAAGCGGGAATCGACAGAACACATCCCGCCCGCGGGGCGGCAGGCAGAATGTGTTACCGGAGCGCAAAGGTCGCACTTACGAGGACTGTCCTAGTCTGGATTTGCGACAGGGATATGTCAGGTCCCTGCCCTAACCGCTTGCGGACCCCATGCTCTCGCGAACGGCGTTTGCCGCAAAATCGTGGTAGTGGACGACGGTGCGCTCATCATCGGCAAGAACCACGGCATACTGCGGCTCTTCGTAGATTGCGTTGACCTCGTGTTCGGTGACCAGATCGAGGGCGCATTGCAGCATCATGGACCGGTGAGACGAGAACGGGATGCCACGCCACACGCCCGACATCGGGCGATGATAATGGCCAAAGAACAGATGCGCGACATTGCCATGTTTCGTGAGCAGATCACCAAGTTTGTTCGCGGCGTCCCGATCAAGGCCTATGCTGTCCATCGCAGCAAGGCCGGTGGCGAAGGGCGCGTGGTGCATGAAGATCCAGACCGGACCAGGATGCGCAGAGAGGTGTTGAGACACCCACTCCAGACGTTTGTCGCAAAGCATGCCTGCGTGGGTTCCCTCTGCGAGGGTGTCCAGGGTCAGAAACAGGCCGCGAGATGTCGGGATCGCCTGTTGCAGAAAGCCATCGCTGGTTTCGGCAACACACGACAGTTGGCGGCGGGCCATGTCGCGGTCATCGTGGTTCCCCAACAGGCCGACTGTCGGCATGGACAGTTCGGAAATGATGTCCTGCGCGAGATCGTAGGAGGCCGGATCCGGATCGGCCACGATGTCCCCGGTGATGATGCACAGTTCGGCATCACCATGCAGGGCGTTGATTTCCGCAATAGCCTGACGGGTTCTGTCCGCAGTGCCCGCGAGCGCGGGCTCGGGTCGGTTTACCGCAATATGGAGATCGGTGAGGTGAATGAGCTTCATGTCTGGGGCCTCAGGTTAGAAGAGAGCGGCAAGAATTCGCAAGCTCGGCTGGCGAGCCGACAATGGCGTCGGGCGAAAAAGCCGCGAGGAACTCGGGAGATTGCCAGCCCCATGCCACGGCAATGGTATGGATACCGGCCGAGCGACCCGCCTTGATATCGCTACAGGCATCGCCGACCATCACGTGTTTTTCGTCCCGCAGATCCGCCACAAGCGCGGCGATCTTTTCCGGTTTCTGGCCCGGTGTATCGCCACCGATGATGTGCTTCATGAGCGCATCGATCCCCTGCTGGGCCAAGACAGTTCGAATAACGGAACTATGGCTGGCGCTGATCACGGCGAGACTGTGGTCTTTGGCCAAACCGGACAGCGCATCGAAGATGCCATCGAATACAGGCGACGGGGTCTCGAAGGAGGAAACGGCGGTTGCCACGTCCGCCGCGAACTTGTCGGGATCCAGATGGTGCCGTTCTGCCAGGGCTTCGAACGTCAGAGGATCGAGCGTGGCAAAGGCCCCGGTGTCAAAACTCAGCTCGCGGCCCTGTTGTTGCGCCGCAACCTCGCAGGCTGACAGGCAGGTTTGAAGCGAGTCCGCCAGAACCCCGTCGAAATCAAAGATGATCATGCTTTGCGCGTCCCTCAAGCCATTGCGTTTTCTGCCGCCTCGTTCGAAACCTGATCCACTGAGGTGTCAGCAGAGCGAACCAACTGCTTGGGCAGCATGTGGCAGTGTATCAGGTGACCGGTACCAAGATCGCGTGCAGGCGGCACCTCGGTGTCGCAAACATCCCCCATGTGGCGCGGACAGCGGCGCTGGAACGGACATCCCTTCGCGGGCGGAGACTTTTCGGTCATGTCGTTGGCAAGCAAGGCGGGCGCGGTATCCGGATCCGGTTCGAGAACTGCGCCCATCAGGGTCGAGGTATAGGGGTGATAGGGCGGCGCATAGACCTGCGCGGAGGGGCCAATTTCACATATCCGCCCCTGGTACAGCACCGCTACCCGATCCGACACCGCACGCACGACGGCAAGATCGTGGCTTACAAAGATATAGGACGAGCCGTTCTCATTTTGCAGACGGGTCAATAGCGCAAGCGCGGCGGCCTGAACCGACACGTCGAGGGCAGAGGTGACCTCGTCGCAGAGTGTCACCTCGGGATTGGCCGCAAAGGCACGCGCCACTCCGACGCGTTGTTTTTCCCCACCTGAGAGTTGCCCCGGGAACCGATCGAGGTAACGCGCCGGCAGGCGGACGGCCTCAAGGAGATCTTCGGCGCGCTTGCGGGCGTCATCGCCCTTGAGACCAAAGTAGAGACGCAAGGGCGCGGCGAGAATTTCGCCGATGGTCTGGCGCGGGTTCAACGATGCATCTGCGTTCTGGAAGATCATCTGGACACGGCGCAGGGTTTCGCGATCACGGCCGTTGACGGGGGCTGCCAGGCTTTCGCCGTCTGACAGGGTAACGGACCCGTCCTTTGTGCCCACAAGCCCGGCAATGGCTCTCAGGATGGTTGACTTGCCTGATCCGGACTCGCCCACGAGGCCTAGGGTTTCTCCCTTCTTCAGGCCGAAAGTGGCGCGTTCCACCGTCGGAGTTGGGTCTTTTTTCCCGATCAGGCGATCAAACCAGCCGATCTTGGAATAGGAGATCGCCACCTGGTCGAGGGTAAGCGCGGGGGCGTCCTTGATCTGGGGGTCGCGGATCGTGGTCTCGCGGGGCTGTCCGGGGTCGTTGGAGAAAAGGCACCGCACGCGACCATGCGGTGCTTCCAGAAGCGCCGGTACCGATTGACGGCATTCGGGCCGGACCTGATCGCACCTGTCTGCGAAGGCACATGTCGTGAGTTCGGAGCCCACGGCAGGCGGAACGCCGGGCATCGACGCTGGGATGCCCGGCTCGCCCAGGCGTGGGATCGAAGCAAGAAGACCCCGTGTGTACGGGTGTTGCGGGGCGCGAAGCACCTCTCGCGTCAGGCCCTCTTCGGCAAGTTGGCCGGCATACATCACGGCCACACGGTCGGCGACGCGGGCGATCACGCCGAGATCGTGGCTGACGTAGATCATGGCGACGCCCATTTCCTGCGCCAGATGGCGAAGGAACTCGAGGATGTGGGCTTGGGTGGTGACATCAAGGCCGGTGGTCGGCTCGTCCAGCAGGAGCGCCTTGGCATTGCCCGCCAGCGCCATTGCCACTGCTGCGCGTTGCTGCTGGCCACCGGAAAGCTCGTGCGGGTAGCGCAGGGCCATATCTTCGGGGCTTGGCAGGCGGACGCGTGACAGCAGTTCTATCACCCTTCCGGCACGGGCCGACGCATCAAGTTCGGTGTGTAGCCTCAGCGCTTCATTGATCTGTTGACCAATCTTGAGCGTCGGGGTCAGGGCCTGACCTGCGTTCTGCGGGATCAGAGCAATTGACGATCCGCGCAGGCGGGCTCGTTCCTTTTCCGGCAGGGCAAACATGTCGTGGCCGTCGAAAAAGGCGTTGCCTCGAAAGACCGACAGACCGGATTTCAGGTAGCCCATCATGGCCAGAGCCACCGTCGATTTGCCGGAGCCGGATTCGCCCACGATGCCAAGGGTTTCGCCAGCGCGCAGTTCCAGGGAAACACCCCGCAGGATCGGGGCCTGCCGACCGTCCCTGGCCGTGAAGCCAAGCGAGAGATCGTCGATCTTGATCAGAGGTTTGGTCATGGTGTTTCTCCTCAGACGGCGATGGCTGTGGCGCGATCAAGACCGAGGGCCTTGCCGACGGCATCTGCCAGAAGGTTGATCCCGATGATGAGCGACGACAAGGCAACACAGGGCCAGAACACGCCCCAAGGCGCGGTCGACAGGAGGCCGCGTTCCTGGGCCACCATCAACCCCCAATCCGGTGTCGGGGGTGTTGCGCCGAAGCCGAGAAACGAGAGCGAGGAGAAGGCCAGGAGCATCCAGCTCCAGCGCATCGCGCCTTCGACCAGAAGGATGTCGGAGAGGTTCGGGAACATTTCTCGGCTCAGGATCGGCCAGAGAGCCTCGCCCCGGGCTTTGGCGGCCGTGACAAAGTCGCGTGCGGCGACCTGCATCGCGGCACCGCGGATGACGCGCAGCACGGCAACCCCGTAGAAAAAGCCCAAGGTCGGAATAATGGTCACAGGCCCTGCCCCGCCAATGGAAATGATCAGCAGAAGGAACAGGAGCCAGGGCATCGACAGGAAAGCATCGACGATGCGCATCGAGTATTCATCGACCCGCCCGCCGACCGTGCCAAAGAATATGCCCGCAAAACCGCCCCAGAGAGTCGCGATCACGGCGGCCGAAAAGGTCACGGCAATGGCGAGACGCCCGCCGTGCAACACGCGCGAGAACACGTCGCGCCCGAGGGTATCGGTGCCCATCCAGTGCTGCGTGGACGGGGCCATGAGGATGGCATCCGCGTTCTGGGCCGTGGAATCGAAAGGTGCGATCCAGGGGGCACAGAGTGCCATCAGGATGTGAAAGACCGTCAGGCCAAGACCAATCGCCCCGGATGGGCGCGAAACGATGGTTTTCAGGAGTTTCAGCATATCAGTGTCCTTTCCGGCGCAGGCGCGGATCGAGAGCAAGCGCAGCGAGATCGGCCAGAAGGTTCACGCCGACGTAGATCACCGAGAAGATCAGGGCGATGGCCTGTACCATCGGCAGATCCCGGTCATAGATCGCCTGAATCATGAGAGTGCCGAGACCGGGGTAGTTGAAGACCTTCTCGACCACGACAACGCCCGCCAAGAGCCACGCAATCGTCAGGGCAATCACATTCAAAGCCGGGATCATGGCGTTTGGCACGACGTGTTTGCGAATGATCTGGTGTTCCGGCACCCCTTTGAGGCGGGCCATCTGCACATAGTCCGAGGCCATCACGTCAATCACGCTGGCGCGCATCATGCGCATGATGTGGGCAACTAGAACCGCAGACAGAACGATGACGGGCAGTACGATGTTGGGCAGCATCTGTGCCAACGAGGCACCGGGAGAGACGATGGTGACCGCCGGAAACCACTGGAGCGTCACGGCAAAAATGTAGATCAGGGCGGTCGCCGTCACGAATTCGGGGATCGTCATCGCAAGCATGGCAGCGCTTGAAAGGGTGAGGTCTGCGGGTCGGTCCCGCCTGACGCCTGCGACAATGCCCAGGAAGATGGCCAGGGGAATGGCCAGAAGCGCCGCAATCCCGCCAAGAAGGGCAGTGTTGCGGAAACGCTCCCAGATCAGTTCGTTGATGGGTTTGCGCTTTTTCAGGGAATAGCCAAAATCGCCTTTTGCCGCCCCGGCGACCCATACGCCGTAGCGCACAAGCGCAGGACGATCGAGTCCCTGCTGTGCAATACAGCGTTCGAGACGCGGCCCCTGGGCGAAACGTTGCAGGAACGATGTGCAGACGTTGCCCGGCAATGCCTCGACTGCGGCGAACATCACGACCGAGACAAAGGCAATAGTGAAAGCCGCAAAGCCGAAGCGGCGGAAAATCAGGGCGATCATGGCTATCCCTTGATGCAAAGGAGCGCAGCCCGGTGGGGCTGCGCCAAGTTGATGGAGTTGAGTAGCGAGGTCTTAAGACCCCGAGCCCGACTTGGTGACGTCTTCGTAGCGGATCGAGAAATCCTCGACCGGCTGGATGCCGCCCAGCTTGGACGAGAAGGCGCGTACCGTGTTGAGGTGAACCGGAATGAACGAGCCGCCGTTCTCCCACAGTTCCTTTTGCAGGTTGCCGTAGAGCGCCTTGCGTTTGTCGAAATCGAGTTCGCCACGGGCAGCGTCGAGACCGGCATCGAAATCGGCCGAGTTCCATGCGGTCTCGTTCCAGGCGGCGGTCGAACGGTAGGCTTCGTTCAGGATCTGGTCCGCGGGACGCTGCGACCAACCGGTGGCGAAGAAGGCTTCTTTCATCCACACGTCGCCCCAGTAGCCGTCCGACGGTGCCTGGACCAGTTCGATGGTGATGCTCGCATCCTTGGCCTGGTTCTGAAGGACCTCGGCCATTTTGACGGCACCTTCCGAGATGTCCGAAACGAAGAGTTCAACGGTCAGGCCGTTCGGATAGCCCGCTTCGGCCAGCAGGGCCTTGGCTCCTTCGATGTCACGCGGACATTCGATCTCGGCGCGGTATTGATCGCCAGACCAGACCGGATGGTCACAGGAGGTAATGAACCCGTCTTTGCCATACACCAGTTTGCCCAGTGCGTCGCGGTCTGCGGTCATTCGGATCGCCTTGCGAACGCGCGGATCGTTGAAGGGTTCGAGGGTGGTGTTCATCACCAGACCAACCCAACGCCCGGTCGGAACCGACTGAACGGTGAAGTTCGGGTTGTTCTTGAACAGCGGTACCTGTTCTGCCGACAGGGCATAGATGAAATCGATCTGGCCCGCCTGCAGGGCGGCAACGCGCGCGTCCTGATCTGCAATGGCGATCAGTTCCATTTTTTCAACGCCAGCGGCGCCGCCATAGTAATTGTCGAAGCGGTCCAGTGTCGTGGTTCCCAGCGGATCATAGCCAGTCAGCTGGAACGGGCCGGTCCCGACACCGCTTTCGCACAGGGCGTCCAGATCACCGCCGCAGGTTTCCGCGTCGAGCATCTTGATGCGGTAGTCCATGACCAGCAGCGGGAAATCCGCATGGGTCTGCTTCAGAACAACCTTGGCCGTCAGCGGATCGACCACTTCGACGTGGTCGATGATTTCCATCACACCCTTGGTCGGGCTGTCGATGGTTTCCGACTGCGTGCGCATCAGCGAGAAGGCCACGTCTTCGGCGGTGAATTCGTTGCCGTTGTGGAAGGTTACACCGGGGCGCAGCTTGAAGGTCCATTCCTTGGCGTCAGGAGTGGCTTCCCAGCTGAGGGCCAGATCTGCCGAGGGGCGACCGTCATCACCTTGACGCACAAGGCGCGAATAGACGTTCTGGATTGCTTCGTAGAAGCGCTGCGGCGAAATCGGGTCGATGGACTCCGAACCGCCATAGCCGAGTTCGTGCGGGATGCGCAGGGTTTCGGCAGTCGCCGCGGTGCTTGCAACGGCGATGGCTGCGGAAAGCAGGAGAGTTTTTTTCATGGGTCTACCCTTGGGGAGGTTTAGGGGCGTGATTGGAGGCGTTGGCGCCTTGCCGCCGAAATTTCGATTCTTTGTAAAAGTTTTGTGTCCAAAGTGACCCTGCGTTAGACGCGGAAGTGCGTCTGATGCCGCCAAAGCCCTATTTTCAAGGGCTTGGGCCATGACCGTCTTCAAACCATTCGCAAGACTTTACAAAACATTCACACTCAAACCCGTGATTTTTCCGGTCTAGGGCAGTAAATTTTATGCCCATCACACAAATTCCTAATGGATCAATTCAATGCTTCGTGATTCGAATATCAACCTTGCCTGGCTCTCGGCTTTTGATGCCGCGGCACGGCACCTGAACTTTACCAAAGCCGCGGACGAGTTGGGCCTGACCCAAGGGGCAATTTCGATCCAGATCAGGAAGCTGGAAGAGGCGTTGAACGCGGCGCTGTTCGAGCGGCGGGGGCGGCACGTGGTTCTGACCGACGAAGGTCATGCCTATTTTCCGCATGTGAACGAGGCGCTGGATTCGCTGTCGACCACCACCACGCGGATGTTTTCGCGCCAGAGCCGCAACGTGGTGACGATCCGTTGTTATTCGCCGACCTTCGCCGACCACTGGATCGCGCCGCGCCTGCCGGCGCTGATGGCGGATATTCCGGAACTCGAAGTGAACCTGATCATCGACTATCAGGCCAGCAGCCGCCAGGCAGAGCGGGATGATATCGTGATCGCCTACGAGGCGGCGAAGTCCTCGACCTTCGTGCCGCTGGCGCGAGAGACGCTGATCGCGGCCTGCACACCAGCCTATCGTGATGAGGTGGGTGAGGACTGGGGGCAAGGCGTGTTGATCGAAAGCGCAGGCCCACGGGTCAGCTGGCCCGCGTGGCGAGCGTCGACACGCTATGCCGGCGCCCTTGATGGACGGGTGATCCAGGCAAACTCCATGGGCTCGACACTCCAGCTGACCCGGATGGGGATCGGGGTTGGCCTTGTCGCGCTACCCTTTGCCAACGCGGCGCTTGCGGCGGGTGAACTGGTCGAGATCGTCCCCAAGAAACGGCTGATCGGCAAGACGCACGGGTTGTCGACCGTTCGCCTTGAAAAATCGCGCCCTCTGAACAAGCGCGTGGCGCGGTGGTTGCTGCGCGACAGCGGGATCGACGTGCCCTCGTATCTGACCTGATGATCAGCGCAGGCGCGCGATGCCGAAGGCGATGCCGCCAAGGATCATACCGGCCGCCAAAAGCGCGTGAAGCGTTATGGCTTCGCCCAAGAATACCGCGCCCAGCGCCAGTGCGATGGCGGGGACGGAAAGTTGGGCAAGGCCCGCGACGGTCGTGCCGAGGTTGGGAAGCACGCTGTACCACAGCGCATAGCCCAAGCCCGAAGCGATTGCGCCAGAGGCAATGGCCAAAAGGATGCCGTGTTGGGACACAGGCTCGCCCGTGCCAAGGGCCAGCCATGCAAGGGCCATCACCGGCAGGCTGTAGGCAAAGTTCCACGCGGTTGCCTGCAGGGGATCGGACACGCCGCGCCCGATCAGCGAATACGCCCCCCACCCCAGAGCTGCGAGGGACATAAGGGCAAAGGCGGAGCCGGACAGGGTGATCTCGTCCGAGGGCCAGACGAGATAGGCCAGACCGCCAAGTGAAATCAGCACACCAAGCCAGCGGTTTACCGGCGGGCGTTCGCCTGCTTTCAGGGCGCCTGCGAACATGGTGATCTGCACGCCACCAAAGAGGATCAGTGCACCAAGGCCCGCGTCCATCGACACGTAGGCAAAGGAAAAGCCAAGCATATAGGCGGACAGACCGGCCACGGCGGGCAGGTTCAAGGCCATGGGCTTTGGCAGGGTCTTGTCCCGCAGGGCAAGCAGGATCAGCAGCGTAAGGACCCCTGCCCCGACACGGATCAGGGAAAAGGCCGACGGCCCCATGCCGCCATCCAGCAAGGCGGCGCGGTTCAGCAGGGAATTTGCGGAAAAGGCCACCATCACCACGGCGGTCAATAGCCCGATGCCCTTCAGTTTCGCCATGCCCTGCCCTCCTGTTGCCGTGGCACAGTGGGCCGCGCCCCCGGCAAGTGCAAGGACCTAGCGGTTTCGTGATGCCATGAGATCGGCGCGGGTCTTGGTGAACAGCTGGCCGAACCCCTGCAAGTCATCATCAACACCTGCAAGGCGCAGGCAGGCCCAGAACTGTGCCTGATTGGAGGTGATGACCGGCTTGCCCGCGGCCTGTTCAATCTCTTCGATCACCTCAAGCGAGCGGATACCGGTGCAGGACAGGAAAATCGCCTCGGCGTCAGGCTGGTCGATCTCAAGCGCAAAGGCCTTCCAATAGGCGGGCGTGACCCGTCCGAATTCAATGCCGGTGGAGAGGTTGAGGCCCTGAATGTCGAGCACGTCAAAGCCCCTGTCCTGAAGAAACAGGGCTTCGGCCTCGTTGATTTCATCAAGATAGGGCGTGCCGACAACGATCTTCTTGGCACCCAGCGTGCGCAACGCGTCCTGAACCCCAGTCACAACGGTCATTGGCGTCGTCCACGGGGCACCTTCGCGGATGGCCTCGAACACGCGGTCTTCGCCATTCACGATCGAGCCGCTGGTGCAGCTGTAGCTGATGACATCGGGGCGGGCATCGGGCTGAAGGCGGGCGGCGGCGTCGGCCATGGTGTCGATATGGCGGGCCAGCGTTTCCTTGGTGGTGTGGTCCTCGGTCAGCAGGCGGGTAATATGCACGCCCACGCCCGGCGGGGCCATGCGAAAGACATCGTCCTCGAAGGCAAGGTCGGTCGACATCAGGATGAACCCAAGGCGTGCGCGGTGGTGGCGACCCTTGTCCATCTCGGGGGTGCGGGGTTTGGAGCGGAACATGTGGTTTCCTCAAATCACCGGCAGGTCAGGTGCGGCGCGGGTGGTCAGCAGATGCGCACCATCTGCCCGCACGACGATGTTTTCCTCGTGCACCATGATACGACCATCGCCATAGCCAAGCGAGGGTTCCAGCGTGAGCACCATGTTTTCCTCGATCACCGTCTCGTCAAAGGCGGCGTGCGAGGGCCATTCGGTGAGTTGCATTCCGAGGCCGTGGCCAAGGCGGCCCACGTCGCCGCCCTGATCGTCCATTTCGCGGATCACGGTCTGCATGGCGTTGAACAGATCACGGCAGGTGGCGCCGGGACGGGCGGCGGCAAGGCCGGCTTCGGTGGCGCGCCACAGGACATCATAGGCGCGACGGGACAGGTCATCGGCAGAGCCAATCGCGAAGTTGCGGTCAAAATCGCAGTAGTAACCGTCCCATGTGGCGCCGGTGTCCAGCATCAGGATGTCACCCTTTTGCAGCGGTCGGGCCGTTGGCGGAGAGATCACATCGTCATACCCCCCCGGTGCCGCGCCCCCGACAAGGTAGGGCACATCATCTACACCCTGTGCCAGCGCCTCGCGGCGGAAGGTGCGGAAGGCCGTGTCGAAGGGCATGCCTTCATGGATGATCTCGGGCACGCGGGCAAAAGTGGCCGAGCCAAGGGCGCAGATATGGGCGAGCTTTTCGATCTCGGCTTCGGATTTCACCATGCGCAGGGCGCGGACAAGGCCCGTGCAATCCGCGACGTTCAGGCCGGGAAGGTTGGCCATCAGGCGCTCATAGTCGCCAAGCGGCATGCGCATATGGGTTTCGTGACCCTTGAGCATGCCGATGGTGTCGCCTTGCAAGGGTGACAGGAGGTCAGTGAGAAGCGAGATGCCGTCATCCTCTGGCGCGGGCGCGCTCCAGGTGCGGATGTCGGTGATCCACGTCCGCCGCATGAGGGCCGCGCCGATTTCGGGGATCACGGCGATGGGTTTGCCGCTTGCGGGCAGGAACAGGAACCACGGGCGCGTCGGGCTTTGCCAGAACAGCGTTTGAAAGCCCGTGAAATAGCGCACTTCGGGCTCCGTGGTCAGCAACAGTCCGGCCAACCCTTGTTCTGCCATCAGCGCCTGTGCCCTGGCGGTGCGGGCGGCAAATTCAGCTTCGGGAAAACCGCGTGCGGGGGTGTCAGGCATGTTCGACCTCGGCCATGATCTGGGCAAAGATCTCGGGATCGGTGACCCCTTCGGAGCCGATCAGGAGCACGCGGGAGGTGGCATCGAGGCCCAGTTCGGCAGAGAGGCTGGCGTTCTGGCGGGCGGCGATCAAGGCCGCGAGCCCCGCGACGGCGCTTTCCCCGGCTTCCAGCGCACCATCGCCATAGGGGGCATGGGCCAGCATACGCACCGTGGGGGCGACGATGCTGTCGGGGATGGTGAGGTAGTTGGAGGCTTCATCCTCAAGGATTTCCCAAGCCATTGGCGAGGGTTCCCCGCAGGAGAGGCCCGCCATGATGGTTTCCTCGGCAATCTGTACATCCCGCATCTCCCCGGCCTTTGCGCTGGCGTAAAGGCAGGCGGCCAGTTCAGGTTCAACCACGACCACGCGGGGGGCATCCGCGCCCCAGTATTGGCGCAGGCCCGCAGCCACAGAGGCCGCCAGACCGCCGACGCCACCTTGCAGGAAGACATGGGTCGGGGCCTGATCCATGGCTTCGCAAGCCTCGCGGGTCATCACGCCATAGCCTGCCATCACGTCGCGTGGAGGCTCGCTGTAGCCCTCCCAGGAGGTGTCGGACACCACGAACCAGCCGTTGGCTTCGGCCTCATCCCGCGCGAGGGCAACCGAGGCGTCGTAGTCGCCGTCAATCCGGATGACCTCGGCCCCAAGATCGCGCATGGCCTTTGCGCGGCCTTCGCTGACTTCGGCGTGGATGTAGATGCGACAGGGCGCTCCGAAACGCTGGCATCCCCAGGCGAGAGACCGTCCGTGGTTGCCATCGGTTGCCGACACCAAGGTGATCCCTGCACAGGTCTCGGCATGGTGTCCGGCGCGGATGTCGGCAAGGGATACCTCTTTGCCCAGCGTCTCGGAGACCTGACGCTGGAGAACCCGTAGCGCGGCGTAAGCACCGCCAAGCGCCTTGAAGCTGCCGAGGCCGAACCGCGGGCCTTCGTGTTTGTAAAGGATGGCCCCCACGCCGATTTCGCGGGCAAGACCGTCGAGCGATGCCAGGGGCGACGGGGCATACCCCTGCCACGAGGTGATTTCCTGCCAGGAGCGGGCGAAATCATCCGACGACAGGACACGTTGCGCCGCATCACCGCCCTTCGGCGTCGTGGCAACATGGTCGATATGAGCGGTTTGGAATGCGGGGTGCATGATGCTCAGCCTTTCTTGTCAGTTGGCAGGCGGTCGCGCACGAGCGCGGCCCAAAACGCCGCCCCGAGGGGCAAGAGCGCGTCGTTGAAATCATAGTCGTCAGAGTGCAGCGGCCGCCCCTGCGGCCCGTCGGTGCCGTTGCCCATCAAGAGGAAACAGCCGGGCACGGCGGCGCTGAACTGGCCGAAGTCCTCGGAAAAGCTCATCGGAGGGCGGTCGGCGATGGTGTCGTGGCCAAGCGCGGTGCCGACGCGGGCGACGGCCTCGACCGGAGCGGTGGCGTTCATGGATTCCACGAATTCGGTAACGAAACTCACCTCAACCGTCACACCGTGCGCTGCGGCAATGCCCGAAGTGATCTGGCGCATGAAGGTTTCGACCTGCGCGCGATCCTCGGGAGATCGCGCCCGCACGTCCCCCTTGAGGACCGCCTGCCCCGGCAGCACGTTGCGCTGGCCGTTGGTCAGAAACTCGGTGATCGAGACCACCACGCCAGCGCCGGGTGCGAGCTTGCGGGACACGATGGTTTGCAGGGCCTGCACCATTTCCGCGCCGACGGTGATCGCATCGACCCCGACCTGCGGCATGGAGGAATGCCCCCCCTGCCCCGTGATCGTGATCTCGAACAGGCTTTCGCTGCTGCAGATCAGGCCGGGACGGGTGGAAATCTGGCCCACGGGCGCGCCCGGCAGGTTGTGGATGGCGTAGACCTCTTCCACGGGGAAGCGTTCGAGCACACCTTCGTCGATCATCGCCTTGGCGCCGTGGCCGGTTTCCTCGTCGGGTTGGAACAGAAAGACCACCGTGCCGTCAAAATCCCGCGTCGCGGCGAGGTCTGCCGCAGCGCCAAGAAGCATGGTGGTGTGGCCGTCGTGGCCGCAGGCGTGCATGACGCCGGTGTTCTGCGAGACGTAGTCATGGGTGCTTTGCTCGGTGATTGGCAAGGCATCCATGTCGGCGCGAAGGCCGATGGCGCGATTGCCGGTGCCGGCGCGCAGGATGCCGACAACACCTGCGCCCTCGTGAACCTCGAGCCCCAGATCGCGCAGGAAACCGGCAACAAAGGTCTTGGTGCGCGCTTCCTGCATCCCAAGTTCGGGATGGCGGTGCAGATCATGCCTGATCTCGACAAGGTGCGTGTGGCTTTGGGGCATGGGGTCTCCTTTCCGGCTTAAGGTACGGCAAGCACCGTCGGATGGTGCGCGAATATCGCGCGAGGTGCGAGAAATTTGATTGCAAATTCTGTCGATGGCGACGATTTTCCGAGCATGGATGACAAAGACCTCGAAATTCTTCGCCTTGTTCAGGGCAATGCCCGCCTGACCGCCGATGTGATCAGCCAGGAGGTCCACCTGTCGCCTGCGGCCGTTCAGAAGCGGTTGAAAAGGCTGCGCGAAAGCGGCGTGATCGAAAAGGAAATCGCGGTCCTGTCGCCCGGTGCCCTTGGGCGGGAAATGACCATCATCGTCGAGGTCATTCTGGAACGGGAAAGCCGTGCACATCTGGACGCCTTCAAGCGCAAGATGCGGCAGGCTCCGGAAGTGCAGCAGTGCTACTATACCACTGGCGAGGCAGATTTCGTGATGATCCTCGCGGTGGAAAATATCAAGGAATACGAGGCCTTTACCCAACGCCATTTCTTTGATGAATCCAACGTCAGCCGATTTACCACCGCTGTCGTGATGGATCGGGTCAAAGTCTCGCTGGATGTGCTGTGACGCCAGAATTGCAATATGGCGGCCCCTTCCCTACACTCTTCCCATGTGCCCGAAAGCAAAAGGATTTCCCGCGTGAAGTCGGTCCGCCTCCGTCTCTTGACGCTGGCGCTTTTGCCGCTCGTGGTGTTGATGCCGCTTCTGCTGTTGCTGGGCATGAGCCGCTGGACCGCGGACTATGACAAGATCCTGATCGCCAATGTTCAAAGTGATCTGCGGATTGCAGAACAATACCTGTTTCGCATCCTCGCGCGGACCGGTGCAAACGTGGAAGGAGTAGCGGATTCCGCCGAGTTCCTTGGACAGCTCGAGTTCGGACACGAGCGGGTCGACACCTATCTGATGGAGAAGAAAAAGGCGCTTGAGCTGGATTTTCTCTATTACCTGCCCGTCGAAGAAACCCGTGCTCTTGCCAGCAGATGGCCCGTGATTGACGCGGCATCTACAGGCATCCTCTCGACCGAAATCGATATTTTCTCTGGCGAAGACCTGACGGCGTTGTCGGATGATCTTGCCCAGCGTGCCAGCGTTCCCCTGATCGAAACCGTGGCGGCCGTTCCGACGCGGCGCACGGTCGAGGATCGCGGCATGGTGGTTCATACCGCAAGCCCCGTGGGCCTTGGGGATCAGCGCGGGGTGCTGGTGGGTGGTATCCTGTTGAACCGCAACCTTGATTTCATCGATACCATCAACGCGCTGGTCTATCTGAACGCCACCACAGGCGGCGAGCGTCAGGGCACCGCGACCCTTTTCCTTGAGGATGTGCGCGTTTCGACCAATGTGCGCCTGTTCGAGGACGTGCGCGCCCTTGGCACCCGCGTTTCAGCGGCGGTGCGCCACGAGGTGCTGACCGAAGGCAAGACCTGGCTGGATCGCGCCTTTGTGGTGAATGACTGGTATATTTCGGGCTACTTGCCCCTGTCCGACAGTTTCGGAAACCGCGTGGGCATGTTGTATGTCGGGTTTCTCGAAGCACCGTTCAATGCGGCCAAACGGGCCGCCTATATCACCATGCTCGCGGCCTTCCTTGTGCTTCTTGGATTGTCGGGTCCGATCTTCCTGCGCATGGCCAAGGGGATTTTCTCGCCGCTGGAACGGATGATCCAGACCATGACACGGGTCGAGCGCGGCGACCTCGCTGCCCGCAACGGCAATGTCGGGTCGAACAATGAAATCGGTCAGGTTGCTCGACATCTGGATACCCTGCTGGATCAGGTACAGGAGCGCGATCAGGCGCTGCGATCCTGGGCCGGTGAATTGAACACGCGGGTTGAACAGCGCACCGCGCAGCTCAAGGAAGCCAACCAGAAGCTGGAAGATACCTTCAAACAGCTGGTGATGTCGGAAAAGCTGGCGTCGATCGGGGAAATCACCGCCGGCGTGGCCCATGAGATCAACAATCCCGTCGCGGTTATTCAGGGCAACGTGGACGTGATCCGCCAGACGCTGGATCAACGCAGTGACGACGTTGCAACGGAACTTGCCCTGATTGATCAGCAGGTCCAGCGGATCGAAGCGATTGTCGGCAAATTGCTTCAGTTCGCGCGACCAACCGAGTTTGGCACGTTTGAGGAAAGCATCGATATTGCGATGGTCACCGAGGATTGTCTGGTGCTGGTCGACCACGTTCTGTCCAAGACCAATATCGCGGTTGAGCGGTCGTTTTCAGATGCGCCGCTGGTGCGCATCAATCCCGGCGAATTGCAGCAGGTGATCGTGAATATCATCGTCAACGCCGCCCATGCGATGGGCGAGGACGGCACCCTGACGGTTGCGATCGGAACCGAGACCCGCGAGGGGATCGAGGGCGCCTGCCTGCGTGTGGCCGACACCGGCCCGGGCATTCCCGGTGATTTGCTGGACACGGTGTTTGATCCGTTCTTCACCACCAAGCTTGCCGAAGGCACCGGACTGGGCCTGTCGATCAGCCAGACGCTGATCCAGCGTTATGGCGGGCTGATCAGCGCCACCAACCGCGATGCGGGTGGCGCCGAATTCTCGGTCTGGCTACCGGCAGAGCAGGTCTAAACCCCCCACGAGGCGCATTTGCGGTCGATTGTCTTGCGCGACACGCCGAGACGACGGGCCGCTTCGGCGCGGTTGCCGTCGCATTCATCAAGGATGTGCATGATGTGGCGTTGTACCACGAGATCAAGGTTCTCCATCGCCTGCACGCCGGTGATCTGGCCACTGCCCGAGAACTTGTCAGGAACGGCCCCGAGGATGACGGAGCGTTCGATCAGGTTGCGCAATTCGCGCACGTTGCCGGGCCAGTCATAGCGCGAGAACTTGAGAAGGGTTTCCTCGTCCAGTTCCAGTGCGGGCAGGCCAAGGGTTGTGGCGAACTGCTGGATGAACAGCGCCGCCAGTTCGACGATATCCTCGGACCGGTCTCGCAGTGGTGGCATGTCGATCGTCACCACGTTGATCCTGTGATAGAGATCGGCGCGGAAGCTTCCTTCCTCGACCGCTTTTTCAAGATCGGCGTTGGTGGCGAACAGAAAGCGCAGGTTGAGAGGGATATCACGTTCCGCCCCGACAGGACGCACGCGTTGATCTTCAAGCACCCGCAGCAGCGCCGCCTGTACCTGATCGGGCATCTGCACCACTTCATCAAGGAACAGGGTGCCCCCTTCCGCGTGCAGGAAAAGGCCATCGCGGCGACGGTCCTGCTCGTCGATCACGCCAAAGAGTTCCTGCGCCATGCGATCCGGTGAAATGGCCGCGCAGTTGACGGCGACAAAGGGTTTTTCCGCGCGATCAGACAGGGAATGCAGGGTGCGGGCCGCCACCTCCTTGCCGGTGCCCGTCGCGCCAGTGAAGAGGACGGGTGTCGGCAGCGGGGCCAGACGTTTCAGCATGTCGCGGGCGTCGCAGATGGCTGCGGAGTTGCCCAGAAGCCGACCACGGGCAACATTGGCCTCGGCCGAGAGTTCGTGTTTGAGAAGATAGTTCTCGCGCCGCAGGTTCTGGCGATCCAGCGCGCGGGCCACGGCATTCAGGATCTGGTTGGCGCGGAACGGCTTGAGGACGAAATCCGCCACGCCCGTGCGCAGGGCCTTGATCGCGGTTTCAAGGTCGGCATAGGCCGTGATCAGGATGGTATCGGAGTAAAGCCCCACCTGATTTTGCTCGCGAATCCAGTCAAGCCCGGTCTTGCCCGGCATGATATTGTCGAGGATCACCAGATCGAAATAGGCACGGTCCAGAATGGCCGAGGCTTCGGCAGCGGAGGCCGCCTGTTCGACGCGTTTGCAGCGTGGCGACAGGATTTTGGTCAGGAAGTTGCGCATCCCCGGTTCGTCGTCGATCACGAGAACCGAAGCATTGGCAAGGCTTTCGCCGTATTCATCCTGTTGTGGTCTTTGCATGTTCATCCTTAGTCAAGCCGCACCGCATCGCCGGAATTGACATCCGCCGAGGCAAAGCCCGCGCGCTCGAGCGCGAAGTTTGCTGCTACCGCAATTAGAATGATCGCAACGAAACCGGTCAACATGGCTTTCATGGTTTTTGTTCCTTGAGGTGAGTGTAGGATTTGAGAAAGGCGATCAGGTCAAGCCGATCCCGGGCTGACCTGATCCTTTGCATCGGCATCTTGGAGCCCGGGATATAGTGATCCGGCCCAAGGTCGAAGAGCTGGTCAATGGTGTCATCCGACCAGATGATTTCGGACCCCCGCAGGATCGGGGAATAGGCATAGCCCGGCACGGTACCGGCGCGGCGGCCAAACAGGGCATGCAGGGTTGGACCGGCCTTGCGCGAGGCACCGGGTTCCAGCGCGTGGCAGATGGAACATTTGCGCATGAACTGGCGTTCGCCATTCGGCATGGTCTCGGGGGCTTGCAGAAAGCTGCGATCCTGCCCCATCTGGGGGGCAAAACGATCCATGAGCGCCACGGGCCAGCCATAGACCACATCGTCAAGGCCGCCGGCAAAGACGGTTTCGCCATCCTGCGAGAAGGCCAGCGCCCAGACCGGGCCACGGCGGGTCGCGCGGAAATCGCGGGTGATGGCGCGGGTCTTGGTATCGACCATCATGATGAACCCATGCCCGTCGCCCACCGCCAGCTGGTTGCTTGCCGCGTGATGGGCCATGGCAAGGATTGGCCTGCGATCAAGGGTGAGATCGGCAAGTGTTGCGCCGGTAAAGGGGGCAACGATGCGTGTGCCGCCGTCCACCGCGCCATAGGCTAGCCACTCGCCTTCGGCGTCCACCACGAGCGCATTCACCCCGAAGCCGTGTTTGACGATGGCGCGGGATTGGCCGGTGGCAATGTCCCAGAGGCGGATCGAGCCGTCGCTGGAGGCCGAGAACAGGCCCTCTTTGGCAAAGGCCACGGCATTGATACCTGCGGTATGTCCTTTGAGTACCGGACCTTCGTCAAAGACGGTCTGGCCTTGTGCGTCAGTCCTGACAAAGCGAAGGGCGATGCTGCCATCCCAGCTTGCCGTGGCGATGAGACCGCGCTTGGCATCATAGGCGATGTCGGCCACCTTGCCCTTGTGTTCGACAATGGTTTGATGGGCGCCCGTGTCGAGATGCCAGGCGATGACCTGAAAATCATCGCCACCCGTCAGCAAGAGATCGCGGCCGGCGAAGGTAACGTCGATGACCGCCGCATCGTGACCTTCAAGCCAGAGCGGGGTTCTGTCGGTCCACAGGCCAACCGAATTGTCAAAACTGGCGCTTGCCACCTGCCCCGTCGGAGCGACGTCCAGCCCCATGACCGGACCACCGTGGCCCTTCAAAGTGGTAAACTCCTGCGCCGCAAGCGGGGCGGCGCAGGAGAGACAACAGAGGGTCATGAAGATCAGGCGCTTCATGGGATCACTCGGCGGGTGTAGCCTCTTTGGGCGCTGAGGCGTCGGCCTCTTTCATCTCGTCCAGCCAGATCGAATGGTGCTGGTGCGCCCATGCCTCGTCAACCTCGCCAGAACCCATGGCGTCATAGGCCCCTTCCATCCCGACCGAGCCGATGTAGATATGGGCGAGGATAATCGCCATCAGGACAAAGGCCATGATCGCGTGCCAGCCCTGCGCGAACTGCATCTCCTCTTGCGGGGAGAGTTCGGTCGGGAGCTGTTCAAGCCCGATCAGGCCGGGAATGCCCATGTCGTTCAGAACCGTGAAGGTCTTGGCAAACAGCGGCAGTTCATAGGGGAACAGCAGCGAGACACCGGAGACGGCAATCGAGCCGCCAAAGACGATCACCGACCAGAAGATCACCTTTTGACCCGCGTTAAACTTTTTCGCGGGCGGGTGGGCCTTGCCGATGATGCCCCCGAATTGGCGCAGCCAGACCAGATCGGTGCGGTTGGGAATGTTGTGTACGACCCACATCACGAAGATCATCACGAGGCCTGCGATAAAGGCCCAGGCCACGTTGTTGTGCACCCATTTGGAGACTTCCAGAAGGGTGGCATTGGCCTCCTTGCCGAAAAAGGGCGCGATAAAGATGCGGCCGAACAGGATGAGGAGCCCCGTAAGGCCAAGCAGGATAAAGGAACCGGCCAGAAGCCAGTGGCCGAAACGCTCAAAGGCTTTGAAGCGGGTGACCGTGCGCCCTGTCATCGGCTCGTCGATCATGATCTTGCCGCGCAGCAGGTAGAAGACAAGCAGCGCCGCCAGCGTTCCGACGAGGAACCAGCCGCCGTAGGTGCGCAGCGGGCCGTCGCGCCACGCCAACCACTTCATGCCGCCGTCCTGCATCAGGACAGACGCCACCTCGCCGCCCGAGGACACCTTGACCTCGGCAGAGCCATAACGCACCGCGCGCCAGACTTCGGGATCGGACAGGCCTCCGAGCGTGCCAAGCTGGTTCATTGCGCCAGCCGCGCGTCCCGGATCGCCCACATCATCCCGCCGGAAGCTGTCGTCGATGGACTGCCCCTGCTGGCGTGCGAGGATATCTTCAAGGGTTTGCGCCCCACCGGTGGCGCTGCGATCCGGGGTCTCTTGGGCCTGGGCCATGATGCCCAGAGACAGAGACAAAATGAGTGCGAGTGCCACGCGAAGCATGGGCCACCTCCTTGTTTTTCAAGACGATCGAGGAACCGGTCGCCGGGGCGGCCCATTGCAGGCCGCCCCGGATTTGTGTTGCAAGACCGGGATCAGCCGCCCTTCTGGTCGTAGGCGGTACCCCAACCCCAGGCGCCGGAGCCGAAGCCACGGGCCACGACACGCTCGCGGTAGATGGCCGAAACCACGTCACCGTCACCTGCCAGGAGGGCCTTGGTCGAGCACATCTCGGCGCAGATCGGCAGTTTGCCTTCCGCGATCCGGTTGCGACCGTACTTGGAGAACTCTGCGTTCGAGTGGGTCTCCTCGGGGCCGCCGGCACAGAAGGTACATTTGTCCATCTTGCCACGGCTGCCGAAGTTGCCCGCCTGCGGGTATTGCGGTGCCCCGAAGGGGCACGCGTAGAAGCAATAACCACAGCCGATGCAGAGATCCTTGGAGTGCAGAACCACGCCTTCTTCGTTCTGGTAGAAACAGTCTACCGGACAGACGGCCATACATGGCGCATCGGAGCAGTGCATGCAGGCCACCGAGATCGACCGTTCGCCGGGTTTACCATCGTTGATGGTAACAACACGGCGGCGGTTGATCCCCCAGGGAACCTCGTGCTCGTTCTTACACGCGGTCACGCAGGCGTTGCACTCGATGCAGCGTTCGGCATCACAGAGGAACTTTGCTCTTGCCATTCTCTTGTCTCCTTATGCTGCTGAGATCTTGCAGAGAGTCGTCTTCGTCTCCTGCATCTGGGTTACCGAGTCATAGCCATAGGTCTGGGCGGTGTTCGAGCTTTCGCCGAGCACATAGGGGTCGGCACCTTCGGGATACTTCTCCCGCAGGTCGGCCCCCTGGAAATGACCGCCGAAGTGGAAGGGCATGAAGGCGACGCCCTCACCCACCCGCTCGGTGACCAGTGCCATGACCTTGACCTTGCCGCCTTCCGGACCTTCGACCCAGACCTGCGCCCCGTCCCGAACACCAAGATTGTTGGCGTCGCGCGGGTTGATCTCGACGAACATGTCCTGTTGAAGCTCTGCCAGCCAGGGGTTCGAACGGGTCTCCTCGCCGCCACCTTCGTATTCGACCAGACGGCCGGAGGTGAGGACGATGGGATAGTCCTTGGAGAAATCGTTCTTCTGGATCGAGGCATAAAGCGTCGGCAGACGATAGGCCTGACGGTCTTCATAGGTCGGATAGTCCGCAACCAGATCGCGCCGCGGGGTATAGAGCGGCTCGCGGTGCAGCGGCACCGGATCGGGGAAGGTCCAAACCACGGCGCGGGCCTTGGCGTTGCCGAAGGGCGCACACTCGTGCTTGATCGCGACCCGCTGGATACCGCCGGAGAGGTCGGTTTTCCAGTTGGTCTTGGGACCGGCCACCGCGTCGATGCTGGCGCGTTCCTCATCCGTCAGGTCCGCATCCCATCCGAGATCCATCAGCATCTGCATGGTGAATTCCGGATAGCCGTCCTGGATTTCCGAATTCGCCGAGTAGACGCCTTCGGCCAGAAGGTTGTCGCCATCACGTTCAACGCCAAAACGGGCGCGGAAGGTCAGGCCGCCTTCGGAGACAGGTTTGGACATGTCATAGAGGTTCGGCGTGCCCGGGTGCTTCATATCCGCAGTGCCCCAGCACGGCCACGGCAGACCATAGTAGTCTCCGTCAGCGGGCCCACCGATGGCGCGCAGCGTCGTGCGGTCAAAGGTGTGCTGGTTGGCCATGTGCAGCTTCAGACGTTCCGGGCTCTGACCGGTATAGCCGATGGTCCACAGACCCTTGTTGAACTCGCGGGTGACGCTCTCGATGTTCGGGGTGTTCTCGTCTTCCATCTCGATGTTGCGGAAGAAACGATCTGCCCAGCCGAACTTGTTCGCGAACATGCCCATGATTTCATGGTCTGTCTTGGATTCGAACAGCGGTTCGACAACCTGATCCCGCCACTGGAACGACCGGTTCGAGGCCGTGACAGAACCACGGGTTTCGAACTGGGTACAGGCCGGCAGCAGGTAGCAGCCATCGGTGCGGTCATGCAGAACGGCCGAGACGGTGGGATACGGGTCGACCACGACCAGCATGTCCAGCTTCTCCATCGCCGTTTTCATTTCCGGACCACGGGTCTGCGAATTCGGGGCATGGCCCCAAAGCACCATCGCGCGCACGTTGTTGGGCTGATCCATGTTGTCCTTGTCTTCAAGAACACCATCAATCCAGCGCGACACCGGAATACCGCGCAGGTTTTGCAGCGATTTTTCCTTGCCGTCCTTGCCGACAAGCGTGTCGAACTGGGCGTTCAGCCACTCGCCGTCTTCTTCCCAGACACGTGCCCAGTGTGCCCATGCGCCCTTGGACAGGCCATAGTAGCCCGGCAGGGTATGGGACAGAACACCAAGGTCGGTTGCGCCCTGAACGTTGTCGTGGCCACGGAAGATGTTGGTACCACCGCCCGAGGTGCCCATGTTGCCAAGGGCCAGTTGCAGGATGCAGTAGGCACGGGTGTTGTTGTTGCCGTTGGTGTGCTGCGTGCCGCCCATACACCAGATCACGGTGCCGGGGCGGTTGTTGGCCATGGTACGGGCCACGCGCTTGAGCTGCGATCCCGGGGTGCCGGTGACACGCTCGACTTCTTCGGGGTTCCACTTGGCCACTTCCTCGCGGATCTGGTCCATGCCCCAGACACGGGTGCGGATGAACTCTTTGTCTTCCCAACCGTTTTCGAAGATGTGCCACAGGATACCCCAGACCAGCGCAACGTCGGTACCGGGACGGAACCGGACGTATTCATCGGCGTGTGCCGCGGTACGGGTGAAACGCGGATCGCAGACAATCAGCGGCGCGTTGTTCTGTTCCTTGGCCTTCAGGACGTGCAACAGCGAGACGGGGTGCGCCTCGGCTGGGTTGCCGCCGATGATGAAGATGGCCTTGGAGTTGTGGATGTCGTTGTAGGAGTTCGTCATCGCGCCATAGCCCCAGGTGTTGGCAACACCTGCAACCGTGGTCGAGTGACAGATCCTGGCCTGGTGATCCACGTTGTTCGTACCCCAGTAGGCGGCGAACTTGCGGAACAGGTAGGCCTGTTCGTTGTTATGCTTGGCCGAACCGAGCCAGTAGACGCTGTCAGGTCCGCTCTCGTCGCGGATCTTCATCATGCCGTCGCCGATCTCGTTGATCGCCTGTTCCCAGCTGATGCGCTTCCACTCACCACCCTCTTTCTTCATAGGGTACTTGAGGCGGCGTTCACCATGCGCGTGTTCACGCACCGAGGCGCCCTTGGCGCAATGCGCACCGAGGTTGAACGGGCTGTCCCAACCGGGTTCCTGCCCGATCCAGACGCCGTTTTGCACTTCGGCAACAACGGTACAGCCCACCGAACAGTGGGTGCAGACCGATTTGATGGTTTCGACAGTGCCAGACGCGGCGGCCGCGGCGGCATTGGCTTGCGTCACCGTTCCTCCGGTGGCGCTGATCGCGGCAAGGCCCCCAATGGCCAGACCGCTGCCCCGCAGGAATGCGCGGCGGTCGACAGATTTCTCTGCGACGTCAGACAGGATACTTGTCCGCTGGGGGCGTCTCGCTACCCCGTTGGTCTTTTTCCTAAGCATTTAAACCTCCCTTGCTGTCCCCTTCGGGAACCTAGCTGGGTTAACGAAAACCTCGGGCAGTCGGGCCAATCGCAACCAGTCGCCCTTGGCAGAAAACACCGTCCGTCAGAAACGGGCGCTGTCGAAATACGCACGGGTGTGCGCTGTATCCTGCATCTTTTCCAAGGACAGGTCCGGCTCTGCGGCCTCGGCCGCACCTCCGGTGGTCGCAACAGCCACTGCGGCAACAGGGGCGGTGGTCGCGGCCAGTTTCAGAAAATCTCGGCGGCCCTGATCTGCGATCCGGGTCTCCTCGGCTTTCTTGGTCATGAGAGTCCTCCTCTCTGGTTGATGGCGGTTGCCCGCCGGTGAATGCGGCTCACTCCGCGATCATTCGAAAGCCCTCGGCTTCGATCTCCATGAACAGGCGGCCCATCTGGCCTACCGGTGCAAAAAAGACCGAGGTCTTGGCGGCTTCCAAATCCGAAAAGAAATGCCCGGCCCATGGGGCGATGTGCCGGTTGAAGAAGGTTTTCTGGTCTTCAAGCGTGGCAGGCGTGCCAAAGCGCCCGACGATCAGCGCGGCCATCATCTCCATCAGCGAAGCGATGTTGTCTTCTGGTTCGTAGACGTTTTCCGCGCGGCTGAGGCCACGGGCGGCCATGTCACGACGCAGGGTGGCGAGGGGCTTCTCGTTCAGGAACCCCGTCATGTAATAGGACGCATAGGGCAGCAGTTCGCCGCGACCCAGCCCGATGAAAAGCTGGTTGAACTCGCGTTCAACCGTCTTGGGCGCGACCACTCGGGCCACGCGGGTCAGGGATGTGATCGCCTGCCCCAATTCCGTGTCGTTGCCTTCCAGACCGGCAACCATGTCGAGCGAGAGTTGGTCGGCCGGACGGGCAAGGATCATGCCAAGGAAGTTATAAAGATCGGCACGCATGCGATCTTCGGGGGAAATCGGCGGGGCGGCGGTTTCAGGTGCTGTCATCATCTGTTCCTGCATCATGCGGTGGCGTCCTCTTGGAAGGAAAAGCGCATACGGCGCGGGATGGGTTGGGTGGCCTGCTCTGGGAGGTCTTCGTAGACGTCCGCCGCGGCAGGGGTGGGTGTCGGTGCGGGCTGGCGTTCGGCAAAGACGGTCTCGGGCACCTCTTCGACGGCGTCGGGTGCGTCGGGCTCCGGTGTCTCCGGTACTGCCTCACCTTCCTCTTCCGCAGCCGCCTGACGGGCCATTTCGAGCACGTGTTCCGTCATGCCCTTACCAACCTGATAGGCGGTCTGGAGGTTCTCGATCACGCAGGAGGCGTCGGTAAAATCCTCGCCGTAATCGACAAGGCCATCGACATTGGCCAGAACGGGATTGGTCAGCCAGAGACGCCGCAAAGCGCGGGTACGGATGCGTTGCGGCACGGTTTTCGACAGGAAAACGGTGAAGTCATCGCCTTGGCCCAGATCATCGGGATCGGGCAGATCAAGATCGGCCAGGATTTCCGCATCGCTCTTGTCTTCCAGCGCCGCATCACGCTCGGCTTCGGCGCGTTCCTCGGCAAGACGGGCCTCAGCGGCCTGTTCTGCTTCGACGGCAGCCTTGCGACGTGACCAGAAATCCCCGCTCATTGCAGCCGCTCCTTCTTGGCCTGAACCGGCGAACGGTAGACATCAGCCATCTGCGCGATGCGCGGGTCGCCAATGCCGTCTTCGACAAGGGTGATGTCCTTCTTGTCGCGGCGGCGTTTCTTGAAAACCTCTTCCTTGTGATGCAGCGCAACGAAGGCGTGGACCCAGGATGCAATGGCCGCCGGCATCGCGATTTTCTCGATCACCTCTTCGCCGCTGTCGGCATAGTCCTGCGCCTCGTAGGGCGAGGCAGTGACGAGAACGATGTCGAAGGGACGGGCCTCATCTTCGGTTTCGCGCATCACGACGTAGAGACAGGGTACCTGCGCAGTGAGGCCGTGAAGATAGGCTTCGGTCTCGTCTGCGTAGAGTTCGAGCGACGGGGTTGCGGCGTGGAAATCGGTGACTTCGGCTTCGCTGCGGAGTTCTGCCCAGTCGGCATCCCCGGCGCCGGGCAGAACATCGACACAGCGCCAGGACCACTTGGCCCAGCGGGTCACGCCAGGGCTTCGGCGCAATACGACGCCGAGCGGCATTGCCGCGTATTTCTCGGATTCGATGATCACGCCTCCCAAAGTCCTCTCGTGATGCTCTCACTCAAAGGTGCCGTAGGGACATGGCTGGGCAAAGGGTCTTGAGCGGGTTTTCAACGCTTCGGGACAAATTGGGCAGACCGGAGGGGAGCGGGGTGTGTCAGGGGACGAAATGTCCAATCCGACTAATTTTATCAGAAAGCCGACATGGGCATTTTTACGCGAATCATCGGCTTTGATTCGGCGATTCCAAGCACGGGAAGACGACAGAAAACTGGTTTACGACCCGCGGGAATCATGCCTAGTTGAAGAGGGAAATCCAGCCAGAAATCGCCGAATATCCGGCAAAAACCAGCGAGGAAAAACATGCCTAAGACATTGATTTTGTGTGATTGTTCAGGATCACAAACCATCGATGCGGCGGGTCTTGAGGCCACGACCGGACTGGCATGCTCAAAGTTGTATACCGGGCTTTGCACCAGCGAAGTTCAGGCCGCCGCCGAGGCGATTTCCACGGGTGAGGCAATTATTTGCTGCGGGCAGGAAGAGGCGTTTTTCACCGCCCTTGCAGACGAGATAGACGCCCCCGCACCGGCACTTCTTGACCTGCGTGATCGGGCCGGATGGTCGGCTGACGCGGCCCCGAAACTACCCAAAATGGCCGCGCTTGTGGCCGAGGCCAGCCTGCCGCAGGGGGCGGCCAAGACGGTCGACGTGATGTCCGAGGGGATCTGCCTGATCCTCGGTTCCGAAGAGGTGGCGATTGCAGCGGCGGAAAAGCTCAAGGACCTGCTGACCGTGACGGTTCTTCTGGACACCCCGCCGGAACAGGTGACGTCGCGGGCCTATGATGTCGTTGTCGGCAATCTCAGGTCAGCGCGCGGGTCGCTTGGACAGTTCGAGGTCCGGATTGATGCGCTGCGTCAGGGCATTCCCGGAGGGCGCGGTGCCATGCAGTTCACGGACCCGCGCGATGGCGGCCTGTCCCAATGCGATCTGATCCTTGATTTGCGCGGCGAAACCCCTCTGTTTCCCGCGCCAGAGAAGCGCGAAGGCTATGTCCTGGCTGATCCGGGCAGCATCCCTGCAGTCGCGGATACCATTCTCGAGGCCTCGCAGCTTGTCGGAACGTTCGAAAAGCCCCTGTACGTCAAGGCGGAACCCCTGCTTTGCGCCCATTCGCGGGCCAGCCAAACCGGGTGCAGCCGGTGTCTGGACGCCTGCCCGACGGGAGCGATCACACCCAATGGCGATCACGTCAGCATTGATCCGATGATCTGTGCGGGCTGCGGTGCCTGTTCTTCGCTCTGTCCGTCCGGCGCGATCAGCTATGACGCCCCTGCCCCCGACATCCTGTTCCGCCGCGTTCAGACACTTGCCAAGGTCTATCTCGAAGCGGGTGGCAGCCAGCCGCGCCTTCTGGTGGTTGATGATCACGGCAGCGAAATGATCCGCCTGTCCGCGCGTTTTGGCGATGGCCTGCCCGCTAATGTCATTCCGCTTGAGGTGGACGCCCTGAACACCTTCGGACACGCCGAGATGGTTGCGGCCCTTGCCGCCGGCTTTGCGGATGTGTCTGTCCTCCTCGCGCCCAAGACCGACCGCGAGGTCATGCAGGCGCAGGCCGATCTGGCGGGGGCGCTTGCTGGGTCGAGCATCGCCCTGATCGACACGATGGACCCGGACGCGCTGTCAGGAATGCTGTTTGAAGGCACGGACAACCAGCCGATCGCCGTACCGGTGCGCCCGATGGGGACCCGCAGGCAGGTGACCCGCACCGCGACCAAGGCGCTTAATCCGGATCAGGCGCTGATTGCCCTGCCCGAGGGCGCGCCCTATGGCGCGGTTCTCGTGGATACCGACAGTTGCACCTTGTGCCTGTCATGCATTTCGCTCTGCCCGTCCGGCGCGCTTGGCGACAATCCGGACCTGCCGCAACTGCGTTTTCAGGAAGATGCCTGTCTGCAATGCGGGTTGTGCGCGAATGTCTGTCCCGAGGACGCCATCACCTATGAGCCGCGCATGAACCTCGAGAATACCGCGCTGGAACAGGTGGTTCTGAACGAGGAAGAGCCTTTCGCCTGTGTCGAGTGCGGCACCCTGTTCGGGGTCAAATCAACCATCGACAAGATCACCGAAAAGCTCGCGGGCAATCACGGTATGTTCCAGAATCCCGAAGCCATCCGCATGATCCAGATGTGCGATGACTGTCGGGTGAATGCCCAATTCCATTCGAAAAACAACCCCTTCGCCGCAGGGGATCGGCCTGCACCACGCACCACCGAAGACTATCTCAGCAAGCGCCGGGATCATTGATGTTGCAGGGGGGCACCAAGGTTGGCGGGCTCAAGCAGCGCCACGTAGGACAGGATCGCTTCGAGGTCTTCGAGGGTCATCTCTATCGGCACGATCGGGGATGGTCTGTCGTCGGCAAAGGGGGGCGTGATTTCGGCAACCTGCGTGAAGGAAGGGTGAGGGTTGAGGGCGTAGAACGCCGTGAACCTCTCGTCCCAATCCGACAGCGTACGCAGGGCAAAAAACGACGGTGTGGAGCCGATGGCGTTCATCCGGTTGGCATCGCTCACCACGTGGCAGCGGCCGCACATTTGCAGGGAAAGCACCTGTCCGGCCTCGGCGTCTCCGTCAAAGGACACCGTGGCGACAACCTGCGCCTCGGCCTTTGGCAGGGTGAAGGGCGACGTGCCATCAACGGTGAAAGACGTGATCGTGCGCTGGCCCACGTCCGAGCGCAGCCAATCGACAAAGCGGCGTGCGCCCGTGTGGTCGGGATTGTCCAGACGCACCGCCCAGTTTCGCCCCAATCCGTTGAACACCGGCGTGCCTTCGGTTCCGAGAGAAACCGCAGAGGTTTCGCCCGGTTCCACCAGTTCGATACGCACCTGGGTCTTGAGAGAGAAGCGCGGCAGCAGGTATTTCAGCACCCCGCTTTCGACCAGACCGGCCGGAGCGGACAGGCGAAATTGCCGTTCATTTGCAGACACTTGCATCGCGAAGGTGACGCAAAGAGCGGCAGCAAAAAACCATATATTCAGAAGGGCGCGCATGGAAAATGGTAAAAACACACGGCCCGTTTCGTCAACAACTCAAAAAGGAGAGGCTCGGATGAGCGATGATTTCAACATGTCGATGCGCAAGTTTCTGAAGCAGGTTGGGGTCACCTCCCAGCAGGCGATTGAAGAGGCCATGCGCGGCGCGGAGACCGCTGGAAAAGAGTTCACCGCCAAGGCCGTCATCACGATTGACGGGCTGGACATGGAGCATGTGGTGACCGGCACGATCAAGGGACAGGAGTGACGAAGGTGGCAGCAACGCGAGAAGCGGTTCTTGAGGTTCTGAAAGGGATCGCCGATTTGTCGGGCAGCGGGGATATCGTGTCGAACGGTGTCATGCGGGCCTTGAACGTCGACGGCGGCACGGTGCGGTTCGTGCTTGAGATCGACCCCGCCAAGGCAGAAGGTTACGCGGCGATCCAGGCGGCGGCCGAAACGGCCCTTCGCGAGTTGGATGGCGTGGAGGAGGTCTCGATCGTGATGACCGGCCACAGCGCCCAGCCGGCCCCACCCGACCTGAAGATGGGGGCGCGGCCCAAACCGCAGGGCCCCGAGAAAATCCCCGGTGTTGCCAAAATCATCGCGATTGCCAGTGGCAAGGGCGGCGTCGGCAAATCGACCGTTTCGGCCAACCTCGCCTGTGCGCTGGCGGCAGAGGGCAAGCGGGTTGGCTTGCTGGATGCGGATGTCTATGGGCCAAGCCAGCCGCGGATGCTGGGCGTGTCGGGGCGTCCGTCGAGCCCGGATGGCAAAACCATCCTGCCGATGCGCAACCACGGGGTCACGATGATGTCGATTGGCCTGATGACCAACGATGATCAGGCGGTGGTCTGGCGCGGGCCGATGCTGATGGGGGCCTTGCAGCAGATGATGATGCAGGTGCAATGGGGGGCGCTTGACGTCTTGTTGGTGGACCTGCCGCCGGGCACGGGGGACGTGCAGATGACACTGGCCCAGAAGGCCGAGGTGGATGGCGCCATCGTGGTCTCGACCCCGCAGGATGTGGCGCTGATTGATGCCCGCAAGGGGATCGACATGTTCCGCCAGCTGAACGTGCCGATCCTTGGCATGATCGAGAACATGTCGACCCATATCTGTTCGAACTGCGGGCATGAAGAGCATGTATTCGGGCATGGCGGCGTGGCCTCGGAAGCGGAAAAAATGGAGGTTCCGCTGCTTGCGGAAATCCCGCTACACCTTAAAATTCGCATGGCCGCAGATGGCGGCGCGCCCATAGTGGTCTCGGAACCGGACAGTGCCCAGGCGGCGGGATTCCGTGAAGTGGCCCAAGGGCTTATTGCGAAGGGACAGGTATGAACGAGGTGATTTTTCCACCATTGATGGCGGGCCACGAGGTGTCGGGATCGGACGATCCGTTCCAGACGGCCTGCATGAAGGCGGCGCTTGGCTGTGATGCCGGGATGGTGGTTTATGCCTTGGGCAGCGACACGCTGCGCGCGGCGTTGGTGTTTGCGCCGGAAGTGCCGTTGCAGGACGCGATGGCCATGCTGCCGACCTGCGGGGTGGGCTTTCAGAACGCGCTTGGGGCGCTTGCGCCGCCAGAGGTGGCGGTCCACCTTGAATGGGGGGGTGGCCTGCGGGTCAACGGGGCGCGGTGCGGGCGCTTGCGGGTGGCGGCGTCGACGGGGGTGACAGATGAGGTTCCCGACTGGCTGGTTGTGGGGCTTGAGCTGCCGCTCTGGCCGGCCAGCGACGATCCGGGGACGACACCGGATGACACCGCGCTTTATGCCGAGGGCTGTGCCGATGTCGAGGCCCCTGCCCTGTTGGAAAGCTGGGCGCGGCATACGCTGAACTGGATCACCCGCTGGGAGGACGAAGGCGTGAAACCCTTACATGCCGAATGGCGCGGGTTGGCGCATGGCATGGGCGAAGAGATCGAGATCATGGGCAAGGCGGGCACCTTTCTTGGGGTCGATGAACGCTTTGGCATGCTGCTGCGACAGGACGAAGATACCACTTTGATTTCATTGACAGAACTTCTGGAGGACGGGCGATGAAGCTGGCACGGGCCATTCATTTTGACGAGAGCGACAGCCGTGTTTTCGCGGTATCGGCCCGCACCGGCGAGTGGTGCATCTCGGGCGGCTTTGAGTTCTCGAACTGGAGCGAGGCGGACCTCAGCGGCAAGGCCCGTCAGGCCTTTGCCAACGGCTGGTTCGGGCTCGAGACCTCGGGGCGCGTGACCTTTGTTGCCGTGACCGAGATAGAACCCTTTGAAGTCAACACCTTGACCGACCTTCTGGCGCAACATTTCGTGGACTACTATGGCGCGCCAAGCCTTGAGGCCGCGCGTCCCGTGGCGGCGGAAGAGATTTCCCAGATGGCAGACCTGTGCGACGAGCACGAGGCCAATACCCTGCTGACCGTGGCACGTGAGCTGTCGGATGCCGGTGTGCGCGAGGCCTATCGCGTGATCCAGCCGCAGGATGCAGGGCTGGAACAGTTCGCCGTGCATGGCTCTTTGGACGAATAGGTTAACGCCAAAACGCCTGTCGGTGTCACGTCGGTATTACGTCGGTATTGCGGAGGTGCGGTGACCGACGGGCGGTCAAACGTTAAGACCCTGCGGGACGGTCATTCAGGATCACTCAAGACCCCCGCCGCCTGCATCTCCTGCCGAGTGGGGTGCCACATCTTGTCGGGCGGGGTTTCGTAGATCCGGCGGACAAAGGCCGGGTCGATGCCACGGGCAATCAGATAGGCCTGATCCTTGGCTTCCTGTTCGGCGACATTCAGGGTTTCGACGCGCATGTCGTGGTCGAAACGGTAGCTGTGAAAGCCAATCACCGCATCCGGTGCGGCAGAGCGGTGGGTGCCACCGGCGAGGACCATCGTGCAGGCAGACAGGCAGCGTTCGGGCACGTGGGTGTCGCGCTGTTCGGCCTCGATCACCGTTGCGATCACCCGCGCGGCGATGACATGCCCGCCCCCGCTATTGAGCCAGACCGGCAGGGCGGGATGGTCGGCAAGGGCCGTGCGTAATTGGGACAGGGTGCGATAGTCGATCTGGCCCGTGATCAGGAGGTGATCGTCGTGGGCTTCGACGCGGACGCGGGTGTCGTGCGGCGTGAGATCGACAGCCGGCTTTTCAAGCCACAGCCCCGGCAGTGTGACCAGCAGCAGGGCCAGCACGATCGTGATCGAGCCATAGCCAAGCCACGCCAGCCCCATGTGGTTGTCACGCGCGTGCCTGTCGCCGAACCGGAAGGCCCCGATGACTTGCCAAAACGCCAATAGACCAAGCGCTCCTGTGACGGCCACCGCATACAGCAGGCCAAGATGGTGGGACAGCAGGGTTGCGGCCAGAGAGAGGCCAATGGTGTTGCACAGCAGGGCAAGCATGCCCTGCCTGCCCTTGAAGTGTGCTTGCAGCCACCCTTTCACCGCTTGCCTCCCATCCACGCGCCGGACGTTCAGGGAAGTCTATCCGAAACGAGGTGAATCAAAAGGGGGTTGGTGCGGGGCTGGTTCTGGCCCACGAAAAAGGCCCGGAGGGGAAGCTCCGGGCCTTTTGGGGAATTTTTAAAATGCGCTCAGGGCTTGGCGTTGAAGACAAAGAGTGTCTCGCCGTTGATGGTATAGGCGTTGATCAGCGCCTTGGCCTTGTCCGAGACCAGCCAGCCTTCGAGTTTTGCCGCCAGTTCGGTTTTCACATGCGGGTGTTTCGCGGGATTGACCGGCAGGTAGGCGTATTGGTTGAACAGCACCGGATCGCCGGAATAGAGCAGCGCCAGATCGCCCTTGTTGCCGAAGTTGAGCCAGCTTGCACGGTCGGACATGATATAGGCGTTCATCCCCGACGCGGTGTTGAGGGCGGCGCCCATGCCTGCGCCGACGGCGTTGTACCAGCCATCAAAGGCAGCGGCATCAAGACCGGCGGTCGACCAGAGGCTCAGTTCCTTCTTGTGGGTGCCACTGTCGTCGCCGCGGCTGACGAAGGGGGCCTTGGCGCCTGCGATCTTTTGCAAGGCGTCGGTGGCGGCGGTGGCTGTCGCGATGGCGGCTTCGTCCGACTTGGGACCGATAAAGACGAAATCGTTGTACATGATCTCGCGACGGTGCGTGCCATAGCCGCCGGCGAGGAACTTGTCCTCGGCCTTGCGGGAGTGGACGAGGATGGCGTCCACGTCGCCCGCCTCACCCAGACGGATGGCCTGACCGGTGCCGACGACAAGCAGCTGCACCTCGAGACCAAGGTCTTGCTTGATCGCGGGCAGCAGGATGTCGGACAGGCCTGAGTTGTGGAACGAGGTGGTGACGGCCATCTTAATGTCCTCTGCCAGGGCAGCCGTCGACAGGGCAAGTGCAGCGACTGCCCCCAGGATCGCTCGTTTCATTCGACAATATCTCCTCTTAGGAATGCGCGGGCCTGTGCGGTTTGCGGCCCTTCGAAAAATGGTGTTGCAGGTCCGAATTCGTGGACCTTGCCGCCGAGGATGAACAGCACCTCGGAGGCGAGCCTGCGGGCCTGTCCCATGTCGTGGGTCGACATGATGAGGCGGGTGCCGGATGCGGCGGCCTTTTGCAGGATGTCTTCGATTTCGCGGGTGGCGCGGCCGTCGAGCGAGGAACAGGGTTCATCAAGGAACAGAACGTCCGGGCTTCGGATCAGGGCGCGGCCGATGGCAAGTTTCTGGCGTTCGCCGCCGGAGAGAACCGTGGCCGGGCGATTGACGGCATAGCCAAGGCCCACGCGTTCGGCCCAGTCGTCGGCCTGTTGCAAGGCATCCGCGCGGGGTGTGCCAAGGACGCGCAGGGGATAGGCGAGGTTGTCGCGCACCGAGCGGCGCAGCATGACCGGGGTCTGGAACACAAAGGACTGTCGGCGCTGTGCTTCGTCCTGGGGGCAGTTCCAGGTGATCTTGCCTGCATTCAGGCGGGCGATGCCGTGCAGCATACGCAGAAGCGATGTCTTGCCCGCGCCATTGGGGCCGATCACGACGGTGGTGCCTCGGGTGTCGAGGGTCAGGTCCACCGGACCAACCAGCACCTTGCCGCGCCTGCGCGAGACGGCCTGTTCGACCTTGAGAGGGAAGAGATCGCTCACCAGCGGCCCTCCCGTTCGGTCTGGGTCAGCCAGTGGATGGCGATGTTCACGAGGATGGCGAGTCCGATCAGGATAAAGCCAAGCGCCAGCGCCATGGCGAATTCACCCTTGCCGGTTTCCAGCGCGATGGCGGTTGTCAGCACGCGGGTGTGGTGGTCGATATTGCCGCCCACCACCATGATCGCGCCGACTTCGCCAATGGCGCGGCCGAAACCGGCCAGCGCGGCGGTCAGGAGGGCGCGGCGGCCATCCCACAGCAGCGTCTGGATGCGCTGGATGTGGGTGGTGTTCATCGAGATCAGGAGATCGTGGTAATCGGACCAGAGTTCGCGCAGGGCCTGATGCGCGATCGAGGCGATCAGCGGCACGATGATGATGATCTGAGCGATGATCATCGCCGTGGGCGTGAACAGCAGTCCGAAGACACCAAAGGGGCCAGAGCGGCTTAGGAAGACATAGACGATCAGGCCAACCACCACCGGCGGCAGCCCCATCAGCGCGTTCAGGACGGCAATCGTGGTGCGACGGAAGCGAAAGCGGCGCACGGCCAGAAGCGCCCCGAAGGGCAAGGCGATCAGGGAGGCGATCAGCAATGCGGTCAGCGTCACCCTGAGCGAACGCAGGGTGATCTCGACGAGATCGGCGTCGAAGGACACGAGCAGGAAGAAGGCACGGGACAGTCCGTCCCACAAATCCGTCATGTCTTTTTCTGGCCTCCCTCGCCCATGCTGCGCCGCCGTTTTGCCGCACAAAATCACGAAGACTCGGGCGGAAAAACGACAAAAATCATACTGGTATCCACTTTGGACAAAATGACCATGCCTGAAAGAAGGTCCGAAGGTCAAAAAGTCAGCCTGTCCGAAACCGCCGTCGGTGGCGGGGCGGGCCATGTCGGAAATGGGGGGCGCAACAGGCGGGGGACGCAGTGGAAAGGTCTTGGTTGGGCTCTTCGAGTGGGGGGGGCGGGTGCTGGATCGGGTGGAGAGATTCGCGGCGCGTGCAGTTGACCGCGAAAAAGGCGCGAGGGGTGCCTCGCGCCTTTCGGGATCAGGGACTGGACCTGAGCGGATTACGACAGGTCGTAGCGGTCGGCGTCCATGACCTTGGTCCAGGCGGCGACGAAGTCCTTGACGAAATCGCCTGCGGAGTCGTCTTGCGCATAGACCTCGGCGATGGCGCGCAGTTGCGAGTTGGAGCCGAACACGAGGTCAACGCGTGTGGCGGTCCATTTCGCATCGCCGCTGGCGCTGTCGCGGCCTTCGTAGATGCCCTCTTCCGACGAGGGCGTCCAGGTGGTGCCCATGTCGAGGAGGTTCACGAAGTAGTCGGTCGACAGAACGCCCGGACGATCGGTGAAGACGCCATGGGCGCTGTTACCGTGGTTGGCACCAAGGGCACGCATACCACCGATCAGGACGGTCATCTCAGGCGCGGTCAGCGTCATCAATTGGGCGCGGTCCACCAGCAGTTCCTCGGGCGATACCGAATACTGGGCCTTCTGGTAGTTGCGGAACCCGTCGGCCACCGGTTCGAGGTAGGCAATGCCAGCCTCGTCGGTCTGATCCGCCGTGGCATCGCCGCGTCCGGTGCTGACCGGAACGGTGACATCATGGCCTGCGTCCTTGGCGGCCTTCTCGATTGCGGCGGCACCGCCAAGCACGATCAGGTCTGCCATCGACACCGACCCGCCGACATCGTTCTGAACGCCTTCCAGCGCGGCCAGAACCTTGGACAGGGCTTCTGGCTCGTTCGAGGCCCAGCCGTTTTGCGGTGCAAGGCGGATGCGGCCACCGTTCGCGCCGCCGCGGTGATCCGAACCACGGTAGGTTGCAGCCGAGTTCCACGCGGTCGAGACCAGCTCCGAAATCGAGAGGCCGGTTGCCAGAATGCGCGCCTTGATGTCGGCCACCTGATCGTCGCCAAGAGCGGTGCCAGCCGGGATCGGATCCTGCCATGCGAGATCTTCGCTTGGCACTTCCTCGCCCAGGTAGCGGGATTTCGGGCCCATGTCGCGGTGGGTCAGCTTGTACCATGCGCGGGCAAAGGCCTCGGCGAACTCTTCGGGGTTTTCGTGGAACCGCTTGGAGATCGGGCCATAGATCGGGTCCATGCGCATCGCCATGTCGGCGGTGGTCATCATGGTCTTGACCTTCTTGCTCGGATCATGCGCGGCGGGGGCCATGTGCTCTTCGGGCACGCCGACCGGTTCCCAGATCCATGCGCCGGCGGGCGACTTGGTGAGGTTCCAGTCATAGCCGAACAGCAGGTCGAAATAGCCGTTGTCCCATTTGATCGGGTTGGCCGTCCACGCGCCCTCGATGCCGGAGGTGGTGGTGTCACCGCCCTTGCCCGAGCCATGCGCGTTGATCCAGCCAAGACCCATCGCCTCGATCGGGGCCGCTTCGGGTTCCGGCCCGACCAGTGCAGGATCCCCTGCCCCGTGCGCCTTGCCGAAGGTGTGACCGCCCGCGACCAATGCCACGGTTTCCTCGTCGTTCATGCCCATGCGGCCAAAGGTGTCGCGGATGTCTTCGCCCGAGGCGAGGATGTTCGGCTCACCATTGGGGCCTTCGGGGTTCACGTAGATCAGGCCCATCTGCACGGCGGCCAGCGGGTTATCCAGCTGACGTTCGCCGGTATAGCGGTTCTCGGCCAGCCATTCGGCTTCCGAGCCCCAGTTGACGTCTTCTTCCGGCTCCCAGACATCGGCACGACCGCCGCCAAAGCCGAAGGTGCGCCCGCCCATGGATTCAATGGCACAGTTGCCGGCAAGGATCATCAGGTCAGCCCAGGAAATCTTGTTGCCGTACTTTTTCTTGATCGGCCACAGAAGACGGCGTGCCTTGTCGAGGTTGCCGTTGTCCGGCCAGGAGTTGAGCGGCGCAAAGCGTTGCTGGCCGGTGCCGCCGCCACCACGACCGTCGCCCATACGGTAGGTGCCCGCGCTGTGCCACGCCATACGGATGAACAGGCCGCCATAGTGGCCATAGTCAGCCGGCCACCAATCCTGGCTGTCGGTCATCAGGGCATAGAGGTCTTGCTTGAGCGCCTTGAAATCCAGCGATTTGAACGCGGTGGCATAGTCGAAATCCGTGCCCATCGGATCGGACTTGGAGGAATTCTGATGCAGGATCGACAGGTTAAGCTGGTTCGGCCACCAATCGCTGTTGGTGCGCGTTGCGTGGGTGCTGTGCGAATGCATGACTGGGCATTTGCCGATGTTGTTTCCGTCCATGGGGCTCTCCGATCTGGCTATGGATGTGACGCGTGGGTCTCGGGAAATGTAGGTCTTGCGGAGGAAAAAACAGGCCGTCGGCATCTGCCGGGGCCTGAGGCTGACCTCCCTTTCAACCTCGATGATTTGAGGCTAGCAAAGGGTTTTGATTTGAAGAAGTTGCATTTTCTGATCGGAACGATAGGTATTTCTTATGATGAATCTCACCCTCCGCCAGCTGCGCTATTTCAAGGCGCTTGCCGAACACGGGCATTTTGGCCGCGCCGCCGATGCCTGCGCCATTTCCCAGCCCGCATTATCCCTTCAAATCAAGGAGTTGGAGGAAACCCTTGGGCTCCCCTTGTTTGAACGCAGCGCCCGCAAGGTGCGGCTGACAACCTTTGGGGAAGACCTTCAGGAGCGTATCCGCGATATCCTGCGGGCGGTGGATGAAGTCGGCGAAATGGCGCGCGCAGCCCGTACGGGGCTTGCCGGGCGGCTGAGAATCGGGGTCATTCCGACCATCGCGCCCTATATCCTCCCGGCGGTGATCCGCGAGTTGACCAAGCGCCACGAGGGGTTGGATATCCACGTGCGCGAAACGCTGACCTCAAAGCTTCTGGCGGATCTTTCGGAGGGGCGGATTGACACCGCCATCGTCGCGCTTCCGGTTTCGGAGCCGCATCTGACCGAAGTGGCCCTGTTCGAGGAAGAGTTCGTTCTGGTGCGGCCCGACGGGGATGCGGACAAGCCGATCCCGGATGCCGCAAAGCTCAAGGAAATGAAGCTCTTGCTGCTTGAGGAAGGGCATTGTTTCCGCGATCAGGCGCTGTCGTTCTGTAGCGTGCAAAGCGCGGTGCCCCGCGACGGGCTGGACGGCAGTTCGCTATCGACGCTGGTGCAGATGGTCGGATCGGGGATCGGTGTCACGCTGATCCCGGAAATGGCGGTGCCGATCGAAACGCGTTCGGCCGATGTCAGCATTGATTACTTCCCTGCCCCGCGCCCGTCGCGCATCGTGGGCATGATCTGGCGCAAGACCAGCCCCCTTGCCCCGCAGCTTGCCGAGATCGCGGAAGTCGTTCGCGACGCGGCACAACAGATGCGCGAGTTGGGCTAGCCGGGCGCGCGCAAGGCGGTTGGTTGACGTGGCGTTTCCTGCGCGCTTGCGTTGTCAGGCCGCAAAAAGGCGACAATACTTCCCCAAAGCACATGTTTTCGGGGAGGGACACATGGCGCAGCAGGCAGATGTGATTGTCGTTGGCGGGGGATTGGCCGGTCTCGTGGCCGCAACGGAGGCGGCAGATGCAGGGCGGCGTGTTATCGTACTTGAACAGGAAAGCGAGGCCAATTTGGGCGGCCAGGCCTTCTGGTCGCTGGGTGGCCTTTTTATGGTGGATACCCCCGAACAGCGCCGCCTTGGCGTGAAGGACAGCTTTGATCTTGCCTGGCAGGATTGGCAGGGCACGGCCGGTTTCGACCGCGACGAAGACCACTGGCCGCAGAAATGGGCCCGCGCCTATGTCGAGTTTGCCGCCGGGGAAAAGCGCGATTGGCTGCGGGGCATGGGGCACCGGATCTTTCCGGTGGTCGGCTGGGCGGAACGGGGCGGCATTGATGCCTCCAAGAACGGCAACTCCGTGCCGCGGTTCCATATCACTTGGGGCACCGGACCGGGGATTGTCGAGGTGTTCGAAACCCGTGCGCGGGCGATGGCGGCCGAGGGAAAGATAGACTTCAGATTCCGCCATCAAGTGGATGATCTTATTGTCGAAAACGGATCATGTGTTGGCGTCTCAGGCTCGATCCTCGCGCCAGATACGCGGCCGCGCGGCGAAGAAAGCAACCGCGACGTGACCGGCAGTTTCGAGCTGCGGGCGCCTGCGGTGATCGTCTGTTCTGGCGGGATTGGCGGCAACCTTGATCTGGTGCGTCAAAGCTGGCCCAAGCGGCTTGGCCCACCGCCTGCGCATATGATCAAGGGGGTGCCCGCGCATGTCGATGGCCGGATGCTCGGGATTTCCGAAAACGCCGGCGCCAACATCATCAACCGCGACCGGATGTGGCACTATGTCGAGGGGGTGCGCAACTGGGATCCGATCTGGCCCGATCACGCCATCCGCATCCTGCCCGGCCCCTCTTCGATGTGGTTCGACGCCACGGGCCAGCGGATGCCCGCCCCGAATTACCCAGGCTACGACAGCCTTGGCGCGCTGGAACACATCATGCAGACCGGCCATGATTACACGTGGTTCATCCTCACGCAGGCGATCATCAAGAAGGAATTCGCGCTGTCGGGATCGGAACAGAACCCCGACCTGACGGGGCGTGACTGGAAACAGGTGCTGGGACGCGCCATTGGCCCCAAGGCGACGGGGCCGGTTGAGGCGTTCAAGGAACACGGGGCGGATTTCGCCGTGGCCGACACCCTGCCCGAGCTGATTGGCAAGATGAACCGCATCGCCGGCAATGAGTTGCTGGATGTTGACACCGTGCAGCGCCAGATCGAGGACCGGGACCGCCAGATTGACAACCCCTATACCAAGGATCAGCAGATCATGGGGCTGCGGACATTCCGGAACTATATCGGCGACAAGCTGATCCGCACGGCCAAACCGCACAAGATCCTTGACCCTTCCAAAGGGCCGCTGATTGGCGTGAAGCTGAACATCCTGACGCGCAAGACGCTTGGCGGTCTGGAAACCGATCTGGGAGGGCGGTGTTTCCGTATCGCCGAAGGGCGTGGCGCAGAGATCATGCAGGGGCTTTATGCGGCGGGTGAAGTCTCGGGCTTTGGCGGTGGCGGCTATCATGGCTACCGCAGCCTCGAAGGCACCTTCCTTGGCGGTTGCATTTTCTCGGGTCGCAACGCAGGCCGCGCGGCCGCGGCTGATGTTGGCGGATAAAAGCCCGGAGTTAAACGCGCAAAAACAGCGCCTTACGTGACGTCTCTAATTCAAGGAGAGCAAGCGGGGATTTCTTGGAGCGGGTAGCGGGAATCGAACCCGCACCTTAAGCTTGGAAGGCTCTTATGATACCATTTCACCATACCCGCTCGAAGTTCTGACTTCGTAGTTCAGGCTGAAAACAAGGTCAACACCATACCTCAAAAAAGGTGAAATGGGGGACGTTCTTCGAGTGGGATCAAAGATACTCGTTCAAGCTTAGTGACCCGCCCACCTAAAGCGCCCCCTCTAACAATACTCCTTTGAAGACACGCATTCACCTCCTGCATTCGAGATCGATTATTTCGTTTACTTCCGAAAGAGTTTCTTCGTAGCCCTGCCCAATCTCAAAATCCGGCCTATAAAGCAAACGCATCATCACATAATCGCGGTCCCCGTATACAAAAAAGCCTGGTGCTGGCCACTCAGGGCCTCTCCACCTAAGGTCCGTAAACAAGGATTGGTCTCCCTGTGGATCTCCCACAAGTCCCAAGCTATTGAACGCTTCTTCTCGCACACACGAAGCGATCTTTTCAGGAGTGCCATAATGCTCAGCATTTATGAAAGCTAAGGCAGGTTCAGACACATCATTCCATTTAGGAAAACTCGCAAAGCACGTTGTGTCAGGCAAAATCGCCGCTCGGATTAGCCTGTTGAGAGATGTATGCCCCGAGAACAACTCTAGAAAAACCTGCATATTGCTCTTGTCCACCGCAAAAAAGACAATTGTACCTCCCTTGCCCACATTTGGTTCTAACAGGGGGCGAATAGTCACTGAGAGTCCTGTTGTATCCTCAGCAAACAACTCGAAGTTAACTAGGGCCTGTAAAAAGGCTTCAATCTGCGCGTCTTCTGATGGAACAAACGAAACATCAATGTCGAGCGTCCGTTTGCGCAATGGAGCAGAGCAGCTTTCGCTACAATCATCGGCCGTTAAGTCCAATGTATGTGCCATATAGGCGAAGTCAGACGCGAAATTGTAAGAGTCGTTTTCTTGATCGTACGTTTCAATGAATTCGCACTCCGCCTTGGAAAGCACTTTTGCTTCAAATTGTGCCGAACCGGCATCTGGCGAAACAATGGCTGCAATTCCAAACGCAACAAATGCTAAACATGGAATTCTTCTATTAAACCTAAACAAAGAAAGGCGATTGGCTTCTTTCTCACACTTCATTGCTTTGTTCTGTGCCAAGCGTAGTGGTACCAAAGGATTTGCCCTGCGTCTTTTCCCGCCTTGTATCGTCGGGATGGTCCATGAATCTCTAGCAGCATAGCTCACGACAGTTCACGAGTGTCGCCAAAAACTTAAAAAAACACTCTGAGGACTCTCCGCGAGGTGTACAAAACTTGGAGCTCAGGTCACGGCTTACGAGACATCCTTGAGAAAACCACATTCTTGCGTTGCTTTCGCCTGTGATGAAAACCGCGATTGCCAAGACCGATCATTGAGGGTGTAAATGGCTGCGGTAAAGCTGGGATCTGGAGAGTGAGAATGACTGACGCCATCGAAAGCTGGATCGGGCGCAGCGAGGGATATACCGACATACTGCGCAGTGAACCGGCGCGGTTCATGCAGGCGACCCTGGGGCGTGAGGCGAGCCTGATGGATGGCGATGACCTGCCCCCGCTGTGGCACTGGCTGTATTTCCTCGAGGCCAAGCCGCTTGGGGAATTGGGGCGGGACGGACACCCGCAGAAAGGCGGTTTTCTTCCCCCCGTTGCCCTGCCCCGCCGCATGTGGGCCGGTGGTCGGTTCATTTTTCACAGGCCGCTCCGGATTGGCGGTACGACGTCGAAAACATCCACGATCAAGAATATCGTCGAAAAGTCAGGACGGACCGGAGACCTGTGTTTCGTGACGGTCCTGCACGAGCTGTTCCTTGAAGATGGCACGCTGGCGCTGAGCGAAGAACATGACATCGTCTACCGGGAAGACCCTGATCCGGATGCCCCGTCGCCGACACCGGCGATGGCCCCCGAGACGGCGGAAGTTTCAGAACAGATCACACCCTCTCAGGTGATGCTGTTCCGCTATTCCGCCCTGACTTTCAATGGCCACCGCATTCACTATGACGTGGATTATGCCCGGCAGGTGGAAGGCTATGACGGGCTGGTGTTCCACGGGCCACTGACCGCGACCCTCTTGGTGGATCTGGCGGCGCGAACGATGGGGCGCGCGCCGAAAACCTTTGAATTCCGCGGGCTTGCGCCTCTGGCCGGAATGCAGTCGTTCCACATCGAGGGCAACTCCTCGGGGGACGACATGACCCTTTGGGCCCGCCGTCACGACGGGGCACTGGCCATGAAGGCCAGCGCCACGTTCTAGGCTGCACTCTTACAGCAGATCGAAGCTGCTGCCGTCCGAGAGGGTCACCGTCTCGATGCGGTAGTCATCGCGGTAGAAGTGGTTGCGCACCAGGATGTCACCGCCCGACCAGGAGATGGCAAGGTCGTAGGTGCCCGACCGCTGGATCGTCAGATCGCTGGCCGAGGCGACATTGCGGAACAGGATGGTATCGTCGCCGCCATAGCCCTGCTCGTCAAAGACGTCACTGCCGCTGCCCGCGACATAGACATCGTTGTCTGCACCGCCATAGACAAAGTCATCCCCAAGGCCACCCAGCAGCGTATCGTTGCCGTCATAGCCATAAAGCGAGTCATTGCCGTCTTTCGCGACGAGGCTGTCATTGCGGCTGCCGTATAGTTCGCGATTGCCGTAGACACGTTCGCTGCCGCCCGTGCCCATGGTGGCGATTTCCAGCGTGCGCACATCGGTCGAAGCGCCATTGGCCCAGTCGATGCGGGCAATGTCATAGCGTTCGTCGAAGGCGTTGTTGACACGCACGGACCCGCCATTCCATTCCACCAGAAGATCACCATCCAGCATCCGCGACAGGGTGGCATCGGATTTATTGATGCCGTTCAGCAGCTTGATGACATCGTCGCTGGTCTCGCCCGAGGCCGAGTAGTCGGAGATATAGTCGTGCCCCTGCCCCACGCGGTAGGTGTCGGCATCCACGCCGCCGTACAGGCTGTCGTTTCCAAGCCCGCCAACAAGCGTGTCTGCACCGTCATGACCGTTCAGAACGTCATTTCCGGCAAAACCGAAGATGAAGTCATCGCGCGAGCCGAATTCCTGACGGTTGCCGTTCAGGGTTTCGTTGTTGCCTGACCCGTGGGTCTCCAGTTGCAGGCTGGTCAGGTCCCAGGTGGTGCCATTGCGGAACTGAAGCGTTTCGATGCCATAGCGTTCGTCGAACATGTAATCGACATAGACCGAGCCACCGTCCCACATGATTTCCACATCGTCATTGCTGCGGCGGATCAGGGTCACATCGCTGGGTTTGACGCCGAAGGGCAAAACGATCGTATCGTTCTCGCCAACAACACCGACATCGGAAATATAGTCGTCGCCCGGGCCGACATAGTAGGTGTCTTCGCCGTCCGCGCCATACATCGAGTCGTTGCCGTTGCCGCCAGCCAGGGAGTCATCGCCGTCATAGCCGTAGAGCGCATCGTTGCCATCGCGGCCCTTCATGCTGTCATCCCGGCTGCCAAAGGCTTCGCGGTTTCCATAGATGCTTTCGCCCGCGTGGGTGCCTTCGGTGACAAAGGTCAGATCAGCGATGTTCTGGGTCGTGCCGTTGGCAAAGGTGAGCTTTTCGACATGGTAACGCGAGTCGAAGGCTTCGTTGATCCGGACCGATCCGGTGCTCCACGCGATGACAAGATCACCGTCTTTCAGGCGGGTGAATGTCACATCTGACGGGGACACGCCAACCGGCAGGAAGATCGTGTCATCGCCGTCGCCATCAACGGTGGTGTAGTCCGAGATATAATCGTGGCCGTTGATATCAATGCGGTAGTTGTCACCCCCGCTTTCCCCGTAGAGCGTATCATTGCCCGGGCCGCCGATCAGATCGTCGTTGCCGTCATAGCCATAGAGGATGTCATTGCCTTCAAAGCCACGCAGCGTGTCGTTGCGGCTGCCGTTTTCCTCGCGGTTGCCGCGCAGGGTTTCATTGACAAGCGTGCCGTGGGTTTCCACCGCGAGGGTGGTCAGGTCGACCGTGGTGCCATTGGCATAGCGCAGGGTTTCGACCGCCGAATTGAGATCGAAGGCGTTGTCGATGCGCACCGATCCAAAGCCCCAGTCGATCAACAGGTCGCCATCGTTTAGGCGCGTGAAGGTCACGTCGCCCGGAACCACTCCGGCAGGCAGTTCGATGACATCGGCACCGTCCGTGGCCAAGCCGTTGTCGTCGATATAGTCGTGGCCTTCGCCCACGCGGTAGACATCGGCCCCGTCGTCGCCATAGAGCGAGTCATTACCTTCACCGCCAATCAGGGTATCGGCGCCCTCGTAGCCGTAAAGCGAGTCATTGCCTTCCTTGCCGACAAGGGTTTCGTCTGTCGCGCCGTGGGTTTCGCGGTTGCCGTAAACCCGGTCGTTGCCGCCTGTACCGCGTGTTTCCACGGCAAAGGTGCGCAGGTCGATGGTGCTGCCGTCGCTGAATTCCAGCGTCTCGACGGCGCGGATTTCGGTGTAGGCAAGGTTGATGACCAGCGAACCGCCAGCCCAGGTGATGATCAGATCGCCATCCGGGCGACGGTAGATGTCCACCTGGGCCTGTGTGACCGGCAGAACGGCAATATCCGCCGTATCGGTCGCAAGCCCTGAGTCATCGATGTAGTTGTGACCATTGCCAACGATCATGCGGTCATTGCCTGCGGCACCGTAGAAGGTATCGTTGCCCGCCGCACCATCAAGGGTGTCGTTGCCCTCGTAGCCATAGAAACGATCATTCCCGGCAGTGCCCGTGAGGGTGTTGTTGGTGGCATCCCCATAGAAGGTTTGCCCGCTTGTCGAGGTGATCGGCGTCGGGGTGATGGTCGACAGATCAAGCGTGCTGCCATCATGGAACCGCGCGGTCTCGATCTTGTAGCGGTCGGTGGTCCAGTAATCGACGGTGACGATGCCGCCGCCCCAATCGATCAGCAGATAGCGGTTGTCGAGCAGCGAGAAGCTGAGATCGGAGGCTGTCACACCGGGGCCGAACAACAGCGTATCGGCCGGATCACCGACGGTGCCATAGTCGCGGACAAAGTCATTACCAGCCGAGACCACATAGGTGTCGCCGCCTGCCTCGCCATAGAGCGTGTCGTTGCCGTCGCCGCCGTTAAGCGTGTCGTTGCCATCATAGCCATAAAGCGTGTCGTTGCCGCCCTCGCCCTGCAGCAGGTCGTCACGCGAGCCGCTGGGATCGGTGTTGCCATAGAGGCCTTCGCTCGCAGCGGTGCCAATAGTCGGGGCCGCCAGTGTGGTCAGGTCGACCTCGGTGCCGTCGTTGAACCGCAGGGTTTCCACGCGGTAATTGTCTTCGAAAGCGTTGGCAATCTGGACAGAGCCGTTGGGCCAGCTGATCAGCAGATCGTCGCCATTCACGCGGTTATAGCTGACATCGCCCGGGGCCACGCCCGCGGGCAGGACAATCACATCCACGCCCAGCTTGGAGGTGTCGTAGTCGCTGATGTAGTCATGACCTTCACCCACGATGTAGGTATCGTTGCCCTCTGCGCCGTAGAGGGTGTCATTGCCCAGACCGCCATCCAGCGTGTCATTGCCATCATAGCCGTACAGCGTGTCGTTACCGGCAAAGCCATAGAGGCTTTCGTTGCGGCCACCATAGGTTTCCTGCTGGCCATAAACGCGGTCGTCGCCCAGCGTGCCATGTACCGGCGGTGTGACCGTGGTGAGATCGAGCGTACCATCCGCCGCAACACCGTATTGCAGGGTTTCGATGGCGTAGCGCGGGTCAAAGGCGTTGTCGATCAGCACCGATCCGGTGGACCAGGTGATCAGAAGATCCCCACCGGTGACACGGGTCAGGGTGATGTCGTCCTTGCCAACGCCATTGGGCAGGATCAGGGTGTCAATCTCGGTGCCCGAGGCCTCGTAGTCATAAATGTAGTTGTGACCATTGCCGACGATGTAGGTGTCGCTGCCTTCGGCGCCATAGAGGCTGTCGTTGCCCGGGCCGCCGTTCAGCGTGTCGTTGCCATCATAGCCATAGAGCGTGTCATCGCCGTCATAGCCGATGATGTGGTCGTTGCGGCTGCCGAATTCCTCGCGGTTGCCGTTGAGCCGCTCGCTGGCCGTGGTGCCCAGCGTACGCAGCGCAAGCGTGGTCATGTCGAGGGTGGAACCGTCGGTGAACTGCACCGTTTCGACGATATAGTCCTTGTCGAAACCATAGTTGATTTTCACCGAATGGCTGCCCCAGGTCATGTAGATATGCCCAGCGCTGTCGCGCCACATGGTCATATCCGATGCCAGCACGTTGCCGACGAATTCAAGGCGGTCGGCGGTGTCGGTCTCGTCGCCCTGATCGCTGATATAGTTGTGGCCGCTGCTGATCTTGTAGGTGTCGTTGCCATCGGCCCCGTAGTGGGTATCGTTGCCAGTGCCGCCAACCAGCGTGTCGTTGCCGTCGTAGCCATAGAGCGTGTCATTTCCGGCAAAGCCGAAGATGTGGTCGTTGCGGCTGCCGTGTTCCTCGCGGTTGCCGTAAATGGCTTCCGAAGCGGCTGTTCCAAGCGTGTCGACTTCGAGCTGGGTCAGGTCCACCGTCGCGCCGGATGCCAGGCGCAGGGTTTCAATCGCGTAACGCTCGTCGAAGGCGCGTTCGATCAGCACACTTGCCGTGGCCCATGAGATCAGAAGGTGACCATCGGGTGTGCGGGTATAGGTGAGGTCGGCCTTTTTCACGCCCGCCGGAAGCACGACAACGTCGGGATCGTCACCCACGTTGCCATAGTCTTCGATGGTGTCGTTGCCCTTGCCGACGATGTAGGTATCCGCCCCGTCGCGCCCAAGGAGCGAGTCATCCCCCTTGCCGCCGTCCAGCGTGTCCTCGCCGTCGTAGCCGTTCAGGGTATCGTTGCCGTCGCGTCCCAGAAGGTGATCGTCGCGGGTGCCGAATTCCTCGGTGTTGCCGTAGATGTTCTCAGAGCCGTTGGTGCCCGCCGTCTTGGCGATCAGGTCCGGCAGATCAACCGTGGTTCCATCGCCGTAGACCAGCTTTTCAATCAGGTAACGTGCATCATAGGCGCGGTCGATACGGATCGACCCGCCTTCCCAGGTCAGCAGCAGGTCGCCATCCAGAAGGCGCGCCACCGAAAGATCGGCCGCCTTGACCTTTTTCGGCAGGATGATGGTGTCATCGGGATCACCGACATCGCCGTAGTCGCGGATATAGTCGTCGCCTTTGCCCGCGATATAGGTGTCACCGCCTTCGGCACCATAGAGATTGTCGTTTCCGGCGCCGCCTTCCAGCGTGTCATTGCCGTCATAGCCGTAGAGGTTGTCATCTCCGGCAAAGCCCTTGAGGTGATCGTCGCGCCCGCCAAGGGGCGACCGGTTTCCGTAAATCGACTCGCCGTTCTCGGTGCCGCGTGTTTGCAGGGCAAGGTCGAGCAGGTTCACCGTCTTACCGCCGCCGTAGATCAGCTTTTCGATGGCATAGCGCGACTCGTAGGCACGGTCGATGCGCACGCTGCCGCCATTCCACGAAATCATGATGTCGCCATCGACCATGCGGTACATGGTGATGTTGCCCTCATGCAGGCCTTGCGCCAGCTTGAGCTTGTCATTCACATCGGTGTCGGCACCATAATCCTGAATGAAATCATTACCTTCGCCAACTTCGTAACGATCATTTCCATTGCCGCCGTAAAGGCTGTCGTCGCCGGCTTCGCCTTTCAGCGTGTCATTCCCGTCAGCGCCATAGAGATAGTCGGTATCATCGCCGCCACGCAGTTCATCGTTGCCGCCATAGCCATAGAGGCGGTCGATGCCTTCAAGACCAACAAGAACGTCGGGGCGTTCGATGCCGTCCTCGTCACCGCGTAGATAGTCATAGTTGGCCGTGCCGCGGGTTTCGATGGGCAGGTCAACGATCTTGCGGTGATAGGTGTTGCCATTGATGGTAAAGCGCAGACGTTCCACCGCGCTGTCGGCATCTTTGAAGTGATTGAGGATCGTCACACTGTGCGATCCGGCCAGGATGGTCAGGTCGTCCGAGTTCACGGTGCGGAACAGGGTGATATGCTTGACGCCGATACCCGTCGGGAAGGCAATGGTGTCAAAGCCGCCGGTTTCCTCGATCGTGTCGTGTCCAAACACCTTGTAGAGGTCATTACCGCGACCGCCATGGTTCACGTCGTTGCCCGCGCCACCGACCAGCGTGTCATAGCCTTCGCCACCAATCAGGATGTCGCCTTCTGCGCCGCCGAACAGTTGGTCCTTGCCCTTGCCGCCTTCAAGCACGTCCGAGCCCAGCTTGCCGAACAGCTTGTCGTTACCCTTGAGGCCGATCATGCGGTCGGACAGGACGCCCGAGTTCTGGTCCCCGTTCAACTTGTCGTTCTGGGCCGTGCCCACGATGCCGCGCGCCATGCGCTTGAGATCAAACAGGGTGCCGTCATCAAGACGCAGGCTCTCGATCGCGCCGGCATCGGTATAGAAGCCCTCAACCCGGATAATCAGCGCACCATCGAGGTAGATTTCAAGATCGTCCTCGTTGCTGAGCGAGCGGTGGAAGGCAAGATTGGCAAGGGTCACGTTGCCCTTAATCAGGATGGTATCTTCACCGCCGCGTTCGACAAAGGTGTCAAAGCCGCTGCGATAGATATAGGTGTCGTTGCCAAGATCGCCCTGCACAAGGTCGTTGCCGCTGCCGCCGTCCATCGTGTCGTTGTCGGCGCCGCCGTTCAGGACGTCATCGCCGCGGAAGCCCTTGAGGTAGTCATTACCCGCACCGGTCGAAAGGTTGTCACGACCGCCGCCGCCATTCAGGTTGTCATCGCCGCTGGTACCGTTGAGGCCAAGGCTCTGGGCCGGATAGATGGTGAGCAAGGCGTTTTCGACGGTGATGCCCGTGCCGTTCGACGTGGCCTGCACGAGGTTATCAAGGCGCGTGCGCTGTTGCGCCGTGAGATTGTCGATACCGACACCGGTGTCATAGATGCGGATCAGGTTGGTCCAGACATCCTCCATGTCGGCGCCCGCCGCCAGATAGCCGTTCACGAGATTCTCGAGGCCCGTGAACTTGATTTCCAGCGGCCTGCTGAACGTGTCAGTGGCCCAGTCATACTGCGGGTTCTGTTTGAAGATTTCGCTGCCGATGGTCTGAACCGCGATGCGCAGGAGCGCGTTGTTCATCGCCGTTTCAAAGGCGCTTGTCAGGGTGCGGCTGGCTTCCGGGGCCGGATTGGGGCGGCCGCTTTGCAGGAAGTCGCGGTCGGTAAAGGCTTCGACGAACCCAAGCTGGCGTGCATCCACATAAGAGCCACGGCTGGTGGGGTCGATGTTCTCGGTTCCGGCCCAGCGATAAAGCAGCGCCTCCATCTTGCCGACAAGATCAAACGTCGGATCGAACATGCCCGCGGCACCGGCCTGCTCAATGGCCTGCATCATGTCGCGCAGGGTGTCATCCTTGGACATCGCGGTGCGCATGTCTTCAAGACGCCCATAGCCACGGATCTGCGGCAGGGCCGCCGCGATCAGATCAAAGGTCGGCAGGTCGCTGCTACGGCTGTTGAGGTTGCTGTAAGTGAACCAGGCATCGACAATGTCGCGGGTCTGGCCCGAGGTGGTGACATAGGTCGACTCGTGGCTGATGCGGTTGCCCGCGATCACATCGGTCGAGGTGGTGGCGTTGACATTGATCGAGCGCACGCCGGCCTCATCCAGTGTCTGGATTTCACCAACATCCGAGCGCCCGTTCTGGTTCAGGTCGCGCCACACGACGAGATCGCCAAAGGCATCGTCGGTATTGTCGATCACGCCATCGAGGTTGGAGTCAAAGACCTGAAGAACCGAGAAACCATCGGTGGTTTCGGTGCCGAACAGTTCCGAGTGGTCGTCAATCTCGCCGTTTTCGTTGGTATCAATGGCAAGAAGCCCGTCATCGGGTTTGACCCAGCCAGTGCGTTCCAGCATCCCGTCTAGATCAATATCCCAATAGACCGCGCCGCGACTAGTCGGGCCGGCCAGTTCGATGCCGTCGCCATCCAGGTCAAGCACCAGCGGCGAGGCTTCGGTGCGGGCGGTGGTCGAACGGTCATCAACGTCGTCGGAATAGTCGGCCGTGTCATCGTCATCGCCGTTCCACCACTCGCTGAGGTCGTCCCAGAGATCATTGGCGGCACTGGTCAGGCTGTCCTTGGCGTCCCCAAGGGCATCCAGACCTTCGTTGAGCTTGTCGCCAACCGCATCCTTGAATTCATCGACGCCGTCACCGATGCTATCAAGAAAATCATCCGCCCGATCAAGCAGGGTATCGACCCGGTTTTCGAGCCAGTCCCGCGCGCTATCGAGCGTGTTGTTGGCCGTTTCAAGCAGGTCGTCTTTCTGTTCGCCCAGCCAGTCAAGCGCATCATCCTTGGCATTGTCAAAGGCATCGCTGGCGTCATCCCAGAGATCCGACAGATCGTTGCCGAGTTCGGTCGCGTTATCGCTGAGCCAGTCCGCGAAATCGTCGATCGCCTCGCCTGTATCGTTGACGAAGTCATAGGCGGACTCGATGCCATCATCGACCCAGGCCTCGATGTTGTCGGCCTGCACGTCGAACCAGTCGAGCGCGTCATCCTTGAGATCGCCGAGATAGTCATAGGCGTCCTGAACCGTCTGCGTCGTCCAGTCCGTGGTGTTGTCGAGGAATGTGGAAAACTTGTCCCACAGATCGCCCGCGGCCTCACCCGCCCAGTTGTACCCTTCCACAACGACTTCGCCGAGGTCTTCACCCAGGTCGATCAGGCCGTTCCATGCGGCTTCGGCGGTTTGCAGGGCTGGGTCAACGATATAGTCGTTCACGCCGTCCTTGATCTCGATCCCGATGCCCTCGAGTATGTCCTGCACAAAATCCAGCGCCGCAGGGGTCTGGGTGACAAAATCAAGGTTGTCGAGCACCACCTGCATCGTGTTGTCAAAATCGTTCGAGAACGGATTGACGCTGTCGACACCCATGGCCCAGGCGAGCTGACCGAGGAAGGCGGCATAGGCCCCGGGATCGGACTGAATCGCCGACATCTGGTAATAGTCCGGATTGCCGGCAACCGCGCGATCAAGCACGGCATCGGTAAAGCCGTCCCCGGCGTGTGCCGTATAGACACCGTCAACGCCATCGCGGAACGAGCCCACGTTGTAGGTATCGCCGACGTGACCATCGCCAAGGCGCGGCACGCGGTCGTCTTCGTTATAAAGGTTGGCCGTGTCCGCATCGCCGATCCGCGAGGAATCATAGGGGCCTTCGTTTTCCTCGATCCCGTTCTGCGCCCCCAGACCATTCAGGGTGACCATGTTCATGTCGCCGGTCCGGTCCGGGTGCTGGCCCGCGATGTCGTAAAGGGCGTATTGCGAAAGCGCGCCACCAAGGCTGTGGCCGGCAAAGGTGACGTCGGCGCCCGCATCCCAGTTGTTGGCAAGATAGTTGCGAACTTCGCTGCGGGCCTCTTCCCACTGGCGATAGCCAAGGTTCGTGGCATCATCGATCCAGTCGCGCCCTTCGTAGGACCCTCGGAAGGCAATCACCACCTCGCCCGTGTTCGGGTTGCGCAGCGCATAGGCATTCAGACCATCCGGATCGGCCTTGTCGCCGAAATAGCGTTCGACCTTGAAGCCATTCAGGCTGGCATAGTTCGGATCGTTGATCGTGCTTCCGACCTTGAGGTCCTTGTAAGCAATATTCGCGGCATCACGGCCAAGTCTGTTATTCGGCATGGGTCATCCCCCCCAAAATGCTAGGCGGCAGGTCTCAGTCGTCTGAGCGACACAGAGTTGCGCTGCGGATCTGTCTTGGGCCACCGGCAGATGCCGCATCTTCGCGCTCATGCCAGAGCACGCGGCACCCGTCGGGGCTGATTTCCAAAGTTTCTGGTAATACGTCCGTCTTGCGGATCTGGCGCCAACCGTCCGGCCCCAGGTGATAAAGACCGTCAATCGCGTCATTGCGGCGGCTTGTGGCAGCAAGCAGCCATCCGACACGGCTTTCGGCAATCTTGTAGTTCCCGACCTTCTTCCAGCCCGGCCAGGGCAGGTCACGCATTTCAAAGTCGCCATCGGCGGAGATCACGAAGGTCGGAATGCCCTCGTACCCGAACTGGTCCTTCAATTCGGCCTGACGGCGTGCGCCGACATCGGCATAGAAGAGGAAGCTGCCGTCGGGCCGGGCCACGGCCTCGACAGGATCACGCCAAAGATCACCGGCGATTATCCAGCGGCCAAGGATGTCCTGCGCATCGTACAGCACGATTTCCGAGGTATCCTCGCCCGCAGCCAGAAGCCCCGCAAACCGCGTGCCGTCGGTGGCAAGAACGTTCTGGCGGCCAAAGCGGTCCTCGTTGTCGCGATTGGCCTTAGCCAGTTGCGATTTGCAAAGGGTGATCACCTGCGGGCTTTCCAGCGGCGTGGTGGTGCGATCCACGCGCCATTCCACGGCTTCCGGCGCGCTGCGCGTGCCAGTGCGCAAAAGGAACCTGCGGTCAGGAGTGATGCAATGGCCCTGATCGGCCAGGGGCAAGGCCAGTTCCGACGATCCGTCTTGCGCCAGTGTCAGCAGGCCGTAGGACACCCCGTTGGCGCCGCCCTTCTGGGCGATCACGCCGATTTCGGTATTGGACACCCAGAAGCTATCGCTTGACGGCAACCATCCATCGCCAAGCTGAAATTCCGACACATCCAATTCACTTGCGGACCCTGTGCCCGCCAATCCGGCTGCAACCATAATTCCTATCGCGACAGCGCGATGCCGTGGGCTCAACGCCATGCTTCGCCTTGTTAAAATGATTCAGGTACTCGGAGGAGTGTACCCAGAAAATCGCCAAAATACACTTCGATTTTGTGACAGCTCGCGTTTTCAGGCCTTGGATTGGCTGACACCAGCGCTTTCCAAGGGGCGAGTCGAGCTTGATGCGAAAGTGCCGCATGGCGAAAAGGTCGCCCAATCGGGCGCCGTTCGTCGGCAATCACGAAGGATAGAAATTGGTACCCGCGGCCGGACTCGAACCGGCACGGCCTCTCAGCCTAGGGATTTTAAGTCCCCTGTGTCTACCATTCCACCACGCGGGCACTCGTAAAATCCTGACCTAAAGGTCAACTGGCGGCAACATAGCGTCTGTGGCCTAGGTGTAAAGTATCGATATGGCTATAATTCTTCTTCATTCGAAGGGTTTACAGGCGGTGCTTTAAGAAGCGATCGCTCCGGCAACCAGGGGTTCAGTTCGAGGGCTTCGGCAAGCGCATCCTGCGCCTCGGCCTCGCGGCCCAATGCTATAAGGCTGAGCGCCTTCCCGGAAAGCGCACCGATGTGGCGGGGCGACAGGCTGAGCGCGCGTTCCAGGTCCGGCAAGGCCGCCGCATAGTTCTGCGACAAAAAGTTCACGAAGGCGCGCTGGTTGTAGCCCTCGGCGTACTCGGGACAATAGGTGACCAGCGCATTGAAATCCTCAAGCGCCCCCAGGAGATCCCACCCCGAGCGTTTGCGCATCCCGCGGTCGAGAATCTCCTGCGCGGTTTCGTCGGGGGCATCTGCCCAGTAGGACCACATGTCATCCGAGAGCGAAGAGGCCGCGGCCTGGTTCGGGGCGGTCTGGATCTGCGCGATCAGCGTATCCAGCACTTCGCTATGATCCGGAGCGGCGGGGCATGTCGCGGCAAAAGCCGGGGACGCCATGAAAACAAGGGCAATGACTGTTCGCATGGGTCAAGAGGATGACGCATTGCCAAGCGAAATCAAGTCACGTCCGCGAGAGGCCCCTCCTTGACCGCTTCCATCGCGACATAGGTCGAGGTGCTGGCCACATGCGGCAGGGTCGAGATTTTCTCTCCCAGAACAGTTCGGTAGGCCGCCATATCGCGGGTTCGTATCTTCAGAAGATAGTCGAAATTCGACGCCATCATATGGGCCTGTTCGATCTCGCCCACCTTGAGCACCGCGGCATTGAAGGCGGCCAGCGCGGCTTCGCGGGTGTCGGTCAGCTTGACCTCGACGAAAGCAACGTGATCCAACCCAAGGCGGATCGGGTCCATCATTGCAGAGTAGCCCGTGATGACCCCTTCGGCCTCAAGCCGTCTGAGACGGGCCTGCGTCGGGCTTTTGGACAGGCCGATCTGCTTGGCAAGGTCGGTAATCGAAATGCGCCCGTCCGAAGACAGAACATCCAGAATCTTATGATCGAAGCGATCAAGCCCCACCTGACCGTTTTGCATTGCCTTACTCCGATTATTCAGTCGTTTCGAAAATCATTTCCGATCAATTCGGGAAAATCAACCTGATTGAACGTGATACTCTGGTCGAAACAACTGGAGATGCCGATGTCTGCCCGCACCCTTATCGACACCACAACCTATCGTGACGAAGCCGCGCTTGTGGCCGAGCTGATCGAACAGGCCGGCCTGAGCGCCGAGGACCGCGCCCGCATCTGCGATCAGGCAGCTGATCTCGTGCGTGCGATCCGCGACACCACCAACCCCGGTCTGATGGAAGTGTTCCTCGCCGAATATGGGCTGTCGACCGACGAAGGTATCGCACTGATGTGCCTTGCCGAAGCCCTGCTGCGGGTGCCCGATGCGGAAACCATCGACGCGCTGATCGAGGACAAGATCGCCCCCAGCGACTGGGGCAAGCACCTCGGCGCATCGACCTCGTCGCTGGTGAACGCCTCAACCTGGGCCCTGATGCTGACCGGCAAGGTGCTTGAAGATCGCGAACCGGGCCTGATCGGCACCCTGCGCGGGGCGGTCAAGCGCCTGGGCGAGCCGGTGATCCGCACGGCGGTTGGCCGCGCGATGAAGGAAATGGGGCGTCAGTTCGTTCTGGGGGAAACCATCACCGGCGCAATGGAACGCGCGGCGGGGATGGAGGAAAAGGGCTATACCTATTCCTATGACATGCTGGGCGAAGCCGCGAAAACCGACGCCGACGCCATGCGCTATCACCTTGCCTATTCCCGTGCGATCACCGCGATTGCGGCGGCCTGCACCAAGGAAGATATCCGCGAAAACCCCGGCATCTCGGTCAAACTGTCGGCGCTGCATCCGCGCTATGAAGTCTCTCAAAGCGACCGCGTGATGGAAGAACTGGTTCCACGCCTCCGGTCGCTGGCGCTCTTGGCGAAATCTGCCGGTATGGGCCTCAACATCGACGCCGAGGAAGCCGACCGCCTGTCGATCTCGATGGACGTGATCGAAAGCGTGCTGTCCGAGCCGGCGCTTGAGGGGTGGGATGGTTTCGGCATCGTGGTGCAGGCCTATGGCAAACGGGCCGGTGCGACGCTGGATTATCTCTACGACCTTGCCACGCGACTGGATCGCAAGATTATGGTGCGCCTTGTGAAAGGGGCCTATTGGGACACCGAGATCAAGAATGCTCAGGTACTGGGTGTCGACGGCTTCCCTGTCTTCACTTCGAAAGCGGCCACCGACGTGAGCTATATCGCCAATGCCCGCAAGCTGCTGGGCATGACCGATCGCATCTATCCACAGTTCGCCACCCACAACGCGCATACGGTGGCCGCCATTCTCGACATGGCCGAGGACATGAGCGCCTTTGAATTCCAGCGCCTGCACGGCATGGGAGAGGCCCTGCATGGCATTGTTCTGGAAGCACAAAACACCCGCTGCCGCATCTATGCGCCGGTTGGGGCCCACCGGGATCTGCTGGCGTATCTGGTGCGCCGCCTGCTGGAAAACGGCGCGAACTCGTCTTTCGTGAACCAGATCGTCGATGAAGAGGTCCCGGCCGAGGAAGTGGCGCGCGATCCCTTTGTGGCGCTGGAAGATGCCGCCGCCCCCCTGCCCACCGGTCCCGAACTCTTTGCACCGGAGCGCCCGAACTCGGTGGGTCACGACCTGCGCGATCTGCCGACGCTTGACCGTCTCGAGGCCGCACGTGCGCCCTATCGCAAGGCAACCTGGCAGGCAGGCCCGCTGATCGCAGGCGAGGCCCAGCCGGAAGCTCCGCAACCGGTCACCAACCCCTACCTGCAATCCGACAGCCCCGGCACCGTGGCCCACGCCAGTGCGGCGGATGTCGAAACCGCGCTCGCGGCCGCCAAACCCTGGGATGCGACACCGGCAGAGCGGGCCGCGATCCTGGCGCGGGCTGCGGACCTCTACGAAGAGAACTATGGCCTGTTCTTTGCCATCCTGCCGCGCGAGGCGGGCAAAACCCCGCTGGATGCGGTGGCAGAACTGCGCGAGGCGGTGGATTTCCTGCGCTACTACGCCGCCAACGCGCCGCAAGAGGCACCGGCGGGTGTGTTCACCTGCATCAGCCCCTGGAACTTCCCGCTCGCGATCTTCACCGGCCAGATTTCGGCGGCCCTTGCCGCGGGCAACGCGGTGCTTGCGAAACCCGCCGACCAGACGCCGATCATTGCCCATGAGGCCGTGAAACTCTTGCACGAGGCGGGTGTTCCGCGCGACGTTCTGCAATTGCTGCCCGGCTCGGGCGCTGTTGTCGGCGCAGCGCTGACCTCTGATCCGCGCGTGAACGGCGTGGCCTTCACCGGCTCGACCGCCACCGCCCAGCGCATTCGCCGGACCATGGCAGACAATCTTGCACCCGGCGCCCCCTTCATTGCCGAGACCGGCGGCCTGAACGCCATGATCGTGGATTCCACCGCCCTGCCCGAACAGGCCGTGACCGCCATCATCGAAAGCGCCTTCCAGTCGGCGGGCCAGCGGTGTTCCGCCCTGCGCTGCCTCTATGTGCAGGAAGACATTGCCGAGGGTCTGCTCGAGATGCTGATCGGGGCCACCAAGGAGTTGCACCTTGGCGACCCGTGGGAGCTGCGCACAGACAGCGGGCCGGTGATCGACGAGGCCGCACGTCAGGGCATTGCCGACCACATCGCACAGGCACAGGCCGAAGGGCGCGTGGTGTTCCAGCTGAGCACGCCGCAAACCGGCACCTTCATCGCGCCGACCATCATCAAGGTGGGTGGCATCGACGATCTGGAACGTGAAATCTTTGGCCCGGTTCTGCATGTCGCCACCTTCAAGGCGGATGAACTGGACGCGGTGATCGACACAATCAACGCCACCGGATACGGCCTGACCTTCGGCCTGCAAACCCGGATTGACGACCGCGTTCAGCATGTCTCGGATCGCATTCACGCGGGCAACATCTATGTGAACCGCAACCAGATCGGCGCCATCGTCGGATCGCAACCCTTTGGCGGCGAAGGCCTTTCCGGCACCGGCCCCAAAGCGGGCGGCCCGAACTACCTTGGCCGTTTTGCCAAGGTCGCACAGCAAGACGCGGGCCAGTGGCAGGCACCGATGCCCGCCGATGTGGCCCAGGCGGCGCTTGCTGCGGCCCCCGCACAGCCCGCCACCACCACGGTCAGCCTGCCGGGACCAACCGGCGAGTCCAACCGCCTGACCACCTTTGCGCGCCCGCCGGTCCTCTGCCTTGGACCAGGCCACAACGCAGCCGCGGCGCAGGCGGCGGCGATCGAGGCACTGGGCGGCGTGGCGGTTCAGGCCACAGGCACCCTGCCCGCCGAGGCGCTGGAAACGCTTGACGGTTTCTCGGGGGCCATGTGGTGGGGCGACGGCGATCAGGCCCGCGCCTACGAACAGGCACTGGCACAGCGCAGCGGCCCGATCCTGCCGCTGATCACCGGTCTGCCGGATCGGGCACGGGCGGTGGGCGAACGTCACGTCTGTGTCGACACCACCGCAGCAGGCGGAAACGCCGCGCTTCTTGGCGGGGCGGCTTGACGCCCCTGCCAGAACCGCCACATTGGGAGCATGCTTCCGATACGTGACCACAACCCGTCAGGGCGGACGCCCTATGTCGTCTACGCCCTGATGGCCGCCAATATCGGGATTTTCCTGATGTATTGGCCCATCCTTGATGACCCCTACAGGATTGCCAGCTTCTTCAACGACTGGGCACTGATCCCGTCCGAGGTCAGCAGCGGCCGCGACCAGATGGGCCTGTTCACCTCGATGTTCCTGCATGGCGGCTTTATGCACCTTGCCGGCAACATGCTGTTCCTGTGGATCTATGGCGACAACATGGAAGACGAGATTGGCCATGTCGGCTTTGCCCTCTTCTATGTGCTGGCCGGGCTTGCCGCGGGCATGGCGCAGGTTCTGTCCGAACCATATTCGCATATCCCCACGGTCGGGGCCTCGGGGGCCATCGCCGGTGTCATGGGCGGCTACCTGTTGCTGTTCCCCAAGGCGCGGGTCGACATCCTGTTGATCCTCGTGATCTTTTTCAAGGTTTTCACGATCCCGGCGTGGATCGTTCTGGGGCTGTGGTTTGCCTTTCAGGTGTTCAACGGCCTGCTTCTGGATGCCGCCAGCAGCGGCGTTGCGCACTGGGCCCACGCGGGCGGGTTTGTCGCCGGTGTCGTGCTGACCCTGCCGCTTTGGCTGCGCCGCGGCGGAACCGGGTTCTGGGCGCGCACCGCAGGCCATCCGCCCCACCCCGAAACCCGCTATGGTCGCAGTTCCATTCCCGTTGTCAGAAGGATCAGAAAATGAGCCACAAACTTACCTGCCATTGCGGCGCCGTCGAATTGCGTGTCGATCTTCTGGACGGGCTGAACACGGCGCGGCGCTGTGACTGTTCCTTCTGCCGCCGCCGGGGCGCGGCCGCGGTGACGGTGCCGCTGGAGGGGCTGGAAATCGTCAAAGGCGCGGACAACCTCTCGATCTATCAATGGAACACCAAGGTGGCGAAACACTATTTCTGCAAGACCTGCGGCATCTACACCCACCACCAGCGCCGCTCGAACCCGAATGAATACGGCGTGAACCTCGGTGCCCTCGAAGGTGTAAACCCGCGCGACCTTGGCGAGATCGGCTGGGTCGACGGGGTCAACCATCCCTCTGACACAAAGTGAGAGGACGCCGCAAAGGGCCGGCGCTTTACGGTAAATCCTGTTGCATCTGAGCGACCGGATCTTATCTTTGGCGACGCGCCTTTTCCTAGAGCGGTTCTCGTATATATCTTTGGAAGGTGCATGTATAGAAACGGCAGCTACGCGCTCAAAGCGCCAACCTACTGCGCCGCTTGCTCCCGCAGTTTCCGAGAAGTCAACTCGAAAACTGAAATACTTCTTGTTACGCCTAATCTTTTCAAGGTTTTGGAAGTGCCTGTTATAAATTGAGATGGTGCTCGAAAAAAGTACGGTCCTCTAAATCCATTGGCACGTCTTGATCCTCTTTCGCCGAAATGAACTTTTCGTTTTCAGGGTCATCTAAGAATGCGGATAGATTTCTTAAAGCGGCTTCAACCTTTTTCAACTTTTTGGTGCCCCACAAAACCGGATAACCATCATCGTCTGATATGAGCTTGTATTGTATGGCAGCTGTAAATTCAGCCTCGTCATTTTGCCAATCAATCTTTCCGGACAAACCGAAGTAGTCCAACAAAATATGGAGATAGACACCTGTCCACACTCTTGCGGGTTTAGCGTCAGATAGGTTTTCAACAAGTTGTTCAAACTCTTCATTTTTTGAAGTGTCTGAAAATCCCTTCAGCACATCCTTGACCTGCTCTGAGTCTTTGCAGGCTTTCAAAGCGTCGATTTGAGAACTCGCTCGATCAAGTTGGCCTTCCAAGTCCGAAATTATCTCCTTTAGGTTCGAAACAACACCGTTGGCCTTGTCTAGCTCTTGCCTAGTTGCAATTGTTCCTTTGGGTAGTTTTGGCAGGATCTTCGAGAGCTTCGCACGCCACTCGCTACGCTTGTCGTCCCAGGCGTGAGGACCTCTTCGTTCGAGCTCGATATCTGTGGCGACAATCATTTGTTTTAAGTCATTTAAACCCGCATGATTCGAAATATTCCATGCCTGTTTTAACCCGATTGTGTTTGTAACCGTCGCAAAAGAGACATCACCTACGACAACAGGACATGCGTTCAATGACCTCGCCCAAGCAGCACCAAGCTCCATCAAGCAAAAATGGCGTTCTAGATATGTTTCGGTGATGAGCAGAATGACAAGTTTGGGTTCTTGGATTTTACTCTTCATATATTCGTTGAAATCCGCACCTAGTGGAATGCCATGGCCTTCAACGCTAGAGCAGAAGATACTCTTTTCTGGAACACCAATCGCTTCTTTGAGAAATGACACAAGAGCTCTTGCCAGTTTCTTGTCGGCTACGGCGTGACTGATGAAAATTTCTGACATGAACCACCTATTCAAACCTTCGCGAGCTAATTTTTTCAGTATGGATATGTTGGCAAAAAAACATTGAAATCAAGGCTGTATTTTAGATCAGAACGCACAGAACAATGAAACGTTAGTTCTCGAAAACTCGTTTTTTCTTCACAGAACGCAATTTAGTCATTCGTGGAATACACAGTAGTCATCGCGATGGGCTCAAAGCGGCCATCGCGCCTTGAGCCTTCCAGGTCTTCAGATACTTCGGTTGTTGCACAGGGTTGGCCACGAAAGCGCCTTGTTCACAAAGGCTTACGCCCCAGTCTTATCCCTGACGGATCACCTTGGCGAACTGATCGAAGATCGGTTCGTTGGCGCAGATCACTTCGCCGTCCTCAAGGATATTGCCCTCGGGGTTCAGCGGCTGCACGAAGCCACCTGCTTCTTTCACGATGATGATACCCGCGGCCATGTCCCAGGCGTTCAGGCGGCGTTCCCAGAAACCTTCGTAACGACCGGCCGCCACATAGGCCATGTCCAGCGCCGCAGAGCCGAAGCGGCGTACACCGGCGGTTGCGGGCAGCAGGCGCGCGAGGTCTTGCAGGGTTTGAGGCAGATCGCCACGTCCACCAAACGGCAGGCCGGTGGCAAAGATCGATTCAATCATCCGCGAACGGCCCGACACGCGCAGGCGCACCTTGTCGTTCAGCCATGCGCCCTCGCCCTTCTCGGCCCAGAACATTTCGTCCTTGGCCGCGTCATAGATCACGCCAGCCACCACGTTGCCCTTATGCTCGAGCGCGATCGAGATCGCCCAGTGCGGCAGGCCGTGCAGGAAGTTGGTGGTGCCATCCAGCGGATCGACAATCCAGCGGCGGGTCGGGTCTTGGCCGGCTTCCTCGCCACCTTCTTCGGCGACCCAGCCATAGGTCGGGCGGGCGCCCATCAGTTCTTCCTTGAGGATTTCCTCGGCGCGCAGGTCGGCGCGGCTCACAAAGTCGCCAGCCCCTTTCATCGACACCTGAAGGTTCTCGACTTCGGTGAAGTCCTTGACCAGTGAACGCCCTGCTTTACGGGCGGCCTTCATCATGATGTTCAGATTTGCGCTGCCCGGCATGGCACGGCTCCTATAAGATGTTCAGGGCGCGCGTATACGCGTCTAAAGTCCGCTTGCCAAGCCTTTAGACCCTTGTTTCCCGCGCGAATCCGCCATGCGCAGGGCTCAAGCCTCCTGAAGGCGGCGGGCTTCCTCGCCTGCGAGGCGGATCAGGTCGCGCATATAGGGTTTTTCGAGGTCGTCATCGCGGGTTGCGGCAAAGAGTTGACGGGTGAGTCCCTCCTTGGTCAGGGGCCGGGTGACATAGTCGGACGAGTATTTCACCTCGCGCACCACCCAGTCGGGCAGCACCGAAACGCCGCGGTTCGAGGCCACCAGAAGCAGGATCACCGCCGTCAATTCCGCCTGACGCACTGAGGCGGGTTCGACCTTGGCCGGGGTCAAAAGCTGCGAGAAGATGTCGAGACGTGCCCTTTCGACCGGGTAGGTGATCAGCGTCTGGCCCCGGAAATCCTCTGCATCGATGTAGTCTTTCTGCGCAAGCGGGTGCTGGGCGGCCGCCACGAACACCGGGGAATAGTCAAACAGGTGCGAAAACGAGATACCGGGCAGGTTCTCGGGGTCGGAGGACACCACCAGATCGACCTCTTCTTTCTGAAGCGCCGGCATGGCCTCGAAGGCCAGCCCGGGGCGGATGTCGACATCCACATCGGGCCAGATCTTGCGGAACTTCTCGAGCACCGGGAACAGCCATTCGAAACAGGCGTGGCACTCGATGGCGATGTGCAGGCGGCCGGAACTGCCGTCGCGCAGCCCGTTGAACTCGGCCTCAAGCGCGTCGATCTCGGGCAGGATCTTGTTGGCGAGCCGCAGCAGGCGCAACCCGGCCGCCGACAGTTTCATCGGTTTCGAGCGGCGCACGAATAGTTCGACCCCGGCCTGCGCCTCGAGCCCCTTGACCTGGTGGCTCAGCGCCGACTGCGTGATGTTGAGCTGTTCTGCCGCCTTGGCGAGACCGCCTGCCTCGTGGATCGCCCGCACCGTTTTCAGGTGACGAAGCTCAAGATGCATCTTCATGTGGAACTCATATTGTTCTTGAGGATTATGAATTTGCTGTAAGGTGTCACGTCTGCAATATGAGTGCAACAGCAAGATTGGACCAGAGATCATGACCGCACCTGCAATATCCTTCGAATTCTTCCCGCCTCAGAACCTTGAGGCCTCGTTTCGTCTTTGGGATACCGTTCAGACTCTGGCACCGATGGACCCGCGCTTTGTGTCGGTCACCTATGGCGCCGGTGGTACCACCCGCGATCTGACCCGCGATGCGGTGGCAACCCTGCACAAATCCAGCGGCCTGAATGTTGCGGCGCACCTGACCTGCGTGAACGCCACCCGCGAGGAAACCCTGCGCATCGCCAACGACTTTGCCGCCGCCGGTGTTTCCGAACTGGTTGCCCTGCGAGGCGATCCGCCGAAAGGCAGCGCCAACTTCGAACCCCACCCCGAGGGCTTCGCGAACTCGGTCGAACTGATCGAAGCCCTTGCCGAGACGGGCAAATTCAACATTCGCGTGGGGGCCTATCCCGACAAACACCCCGAAGCTGCCAGCGCGCAGGCTGACATCGACTGGCTCAAGCGCAAGATCGACGCCGGTGCCTCGGAAGCCATCACCCAGTTCTTCTTTGAGCCGGAGACATTCCTGCGCTTCCGTGACGCCTGTGCCAAGGCTGGCATCGACGCGCCGATCATCCCCGGCATCCTGCCGATCGAGAACTGGAAAGGCGCGCGCAACTTTGCCAAGCGCTGTGGCACGGAGATCCCGGCATGGCTCGACAATGCCTTTGCCAAGGCCGAACGTGACAACCGTCAGGACCTTCTGGCGACCGCGCTTTGCACCGAACTGTGCTCGGACCTGCTTGATGAAGGTGTGGATGCGCTGCACTTCTATACGCTGAACCGCCCCGAACTGACCCGCGACGTGTGCTTTGCCCTGGGGATCACCCCGCAGATCACGCTTGAGAACGTTGCGTAAATCCCCGTCGGACCGCTTGTAGCGGCCCGCAAATTGCGGCCTTCTGAGAGAGGAGACTCAGGAGGCCGCAACCATGTCCAACCATTTCTTTGCCACATCCCCCGACCAGCTTGCCACGATGGACGACATCCTGGACTGTACCGGGCTCGAGTTCATGCAAGGCATTCTGGATGGCAAGTTCGCCGCCCCACCGATTGGCCAGACCCTCGGTTTTCGCCTGCACCACGTCGAAGACGGGAAGGCCATTTTCGAAGGCGTGCCGGAATTCAAGGTGATGAACCCCATCGGCACGGTTCATGGCGGCTGGTATGGCACGATCCTGGACAGCTGCATGGCCTGTGCGGTGCAGACCAAGCTGAAAGCGGGTCAGATTTACACAACGCTGGAATACAAGATCAACATCATCCGCCCGATCCCCCTTGGCACGCGGGTACATGCGGTGGGGACGGTGCATCACTCCGGCCGCTCGACCGGGATTTCCGACGGTGAAATCATTGGCGCAGACGATGGTCGCCTCTATGCGACGGGGTCGACCACCTGTATCATCATGGACGGACCGAAACGCGCCTGACGAAAGCCCTGCCATGATCCTGACCTGCGGCGAAGCCGTGATCGACATGCTGTCAGCCGAACTGGCGGATGGTGCATCCGGCTTCCGCCCCGTGACTGGGGGCGCGGCGGTCAACTGTGCAATCGCCCTTTCGCGACTTGGCCAGAACGTTGGCTTTTTCGGCGGGATGTCGAACGACACCTTCGGGCAGTTCCTGATGCAGGAGATGCAACGCGAAGGCGTTGACCTGTCCCGCATTTCCCCCGTCGCGCAGCCATCGACGCTGGCCTTTGTGCACCCTGCCGGAGAAAGTCAGGGGTTTTCGTTTTTTGACACCGACAGCGCCGGACGGTCCCTCGCGGTGACCATGCTGCCCGACCTGACGGGCGTTCAGGCGCTGGTTTTCGGGGGGATCAGCCTGATCCATCGCCCTACCGCCGGGGCCTTCGAGGCGCTGATGCAGATGGCGGGCCACGATCGCCTGATTCTGATCGACCCGAACATCCGCCCTGCCCTGATTGGGGAGGAGGAAGCCGGCTATCGGGAACGGCTACAGCGCATGATGGCGATGGCGGACATCATCAAGCTGTCGGACGAAGACATTGACTGGCTGCACCCCGACCCGCCGGAACACCTGCTGACCGGCCGTGCCGCACTGGTGATCCACAGTCATGGCGCACAGGGCGCCACGCTTTATTCGCGCCATGGAGCACAGCATATCCCCACCTCGCCGGTCGAGGTTGTCGACAGCGTCGGTGCCGGAGACACCTTGGTGGCGGGTCTTCTGGCCTCATTGTTCGAACAGGGCATCACCACGCCGGCGCAGCTCGCTCGGACAGACATGGGCACCTTGAACCGTGCGCTGGCCTATGGCATTCGCGCGGCCACCTATTCCGTCACCCGCGCCGGGGCCACCCCGCCAACCAAGAAAGACCTTGCATGAGAGCCCTTATCCAACGTGTCAGCGAAGCCTCGGTCACCGTAGAGGGCGAGGTTGTCGGAGAAATCGGCCAAGGCCTCCTGGTTCTGATCTGTGCGATGCAGGGCGATGGGGAGCCACAGGCCGACAAGCTCGCGGCCAAGATCGCCAAGCTGCGAATCTTCCAGGATGACGCGGGCAAAATGAACAAATCGGTCCGCGATACTGGTGGCAGCGTGCTTGTGGTCTCGCAGTTTACCCTTGCCGCCGACACCCGCAGCGGCAACCGCCCCGGGTTCTCGACCGCCGCCGCCCCGGCAGAGGGCGAACGGCTTTACGAATACTTCGCAGATCGCATTGCGTCCGAAGGGCTGCCCACCGCGAAAGGCCGGTTCGGGGCAGACATGAAGGTGCGCCTGCTGAACGACGGCCCGGTCACGATCTGGATGGATACCGACAGCTAACCGTCAGGATTTCTTGACAAACTTGGTGAGGATCACGATCCGCTGGCCTTCGACGCGGCCTTCAATGTGTTCGGCATTGTCCGCCACGAGCGAGATGTTGCGCACCGCCGTCCCGCGCTTGGCGGTAAAGCCCGCGCCCTTGACCGGCAGGTCCTTGATCAGCACGACCGTATCGCCCCCCGCCAGCACCGCGCCATTGCTATCGCGGTGGGTGAGAGCGTCCGGATCGGGCAGGCCAGCTTCGGCCCAGGCCATGACATCGGGTTCAAGATAGGCAATGTCCAGAAGATCACGCGCCCAGGGAGCCGACGTCAGCGCGTTCAACAGACGCCATGCCACCACCTGCACCGCCGGTTCCGTGCTCCAGATGGCCTCGTGCAGGCATTGCCAGTGCGGCGCGTCTTCGGGTGTGCCTTCGACACCGGCCAAACATGTCGCGCAAAGCGCAATTTCTTCCGTTTTGGGCGCGACAACATGGGGCGCGATCCCGTCAACTGCCCCGCAAAGGGCGCATTGGTCTGACATGGGGTGATCCTTGCGTGTTTGCCCCGCTTATGGCCCTACCCTCTGCCCCCGTCCAGAGCTTTCCTCTGGTGCGGGAACAGGATATGAAGCGACGTTAGCGTTAACGTGTGAGAGGAGACACGGATGAGCGAGATTGCCCGGCAGCAGGCCCAGGAAATCTGGTGGCACGGCGTGAACGCGGTGCGCGGCACCGAGGCCGTGAAACGTGCACTTCTGTCCGAACAGGTTGCCCGACCGGATCATATCATTGCGGTAGGCAAAGCCGCCTGCGCCATGGCCGCGGGGGCGTTCGAGGTGTTCGGTGGCGATATTCCGGCGCTTGTGGTCACCAAGTATGATCACGCAGAGCCCCTGCCCCCCTCGGCCCGGATCATTGAGGCGGCCCATCCGGTGCCGGATGAAAACTCGCTGATTGCTGGTCATGCCTTGCTGGCCGCCGTCCGCGACCTGCCGGAAGAGGCCCACCTTCTGGTGCTGGTCTCTGGCGGGGCATCGGCGCTGGCGGAACTGCCCGAGGACGGCCTCTCGCTGGCCGCGCTGCAAACCGAGAACACGCGCCTCCTGTCACAGGGGCTCGACATTCACGCGATGAACGCACGCCGCAAAGAGCTTTCGCAGATCAAGGGCGGCAAGCTGCTCGCGAACTTCAACGGGGCCCTTGTCACCACTCTGGCAATCTCGGACGTCGAGGGCGACGCGCTGTCGGTCATCGGGTCGGGCATCGGCGATGCGCCTGAATTCTATCGGTTTTCCTTTGATCCCTTCATCGTTGCCTCGAACGGCATCGCCCGCGCGGCGGCGGCGGAAAAGGCAACCGGCCTCGGGCTGAACGTGCTGTCTGACAAGGAAACCCTTTACGCTGATGTCTTCGAACTCGCAGAAGAGATCGGTCATTACCTGCGTGATGCGCCCTCGGGTGTGCACATCTGGGGCGGCGAGCCGACGGTCGTCCTGCCGCCAGACCCCGGTCAGGGCGGTCGCAATCAGGCGCTGGCCCTTGCGCTGGCACGCGAGGTATCGGGCGTGGTTGGCCTGACGGTTCTGGTGGCCGGAACCGATGGCACCGACGGGCCAACGGATGCGGCAGGCGGGATCATCACCGGGGCAACCTGGCGCGAAGACGGCGATCGCTATCTGCGACAGGCGGACAGCGGGCGATTTCTGGAACAGCATGGGGCGCTGTTCACCTCCGGCCCGACCGGCACAAACGTGATGGATCTGGTGATCGCGATCCGGGATTAATCCCCGTCTGGCAACGATATTTGGGAGTCAGCCAAGTCTGTTACGCCCGGCGGCACCGCCGGGCTGCGCCTGCCTGCCCCCGGCAGGCGCATTCGCGCCCGCCCAGGCAGACGCAGCCCTCTAATTATTAGTAAGCCGCCACTTCACCCGGCCCGATCAAACCGCCAACGTGGCCGCGACGGCGCGGTTCCAGCCCTCATAGCGATGCGCGCGATCTTCCGGCGTCATCGTGGGCTGGAACCGGCGATCACGCGCCCAGGTTTCGGAAAAACCCTGCATATCCGGATAGATACCGGCGCACATACCGGCAAGCCACGCCGCCCCCATCGCGGTGCTTTCGAGAACCGTCGGACGGTCAACCGGCGCGCCGATGATGTCGGAGAGGAACTGCATCGTCCAGTCGCTGGCCGTCATGCCCCCGTCGACGCGCAAGACGGTGTCCGGAGCGCCTCCCATGTCGGCAATCATCGCCTCGATCAGGTCTCGGGTCTGGAAACCGACGCTTTCCAGCGCGGCGCGGGCGAATTCAGCAGGGCCGGAGTTTCGGGTCAGGCCGAAAACCGCACCGCGACAATCCGGCGCCCAATAGGGCGCACCAAGGCCGGTAAAGGCGGGCACCATGATCAGTGACTGCTCCCTGTCGCTGGCCTCGGCAAGGGCCTGCGTCTCGCTGGCGGCCTCGATGATCTTCAGTCCATCGCGCAGCCACTGCACCACCGCACCGGCAATAAAGATAGCACCTTCAAGGGCATAGGTGGGTTTTCCATCGAGCTGGTAGGCCACCGTGGTCAGCAGGCGGTTCTTGGACGCAACCGCCGTATCGCCGGTGTTCAACAGGGCGAAACAGCCGGTGCCATAGGTGGATTTCATCATGCCCGGCGCAAAACAGGCCTGCCCGATGGTGGCGGCCTGCTGATCCCCGGCGACGCCCATAATCGGGATTTCCGCCCCAAGGATGGCGGCATCGCTCACACCATAATCTGCCGCACAATCAAAGACTTGCGGCAGCATCCCCATCGGCACATCCAGCATCTCGCACATCTCGGAACTCCAGCCGCCGGCGTGGATGTCATAAAGCATGGTGCGCGAGGCATTGGTGGCGTCGGTGGCGTGGGTCTTGCCGCCGGTCAGACGCCAGATCAGGAAACTGTCGACCGTGCCGAACAGCAACTCACCCGCCTCGGCCCTCTGGCGGGCGCCTTCGACGTTGTCGAGAAGCCAGCGTAGTTTGGTGCCGGAGAAATAGGGATCAAGCAGAAGGCCAGTGGTAGCGGACACTTTGGCTTCATGTCCCATCTCCTTGAGGTCACGACAGAAATCGGCAGTGCGACGATCCTGCCAGACGATCGCGCTGTGGATCGGCTGGCCGGTGGTACGATCCCAGACCAGAGTGGTCTCGCGCTGGTTGGTGATGCCGATCGACACGATGTCAGAGGCGGAAATCCCTGCTGTCTCAAGGGCTTGCCGACAGGTCGCGACCACGGTGTTCCAGATGTCCTCGGGGTCATGTTCCACCCAGCCGGAGCTTGGAAAATGCTGGGTGAACTCCTCTTGCGCGGTGGCGACGATCTGCATGTCGGCGTCGAAAATGATGGCGCGGGAAGAGGTGGTGCCCTGGTCGATGGCAAGCACAAAAGTCATGTCGGTATCACGTCGGTATCATGGTGGTATTGCGTAGGTGCCAGATTGGCCGCAAATCCCCGGCTTGCCAATCAGTTTTGCAGCGTAAACCACGCCCCAACCGCATCGCGTTCCGCCTCGGAGAGGCGCAGGCCGAGCTTGGAGCGCCGCCACAGCGCATCTTCGCCCTTGGTGGCAAACTCTCGCGCCTTCATCCAGCGCAGTTCAACCTCATAGAGGGTGTCTCCGAAATGCTGCCCAAGGTCTGCAACCGTGGCCGCTGCGCCCAGAACCTCCCAGGCGTCGCGGCCATATAGCCGGATGAGGCGAGCCGCCCAAGGGGCCGTCAGAAACGTATAGTCATCCTGCAAGCGGGCGGTCAGCTTGGCGACATCACCCACCGCAAAGTCCCCCCCCGGCAGGGCCACGCCTGCGGTCCAGTCGGGGCTCGCTTGCGGGAAATGCGGCACCAGCCGCGCCAGCGCGGCTTCGGCCAGTTTGCGATAGGTGGTGATCTTGCCGCCAAAGACATTGAGGAGCGGCGCACCGCCCTCGTCCAGCGTCAGAACATAGTCGCGGGTCGCCGCCGTGGCCGAACTTGCCCCGTCGTCATAGAGCGGGCGCACCCCCGAATAGGTCCAGACCACATCGTCGGCAGTGATCGATTGCTTGAAATACTGGGCCGCGAAATCAATCAGATAGTCGCGTTCGGCATCCGTACAGCGCGGCGGCGTATCGGGATCGGTGTGCGGTTCATCGGTGGTGCCGATCAGGGTGAAGTCCTGCTCGTAGGGAATGGCAAAGATGATCCGCCCGTCGCTGCCCTGAAGAAAGTAGGCGCGATCGTGATCGAATATCTTGGGCACGATGATATGGCTGCCGCGCACAAGAGTGACACCCTCGCGACTTTGGGTGCCGACCACCCCCTTGATCACGTCGCCCACCCACGGCCCCGCCGCGTTCACGAGGGCGCGGGCCTGAACCACACGCTCACCAGAGGCGCTGCGCAGGGTGATCTGCCACAGGTCCCCTGCCCGTTCGGCGCGGATGACCTCGGTCTGGACATGGATCGCCGCGCCGCGCGCCTCGGCATCCCGGGCATTCAGAACCACAAGACGGGCATCATCCACCCAGCAATCGGAATATTCGAAGGCCCGTCGCATCTCAGAGCGAAGCACCGCGCCCGCCTCGTCGCTTGTCAGGTCAACCGAGCGCGTTCCGGGCAGGATTTCGCGCCCGCCCAGATGGTCATACATAAACAGGCCAAGACGGATCAGCCATGCAGGCCGCCGCCCCTTGGCCCAGGGCATGAATAGACTCATCAGGCGGGATGTCGGCGTGCCACCGGGAAAGCGCATCTCGGGGTGCAGCGGCAGGATGAACCGCATCGGCCAGCTTATGTGCGGCATCGCCCGAAGAAGAACTTCGCGCTCGATCAGGCTTTCGCGCACCAGGCGGAACTTAAAATATTCAAGATAACGCAGCCCCCCGTGGAACAGCTTGGTCGAGCCAGACGACGTGGCCGAGGCCAGATCGCCCTTTTCCGCGAGCATCACAGACAGGCCACGACCCGCTGCGTCACGTGCGATGCCGGTGCCGTTCACGCCGCCACCGATTACGAAGATGTCCACGATATCCAAGTTGTCCGTCATGTCTCTGATCTTTCCTGAACAGGAAAACCGTTAGCGCCCAAACACGTCGCTTGAAAGCCCAAAGCGACACCGGGTGGCAGGTCTCCCCGCCACCCGGCAAAAATTCATCGAACTGTTACGCGCCCCGCCTTTTTCGGGGTCGCGTCATGGTGTTTCAGACCTGCTCGCTTTCCTGCGCCCATTCCCACGGACGGATAAAATCGCCAAGCACCTTGCCCACTTCCTCGTCCGAGGCATCGCCGTTGTTGGTCAGCTGGGCCACCAGACCGCGCTTCTTGTCGTCGAGAACCGAGGTCACGCGGGCCGGTACACCCTCTTTTTCAAGAGCTGCATTGTAGATGCGCGTGATCGCCGATTTGCGCAGGTCGGGTTTGAAGATCTTGCCGACAGCGGTTTTCGGCAGTTCCGGCATGACCTCGACGTGCTTGGGCATGGCCGCGCGTTCGTGGATGTGAACCTTGGCGTGTTTCTCAAGCTCTTCCTGCGAAACACTCGCGCCCTCAACCAGTTCGACATAAACGCAGGGCACCTCGCCGGCGTAGGCGTCCGGCTGACCGATGGCACCGGCGAAGGCAACATCGTGGTGCGCCAACATGGCTTCTTCGATCTCGGCGGGATCAATGTTGTGACCGCCGCGAATGATGAGATCCTTGGCACGGCCGGTGATCCAGAGATAGCCGTCTTCGTCAATGCGCCCGAGATCACCGGTGCGCAGGTATTTCTCGTGATGATAGAGATCGGCGTTCTTGTCGGCTTCGGTATAGGTGTTGCCGGCATAGACGCCCGGGTTCGAGACACAGATTTCCCCGACCTCATCGGTGGCGCATTCGACCGGACCATCCGGGGTATCGCGGAAGATGCGCACGTCGGTATGCGGGAACGGCAGGCCGACCGAGCCGACCTTTTTGGCGCCGGTGGGCGGGTTGCAGGAAACAAGGCAGGTCGCCTCGGTCAGGCCGTAGCCTTCGACGATGTCCACACCACAGGTGCTTTCAAACCGTTTGAACAGTTCAAGCGGCATCGGTGCAGAGCCGGAGAAGGCGGTTTTCACCGTCGAGATATCGGCATCCACCTCGCGCTGCATCAGGGCGGCAACGGCGGTTGGCACGGTGATGATGAAAGAGGTTTTCCAGCGTTCGATCAGCTTCCAGAAGTTGTCGAAAACGCCATCCCCACGATAGCCCTGCGGCGTCGGGAACACCACGTGGGCGCCGGACGAGATCGCCGCTTGCATGATGACGTGTACCGCGAAAACGTGGAACAGCGGCAGCGGGCACATGATGCTGTCTTCTTCGGTGAACAGCAGGCGATCCCCAAGCCAGCCATTGTAGATCATGCCGGAATAGAGGTGCTGGGCCACTTTCGGCATCCCCGTGGTGCCGCCGGTGTGGAAATAGGCGGCCACCCGGTCACCATCGGAATCGGCGAAACCCAGAGTGGTGTTCTGCCTGGCGATTTCCTTGTTGAAATCCTTGTAGTCGGCGTGCGGCTTGCCCTCGAGCTTGGGGCGGATCAGCGGCACGATCCAGGATTTCGGCGGGGTCAGATAGCGGTTGAGATCAATCTCGAGGACGGTGTGCACATGCGGTGCGTGGCGCACGGCCTCGGCCACCTTCTGGGCCACGTCGGTCTTGGGAAACGGTTTCAGCGTGACCACGACCTTGGCATCGGTTTCGCGCAGGATCGCACCGATCTGCTCCGGCTCGAGCAGCGGGTTGATCGGGTTCACGATGCCCGCGATCATGCCGCCCAACAGCGTGAACATGGTCTCGTTCGCGTTCGGCAGGATATAGGCGATGGTGTCCTTTTCGCCCACACCCAGATCGCGGAACAGGTTGGCCGCCTGCACGCTCTTGCTGTGCAACTCGGCCCAGGTCAGGGTCTCGGCCTTGTCCTTGGCCCCCGACAAAAGCTGGTAAGAGATCGCGGGACGGTTCGGGAAGCGATCCTTGGTGTGGGTCAGAAACTCGTAAAGAGTCGTGGGAAGCTCCCGCTCGGACCAGGGCATTTCCTGTTCAATCTTTTGCAAGTCTTCAACCGATGAAAACGTCATATGTGATACTCCTCCCGTATTGCCCGTCACGCGCGCATCTGTTGCGCCCAACGATGGGGGCAAAAACACCATCCCGCAAGTGTTTGGCCACAGCCTACGCAGGGTCAAGCGAATTAGAAACGTTGCGTTAAAACACTTGTAGTTGAACTAAATATGCCAAGTTTGCGCTATCGCAATGGCAAAGGGGCCGCTGCCTTGCCGCAGAACGCAAAAAGGGCGGCCGTCTGGCCGCCCCCGAGAATGCGCATGTCTGCCCCTCTCAGCCGTCCTGCGGAATGCGCAGAACCTGGCCGGGATAGATCAGGTCGGGATCTTTCAGCATCGGGCGGTTGGCCTCGAAAATCTCGGTATAGCGCGAGCCGTTGCCAAGGGTTTTCGTCGCGATGGCCCAGAGGGTATCGCCCTTCTCGACCGTGTGGAACACCGGCTCGGGGCCGCTCACGTTGTCCTCGACAGCAGAGACGCCCTCGACGTTGCCCACAGCGAGGATCACCTTTTCACGCATCTCCTGGCTCGCGGCTTCGCCGGTCACCTTCACAGTGTCACCCTCGACGGTGATGTCCAGGCCTTCGGCATCCAGACCCAGCTCATGCACCTCTTGCTTGAGGGCCTCTGCGTCCGGCGTGTCGTCTCCGCCCACCAGCGATTTGCCCGCGCCCTTCAGAAAATTCCACAGTCCCATGTCTCTTGTCTCCCAGAGTGTTTCGTGGCGCGACCCTGCCGGAGGAAAGAGAGGGAAGTTAGGGGGAATTCAGAGCCCGTTGGCCCCGTCGGTGAACTGAAGCCGGGCCAGCTTGGCATATAGCCCGCCCTCTGCAACGAGGTCGTCGTGTTTGCCCTGCGCCACGATGCGGCCCCCTTCAAGAACGATGATCCGGTCGGCCTTTTTCACCGTCGCAAGACGGTGGGCGACAATGATCGTGGTCCGGGTGCGCGCCATTTCGTCAACCGCTTCCTGCACAAGCCGTTCGCTTTCCGCATCGAGCGCCGATGTCGCCTCGTCCAAGAGCAGAACAGGCGCATCCCGCAGGATCGCGCGGGCAATGGCGATCCGTTGCTTCTGGCCACCGGACAGCATCACGCCGCGTTCGCCGACGAAACTGTCATAGCCCTCGGGCAAGGCCGTGATGAAGTCATGCGCAGCAGCGGCACGGGCGGCGGCCTCGACCTCGGCGTCAGTGGCATCAAGACGGCCGAAACGGATGTTCTCGCGGGCGGTGTCGGCAAAGATCACCGGATCCTGCGGCACAAGGGCAAGGTGGCGGCGGAAGGTGTCACGCGACACATCCGTCAACGGGATGCCATCAAGGCAGATGCGCCCATGATCGGCGTCATAGAACCGCTGGATCAACTGAATAACCGTGGTCTTGCCCGCCCCGGACGGGCCAACAAGCGCCACGGTTTCGCCCGGCGCGATGGTCAGGTCCACCTCGGAGAGGGCCGAGATATTGGGCCGCGAGGGATAGGCAAATGACACGCCCTCAAAGCGGATCTCTCCCCTCACCGGCGACGGCAGGGCCTTGGGGGCGGCAGGATCGTTCACGCTGTCTTCGGCGTGCAGCAGTTCGACAAGACGTTCGGTGGCCCCGGCGGCCCGCTGGAGTTCGCCCCAGATTTCCGACAGCGCGCCAACCGCGCCCGCCACCATGACCGAATAGATCACGAATTGCACCAGCGCGCCGACGCTCATGCCCCCTGCCCGCACGTCGCGGGCCCCCATCCAAAGCACGCCGACAACGCCGGTGAAGATCAGGAAGATCACGATCATCGTCATCACGGCGCGGGTGTTGATGCGCCGCTTGGCCGCCAGCAGCGACAGGTCGGTCACATCGGCAAACCCGTCCTTGGCACGGGTCTCGTTGGTAAAGGCCTGCACGGTCTGCACCGACAACAGCGCCTCGGAGGCATTGCCCGAGCTTTCGGCGATCCAGTCCTGGTTTTCCCGGCTGAGCTTGCGCAGGCGACGGCCCAGAACAAGGATCGGCACGATCACGGCAGGCACGATCAAAAGCACCATGCCCGTCAACTTGGCCGAGGTGAACAGCATCAGCACAAGGCCACCGATAAAGATCAGCACATTGCGCAGGGCCACCGAAACGGACGAGCCGATCACCGACTGGATCACCGTGGTGTCCGTGGTGATCCGGCTCAGGACTTCACCGGTCATGATCTTTTCATAGAATGCGGGGCTCATGCCGATGACGCGGTCAAACACGGCCTTGCGGATGTCGGCGACCACGATTTCGCCAAGACGGGTGACCAGCAGATACCGAAGCGCGGTTCCCACCGCCAGCAATCCGGCAAAGGCAAGTGCGGCAAAGAAATAGCGGTCGAGCAGCATATCGCTTTCGGTGCCGAAATTGTCGACCACACGGCGCACCGCCACCGGCAGGATCAGCGAGACACAGGCGGTCAGCGTCAGGGCAAGACCGGCCAGCGCCACCATTTTCCGGTAGGGGGCCAGGAACGGGCCAAGGCCGCGCAATGCGCTGACGCGTTTTGATTTCTCGCGTTCCGCTTCACCCTGCTGAGGTGTCGGAGTTCTGGCCATGATCTGTTCCCCAAGACGTTTTCCTGCCGGTTGTAGTGGCGAAGCCGACCTCAAGGGTCAACCCGCCAGATACCGGCGCTATGCGATGTCAGGTGGGGAAACCATGACAAAAGGCAAGAGGGGCGACGATTTGCGCAAGCCTCTTAGAGGAAGTGTTGCTGATCTGGTGGGTTGGGTAATGTCTGGTGTGAGCCCGAAGTACCGGATGTTGCATCTTGTTCCAATGACCACTTCACATCTAAAGATGTGATATGGAATGTCAGAAAATGGGTGCTCCAATTTGAAATTTTCCGAACACGACCCAAAGGTCATTTTAGATGCATTGTCGATTGGTGGGTTGGGAGACTTGCGACGCGCGTGTGATTTTGCAGATAGAATTGTCAACATTGTTGAGCGGGCAGGAGATGAGGAGGAGCTTAAGCAGGGCTTCCTCGCATACAGAGCTCGCAAAGACTACATTGAAGAAGAGGACACGCAAACGGGGCGCTTAGACCATCATCCGCTATCCCGAGACGATGTTTGTGCTCCTCCAGCAAACAAGACACAGCTTGGAAGGTTTAACGCGCCACGCAATCCAGTTCTCTATTTGTCAACCACACCCGAAGTGGCCATTGCAGAAACGCGAGCATTGTCTACTGACACTTGTACTGTGGCGAAGTTTGAAACATTGCGCCCTTTACGTTTGGCAAAGCTATTGCAAAAAGGCGGTGTCCCTATTGGGTTCATTTTAAACGACAAACAAACAGACGATGACTGGGATAAATGGCTACTGTACCAAACTGCTGATTTTGTTTCCCGACGAGTTTCAGACACAGATCGGAAACTACACTATCGTGCGTGCAATCTTATCGCATCTGCCTTCAAAGAGCGTGGTTTTGATGGAGTAGCCTATCGCACGTCATTCTGGTCAAATGGTTGGCGTGATCTAGGGCATTCTGAAGAGGAAGAAAGCATCTTCGCTTCAAACATTGCCCTATTCGACCCCCAATCAGCAACGCCAATTCAAGCTGGTCTTTATCGCATAGATTGGAAGCGCCCCATTGCAGAGATAAACGGGAATAGTAGTTGGACAGCAAGGTCGTAGAGCAATCTGACAACGTGAGGCGCTCGAACAGAACCGGACATCGTTAGCTAATTCAGCGAATTGGCGCTTTGTTCCGCAAAGCCACCGTTCCGAAAACTTCCCTCGCAGAAACCTGCGAGGGGTGTTTTTGCTGCAAGCGCCTGTTGCGCTTTGCGATCTGTATGACCTTACACCACGTCCGGCAAGAGGCTTGCGCTGTGCGCCGCTCCTTTTGGTGTCAGAACCACTGAACCATCTTGTCGGTTTCGCGGCGGGTTTTGCCAAAGGCGGGTTCCGCGGCGCGGTAGCCGAAAGCGAACATCACCGCCGGACGGTAGGCCTTGGGATCGACGCCGAAATGTTCTTGCAGAACGTCTTGCGTGCGCGCGACTTCAAAGCCTTCGATGGGGCAGGAATCGATCCCCATCAACGCGCCGGCCGTCATCATGTTGGCCAGAACGATATAGGCCTGACGCGCCGACCAGTCGGTGATCTGGCGGTCACCCTGAATGTCGAAATCCTCGGCCTGAAACTTGCCATAGGCGCCGTTGAACAGCTCGATGACCTCTTCCGGCAGCAGTTTCACGTCGCGATAGAAGGACTGGAGATAGGGCGACCCGGCGGTCATGGTTTCGGAGGTATGGGCGAGGATGATGCCAAAGTGGCTGGCGGTACCAAGCTGCCCGCTGGTGCCGTGCATCGAGCCATTGGCGCCCCAGGCAAAATCGCGGAACAGCTCGCGTTTGTCCGGGTTCTGGATCATCAGGATCTGGAAAGGTTCGTGCCCGAAGGATGTGGGCGACAGGCGGGCGGCTTCGAGGATGGTGTCGAACTGGTCGTCCGGCACCTTGCGCTCGGCGTCGAACAGTTTGCAGGCGTGGCGGAAGGTGAAGGCCTCGATGATCTGGGCCTGAACGTCCTGAAGGGTGGCGATGTCTTTCATGGGAATGCTCCGGGTTCTTGTTCGAAGCGCTTATAATCCCGCTGTCAGGCGGGGAAAATCGGGGCAAAGACGAATTGATTATTCGCAAACCGCGAATACTGAACCATCGCCACCGGCATCGCGCATGAAACGATTGCAAAGCATATGCCTTCCGGGCCACAACAGGGATCAGGAAACGCGGAAGGCACACCATGGCAGGTCAACCCACACCGTTCAACATCATGACCAAGCCGATTGGTCCGCGGTGCAACATTGATTGCACCTACTGCTATTACCTTGAAAAGGAAAAGCTTTTCCCGTCGGAAAAGAAGTTTCGGATGTCTGACGAGGTGTTGGAGAGCTATATCCGCCAGACCATCGAGACCTCGCTTGAGGCGGGCATGCCCGAGGTGCATTTTGCGTGGCAGGGCGGGGAGCCAACGATGCTGGGCGTGGATTACTTCCGCAAGATCGTGGCACTTCAGCAGAAATACCTGCCCGACGGCGTGACCTGTTCAAACGCCTTCCAGACTAACGGTATGCTTCTGGACGACACCTGGGGCAGCTTCCTGAAAGACAACCGCTTTCTTGTCGGGCTGAGCATCGACGGCCCCAAGAAAATCCACGACCGTTACCGCATCGACCGGGCGGGCCGCCCCACCTTTGACGCGGTGATGCGCGGTCTTGATGTCCTGCAGCGCCATGGGGTCGAGCACAACGCGCTGACCACCGTACATCGCGCCAATGGCGGCAAGGGGCGCGAGATTTACAAGTTCCTCAAGGGGGCGGGCTTTGACTATATCCAGTTCATCCCGATTGCCGAGCGCAGCGCCGGTGACGGGCTGGCGAGTGCGCCGCAGGTCGATATGGACCCCGGCAACGCCGTGACCGAATGGAGCGTTGCCCCCCGCGCCTATGGCAAGTTCCTGTGCGATGTCTTTGACACCTGGTTCAAGGCCGACATCGGTAAGGTCTTTGTCCAGTATTTCGACACCCAGGTCGGGCTCTGGCTGAACGGGCAGTCTTCGCTCTGCGTCTATGCCGAAACCTGCGGCAACGGCCTTGCGCTTGAGCATGACGGCAGCCTCTATTCCTGCGATCACTATGTTTACCCCGAGTACCGCCTTGGCAAGATCACCGAAACGCCCCTGCGCGAGATGCTCTGGACCGAACGGCAACAACAATTCGGACGCGATAAGAAAGAGACGCTGACCAAACAGTGCCAGTCCTGCTCATTCCGCTTTGCCTGCAATGGTGGCTGTCCGAAACAGCGGTTTGCGACCTCGAAAGATGGCGAGGCGGGGCACAACTATTTCTGCGAAAGCTATACCATGTTCCTGCGCCATGCAGGCCCGCGCATCAAGACAATGGTGGACCTGATCGCACGCGGCCGGCCGGCGTCCGAGGCCGCGCGCTAGGACTGCGCCGCGTCGAGGAAAGACCGTGCCTGTTCGCTTGTCTCGAAGATATGCGGGCGGGCATGCGGGAAAACCTCGTGCAATTTCATTCGCATGAAGGCCGATCCTGAATAGCGTGAAACCGTGCGATAGTATTGCGCATCCAGCGCCGCCACCATCCGCGCCCATTCGTTTTCCAGTGTCTCGTCGATCTTGAACCCGTCATAGTTCACGATCACATCCACCTTGTCGGCCAGCGGCGCGCAGGCCGCAGCCACCAACTCGCCAACGCGGTCCACCTCGGACTGGCGACGCACTCGCATCTTTTCAAAGTTGAGGTAGAGACGGCCCACGCTCGGGTCGACGGCAATGCGATCGGGCAGATCAAGGTGCAGCAGATCGGTGCGCAGCCCCATTTCACCCTCGCGGAAAATCCGGTCATCCATCAGGCGCAGCTCGTCGTCGATCACCGGCGGCACGGCCATCTGGCCGATGATGTCGCGCTCCAGATCGACACCCGGCGCGATTTCCATGAGCTTCAGGCCCTGCCCCGACAGTTCGAACACCGCGCGTTCGGTCACGTAGAGTACGGGCTGGCCCAACTGTCCGGCACGCGCGCCAGAGAAGGTGATCTGCTCGACATCGGCCAGGAATTTCTGCGCCTTGCCTTCCTCACGCACCGCGATCTTCCCGTTCTCGATGGCAAGATCGAGGCCAGAGGCCGTGAAGGTGCCGGCAAAGACCACGCGCCGCGCGTTCTGCGAGATATTGATAAAGCCCCCGGCCCCGGCCAGACGCGGCCCAAAGCGCGAAACATTGACGTTGCCGTGGCGGTCGGCCTGCGCAAGACCAAGACAGGCCATGTCGAGCCCGCCGCCATCGTAGAAATCGAACTGGTTGTTCTGCGGGATCACCGCGTCGGTGTTGATCGCCGCCCCGAAATCCAGCCCCGAGGCGGGCTGCCCCCCGATCACCCCCGGCTCTGCCGTCAGGGTCATATGCTCCAAAAGCCCCTCTTCCGCGGCCACGGCGGCCACCCCTTCGGGCATGCCGATGCCAAGGTTCACAACCCCGTTCACCGGCAGTTCGAAGGCACAGCGCCGCGCGATGATCTTGCGCGCATCCAGCGGCATCGGCGGGATTTCCCCCTGTGGAGAGCGGATGCGGTTGGTGAACCCGTGGCTAAAGGCCGTGCGATAGGTCTGAAGGTGGTTTTCCGGCTCGGCCACGACCACGGCATCAACAAGAATGCCCGGTATCTGAACCTCGCGCGCCGGCAATGTGCGGGCCTGTGCGATGCGCTCCACCTGAACGATCACCACGCCGCCCGCGTTATGAACCGCCATGGCCTGTGCAAGGTTGTCGATGGTCAGCGCCTCGCGCTCCATCGTGATATTGCCCGCCTCATCCGCCGTGGTGCCACGCAACAGGGCCACGGTCAGGCGCGGAGCGGGATAATACAGCACCTCGTCCCCGCCGATCTCCATCAGTTCGACCTGCGGTTCGGTGCTGATCTCGTTGATCGCGCCGCCGCCAAGACGCGGATCGACAAATGTGCCAAGCCCGACCTTCGACAACATGCCCGGCTTGCCCGCCGCGATGTCGCGATACAGCTGGCTGATACAGCCCTGCGGCAGGTTCCAGCCCTCGATCTTTCCCTGCGTCGCCAGCTGCGCCACCTTGGGAATCAGCCCCCAATGCCCGCCGACAACTCGTTTGAGCAGCCCCTCGTGGCCAAGCCGGTTCAACCCGCGCTCCTTGCCGTCGCCTTGCCCCGCGGCAAAGACCAGCGACAGGTCACGCGGGTGCCCGGTCTCGACAAACCGTTTCTCAACAGCAGACAAGAGTTCATCCGGCACGCCGATCCCGACGAATCCGGAGGTGGTGATGGTGTCGCCATCCTTGATCAGGGCGGCAGCTTCGGCGGCGGAGACTACTTTGCGTTTCATCCCTTCACTTCGCGCAAGCCCGCCCCCGCCGTCAATCGTAGGACTACGGGATCGTATTTTTACGGAACCCCGCGCATCGCGGTTTCTTCCACTTGGCAGCCCCCCTGCACGCCGCTATCAAGACCCTCCCAACAGTCGGAGAAAAGAAGCCTTGGACACCACCGCCGCCCGCATTGCCCGCACCATCGCCACCGAGATCGGCGCCGCCGCAACCCAGGTTTCGGCCGCTGTGACCCTTCTTGACGAAGGCGCGACCGTGCCCTTCGTGGCCCGCTACCGGAAAGAGGTGACCGGGGGGCTGGACGATACGCAGCTGCGCACCCTGTCCGATCGCCTGACCTATCTGCGCGACATGGAAGCCCGCCGCGAAACGATCCTGCAATCGATCAAGGATCAGGGCAAGCTGACGGATGCGCTGGCGAAATCCATTGCCGGTGCCGACACCAAGGCGGCGCTGGAGGACATCTATCTGCCCTACAAACCCAAGCGCCGCACCAAGGCGATGATCGCACGGGAAAACGGGCTGGAGCCGCTGTTGCAGGCCATCTTAGATGACCGCACGGCCGTGCCGGAAACCCTGGCCGAAGGGTATCTATCCGAAGCGGTGGCAACCGTCAAAGACGCCCTGAATGGCGCGCGTGACATCCTCGTGGAAACGCTGGCCGAAAACGCGGGCCTTCTGGGATCGCTGCGGGATTTCATGAAGAAAGAGGCCTTTGTCTCGGCACGGGTTCAGGAGGGCAAGGAACAGGCCGGGGCCAAGTTCTCGGACTATTTCGATCATCGCGAGGCCTGGGCGACGATCCCCTCGCACAGGGCCTTGGCGATCCTGCGGGCCTCGAAAGAGGAAATCGTCAGCATCGAGATCGCCCCCGATGCCGACACCGGCGTTCCCCGCGCGGTCGACATGATCGCCGCCGAGATCGGCATCCACGGTGATGGCCCCGGCGATCAATGGCTGCGCGCTGCGGCTTCCTGGACATGGCGGGTCAAGCTGAGCCTGACCATGTACCTTGACCTGATGACCGAGATGCGCCGCGCCGCCCATGAAGAGGCGATCACGGTTTTTGCACGCAACCTCAAAGACTTGCTCCTCGCTGCTCCGGCAGGTGCGCGGGCGACACTGGGCCTTGATCCGGGTATCCGCACCGGTGTCAAAGTGGCCGTGGTGGATGCCACGGGCAAGCTTCTGGATACGGCAACCGTCTATCCCTTCCAGCCCAAGAACGATCTGCGCGGCACCGAAGCCAAGCTGATCGAGCTGATCCGCAAACACGATGTGGAACTGATCGCCATCGGCAATGGCACCGCAAGCCGCGAGACCGAACGTCTTGTGGGCGACCTGCTGAAACTGCTGCCGGCCAGCATCAAGAAACCAACCAAGGTCGTGGTCTCCGAGGCCGGTGCATCCGTCTATTCGGCCTCGGAAACCGCAGCTGCCGAATTCCCCGATCTTGATGTGTCGCTGCGTGGCGCGGTGTCGATTGCCCGCCGCCTTCAGGACCCGCTGGCCGAACTGGTGAAGATCGAACCGCAATCGATCGGCGTCGGCCAGTACCAGCACGACGTGGACCAGCGCCGCCTGTCACAGGCGCTTGAGGGCGTGGTCGAGGACGCGGTGAACGCGGTTGGGGTTGATCTCAACATGGCCTCGGCGCCGCTGCTGTCGCATGTCGCGGGCCTCACGCCATCGCTGGCCCATGCGGTGGTGATGCACCGTGACATCCACGGCGCGTTCTCGGCACGCAAAGACCTTCTTGATGTGCGCGGGTTGGGGCCGAAGGCTTACGAACAATGCGCGGGCTTCCTGCGTATCCGCGAAGGGGCCGAACCGCTGGATGCCTCATCCGTCCACCCCGAGGCCTATGGCGTGGCCCGACGCATCGTCGAGGCCTGCGGCCGTGACCTGCGCAGCATCATGGGCGATGAAGGCGCATTGAAACGCCTGCGCGCCGAGGACTTTGTTGACGACAACTTTGGTCTGCCGACCGTGCGGGACATCCTGTCCGAACTCGAGAAACCGGGCCGCGACCCGCGCCCGAGCTTCAAGACCGCCACCTTTACCGATGGTGTCGAAGAGATTTCCGATCTCAAGCCCGGCATGGTGCTGGAAGGCACCGTTACCAACGTGGCGGCCTTTGGGGCCTTTGTCGACATCGGGGTGCATCAGGACGGGCTGGTCCACATCAGCCAGTTGGCGGATCGCTTTGTCAAAGACCCGCACGAGGTGGTGAAAACCGGTGACGTGGTCAAGGTCCGCGTGACCGAGGTGGACGCGCCGCGCAAACGCATCGGCCTGTCGATGCGCAAGGACGGCGGGGGCCGGGATGCGGCGGGGGCCGGAAACCGGGGCGACAAGCCCCAGCGCGGCAAACCGCAGGGCGGACAGCGCAGCTATCAGGGCAAGGGCAAACCACAGGGTGCCGGCCGTCATCAGGGTGGCAAACCCCAGGGCGGCGGCACGGGCGCTTTGGGCGATGCCCTGCTGAACGCGATGAAAAACAAACGCTGACGGGTCTGCCCGCCCCTTTCGGGCGGGCGAACGCCTAGGCCATGCGAAAACGGCCACGACCGCCATTCTTGGCGGCATACAGCGCGGTGTCGGCGCGCGCCCACAGTGTTTCGCCTGTATCGCCACTGCCAAAGGCGTTGGTCGCGATGCCGATCGACGCAGAGATTTCACAGGTGTCACCACGCCAGCGGATCGGGGCCTCGATCCGTTTAATCAGGCGTTCGGCGATATGGGCAACCGCGGCCTCGTCCACCTCACCAACAAGGATGATGACGAATTCGTCACCGCCCACCCGCGCCACGCAATCGCCCTGACGGGTTTCCTGCACCAGCACGCGGGCGACGTTTTGCAACACGTGATCCCCCGCCGGATGGCCATAGGTATCGTTCACCGCCTTGAAGTAGTCGAGATCGACCTGCATCAGCGTCACCGCCTCGCCCCGGTCGATCAGGCGGGGCAGCACGTGATCCACCGCGCGGCGGTTCTTGAGGCCGGTCAACGTGTCGGTAAAGGCCTGTTCCTCGGCCGCGATCTTGGCCCCCTGAAGCCGCTGGTTAAGCTTGCGCGACACCTCCATCGCTGCCGATTTGGCCTCGATCAGGTAGAGCATCTCGATGGCGAGGTCGGTCACCGCGAAATCAGAGGCACTGAGTTCGAAATCACGGACCCCATCCATGATCGCGATGCCAAAGGAGAGGTCGAGAATACCGCCCTGCCCGGGCACCGCCACGAACACCCCCTTGAAGGCATGCCCCCCATGCCCGCGCAGACGCAGAGAAAGTTTCTGCCGCTGTCGCGCCAGCAGAGCCTTCATATTGCAGACACCGCTTGGCCGGCGCACTTCGATCAGGTCAAACAGGCAGGCGTCATCCTTGCGCTTGTCCGGCAAGAGCTTGGCAAGTGTCGGACCGATGTGCATCACCTGCCCCTGCTCATCCACCGCAAGGTGCATGGGGCACAGCCGCGCCAGAAGCTGCGCGATATCGCGATCATGCAACATGCCCTAGACCGCCCGCGCCCCGATCTCGAAACTGCGCCCCTTGGCAAAGGCCGTTTCGATCAGGGTAATGTCGATTTCTTCTGCACCGGCCAGAACCCCGTTATGTTCCAGAAAGACAAGCGCCCCATAATCATCAGCCAGCGTGCGTAGAATTCCGACAGCCACATGCCCGAACCCCGGGCGCGGAAATCGGCAGGTGAGACGGAAATGATGCGGGTCGACTTCGCGGACGTCCAGTTGCGGCAGAACCAGATCATCCACCGCCAGCCGCGCCCGATCGGGAAGTTCCTCAAGCGAGTTCAGGAAATCCACAAAGGTCTCGCCCCCGAACCGCAGCAACCTGCGTAAGGCTTCGACGTTGGGATGCGACACAAGGTAGGTTCCGATGTCTTCCAAAACGGTGTCACGGGGGGATTTCAGCGCGGCCGAGACCATATCAAGCAACTGGTCCGTCAGTTCATCCTCATAGTGCAGCATCGCTTCGAACTCGACCTCGTCCAACCCGGCGGCAAAGCACATGCTCTGCCAGCGGTCAAAGCCGTAGTTGTCCTGAACGAAACACTGGATCGCCCTGTTGATCAGACCATGCATGCCTTCTGCCCCGACTGTTCGAGGCCGATCCTGCGATCAAAGGTTTAAGAAGCCTTCAATAGTTTCAATTGTCAGGACTTATTTCCAGATCATCCAACCAGAGCGACTTGCGGCTTGAAGGGGCGATTTCAAAGTCGCCTGCCTTGATCCGCGCCACGTCGTCCGCGGTGATTTCGGCCACACCGTCGCGGCTCTGGTTGCGCAGGAAGGCACCGGCAATCAGCCTGTCCTCTTCGAAGCGCAGCTGGATGGCGTCATAGTGCACCCCTCGGCGCGGCAGGAACAGGATGCCTTCCGCGCCCTCGGCCCCGCCAAAATCCCCGATCACCACAACACAGCCGGGATCGCTGGCCCGGGCACAGACCTGCCCCCAGTCGTCAAGGCGGAAGTCTGGCAGAATGGACAGCGCATCCGCGGTCATCTCGGCAGCGGAGCCGACCACCGTCAGGTTCGCCAAAAGGTCTGCCACCTTGATCTCGCGCGCCTTGTCACCAGAGCGCCGCTGAAAGACATGGCGGCGGTCGGTCTGGCCCGCAAGGTCAATCGCCTTGCGGATGTCGGCGTGTTCTTCGCCTTCCAGCGCGGCCAGACGCGCAAGGCCCACCTGCCCGGCCCGCCCCCAATCATGCGCCATTTCCCAGACCGCGGCATCATCGGCAGACACGCGGCCGTCAAGGTAGCGCGCAACCTGGCTGTTGGTGGCGATCCGTTCGGGATTGAGGACCGGGGTCAGCCAGAGAAAGGCCACACCGATCACCCCCATCGCCACCCAGACATTGGCATCGCGCACGTGCTGCATCCAGCCGCCGCGCCGGGCAACGGCAAGGGCGTAAACCACGGCATAAGTCGAAACGATGCCGGCTGCGATGGCCGCGGCAAGGCGTTCAGGCGTCCAACCGTGCTGATCAACCCGGAGCCAGATCGCATAAACCGTCAGCCCGGCCAGAACCACGAGCAGAATGGCAAGCGCTTCGGTTGCCAGACGCATGAACCGCAGCGCCACGGCACGATCATCACTGCGGTCGACGGCAACGCTGACCAGGGTGATACTGCCGATGGCGACCACCAGGAGCGTGGCCGAGGGGGACAGCCCGCCAAATAGATTGTTCATGTCGCGAAACGGCAGAGCAAGCGCAAAGACGCCAACCACGACGACCATCACCGGCACGAGGATGCGCATCAGACGCAGCACCATGAAGGGCGAGAGGTATTCCCGCATCTCGTAGACCACGGTCAGCGCAAGACCCAGCACCGCGCCGGTCAGGACATGGGGTACGGGATCGATGTCCAGAAGGTCTTCGATAATGGTGATCGCGACGATCTCGAACAGGGCGTTCGACAAAAGGAGGATGCCCCAGAACACACCGGCAAACAGCCAGGCCGCCGAATAGCGCACCACCACCGACCAGCTGAAATCAAAGAGTTCGCCATAGTTGCGCCAAAGATCGGGGTGAATCAGGCGCACGGCCATGAACGGCGTGCCCACGAAGAGGATCACCGCCCAGGCCAGCAGGGCAAGCCCGTCGTCTCCGAACCCCTGAAGCGTCTCGTGGCGCAGACTGGCCCAGCCCAGCGCAAGGGCCGCCGGTATCGCAAGCCCAAGAGCGCCCGGCACCGCTCGCCGCAATGGCGCCGGCCCGACAATCCCGAGCAAAACGCCGCTGAACCCCGCCACCGCCGCCGTGACCGTCACAAAGACATGCGGGTTGGTCAGGACGTCGGGCACCACGTCGATCAACATCCACATCGCAAAGCCCACGACGCCTCCGATCAGGGCCATCGTTGCGCGGCTCGAAATATCCTTGCTGTCGGCTGGTGTCATGCCAAGTCCCCCTTAACCCGCTTTAGTTTAAAGCCTTTTGCCAAAAACTTGAAAGCGAAGTTTCCACGGAATGCCGTTGCGGCATGACGGCGCGTGGTGGGTGCAACAGCTCCAAACGCGAAAGGGCGCCCCACGGGGACGCCCTTTCCAGTCGGTAACAAACCCTGCTCAGAAGTCGGTGGGGGCCCCGCCCTCTGCCTTGCGGCGGGCCACGAAATCGGCGAGTTCCTCGCGGATCGCCTCGTCCATGGGCGGCGCTTCGAAGCTGTTGATGATGTCCTTGTAGACATGGTGCGCGCGTTCCGGCGTCCAGACCGATCCGGCCGCTTCCCAGGCCTCGTAGTTGCGCCAGTCCGAGACAAACGGCTGATAGAAGGCGGTGGTATAGCGGTCCTGCGTGTGCTGGATGCCAAAGAAGTGGCCCGCGTTGCCCACATCCTTGATCGCATCCAGCGCGATTTCATCGGGGCCGGTTTCGGTGATCACCGGCTCCATGTAGCGCTGGATCATTTGCAGGACTTCGCAGTCCATCACGAATTTCTCGGGGCTGGCAATCAGACCGCCCTCAAGCCAACCGGCCGCGTGATAGACCATGTTGGCCCCGGCCTGCACGGCAGACCACAGCGAATTCGAGGTTTCCCACATCGCCTGACCGTCCGGCACGTTCGCAGCACAGACGCCGGAGGCACGCATCGGCAGACCGTAGAACCGCGCCATCTGGCCGGTCATCTGGGTGGCGCGCATGTATTCCGGCGTCCCGAAGGCCGGCGCCCCCGATTTCATGTCGACGTTCGAAGTAAAGGTACCGATCGCACAGGCTGCGCCGGGGCGGATGTACTGGGCCAGCGCCACCGCGCACAGGCCTTCGGCCAGCGACTGCGCCACTGCGCCCGACATGGTGACCGGAGCCATCGCACCTGCCAGCGTGAAGGGCGTCACCACGAGGCCCTGGTTGCGACGCGCCATGCGCATCCAGCCGTCCATCATCGGTTCGTCATGCTTGAGCGGCGATGTCGAGTTGATGTTGGTGTACATTTTCGGGCTGGCTTCGAATTCCTCGTCGCTCCAGCCGCCGGAGATCCGCACCATCTCCATCGAATCCTCGACCCGCTCTTTGCCAAGCGAATAGGTGTGCGCCACCTTGTCGGTCAGGGTGAGCTTGTCATAGAGCACGGCAAGGTGACGCACGCTGGCGTGGATGTCCTGCGGTTCCACCGGATAGCCGCCGACAAAGTGGATACAGTTGAAATACTGGCTCAGCTTGAACAGGTTGGCGCACATTTCGCGCGTGCCCGGCACCTTGCGCCCCAGTTCCATATCCCAATAGTTCGGCGGCGAGGACACGTTTCCGAACAGGATGTGCTTGTCACCCAGCGTGATCTGACGCTCGGCATTGCGCGGCGTCATGGTCCAGCTTGACGGCGCCTTGCCGACCATCTCCATGACGAAATCGCGGCCCATGCGCACGTTGTCACCATCAACGGTACAGCCGGCTTCCTTGAGGATGCCCTTGGCTTCCTCGTTGTAGAACTCGATGCCGATCTCCTCGAGAATGCGCATCGCGCCGTCGTGGATCGCCTGAACGCCTTCCTCGGTCAGCGGTTCGGTCGGCCGGTCGATATTGACCGGCTGACGCCATGGCATCTGTTCGATAACCCCCGCGCTTGTGCGCCGCGCCGAATTGCCCGCGCGGCCACCACCGCGCCGCCTGCGTCCACCTGTGTCACTCATGACAGTCTCCTCATGCGTTGTTCCCAACAGCAAACACGAGGGCCGGATCGATTAATCAGACCTTTACGACAAAACTCGTCGTTTTTTGAACAGGCACCATCTCGATACGCAAAGGAAGGCACAAAAGGAAAGGGCACGCCCCTTGGCACGCCCTGTTCAAAAAGATGGATTCGCTTGTGGCCTAGCCCTGCACCCAGGCGGTCAGATGGCCGATATCTGGAAAGACCGCATCGGCATAGGGCGCCAGTTCATCCTCAAGTGCAACGCCGGTCAGAACCGCGACGGTCTGCATCCCGGCACGGCGTCCGGCAACGAGATCATGGGTGCTGTCGCCCACCATCACCACACGTGCCGGATCAAGCGACATCTGATCGGCAAAGGCCAAGAGCGGCGAGGGATCGGGCTTGGCACCGAATCCGCTGTCAAAGCCCGCCACGAAATCGAATTTCTCGACCACGCCGGCCTCGCCCAGATGCGCCCGGGCCGCATATTCCGTATCGTTGGTCATCACGCCAAGACGCATGCCAAAGCCCGCCAGATCATCCAGAAACGCGCCCAGAGGCACTGCCTCGACCAGAGGGGCCGTGGCCGCCGCCCGCATCAGGCGCTCTTCCAGCGCGGCCACGTCGGCCCCGGGCAAGGCACTGGCCACCGCTTCGGCTGCATCGCGGTTGGTCCCGGCAATGATGATGCTTTGCGGCAGGAAGGCACCGGACGCGAGATCGAAATCCATTGCGCGGGCAATGCGTTCGGCCAGGGCGTCGTCGCCATTGGCAAAATCACGGATCATGCCGCCTGCCCAGCTGTTCCAGGTCGCCCCGAAATCAAAAAGCGTCCCGTCCTTGTCGAACAAAAGCCCGTCTACACGCATTCTACTCGCTCCCCGTTTTGGCGGCAGTCCCGCCGCGCCGCGCCCATTGGCACGATTCTATTGCAGTTTGATGTCAGAAAATCACGTCCAATGACGCCCGGCCTCGCCGCGCAGGGCATTCAGGGCCATCATCGGCGTCATGTAATCCTCGCTGATGGTGTCACAAAAACTGACAACCCATGCGTCGTCCATCGTCAGGAACTCAAGCACCGAAGCCTGAAACCCCGGATCGGCCGCCTGCGCACGCAGATCATCCGCCGAGGCGCCCGTCGCCCCCATAAAGACCGGCATCAGCTCGTCATTGCTGACCAGCCAGGCCAGCGCCTTGAGGGCAATCGTGGAAGCGGCTTCCTGGGAAAGGGTCATGTTTCGGCTCACTCGCAATCTTTTCTTAACCAATGCGAATACAGAGTGAATCATCCTTAATGCAACCTTCCAGGGCGACCCATGCCAGGAAAGATCCTGATCATCGACAGTGTCCCGACCAATCGCATCCTGCTCAAGGTCAAACTCTGCGCTGCGTCCTACCATGTCTGCCAGGCCAGTTCCGAGACCGAGGCGCACGCCGCCTTGGAACGGGAACGCCCCGACCTTGTGGTGATGAACGGGGATTGGCAGGATCAGAGCAGCGGAACCGAGATTTGCCGACGGCTCAAGGCCTCCCCTGCGGGCGCACAAACCCCGATACTGATGCTGTCGTCCGACACCAGTCTTCCACGCCGCAAGGCGGCCCTGCGGGCACGGACAGACGACATCCTTCTTAAACCCGTGGACGAACTCGAGCTGCTGGCCCGGATCCGCAGCCTGATCCGCAGTCGAGACCCGTCTGACGGACTCGCGCTGCAGGACGGCGCGGCCGAGGCGTTGGGATTTGCCGAGCCGGCAAGCACGGCCTTTGTCCCGCAGGCCCGCGTTCTGCTTGCCGCGCCGGACGCGATCACCGGCGCGCGCTGGAAACTGGGGCTGCAACCGATGGTGCCCTTCGCGGTTGCAAGCCACCCGGTCGCTGATCTGCTACGCGGCCTGTCCAAACAACCCCCGCCGGATGCGCTGGTCATTGCGCTGCCGCCCGATCACCTCGAAGAGGGGCTGCGCCTTCTTGCAGAGGTGCGCGCACGCCGTGCCACGCGCCATGCGCGGGTTCTTGTTCTCTTGCCGCCGCAGGGCCGCGAGCTTTATGCCGATGCGCTCGACCTTGGCGCGGACGACATTGTCACAGACGGTTTCGACGCCGAGGAAATCGCCCTGCGCCTGTCGCGACTGGTGCAGCGCAAGCGCCTGGCCGACCGGTTCCGCCAGAACGTGCGCGAGGGGCTTGAGGCTGCCATCATCGATCCCCTGACGGGGCTGCACAACCGTCGCTATGCCCTTCCCCATCTTGCGCGGATTGCCGAACTGGCCCATGCGACCGGACGCGACTTTGCTGTCATGGTCGCCGATCTGGACCACTTCAAACAGATCAATGACCGCTATGGCCACGGGGTCGGCGACAAGGTGTTGCGCGCTGTCGCACGCCGGTTGCGCCGCAGCCTCACGCCGTCGGATCTGCTGGCGCGGATCGGGGGAGAAGAGTTCCTGATCGCAATGCCCGCAACCTGCCCCGCGCGGGCCCAGTCTGCAGCCGACACCCTCTGTCAGGCGGTGCGCAGCGCGCCCGTGTTGATCAAGGAGCGTGAATTGAACATTCCGGTCACAATCAGCATCGGCATTGCCATGGCCCGCGACGTGGATCTTTCCTCTGCAGAGGTGGCCGAAACCCTGCTCGACCGGGCAGACCGCGCGCTTTACGGAGCAAAATCAACCGGGCGCGACCAGGTCACGATCAACTCACCCGCCGCATGAGAAAGGCCGGGGAAACCCCGGCCTGAACAGCGCTGATCGCAGACCGTCAGTCGTGATCGTCCTTGTCGCGCTTTTTCTTGGTCAGCGAATGGCGCAGGCGGTCGGCATAGGCTGCCCGCTCCCGGTCCGTCATGCTCTCGACGTGATCCAGCCAGATATCACGGGCACGACCAACCCGGCGAGACATCACGCTTTCAAGTTCGACCTGAACGGCCTCAAGGCTGGCGCGGTCAAAGGGGCTGGCTTCGATCGCGGCCGCCATCTTTTCAAGCTGGCTTCGTTCGGTGCGCGCGCCCAGACCGTCTGCGCGATAGGCCTTGCGGATCGCCTTGCCGATCTCGCGCCGGTGGTCCCAGTCCAACGCGCGTACGTGGGGCGGCAGGCTGATATTCGGCCGACGGCGGTCATCATCACGGGAATGACCAACAACCGCCCCGATGATCAGGCCGACAACAATCACGTTGAGCGCCAGCGAGGCAATCAGGATGATCCGCATCCCCCGGCGCATACGCGGCTTTTCGGTCGGTGTTGGCTGGGTGTCTTGTGTCATTTGGTCATTCCTCACCGGCGAGCGCATAGCTGGCATCGACATAGGCCAGGTAGGTCTGGCTGTCGCCTTCAATCAGATCGGCGACGCTTGAAGGCACGATGGTGCCATAGGCGCTGAACCCGATCCAGACACCGGCCACGGTTGCGGTGGCCAGCCCTGCCAGCGACGGCCAGCCGCCAATGGCCTGCATGAACTGGGAAAACAGCCCTTGGCGTGCGGGTCGTGCCGCCAGCGCCGCCGCGGTGGGTTGCATCGCCTCGGCATCCGCCAGGATGCGTGCCATAAGGTCGGCAGACACCTCGGGCTTTCCGTCTCCGGCCGCTTCCGCAAACAATGCATCAAGCAATGCGTCGTCCTGATGTTTCTCAGCCATCGCTATACCCCAGTTCTTCCCGTCGGCCGGCCAATACCTTGGCCAGGGCCCGTTTTCCCCGTGCGGTGAGGCTTTCGACAGCCTCAACGCTGATCTCCATGATCTCTGCAATCTCGGGATTGCCAAGACCTTCTATATGGCGCAGCACAACCGCCTGTCTCTGGCGATCCGACAAGGTGCCCAGTGCCTGTTGCAGCGCATCCATCCGGGCGCGCTCCTGCATCATGTCTGCCGCCGAGGCCGTATCGTCCTCTGGCTCGGGCACCGCATCGAGATCAACCCCGCGCCGTTTGCGCAGGCGATCCGTGCACAGATTGGCCACCACCCGGAACAGCCAGGTCGTCACCTTCGCCTCGCCGCTGCGCCAGTCAGGCGCGATCTTCCAGAGGCGCATCAGTGCCTCCTGCGCGACGTCTTCCGCCTCGGCCCGATCCCCCAGCACACGATAGGCATGCGAGAATACCCTTGGCGTCATCCGCAGGGTCAGAATACGCGCGGCCGACGGATCACCGTTGGCATAAAGCACCAACAGCGCCTCGTCCGGCACCTCCTCCTGCGCATCATACGGCATGTCCATGGTCCAGTTGGCTAGCCCGATTTTTTGTGTCTTTCAATGCCGGCCACGTGCTCACCTACTACGCACGTGGCCGACGAGGGACTTAGTTGTCCTGCTGCTTGTGGCGCTTCTTCATCTTGTGGCCACGCTCTTCCATGTGGGCGCGCGCCTCTTCGAACTCTTCCTTCGAAATGGCACCATCGCCGTCACGATCGAGGCGGTTGAACATCTTGTCCTTGCGCTTCTCGTTGGCCGACATCTCTTCGAAGCTCAGCTTGCCGTCCTTGTCGGCATCCTTGCGCTCGATCATCTTTGCCGACCGCTCTTTCATACGCTTCTGCGCATTTTCCAGCGCCTTGGCCTGCATCTCTTCCTGGCTCAGAAGGCCATCGCCATCCGTGTCAGCCTCGGTGAACTTGGCCTTGGCAAAGGCTTCCATCTCGGCCTTCGTCACCTTGCCGTCCTTGTCGGCATCGAATGCCTCGAAGTTCATCATCGGGCGCGGCCCATGATGGCCGCCCGGGCCCCAACCCTTGGCCGAAGCCGACACCGCCGTCAGGCCCATCGCTGCTGCCAACACACCGGAAATAATCATTGCACGTTTCATCTACTCGTCTCCTTTGTCAGGTCAGGAACCGGCTTCATTTCCCGTTTCCTGACCATAAAACGCACCACCCCAGCCTTTCCGTCGAAAAAAGTTTCCCGCGGGTTTCAGAGGCTTCCGCGACGGTTTTGCGACATCGGGACGCGGGGCGGTTTTGACCACTTTCAAAGAACCCGATGCCGTCACATCTTGGATACGGGATAAGCGAGGAAACATTGATGACTTCTGTAGCCAAGGCACCGGAGCGCGCCTTGTGGCCTGCCCTATTCAAGGGCTGGCGACGAAAGTGCCCCAATTGCGGCAGCGGCCCTATGCTCAAGGGCTATCTCAAGGTGCGCAGCACCTGCTCGGTCTGCCGTGAAGACCTGTCGCCGCAACGGGCCGACGACGGGCCTGCTTACCTGACCATTCTCATTGTCGGTCACCTGATGGCGCCGCTGCTGCACATCGTGTTCGTCCGCTGGCGTCCCGAGCCTCTCATCATGTTCACGATTTTTGCGGTTGGCTGTGTCGCTCTCTCGCTCTACCTTCTGCCAAGACTGAAGGGGGTGGTTGTTGCCTTCCAATGGGCACGGCGCATGCACGGCTTCGGAACCGACGACCGCTGACATAACAAGACCAAGGGGCGCAGAATGAGCGAAGACAAGACGGCAATCCGCAATGCGGCCACGGTGATCGTGCTGCGGGATCGTGAGACCGATCCGCAGATCCTGATGGGTCAGCGCGGTGCCAAGGCCGCTTTCATGCCCAACAAGTTCGTCTTTCCCGGTGGCGCCGTGGATGCCGAGGACTTCGACATCCCCCTGGCGCTTGGGATCGAGGCGCCCTGTGACGAACGCCTTGCCGAGGACCTGCGCGACGACACGCCGGAAACCATTTCGCACGCGCTGGCCGTGGCTGCGGTGCGCGAGCTGTGGGAAGAAACCGGCCAGATCCTTGGCACCCCCGGCAATTGGGAGGGCGAACCACCCGCCGACTGGAAGGGCTTTGCCGAAACCGGCCATCTGCCCGTCGCGCACGGCCTGCAATTCGTGTTTCGCGCCATCACCCCTCCGGGCCGACCGCGCCGGTTCGACGCCCGGTTTTTCCTGATTGATGCAACCGCCCTGCAAAGTGATCTCGACGATTTTTCGCAGGCCTGCGAAGAGCTTTCGCACCTGCAATGGGTGTCACTGCGCAAGGCGCGGGAATATGACCTGCCCTTCATCACCGAGGTGGTTCTGGCCGAGGTCGAAGCCCGCCTGCATGATACCTCGCCGCCGGATGCAGTGCCGTTCTTCAAGAACGATGACGAGGCCAGCCTGTTCAAGCAACTGAAAGGCCGCACGCCGGACTGGCGCGACGACTGATCGCGCCGTCAAAGCACCAGCACAAGCGCCAGGATGCTGCCTGACAAGAGCGCCATGCCCAGCCATTCGCGCCCGCTGATCCGTTCGCGAAAGATCAATACCGTGCCGAGAATGCCAAAGATCAGCTCGACCTGCCCAACCGCTTTGACATAGGCCGCGTTCTGCAAGGTGAAAGCCGTGAACCAGCAGAAGGTGCCGGCCATGCTGGTCAACCCGATCCAGCCGGCGCTGCGCCACGCGCCAATCACGCGGGTCATCTCGCCCGCTTCGCGCAGCCGCAGCCAGAACGCCATGCCGATCATCTGCATCGAAGTGACCGCCGCAAGCGTGACCACCGCCCGCAGGACCGGATCCTCTCCGACCACCTCAAGCGAGGCCCCGCGATAGCAGACCGCCGAGACCCCGAACAAGGCGCCCGCCGACAGGCCCAGCGCCGCAGAGGGGCTGATCAGGCGGCGCAGCAAGGGGCCGCTGCTTTCGACCGGGCCACCCAGCACCAGAACCCCGGCGATGCCGACGATCATCGCCAGCAGACCCGCAGGGCTGACGGCTTCGCCAAGCACCACCATGCCAATCAGGGCGGTCAACAGGACTTCGACCTTGATAAAGGTCATCCCCACTGCAAGGTTGCGCCGCCCGAACAGCATCACGGTGCAAACCGTCGCCGTGATCTGCGCCGCCCCGCCAACGATGCCAAAGCCCCAAAAGGCCGACCCCGGCAGAACAGGCAGACCGCCATAAAGCAGCATCAGCACCACCGCCACCGGTGCCGAATAGACAAACCGCGCAAATGTCGCCCCCGCTGCCGAGAGCGACACCTGGCTCAGATGTTTCTGAAGCATGAAGCGCACGGTCTGAAACAGTGCGGCTGCAAGCGCGGCGGCAATCCATAAATCCATGCCGCCGTTAGATCACGGGTTCACTTTCGCCGCCAGAGCGGATGCGGCACCGGATCTTTGGCGCGCAGGAAATAGAGGCTGAAAATCTCGCGGTAAGACCGGAAATAATAGCTGTCGTTGCGCGACATGTAGCGGTCGCGGTTGTCACGGAACAGGACCGGCAGGTTGTACCAGGCGACCTTGGGGTGCATGTGATGCACCACGTGCAGGCTGTTGTAGAGGAAAATCCACGCAAGCGGCCCGTGATCCTCGATGATGACGGTGCGCCCGCGTGCCCGCTCATGCGCCTGATGTTCAAGGAAGGTGCGGATTTTCAGGATCGACAGCGCCATGTAGGCCGACAGAAGATAGGCCCAGATCGGCAGAACCGAGACCGACACCATCCACCAGACCGCGATGGCCAGTGCCGGAACATGCCAGAGCCAACCTGCCAGAACCGCGCGGTCGCCCGCCCTGATCGCCTTCCAGTCGGCGGCCATGAAACAGACCTGCCCCAGCGCCGGGCCCAGCACCAGCCGCCCCAACAGCGTGTTGTTCATGCGACGGATCACCTGCAACCAGCCCGGCATCGCCTCCCAGTCGGACACGTCGAGATAGTTGCTCTCGGGATCGTCGTAGGGATCGGTCAGGATCGAGTCGTTGTGATGCGCAAGGTGTGTATCGCGGAACCGGTAGTAGGGAATGGCCAGTCCAATTGCCGGGAACACTGTCAGGTCGCTCAGGCGCTGGCTGCGGAACGGATGGCCGTGCAGAACCTCGTGGGTCAACGACGAATGCAGCGCAATCGCCAGCGTGGTCAGGACAATACCCAGCGGCAGGAACACGGCTCCGGCCCAGGTGGTGCCAAGGATGAAGGTACCATAGCACAGCATCAGCATGGCCAGCGTCGGCCATTCGATCATCGGGCGGTGACGGCGCGGATCAGACATGACGCCCCCAGCGGATCGCCGACCAGACGCGCTCGTAGAGCACATACATCGTGAGACCGATCCCGGTGTTGACCACCGCAAGTTTTCCACCGACGGCCGCAGATCCCGTTGCCAGGAACCCCACAAGGCTCATCGTGCAAAGCCCGATGATGTTCCAGATCACCGCCTTGACCAGTGAACGCCGACGCGTTTCCATCTTCCCTCCATGTCGTTGAAATCGGGGCAAAATCCCCTGCTCACGTTTTTGTTACCCCAGCAGGGTTCCGTCGGGAATTCTGAATGTAATTCACAAAATTCCCAGATGGTGATATTAGTCAACACATGACGCAAAACATCGACAAACGCCTGCGCGCCGACCGCTTCCGCCAGCGACTCGCCACCGCCCTGCGCGACAAGGCCATGAGCCAGAGCGAACTGGCCCGCAGAATCGCCGTTGACCGTTCGACCATCTCGCAGCTTCTCAAGGATCAGGGCGCGCGCCTGCCCAATGCGCAGGTGGTTGGAGAATGCGCCGCCGCGCTGGGGGTTTCCGCCGACTGGCTGCTCTCGCTCACCGACCGGCCCGAAAGCGCCGCCGACATCCTCGCCAACTCGCTCACCCTCACCGCCGCCCCGCGCGCGCTGGTGGACGAACAGATCTTCAACTGGCACCTCGAGGCACAGGGCTACAAGATCCGCCACGTCCCCGCTGGCCTGCCCGACATGCTGAAAACCCGCGAGGTTCTGGAATGGGAATACTCCCCTCACCTCGGGCGCACCACCTCACAGGCCATCGGCGCCTCGGAGGACCGGCTGAACTGGATGCGCGCCTCGCAGTCCGACTATGAAATCGCCCTGCCGCTCTATGAACTGGCCAGCTTCGCCAAGGGTGTCGGCTACTACGAAGGCGTGCCGCGCGACCTGCGACAGGCGCAGCTCAACCACCTCTCGACCCTCTGCGCACAGCTCTATCCGCGCCTGCGCGTCTACCTCTACGACGCCCGCAAACTGTTCTCATCGCCGGTCACGGTTTTCGGCCCCCTGCTGGCCGTGCTCTACCTCGGGCGCAACTACCTCGCCTTCCGCGATACCGAACGCGTTCAGGGGTTCACCGAGCATTTCGACAATCTGGTGCGACAGGCCTCTGTCACCGCGCGGATGCTGCCCGACCATATCGCCGAGCTGCAAAAGGATATCTGATCCGGCCCTTCTTCTTGGGCCAAATACCCCGGGGTGAATTGCCCCGAAAGGGGCAAGAGGGGCAGCGCCCCTGCCCCCGGCTTCAGACCTGCGGGTCCGGATTGACCGTGTGGCCATCCACCGCGATCACCTGACCCGACACGGCCTTTGCCGCGTCCGAACCAAGAAACACCGCCATGTCGGCAATCTCGCTGGCCTCGACAAACCGCCCCAGCGAGGTTCCCGAGGCATAGCCCGCATAGACCGCGTCGCGGGTCATGCCCTTGGCCGCCGCCTCGCGCTCCAGCACGCCCTCCATGCGCGGCCCGCTGACCGCTCCGGGGCAGACCACGTTGCAGCGAATGCCAAACGGTCCCAGTTCCATCGCCAGCGTCTTGGCAAGGCCGATCACCCCCCATTTCGACGCCGCATAAGGCGATCGGTTGGGATAGCCATACTGGCCCGCGGTGGAGGAGGTCACGACGATGGACCCTTCCCCGGCCCGTTTCATCAACGGGGCGGCGAACTTGGCACAGAGGAACACACCGTCCAGCGTCACCGCCGTGCAGGCGCGCCACTGCTCCAGCGTCACATCCTCGACCGCCGCCGTTGGCCCGGCCACACCGGCGTTTGCACAAAGCACGTCCAGACCGCCCCAGGCGGTTTCGATCTCGGCAAAGAGCGCCGCCATGGCCGCCTCGTCCGAGACATCCACCTCGGAGGCCCGCCAACTGGCCGGCACCGAGGCCAGCGCCGCCCTGTCGACGTCGCTCACCCAGATGTCATAGCCCGCCGCGGCAAAGGCCTCGCCCATGGCAAGGCCAATGCCCGACGCGCCAGCGGTGATCAGAACACGGCGGGTCAACGGGGCTGTCCGACGTAACGACCCACACCTTCGGGCGCGTCCAATCCGGCCTGCGCCTCGCTGATCATCTTGAGGTTGGCCGCGATTTCAGGGCTGAAGGGCGCCGGACGACGGGTCTCGAGGCTGACATGGATCAGGATGTGTTCGCCGGTCGCCAACAGCTTGTCGCCCGCATACATCTCGTGCCAGAGGTGCATCTTCTTGCCTTCCGCCATCAGAACCCGTGTCCGCACCTCGATACGTGCGCCCAGATGGGTTTCGTCGATGTGGCGAATGTGGGTTTCGGCGGTAAAGAACGACCCGCCGGTGGCGATATACTCCTGATCACAGCCAATGATCTCCATCAACCGGTCCGAGGCATCCGCAAAGGCCTGCAAATAGCGGCTCTCGGTCATGTGGCCGTTGTAGTCGAGCCAGTCGATCGGCACCGCACGGGCCACGGTCACGATGGGTTGCGACGGATCGGCAATGTCCGCGACCTTGCGCACCATGCCCGCATCCGCCATCAGCTTGGCATCGTGCTTGTTCAGAACCGCGCCCGAGGCCCAGTTCTGCGCCTTCAGCGCCCGCATCATCGCCACCACGTTGTTGTCGCGGATACGCTCCATCTCGCGGATATCAAGGTGGCCGGACTGGTCGTCCGACTGCCCCGCAATCAGGTCAACCAACTCGTCATTGAACTCCGGTACGTCCATCAGTTTGGTCCAGGGCCATTTCAGGGCCGGACCGAACTGGGCCATAAAGTGCTTCATGCCCGCTTCGCCACCCGCCACGCGATAGGTGTCAAACAGGCCCATCTGCGCCCAGCGGATGCCAAAGCCCATGCGGATCGACTCGTCGATCTCTTCGGTGGTGGCCACGCCGTCCTTGACCAGCCACAGCGCCTCGCGCCAGACCGCCTCGAGGAAGCGGTCGGCGATATGGGCGTCGATCTCCTTGCGCACATGCAAGGGATACATGCCGATCTCGGTCATGATCTGCTTGGTCCGCTCGACACGCTCGGGCGCGGTCCTGTCGCTTGGCACCACTTCGACCAGCGGCATCAGGTAGACCGGATTGAACGGGTGGGTCACAAGGATCTGTTCCGGGCGCGGCGCCACCTCCTGCAACTCGCTGGGTTTGAACCCCGAGGTCGAAGAGCCGATGATGGCCTCCTCGCTACAGGCCGCCTGAAGGCCGGCATAGACCTTCTGCTTGAGGTCGAGCCGCTCAGGCACGCTTTCCTGAATCCATTCGGCACCGGCCACCGCGTCTTCGATGGCGTCATGGAAGGTCAGCTGCCCTTCGGCAGGCAGCGCCGTATCGCTCAAGCCCGGCATCGAGCGGCGGGCATTGTCGAGCACCTCGCCGATCTTGCGTTCGGCTTCGGGGTCCGGATCGAACACCTGAACATTCCAGCCATTCAGCAGGAACCGCGCGGCCCATCCGCCGCCGATGACCCCACCACCGATGATTGCCGCTACTCGCGTCATGAAACTCTCCTAGTCGATACAGATCTCGGCATGGCTGCCGTCGTCCAACAAAATCGGGTGACAGCCGAACATCGGAGTCACCGCTGAACAGGTGCGGGTTTCGGCCATGCAGAACCCGCTACAGTCGCTTTCGGCGGAACAGGATTTGCCCGCGTCCACCGTGGGCCGGATGCAGACATACTGTCCCGCGATACCGGCGATTTCATAGGTGCCCCCCTCCGCCAGACAGGCCGCTTGCGCAGCCTTGTCTGGCGTGGGGCCACGGGGGGAAGACGGCGTTTCGGGAATGCAGGCCGCTACAGAGGTAAATGCACCTGCCACCAGTGCTGCGCGGCAGCACCGTCGCAATACCGACGTAATACCGACGTGACACCGCATGGTGTTTTTTCCGAAAACGCCGCCCCGCAGCATTACTTGGCCACCGGTGCGCGCTTGGTCAGACCGAGCTTTTCACGCACCTCCTGCGGGCCGATCACACGGGCGCCCATGTTCTCAATAATGGTCACCGCGCGTTCGACCAGTTGATAGTTCTCGGCCAGCACACCCTTGTCGAGCCAGAGGTTGTCTTCGAGGCCAACACGCACGTTACCCCCTGCCAGAACGGCAGCAGCAACATAGGCCATCTGGTCGCGGCCAAGGCTGAAGGCCGACCAGTCCCAATCGCCCGGCACGTTGTTGACCATGGCCATGAAGGTGTTCATGTCGTTCGGCGCGCCCCACGGCACGCCCATGCACAGCTGCACCAGCGCGGGCGAGGTCAGGATACCTTCCTTTACCAGTTGCGTTGCGAACCAGAGGTGGCCGGTGTCAAAGGCTTCGATTTCAGGCTTCACCCCAAGATCTGTCATCATCTGGCCCATGGCACGCAACATGCCGGGGGTGTTGGTCATGACATAGTCGGCTTCGGCAAAGTTCATGGTGCCGCAATCAAGGGTACAGATTTCGGGCAGGCACTCGGCGATATGGGCCATGCGCTCGGTCGCGCCGATCATGTCGGTGGCAGCTTCATTGATGGGGAACGGGTTCTCGGTATCGCCGAAAACGATGTCACCGCCCATGCCGGCGGTCAGGTTCAGAACCACGTCAACTTCGGCGTCACGGATGCGGTCTGTCACCTCGCGGTAGAGGCCAAGATCACGGCTCGGCGCGCCGGTTTCCGGATCCCGCACGTGGCAGTGGACAACGGCGGCCCCCGCCTTGGCCGCAGCGATCGCGCTGTTGGCGATCTGTTCAGGCGAACGCGGTACATGTGGGCTACGGTCCTGCGTGCCGCCCGATCCGGTGACGGCGCAGGTGATGAATACTTCGCGGTTCATTTGCAAAGGCATGGCGATTCCCTTCTCGACTTTCCCCAATCTTCCCCCCACTTGCCGTTAGCTAATTTGCACTTTACGAAGGGTACTTGATGAAAGGCGCAAAAAACCTCCTCCCAAACGGCCGTGAACCGCTGGAAATGGCGGTTCTGGTCACGAACGACAGCAACACGCTGAGCTTTGCCGCAGCGGTCGATCCGATGCGCGCCGCCAATCGACGCGCAGGCCGCACCTTGTTTCGCTGGCACTTTCGCACCCCCGAGGGACGGCCTGTTCAGCTGACCAGCGGGTTGCAGATCGAAGGGGAACCGATTGCCGAACTGGCGCGTTGCGACGTGCTGGTCATGGTCGCCGGTTTCGATCTCGAGGCGCAGGCGACGCCGCGGTTGCTGGCCTCTCTCAGACGGTTGCACAGTGCCGGAACCGCAATGGCCGCGATTGACGGTGCCCCCTGGCTTTTGGCGCGGGCGGGCGTTCTGGATGGGCATGCCGCCACGACCCACTGGGAAGACCTCGAAGAGTTCGCAACCCGTTTCCCCAATGTCGACACGCGCCGCGACCGCTATGTCATCAGCCCGCCTTTCGCAACGTCCGGCGGGGCGGCACCGGGGATCGACATGATGCTGCACCTGATCGGCACCCGTTTCGGGGCCTCGCTTTCCAGCCGCATCGCCTCGGCCTTCTTGCATGACCCCGCCCCCGCAGGGGCATTGGGGGCTGTCAGCATGGATAGAAGGGTGCGCCGTAACCCTTTGATCTCCAAAGCGCTTGACCTGATGGAGACACATCTTGAAGAGCCGCTCAGCATCGCTGACATTGCAGATGTGCTGAATGTCTCCCCGCGCAGTCTGGAGCAGAAGTTCAAGGCCCACCTCGGCCAATCCCCCCGCGATCACTATCTGCAACTGCGTCTGGGCGAAGCCTTTCGTCTTGCCAGTGACACGTCCATGACCGTTCAGGACATCGCGGTCGCGACCGGCTTTTCGTCGCTGGCAAGCTTTGCCCGCGCGTTCAGACGGGCGCATGGCCTGTCTGTCAGGGAGCTTCGGGCCGGTCAGGCGCGGTAGTCAGCCGCCAACATCGCCCTGTGCGACAGACACAGATTTCACGATGGCGTGGATCATATCGCCTTCGGACAGGGACATCGCCTGCGCAGACCGGCGGGTGATCCGCGCGAGGATATGTTCGTCGCGGCAGGCGATGCGCACCATGACACCCGGACCCTGCCCCTCGCGCAGCGACACGATCCGGCCGTGCAGGATGTTCAGCGCCGAAAGCCCCTCGGGCGCGGTACGGGAAAGGATCACATCGTGCGCACGGATGCGGACGCGAATGACCTGATCAATCTCGACACCCTTGACGCGCGGCAGGAACAGGGCACCGCCACAGGTCTGCAACTCGCTCAGACCGTCGTCGTGATGCGCAACGAGTTTACCGCGGATCACCGCCCCGGCCTCGCGCACGCCCAGCGCGGGCACGGCGTCGGGATCAGAGAGAACGGAAGCCGTTGGCCCAACCTGTGCCACGCGGCCATTGTGCAGCGCGACAACCGTTGTGGCGAGGCGTGCCACCTCGGCGATGGAATGGCTAACGTATAAGATCGGAATGCCGGAGTGATCCCGAAGGCGTTCGAGGAACGGAAGGATCTCGGCTTTGCGGGCTTCATCCAGCGCGGCAAGGGGTTCGTCGAGCAGCAGAAGCTCGGGGGCCGCCAACAAGGCACGCCCGATCGCGACGCGCTGTTTCTCACCACCCGAGAGACGACCCGGACGGCGAGACAGAAGGTCCCCGATACCAAGCATCTCGATGATGCGTTTCTCGTGGGCTACGTCCCTTTTGGTGCGCTGAACCCTGGCCCCGTAGGCAAGGTTCTGCGCGACGGTCATATGTGGAAAAAGGCGCGCGTCCTGAAAGACATAGCCAAGGTGACGCTTGTGAACCGGCAGGGAAATTCTGGTGGTGCTATCGAAGAGAACCCGGTCCCCAACACAAATGCGCCCCGCCGTTGGTTGCATCAGTCCGGCCACGGCATTCACAACCGTCGTCTTGCCCGCGCCAGAGCGGCCAAACAGCGCCGTGACCCCGTCGGGCGCGTCGAAGGTCGCGTCAAGTTCGAACCTGTCCAGAGTGTGGCGAAGGAAAACCGAAAGCGTCATTGGCCGGCGATCCTCCGGGCAACGCGCCGCGAGATCAGCTCGGACAGCAAGAGCGCCGCCATGGCCACCGCGACCGATACGATTACCAGGCGAAGGGCCTGGGTTTCTCCGCCGGGAACCTGCAGGAAGCCATAGATCGCGGAAGGCAGGGTCTGGGTCCGTCCCGGGATGGCCGAGACAAAGGTGATCGTGGCGCCGAATTCGCCCATCGCCTTGGCAAACCCAAGAACCGCACCCGTCAGGATACCCGGCGTTATCAGCGGTAGCGTGACCGTCGAGAAAACCCGCCAGCGGGGGGCGCCCAGCGTGGATGCCGCGTCTTCAAGGCCGGGATCAACCGCGTCGATGGCAAGGCGGATCGCCCGCACCATCAGGGGAAAGGCCATGACCGCAGCCGCCACGGCGGCCCCGGTCCAGCGGAAGGCGAGGACAAGGCCAAAGGTGTCTTCCAGAAAGCTGCCAATCGGGGCGCGGCGGCCAAAGACCATCAGGAGAACGTACCCCGTCACAACCGGCGGCAGGATCAGGGGCAGATGCACAATGCCGTTCACAAGCTGCTTGCCGGAAAACTCTTTGCGAGACAGCACCAAGGCGATGGCGATGGCGAACGGCAGGCTGATCAGGGTGGCCCAGAAGGACACCTTGAGCGACAGGAGCACCGCCTGCCAACCTTCTTCTCCGAGCCAGGCTATCATTCATCCCTCACTGAAAAGCCGTTCTGGATGAATACGTTACGCGCCGAAGACGACGCAAGATAGGTCACGAGATCAGCGGCAGGGGCACGCGTGGTCACCTGCGCGACCGGATAGACAATCGGCGCGTGTGTTGTTTCGGCAAAGCGGGCAACGACGCTGACGCGGGGTTCCGCGACGGCGTCACTGCCATAGACAATGCCCAGCGGGGCCTCTTCCAATGCCACAAGCGCAAGCGCCGCGCGGGCGTTGGAGGTTTGGGCCACCATCGGGGCAAGATCCCCCCAAAGGCCCAGCGCGGTCAGAGCCTCTTTGCCATAGAGACCTGCGGGCACGGAGTTGACCATTGCCATGGCAAGGGGGCCGGTTTCCAAGCGGCTTGCGATGGCCTCTGCTGTCAGGTCCAGCGGTTCCGCCTCTGCCCCGACCATGACCAGATCGTTGCCAAGTAGCGCACGCGGGTTTGCTGCCAGCAAGCCATCGTCAACCAGCACATCCATCCATGCCTGATTGGCTGAAAAGAAAATGTCGGCAGGTGCCCCTGATTGAATCTGCCGCGCCAGTGCCGAGCTTGCGCCGTAGGAGACCAGAACCTCATGGCCCGTCTCTGCTTCCCAAGCGGTCACGATTTCGTCCAGCGCGGTTTTGAGGCTGGAGGCGGCGAAGATCGTCACCTCTTCGGCCTGCGCGGCAAACCCGCCCAGACAAAGGGAAAAAGCCAGAAGGACGCGACGCATGTTCATGCGCCGACTATCCCCCAAGGTGCCGCAAGGCACAAGATGAAGTTCAGCGCGCCGCCGCGAGGATCGCCTCGACATCAAGATGCGCTTCCATGTGGTCGGCGAGATCGTCCAGCACGGCTTCGACCGAGGCCTCATATCCCACATCACTGGTGTCCGCGCCCAGCGCCGAGAGCCACGCCTTGCGGAAGCCGTCATCGCGGAACATGCCGTGCAGATAGCTGCCGGAGACCTTGCCGTTGGTGCTTGTGGCCCCTTCCGGGGCGCCGTCGACATGCGCAAAGGGGCGCGCGCGGGCCGGACCTTCGGTGCGACCGATGTGGATTTCATATCCCGTGAAGGCCTGTCCCGAAGCCGCGTGCACGGCATTGGTTTCGGTCAGGCGCTTGTCTGGCGTCATGGTGGTTTCAAGGTCCAGCAGACCAAGACCCACCGTTTCGCCGGCAGGGCCTTCGATGCCTTCGGGATCATGAACGCGATGGCCAAGCATCTGGTATCCACCGCAAATCCCAAGAACATGCCCGCCGCGCCGCACATGCGCCTGAAGATCCACATCCCAGCCCTGTTCACGCAGAAATGCCAGGTCACCGCGGGTGGATTTGCTGCCTGGAATGATCACGAGATCGGTATCGCTCGGAATCGGCTGCCCGGCGCGCAGCATTGTCAGGCGCACGCCGTCTTCCTGCGACAGGGGATCGAGATCGTCGAAATTGGCAATGCGCGACAGGGTCAGGCAGACAATCTTGAAGTCCCCCGCACCGCGCCCATCGGCAATGTCGAGGGCGTCTTCGGCCGGAAGTTTCCAGGCCTCGGTGAAATAGGGCAATACGCCAAACCCGCGCCAGCCGGTGCGTTCTGCGATCAGGTCGTAACCATCGTCAAACAGACGCGGGTCGCCGCGAAACTTGTTGACCATGAAGCCTGCGACCATCGCGGCATCTTCGGGATTGATCACCGCCTGCGTGCCGATGATCTGGGCAATCACGCCCCCGCGGTCGATGTCACCGGCAAGGATCACCGGCACGTCCGCCGCCACGGCAAAGCCCATGTTCGCGATGTCGCCCTTGCGCAGATTGACCTCGGCAGGGCTTCCAGCGCCTTCGACAATCACTAGATCGTTCTGCGATTTCAGGCGATTAAAGCTTTCCAGAACGCTCGCCATCAACTGCGGCTTCAGCTTGGCATAGTCGCGTGCCTTGGCCGTGGTCAGGCGCTTGCCCTGCACGACAACCTGCGCCCCGACATCGGTTTCGGGCTTGAGGAGAACCGGGTTCATGTCCACCGTCAGGGGTTTGCCACAGGCCAAGGCCTGCATCGCCTGCGCGCGACCGATTTCACCACCGTCCGAGGTGACGGCCGCGTTGTTCGACATGTTCTGCGGTTTGAACGGGGCCACCGAAAGCCCCCGCCGCACCGCGGCACGGCAAAGCCCCGCAACCAGCATCGACTTGCCGACATTCGAGCCGGTGCCCTGGATCATGATGGATTTGGACATGGTTCACCCCTGTTTCGGCAGAAAGGCCTCGACGGCGGCGCTGGCGATAACGAGGGTGTTGCCGCTGTCGGGATTGGTGACATTCAGGCCGCCATGGACGGCGGTCACGGTTGCCTGCCCGCGTGGAAGTTTGGCAACCAAAGCATCGCAATCCACCTTGTCAGGTTCCTGAACACCAACGGTGACCTGCACCCGCATTTCGGCGTGATCGAGGCCGAGCGCATCGAACATCGGGATCGAGGAATGGCGGATGGCGTCTTCGATCGCACGGGCCGCAGCCTTGGTATAGTCCTGCCCGTACTGGTCGTTGCCCATGCCCATTTCGATGATGAAACGTTGGTCACCCATGGCCTAGCCCTCCAGATCCAGCGAGACATTGATCGCGACATTGGCGATCACCGTCGGCTTGCCACCATCGGCACGCGGCACGTCCAATCCGCCGCGAACAGCCGTCACGGAGACCTGACCATAGGGAAAAATCTCGGCGATGGCAGAGGCATCGATCTGGTCGGGCTGACCCACGCCCACTTCGACGTCGATGATCATCTCGTGCTTTTCCTTGCCAAACAGTTCCGCAAGGTTGATCGAGTTGTGCCAGAGCGCATCTTTCACCGCCCGCCGTGCGGCCTCGGTATAGTCCTGACGGCGCAGGGACGAGCCCATGCCGAATTCTGTGAGAAGGCGTTTTTTCACGTCTTGTCCTTTCGGAAGTTGGTACGCCAGAAAAGGATCGCGGCCAAAATCGCTATGAAGATTTCAACCTTGAAAGTCCAATGCGCCAAGAACGAGAGTATCCAGTGACTATGCGTCGGCTGAACCTCAACAAGCGTCGTCAGATGACTGGAAAACGGCCAAAGCCAAGCGATTTGCCCTGCAATGCTATCAAGCGCCACGTGCAGAAGCCCGCCAATCCCCACGCCCAAGATCGAAGCCTGCCTGAGGATTACCCCCAGTAGCAGCACAGATGCCCAAATGATCGGGCGGTGCGTTATGTAGTGGTGGTGGTGCGTGCTTCCGTGATCGGCGAAGTGGAACCAAAGCATATCCAAGTCCGGCGCAACACTGCCAAGAACGATGCCGACGAACATGGTCTGCGACGCTCCAAACACCTTTGCACCATGGGCAGCAAGGTATCCGGCAGGAAGATGGCCAATGATCACGGGGTATTTCCTTTTTGGCTATCCATTTTCGACACTCAAACGGGATGGGCAGTTTTCGTTTCCTAGAACTCCACCCCGGCCTGCGCCTTGATGCCATCGCGGAAGGGGTGTTTCAGCAGGGTCATCTCGGTGACCAGGTCTGCCGCTTCGATCAGTTCGGGCTTGGCGTTGCGGCCGGTGAGCAGGACGTGGGTCATTTCGGGTTTTTCTTCCAGCAGGAAATCTACCACGTCGTCAATATTGAGATAGTCATTGCGCAGGGCGATGTTGATTTCATCCAGCATGACGAACCGGTTGGCGGGATCGCGGATCAGGTCTTTGGCCAGTTCCCAGCCCGCCTCGGCCTTGGCGATATCGCGCTCGCGGTCCTGGGTTTCCCAGGTAAACCCTTCGCCCGACACATAGAATTTCACCTCTTCGGGGAAATGTTCTTCGAGGAAGGCGCGCTCGCCAGTTGCCATCGCGCCCTTGATGAACTGGACCACGGCAACCGGCATCTCGTGGGCGATGCAGCGCATGATCATGCCGAACCCCGAGGATGATTTGCCCTTGCCGGGGCCGGTATGCACGATGATGAGCCCCTTTTCCTCGGTCTTGGTGGCCATCATCCGATCACGGGCAGCCTTGATTTTCTTCATCTTTTCCGTGTGACGGGTGTTCTGTTCGCTCATGTCCGGCCTCGTTCAACGCGCGTGTTCGGGCGCACGAAACCACAAGGGCCAGCCAATCACAAGCCGATCCGCGACATGCCACTAGCGACGTGCGCCACTGAAGACGGGGCGCGGCAGCGGGCCAAAGGCGTGACGCAGGACAAGCCAAGCGTAGAGCCCCCATCCCGCGCACCACATCAGCGCGGCCGCATCGAGAAGACCGCCCATGCGGAGGGGCACCGACGCCACGACCAGTGCAAAGGCCAGTCCGGTGCCACGACGGCCCTTGAGGCCATCATCGCTGCGACGGGCAAAGCTGCGCGCCGAAATGGCAAGGATCAAGCCGCCCATCGCGCCCATCATCAGGCCGTGCTGCGCCTCCACCGAGGTGAAGAACAGGTCGAAGAGAGCAGCCCCCCAGAGAAGGAGTCCTAGGGGGAGCCAAAGGAAGGACAGGACCAGCATGGCCAGAAGCAGATCGGTTCTGGCCGGAAACAGCGGCCAGCGGGCGACGAAGAGCGCAAGGCAGGCCCCGGCGGTGATCAGAGCGAGGGCGGCAGAGAGCTGGCTTTCAGAAAGGAACAGACCGGCGGCGGTGACGATCAATCCGAGGACGGCTATGCGAGGCCAGTCTGGCGGGACGACGACGGGGCACGCGGTCCATTTCGCGGAATGAACAAGAAAGGCGGGCACCATCCTGCCCCCTACGAACACCAGGAGAAACGCGAAGCCAAGAACGGGAGACACCGACCAGACCGGTGCGGGGCCGCCTGTGGACATGGCCGCAATCCAGGTAGCGGAGCCAATACCCGCCAGCAGGCAGAAGGCCACGAAGACAGGTTGGTGCCCCCTGCCCGCTGCACGCGCCTCCAACCACAGGAGGAGCGCAATGGACCAGAAGAATGCAGCCGCCGGAACCATGACAAGCCAGTAGGAGACCGCATCGCCTACGACCAGCCCGATGCGCACCGAGACCCAGAGGCAGGCCACCACGATCAAGGGCCGGCCATTCACCGGCGCGCGGCCTGTCCAGCTGCTGACGGCGGTCAGCAGGTATCCGGCCACGGCAGCGCCCGCAAAACCAAAGGTCATCTCATGCAAATGCCACATCACCGGCGCGGGCAGATTCGACCAGAGCGTGGGCAGCCATTGCCATATGGCAACCGCCAGCACCGCCCAGATCGCGACCAGCGCGAACATCGGGCGCGCCGCAGCGGCCCAGAAGCCGCTTTTGGGCCAATGGCGGTCGGATGTGGGCTCTGCACGGGTCAAGTATCCACTCTCCTGCTTGACAAACCCCTGTGCGCTCCTTCACTTGGGCGCGCTGGTGCCTGTCCTACGACAGGTGAAAAGGGAATGCGATACGGGTTCTTGCCGCAAGGCCCAAAGCGCAGCCGCCCCCGCGACCGTGATCGGAGAGGTTGCCCGTTGCCACTGGAGACAGTCCGGGAAGGCAGGATGACCAACAGGGAAAGCCCTGAAATCCGTAAGCCGGGAGACCTGCCAGCGGACGAGACTTGTAACCGGACGGGGTGTTTCTGGTGTCGGGCTGGCGCTGCCAGAGGATCCCGCACACTGCCCTGTCCCCGAATTGGGATGGACGCCATGACCGAAGCCCCCGCCCCGGTCGAGCTTCTGGTCTGCACCACATGCCGTGCAGGACAGCCGACCGATCAGGAAGGCCCTCGCCCGGGCGCGCTTTTGGAGAGCGCCTTACAGGGCAAGGACTGGCCCGAACACGTGACGGTAAAGGCCGTTGAATGCCTGTCCAACTGCGACCACGGCTGTTCCGTCGTGGTGCGCGGCGGCAGCGACCGCTGGACCTATGTCTACGGCAACTTCACAGGTGCCGATGATGTCGATCTCGTTCATGAAGGTATCACGAAATACGCGGCGACCACCGATGGCCTTGTGCCGTGGCGCGAACGCTCCACCCATTTCCGCAAAAACTGCATCGCGCGCATCCCGCCGCTTGTTCTTCCAGAGTGAGACCCGACCAACATGTCCAACCTCGAAAAACTTCCCGTCACCATCATCACCGGCTTTCTGGGATCGGGTAAGACGACCCTGATCCGCAACTTGATGCAGAACCCGCAGGGCAAGCGCCTTGCCGTGGTCGTGAACGAATTTGGCGACGTCGGCGTTGACGGAGAAATCCTGAAATCCTGCGCCATTCCGGATTGCCCGGAAGAGAACATTTTGGAGCTGGCCAACGGTTGTATCTGCTGCACCGTTGCCGATGATTTCATTCCCACCATCGAAGCCCTGATGGCACTCGAGCCGCGCCCCGAGCATATCGTGATCGAAACCTCGGGCCTTGCCCTGCCAAAGCCGCTTTTGAAGGCGTTTGACTGGCCGGATATCCGTTCGAAAATCACCGTTGATGGCGTGATTGCCCTGGCCGACGCCGAAGCGGTGGCTGATGGCCGCTTTGCGTCGAACGTGGCGGCGGTGGACGCCCAGCGCGAGGCCGATGATAGCCTTGACCACGAAACCCCGCTTTCGGAGGTCTTCGAGGATCAGGTCTCCTGTGCCGATATCGTGTTGCTGACCAAGCCTGATCTTGCAGGGCCGGAAGGCGTTGCCAAGGCAAAGGAAATCGTTCTGGCCGAGGCCCCGCGCGCCCTGCCGGTGGTGGAAGTGGCCGAAGGTGTGGTTGATCCGCGCGTCATTCTTGGCCTCGAGGCCGCAGCGGAAGACGATATGGACAGCCGTCCGAGCCACCACGATGGCCACCACGATCACGAACATGATGATTTCGAAAGCGTTGTCATCGACGTTCCCGAACAGACCGATCCGGCAGCCCTTGCGGCACGGATCGAGAAAATGGCCAAGGAACAGAACATCCTGCGCGTCAAAGGCTATGCTGCCGTCGAAGGCAAACCGATGCGCCTTCTGGTTCAGGCCGTAGGTGCGCGTGTTCGTCACCAGTTCGATCGTCCCTGGAAGCCGGAAGAAGGCCGTCGTGGCCGGATGGTCGTGATTGCGGAACATGATGACGTAAACGTGGAAGCCATCCGCGCCGCGCTGGTGGACTAACGTCAAATGCACGTCATTTTCCGCGAAAGCCATGGGCTCGACGAGACCGAAACACCAACCGATCTGGGGCAGTCGCCCGCAGATATGGTGGTGTTGTCTTTCTCGGATTCCGATCTCGGCGCTTTCGCGGCAGGGTGGCAACGTGGGAGGGACAGCCTGCCCACGCTTCGGCTTGCCAATATCTCGGCACTGAAACACCCGCTGTCTGTCGACACCTACGTGGAACAGACGCTCGAGGGCGCCAAGGCGATCCTGATCCGCCTGATTGGTGGAATTTCCTACTGGTCATACGGCATTCAGCAGATCGAAACCCTGTGCCGCCAGAAGGGCATCGCGCTGGCGGTTCTTCCGGCGGATGGCCGGCCTGACCCGCGGCTGGACGAAGTTTCGACCCTACCAACATCGACGCTGCACCGCCTGACCCATCTCTGTGATACGGGCGGCGCGATTGCGGCGCAGGCGGCTCTGGCGCAGCTTGCCCTGGCCGCCGGTCTCTATGCCAGCCCGGTGATCGGAAAAAAGGTTCTGCCCGACGTCGGGGCTTGGACGCCGGAAACGGGTGTCTGCGACGCGGAAGAGGTGCGTGACACCTCCAAGCCGCTGATCGCCCTGACGTTTTACCGCGCTTACCTGAGTGCGGCCGACACGGCCCCGATCGAGGCCATGTTCAAAGAATTCCGCGCGCGTGGGTTTGACGTGATCGGGCTTTTCGCCCCGTCGCTCAAGGCGCCTGTTGCGCGGCGCGAAATAGCAGATCATCTCGTCGCGCTCGAGCCGGTGGCCATCGTGAATGCTACCTCCTTCTCTGGCAAAGGCAAAGACGGGGTGTCGCCGCTGGATGTGACCGGTGCGCCGGTGTTTCAGGTCGCGCTGGCGACATCGAACCAGAAGGCATGGGCAGAGGCCGAGCGCGGGTTGTCGCCTGCGGACCTTGCCATGCACGTCGTCCTGCCCGAGGTGGACGGCAGATTGTTTGCCGGCGTGGCATCGTTCAAGGAACCGGGTGTTCGTGACGACGACCTGCAGTTCACGCGCCTTGCCCACCAGCCGAACGCGGATCGCATCCGCGCTATCGCCGACCGGGTGGTGGGGTGGATCAACCTGAGCAAAACCGAGAATGCTGCAAAGCGGACGGTTTTTGTCTTGTCGACATACCCCGGACGCGACTGGAACATGGCCCATGCTGTGGGTCTTGACCCGCTGGCCTCGGTCGAGGCGATGCTGGCTGACCTGCGGACGGCAGGCTATGACATTGCCGAAGGTGCGCCCCTGTCCGATGCCCTTGCGGATGAGAGCATTTCCTGGCCTGTAGAAGACTATCTGGCGGCCTTGAAATCGCTGCCGCAGGATTTGCAGGCGGACTTGCACGACACCTGGGGCAACGCGGCCAACGACACAGCCGTCAAGGACGGTGCCTTTCACTTTGCCGCCACCCGACGCGGATCGGCCCTGGTCGCGCTGCAGCCGGAACGCGGCATTCCCGAAGAGCGGGATGACGAGTATCACGACCTGTCCCGCACTCCGCGCCATGCCTATGTGGCGTTTTACCTGTGGCTGCGGCAGGTGCATCAGGCACATGGGCTGATCCATGTTGGGGCGCATGGCACCCTTGAGTGGTTGCCCGGAAAATCCGTTGCCCTTTCAGACGATTGCTGGCCCGAAGCGTTGATTGGCAACCTGCCGGTCATCTATCCCTTTATCGTGAACGACCCCGGTGAAGCGGCGCAGGCCAAGCGGCGCGTCGGCGCTTTGACCCTTGGCCACGTTCCACCGCCCTTGAAGGCCAGCGCGACGCCACAACGGTTTGCCCGGCTTGAAAACCTGCTGGACGAATTCTCGAACGCGGACGGGCTTGATCCGCGTCGCCGTGACCGGTTGCAGGAAAACATCCGCGACGAAGCCAACGCGTTGGGCCTGCAATCCGAGCTGGGCTTGGACGAGGTTACGTCGCTGGCAGAGACCATCACCCGCATCGACACCTTTGTCTGTGACATCAAGGAAAGCCAGTTTGGCGACGGGCTGCACATCTTCGGACGCGTGCCGGACCAAGCGGGCGGCTTTGATGTGGCCCCTTCGGCCGAGGCGGAACGCAGCGCCCTTCTCGATGCTCTTGATGGCAAACGTATTGCGGCAGGTCCTTCGGGGTCGCCGTACCGTGGGCGCACTGACGTGCTGCCAACCGGGCGCAACCTGTTCACCACCGATCCGCGATCTGTTCCGACGCGCGCTGCCTATGCCCAGGGCGTCAAGCTTGCCGAGGAACTGGTGCGGCGCCACCTTCAGGAAGAAGGGGATTATCCCAAAAACCTGATTGTCGATCTTTGGGGGTCGGCCACGATGCGGACGGCAGGTGAAGAATTTGCCATGGCGCTGCATCTGCTTGGGGCCAAGCCGGTCTGGGATGAAGGCAGCGAACGCGTCTCTGGCGTTGAAATCCTGCCCATTGCCATGCTGGACCGGCCTCGCCTTGACGTGACGCTTCGGGTCTCCGGCCTGTTCCGCGATGTCTTCCCCACCCTTTCGGCGCTGTTCAGCCAGGCCGTAAAGGCGCTGGCGGCACGCGACGAAGCACCCGACTGGAACCCGTTTGTCGAGCGGCAAGCCGGACCGCGCGTCTATGGGCCTGCACCGGGCAGCTATGGTCTGGGTATGGGCAACAGCGTCGACAATTATTCGGACGACGGCCGCAAACAGGCGGGCGAAGCATGGCTCAACGCCTCGGCCTTTGCCCTCGACGGCGAGACCATCACCCGTGACCGCGAAGGTATCACCGAGCGGGTCGCCAATGCGGACAGCTTTGTGCACCTTCAGGACATGCCGGAAACCGATGTCCTGCTGGCCAGCGACTATGCCACCCACGAAGCGGGGTTCGCAGCGGCCCAGAAGGTGGCGGGTGGCAAGACGGCAGCCCTCTATCACCTGGATAACACCAATCCGGAAAACCCGCGCGCACGGACCCTGACCGAAGAAATCGCGCGGGTTGTTCATGCCCGTGCCACCAATCACGACTGGCTTTCGGGCATGATGCGGCATGGCTTCCGTGGCGGTGCCGAGATCGCGGCGACGCTTGAGCATATGGCCTCTTTCGCCAACCTGGCCGAGGCCGTACCGCCGCAGTTGTTTGACGCCTACCACGAGGCAACGCTTGGGGACGACGAGGTGCGTGCCTTCCTGGAAGAGGCCAACCCGCAGGCCCTTCAGGCGATGCGCGACAGGTTTGCGGCCCTTTATGCAGCGGGTCTCTGGCAGACACGCCGCAACTCGATCCTTGCCGAACTGGAGGGGCTGGCATGACGCGTCCCGAAGCCAAAGGATGGTGTCCGGGCGCCTATCGCCCGATGATGTCCGGCGACGGCCTCGTGGTGCGTGTGCGCCCAGAATTCGCGCGCCTCGACCGTGATCAGGCATTGGGTCTTTGCGCGGCCGCCAAGACGTTTGGCTCGGGGGTGATCGACCTCACCAGCCGCGCCAACCTGCAAATTCGCGGGGTGTCTGAGGCACAGCACACGCCACTGCTTCAAGAGCTAGAGGCGCTTGGCCTCTTGAACGATGATCCCGAACTGGAAAGTCGCCGCAACATCCTGATGCCACCTCTTTGGGAAAAGGGCGATGACAGCTATCGCATCGCCAGTGACCTCATGGCACGGCTTGGCGATCTGCCTGCCCTCCCGGCGAAGGTTGGCTACGCGGTGGATGCAGGGCCTTCTCCGGTCATGCAGCAGAACTCGGCCGATTTCCGCATCGAAAGAGACACCGAGGGCGGGCTGATCCTGCGAGGCGACGGGGCTAATGCCGGACGTTCCGTGACCGTTGACACTGCGGTTGATGCCATTGTGGAAATGGCGGACTGGTTCGTTGCAACCGGTGGGACGGCCAATCGCCGAATGGCCGCGCATCTCTCGCACAGGGCCTTGCCCGCCGAATGGCAAACGCACGCCCCCGCCCTTGCTGCCGCGCGGCTTGTTCCCGCCGCGACACCTGTCGGAACCGTTTTCGGTGTCGCCTTCGGGCAAATTGATGCCACTGCGCTGGACTACCTGTTGCGCGCCACAAAGGCCGAAGGGCTGCGGGTCACGCCCTGGCGTTTGTTCCTTCTCGAAAACGCCAGCGGCGAGACGACGGAAGGCTTCATTACCGACGCCGACGATCCCCTTCTCCGCGCCGATGCCTGCCCCGGCGCACCGCTTTGCACCGCGGCCAGCGTCGAGACCCGCAGCATCGCGCGCCAGCTGGCGCAGCATATCAAGGGACCTTTGCATATTTCGGGCTGCGCAAAGGGCTGCGCGCGTCCGCGCAAATGTCGCACCACTCTTGTTGGCCGCAACGGCAAGTTCGATCTTGTCCGTGATGGCCTGCCGTGGGATGAGCCTCTTTTGACGGGTCTCGCCCCGGATACACTTCCACACAGCATCGGAGACCATTGATGCCGTATGAATACGAAAAAAACGGCCAGGCGATCTATGACGAGAGCTTTGCCACCATCCGCCGCGAGGCAAACCTTGGCGGTTTCGACAAGGATGAAGAACAGGTTGTGGTGCGTATGATCCATGCCGCCGGAATGGTCGGGCTTGAGGAACACGTGAAGTTCACCCCGGGCATGGTGGCCAAGGCCCGCGAAGCCATGGAGAACGGCGCGCCGATCTTCTGTGACGCGCGTATGGTTTCGGAAGGGGTGACCCGCCCGCGCCTGCCCGCAGACAACGATGTGATCTGCACCCTGCACGCCGATGGCATCTATGAGCTGGCCAAGGGAATCGGCAACACCCGTTCCGCTGCTGCGCTCGAACATTGGCGTGACAAGCTGGAAGGGTCGATCGTAGCAATCGGCAACGCACCGACCGCGCTGTTTCACCTGTTGAATATGCTGGAAGACCCCGACTGCCCGCGCCCCGCCGCGATCATCGGCTGTCCGGTGGGCTTTATCGGCGCGCGCGAATCCAAAGACGCACTCTGGGCCGACCAGCCCGTGCCCTGCATGATCGTCGAAGGCCGCCTTGGTGGGTCCGCCATGACCGTGGCCGCCATCAACGCGATTGCAAGCCGCAAGGAATGACCCCCGATATGACCACTGGCACCATCTACGGCGTCGGGCTTGGCCCCGGCAATCCGGACCTCATGAGCGTCAAGGCAGACCGCCTGCTGCGCAATGCCAAACACGTTGCCTTTTTCCGCAAGGCAGGCCGCAAGGGACAGGCGCGCCAGATTGCCGATGGCATGTTCCGCGAGGACGTGATCGAATTTCCGATGGAATATCCGGTCACCACGGAAATCCCGGTGTCCGATCCGCGCTACAACGAAGTGCTTTCGGCGTTTTACAAGGAGGTCACCGACCACCTTATTGCCCTGGCCCAAAGCGGCGAGGACGTGGTGGTTCTGTGCGAGGGCGATCCGTTTTTCTATGGCTCGTTCATGCACATCTACACCCGCGTCAAGGATGTGGTCCCGACCGAGGTGATCCCTGCGATCACCGGCATGTCCGGCGCATGGACAGCGACCGGCACGCCGATCACCTGGGGCGATGACGTTCTGACGGTGGTTGCTGGCACGATGGAGAAGGACAAGCTTGTCGAGCATATGTCCGCCACCGATGCGCTTGTGGTCATGAAGATCGGGTCGAACTATGACAAGGTGATCGACGCCCTCAAGATTTCGGGGCTCTACGATGCGGCCTGGCTTGTTCAGTTCGCGACCATGGGCAAACAGACCGTTAGCAAGCTTTCCGAAGTGACGGACAAGGTGACCCCCTATTTCTCGATCATCATCGTGCATGGTCATGGACGGCGTCCATGAGCGGCTGGGTAGTGATCGCGGGGCTTGGCCCCGGCAATGAGGCTCTGGTGACCCCCGAGGTGCAGGACGCGCTGGATCAGGCCACTGATATTGTTGGATATATCCCCTACGTTGAGCGGGTCGAACCGCGCGAGGGCCTGACGCTGCACCCGTCGGACAACCGGGTTGAGATCGACCGGTCACGCCATGCGCTTGAAATGGCGGCCGAGGGCAAACGCGTTGTGGTTGTCTCTTCGGGCGATCCGGGCGTCTTCGCGATGGCGGCCGCCGTTCTGGAAGCTGTGGAACATGGTGAGCCAGCCTGGCGTGATCTGGACATTCGCGTCTTGCCGGGCATTACGGCGATGCTTGCCGCTTCGGCGGCCTGCGGCGCACCTCTGGGGCATGATTTCTGCGCGATCAACCTGAGCGACAACCTCAAGCCATGGGAGCTTATCGAAAAGCGCCTGAAGCTGGCGGTCGAGGCCGATTTCGCGATGGCTTTCTATAACCCGCGTTCAAAATCGCGCCCCGAGGGGTTCGTGAAGGCGCTGAAACTGTTGCAGGACACCGCCGGAGATTCCCGTCCGATCATCTTTGCCCGCAACGTCAGCCGGCCGGATCAGAGGATCAACATCGTGCCACTGGACAAGGCGACGCCCGATATGGCGGATATGCGGACTGTTGTGCTGCTGGGATCATCGCTGACGCGGATCATTGAACGTGACGGGGCGCCGCTGGTCTATACGCCGCGCTCGGTAGAGAAGTGATGCGCTTCCTCACTCTCGGAGAGGGCATGGCCCGACCCGGGGGTGGGCGTGAAGCGCCCGCCCTGCGCGGCGTTCCGAGGGCTGTCAGGCATCCACTAGTGCGCATCAATCCAGTCAAACACCGCCTTGACCGTCGCCACCTCATCGCGCGGCGGCAGGTCTGGTCGGTCGATCATGACCATCGGCAAGCCAAGCTCGCGTGCAGCATGAACCTTGGCTTCGGCCCCCTTGCCGCCAGCGTTCTTGCACACGACCATGTCGATCCGCTGTTCCCTGAACAGCGCGATGTCAGCCTCGGTCGTGAACGGACCGCGTGCGACGATCACACTGTGATCGGGCAGTTTCGGGGCAATCTCGGGCTCGTCGACCAGGCGCAGGACATAGTGGTTGTCGGGCGCAGCGGCGAACTCTTCCATGTGCAGCCGACCAAGCGCCAGCATCACCCGTTTGGGGCTGCCGGATACCGCCGCAACCGCACCATACATGTCGGACACATGCACCCACTCGTCCCCGGCCTGCGCCACCCAGGGCGGGCGCGTGAACGCCAGAAGGGGAACCCCTGCCTCGGTGCAGGCGTTGTAGGCGTTCCAGCTCATCTTTGCGGCAAAAGGATGTGTGGCATCAATGACATGGGTGATGTTATTGTCGCGCAGATAGGCTGCAAGCCCGTCGACACCGCCAAAGCCGCCCACCCGTTGCGGGATCGGCTGTTCGCGCGGAGAATTGACGCGGCCCGCATAGGAAAACACCGCCTTCAGCTTTCGCTTGGCCACGGCCTTGGCAAGACTGCTGGCCTCGGTCGTTCCGCCAAGAATAAGGAGATTGGCCGACATGTCTGAAACTCCGTGGTTGACCATCGTGGGGTTGGGGGAAGATGGACCGGATGGCCTGTCGCCCGCAAGCCATCAAGCACTTAAAGACGCCGAAATCGTGATGGGGGCGGAACGGCACCTGTCGCTGTTGCCGGACCTGAGCGCGGAAACCGTGGAATGGCCTGTGCCCTTTGCGGATGGGGTGGATATCCTGCTGTCTTACAGGGGCCGGAAGGTGGTCATGCTGGCATCGGGCGATCCGTTCTGGTTCGGGGCCGGGTCGGTCATGGCGAAACATTTGGACGCCGGAGAATGGCAGGCGCTGCCTGTGCCTTCGACCATGTCGCTGGCGGCGGCGGCTTTGGGCTGGCCGTTGGAGAAGGTTCTGACAACCGGTTTGCACGCGGCCCCCTATGCGCGGCTAAAGCCGCATCTGTTTCCCGAAGCCCGCATTCTGGCGACGCTGCGCGACGGCGACGCGGTTGCCGACCTTGCGTCATGGCTGTGCCGCGAAGGGTTCGGGCCTTCAACATTGCATATTCTCGAAGCTCTTGGCGGTCCGAGACAGCGCATTCGACGGGCAACAGCCGACGGCGATTTGCCGACCTACATTCAACACCCGGTCAGCATCGGGATCGAGGTTGCAGGCGATGGGGCCGTGATCCCGCTCTCGTCCGGGCGTCCGGACCACCTGTTTGACAACGACGGCCAGATCACCAAGCGGCCCGTGCGGGCCTTGACCCTTTCGGCCCTCGCGCCTTGTCCGGGGGAACATCTCTGGGACATTGGCGGTGGATCGGGGTCGATCGGGATCGAATGGCTTTGGGCGCACCCCACAACCCGCGCAACCGCCGTGGAAATCAACGCAGAACGCGCGGATCGCATTCGCGAAAACGCGGCGCGCCTTGGTGTGGATCGCCTCAATGTGGTGACTGGTGCCGCTCCGAATGCACTGGAGGGGCTGGAGCAGCCCGATGCCGTGTTCATCGGCGGCGGCATCAGCCAGGAAATGCTGGAAATTGTCTGGGCCTCGATCCCGGACGGCACCCGTCTGGTGGCCAATGCCGTGACACTGGAGGCCGAAGTTCTGCTGGCCAACTGGCAGGCGGACAAGGGCGGAGATCTTCTGCGCATCGAGCTGGCGCAAGCACACCCGCTTGGGCGCAAACGCGGTTGGAAATCCTCCTATCCGATCGTGCAGTGGAGCGTTGCCAAATGATTGTCGCGGGGTTCGGGTTTCGCGGTGCCGTGACCGAAGCGGCATTGGCGGATGCGCTGGCGCAGATGGGCGATGTCGTGCCTGACGTATTGGCCGCGCCGGATGACAAGATCGACACCCCCGCCTTTCGATCCTTTGCCGCGAAGACGCAGGCGCAGGTCGTGCCCGTGACAGCCGAAGCCCTGCAATCCGTCCATACCCCGACACAGGCGGAACGCATCCTCGAGAAACGCGGCACAGGCAGCGTGGCCGAGGCTTGCGCTCTGGCCGCCGCTGGGCCAAAAGCGGCTCTACTCACGACCCGGCACATCTCGTCTGACCGAATGGCGACCTGTGCCCTTGCCAAGGGAGAACGCGCGTGACCGTGCATTTTATCGGCGCTGGCCCCGGTGCCCCGGACCTCATTACCCTGCGCGGGCGCGACCTGATCGCCTCCTGCCCGGTCTGCCTCTATGCGGGGTCGCTCGTGCCCGAGGAAATCCTTGGCCATTGCCCGGAAGGCGCCGAAATCCACAACACGGCACCGATGGACCTTGATGCCATTGTCGCCGCCTGCCGCAAGGCGACCGACGAAGGCAAGGATGTGGCCCGCCTGCATTCCGGCGACCTGTCGGTCTGGTCCGCGATGGGCGAGCAAATCCGCCGCCTGCGCGAAGAAGGCATTCCCGTTTCGGTCACGCCCGGCGTGCCGTCCTTTGCGGCGGCTGCCGCGGCGTTGGAGACCGAACTGACCCTGCCGGGGCTGGCACAGTCGGTGGTTTTGACCCGCACGCCGGGACGCGCCTCGACCATGCCCGAGGGTGAAACCCTCACCAACTTTGCCGCCACGGGCGCGACGCTTGCGATCCACCTGTCGATTGGCAATCTCGATCACGTCATCGCGGAGCTGGCCCCTGCGTATGGCGAGGGATGCCCCGTTGCGGTGGTCTACCGCGCGAGCTGGCCGGATCAGCAGATCATCCGCACCACGATTGCCCGCCTTAAAGACGACGTCACCGAGAACATCACCCGTACCGCCCTGATCCTTGTGGGGCCAGCGCTTGGTGGTGAAGGGTTTGACGAAAGCTGCCTTTACGCAACCGATTACGACCGCCGCTACCGCCCGCAAACGGCTGATAGCCCGTGGTCCAGCTGGAGACATGGCGATGACTAATGCCCCCGGTATCCTGATTTCCGCGCCCTCCTCGGGCACCGGCAAAACCACCGTGATGCTTGGGCTTTTGCGGGCCCTTGCAGAAGATGGCCTGACGGTTCAGCCGTTCAAGTCCGGCCCCGACTATATCGACCCGGCCTTTCACCGTGCCGCAGCGCATCGCCCGTCGTTCAACATTGACAGCTGGGCCATGCACGAAGGCCTGATCGGCGGCATTTCCGAACAGTCGCAAGGCGCAGACATCATCGTCGCCGAAGGCTCGATGGGGCTTTTCGACGGGGTTGCAACACGTGGCGAGAGCGGCTTTGGCTCTTCTGCCGAAACCGCCCTGATGATGGGATGGCCGGTTGTTCTGGTGATCGACGTTGGCGGACAGGCACAGTCTGCCGCGGCCACCGCCCTGGGGTTCAAGGCCTATAATCCCGACCTGCCCTTTGCCGGCGTGATCCTGAACCGTTGCGCCTCGCCACGTCATGAACGCCTGGCACGGCTTGGGATGGATAAGGCCGGGATCAACGTGCTGGGCGTCTTGCCGAGGCGCGGTGACCTTGCCCTGCCCGAACGCCACCTTGGCCTGATCCAGGCGGTCGAACATCCCGATCTGGAAGCCGCGATTCAGGGCTATGCGACCTTCCTGCGCGATCACGTGGACCTTGAGGCCATCAAGGCCGCCGCCAAGGCGGGCGCTGCGCGCACGGGCACCCAGCCCAAGCCGCCGGCACAACGCATTGCGCTGGCACAGGACGCGGCCTTCAGCTTTACCTATCCCCATGTCCTGAGCGGCTGGCGTGCGGCAGGGGCCGAAATCCTGCCCTTTTCGCCCCTTGCTGATGAAGCTCCGGCAAAGGATGCCGATCTGGTCTGGCTGCCGGGTGGCTATCCCGAACTGCATGCCGGCACTCTTGCGGCGGCATCGACCTATCTGGCGGGCCTTCGTGAGCACGCAGCCACCAAGCCCGTTCACGGCGAATGCGGCGGCTACATGGCCCTCGGCGAAGTCCTGATCGACAAGGAAGGCACCCGCCACCAGATGGCAGGGTTGCTTGGCCTCGTCACCTCATACGAAAAGCGCAAGTTCCACCTTGGCTATCGTCAGGCTGCGCTCAAAGCACCGATGCCCGGTTTCGAGACCGGCGCACGCCTGCGCGGCCACGAATTCCACTATTCCACCATCCTGGAAGAACCCGATGCCCCACTCGCCGAGGTTGGCGACGCTGACGGCAACCCGGTGCCCGAGACCGGCTCGGTCAAGGGCAACACCACCGGCACCTTCTTCCACCTGATCGCAGAGGCAAGCGCATGAGCGGATTTGTCAGCTTCGTGGGCTCCGGCCCCGGAGACCCGGAACTCCTGACCCTGAAGGCCGTGGATCGCCTCAAGAAGGCCGACGCCATCCTGTTTGACGATTTGTCCTCGGGTCCGATCCTCGAGCACGCCTCATCGGACGCCGATCTGGTTGGCGTCGGCAAACGCGCCGGTCGCCCCTCTCCCAAACAGGACCACGTCAGCCGCCTGCTGGTCGACTATGCCAAGACCGGGGCGCATGTGGTGCGTCTGAAATCCGGCGACAGCGGCATTTTCGGCCGTCTCGAGGAAGAGATCACCGAGCTGCGCGCCAATGGCATCAAGTTCGAGATTATCCCCGGTGTCACCTCGGCCTGTGCCGCGGCCGCGGCGGCCCAGATCCCGCTGACCCGTCGGCTGGTGGCCCGTCGCGTGCAGTTCGTGACCGGCCATGATGTTGCAGGGGCCCTGCCCGGTGACCTGAACCTTCAGGCGCTGGCTGATCCGGGCGCGACAACGGTTCTCTTCATGCCCAAGCGGACCTTCCCGGCCTTGGCTGAAAAGCTCTTTGAAACCGGCCTGCGCCGCGATTGCCCTGCCCTGCTGGCGGAAAACGTGAGCCATCCGGAACAGACCCTCCAGCGCACCACGATGGAAGAGCTTGCCAAACAACTGGCCGAAGAGATTTCCACCGCCCCCGGGCTAATCCTCTTTGGCGAATTGGCCGAGCAGGAGTAACCCCGCGACATGATCGACCTTTCTCTTGTTGGTATCGGTTCGGGCAACCCCGAACACCTGACACTTCAGGCCATCCGCGTTCTGGAAAACGCGGATGTGATCCTCTTGCCTCGCAAGGGGGACGAAAAAACGGAACTGGCCGATCTGCGCCGGATGATTGCTGCCGACATCCTCAAGACATCCCCCAAGATCGTCGAATTTGACTATCCGGTGCGCGATGCCAAGACGCCCAGGTACCTTGATGGCGTGAACACGTGGCACGATGCACTGGCGACCATCTGGGGTGATCTGATCCGCGAACATGTGGTTAACGGTGGCAAAGTTGCGCTCATGGTTTGGGGCGATCCCTCGCTCTATGACAGCACGCTGCGCATTGCCGATCGTCTGCTTGCACAGGGCTTTGACATCGCGGTGAACGTGGTGCCTGGCATCACGTCCCTCCAGATGCTGACCGCAGCCCATGCCATTCCGCTCAACTCGCTGGGCGCACCGGTTCAAATCACCACGGGCCGCCGCCTGCGCGATCATGGTTGGCCCGACGGGGTGGATACGATTGCCGTGATGCTGGACGGCGAGTGTTCGTTCCAGAGCATCGAGGACGCAGGCTACCACATCTGGTGGGGGGCCTATGTCGGCATGCCCGACCAGATCCTGCTGGACGGTCCCTTGGCCGAAGTTTCGGAAAAGATTGTTCAGACTCGCGCCAGCGCCCGCGAACGGCACGGCTGGATCATGGACATCTACCTGATCCGCAAGGGATAATCACCCCTAGAGCGTTGCGAACCACGCGGGCAGAACCGTGCGCTGGCGCAGTTTCACCGCCCGCACCTTGACGATGTTCCGCTTCTCCTTGCGGCTCGGCTTTGAGGAATAGGTCGAATAGGCATGCGCCTCGGCCTTTTCCCACGGCACCTTGCGCTTCTGTTCGAAATCCAGAAAGAAGCGCATGGTTTCGACATCCGCTTCCTGCCACGCGGTTCCGGGCAGGCCCTTCCCTTCCCGATTGGCCACCGCCATCCGCACAGCATTGGCCTCATCCAGGGCGCCTCGATTGGCGTATTTCAGGTGCACGAGGTAAAGCCCCCTTGGCAGGCGGAATGGGAACGTCTCCAAGTCTTCGGATGCAACCTTGACCCCGTGCAAGGCAAAGGGAACGGCGCGCGCGGCTGCCACGGGCTTGCTGTAATGTCCCGAAAAGGCGGCATCCCTGATCTCCGAGAAGATTGCTTGCCCGCCCTGTCCCAGGTCGACAAGGTCCATCCCAAGCGCCGTCACGACGGGGACATCGGCTTTCTCTTGGAAAACCTCTTCAAGACCAGCGTAACGCTCTGAATCCCAACACAAAAGCTCATCGGCATCTAGCCTGATGACCCAGTCGTATTCGTCTAGAAGCCTGGCCTGCAAATCATCGAGAAAACGCCCGCGCTTACGATCAAAGCCTTCCAAGCTATCCCGCGGATAAACAGAGACATGCGCACCGACGCAGATGTCGCGAATACGCGGATCTTCCCCATGCGACACCACGAACAGGTTTTCTACCCCCAAATGGCGGGCATGGTGTTCATACCATCTCTCAAGCGCCCAATAGTCCTTGTAGACCATGGTCATGGCAGCAATTCGCATGGACCCTCCATCCTTGGCAGGAATGATCCTGCGCTATTCCTCTCTACGTGGATTTGTTGCCTCAAGAAAGCACGGCGACACTCATATTTCTCTGGATTGGCAGATCCCTTACAAATCCGATTGGCCCAGTCCATTTAAGTTCAAACGGCCAAAAGCGCCCGTTTGGGCGCTATCGTTTTGTATTTTTGTGGTTTTTTTGGTTGCGGGAGCAGGATTTGAACCTGCGACCTTCAGGTTATGAGCCTGACGAGCTACCG